>NZ_WNDO01000004.1 GCF_009912395.1 Luteibacter sp. | reverse complement strand
TGCCTGCTGCCTGAACTCCAGGCTGAACTCCTGCCCCTTTCTGCCTGCCTTGCTCTTGGTCATCGTCCACCTCCTATTGCGATAGTTAATCGCTTATAGGGGTGTCCGTGAAACGGGGGCAAGATCAGGGCGTATCGAACCCGGCTATTCGCAGAACAACGAAGTCGTAGTAAACGACTGGCCACTCGATACCCCAGCACAGTTCCCCGTTGAGTCCGTGTTTTACTATGAAAGCGACTCGGCCAGAACCACGGCGCAACAAAAGCGCGATGCCTATCAGCGAGCCACCGGAATCGTACTTCCGGTCATCCGATTCACACAGGACGAGAGCGTGCCGCCCTTCAGCTACCGCCCGGAAGATCAATAGGCTCTACCGTGTCCCGTCGTTTGTGGGGCCGAGATGGAAAGCAATCTATCTGACGGCGAGGTAGGCGTTCACACGACAAACCCAGATCACGGGGTGTTACCTCGCATGGAGAGTCACCACCGCCGCTGCAAAAAAAGCCCCGCTTGCGCGGGGCTCTTTTCTGTCGCTGTAACGGCAGTCGCAGGACTTAGAAGTCCATACCACCCATGCCGCCCATGCCACCCGGGGCACCGTGGCCGGCGCCGTCGTCCTTCTTCGGCACTTCGGTCACGGCGGCTTCGGTCGTGATGATCGAGCCGGCGACCGAGGCAGCGAACTGCAGGGCCGAACGGGTGACCTTGGTCGGGTCCAGGATGCCGAAGGCGATCATGTCACCGAACTCACCGTTGGCAGCGTTGTAACCGAAGTTACCCGAGCCTTCCTTCACCTTGTTCACCACGACCGAGGCTTCTTCGCCGGCGTTCGTGACGATGGCGCGCAGCGGGGCTTCCAGCGTGCGGCGGGTGATGGCGATGCCGAGGTCCTGGTCCTGGTTGGCACCCTTGAGGCCTTCCAGCGCCTTGAGCGCACGGATCAGGGCGACGCCGCCGCCCGGGACCACGCCTTCTTCGACGGCCGCACGCGTGGCGTGCAGGGCGTCTTCGACGCGGGCCTTCTTTTCCTTCATCTCGACTTCGGTGGCGGCACCGACCTTGATGACCGCAACGCCGCCAGCCAGCTTGGCCACGCGCTCCTGCAGCTTCTCACGGTCGTAATCCGACGAGGTCTCTTCGATCTGCGCCTTGATCTGGCCGATGCGCGACTGGATCTTCTCGCCTTCGCCGGCACCATCGATGATGGTGGTGTTTTCCTTGGTGATCACGACGCGCTTGGCGCGGCCGAGGTCATTGATGGTGGCCTTGTCGAGCTGCAGGCCCACTTCCTCGGAGATGACCACACCATTGGTGAGCGTGGCGATGTCTTCCAGGATGGCCTTGCGGCGATCGCCGAAGCCCGGCGCCTTGACGGCGGCGACCTTCACGATGCCACGGATGGTGTTGACGACGAGGGTGGCGAGGGCTTCGCCTTCCACTTCTTCAGCCACGATCAGCAGCGGCTTGCCAGCCTTGGCGACGGCTTCGAGCGCCGGGAGCAGCTCGCGCACGTTCGAGATCTTCTTGTCGTGGATGAGGATGAACGGGTCGTCCAGTTCAACCTGCTGCGACTGCTGGTTGTTGATGAAGTACGGCGACAGGTAGCCGCGATCGAACTGCATGCCTTCGACGACGTCGAGCTCGTTCTCGAGACCCGAACCTTCCTCGACCGTGATCACGCCTTCCTTGCCGACCTTCTTCATCGCGGTGGCGATGATGTCGCCGATGTTGGCATCGGAGTTGGCCGAGATGGTGCCGACCTGGGCGATGGCCTTGTCGTCGGCGGTGGGCTTGGACAGCGACTTCAGCTCGCCGACGGCGGCCACGACGGCCTGGTCGATACCGCGCTTGAGGTCCATCGGGTTGATGCCGGCGGCGACGGCCTTGAGGCCTTCCTGGATGAACGCCTGGGCGAGGACGGTGGCCGTCGTGGTGCCGTCACCGGCCACGTCGGAGGTCTTCGAGGCGGCTTCCTTCACGATCTGGGCGCCGATGTTCTCGTACTTGTCGGCGAGTTCGATTTCCTTCGCGACCGAGACGCCGTCCTTGGTGACGGTCGGGGTGCCGAAGCTCTTCTCGAGCACGACGTTACGGCCCTTCGGACCGAGGGTGACCTTGACGGCGTTGGCGAGGGTGTTGACACCCTTCAGCATGCGGGCGCGAACGTCTTCGCCGAAGCGGACTTCTTTGGCTGCCATAAAATTTTTGCCTCAAAAATTTTGAATTAGGAAACGGGTTCTTGATCTTGCGGGCCCATCAGCGCGACTGGCGCGTCAGGACAGGACCCAACAGGGCAGATCAGCCCTCAAGGATCGCCACGATGTCGTCTTCCTTCAGGAAGACCAGCTCTTCGCCGTCGACCTTGATTTCCTGACCGGCATACTTGCCGAACAGCACGACGTCGCCTTCCTTCACGCCCATGGCGCGGACGGTGCCGCTGGCCAGGGTGAGACCGGTGCCGGCGGCGATGACCTTGCCGCGGGTGGGCTTCTCGGTGGCGCTGTCCGGGATGACGATGCCACCGGCGGAAACGCGCTCTTCTTCCAGACGCTTGACGATGACGCGATCGTGCAACGGCTTCAGCTTGCTCATGACTACTCCAAGCATGTGGTTGATGGTTAAGAAAAAAGGTTCGCCTTGTTAGCACTTGGCCAAGGCGAGTGCCAGAATTCTAGCCAAAGCCCACCCGGGATCGGAAGGGCCTGGCGCTCGCGAAGACATGGCGCCACCCCGAACCGGTTCAAGGGCTCCGGTTCAAAAATATCCCCGACAGGAGACGAAAGCGTGACCCCATCCGAGGAAATCGTCGTCATGATCGCCTGCCCCACCGGGGGAGCCGCCGATACCCTGGCCCGCGACCTGGTCGAGGCCGGCCTGGCCGCCTGCGTAAACCGCCTGCCCGGCATGCGGTCCACCTACCGCTGGCAGGGCGAGGTCGTGGTGGATGAGGAAGATCTGCTGCTGGCGAAGACCACCCGGGCGGCTTTCGGCGCGCTGGAGGCCTTCGTCGCGGAGCGGCATCCTTACGAGGTGCCCGAGATCGTGGCGTTGCCGCTGGTGGCAGGCCACACTCCCTACCTCGATTGGCTGCGCGCCCAGGTCGCTGCAAGCGAATCGGGTATCGCCCGGTCATAATCACCGACGCCCGTCGCGGTTCGTCGCCGCACCGATCCACGGAGTTGCCATGTCGTTGCTTTCCCGCCTCGCGCGGAACCTGCTCGCCGCCGTCGCCCTCGTCGCCGCCTTCCCGGCCCTGGCGCAGGACGACGACAACCTGCTGCCCGTCACCGAGGCCTTCCACCTCACCTCGGACGCCAGCCAGCCGGGCATGGTGAAGCTGCACTGGAAGATCGCGCCGGACTATTACCTCTATCGGGGCCGGATCAAGATCAAGGCCGCCGAGCCCAGCGCCGTGTCGCTGGGCGAGCCCACGCTGCCGGACGGCATCCGCAAGCACGACGAATACCTGGGCGACGTCGAGATCTACCACGGCGACATCGAGGCCAGCGTGCCCTACACGCTGCTCGACAAAGCCACGAAGACCCTGGCGCTGGACGTCCAGTACCAGGGCTGCCACGAGGTCGAGCCGAAGATCTGCTATCCGCCGAATACCGAGCACCTGAAGCTTCAGATCGGCGGCGCCTCCACGATTCCGGCTGCCGCGGCCGGCGCACCGGCTTTCGGCGGCGGTTCGTCGCTGCTTGGCGCCCCGGCCGCCACGCCGGGCACCGAGGCCGCCTCGCTGTCGCCTGACCAGGCCTTCCGCTTCGAAGCCCTGGTGAAGGAAGGCAAGACGCTGGTCCTGCGCTGGACCATGCCCAAGGACTACTACCTCTACCGCGACAAGACCCAGATCAAGGTCACCGCCCCGGCCAGCGCCGGCGAACCGGACTGGCCCAGCGGTACCGCCCACCACGACGAGAACTTCGGTGACACCATCGTGTACTTCGACCAGGTCGAGGTGCCGGTGCCGCTCAAGGGCGCCGACGGATCGAAGAAGGTGGAACTGGACGTTTCCTACCAGGGCTGCCTGGAGAACGGCATCTGCTATCCGGTGATGACGCGCCACCTCAGCGCCGATCTCGGTACGGGCGCCGTGGACGTGGGCAAGGTCGGCGAATCGGCTCCCGCCGCCGCGCCGGCCGAGGTCGCGCCGACCCCGCCGCCTCCGGGCCTGAAGCCGGCGGCGGACGATGCCCCGGTCGGTTTCGTGGCCGCCATCGGTCTCGCCCTGCTGGGTGGACTGGTGCTCAACCTGATGCCCTGCGTGCTACCGGTGCTGTCGCTGAAGGCGATCACCGTGCTGGAAAGCGGCGAGAGCCCGGGTGCCGCCCGCAAGCACGCCCTCTGGTACACCGCCGGCGTGCTGCTGGCCTTCGCCGCGCTCGGCCTGGTGGTCGTGGGTGTGCGCGCCGCCGGTCACGGCATCCAGTGGGGCGCGCAGTTCCAGCAGCCGCTGGCCGTGGGCCTGCTGGTCTATGTGATGCTGGCGGTGGGCCTGTCGATGTCCGGCGTGTTCGAGATCGGCGGCTCGCTGGGCAATCTCGGCAGCGGCCTCGCCTCGCGCTCCGGTCCGTCCGGCGACTTCTTCACCGGCGTGCTCGCCGTGGTGGTCGCCAGCCCCTGCACCGCCCCGTTCATGGGTTCGGCCATCGCCTTCGCGTTCGCGGCGCCGATCGGCATCGCCTTCCTCATCTTCCTCGCGCTGGGCCTGGGCCTCGCCCTGCCCTTCCTGCTGATCGGCTTCGTGCCGGCCATCGCCCGTCTGCTGCCGCGACCGGGCCGCTGGATGGAGACGTTGAAGCAGGCGCTCGCCTTCCCGATGTACCTCACCGCCGTGTGGTTGCTGTGGGTGCTGACCAAGCAGCGTGGCGCCGACGCCTCGGCGCTGGTGCTGGCCGGTAGCGTGCTGCTGGCGATGGCCCTGTGGTGGTACGGCCGCCGTCGCGGTGGCCTGTCGTGGATCTTCAGCGCCGTGCTGGCCATCGGTGCGGCCGCCGCGCTGTGGACCGTGCACGGCCTGCCGGCGCAGGCGGCCGGTGCCAGCGTCGCCACCGACGGCTCGGTGCCTTACTCACCGGAGAAACTCGCCGAGTTGCGCGCCGCCGGCACGCCGGTGTTCGTCGACATGACCGCCGACTGGTGCATCACCTGCAAGGCCAACGAGAAGGCCGTGCTCGACACCCAGGGCTTCCGCGACCTGCTCAAGCGCACGGGCACCGTCTATATGAAGGGCGACTGGACCGACGTTAACGCGACCATCGCCGCCTTCCTCGACCAGTACCACTCCGTGGGCGTGCCGCTCTACGTGGTGTATCCGAAGGGCGGTGGTGACGGCCGCAAGCTGTCCACCGTGCTGACCTCCGATAGCATCGAGAAGGCACTCGAGGCAGCCGCCCATCCATGACGCGGGGCCCGACGTTCTGGATCGTGATGCTGGCGATCGCCGCGGCGGTCGCCGGCCTCTGGCTGGAACATCGGCGCCAGCATCCTCCACCGCCTGAAGGCGTGACCGTGGCGGACGTGGGCGAGATCCCGTCGAACGTCGTCTTTCTCAGCCCCGACGGCAAGGCACGGCCCCTGGCCGACTGGCGCGGCAAGCGCGTGCTGATCAACTTCTGGGCGACCTGGTGTGCCCCCTGTCGGCGCGAAATGCCCCTGCTGAGCGCGGCCTATCCGCGCTACCGCGATCGTGGCGTCGCCATCGTCGGCGCGGCCGAGGACACGGCCGACGCCGTGCGCGCCTCGCTCGCCGAACACCCCGTGAGCTATCCCGTAGTGATCGCCGGCGCCGACGCGCCGGGCGGTTCGCTCTCGTTCGGCAACACGCGACGGGTACTGCCCTATAGCGTGCTGATCGGCGAAGATGGACGCATCCTTCGCCGCAAGATCGGCACCTTCAGCCAGGCCGAACTCGACGAGTGGCTGGCCCCGGCCCACTGAGCACCCCATGGACGCCACACCCACCCACGACGAGGCGATCGACGCGACCCGCCTCTGGCTCGAACGCGCCGTCATCGGCCTGAACCTTTGCCCTTTCGCCAAGGCCGTGCACCGCAAGGGGCAGGTTCGCTATGTGGTGAGCGACGCCGACCAGCCGCTGCAACTGCACCAGGACCTGGTCCGCGAACTCGAACTGCTGCGCGACACCGACCCGGAAACCGTGGACACCACGCTGTTGATCCACCCGCGCGCGCTGGCCGATTTCATGGACTTCAACGACTTTCTGGAAGTGGCTGACGACACCGTGGCCGACCTCGACTTAGAGGGCGAGATCCAGGTGGCGAGCTTCCATCCGGATTTCCAGTTCGACGGCACCGCCCCGGACGACATCACCAACTACACCAACCGCTCGCCCTTCCCCACCCTGCACCTGCTGCGCGAAGCCAGCATCGACCGGGCGGTGGCGGCCTTTCCGGAAGCGTCGTCGATTTTCGAGGCGAACATCGCGACCCTGGACAAGCTGGGTATCGAGGGCTGGAAGAAGCTCTTCGACGAAACGCCCTGACGCCCCATCCTCTGTAGGAGCGCGCTTGCGCGCGATCACCGACCGCGGCAAGCCCCATCGCGCGCAAGCGCGCTCCTACAGGTCGGAAACGAACGTCACACTATACGGCGGAGTGTGGAAAGTCACGATCTCCAGCGAACTGCGTCGAACGTCACCGAACTGGACAAGGCCGTCCTACAGGCGCACACTGCGCGGCGTTCCGGAGCCCCGGACCCCAAGGTACAGGTGAAGAGTGGCCAGGATCCTCGTCCTGCACGGACCCAACCTCAATCTGCTCGGTGTTCGCGAACCGTCGGTCTATGGTCACGAGACCCTGGGCGACATCAACGCAACGCTGCAGAGCCGTGCCCAGGCGGCCGGCCATGACCTGGTGTTCTTCCAGTCCGGTAGCGAGGAAGCCCTGATCAACCGCATCCACCAGGCCCGCGACGAGGGCACCGCGTGGATCCTGATCAACCCGGCAGCGTTTACGCACACCTCCATCGCCATCCGTGACGCCCTGGCCGGCGTGGCCATCCCGTTCATCGAGATCCACCTGTCCAACCCGCACGCCCGCGAGCCGTTCCGGCACCACTCCTATATGTCGGACCTCGCCACGGGCGTGATCTGCGGCTTTGGCGGCGACAGCTACCGCCTCGCGCTCGAAGCCGCCCTGATCCGCCTCAACGTGCCCGCGGCCTGATTTTCCTTTTGGGGCGCCCGAGGGCGCCCGTCCCATCCACAGACATAGGGTTGCCCCATGGACCTGCGCAAGATCAAGAAGCTCATCGACCTGCTCGAGGAATCCAACCTCGCCGAGCTGGAAATCAAGGAAGGTGAGGAAGTGGTTCGCCTGTCGCGCGTGCCGAAGGGCGGCGTGGCCGTGGCCGCTCCGGTCTACCAGGCGGCGCCGATCGCCGCCGCGCCCATCGCTGCCGCTCCGGTGGCCGCTGCCGCCGCTCCGGCCGCCCCGGCTGCCGATGCCCTGCCCGCCGGCCATGTCGTGAAGGCGCCGATGGTCGGCACTTTCTACGCCGCCTCCACGCCGGGCGCTCCGGCGTTCGCCACGGTCGGCAAGCAGGTCAAGGCCGGCGAGACCATCGGCATCATCGAAGCGATGAAGATGTTCAACCAGATCGAAGCCGACGTGTCCGGTACCGTCGTCGCCGTGCTGGTGGAGAACGGCCAGCCGGTCGAATTCGACGAACCGATGTTCGTCATCGCCTGAGGCCCTCGCCATGCTCGAGAAGGTCGTCATTGCCAATCGCGGCGAAATCGCGCTGCGGGTGCTGCGCGCGTGCCACGCGCTGGGCATCAAGACGGTCGCGGTGCACTCCACCGTCGATCGCAACCTCAAGCACGTCGGCCTCGCCGACGAATCGGTATGCATCGGTCCGGGTCCCTCGGCCGAGAGCTACCTCAACATTCCCCGGATCATCGCCGCGGCCGAGATCACCGACGCCGCCGCGATCCACCCGGGCTACGGCTTCCTGTCCGAGAACGCCAACTTCGCCGAACAGGTGGAGAAGTCGGGCTTCGTCTTCATCGGCCCCACGGCCGACGTGATCCGCCTGATGGGCGACAAGGTCGAAGCCATCCGCGCCATGAAGTCGGCCGGCGTGCCGTGCGTGCCGGGTTCGGGCGGTCCGCTCGGCGACGACGTGGACGAAAACCTGCGCATC
Source organism: Luteibacter sp. (assembly GCF_009912395.1). GTDB lineage: Bacteria > Pseudomonadota > Gammaproteobacteria > Xanthomonadales > Rhodanobacteraceae > Luteibacter. Next base: position 227,724 of record NZ_WNDO01000004.1, on the reverse strand, counting down.
GCCCGTGAGATCGGCTACCCGGTCATCATCAAGGCCGCCGGTGGCGGTGGTGGTCGCGGCATGCGCGTCGTGCGCAACGAGGCCCACCTCGCCGCCTCCATCGTCATGACCAAGCAGGAAGCCAAGGCGGCTTTCAGCAACGATCAGGTGTACATGGAGAAGTTCCTGGAGAATCCGCGCCACGTGGAGATCCAGGTGCTGGCCGACGGCCAGGGCAACGCCATCCACCTCGGCGAACGCGACTGCTCCATGCAGCGCCGTCACCAGAAGGTGGTGGAAGAAGCGCCGGCTCCGGGCATCACGCCGGAACTGCGCGCCGAGATCGGCAAGGTCTGCGTGGACGCCTGCATCCGCATCGGCTACCGCGGCGCGGGCACGTTCGAGTTCCTGTTCGAGAACGGCCGCTTCTACTTCATCGAGATGAACACCCGTATCCAGGTGGAGCATCCGGTGACGGAACTGGTCACGGGCATCGATCTCGTGCGCGAACAGCTGCTCATCGCCAGCGGCCACAAGCTGTCGATCCGCCAGGAGGACATCGTCCTCACCGGTCACGCGATCGAGTGCCGCGTCAACGCCGAAGACCCCGACACCTTCATGCCGAGCCCCGGCACGGTGAAGCGTTTCGAGGCACCGGGTGGCCCGGGCGTCCGCGTCGACACGCACCTGTACGACGGCTACCGCATCCCGCCGAACTACGACTCGATGATCGGCAAGATCATCGTGCACGGTCCGGACCGCGCCACCGCCATCGCGCGCATGCGCATGGCGCTGAACGAGACGGTAATCGAAGGCGTGAAGTGCAATATCCCGCTTCAGCAGCGCATCATGGCCGACATCGGCTTCCAGCAGGGTGGGCAGAACATCCACTATCTGGAAAAGCGGATGGCGGAGCAGAAGGAAAAGGAAGCGCCGCAGGGGGAGTGATACAACTCCTTCAAAAAAAATCCCGCCGAAAGGCGGGATTTTTTTATCGGCGGAAAAGCCTGTGTAGGCCCCCTTCGCGAAAACCGTCTTCACCGCACTGGGTCCCTGCGTTCGCAGGGACGACGTGAGGGATAGGAACCTTACGCCACTCTTGCCGCCCGTCGTTCCAGCGAATGCTGGAACCCAGCGCCCCGGTTTCCGGTTATCGCGAGCGCACTACCTACGCATCACGCCTTGCGATACCCACTGATCCGCACCCAGTCTTCCAGCGTGCGCACTTCCAGCCCATCGAACCACTCGGCGTAGCGCACGAGCAATTCCTCATGCTGACCCTGCAGGATGCCCGACAGCGCGAATGGCGCGCCCGGCTTCACGGCGGCGGCGAAGGTCGGCGCAAGCTCGCCCAGCGGACCGGCGAGGATGTTCGCCACCAGCACGTCGGCCAGTTCCACCGGTGCCTCGCCCGGCAAGTACACCGTCAGGTCCGCATGCACGCCATTGCGCTCGGCATTGTCATGCGAGGCCAGCAGCGCCTGCGGATCGTTGTCGATGCCTACGGCGCGCGCCGCACCGAGCTTCAGCCCGGCAATGGCGAGAATGCCCGAGCCGCAACCGTAATCGAGCACGTGCTTGCCCGCGAGTTGCTGGCCATCGAGCCATTCCAGGCACATCGCGGTGGTCGGATGCGTACCCGTACCGAAGGCCAGGCCCGGATCGAGACGCACGACGACGATGCCCCCGTCCTGCGGCGGCTCGATGTTCCACGGATACACCCAAAGCCGGCGACCGAACGGCATCGGCTTGAACTGGTCCATCCACGCGCGTTCCCAGTCCTGGTCCTCGACCTCGCGCCACTCGATATGCACGGGCTCGATGAACGGCAGGTCGTCGGCGATGGCGGCGGTGAGACCGCGGCGATCCGCGTCGATGTCGAACAGCGCGTTCAGCACGATCTGATTCCACAGCGGGATCTCGCCCACGCCGGGCTCGAAGATGGCTTCTTCGTCGGGCGTCTCCGCATCGGCGTCGCGCAGGGTGATCGACAAGGCGCCGAGATCCTCGAGCGCGGCTTCGACGCGCGGCTGCTCAGCGGCGCGGATGGTGAGGGAAAGTTCGAGCCAGGGCATCGTGGGATCGCGATAAGGAGGACAGGAGCCACGATTCTACCGGCCACGCAGGCTATGATCGAACGATGTACACGCAGTGCCCCGAATGCCTCACCGTCTACAAGCTGGAAGCCGAGCAACTCGTGCCGGCCTGTGGCTGCGTGCGCTGCCGTCATTGCGACACCGTATTCAATGCGCTGGGCACGCTGGCCACCCAGTTGCCCCCCGAGCCATTCGCCCGCCTGCCCGAGCACGCCCTCGATCGCGAGCCTCCCCTGGTGGACGTGGCCGTCTTCCGCCCGCGCCCCGAGCCGGAGCCCGTGCCCGTCGAAGCCCCCGCCATCGAATCGATCGAGGCGGCCCCGGAGGCCGATCTCCCGGACGAACCACCCCCGGAAGACTTCTCGCAGCTCACCTTCACGCCCGCCTTCGCACGGCGCAAGCGCCGCTCCTGGCAAACCGCCGCCTGGGTCATCGTCTGCCTGGTGTTGCTGTTCGGCCTGCTTGCTCAGTTGGGCTGGGCCAAGCGCGAGGCCTTGATCGCCGATGACACGGCGGGACCACTCCTGCACGAAGTGTGCGATCTTTTCGGTTGTCATCTGCCCTTGGTCGCTGCACCCGAGCGGCTTCGCTTGCTTGCACGCGATGTCGAACAGCACCCGTCGGTGCCCGACGGCCTGCTGATCACCGCCAGCGTACGCAACGATGCATCGTTCGCGCAGCCGTATCCCGTGGTAACCATCGTGCTTTCCGACGCCCAGGGACAACGCCTGGCGATGCGTCGATTCCAACCGGAGGACTACGTCGGCGACACGGGTGCCCGCACGCGTGGGTTGCCCGCTGGCGCCACCACCGCGATGGTGTTCGAGGTGCAAGACCCGGGCCAGCGTGCGGTCGCTTTCTCGTTCAGCTTCGAGTGACCGTTCGAAAAAATTTCTTTTTGCAAGCCTGCACTTCCCGCGTCGGGGCGAGTACACTCGGTCCCCTTCGCGACGCTCGGCCCCCTTCCGCGGGGTGTCCTTGTCGCACCCAAGCGACCATTATTCGAACAAGAACTTACCGGGGACACGTGTCCCGGGCTGCGAGAGGGGAATGCCTTGAACGCTGTGAGACTGACTGCCAGCGAGGCCGCCAACGAGACCTCCGTGCAGAGCGCCCTCAGCGAATGCGTCAGCCTGACCGTACGCCGCTACCTCGCGGACATCGGTGACACGGAGTTCGGCGAGGGTCTCCACGCCCTGGTGATCCGCGAGGTCGAAGGTCCCCTCCTGCGTGAAGTGCTGGCCTTCCACGAAGGCAACCAGAGCCGTGCCGCCGCCGCCCTCGGCATCAATCGCGCCACCCTGCGCAAGAAGCTGGCCGCCCACGGTATCTCCTGACCCGGCCATGCCGGGCCGCCCGGACGTCCGGGCGGCTATAATGACGCGCTTTCGTCCCCGGAAGTGCCCATGCCCACGCCCGACCTCGTCCCCGTCCGCCGCGCGCTTGTCAGTGTCTCCGACAAGCAGGGGCTGATCGATCTCGCCCGCCGCCTCGTCGCGGCCAACGTCGACATCCTTTCCACCGGTGGCTCCGCGAAGGCGCTTCGCGACGCCGGCATCCCGGTGCGCGATGTCGGCGACCTCACCGGCTTCCCCGAGATCATGGACGGTCGCGTGAAGACGCTGCACCCGCGCGTGCATGGTGGCCTGCTCGGCCGTCGCGGCACCGACGACGCGGTGATGGCCGAACATGGCATCGTGCCGATCGACCTGCTGGTGCTGAACCTCTATCCGTTCGAGCGCACCGTCGCCGATCCGACGTGCACGCTGGAGAACGCGATCGAAAATATCGATATCGGCGGCCCCGCGATGCTCCGCGCCGCGGCGAAGAACTGGAACGATGTCGGCGTGCTCACCGATCCGGCGCAGTACGACGCGGCGCTTGCCGAAATCGAATCGAAGGGCGGTCTCTCGCGCGCCACGCGCTTCGGTCTTTCCGTCGCCGCGTTCAATCGCGTGTCGAACTACGACGCCGCGATCAGCGATTACCTCTCGGGCGTGAACCTCGACGACACGCATACCGCCGTCGCCGGCCATGCCGAATTCCCCGCCCAGTCGAACGGCCGCTTCGTGAAGGTGATGGACCTGCGCTACGGTGAGAATCCGCACCAGGCCGGCGCGTTCTACCGCGACCTGTATCCCGCTGCCGGCACGCTCGCTACGTTCCGTCAGTTGCAGGGCAAGGAACTCTCGTACAACAACATCGCCGATGCCGACGCCGCCTGGGAATGCGTGCGCCAGTTCGACGCGCCCGCCTGCGTGATCGTGAAGCACGCCAACCCGTGCGGTGTCGCCGTGGCGGCCGATCCGCTGGCCGCGTACGAGCTCGCCTATGCCACCGATCCCACCTCGGCGTTCGGCGGCATCATCGCCTTCAACCGCCCGCTCGATGCGGAAACGGCCAAGGTCATCCTCAAGCGCCAGTTCGTCGAAGTGCTGATCGCCCCTGTCGTCGAAACCGGCGCGGTGGAAGAAGCCACGAAGAAGGCCAACGTGCGCGTGCTCGAAATCCCGATGGGCGAAGGCCGCAACACACACGATGTGAAGCGCGTCGGTTCAGGCCTGCTCGTGCAGACCGCCGACCATCGCCAGGTCACGCGCGACGAGCTGAAGGTGGTGAGCAAGCGCCAGCCCACGCCCACCGAACTCGACGACCTGTTGTTCGCATGGCGCGTGGCGAAGATGGTCAAGTCCAACGCCATCGTCTACGCGAAGGACAACCGCAGCATCGGTATCGGCGCAGGCCAGATGAGCCGCGTGGTGAGCGCGAAGATCGCCGGCCTGAAGGCCGAGGAAGCCGGCCTTACGGTGCCGGGTAGCGTGATGGCTTCCGATGCCTTCTTCCCGTTCCGCGATGGCATTGATGCCGCCGCCTCGGCAGGCATCGTCGCCGTGATCCAGCCGGGTGGCTCGATGCGCGACAGCGAAGTGATCGAAGCGGCCGACGAACACGGCATGGCCATGGTGTTCACGGGCATCCGTCACTTCCGTCATTGATGACACTTCGCCGATGCGATCGGCTCCCACCCCTTCGGTAGCAACGTTGCTACCGAAGGGGTGGGAGCCGATCGCATCGGCGATTCAATGTGCGGCTGCGGTGGCCGCCGCAGCCTTTTCCTTCCGCACCGCATACTTCCGCGCCAGCACCGCACAGGTCATCAACTGCACCTGGTGGAACAGCATGATCGGCAGCACGATCAGGCCGAGCGGATGACCGGCGAACAGCACCTTCGCCATCGGCACGCCCGAGGCCAGGCTCTTCTTCGAGCCGCAGAACACGATGGTGATCTCGTCTTCCGTCGCGAAGCCCAGCGCACGCGCGCCGTAGCGCGTCGCCAGCAGCGCCAGCGCCAGCAGCACGATGTTCACGACGACCAGGCCGCCCAGCACCGGCAACGGCAGCTGGTGCCACAGGCCCTGCAACACGGCGGCGCTGAATGCGGTGTACACGACCAGCAGGATCGAGCCACGATCGACATAGGTCAGCAGCGTCGCGTGGCGACGCACCCAGCCACCGATCCAGCGCTGGGCCACCTGGCCGGCGACGAACGGCACGAACAACTGCAACACGATCACGCCGACCGAATGCCATGACAGGCTGCCCTGCCCCGTACCGGCGATCATCAGGCCCACAAGCAGCGGCGTGATGAAGATGCCGAGCAAGCTGGACGCCGACGCCGAGACAATGGCGGCCGGCACGTTGCCGCGCGCGATCGAGGTGAAGGCGATCGACGACTGCACCGTCGAGGGCAGCGTGCACAGGAACAGGATGCCGAGATAGAGATCGGGCGACACCAGCGGCGACAACACCGGCTTCAGCAGCAGACCCAGCACGGGGAACAGCACGAAGGTGCTGGCGAGCACCGTGAGGTGCAGGCGCCAGTTGGTCATGCCGGCCACCACGGCGTCCCGCGACAGCTTGGCACCGTGCAGGAAGAACAGCAGGGCGATCGCCGCGTCGGTCAGCACCTCGAAGGCCTGGGCCGCCACGCCACGACAGGGCAGGAAGCTCGCCAGGAGCACCGTGGCGATCAGGGAAAGGGTGAATCCGTCGGGCAGGAAGCGGCGCATGGCGGCGGCACGGGCGAAGTGGAGAATGGTTCGTATTGCACCGCCGCAGGGTTGATAAGGCAAATCGTTTTATCTGATTCAGTGATAGATTTATGACATGAATGTCTCGCTACGCCAGCTTCGCGCCTTCCTCGCCGTGGCGGGGCATCGGCATTTCCGCCGGGCGGCCGATGCGCTGCACCTCACGCAGCCCGCCGTAAGCCGGCTCATCGCCGACCTTGAAGACGAACTGGACGTGCGCCTGTTCGACCGGAGCACCCGCGAAGTGGTGCCGACCGAGGCCGGGCGTTACCTGGAGCAGGCGGTGTCCCGCGTGCTCGACGAACTCGACGGCGTGCTGGGCCATGCCCGGGCGCTGGCCGACCCGCTGCGTGGCCGCATCCGCCTCGCCGCCGTGCCCACGGTGTCGGCTGGCCTGGTGCCTGCCTGCATCGCCCGCTGCGCCATGGACCATCCATCGCTGGAAATCCTGCTGCGCGACCAGAGCCAGGCCCAGGTGCTGGATGCGATCCGGGGTGGCGAGGTCGACTTCGGGCTGACGGTGGAGCCGGCTACCACCGAGGAATTCGACGCCGAGACGATCCTGCACGATCCGTTCGTCCTGGTCTGCCGCGAGGACCATCCCTTCGTCGAGCGCGCGTCGGTGCCCTGGAAGGCCCTGGTGGACCAGGCGCTGATCCTGCTCGACCACGCCTCCGGTAGCCGCCGCCTCATCGATGCGGCGCTGACGCAGCGGCAGATTCCTGCCCGTGTGACGCTGGAAGTCGGCCACCCGCACACGGCCTTCCGTATGGTCGAGGCCGGGCTCGGTGTCACGATCACCCCGGCATTGTCGCTGGACGCCCTGCGCCCCGGCCTGGCCGTACGTCCGCTGACGCCGGCCGTGCACCGCGAGGTGACACTGCTTCGGCGCCGGGCACGCTCGCTGTCACCACCGGCACAGACCGTCTGGGACACATTCCGGGACGTGGCGCTCACGCTCGCTTGAACGCGAAAGGCGCATGCTCCGGGTTTCATGCCGGAGATGCCCATGAGCTACCAGCTTTATTACTGGACCGGACTGCAGGGACGCGGTGAGTTCGTGCGCCTGTGCCTGGAAGATGCCGGCGCCGCCTATACCGACGTGGCGCGGATCGAAGGCGACGACGCGATCATGCCGTTCCTTCAGGGCCAGGAAGACGGCGCCCTGCCCTTCGCACCGCCCTTCCTCAAGAGTGGCCGCCTGCTGATCGCGCAAGTCGCCAACATCCTGCATTACCTCGGTCCTCGCCACGGCCTTGTGCCGGAGAGCGAATCCAAGCGCCTCTACGCGCACCAGCTCGAACTGACCATCACGGATTTCATCGCCGAGGTGCACGACACGCATCACCCTGTCGCCAGCGGCCTCTACTACGAGGACCAGCGCGACGAGGCGAAGCGGCGTTCGAAGGATTTCCGCGAATCGCGGATACCGAAGTACCTGGGGTATTTCGAGAGGGCAATCGAGCGCGGCGGCGGGCGATTCCCGCTGCGCGAGCACTCGTATGTGGACCTGTCGCTGTTCCAGGTGATGGCGGGGTTGGAGTACGCCTTTCCGAAGGCGCTGGCGAAACAGAAGGTGCCGTTGTTGCGGGATCTTGCGAAGCGGGTGGCCGACCGGCCGAACATCGCGGCGTACCTGGCCTCGGAGCGCCGGGTGGCGTTCAACGAGACGGGGATTTTTCGGCATTACGCCGAACTGGACGGTTGAGCTGTCGCGCGCAAGCGCGCCCCTACGGGAGCGTGCTTGCGCGCGATCGGACCGGAATCAGTTCTGGCCCGCCGGCTTCGGCGCGTTGCCCCACTCGTAGACCTTGTACTGCACCGGGCTCACCGGGCCATTCGCACCACCGGCCTCATGACGGCGGCCCTGGTCGTCGACGCTGTAGTACTGCGGCACGCCGTTCTTGGGCGTGACGATCACCTGGTAGAGCTTGCCGCCCGAGCGGTACTCCTCGACACGGTTGTCGCCTTCCTGATGCACGGAGACATCTGGTGGCGGATTGCCGCGGCCGTCCATCGCGGGAAGGTTGGCGGCGGAAACCTTGCGCCCCATCGCATCGGAGGTGGCCGGCGTGGACTTGCCGTCCTGAGCTTCGTCGTAGGGCACCGGCCGCTCGATCGGCTTCTGGCCGGAACGGTCCGGCTCGCCGGCCTTGTGACCCGGATCGTTGAGCGCCGGCGGCGGCAACGCCTTCAGCTGGGGATCCTGGGCGGTCTGCGCCGCGGCGGGCAGCGCCAGGGCGATGGCGAGCGCGGCGACGAGGGCGTGCGTGCGGTTCATGGGTGGTCTCCTTGCGGGCCTGCGAGCATAGCAAGGCCCATACCTCAATCCACGTGAACGGGCGGCACACAGCCGGCCATGAGAGAATCGACGTATGCCTACGCTCACGCTTATCGACGGGTCCTCGTACCTGTATCGCGCGTTCCACGCGCTGCCGCCCCTAACCAACGCCCACGGCGAGCCGACCGGGGCGCTGTTCGGCATCGTCAACATGCTGCGCACCACGATGAAGTCCGGCTCCGACTACGTCGCCTTCGTGTGCGATGCGCCGGGGCGCACCTTCCGCGACGATCTCTACGCCGACTACAAGGCCAACCGGCCGTCGATGCCCGACGACCTGCGCGCCCAGGTCGAGCCCATGATGAAGATCGTCGGCGCGCTGGGCTTTCCCATCCTGTGCATTCCCGGCGTCGAGGCCGACGATGTCATCGGCACCCTGGCCACGCAGGCCTCGGCCGCCGGTATCCACACGATCATCTCCACCGGCGACAAGGACTTCGCCCAGCTGGTCGACGGCCATGTGCTGCTGGTCAACACCATGACCAACACCACTATGGACATCGAAGGCGTGATCGCCAAGTTCGGCGTGCGCCCCGACCAGATCGTCGACTACCTCACGCTCGTCGGCGACACGGTCGACAACGTGCCGGGCGTGGAGAAGTGCGGACCGAAGACCGCCGCGAAGTGGCTGGCCGAATACGACAACCTCGACGCACTGTTCGCCAACGCCGAACGCGTCGGCGGCAAGATCGGCGAGAACCTGCGCGCCGCGATGCCGCGCCTGCCGCTGTCGCGCGAACTGGTCACCATCCGCACCAACGTGCCGCTCGACCAGGGCCCGGCCGACCTCACCATGCGCGAGCGCGATATCGATGCGCTGCGCGAGCTGTACGCCCGTTACGACTTCAAGGCCGCGCTGAAGGAACTGGACACCGGCGCCCTGTCCGCGCCGGCCACCGCACCGGTCGCAAGCCCGTCCCCGGTCGCGACCGCCAGCACGACGGACGTCGAGCTCTTCTCGGGCGAGGCCGAGTACGAACTGGTCTTTGACGAAGCGCACTTCGCCACGTGGGTGGAGAAACTCCAGACCGCTCCGCTGATCGCCTTCGACACCGAGACCACCAGCATCGATGCCATGCAGGCGGAGATCGTCGGCGTGTCGCTGGCGGTGGAGCCCGGCAAGGCGGCGTACATCCCGCTGGCCCATGATTATCCCGGCGCGCCGAAGCAGCTGTCGCGCGAGCACGTGCTCGGCGCGCTGAAGCCCATCCTGGAAGACGCGACGCGACCCAAGGTCGGCCAGCACGGCAAGTACGACATCAACGTGCTGTCGCACTACGACATCGCGGTGCGCGGTCTCGCGCACGACACGATGCTCGAATCCTACGTCTACAACGCCACCGCCACGCGTCACGACATGGACTCGCTGGCCACGCGCTATCTCGGCTACACCACGATCAAGTACGAGCAGGTCGCAGGCAAGGGCGCCAAGCAGATCCCGTTCTCGCAGGTGGACTGCGATACCGCCTGCCGCTACGCCGCCGAGGATGCCGACATCACCCTGCGCCTGCACCACGCGCTGTGGCCGAAGCTGGAGGCCGAACCCTCGCTGCGCTCCGTGTACGAGGACATCGAGATTCCGCTCGTGCCCGTCCTGGCGAAGATGGAACGCACCGGCGTGCTGATCGACGCGAACGAGCTGCGCAAGCAGAGTCAGCAGCTCGGCAAGCGCATGCTGGAACTCCAGAAGCAGGCCTATGCGGTGGCCGGCCACGACTTCAACCTGGATTCGCCCAAGCAGTTGCAGGCCGTGCTATTCGAAGAGCTTGGCCTGCCCGTCAAGGTGAAGACCCCCACCGGCCAGCCCTCGACCAACGAGGAAGCGCTGGAAGCCATCGCCGAGGCGCACGAGCTGCCGCGCGTGATCCTCGATTACCGCGGCCTCGCCAAGCTGCGTTCCACTTACACCGACAAGTTGGCCGGCATCGTCAATCCGCGTACCGGACGCGTGCACACGAGCTACCACCAGGGCGCGGTCGCCACGGGTCGCATCAGCTCGTCCGATCCGAACCTGCAGAATATTCCCGTGCGTACCGAGGAAGGCCGGCGCATCCGCCAGGCCTTCGTGGCACCGGAGGGCTGGCGCATCCTCGCGGCCGACTACTCGCAGATCGAGCTGCGCATCATGGCCCACCTCTCCGGTGACGAAGGCCTGGTGCGCGCCTTCGCGGAAGGCGGCGACGTACATCGCGCGACAGCAGCGGAAGTCTTCGGCGTGACACCCGAGGAAGTCACCACGAACCAGCGCCGCGCGGCGAAGGCGATCAACTTCGGCCTCATGTACGGCATGAGCGCCTTCGGTCTCGCGCGCCAGCTCGGCGTGGACCGCGGCGAAGCCTCCGACTACATGGCCCGCTACTTCTCGCGTTATCCCGGCGTGCGCGCATTCATGGATGCCACGCGCGAACAGGCCCACCAGGACGGCTACGTGAAGACCTGGTTCGGCCGTCGCCTGTACCTGGACAACCTCAGCTCGCGCAATCAGGCGCTGCGTGCCGGTGCCGAGCGCGCGGCCATCAACGCACCGATGCAGGGCACCGCCGCCGACATCATCAAGCGCGCCATGATCGCCGTGGCCGCCTGGATCGAACCACGCGACGACGTGCGACTGCTCATGCAGGTGCACGATGAACTGGTCTTCGAGGTCCGCGAGGATGCGGTCGACGAAGTACGCGCTGGCATCGAGCAGCGCATGACGGGCGCCGCCTCACTCAGCGTGCCCTTGCAGGTGGATATCGGCGTGGGAGCCAACTGGGACGAGGCGCACTAGCGCCCCGTCCCACCGCCGGCGTTACTTGTCGTCGCTCGGCAAGGGAGCGCCGGTGTACTGGTTGTACTCCATGGGCGCACCAGGCCTGCTCAACAGCTTCAACTGCGGTGCCGGCTTCTTCTGCGGATTGGTCGCCGTGTACCAGAGCTTCAGCGCCTTGAACGAGAACACCTCATCGAAGTCCGTGGCGAACGAGCCCGGATCCATGGCGACATCGCCCTTGCGATTCTTGAACCATTTCATCCATTCCGCGGAGCCCGGCACCGGCGAGCAGATGTAGCTGTACGCGTCGCCCTGGCCTTCCTTGCCTTGCTCGTTGCACGTCTTGAAACCCGGATCCTTATCGGGATCCTTGATTTCCGCGTAGTACGACGGCAGCAGGAACGACATCATCCGATTCTTCGTCGTGTTCCACTCCGCCGTGCTGTGGCAGCTCATGCAGCTGGAATCGGGGTAGTTCTTGTATGACTTCCCACCGAAGGCGATGTTGTTACGCGCACCATCGTTGGGACCAGACAGGCGATCACCCCAGCCCAGGGTTTGCGTGGAATATTTCGGTGCCTTCGGATTGTTCCAGTTTTCCACGAGCTTCTTCGGATCGGCACCCGCGGCCTCGTCATTGCCCCACTGCACGCCGAGCGGAACCATCTTGTCCCATGCGTCCTTGCCTGGCGCGTCGGCATCGTAGACGAGCGTCATGAACACCCAGCCCGTGTCCGGCGATGACGCCCGATCCTTGACGATGATGTCGAACTGCGCCACGTAGCCCGTCCACAGCGTGGGCTCATCCGGTGGCTTCTTGTGCGAGTTGATCGGAATCATCATCGGCCATTCGGCCGCCCCTTTGAGCACGGGCCACCAATCCCTCGGCTGGTCCTTGTCCGTGGAAGAGAACACCGCCGCCTTCACGATGATGGCATCCTCCATGAACTGGGAGCTCCGGGTATTCAGCGCCGGCGTCATCGCATCGGCGCCCCAAAAGCTGCGTAGGGTCAGCGCCGCCATGGGGTCGTAATACGTCAGGACATTGGTCTGGAACTTCACCTTCAGGCCCGTGCCGGGGAACGAATCGTCCCCGAAGACGCCGGCCTGGTAGGTGCCGTGAATGGCGTCACGCAGGCTGCCCAGCCAGGGCTCGTTGTACCAGCCCGCTTTGGCGGCATCCCAATGGGCATAGTCCAGGATCAGCTTGCGCGCGTTGGGTGCCACCGCCTCTTTCAGGGCGTTCGCATACGCCTCGGCGTTATGGATGTTGATACGGCCATTGTTGATGGCCTTCCTCCAGGGAGGCGGTCCTACTTGGCTCTTGGCGAACTTCGGCCAGTCGTGGTTGAGGCTGAACAGCGGTCCGGTATAACCCGGCGGTGGCGCGTAGCCATTGTTGTTCTGGAATGGCGTCGCCTGCTGCATCGCAGCCAGCGACGGCAGGGCTGTCGCGTCGAACGCGCTTTTGGCCGTCTGCGCCTCCACGCCACCGCTGGCCGCGAAAAGCGACAGACAGGCGGTGACGATCAGGGTTCGATTGAAGCGTTTCATGCACTTTCCTCCACGGAATGCCGGCGGGTCTTCGGGAAGAAAGGAGGGGGAATGGACGCACACCCTCGCGCACGACCCGGTCGGGCCGCGGTATCGGAGTTGGCGTTATCCCCTGTCCTTCCGCATCCGCCCGGCACCTGCGCCGGACGAGCAGGCGCAGTATCCGCGCCCCTCGCGGCAACGATACGGGCCGTTCCGGCAAGGACGCGTGCGATGGCAGGCCACGGGCAAAAAAATGCCGTCCTCATGGGGATTCGGACGGCAATGCATGGGGGAGCTGGCGTGAACGGGTGCTTCCGGGAACCCATCCCCGCCTTGTTCTTGTCGTTATCCGGCAGGTCCTTCGACGATGCGCATGGTGGGTAACAGGCGAGGGTGCCGTCTTGAACGGAACCCCGCACGGAACGTGGACAAAACCGCTCAGGCCGATGGCAGGGTCTTCAGCGCCCAGCGCCGCCAGGTACCCGGCGGCACGCCGACCAGTCGGGCGAATACCCGTGAGAGATGCCCCGCCTCCGAGAAGCCGCAGGCCGCGGCGATGTCGCCCAGCGGGCGGTCGCTGTCGCGAAGCAGTCGCTGGGCACGTTCCACGCGCCGGCCCATCAGCCAGCGATGAGGCGGCTGTCCGGTGGTTCTCGCGAACGCGCGTGAAAAATGATTGACCGTCAGGCCGCAGGCCTGCGCCACCGAGGTGGTCGTGATGCTCAGGTGCATCCGTTCCTCCATATAGGCAATGGCCCGGTCGAGGCGCCAGGTGGCCAGGCCGCCCGCCAGCGTCTCCATGCCATCCTCGTCGGGACGATGCTCGCCCAGGGCCGCGCGCAGCGCGAGCGCCGCATGGGCCAGCATCCCCATGTTCGCTTCGCCAAGCGCCACCTGGTCGATCATGGCGTCGGCCAGCGCCGCGACGATCGGGCAGACCTTGCCAGCCTCGGGGCTGCGCCTGACCAGCACGCCCTCCGATATCTCGCCGGGGCGGAAAACGATATAGAGGCTGGCGTCGTCACCGCCGATCTTCACCTCCGTGAAATCGCCACCGGTCGGTCCGATGAGGCGATCGAGGAACGCCCTCGCCGCCGACGTATCCACGGTGACGAGGAAATAGGGATGGGGCATCGCAGCGGATCGGTACATCGGGATGTCGTCATAGGGCATGCAAGCTCATCAGCAAAGCCCATGCCATGGCAGAAAGGCCGCCGCGAGGGGATCGCATCGATTCGCCGGGTGTCCGCGAGCGCCACGACCGGCGTCCGCGGACAGCGACCACCGGACAAACAGCCGTCCAAACGTAAGAATTTCGTTGCGTCATCGAAGAATGAACGCCTCCTGACTTTTTCTTTTCCGAGGGCTGCAACTTTCCCTGCTTTCGGACGTCTATAGCTTCGGACGTACGCAACGGCGTCCACATCGGTGTGTCCCACCTCCCTGGGGCAACCCTGCGGTAGGGCCCGGCTTTCCCCTGGGTCGAGCCCTCCACCCGCCCCGGAAGCTCCCCTGGCTTCCGGGGTTTTTTTTGATCGTTTCCGGGTGGATTTTGCGTATCCGTTCACATCCTGCGCGGCATGCTTCGCTCCACTTCGACACGGAGATACCCATGCGCGCAGGACTCATCATCGTCGGCGTCATCCTCATCGGCCTCGGCATCTGGGTGACGGTGGGCAACGGCAGCTACAGCAAGACCGACACGCTGGCGCAGGTCGGCTCGGCGAAAATCACCGCCACGCACGACAAGGCGGTCCCGCAATGGGTCGGCATCGCCGGCATCGTGATCGGCGGCCTGGTGGCCGTGGCCGGCATCGCCCGCAAGAACTGAGACGTGAGTCGGTCCGGGCACCGCCCGGACCGACTCTCCCCGGTACAATGGGCGGATGGATGTTTCCCACCTTCTCGACTCCCTCAACGACGCCCAGCGTGAAGCCGTCAGTGCCCCGCCCGGGCATTACCTGATCCTCGCTGGCGCCGGTTCCGGCAAGACCCGCGTTCTCACCCACCGCATCGGCTGGCTGACCCAGGTCGAGCGCGTGCCGCCCTGGGCGATCCTCGCGGTCACCTTCACCAACAAGGCCGCCGGCGAGATGCGGGCGCGCCTGGACAGCCTGATCCCCGGCGGCACCCAGGGCCTGACCGTAGGCACCTTCCACGGCATCGCCCATCGCCTGCTGCGGCGCCACTGGCGCGAAGCCGGGCTGGTCGAAGGTTTCCAGATCCTCGACTCCGACGACCAGCAACGGCTGATCAAGCGGGTCGTCGCGGGCATGGGGCTGGACGAGGCCCGTTTTCCCCCGCGACAGGCCGCGTGGCAGATCAACCAGTGGAAAGACGAGGGCCGTCGCCCCGACGGCATCGAGCACCGCGACCACCCGGTGACGCGCACCTTCGTCGAGATCTACAAGACCTACGAGCAGCAGTGCCAGCGCGCCGGTCTCGTCGATTTCGCCGAGTTGCTGCTGCGCGCGCACGAGCTGTGGCTGAAGGACCCGCAGGTGCTGCGTCATTACCAGGATCGCTGGCGCTACCTGTTGATCGACGAGTTCCAGGACACCAACACCCTGCAGTACGCGTGGATCCGCGTGCTCGCCGGCACGACGGGCCAGGCCTTCGTGGTCGGCGACGACGACCAGGCGATCTACGGCTGGCGCGGAGCGAAGGTCGAGAACGTGCAGCAGTTCCTGCAGGACTTCCCCGGCGCGAAGACGATCCGCCTGGAGCAGAACTACCGCTCCACGTCGACGATCCTCAACGCCGCCAACGCGGTGATCGCGCGCAATGGCGGACGCCTCGGCAAGCAGCTGTGGACCGACGGCGAGGAAGGCGACCGCATCGCGCTGTACGCGGCCTACAACGAGCAAGACGAAGCACGCTTCGTCATCGAGCGCATCCGCGAGTACATCGCCGAGCATGGCAACGCCCGCGACTGCGCCATCCTGTATCGCTCGAACGCGCAGTCGCGCAACTTCGAAGAACAGCTCATCCAGCGCGACCTGCCCTACCGCGTGTACGGTGGCCTGCGATTCTTCGAGCGTGCCGAAATCAAGGACGCCCTGGCCTACCTGCGCCTGGCATCCCATCGCCATGACGACGCCGCGTTCGAGCGTGCCGTGAACACACCACCCCGTGGTATCGGCGACCGCACCCTCGACGAACTGCGCCGGCGCGCACGCGCCGAGAGCACGTCGATGTGGGAGGCCTCGCTCACCGAGGTCTCCACCGGCAGTCTCGCCGGGCGCGCCAAGAACGCCGTGCGAGCCTTCCTGGGCCTGATCGACACCCTGCAGGGCACGTTCCGCGGTGACGGCAAGGACGGTGAAACCAACGACGCCCTCAGCCTTGCCGAGCAGATCGAACACGCGATCGTGCACACCGGCCTGCGCGATTTCTACGAAAACGACAAGCGCGGCAACGGCGAAGCCCGGGTGGAGAACCTCGACGAACTGGTCAACGTGGCCAGCCGTTTCGAGATGACGCCCGAGGACGTCGATGCCGGTCTCAACGAACTGTCCGCCTTCCTCTCCCATGCCTCGCTCGAAGCGGGCGAAGGTCAGAGCGAGGCCTGGGACGACTGCGTCCAGCTGATGACGCTGCACTCCGCCAAGGGCCTGGAATTTCCCATCGTGTTCCTCGTAGGCATGGAGGAAGGCCTGTTCCCCAGCCAGCGTTCCACCGAGGAAGACAACCGCCTGGAGGAAGAGCGGCGCCTGGCCTACGTGGGTATTACCCGTGCACGCCGCAAGCTGTACATGTCGCACGCGGAATCGCGGCGCATGCACGGCACGGAGATGCTCGCCCGGCCCTCCCGCTTCCTGGGCGAGATCCCGCCCGAGCTGATCGATGAGCTGCGGCCGCGCGTGCAGGTCTCGCGCCCGGCCTACGCCGACCGCTTCTCCAGCCCGTCCCTCGAAGAACCCATGCCGATCCGCCTCGGCCAGCGCGTGAGCCACCCGAAATTTGGCGAAGGCACCATCGTCAGCGCCGAGGGCGCGGGCGCGCACATGCGCGTGCAGGTGAACTTCGTGGATGAAGGCAGCAAGTGGTTGGTTTACGCTTATGCGAACCTGACCGCGTTGTAAGGGGCTCCACGCCAGCCGGAAACGTGCCTCTCACGGGGCGCGTCCGGGTGCACGCAAGGACGCGTCCGCAACACGGCCCATGCAGCCTAAGGAACGAATCGCATGATCGTCGGTATCGATCTGGGAACCACCAATAGCCTCGTCGCCGTCTGGAAGGACGGCGGGCCCCGACTCGTGCCCAACGCGCTGGGCTCGTTCCTCACCCCGTCCTGCGTGGGTGTCGACGACGATGGCCAGATCCTGATCGGCGAGGCCGCGCGCGAGCGCCTGCAGACGCATCCGCAACGCACGGCGTCGCTGTTCAAGCGGCATATGGGCAGTATGCGCACGTCCCGCTTGGCGGACCGCGACTACCGTCCCGAAGAACTCTCCGCGCTCGTGCTCCGTTCGCTCAAGGCCGATGCCGAGGCCTTTCTCGGCGAAGCCGTGACGGAAGCGGTTATCACCGTCCCCGCCTATTTCTCCGACGCACAACGCAAGGCTACCCGCGTGGCCGGCGAACTGGCTGGCCTCAAGGTGGAGCGTCTGCTCAACGAGCCCACCGCCGCCGCGCTAGCGTATGGCCTTCACGACGGCGGCACCGAAACCCAGTTCCTCGTGTTCGACCTGGGCGGCGGCACCTTCGACGTCTCCATCCTCGAAATGTTCGACGGCGTGATGGAAGTACGGGCCAGCGCGTGCGACAACATGCTCGGTGGCGAGGACTTCGCCAACCTGCTCGTCGAGCAGGCCTTCGCGAACGGCATCCCCGACAAGGCACGCAACGACGCCGTCTTCATGCAGCGCCTCGTCGCCCGCGCGGAAAGCGCCAAGCGCGACATCGGCGCAAACGGCTCCGCCAGCTTCGACGTGCGCTGGGAAAACAGCGAGGCGAACGTTGCCCTCGACGCCGAAGCGTTCGAGAAACTCTCGCAGCCGCTGATGGATCGCCTGTGGCGCCCCATCGAGCGCGCCCTGCGCGATGCGCGCATCCGCGCCGCGGACCTCAACAACGTGGTGCTGGCCGGCGGCGCCACCCGCATGCCGATGATCCGCGCGCTGGCCACGCGCATGTTCGGCCGCTTCCCCGTGATCGGGCTGAATCCCGACGAAGTCGTCGCGCTCGGCGCCGCCGTGCAGGCCGGGCTGAAGATGAAGGACAAGGCGCTGGAAGAAACGGTGATGACCGATGTGTGTCCGTACACGCTCGGCACCGGCGTCATCAAGCGTCTGGACAACGGCAGCCATGCCGAGGGCTTTTACGCACCGATCATCCAGCGCAACACCGTCGTACCCGTAAGCCGGGTGCAGCGATTTTTTCCGGTATCGGCGGAGCAGAAGGCGATCCGCATCGACGTCTACCAAGGCGAGTCGCGGCTGGTCCGCGACAACATCAAGCTGGGCGAACTGGATGTCCAGGTCCAGCCCGGCCCCGGGCACGCCGATGGCGTGGATGTCCGCTTCACCTACGACGTCAACGGCCTGCTGGAAGTCGAGGTCATGGTGGTCGCGACGGGTATCGTGCAGCGCCTGGTGATCGAAAGCGGCGAGACGCATATGTCTCCCGAAGAGATCGCGAAGCGATTGGCCACGCTGTCGGCCCTGAAAATCCATCCTCGCGATACGCTGGAAAACCGTGCCCTGCTCGCCCGCGCCGAACGCCTGTACGAACAGCTTCTGGGCGACATGCGCGAGCACGTCGGCCAGATGATCCTGCACTTCGAGCAGACGCTGACGACACAGGACACGCAGCGGATCGCCCGCGACGCCGAGGCGTTCCGCAAGGCCCTCGCCTCGATCGAAACCGATGGCTATTTCGCTCCCGACCCGGGCGCCTGAGGCCATGTCGAAACCGTGGTTTCTTGAACTACTCGAGCTGGACGAACCGTTCGACGAACGCATGGCGAAACGCGCGTATGCGGTGCGGTTGAAGGCCATCGATCCCGCTACGGACCCCGGCGGTTTCGCGACCCTTCGCGAGGCCTATGAACTCGCGTGCGAAATCCGGGGCCGAACGACCGACAGCACGGCGGAGATCGAAGCGAAAGATCGATCATCCGCACCCCAGCAGCCCAGGGACACCGCCACCGACCTGTTCATGCGATTCCATCGCGAGCTGGTCGCCTCGGACGACGAGGACGATATTTATGCCCTGCTCGACGATTACCTGGCCGCATTGCGTCGGGAGCACGTCGAAGTCATCCGCAGCTTTGAAACACATCTGATCGATGCGCTGGCGATCAACGCCCTTCCGTGGCGCGACGTGGTTTTCGATGCGGCGTCTGAACTGTTCTGCTGGATCGAACTGCGCGACGCGGAGCCCAGGTCGGGGGCGTACGCATGGGTGACCGCCGTCGAAAGCGAACGGGAAGCACTGGTACGCCAGATGGGGCCGGCCCTCCAATCCGTTCTCCGTCGTGCTGCATCCCGCAAGGACCTTCCTGATGATCTTGTCCATCTCTGGCCGAAAATCCAGGAAGCCTCGGCGCGCTACCCTCGATACGTCGATCTTCACGTCGGTGCGGCGGTACGCGACGCATGGAAGGAGCGATACGAAGCACGCCATGGCGGCATGCCGGATGTACCGCCCGCGCCCTTGAACGTGCCCCCGCCCCGCCGTCCATCTGTCCACGCCAGGGCCTTCATTGCGGTGGCACTGGCCCTGACGGCGTTTTGGCTGTACAGCAGGCTAGGCAGGGAAACCATACCCGACGACGTCCTATCCGACAGGATCGACGAGTCGAGCTGCCATGGGCTGACGTCCTATATCCGTGGCCATAGTCCCCGGGTGAGGGGATCGATGGATCGGATGCTCGGTCGATGCGTCGACGCCGGGTTCGTCGCACCCGCAGCGGCCGAACGGCTCCGAGCCTCGGACGAGGACTCGACCTCTTCATGACTTCCCACCCGTGGTTCCTCCAGGTGCTCGGCTTGTCGCCTTATGCGGATCGCGCAGCCGTACGCAAGGCATACGCGATGGCATTACGGCAGATCGATCCGGGCATCGATCCGCAGGGCTTCGCGCGTTTGCGCGAAGCGTATGAGACCGCATGCCTTTGGTGCGAGCAGGAACGCACCACCGAAGCCCCCGACGATACGCCACGGCATCCGCCGCCGACCGAGCGTCATCCCGACGCGCCGCAGGATGAGGATGTGCCGACACAGGACGATGCGGACGCGGTGGAGGCGGATCCCCGCGCCGATGCGCGACGCGACGCGGCGATACTGATGGACGGCTTCGTCGCTGGTGCGCGCCGGGGTAGCGCCGTGGATGCCACGGATCTGCTGGATCGCACCGTCATCGCCCTGCGGCAGCGCTATATCGACGCGCCGGGTGAACTGGAAGAACGCCTGATCGACCTGCTCGCGCGCCAGGAACTTCCCCATCGGCATGCCTTGTTCGAGACAGCCTCTCGACTGTTCCACTGGGAAGATATCGGCCAACTGGGCCCCCTGGGGCAACGCGGCGAATGGGTCGAGCATGTCCTCGCCCAACGCAACGTATGGATGCGCCTGACTGAATCCCGTCGCAAGCAATGGCTCGAACGCATCGGCCGTGCACGACGCCCCATCGATGGGGCGCTCGTGCGGCATTGGCCCGATATGGAGCAACTGCAGTCGCAATATCCGCACTGGATCGGGCTGCATATGGACCATGACGTGCGGCTGGCATGGAAGGCGGCATTCGACGCGCTGCCCGCCAGCACGCAGAAAAATCACCGGCAAAGCGGCGCGACCGCCGCCGCGTTCCGCCCCGTGGTCGACAAGCCGTCTGCCCGCAGGCGGGTTCCGCTACGCCGATTGGGGTGGATCGTCCTGCTGTACGCGCTGATGCAGATCTACCGGGCCATCGCCGACCAGGGATCGATATCCGAGTGGTTCTCTCTCGGGTCACGCGATACACCGGCGACCTGCGCTGAACTCTATCGTCGCCTGTCCCGCAGCGACGTGTTCGCCGGCTTGTCCCGGGACGAGATCCGCGAACTCACCTCGCGAGGCGAACGCTGTGAGCGACAGGGTGACTGGCATGCACCGACTGGCAACGGCACACCGGCGGAGGCGCGACCCTGATCCCCCTGATCAGGGTGACAGGCGCGGCACGCCGTGCTCGTCGCGCTCTTCCACCGCCGTCACGCGCGTATCGATGCGACGTGCAGGTACCTCGGGCAAGGCTTCGGTCGCCTCGCCGCGAGCCAGCGCCAGCGCATTGCGATAGCAGCGCTGCGCCAGTTCGGGGAAGGTTTCCGCGACGAAGACATCGCCCAGGGCTTCCCACGCATCCGACGACGGCTCGATGGCCAGCGCGCGTTCCAGGTACGGACGTGCCTTGCCCCACAGGTGGACGCGGGCGCACATGCGCCCCACCGCGGTGAGCAGCACGGCGTCGTTAGGATGCGTATCCACCCAGGATTCGGCACGACGCAGGCGTTGCTCGATATCTTCGGAGCCCATGCCGCCATAGGTGGCGACGAGCTGCGGTGACCATTCGCGACGCAGCGCGGTCTCGATCTCGTCCATCGCCGCCATGTTCTGGCCGAAGCGCACGGCCTGTCGCGCGTAGGCATCCACCGCTGCCGGAAGCCGACGCTGTCCCTTGGGCAGTTGCGACCACAACGCGGCGAGCGAGGCACCATCGACCGCGCTGGCGACATACGCACCGACGATCCGCGATTCCGTGAGCGCATAGGCTTTGGCGCCGATCTCGCCACTTTTCTGCAACGGCGCGAGCGCGCGCAAGGCGCGCGCCGGCTCTCCGATCTCAAGCGCGCCCTCGGCATATTCAAGCCAACCGGCCGGCGTGAGTTCACCCGTATCCGCCTCGGCGGCGAGCAGGCTCACGGCCTCCTGCGGCTTGCCGGCGCGACGCAGCAATCGCGCGCGCAGCACGCGCGCGGCACGCGGTGTTTCCTGCGCCGCTTCATCGAGGGTTTCCAGCGCACGCGTCGATTCACCGTGCCGCTCGGCGGCTTCGGCGGCCGCGAGCAAGGCCGGGCCACGGACGGACGGATAGCGCACCGCACGGTTGAGATCGCGTTCGGCTTCGGCATGGCGACCCTCGACCAACGACACCAGGCCATCCGCGAGACGGCGACGACTGAGGCGGCGATGACGACGGGTAAGCGCACCGAATGGCCAGCGGATCAAGGCGACGATGGCGGCGATCGCGGCCCACGCAACCACGAGGATGACCAGCAGCGTGACCAGCGTCATCTGCACGTTCGTGCCACGCCAGTGCAGCAGTACGTAACCGGGATCCTGCGCGACCCAATGCCAGCCGAACGCGGCGATCACCGCGACCAGGATGAGGCCGACGATCCAGCGCCAGAGCTTCATGGCGTGTCCTTCTGCGGCGCGGGAGCGGCGGAGGACGCAGGAGCGGGTGCCGCGGTGCTGGCGGCATGCGCGGGCGCGGAATGATCGTTCAAGGCGTGCACGGAGCGCAGGTTGCGCAGTTCGCCCAGCGCGGCACCGAGTTGCGGCGCGGCGCCCTTCGCCTGAGTGGTGAGCAAGGCAGCGACGCGCGCCCGGGCGGCCTGCACATCGGGTGCGTTCGTGTCGAAGCGCGCCACCAGGGTGGCGTCGACGCGCTTGAGCGCGGCATCGCGGCCGACATCGTCATAGGCGAGCACAGCGGCTTCCGCATGGGCCACGTCCAGCGCCGCCATTTCGCGGGCGATGCGGTCATCGGCAAGACCCAGTGGCGTACCGTCGTCGTGGCTCACCTTCACGATACCGCCCAGGGCGTCGCCAGCGCGCTGCCAGAACGTGCGCTCGCCGTCGTCGGCCTTACGGTCGTCGGACGAGCGCAGCGGCAAGGTGGGAATCGTCGCGCGCAGGTCGGCCAGCGTGGCGAGATCGTTCGCCCTGGCCTTGGGCACCACGGCGGCCAGGGCGTCGCGCTCGGCGCCCATGCTGCGACGAACCGCGGAGAACGCGCTGTCGTTCACGGCGCCCAGGGCCTTGTCGGCAAGATCGTAGGCGGACAAGGCGCCACTGGCGTCGCCGAACAGGGCGAAACGTTCCTTGGCCATGCGCAGCAGCGACTCAGCTTCGTCGAGCAGCATCGCGTCGTGTCCGCTCAGGCTGCGCTCGGAGAGATTGGCGACGGCGTCCTCGAGGTTCTTCGTGCGCTCGGAGACCCCGAGCATTTCTTCACGGGCGGAGCGGTTCACCCCGTCGGCGTCGCTGAGCCGACGACGCAGGGTGGCGTTCTCCTCGCGCAGGCCGTCAACGGCCGTCTGCAAGGTGTCCACCTGGCCACGCAGGCCATTGGCGGCGCCCAGGTCGGCTCGCATGTTCCATAGCGTCCACCCCGTGTAGCCCGCCGCCCCCAGGGCGGCCAGCGAGAACAGGATGCTGACGGCCAGCGCGCCGCCGCCGCGCCGGGGCGCGGGAGCAGGCGCCCGCGCGGACGCCGGGCTGGACGGGGCCGGCGCGGCCGGGATGGTGTCGGTCGTTGGGGTCTCGGTCGTCATGGCGGCATCCTAGCAGGCCATACGCGAACGCACGGAAGACATCGTTCAACGGCGGGTGAACGAGACGGCCGAGGCTGCTTCCAGAAGGTCCGTCGGTAGGGCAGAGCGGGCCACCGCGACCCGCTCGAAACCGGCCTCGATGGCGATTCCCCGTAGGCGTTCGCTGCTGACCACGGCCACGGCCTGGACCAGCCGGCGCCAGGCCGGGGCGATGAGCGAGCGCTGCAAATGTTCCAGGGCCTCGGCACTGGACAGCAGCACGGCCGACCGCTTGCTCAGCTTGAGCAGCGGATCGATGTGACGGCGGTCGATCCGTGGCGCCACGCGGTGATAGACGTGGATCTCCTCAAGCCGGGCGCCGCGCGCCGCCAATTGCTCGCGCAACAGGCCCCGTCCTCCCGGCGCCCCTACCAGGGCGACTCGGCGGCCAGCGATATCCGTCAGTTCGGGCAGGCCGAGTACGCCCTCGCTGTCCTGTCGGGACTGCGGGAAATGAACATCGGTGATGCCCGCGGTCTTCAGCGCGCGGGCGGTGCCGCGCCCCACCGCGATCACCGTGGCCTGGGTGGCCAGGGGCAGCAGGTCGGCGGCGAAACGCACGGCGGCGGGGCTGGTGAACACCAGGGTGTCGCCTTCGAGGGCGTCGCGCAGCGAGGCATGGGTGGTGGTGGCGTCGGCCGTCGCGCGCAGCGAGAGGCCAGGCACGGCCACGGGAATCCCGCCCAGCTTGCGAACCCGCCGGGACAGCGGCCCCGCCGTCCCGGCGGGTCGGGTGATGACGACGGTGACGTTGCGAAGGGGATGGGTACGACTCACGGAAGCATCCTGCAGGTGACGGGCAAGCATAGGAACATGTGAACCATGTCACCAATGCCGAAGGTATGGGCCCCCTCCCGTACGGATGCGAACGGTCGACGCGCGGCCGTAGACTTCACCTCTTATGATCTCGATCGACGACTCCCTCAAGGCCCTCGAGGCCTTCATCCTGGCCAGCATCCCCCTCGCGCGGGCCATGGACCTCCGCATCGCCGGTTTCGACGGCGAATGCCTGCGCCTGGACGCACCGTTGAAGCCGAACATCAACGACAAGGGTTGCGCCTTTGGCGGTAGCCTCGCTGCCGTCATGACCATGGCCTGCTGGACCCTCGTCGAGGCCACGCTGCGCCGCCGTGGCGACGACTGCGACGTGTTCGTGGCCGACTCGAGCATCCGCTACCTCGCGCCGGTATGGGGTGATTTGCACGCCGAGGCCCGCCTGGCGCCGGGCGCGGACTGGTCTACCTTCTTCACGACGCTGGACGCGCGGGGCCGTGCGCGTGGCGATTTCACCTACGTGGTGCCCGGCGACGACGGCAAGCCGGCCGCCAGCCTGGAAGCGCGCTTCGTCGCCAAACGCCGGGCATAATGCCCGCCGACGCCCCGACGGAATCCACCATGCGCCGTATCGCCCTGCTCGCCCTGGCCCTCGTCCTGACGACCCTGGCCGGTTGCGCCACCGACAAGCGCAACAACGCGCTCACCACGACACTGTCGCGGTACGCGTCGGCGATCCGCTGGGGCGACTTCACCACCGCCCAGGCCTTCCTCGACAAGGACTACGCCACCGAGCATCCGATGAGTTCCATCGATATGGGGCGCCTCGACCAGCTCCGCATCACGGCCTATGACGAGGGCGGCGGTCCGCAGCCGGACGGCAAGAACGAGGTCGTCCAGGTGGTCCAGATCGGCGTGGTGAACATCAACACCCAGGCCGAGCGCAGCATCATCGACCGCCAGCGCTGGCGCTACGACGCCGAAAAGGGCCGCTGGTACCTCATGACCGGCCTGCCGGACTTCTCCCCGCACTGAACCCGATATAATCGCGCGTTTTGATCCCTGCGGCCCGGAAGACCCGATGAACGACGTACTGCACAAGCTGCCCGAATTCGCTGGCAACCATCTCGCACTGGTGGCCCTCTTCGTGGCCCTGCTGATCGCGCTGATCGTCGGCGAGGTCCTCAAGCTGTTCCGCAAGTGGAAGACCCTGACCCCGGCGGGCCTCACCCAGCTGATCAACCGCGACAACCCGCTCATCATCGATCTCTCGGCCAGCGCCGATTTCGAGAAGGCCCACATCCCCGGCGCGAAGAACGTCGCGATGAGCCAGTTCGACCCGGAGACCCAGAAGGACCTCTCCAAGGCGAAGGAGCTACCGGTGGTGCTGGTGGACAAGGACGGCCGTGGCGTCGGCAAGGCCGCCAACCGCCTGATCAAGGCCGGCTTCCCGCGCGTCTTCGTGCTCGACGGCGGCACCTACGCCTGGCAGAACGCGCAGCTGCCGGTCGCCAAGGGCAAGAAATAACGCGACCCGTAGGAGCGCGCTTGCGCGCGATCCCCGGCCGCGACACCCGTCAAAGGCCGTGGATCCCCGCCCGCCCCTTCAGGATCTCCGCCAGCACATCCGGCGCAAGGTCGAACGAGTCGAAGTACAACCGGTCGTCAGGCAACCCGGCGGCCGCGAAGGCATCGCGACCCAGCTGGATCATCGCCGGCGGCCCGCTCATGTAGAGGTCGAACCCGGAAAGGTCCGGATGGTCCGCCAGCAAGGCATCGTGGACGAGGCCCGCGCGAATGCCCGCCGCCTGCGCGGCATCGGCGTCGGACAACACAGGAGTGAAGCGTAGCGTCGGCACACGACGCTCCCAGTCCCGCGCCAGCTCGATCAGATACAGATCTTCCGCCTGGCGCGCACCCCAATAGACGTGCATCGGCCGGCGCGTACCCAGTTCGAGGAAATGCTCGACGATGGCCTTCACCGGCGCGAAGCCCGTGCCGCCCGCCATGAACAGCATCGGCCGCTCGGAATCCTCGCGCGGCACGAAGGTGCCCAGCGGGGCCTCGATCACGAGGCGATCGCCGACCTTCAGCGATTCGTACACCCGCGAGGTGAAGCCACCGCCCGGTACGTAGCGCACGTGAAGCTCGATCGTGCCATCCGCGACGGGGCCGCTGGCGATGGAGAACGGGCGATGCTTGCCGTCGTCGAGGATCACGTCGAGGTATTGCCCGGACAGCCATTTCAGGCGGTCGCCATCCAGCGGCCTCAGCCACACGCCCACCACTTCCGGTGCCAGCGCGCGACGTTCCACCACTTCGGTCAGGACGCGACGATGCGGAATATCTTCCACCGACGCGATTTCGCGAGCCCTTATGGCGATATCGCCCTGCGGCACTGCCTGGCACAAGAGGATCGCGCCGTGCGCCTGAGCGTTGGCGGTCAGCGCCACGGGCGGATTGCGCGGGTACGCGCAGGCACCCTCGACCAGGGTCGCCTTGCAACTGCCGCAGACACCGCCACGGCACGAGTAGGGAAGCGCGATGCCAGCCCGCTGGGCGGCCTCGAGCACGGTTTCGTCTCCGGAGGCCGCGAATCGCTTGCCGGACGATGTCAGGGTTACGGTGTGCACCCGCCCATTATAGGACAATGGATGCTTGTCCCCTGCAAAGCCACCGCACATGGCCATCTGGAAGCAATCGACCGACCTCGCCCGCATCAACGCCTGGAGCCGGGGCACGATGATGGAGACGCTGGACATCCGTTTCACGGATATCGGCGATGACTGGCTGCGCGGCACGATGCCCGTCGACCACCGCACCCAGCAGCCCTTCGGCCTGCTCCACGGCGGCGCCTCGGTGGTGCTGGCCGAAACGCTCGGCAGCTCCGCCGCGCTGCTCACGCTGGATACCGAGAAAGAAGTCGCCGTAGGCCTGGACATCAACGCCAACCACATCCGTGGCGTGCGCGGCGGCATCGTCACCGGCACGGCCAAGGCCGTGCACCTGGGACGCACCACCCAGGTCTGGGAAATCCGCATCGAGGAAGACACCGGCAAGCTGGTCTGCGTCGCGCGCCTCACCATGGCCGTGATCCCCTCGCCGGGCGGCGCGCCGGGGAACCTTCGCTCGTGAGCCATGCCGCGCCGTATGCGGTCCTGTCGCCCGAC
The DNA here is from genome assembly GCF_009912395.1 of Luteibacter sp. Taxonomy (GTDB): domain Bacteria; phylum Pseudomonadota; class Gammaproteobacteria; order Xanthomonadales; family Rhodanobacteraceae; genus Luteibacter. The sequence continues at coordinate 200,406 of NZ_WNDO01000004.1, read as the reverse complement.
ATCGTGCTCGCCGCGGTGGATGCGGCCGGTTCCTGGAGCGATGGCCGCCTGCTCACGCTCAACAGCTACGAGAACCGCGTGTTCCAGGTGGGCCTGGAGGACGGCGGTTTCGTCGTCGCCAAGTTTTACCGTCCCGGACGCTGGAGCGACGACGCCATCCTGGAAGAACACGCCTTCGCACAGGAACTGGCCGATGCCGAGATCCCCATGGTCGCGCCGCTGGCCTTCGACGGTCGCACGCTGCTGGAACACGCGGGCTTCCGCTACGCGCTCTATCCCCGTCGCGGCGGCCGCGCACCCTCGCTGGAATCGACCGACCAGCTCGAATGGCTGGGCCGGTTGATCGGCCGCATGCATGGCATCGGCTCGCGCGAGGGCTTCCACGATCGCGCCACGCTCGATCGTGCATCCATGATCGACACACCCGCCCGGGCCGCACTCGCCTCCCCGCTGCTGCCACATCACCTGGGCAACGCCTACCGCGACGCCGTCACCCGCGTGGACGACGCCGTGGCGAACCGCTTCGAAGCTGTCGGCCCCGTCCGTCGCATCCGACTTCACGGCGACTGCCACCCGGGCAACGTGCTGTGGACGGACGATGGCCCGCACTTCGTCGACCTCGACGACGCACGCATGGGTCCCGCCGTGCAGGACCTGTGGATGCTCGCCGCCGACGATGCGATGTTCGACGCCCTGCTTGAAGGGTATGGCCAGTTCCGCGACTTCGATCCCAGCGAACTGGCGCTGGTGCCCGCGCTGCGCGCGATGCGCCAGGTCCACTACGCGGGGTGGATCGCCGAGCGCTGGAACGATCCGGCGTTTCCCGCCGCCTTCCCTTTCGCGGCGGAACCGCGCTGGTGGGAGCAACACATCGCCGACCTGCACGAAGCGGTGGACGCGCTTTAGCCTCCGCTCACCCGCGATCGTCATAATCCCCCGTTCGTCGTCCCAGGGCCCCCGCATGCAATCGATCCTTACCCGCATCATCGCCGTCTTCGAGATCGCCGGCGGCCTTTACGGGCTGGTCCGCCAGTTCGACCACCTGCTCGGTTCGCGGATGAACGGCCTGGACGCGGTGGTGACGGTGCTGGGCGTGCTGCTGTTCGGCTTCATCCTCGTCGCCGGCGTGCTGCTGGCGAGCAACGACGGACGCGGTACGCAGATGTCGGTCTGGGCCCAGTTCCTCCAGGTGCCCCTGGTCGCCACGCCGGTCTTCAGCTATGCGCTTTCCGCCGGTGCCTTCGCCAACCTCTCCTTCACCCTGCAACGGTCGCCGCGCCTGGGCTTCGACTGGGCCATCGCCGAGCACGGCTGGCTGCTGAGCCTGGGCGGCCCCTCGGCGGCGCATATCGGCGTGAACCTGCTGGCCCTCGGGTCCTGGCTGGTCCTGCGTTACGGAAGGTGATCCGGGCGCAGGCGCGATATCATTCGCGAATGACTATCCCCGCCTCCCCCACTATCCATCTCAAATCCGACCGCGTTCCGGGCCATCCCTGGGTCTGGTCCGCACAGGTCGTCAAACCCGCCGAGCGCATTCCGCCGGGCAGCGTCGTGGAGGTGGTGGACGCGAAAGGCCGCTTCGTCGGCCGTGGTTTCTGGAACGGCCACGCGCGCGTCGCGCTGCGCATGCTCACCAGCTCGGCGGACGAGGCCATCGATGCCGGCTGGATCGCCGCCCGTCTCACCCGCGCCGTCGAACTGCGCCGTGAACTGCTGCGCCTGGACGAGGTGAGCGACGCCTGGCGCGTGGTGCACAGCGAAGGCGACGGCCTGTCCGGCCTCGTGGTCGACCGTTACGCCAACCACCTGGTCGTGGAATACTTCGCCGCCGGCATGTGGCGCTTCCGCGACACCATCCACGCCGAACTGCTGCGCCATTTCCCGGGTGCCTCGCTGTACTGGTTCGCCGAGCAGCACGTGCAGCGACAGGAATCCTTCGACGTGCGCTCGAACGACGCGCCTGCCGCTGTCGACGTGCACGAGCACGGCCTCGCCTTCCACGCGGCGCCGGGCCTCGGCCACAAGACCGGCTTCTTCGCCGACCAGCGCGACAACCGTCGCCGCTTCGCCGAGCTGGCCCGTGGCCGTCGCGTGCTCGACCTGTGCTGCAACGCCGGCGGTTTCGCGGTGCACGCCATGAAGGCGGGCGCGAGCGAGGCCATCGGCGTCGACGCCGACGCGGCCATCCTCGATGTCGCCCGCGCCAATGCGAGCATGAACGGCGTGGACGCCACCTTCGAACAGGGTGACGTCTTCGAATGGCTGCGCGCGGCCATCGCCGCCGGTCGCACCTGGGACGCCGTGGTCCTCGACCCGCCCAAGCTCACCCGCGATCGCAACCAGGTGGTCAACGCGCTGAAGAAATACTTCGCGATGAACCGCACCGCGCTCGACGTGCTGGCGCCGGGTGGCATCCTGCTCACCTGCTCGTGCACGGGACTGGTCGGCGAAGACGACTTCATCGAGATGATCCGCCGCGTCGCCCTCAACGCCGGACGTGAGATCCAGCTGCTTCACGTGGCCGGCGCTGGCGCGGACCATCCGGTGGCCAGCAACGTCCCGGAAAACCGCTACCTCAAGGCGGTGTTCTGCCGGGTCGACTGACGACTCGTTCACCGTGTTTTGATCGTGCGCCGGCCCACACTGCCGGCCATGTCCAGGAAACCGCCCGCCGACGCCCTCGTGGTGCCCACCGTGGAACGCGCGCATGCGAAGGCGGCGGGACTGGTCTATGTATGCGACACCGACGAGGGCCTCACGCGCTGCCGGCGCGGTCGCGGTTTCGTCTACCTGAGCCCAGCCGGGCGACCGGTGAAAAACGCGGACACGCTCGCACGCATCCGTGCGCTGGCCATTCCGCCGGCCTATACCGACGTCTGGATCTGCCCGCAGGACCGCGGGCATCTCCAGGCGACCGGCCGCGATGCGCGCCAGCGCAAGCAGTACCGCTACCACGCGAAATGGCGGGCGATCCGCGATCGCGGCAAGTTCGAACGCCTGCTGGAGTTCGGTGCCACCCTTCCCCGGTTGCGCCGACGCTTGCGCAAAGATCTCGCGCTGCCCGGCCTGCCACGCGACAAGGTACTGGCGCTGGTCGTGAGCCTGCTCGAAGAGACCATGATCCGCGTCGGCAACGACGCCTACGCGCGTGAGAACCACTCCTTTGGGCTGACCACGCTCAGATCGCGACACGTCGCCGTGCATAAGAACCGGATCGAATTCCATTTCCGCGGCAAGAGCGGCCAGTGGGCTGACATCGTTCTGGATGATCGACGCCTGGTGAAGGCGATACGCCGCGTGCAGGAACTGCCCGGGCAGCGCCTGTTCCAGTACGTCGACGACGAGGGCGTCCGGCAGCCCGTGGATTCGGAGATGGTCAACGAGTACCTGCGCGACGCCACCGGCGGCGAGTTCACCGCCAAGGATTTCCGCACCTGGGGCGGCACCGTCCACGCCGTCGCGATCCTGGCGGCCACGCCGCTGCCTGAGACCGGCGGCGAGCGGGCGTTGAAATCGACGCTGGCCGCTGCCGTCAAGGAAGTGGCCGGCGTGCTCGGCAACACCCCCGCGGTGTGCCGCAGCTCGTATATCCATCCGGAAGTGTTCGCCGGCTGGATGGAAGGCGACCTGCACCGTAGGGTGCCACCCACCGATCCGCGTTTCACTCGCAAGCTGGAAGCGTCGACGCTGTCGTTCCTTCGTCGTCGCATTCGTGCCGTTACCCGCTCCCGCTGACGCGTACGGATGGCTATAGTGCGCACACGGGGATTCGCGTTGGATTTTTCAGGGGCAGTGTTGACGATGTCGCGGTGGAAGGTGATCCCCTTGCTGGTGGCCTTGGGCATGGCACCGGTGGCGCATGCCCAGGAGCAGTCCGACGCGTCCGCGCCGCTGCCCGGCATGCCCGCGCACCGGGGCGTCATCGACGACACCTGGATCATCGCCCCGCGCCGCCTGGGCAACGCCACGCTGAGCGCCGTGAAGAACTACGCCGACGAAGGCGACATCGCGGCCGGCGTCTCGTTGCGCTATCGCATCGACCACGCCGACTGGATCGCCGCCGATGTCTTCATCTACCCGGCCGGCGAAGGCGACCCCGATCGCATGCTCAAGCGGGCGGTCGACGACTTCCGCGAATCGGTGAGCTTCGCCGAGAAGCAGGAGATCTACCGCAACGTCTGGTGGGCGAGGAAGGCCCATACACGGCGACCCTCGCCGGTGGGCGCAAACTGGTGGGCCGCTTCCTGCCGATCGTGTTCGACGCGCAGCAGGACATGCTCACCTCGCGCACCTACCTGTTCTACCGGAAGCTCTACTTCACCAAGATCCGCCTCACCACCACCACGGATGCCGTGGACTCGCTGGTGGACACCTCGGACAAGTTCATCCGCAACCTGCTCGACAGCGTGGACATCGTGAGCGTGGGCGGCTGCGGCCGGCAGATGGACGTGGTGGCACTGGCCCCGGGCCAGTCGCCGCCGCCCGAGCTGGCCGACGGCAGCAGCGCCGATGGCTATCGCGTGGCGCTCAAGGCGAACCGAAGCGGGCAGCCGATCGTTGGCGAAGCGATGACGAAGGTGATGGCCCTGGCCGCGAAGCGACAGCTGTCGACCGGCTGCACGGTGCTGGACTACAACCCGCCACTGGAAGACGGTACGCGCACCGTGCTGCATCTGTCGTTCAGTACCGAGGACTGGGGCGCGGCGCCAAAGCAACAGTGAAGATGCGGCCGGGACGCGTCCCACGCCCCGGCCGCAGCCGTACGACCCGCGACCGTGCCACCCACTGATGAAACCGGTCGCCGCATCGTGACGGCCTGCGCAGAATGCGCGGATTCGGCCAGTTCACGTATGGAAGGATTCTGAAAAACGGCTTCCCCGGATACGAATTCTCTCACCCGGGGAAGCCGTGCCGTCAGCGCTTGTCCAGGTGCGGACGCAGCAGCGGCATGTCGGCCTCGCCGAGTCGATCCGACGCCGTGAACAGCTGGTGCCAGTACGGGTAGAGCAACGGCGGCGCGCTCACCTCGTCGAGGCGCTGGCGCTCTTCGACGGTGAGCTTCAGTTCGGCGGCGGCAAGGTTGTCGCGGAATTGGGCCTCGGTGCGCCCACCGATCACCAGCGAGGTCACGGCCGGCCGTTCCAGCAACCAGGCCAGCGCGATCTGCGCGGCCGACACGCCGCGCTCCTGGCCGATCGACACCAGCACATCGACGATACGCCACAGGCGTTCCTCGTCGCGGATCGGCGGCTCGGTCCAGCCGGCGAGCTGGCGCGAGCCTTCCGGCGCCTTGGCATCACGGCGATGCTTGCCCGAGAGCAGGCCCGCCGCCAGTGGGCTCCACACGAGCACACCCAGGCCCTGGTCGATGGAGATCGGCAGCAGTTCGTACTCGGCCTCGCGCGCTTCCAGCGTGTAGTGGATCTGCTGGCTGACGAAGCGCTGGCGATGCTCGCGTTCGCTGATGCCCAGCGCCTTCATGAGGTGCCAGGCGGAATAGTTGGAGCAGCCGATGTAGCGGACCTTACCCTGCTTCACCAGCGTGTCGAGCGCTTCGAGGGTTTCGTCCAGCGGCGTGAGGCCGTCCCACTGGTGGACCTGGTAGAGGTCGATCACGTCCGTGCGCAGGCGGCGCAGGCTGGCCTCGCATTCGCGGATCAGGTGATGGCGCGACAGGCCGACGTCGTTCGGGCCGTCCCCCATGCGGAAGCGAGCCTTGGTGGCGAGCAACACGCCCTTGGGACGCTTGCCGTTGAGCACTTCGCCGATGATTTCTTCCGAACGGCCGGCGGAATACATGTTCGCCGTGTCGAGCAGGTTCACGCCCGCATCCAGGCACATGTCGATGAGACGACGCGCTTCATCGACGCCGCTGCTGCCGACGGTGGCGAACTTGCCTTCGCCACCGAACGTCATCGTGCCCATCGTCAGCGTGGAGACCTTCAGGCCGGAACGGCCGAGCAGTCGATATTCCATGGGAAACCTTCGGGTGGTGGGGGTATCCCATCGAACTTAAGGCCCACGCGCGCGACCGGCAATTGAAACGTTCTCAGCGCACCGATGACCTGCGCGCATGCGACTCAGGGTTCGCCGTCCCAGTAGTCCAGGCTGTTTTCCACGCGTTGCACGAGATTCAGGCGCGTACCGTCCGGCAAATTCACCAGGGCGGCCGTCTTGCCCGAATCAGGGTACTCGCAAAATTCCGGCGATTCACGCGTGCTGATCGAAAGATATTTCAGCGGACGCTCGGAGGTGTTGATCAACTGGTGCGGGTACGCCGGCCCCGGCGGGATGAACAGCACGTCCCCGGCCCTGATCGGCAAACGCTCGCCGGCCACGCGCAGCGTGCCCTCGCCTTCCAGTACGACGAACATCTCTTCCTGCGCATGATGGAAATGGTAGGGGCAGGACATCTTGCCCGGCGCCACGATGTCGATGGATGCGCCGAGCTTGGTCGCAGCGGTACCGGTGCCCAGGCGCGCACCCAGGGCGTCGTACAGAGGCTCACGAACGAGGCGCTCCTTCGGCGCGTCGTCCATGTTACGAATGAGCTTGTCGGCCAGTTGGCGGGCGCGCTCGGACAGTTCATCAGTCATGCGGCTGGCTCACGGGGAGATCGCTGCATGCTACTCCAGGCGGTGAAGTCGTGCGAAAACGCGTCTCAGGCCGTCGCGTGGGCGTGCAGATCGCGACGCCACGCACGCAGTCCCATCGAGGCGAGAATCACAAAGCCCGCGTAGAGTACGGCGGTGACCGGAAGATCCTTATAGACGTACTCGCCCACGTAGATCACGTCAACGACGATCCACAACCACCATGCCGCCGCGTGCCGACGCGCCTGCCACCATTGCGCGACCAGGCTGAAGGCAGTGAGTGCCGCGTCCAGCCAAGGGAGCGACGCGTCAGTCCAGCGATGCATCGCATAACCCAGCGCCAATGCGGCAGCGGCACCGATCGCAAGGTGTATGCCCGCGCTACGCCGGTCCAGCGCCGTGACGCGCACGTGGCCGGATGCGTCCAGGTGACGCATCCATCGCTGCCAGCCGTACAGGATGAGCACGGCGAACACGACCTGCAGCAAGGTGTCCGAGTAGAGCTTCGCGTCGATGAACACCCACGCATAGGCGATCACGGAAACGAGGCCGACCGGCCACGACCACGGACTGCGTCGCGCCGTCAGCCACACGCCCGCCGCGCTCACCAGCGCGGAGAACACCTCGAACGCGGACAGCTCAAAGGTCATACGTCACCGACAGGCGCGCAAGACGCGGCATGCCCGGGAACAGGTAGCGGTCGCCGCCGGAGCTGCCGGTATCGCGCCAGTAGAAATGGTTGAACACGTTGTCGACGTTCAGACGCAGCGTTAGCGCGTGACCATCCAGCGCGGTCGTGTAGCGCAGGCCCGCGTCGAACACGTGGTAGGCCGGCACGCGCGTCTTGCCGTCCGGCGTCGCCACGTTGGTGCCCACGTAGCGCCACCCGCCCAGCACCGCGAGACCCGGCGCGAACGGCAGGCTGTAGTCCGCGTAGACGGCGGTGCGCCAGCGCGGCACGTTGATCACCTGATGGCCTTCGTAGGCGGCGATACCCGTGTTTTCCGCATGAGCGCGAATCGCGTTGGCGCTCGCGGTCAGGCGCAGGTTGTCGGTGACACGACCGGCGAGGTTCAACTCGACGCCCGTATGCACTTCCTCGCCCATCTGCACGAAGGTGAAGCCGGACACGGAATCGTCGGGACGAGCGAACTGGTAAGGCTGGCGGATCCGATACACCGCGGCCTGAAGATCCAGCGCATCGCCGAAGGCGTACTTCGCGCCCGCCTCGATCTGCCGCGAATGCAGCGGTGCCAGCGTATCGCCGCCGTTGCTCGTCCAGTACGGCGCCGAACGACCCAGGGACAGACCTTCGCTGTAGCTCACGTACGTCGTCAGCGGCGTGGTCGGCTGCCAGAGTACGGCCGCCTGCGGCAGCGCCTTGCTCAGGCGCGTGTTCCGCTGCAATGCGCCACTGCTGTCGTAGGCCCGCTCATCCAGCCGCACGAAACGCGTGCCCGCCAGCACCTGCCACGATTCGCCCAAATGAATGCGATCGATGGCGAACAGCGTGCGCTGCCAACTGGTGAGGCGGCGCGCGGACGGACCGGGCTCGTTCGGTGACGGTGCGAACACCGGCGGCTCGCGGTCGTCGATGTTGGCCGTGCCGACGTAGTCGTACACATACGGACGCTGGTCCATGGTGCGACGGAAGCTCGATGCGCCAACATTGAGTTCGTGGTCGATGCTTCCGGTGGCGAAGCTGCCGGTCAGCACGGCGCGTACTTCGTCGTTCACGCGCGTATCGTCGGGGCTACGGAAATCGTAGACGTCGTAGTCGCCATTGGGTGCAAAGAAGTAACCCGGCGATCCGTTGGCGCAGGCCGCCGCATAGGCGCAGCCATAGGCGAAGGCGACATTGTCGTCGATGGCCGTGCGGCTATGCCCTGCCGACAGCTGGCCATTCCAGTTGTCGCTGAAGCGATAGTTGAAGCGCAGCGACGTGTTGCTGGAATGGATGCCCACCGGACGCTGCCAGGGCTGATAGCCGAGCAGGCGCGTACGGCTGGGATGCTCGGGAATCGTGGTGCCGCCCAGCAGCTGGTAACCGGACGCCGAACGCTGGCCGCTGGTCTGGTAATCGGTATCGAGCAGCAGCGTCGCGCGGTCGCTGATCTTCCAGTCGGCCGCCACGGAGACGAAGCTTCGCCGCCCATTGGCATGCTCGATCCATGAATGGGTCTGCTCGTTCGCCGCGTTCACGCGCATGCCGAAGGTCGGCGAGAACCACGTGCCAAGGTCCAGCGCCTCGTACGACGAGCCGTGCGAATCGGTGCCGACCGTCACCGTATGGACGTCCGCCGCGCGCTTGCTCACGTAGTTGACCAGGCCACCCGGCTCCACCACGCCGGCTTCAAGGCCGCCAAGGCCCTTGAGCACTTCTACGCGCTCCTTGCCTTCCAGCGCCAGGCGCTGCTCGCCCGTCATGAGCATGCCGTTGAAGCGGAACCCGGTGGCGAGATCGAGCGGAAAGCCACGAATCGATACGTCTTGGTAGTAACCGACCGGCGCGTAGTTGTCGTTGATCGCCGCGTCGCCACGGACCAGCTCGCTGAGCGAGCGCGGCTGGCGATCGTCGATCTGCGCACGGGTGATCACCGTGATCGCGGCCGGCGTGTCGTGCAGGGGGGCGCTACCGAAGCTGCCAAAGGTGTCCAGCTGCGAGTCCGCGGCACGGTAGCCGTTGGTGGCCGTCGCGTGCACGTCGATCGTGGGCAGGGTGCGCGCCTGCGGCGTGGCATCGTCGGCGGCCCACGCGAACGGCGCGGCGGCGATCAGGGCGAGGAAAAGCGGGGTGCGGGAGAAAGTCATCGTCGTCTTCGTGGCTACGGACGAAGCGACGGCGGACCACCCGCCACAACAGCGATCGTGGTCCTGCAAGCTCCCTACGCCGGTGCTAACCGGATCAGGTTCCAAGGGACTCTCTCAGCCCGGCAACGCCGGGCACCCCCGCTTCAGAACGCCTATTGAACCACGAATCGTCAGGCGGCGTGGCGCAGGGCGTCCAGGAAGGCCCGGCCATACGGGCCCGCAAACCAGGCCGCGTGGCCGCGCAGGAAGGTGTGATAGGCCACGTCCGCGTGGTCCGGACGCCGCGTGATGCCCTCGAAATACTCCACCTCGGAGAGGGCGAAATCGATGTGGACCAGCGGCAGCACATCGGCCAGCAAGGCCATATCGTCGGCCGTCAAGGTACGGACCGAGCGGTATCCCTGAATCAAGGCCAGGGCCAGGTCCGCACGTGCGATGTCGCCGCGCGCCACTTCCAGCCAGGCGATGGCATTGCGCTCGATGGCGGTGGCGAGATCGAACAGGGCGAAGGTGCGCGCCGAAAGACCGAAGTCGAGGACGTCGGTGATCCCCGCGTCATCCTCCTCGCCGCTCCAGCACAGGTTGGACACGTGCCAGTCGCCATGCGTCCACAACGGCGCCTGTTGCGTGATGCCTTCCCATGCCTGCGCATGCCAGGGCGCGATGGCGTCGGCGACCTGGACCTTCCAGTCCTGCCGCGAGAGATAGGCATCCAGAGCGGGTCGATGCAACAGCTGCGAGGCGATCGCCGCGACCGGATCAGGGTCGGAGAGGATTTCCGCACGGGCGACCAGGATATCGGTGGAGCGCTGCGGCGCGACATACGTGCTAGCCGCGTCGTGCAGGCGGGCGAGCATCGCACCCGCCGCCTGCGCATGCTTCACGCCGCCGATAGGCGACCAGGAAAACGCATCGCGATAAATGTCCTTGCCGCGTGCCGGCGTATGCACTTCATAGACCCACTGACCCTGCCGCACGACGGTGTTCCCGTCCGTGTCCGGCAGAATGCGAGGCACGGGTAAGCCGGCTTCACGCAGGTGGATGGCGAAACGATGTTCTTCTTCGAGCTGTGCGGGCGTGCGGACGCTTCGATGATGACGCTTGACGAAGACCCGACCCTTCCGCGTATCGACCAGCGCCGCGGCGGACAAGGGACGCGGACTGCGCCAAGCCAGTCCGAGCATGCCACCCAGCTGCGGGTAGTGCTCCAGCACGACGCCCACCTCCGGACCGACCAGGGGCGGCCAGTCCGGTTCGAGCTCGTCACCGGCCAGGCCGTGGGTGAGGTGGACGTCGTCGATCATCCCGCCAGTTTACCCGTGCGGCGGCGACGGGTCGCTGTCGTCATGGCGATTCCACCAGCCACCGCCCAGCGCCTGGAACAACGCCGTGGTGTCGGACAGGCGCGTGGCCCTCGCCTGCGCCAGCGACAGCAGGGACTGCCGCCAGAGCAGTTCGCTGGCGAGCACCTGGGACTGGCTCGCGTCGCCGAGGCTCAACTGCTGCTGGAGGATGGACAGGCTATGTGCCGCCGCCCGTTCCGCACGTTCGGTCGCCGCAAGCGCCTCCGTGTCCGCGCGGATCGCGTGCAGCGCGTCCGCCACGGACTGCAACGCCGCCAGCACCACACCGCGATACTGTGCCGCCGCCTGGTCGTAGGCCGCTTCCGCCGCGCGCTGCTTGTGCTTCAGGGTGCCGCCCTCGAACAGGGGTTGGGTCAGTCCTGCGCCGAGGCTCCAGAAGCCCGTCCCCGTATCGAACAACGAACTCGCCTTCTCCGCCGTGCTGCCGGCTGTCGCGGTGATCTGGATGTTGGGCAAGCGCGCCGCGAGCGCCACGCCGACGTTGGCACTGGCAGCGTGCATGGCCTCCTCCGCCGCGCGCACATCGGGACGCTGTTCCACGAGGCGTCCCGGCAGGCTCAGCGGCAGTTCCTTCGGCAGGTGCAGCGAGGCCAGCGTGAACGTGGCCGGGATGTGCTCGTCGGGCCGGCGGCCCGTCAGCACTGCCAGCAGATCACGTTGCTGCGCCAGTTGCTTTTCGAGCGGCGGCAGCGTCGCCCTGCTCTGCTCCAGCGCGGCGACCTGGGTCGCCACGTCGCCTTCGGACACATCGCCGAGCGCACGCTGCCGCTTGAGGGTATCGAGGATGTGCTGCTGCGCGTCGACGATACGTTGGGTGACATCGATCTGTTCGCGCAACGAGGCCTCGCCAATCGCCGCATTGACCACGGGTTGGTCAGCGTGAGATAGGTCGCCTCCAACTGGAAGCGCTGACCTTCGGCCTGCGCCACGCCGGATTCGACCTGGCGACGCGTGCCGCCCCAGAGGTCCGGCGAGTACGACACGCTGAGCTGCGCCGTGGTCAGGTTGTACAGGCTCGCGTTGGACGCGGCACCGCTGGCTACTTCCGCCGCGGTGTCCTGGCGCGTGCCGTTCACGCTGCCATTCACCGTGGGGAAGTACGCCCCGCGCTGCGCCCGCACATTCTCCCATGCCTGCCTCAGCGCGGCGTGGGCGGCGTCGATGTCGCTGTTGCGGGTCAACGCATCGTTGACCAGGGTGTCGAGCTGCTTGTCGTGGAACAGCGTCCACCACTGCCCTGGGATGTCCATGCCTTCGACGACGCGCTGCGCATCCCGGCCATGCGGCGGCTTCTGCGGGTTCGCATCATACGTGGTGCTTTTCGGTGCATCGGGCCGATGGAAATCGGGACCGACCGCACAACCCCCAAGGGTCGCCACCAGCAACGGAAGGAGAAGATGGCGCATGGTCAGATCTCCTGATGCGGCCACGTGTGACGGCGACGGCGACGCTCGACGAAGCGTTCCATCGCATCGTAGAAGGTGGGAAGGATAAACAGCGTCAGCAAGGTCGCGACGATGAGACCGCCGACGACCACCGTGGCAAGACCGCGCTGCACGTCCGTACCGATGCCCGTCGCCAGCGCGGCGGGCAACATGCCGACGCTGGCGACGGTGGCCGTCATCAGTACCGGGCGGAAACGTTCGCTCGCACCCGTCAGCACCGATTCCCGCACGTCGTGGCCTTCGCGTCGCATGCGGTTGAAGTTCGCCACCATGATGATGCCGTTCTGCACGGCCACGCCAAACAACGCGATAAAGCCGACGGCCGTTGCGATATTCAGTGTCTCGCCCTTCACATGCAACGAGATCAGGCCACCGAGCGCCGCCAGCGGCACCACCGCGAGCACGAGCACGGCCTGGCGCAGGTTGCCGAACTCGGCGAAGAGGAACACCGCCATCACGGCCAGCACCAGACCCATCACCAGTACCAGGCGCGACTGCGCACGCTGCTGGTTCTCGAACTGACCCGCCCACTGCAGGCGGTACTTCGACGTATCGAAGTGCACTTTCGACGCGATACGTGACTGTGCGTCCGCGAGATACTCCGACAGGGCACGGTCGCGATTATCGATACGCACCGTGATCTGCCGGTGGCCCTGTTCGTGCGCGATCGTGCTCTCGCCCGTCTGCATCGTGATCCGCGTGACCATCGCCAGCGGCACGCGCGCACCGGACGGCGCGGTCAGCACGAGGCGACCAAGCGCATCCGGATCGGCCGCGATGGTATGCGGCACGCGGGCGGTAACGTTGTAGACGCGGTCTTCCACATACGCCTGGGTAATCGCGGCGCCACCGACGCCCGTCTGGATCAGCGTATTGATGTCCGACACGTTGATGCCATAACGCGCGGCGGCGTCGCGATCGACGCTGATGGTGAGCTGCGGAATCGGCGGCTCCTGAAACAGCGATGCATCCGCCGTGCCCGGCGTTTCGTGGAGCACGTCGACGATTTCGCTGCCGATGCGGCGCAGTTCCTTGAAGTCGTCGCCGTAGATGCGCAGCACCAGCGGGCTGTGCGCACCACCCACCATGTCGTTCTCGCCGTCGATGATCGGCTGGCTGATACCCACGCTGATACCGGGGATGGCCTGGAGCCGCTTATTGAGACGACGGATGAACTCGGCCTTGGTCTCGCCGGACGGCCACTGGTCGTAAGGCTTCAAACCCACACCCGATTCGATGTGCGAGGGCGTCCACGGATCGCTACCCGTATCGTTGCGCCCCAGCTGGGTGACCACGTAACTCACCTCGGGGAACTCGCGCACGGCGTGGCGATACTCGCTGGCCATCTCGCTGGCCTTTTCCAGCGACAGGCCGCTGGGCAACTGGACCTGCACCCAGAGCGAACCCTCGTCGAGGTCGGGAAGAAATTCGCGTCCGATCGAAGCACCCAACGTCAGCACGGCGATCAGCGCCGCGATGGCGATGGCATAGGCGATACGCGGCCGTCCGAGCAGACGTTCCAGCGAACGCCGATAGCCCAGCTGCAGACGTTCCAACGGCTTGTTGTGGAAGATCTTCCGCGGCTTGCGCAGCGCCAGCCAGGCCAGCGCGGGCACGATGGCGATGGCGCAGATCAACGCGCCGATCAGTGCGTAACCCACGGTGTGGGCCATCGGCGAGAACAGCTTGCCTTCCGCGCGTTCGAAGGCCAGCAGCGGCGCATAGGCCGTGATGATGATCAGCGTCGCGAAGAAAATGGGGCGAGCCACCTGCTTCGTGGCGGCGAGCACGTCGGTCTCGTGCAGCCAGCCTTCCGGGCGCGATTCGCGCTTGCGCAGGATGGCCTCGGTCACGACGATGGCACCATCCACGATCACGCCGAAGTCGATCGCACCCAACGAGAAGAGGTTCGCCGGCATCTTCGTGAAATGCATCACGATGAAGGCGGTGACCAGCGCGAACGGGATCGTCACCGCCGCCACCATCGCGCTGCGCGGGCTGCCCAGGAACAGGATCAGCACGATGCAGACCAGGCCGACGCCTTCGATGACCGTGTGCGAGACCTTTTCCACCGTGGCCTGGACCAATTCGTCACGGTCGAGGAATGGCACAACGCGTACACCCTGCGGGGCCAGTTCCTTGTTCAGCTCGTCGACGCGGGCATGGATGCCTTTCAGCACCTGCGAGGGGTTTTCATGCAGCAGCAGGTCGACGATGCCTTCGATGGCATCCGGATTGTTGTCCTTACCGAGGATGCCTTCGCGGATCTGGTGACCGTATTGCAACTTGCCCAGGTCGCGCACGCGCACCGGGTCGCCGTTGTGCTGGGTGACCACCACGTCGCCCATGTCCTTCAGCGAGCGCATCAGGCCTTCGCCTTGGATCACGTACGACTGTTCGCCGCGCGTCACACGCCCGCCACCGGCATTGGTGTTGTTGGCGCTGAGCGCGTTGACGACATCGTTCATGCCCACGCCGAACTGCAACAGCTTCTCCGGGTCCACCTCCAGCTGGAACTCCTTGGTGAAGCCGCCGAAGTTGTCGACGTTGGCGACACCCGGCACCTGCTGGAGCGCAGGGATGACCTTCCAGCGCTGGATCTCGGACAGCTGCATCAGGTTCTTCGTGTCCGATTCGAGCGTGTAGCGGTAGATCTCGCCCGCCGGTCCCGACACCGGGTCCAGCGTGGGCGTGATGCCCGGCGGCAGGGTCACGCCGGCAAGGCGTTCGGTGACACGTTGGCGCGACCAGTAGTCTTCGGCGCCCTCGCGGAAGGTCAGGGTGATGAGCGAGAGGCCGAACGTGCTGCTGGAGCGCATGGAGACGGCACCCGGCGTGCCCGCCAGCGCACGCTCCAGCGGCGTCGTGATCTGCTGTTCGATTTCCTCGGCGGCCAGGCCGGGCACCTGCGTGGTGACCTGCGCGGTGACGTCGCTGAGTTCGGGATAGGCCTCCACCGCCAGCTGCGTCCAGGCGTAGTAGCCGTAGACGAGCACCAGCAGCGACACGCCAAACACGATGGCCCGGCGGTGCAGGCACCAGGCGATGAAACGATCAATCATTGATGAGCACTCCGCCCGCCGTCACCACGCGGTCTCCCGGGGCGAGGCCTTTCACGATCCGCGCGTCGTCGCCTTCATCGCCACCGAGCACCACCGCGCGGCGGGTGAAGGTCCACGGCGCGGTCTCCACCAGCACGGTGACGTCGTCGTTGTTCATCAGCAACGCCGACTGCGGCACCAGCACGGCCTTCTCGCGCGGCACCTCGAAGGTGGCCGTGGCATACATGTTGGCCTTGAGTTCGCCCTGGTCATTGGGCACCGCGATGCGTGCCTTCACGCGGCGCGAATCCGGGTCGAGCACGTCGCTGACCGACTGCACGACACCCTGGAAGGTACGTCCCGGCCACGCGGGCAACACGATGTCCGCGCGCTGGCCACGCGTCACTTCGCGCACGTCGTTCTCCGCGAGGTTGGCGGTAACCCAGACGTGGCCCAGGTCGGTGATGGTCATCAGCGAGGCGTTCGGGTCGTTCACGAAGCCACCGGTGGCCGCGGACAGGGCCGTCACGCTGCCGTCCACGGGCGACACCACCGCGACGCCACGTGAGCTGCCGCTACCCGACACCTTGCCGAGCGCGGCGAGGCGGTTCGCGGCACGCTGGTATTCGGCCTGGGCCTGCGCATAGGCACTCTGTGTGGCTTCGAGGTCTTTCTGCGCTGCGCCGCCCGCTTCGTTCACGCCCTTGGCGCGTTCCATCGCCTTGGCGGCGAGGTCCAGTGCGTCGTGCGCGCGAGCCTCGTCCGCTGCCGCTTGCGCATAGTCACCGGAGGCGATCACCGCCAGTACCTGTCCGCGCGTGACGCGGTCGCCGAGCGCCACCTTCAGTTCGAGCACGCGGCCGGTCGCCGGCGGCAGGATGTTGAGTGTATGCGCCGGATCGGCCTCGACCATGGCGGGCGTGGAGAGCGGATGGTCGATGTCGCGTACTTCCACCGGCTGCACCTTCAGTCGCTCGCGCAAGGGCGAATGCTCGGGCACATGGCGGACGCCATGGTCGTTCACGACATCAGGGGTGGCGTCCTGCACGGCCGCGCCGTGCGAACAGGCCGCGAGCCCAAGGACGACGGCGGTCGCGAGCAGCGTATGGCGAAGCGGAATGGAGAGGCGGAGCGACATGGAATTCCCTTGTTCGGGCAAAACGCACCCACGGCGCGTCACCTGAGGCGAGCGCCGTGGGGGCATGCGGAAGGGAGTGGCCCATGGTCGAATCCATGGGTGCCCGTCCGCGGTGGAATCGTCACCGTCCGCCGCGTCCGGGGAAGCGGCGTTCAGTACGGTGGCAGGCTGGGGTCAGGGCTAGGGTCTGGGTCCAAGGTCCTCGTTCTCCTTCATGGGACGGGGCCGGTCAGGCCGCGAGATGCGACGCGGCGTGACCATGCCAGCGAGCGACCGGCCGGCCGCAGCCGGGATCGGTCTCCCAATGCATGTCGATAAGAAGCGGGGACACCTGCGCGGCGTCATGCGACGCGGGCACGGTGATGTTCCAGGTGCGCGGACGGACCGGGCGGTCCGTGGCGAAACGGCCTGCGGCGAGCAGGCGGAGTACAGCGTTAACGAGCTTCATGGCCCATCTCCTCGTTACGGCGCCTGTGGCTGCCGTGAGAGGTGGGCCGGTCTTCCCTAGTCGAGGAAGGCTCCGGCCGACCGCTGGCGGTCGCCGCAGGCAATCGGGTTGTGATGCTGCGTCGGCAACCGAAGCGAGCGGCTGTCGACGTGGCGACTAGGGTAGGTGTCCATATGCCTTTGTCTGGTTGGACGGAAAACCCGGAAACGGGAGGTCCCCGGGTGTGCGCATTGTCTTGCTGCGATGCGGCGGAGTCAACGTATATCTGCCGTCTTTCGAGTCGCTTTCCGCGACTGTAAAAAGATCGCAAAAATCGGTGGGAGAGGCCTAGCCCCTGAGGCCCTGGATCATGCCTTCGGCCGTCCAGGCGCCGAGGCAACCGCCGGCGATGCGGGCGGCTTGTTCGCCTTCCCAGGTACGGCCGAGATACGTGCAGATCTCACCGAAACTGGCCCCCGCGAGGGCGAGGTCCAGGCAGGCGGTCTCGTCGGCCGTCATGCTGGCGAACCGGGGCGACAGCCCCTGTCGCCACACGCGTGCCCCGAGCCCTTCCTCCACGAACACGGCGGCCGGCGGCGGAACCTCGTCGGCGATCGCCCGCCAGATCGCCACCGCGTTGCTGCGTACACGACGGAAGCGCAGCGTCGGCACGAAATCGAATTCGACCCGGTCCCAATCGTCGGCGACGAGGTCGCGCACGTCCAGCGACGGGGCATCCGGGCCGGAAAACGCACGGCGCAGGTGCCAGTCGAGCCATGCCAGCTCGGCGATCTCCGGATCGAGGGAATACTCGGTCTCGAGTTGCTGGACGAAGGTCTCGCCGTAGGCATCGAGCGTCCACGACGACGGAGGATGCGCATCGATGTAGCGACCGGCCGCCGCATCGAAGGCGGAGTCACCCAGCCACAATCGCGTCTTCGCGTAGGTCTCGCCGAGGCCGGCGATCAATTGCGTGCGGTAGTTGTTCGCGTAAACGGCCATGCCGCGTGGATCCGTATCGGCGGGCACGAGGCCCGCAGCGAGCGCAGCCACGAAGGCTTTCTGCCAGTCGCGAAGGTTCATGCCACCTGGCGCCGCGACGCGTCGGCGATGTCGCGCGCCTTCGACACTTCAGACAGCAGGTCGGCAAGGGGCGGAATATGGTCGTCGCGTTCGATCATTACCGCGACATCGCCCAGTCGCGCGATGAATCGCGCATACAGATCCCATACCGCGTCGGGCACCGGCGCGTCGTGCGTATCGACCAACATGTCGCGTCCCTGGCTGTGTCCGGCGAGATGGATCTGGCGGACGCGATCCAGCGGCAGGCGATCGAGCCAGTCCTGTGGATCGAATCCATGATTGGTGGCGCTGACGTAGATGTTATTCACATCGAGCAGGAGATGGCAGTCCGTACGGGCGCACAGCTCGGCGATGAAGGCCGCCTCGCTCATGCCTTGCCCCGGAAACGCGAGGTAGGTGGACGGATTTTCCAGCACGAGCGAACGTCCCAGGATGTCCTGGGCCAACAGGATGTTCTCCGCAACGAGGCCGAGCGCTTCCTCGGTATACGGCAGGGGCAGCAGGTCGTGCGAATTGAATCCGGCGATGCCTGTCCAGCACAGGTGGTCGGACACCCATAGCGGGTCGATGCGATCGGCCAGCGCGCGAAGGCGGCGCAGGTAGTCGCGATCCAGCGTTTCGCCGCCGATGTTCATGGAGACGCCGTGCAAGGCCACCGGGTGGCGTTCACGGATGCGGGCGAGTACGTCCAGCGGGCGGCCGCCCTCGACCATGAAGTTTTCGGATATGACCTCGACGAAATCGACCGGCTGGCGATGGTCGAGGAAATCGCTGTAGTGCGGTATGCGCAGGCCCAGGCCGAACCCGTGGAAACCTGGCAGGGAGGATGCGTTCATGACGTACTCCGGTGGCCCGGCCGCCTCGCGACGGCCGGGCCGGCGGATCACTTGGCCGGCGCGGTGGTGCTGCCGCCGGCGGCCTTGCATTCCTTCATGGACACGGCCTTGAAGCCCTGGCCCTTGCAGCTGTTCTGACCCTTGCAGGCATTGTTGGCGGTCTTGCAGTCCGAGGTGCCCTTACAGCTGTTGATGCCGTAGCAATGCACGGCGTCACCGCCCTTTTCCGCCGCCTGCACGGGCGCGGAGATGGCGACGGCCGAGACGGCGAAGATGGCGGCGGCGGCGGCGATGCTGCTGGTCGAGGTTTGCATGGGTCTTTCTCCGGGTTGGGTTGTGCCGAAGTGGCACGATGATATTCGTGCCCGCTGCGGTTCTGGTTACACACGTATACGGACGAATTGCATCAACGGATGCGGAAGATGTGATCGAGCGACAACCGGCCCCCTCCCCGCGCGATGAGATACAGCAGGATGGCCGCCCAGGACAAGTGGGTAGGCCAGGCGTCCGGATAGACGAAAAGCTCGATCACGGTAGTCATACCCAGCAATACGAGCGCTGACGCCCGCGTGAAGAGCCCCATCACGAGCAGGACCGGCACGAAGGTCTCCACACCAGCCGACAGGTGGGCGGCGATCTCCGGCGGAAGCAGCGGCACCTTGTATTCGCTGCGAAACAGCTCGTAGGTGCCCTCGGTAATGGTGAGGAAGCCCTCCACCTTGGTGCGGCCGGACTGGAAGAAGATCGCGGCGATGGAAAGCCGCGCCACGATCGCGAGCAGGTCGTGGCCGATCCACCCACCGATGCGATCGGCGAGCGCGTTCCAGCGGTCGCGAAGGGAAAAGGACTGCTGCGTCGCAACAACATCGTGACGGTTCATGGGGAGGGTTCTCCTGGCGAAAGGGCGAAGACGCCGGCCAGCTGGCAACCGCCGAGGATGCGGTCGATGGCGACATCGGGATAAAGGTCGAGGGTGTGAACGATGGCGTCGCCGAGCGAATGCCCGGAGGCGCACATCTGGATGAGGCTCAAGGCGGCCGGGTCGACATCGAGGACCGTCACGTTCATGTGCGGACGGATGACGATCGCGCACTCGGCACGCCACGGAAGATCGTCGCCGACCGGCCGCCCGTCGCGACTGGCACGCCAGATGGTGACGGCAGGACGCGGTGCACGAAACAGGCGAAGCGATGCATGCGGACGCACGCGCATCGTGGCCAGTTCGTCCGCGCCGAGCATCGCCCATGCCGCCGCTGGCAGCGGTGTATCGTCGGCAGCGTGCTGGCTTTCCGTCCACAGACGGTCCAGCCGGGCGACATCGCCCAGGTAAGGCAGCTCGGCCGCCTGCGGCGCGTCGTCGAGAAAGCTGGCGAAGCCGTCGCCGTAGAAGAGCATGCGCACATCGGTCGGCGGTGAGACCTCGATATACGCAGCCGCCGCGGCGCGAAACCAGTCGCGACCGACAAGACACGCTACGGCCGGATAATTCGCTTCCAGTGCGTCGATGCAGCCACGCAAGGTCGTATTGCGATACACATCGAAGGCGGGCTGTCGCGCGGACGAAAACGTGCTTTCCGTATCGCGCAGCGCATGCAGGAAACGACGCTGATAGCAGGCCAGATCGCTCATGCCGCCACCGCGTCGCCGGCGAGGCGATGGTGCGCGCGACGCCGCTCGTCCATGAGCGTGGCAAACGAGGGTACGTCGCCATCGCGTTCGATCAGGGTGGGCCGTTGACCGGCACGCGCGATGACTCGTTCATACAAGGCCCATACCGTTTCGCCAATCGCCGTATCGTGCGAATCAACGAGCAGGCCGCCACGTACCGTGTCGTCCACCGTGTGGCCGGCGAGGTGGATTTCCATTACCTCGTGCAGCGGGAATCGGTCCAGGTATTCACCCGCGTCGTAACGAAGGTTATGTGCGCTTACATGCACGTTATTGATGTCGAGCAGCAGGCCGCATCCGCTGCGATGCGCCAGCTCGCCGAGGAAATCGGTCTCGCCCCACTCGTGGCCTTCCACGTAGACGTAGTGCGAGGGGTTTTCCACCGCGATGCGCCGACCCAGCGCATCCTGCGTGCGCTGGACGTTGTCCACCACGCGACACAATGCCTCGCTGCTGCGTGGGAACGGCAGCAGATCGGGAAGGTAGCGTCCCTCCCACGACGACCAGGCCAGGTGCTCGGAGACGAGCGCGGGGTCCACGCGATCCACGAGGCGACGCAGGCGTGCAAGGTGATTCGTATCCGGCGGCTCGATGGAGCCCAACGACAACGACACGCCATGCAGCGACAGCGGATGTCGTTCCGCCAGCGCATCCAGCATCGCCAGGCGCGGGCCACCATCCACCATGTAGTTTTCGGGATGCACCTCGAGCCACACGCCGGCCTCGGCGCAGGCCAGCGCCTCGTCGATGTGCTGCGGCTTGAAGCCGATGCCGGCGGTGAGCGAGGTCATGGCATCAGCCCTTGGTCAGCGAACCGTGACCCTTCGGGGTCTGGATCGAGGTGCAGGTGCCGGTCGGCACGTTCTTCCATGCGTTCTTCTGGTAATCGGCCTTGGCGGTGCCGGCGCAGGTGGTGCCCGGGCCGGCGGCGCAGTCGTTCTGACCGGCCTTGGCGACGCCCCAGCACTTCTCGACGGCGGGCTGCTTGGCCTCGTCGGCATGGGCGGCGCCGGCGACGAGGGCGGCAACGGCGAGGGCGAGCGAAGCGGCGTGACGGTTCATGGGGAATCTCCTGGGTTGGCCGGACGACATGTCCGGGTTCCCTTACCCATTCGCCGGCAACTGCCTAGCGGTTACAGCTCGGATCGACGAAATCGGTGTAACCGAGCGGCACGCGCAAACGAACAGCGGTATATGCATACCCAAGAACTCATCGACGCCCTCGTCACCGACCTGCGCCCGGTCGACCGCCATGCGGTCGCACGACGGCTCGCAGGATCGACCGCGATCGGTGTCGGCATGGCCCTGACAATGCTGCTGGCGTTCGGCGGCATGCGCGACGACCTGCCGGCCGTCCTGGACAACCCGGTCTTCTGGCTGAAGGCCCTGTTCCCCGCGTCGGTGGCGACAGCCGCCCTGCTATTGGCCGCGCGGCTCGGACGCCCCGGCGCTCGGACGCGACAGGCATGGGTGCTGGTGGCGCTGCCCATGGTCGCCGTGTGGATCGCCGCAGGCTGGGTGCTGCAATCGGCCCCTGCGGAATTACGCATGCCATTGCTTCTGGGACACACCTGGCGCGTGTGCTGTTTCAACATTCTTGCGCTTTCGGTGCCCACGTTCAGCGCCACGTTCTGGGCGGTTCGGGGGCTCGCGCCTACAAGGCTTGTCCTGGCTGGCACAGGCGCGGGTGTACTGGCCGGCGCACAGGCCGTGCTCGTTTATACGCTTTACTGCACTGAGATGGCCGCGCCATTCTGGGCCACCTGGTACGTTCTGGGCATGCTCCTCTCCACGGCGGCGGGGGCCCTGCTGGGACCGAGGCTGTTGCGATGGTGAAAGTCCACTCGCTATACACGACGGCGTGGCTACCCAGCACGGTACGGAAACACGCATGATGACCCCCATGGATACCTCCGGTCCCTCCGCCGCCGAAATCGAACTGCGCGGGCGCTTCGTCGCCGGCCTGCGCGGCGACGCGTCCGAGTATCGACGTTTCCTCGACGGCCTGACGGGCTTTCTACGCGCCTACCTGCGTCGTCGCCTGCCGCGTGCGCAGGACGACGTGGAGGACATCCTTCAGGAAACCCTGCTGGCCGTTCACAATGCACGCCACACCTACCGCGAGGACCAGCCGCTTACGGCCTGGGTCCACGCCATCGCCCGTTACAAGCTCATGGACTTCTTCCGCGCCCACGCCCGCCGCGAGGCCCTGCACGATCCGCTCGAAGAGGATGCCAACATCTTCGTGGCCCCGGATACCGAACCCGCCAACGCGCGGCGCGATGTCGGCCGCCTGCTTGAAACCCTTCCCGATCGCCATCGCCTGCCGATCGAGATGGTGAAGTTGCAGGGCCTGTCCGTGGCCGAGGCGGCGCAACGCAGCGGCATGTCCGAATCGGCGGTGAAGGTGGGCGTGCACCGAGGCCTGAAGGCCCTGGCCGCCAGCCTGCGAGGCTCGACATGAAGACCGACGATCTGATCTCCCTGCTCGCCAGTGAAGCGCCGGCCATCGATCGACGCCAGCCGACGCGCCGTTACGCGCTGGCCGTGGTGGCCGGACTCGGTGGCGCCCTGCTGCTCATGGCGGTATTACTCGGTCTGCGTCCCGATATCGCCGAGGCCATCCGCCTGCCGATGTTCTGGTGGCGCATGGGCTACGCGGCGAGCATCGCGGCAGGCGCCCTGTGGGCCCTCAGCCGACTCGCCCGCCCTGGCCTGCGCGTGGGACCCCGCTGGTCCGCCATCGCCTTGCCCATCTTCTTGGCGTGGCTCGCGGCCGCGACGATCCTCGCCGGCACCCTCGCGGACGAACGCATCCCGCTGGTACTGGGACATACATGGAAGGTTTGCGCGATCCTCATCGCCACGCTTTCCACGCCGGCTTTCGTCGCGATGCTGTACGCGGTACGCGGCATGGCCCCCACCCGCCCCCGCACGACCGGCGCCACCATCGGCCTGTTCGCGGGTGCGACAGCGACCGTGGCGTACTGCCTGCACTGCCCCGAAATGGCCCCGCCCTTCTGGTCGGTCTGGTACCTGACCGGCATGCTGATTCCAGCGTTGGTCGGCGCCGTGATCGGGCCGAGAGTTCTGCGCTGGTAGCGGCGTTAGACTGGCGCATCTTCTCGAAGGAATCGATTCGATGCGCCTTGCCCCCTGGCTAGCTGCCGCCCTGTTCGTCACCTGCGCCGCCCAGGCCGACAGCGTGGGAGCACCCCGCGTGATACCCGTGAACAACGGTCCTAACGACATTACCCTGGCAGGCCAACCCGCCATGGCGATGCGTGCGTGGCGCGAAAATTTCAACGCTCATGGCTTCGACGTCATCAGCTTCTATGTGCGCGAATCGAGCGAGGGCAAATCGACCTGGAACCTCGTACCGGTATTCAGCAACTCACCGAAGGGAGGCGACGACGAGAAGCTGACTATCGGCGTCAGCGGAGGCGCCGACTGCACGCTGCACGATTTCCGCCTTCTTCGATCCGCCGATGGGAAAACGGAAACCCTGGTCATCGCGCAACGCGATGCAGGAGAAAGCTATGCCGACGCGGCGCTCGTCCACTTCACCTGGTACAACCTGACGAAGAATGAAGACGGCCTAGTCGGCTATCCGGCGCTGTACTTCAAGCAGGCGCGGGAGACGCAGGCGAAGAAGCGCTATTGCGATGTCAACGAGGCATTCCAGCACGAACTCCACTTCGGCAAACGCAGTGGTACGGGCGGCCCTGAACATTGAGTCGGGGCGTCACATCAATGCTCAAAATCGGCAATTACTCGCTCGGAGTACCCGTTCGCTGGACGAGAACGATCCTTTATTGATTCCGATGGAAACCCTCATGGCAATGGCCATTTCCGTAAGGCTCAAGGCGCCCCTCAGACCCATCCTCTGGTCGCGATCAATGCACAACCCAAACCACACGGAGTCGTACCCTTGATCGATCAACACGTGGACCGCACCCTGCTGACGCCATGGTGGCAGCACCTTTG
The DNA here is from genome assembly GCF_009912395.1 of Luteibacter sp. Classification (GTDB taxonomy): domain Bacteria; phylum Pseudomonadota; class Gammaproteobacteria; order Xanthomonadales; family Rhodanobacteraceae; genus Luteibacter. The sequence continues at coordinate 176,013 of NZ_WNDO01000004.1, read as the reverse complement.
TGTCATGGCCGCCTACGTGATGACTGATCAGATCCTCAGCGGAATGTCCTACAGGACCTCGGTACTCACGGCCGGATTGCGACTGAGCTGCCTTCTGCTTGTCTCCAGACGCTTCTGGGGCGCCATCATCGTAGGCGAAATCCTGTCGATCGCCGTCATAACGATCCCCTGTGTGTCCGCCTTTGGAACGACGTGGCTGACGGCCGTGCTCATCCCCCCGATGCTGTACTGCATTCCCTTGGTCTTTTTCATGCAGAACCATGTTTCCGTCTTCGATCAGTATGGGTATATCAGACCCGTTCCGCTTCTCATCGCGACATCCTTGTGCGCGCTATTGAGCGCGCTCAGAACGGACCTGACCTTCCTTGCCGTCGTGATGCAGGATGGTTCATCGTTCAGGGGGGTGAGCTGGAACAGCACAGGTCAAATGACTTTTGGATCGTACCTGGGCTCCCTCACGATCACACCTTTCGTTCTGGCGGTCCGGGAGCGATTGCTACGACGGACCCAACCTTTATCGTGGCATGAACTCATGAAGCGTTCGCTTTTCCGCGATGTACTGATGTTCGAATTACCCATCGTTGCCGGCCTGTTCCTGGCGGCCACTTTCCTGATCGGAGGAACGAACCTGGCCTGGTTCCGTGCCTTGATGATCGTTCCCGTCGTCATGCTCGGCCTTCGCCATGGCTGGCATGGCGCAGCGGTCGGCGGCATGGTCGCATCGTTCTTCCTTACCGCGACGGCACTGGATCACCGGGACCCTTCCCTGTTTCCGACCCAGGCCACGTTGGCACTTACCATTTCCTTCTGGCTTCTGTTGGCGCAAAGAGGCACCCCCAAGTCACTACCGCCCGGATCGATTCCCACGTCGGCGTGGGCCAGCCTCATGTCGCTCGTGCCCGTGCAATCGATCCGATACGCGCTCAGCCCCCGCTACAGGGGGCTGGATGGCACACTGTATGGCGCCGATGGCCGAATGATCGCAAGCGCCGCTGGCTGAATACCCAGACTGTACGATTGCAGGAACCTCATGTGACCGACACATCCCTGGACAAAACGCTGCTAACGCCATGGTGGCATCATGTGGCGGTCATGGCTGCCTATGCGGGCACCTATGAGATCCTTTCTTCGTTCGGTACGAACTACTGGATCCTCACCACCGGTCTTCGCCTGACCTGCCTGCTGCTGGTTCCCCGGCGATTCTGGGCGGCCCTCGCCATCGGCGAGCTGATCGATATCGCCACCACCACGTTGCCGAAGGCCGCGCTCTACGGCATCGAATGGGAAACGGCCGTACTCATCCCCCACATGATCTTCTGCATGCCGCTGATCGTCCTCATGCAGCAACGCATGCCCCTCTTCCGCCGAGATGGGCAGATCAATACGTCAGCCCTGCTCGTCGCCTCGCTGCTCTTCGCCCTGGCGTTGACACTAAGAGGCAGCATCGCCATGTCCGCGCTATCGATGCAGGACGGTTCGCCCAACATGCTCCTCACGGGAAGGGTCATCTTCGAATGGGTGCTCGGTGCCTACCTCGGTGCACTGGCCATCACTCCATGCGTATTGGCCATTCGCGAGCGGCTCCTTAGCCAGAAGGTCCCACTGACCTGGAGCGCATTGATGAGAGGCTCCCTCTTTCGCGACGTGCTCGTGTTCCAGTTACCCATCGCGCTGGCCATGGTCCTTGCCGCGAACTATCTCGTCGAATGGCAGGGTCTGACGTACTTCCGTACGGCGCTCGTCTTCCCCGTTGTCGTGCTGAGCGTTCGGTACGGCTGGCATGGCACCGCGGTGAGCGGCATGATCTCGGCGCTCTTCCTGAGCGCGACATCGTTGGACACACGCGATCCCTCGTTGATTCCGACCGAGATCCTCCTTGCCCTGGCTATCTCGTCCTGGCTCATCTGGACGCAGAAGCTGACGCCCCGCCTGTGGTCATACCGCATGGCAGGCGCATCTGCCTGGGTCGCCCTGCTTGCGCTGATTCCGATGCGCTCCATCCGCCATGCCTTCAGTCCGCAGTATCTTGGCGTCGACGGCATGCGATACGACGTTCACGGGCAGTTGATTGGTGGCGGACACGCCTAGCCCCGCCAGGCGTGCTTGCATCACCGGATCAGAACCCCGGAAGCAGGCACGCTCCGGTCGCCACCAGCATCAGTCCCAGTGCCGCCATCCTGGCATGTGGCCATCGGGACGCTAACCGCCTGCCGCCCACATCCGCCAGGACAATCGCCTGCCATTCGACCGGTATCCGGATTCGCTTGATCTGCACGTGACGTTCCATGGGTTCACTCCTCTCCGGCATAGTTCAGGGGCAACGGTCGGCCATCGAGCTCGACCCGGGGGCGCCAGCCATCGACGGCGCGGTAGGAAATGCGCATGCGGTGCGGGCGGCTGCGGGTGAACCAGCGCCAGCGCGGCTTGCCCAGGTTGAGGATCAGTTCCGGCAGCGCCTGGCCACGCAGGCGGCGCATGCGCAGGAAACAATCGAACTCCAGCGAGAGCAGCGTCATATCCGGTTGACGGTGGTCGCGGAAGGTGGACAGCGGCATGGTCAACGGTTCGGCCGGCGACGTGCCGCCCGGCAGGTCCACGCGGACGCTGCCTTCGTCCGCCGCCTTTTCCACGGCATCGCGCAACGTATATAATAAGGTGTCCAGGGCACACTCGATCATGGTCAGTGCTCCCGCGCTCGCTCGACCGCGGGAAAGTCCGGGAAGGCCGCCACCCGCTCCAGCCAACCGTGGAGGTAGCGCGCCAGCACGGGCCGCGACCTCACCAGCTCCCGGTAGTACTCGCCGCGGGCGTGCTTGTAGCGGGTATACACCGCGTACTGGTCGGCCCCATGCAGGGCGGCCAGCGTGACCGGCCCCACCCGGCCGTCCACGTTCAGCGATGACCCCAGGGCATTGAGCACCCGTTGCAGCAGGCGGGTGGCCGCCTCGCCCGAACTCACGTGGAAGTCCGAGACGATGTTCGCCACGGGCTGGAAGGTCATGTGGTCGCCGCCCACCACATCCCAGTGGAGCGCCTTGTAGATGGTGCCGGCCTGCTCGTCGGTCAGGGCCAGCAGGGCGTGCAGGGTCGGCTCGATGCCCAGCAGGCGCTCGGCGCAATGCTGGAAGGTGGCCAGGGTGATGCCCTTGTACATGATCCCCGGGCCGGTGATGTCATTGAAATAGCCACCCTCGAAGCGAAGCAGGGTTGGCAGGAAGCGCTGGAAATCGGCCATGGGTCTCTCCGGTAAGACGTGACGGTGGAACGAAAAAAAGGGAATCAGGCGTCGAAGGCGCAGGGCTCGCGCAGGCCGGGCCGCGGCATCGGCCGCGGGTAGCGGCTCACGACGGGGGGCGGCGCCATCCGCAGCGCGTCGAGGTCCGGCAGCAGGTCCGGCGCATGGCGGCCCGCGATCGGAGCCAGCCGCTGCCAGCGCTTGCCATGCAGCAGGAAGGCCGCGACCTCCGCGCTGACGTAGTAACCGGTGCGCATCACTGCCTCGATGGCCTCCATCAGCACCTCGTAGCCATCGCGCTTGCGGGCGAAGCCATGGGCGCCGGCGTCGAACACCGAACGGATGCTGCTCGCCTCTTCCTGGGCGGTCAGGCAGAGCAGCCGGGTCTCCGGACACAGCCCCGCGATCCGGCGAGCGGCATGCAAACCGCTCAAGCCCCGCATCGAGCTGTCGAAAACCATCAGGGAGGGCCGGGTGGCCATCGCCATGCGGACAGCCTCGAGGCCGTCGTCGGTGGCGCCGACCACCTGGAAGCCAGGGGTCGACGAGAGCAGGGTCGCGAGGCTGTCGCGGACGGCCTCATGCTCGTCGGCGAGCAGGACGGTGATCGGGAGCGTCACGCCGACACCCCTTTCGACACCCGGCAAGCGCCGGAGGCGTGTGACAGAATGCGAGAGGCGTGGTGACCGGAAAGCGGGAAACCATGCATGGGGGGAATCCATGGGAAGCAGCGGTGGGCACACCCTCGCGGGGAGTACCCTCTTGCGTCCTTCCGGAAACCTTACGGTTTACGAAACCCTTTAAACACGGGGACTTACGTTGCGCCTCCTGACGGGCGCCACGGAAGGGGAAACATGCAGAGCAGCGACGATCCGACGTTCTTCAGCTTCGGCGACTGGACCGTGCGACCGGCCCAGCGAACCATCGAGCGGCAGGATGAGCGACTCGTCCTCGAGCCGAAACTGATCGACGTGCTCACCTACCTGGCCGGCACCGGCGGGGAGGTGGTGAGCACCGAACAACTGCTGGCGGCCTGCTGGCGGGGCACCTTCTATGGCGACAATCCGGTCCACAAGACCGTGGCCCTGCTGCGCAAGGCGCTCCAGGACGACGCCCGCTCCCCCCGCTACATCGCCACGGTCCGCAAGCGCGGCTACCAGGTGGTGGCGAAGGTCGCCTTCGCCGACGCCCGCGAGCGCGCCACCGTCGGCCGACGCAGTTGGAACGACGGCTCGCCCTTCCGCGGCCTGCTCGCCTTCGGCAGCGAGGACAGCGACGTCTTCTTCGGCCGGGCCCGCGCCACGGCGGAACTGCTGCGCGCGATCCGCCGCAGCGACGCCGACGGCTGCGCCTTCGTGCTGGTGGCCGGACCGAGCGGATGCGGCAAGTCCTCGCTGGTCCAGGCCGGCATCGTGCCGAGCCTGCTCGGCGAAGCCGGCCACGACGGCCTGCGGGTCTCGGCCTGGACCTCGTTCGTGGCCCGCACGCCCACCTCCCCGCTCATCGAAACCCTGGCCGGCGCCCTGTGCCGCTGGACGCCGGGTGGCCGCCCGGTCTTCGTGGACAGCGAGCGCCATGCCCTGGCCAAGGCGCTGGCGAACGACCTCGACTTCGTCATCGACCGCATCGAACGCGAGACCGCCGGGCGCGACGATCGACTGCTGATCGTGGTCGACGCGATGGAAGGCCTGGTCACCCAGCCGCCCGACCAGGTCGCCACCGCGATTCGGGCCCTCGACCGCCTGGCCCGCAGCGGCCGAGTGATCGTGCTCGGCACCTGCCGCAACGACTTCTATCCGCAGTTGATGGCCATCCCCGGCCTGCTCGCTTTGAAACACGACGGCGGCAGCTACGACCTGGGCTCACCCAGCCCCGGCGAGATGGCGCAGATCATCCGCCTGCCCACCCGAGCCGCCGGCCTGAGCTTCGACCGCGACCCGCAGGGCGAGCGCATGCTCGACGACGTGTTGCTCGAAGCCGCCTGCCGCCACGCCACCGCCCTGCCCCTGCTCCAGTACACCTTGCAGGCCCTGTACGAGGTCAAGGACGACGACGGCACGCTGACCTTCGCGGCCTACGAGGCCATGGGCGGCCTGGAAGGCGCGCTCGCCCAGCGCGCCGAGCGCATCCACGACAGCCTCGACGCTCGCGCCATCCGCGCCTTCCCCCGACTGCTGCACCGACTGGTGGCGGTGGCCGGCGACGGCGTCACCGCGCGCACCGTGCGCTGGATCGACATCGACGACGACGAACAACACGCCGTACGCCAGCTGATCGATGCCCGCCTGCTGGTCAGCCTGCTGGAAGACGACGAACCCTGCTTCACCCTCGCCCACGAAGCCCTGCTGCGCCACTGGCCGCGCGTGGCCGACTGGGTGCAGACCCATCGCGCCGACCTGCGTGCCCGCGCGCGCATCGCCGAGATGGCCGCACGCTGGGCCGCCGAAGGCCAGCGTCGTGAACACCTGATCCCCCGCGGCCAGTTGCTCGCCGACGCCAGACGCCTGTCGCGCGAAGCGCATCCGCCGCTCGACGCCGACCAGCGCCGCTTCGTCCGCCTGTCGTTGCGCCATGCGCGCTACGCCATGATGACCCTGGCCGGCATGGCCGCCGCCATCGCGGTGCTCGCCGTGATCTCCACCTTCGCCGCCGTCAACGCCCGCAAGGCCGAGCGCCACGCCGAAGCCCGCCGCGCCGATGCCGAGTCGCTCCTCGACTTCATGCTCGGCGACATGAACGAACGCCTCGATGCACTAGGTCGCCTCGACCTGCTCGACGAAGTCACCCACCGCGCGATGCAAGTCATGGGCGGCCACGACTGGAAGAGCGATGCCCCCGAAGCCGTGCTGCGCCAGGCGAAGGCCCTGCGCGAGATCGGCGAGATCCGCTACGCGCGCGGCGACAGCGACGGCGCCATCCAGGCCTTCCAGAGCGCCGACACCAGCCTCGCCCACCTCGTGAAGGAACACCCCGACCAGACCGAAGCCTATGCCGAACGCGGCAAGCTCGCCTACTGGCGCGGACAGATCGCCTTCGGACGCGGCAAGTACGACGAAACGAAACTGGAATGGCGCAACTACCTGGAACAGGCCACGCTACGCGCGAAACTGGAACCGGACGTACCTGATGCGTGGCAGGAACTGTCCTACGCGCACAACTGCCTCGGTTCCATCGCCCAGCGCACGGACAACGCCGAAGAAGCCACCAGCGAATTCGACATCTCGTCGTCGCTGAAACGCCGCGTGCTCGGCATGCAGCCCGCCGCCCGCAAGATGTGGCTGGAACTGGCCGACACGATGAGCTGGGAAGCCAGCGTCGAACAACAGCGCGGCAAGCTGCGCGACGCGCTGGGTCACCTCGTGCAGGAGCGCGAAGCCGTGCACGCCGCGCGCGAATCCGGCGAGCCCACCAACCTGTGGCTCTACCGCCGCGCCCTCTCCGACCTGCACCTCGCCCGCGCGCGCGCCGACCTGGGCATGATCGCCCAAGCCGAGTCCGACTACACCGCGGCCGCAACCACCTTCGCACAGCTTGTCCGCGACGTACCCGACAACCGCAAGTGGCAGCGCGACCTCGCCCTCACCCGCTCGCAACAAGGCTGGCTCGCCTACGGCACCGGCGACGCCGCACTCGCACTGCGTCGCTACGCCGACGCCGGCGAACTGCTGCAAAAGCTGCTCGCCGTGGACGGCAAGGTCAACGACTGGCGCACGCTGCTGGCCGTCAACCGCACCTGGGAAAGCATGGCCCACCTGCGCCTGGGCGATCTCGCTCCCGCCGCCACCGCCGCCAACGACGCGCTATCGCTGTTCGGCGACGTCCCCGCCACCGCCGCGTCCAGCCGCGTACTGCGCGCCCTGGCCGACATGACCGCCGGCGAGATCGCCCGCCAGCGCGGCGACGCCAGCACCGCGTCCACCCACCTGGACCGCGCGTTCACCGAATTGCGTCCACGTGCCGAAAAGAGCACGGACCCCCGCGTTCTCGATCCTTACGTGAGGATCGCGACACTCCTTGGCCACCAGGATGAGGCCGCTCCCTACCTGGAACGCTTGCGGCAGGCCGGATACCGCGCCCCGGCGTTCGAGACTTTCGTCAGTCACACCAACCAAGGAAAGATGCAATGAGCGAGACCACGATTCAATCGGAAACGGGTACTCCTGCCGATGATGCACCGGTGTTAAAGGTGGCACTCACCGTTGTGCCCTCCATCAAAGATGACATCGCTCCGAAGGGTTTTCGTAGCACCCGCGGCGGTGACTACCATTACAAGTTCGATCCGGAAAGCGTCCATATCGAAAAAGCCGGCACGGTCATCCGGTACGAACTGACCGGCTGCGACCTCAAGCGCTTCTCCATGGAAGATCTCTACGGTACCGACTTCCAGACTGAGCTGAGCGAGCCCGAATTCTCCGAAGACGGCGCAGCCGTGTGGGTATCGCATCGCAACAAGCGCAAGGGCCTCATCACGGTGTTCGTGAACGTCACCGATCGCCTGTCAGGCATCGTCCAGTGCGACCCGCAGATGACCAACGACCCGCCCCCGGGCGGCTGCGAGTAAGTCTTAGCGCAATAGACATCCCGGCTTCTCAAAAGCCGGGGTGTTGACACCCCGCATCGGCGCACTCGATACCTCAAATCGACACCGCCCCCGGTAGGAGCGCCCTTGCGCGCGATCCCGCGCAGCAGGCCACACGGCCGTCACCGTCTGATCGCACCTCATCACGTCGCTCCAGCAAGCACGTTACCCACGCAAATGCCGATGCAGCATCGTCGCAGTGCTGGTAGACCGAGGCCGGTGCCCACAGCGATGCATCCGGTTATCGCATCCCGCCTCTTGTAGGAGCGCGCTTGCGCGCGACCCCGCGCAGCGGGCCAGGTCATCGATAACGTGTGATCGCGCGCAAAAAAAACGCGGCACTTTTTGAGAATCCTTCCATATGCAAGCACGCACGTAATTTGCTACCGTGCACGCGTTGCCTGCTCGTTCATGTCACGTGTCGTGGCGGGCAACCATCGTTCGTAAGCGGTAAGAAGCGCGGGCCGCAGGTGCTACAACACCTACGACCCGCTAACCACCAATCAACCATAGGAGTTGACGATGGCTAAGCCAAAGTCTAAGGCATTCTCACACCCACCGCCCGACCCACGCGGTCCACGGACGTCCCGGAACCCCTCCGGACGCGGCTAAACGCCCGGCCTGTCCGGCATTCTCATGGTATTTCCCTCCGCCGAGCCTCCCGGCGCGTAGCGCCGTGGGCGAATGAGAACATCGGACAGTCGGACCTTGTGAGATCGAACCGCCCGAGTCGATGAGGGGCACGGCCGTTGGCGTGCCCCGCTCGGAAGCGGTGGATGAGGATTTGAGAAATGACTGAACCGAAAGACGACAGCGTCCTTGGGGAGGGCAGCTTTGCCCTGAATTTAGAAGCCAGCGTGGACATGCTGATGAATGACGCGACGGCGATGCAGGCGTATGCCGAAGCGATGCAGGCGATGTTGACCGAGTACATGGCCGAGAACGAAGTGCCGAATCGGCGGTATCTCACGCGGGCGATGTCGGGGGTGAATCTTCTTCATCGCATGAGCCTGCAATGCACAAAGCAGGCGAATGTCCGGCGCATGTGGGATGAAGTACGTGCATTAGGCGGTGCGAAATGACGATCGAGTTATGGGAGATTGCCATGGCCCTGATCCTTTTACCGATCAATGCGCTGATCTTCATCGCCCGCCGCTACCAGCATTGTTCGTTAGCCATCGGCGCGAAGGTATTCACCGGGATTTCCTTGATCGCCTTTATCGTCGCAGCCTTCGCGCTAGGCAGTTTCGCCGGTCGCTATGACCTGCGTCCCCACCAATACGAATGGCCGGATAACTGGCTGGAATTCTCCGGGGCATTGCTGATCGGTTCGACGCTGGGCGCGATTTGGATGTGGTTCATCTCGCGGGAACCCGAACTGTAGGAGCGCGCCTTGCGCGCGACCCGCGGCAGCGGGCCAGATTGCCGCTGCCGCGGGTCGCGCGCGAGGCGCGCTCCTACAAGGTCACCGTAACGCCTGGAGAGCCGTCGGGTCGCCGCCGGGGCGCGACTTGAGGAGCCGAGGGCAGGTGGGCGGACAAGACCGCGCAGCGGGGCCGGTCAGGATGACCGGCCTTTTTCGCCGAGACAGGATGTCGAGTCGAAAAATCCCGACCACCTGCCCGAGCCCGAAGGGGCGAAGCCATAAAACACGGGCCGCGCAGCGGCCAACCTTTCCCGAGGGACGGCGGAGCCGGCGCGCCCCGACGGCGGCCCGACGGCTCCACCGCCACGCCCGAGCGCCGCGCGCGATGCCGAAGGCGAGCCCACCCTACGAAGCGGCTGTACGGCGCAAGCCGTTAAATACACGGGCTGCGCAGCAGCCAACCTTTCCCAACGCAAGATTCGGAGGGTGGCATTTCCTACGAGGTCTACATTGACGCCACTCCCAACGACATTCTCGCCCCATGCCCACCCTCGAAACCGCCATCGCCCAAATGAACTGGGAAGGCATCGCCAGCGCCCTCGATCGGCATGGGCACGCCATCCTGCCTGGCTTATTGCCAGCCGCGCATTGCGACACGCTGCGCAAGGACTACCTGAAGGACGATCTGTATCGCTCGCGCGTTGTCATGGCCCGGCATGGCTTCGGTCGTGGCGAATACAAGTACTTTGCCTATCCGTTGCCCAATACCATCGAATCGCTTCGACGAGCCTTCTATCCACAGCTCGTGCCCATCGCCAATCGCTGGCACGATGCACTACGGATCGAGACGCGTTTTCCCGACGACTACGACGCCTTCCTGTCACGGTGCCACGACGCGGGCCAATCACGCCCTACCCCGCTCATTCTTCGCTACGGCCGCGACGACTACAACTGCCTGCATCGCGACCTCTATGGCGAACATGTCTTTCCGCTCCAGGTCGCGATCCTTCTATCGGAACCCGGCAGGGACTTTACCGGCGGCGAGTTCGTGGTGACCCAGCAATCCACCGATGGCCAGAGTGCAGAGGTGGTGCATTTGAGGCAGGGTGATGCCGTGCTGTTCGCCGTAAACCATCGCCCCGGCCCAGGGCGACGCGGCGTGCGGCGTGTGGCGATGCGCCATGGCGTCAGCCGGATACGGCAGGGTCATCGCTATACGGTGGGGGTGATCTTCCATGACGCGACGTGAGCTTCTTTCGCCAGAGGCGATACGCCGCGATATCGATCGCGATGGCTACGTGCTGCTCACCGGCCTTTTGCCTGCATACGACGATGAAGCCTTTCGTCGCATCGTATCGACACGGATTGACCGGGATATCTCGACCATCACCGTCCATGCGTATCATGACGACCCGACGACGGAACGCCCGCTTCATCACGACGATGACGACGCCTACGTCGCCATCACTCTGCTATCGAAACCGGAACACGACTTCACCGGCGGCGAGCTTATCCTCGTGGAACAACGCCCACGCATGCAGTCACGCGCCATCGTCGTCCCCATGAACATCGGTGACATCGCGATCCTTCCCGCTGGCCGACGCGACGCCATGGGCACCAAAGGCCCTTACCGCGTCATCGTACGGCGTACGGTCGGACGCGTGCTTTCCGGCACGCGCCACACGCTGGAAGCCCGCGTCTTCAGACCGTCCACGTCTCCGTAAACACCCGCCTGAAATTCAGGCCCAACACCTTCTCGACCGTCCGGGCGCCATAGCCCTTCTTCTGCAAGGCATTCGCCACGATCTCCAGCTTACGCGTGGAATTCGCATCGGGAATGTACAACGGCCGATTCTCGCCCGTTGCACCGATACCCAGCTTGCGCCGACGTTCTTCTTCCGCGAGATGCCGCTTGATGTCATCGTCGGTCTCGGGAAAGAAGCCCAGATCGGTACCGATACCGACGTGGTCTTCACCGCAGACATCCAGCGCATGCGTCATGTGCGCCATGTAGTCGGCGAGCATCGGCTGGCGGTTGTCCGGCGTCAGGAATGGAAGCATGTAGATGCCCATGACGCCGCCCTTCTCCGCCAGCGCCTTCATCTCCTTGTCGCGCTTGTTGCGCGGATGGTCGAAGACCGCGCGGCAACCGGCATGCGTCACCACGCAAGGCTTCTTCGACAACGCGATGCCATCCGCCGTGGTCTGCGCGTTCGAGTGGCTGAGATCGAGGGTGATGCCACGCTCGTTCATGCGCGCAATGGCCTTGGCCCCCAACGCGGTGACGCCGCCGGTGTCGCCTTCAAGACAACCGTAGCCGAAGGGCGACTTACGGTTATAGGTCAGCTGCATCACCAGCACGTCGAAATTCCGGAACAGGTCGATGCGCTCGATCTTGTCCTCGAGCATGGTGACCGCCTCGAAGGAAAAGATCACGCCAAGCTTGCCCTCTCGCTTCGCGCGCAACATGTCGTCCGGTCGTTTCACCTGGAGGAACGTCTCCGGGTACGTCTCGATCAGCGCTTGCGCGTCCGCGATCTCCTTCACCGTTGCCTCGAAGTCGTAGCTGTCGTAGCCCAGCGAACTCTTGAGCACCGAGACACCGGACTCGCGGATGAGGCGCAGGCTCTTCGCCACGTCGGGTGCGTAGTTCTCCGGATCACCCATTCCACCCAGGCTATTGGCATCCAGCACGAACGCGGCGTCATACAGGCTCTTTTTCGCCGACGGCATGACGATGTCGTCACGGCCACTGGCCAGCGCCCAGGCCGGAACGAGCGGCGCGAGCGTGATGCCGCAGGTAAGCCCGAGAAAACTCCGGCGGGTGATCGGTTTCTGCATGATGGTATCCGGAAAGGCCTGGTGCCAGGCGACATTGACGGCGCGAACTTATCAGTGATAAATTCGCGCCGTCAATACGATCGCACGTCATGGCAACAAAATCGAAAAAGCCTGCGAACGCGGCAAAATCGCCACTTTCCCGCGAACGCCTCATCGAGGCGGCGCTCGATGCGCTCCAGGCGAACGGCCTGACCGGCCTCAGCACGCGGAACCTCGCCGAACGCCTGCAAGTGCAATCGCCGGCGCTCTACTGGCATGTCCGCAACAAGGACGAACTGCTGCAGATGGTTGCCGACGCCATCTGCGGACAGATGGATTTTCCCGATCGCACCCGCAGTCCACGCGAACGACTCGAAGTCATCGCGCATGAATATCGGCGCGTGCTACTCGCCTATCGTGATGCCGCCCGGCTGTTCGCCGAACAACCACCCACCGGTCCGAACCGCATCCATCTCTACGAGGTGGCCGTCGGCGCGTTCGTGGACGAGGGCTTCTCGTCCACCGATGCGGTCACCATGGCGACGTTCTACCGCCATTACCTGCTCGGCATGATCACGGAAGAAGCACGCGAACAGGCGCACGGGAAACGAGAGTCACCCGTTTCCGCCTATGCGCTCGGCGTCGAGCTGTCGACCCTGGAACAAGCCTCCGCCGACTATCCTCACCTGGCCGGTGCGGCGAACGCCCTGACGACGATCGACCCCGACCGGCTTTTCGAGGTTGGCATGAAGATTCTGCTCGACGGTGTGCAAGCGCAACACCGCCAAGGGACCAGGACCCGCGCCGCTCAACGACCGTAGGTCGCCTGCATCGACGCGCTACCCAGGCTGTTGCCGTGGATCATGTAGCCGATCATCGCGGCCGATGCGTCCTTCGGCACGTCGAGGTGCGGCACCTTCAGCGCATAAACGGTGAAGACGTAGCGATGCGGCTTGTCACCCGGCGGCGGGCAGGCGCCACCGAAGCCCGGCGCACCGTAGTCCGTCCTGCCCTGCACGGCGCCCGCCGGCAACGCCTTGCCCGACGCGTCGCCCACGCCTTCGGCCAGGCCATGCGTCGTCGCGGGAAGATCGATAACCACCCAATGCCACCAACCCGATCCGGTAGGCGCATCGGGATCGTAGACGGTGACGGCGAAGCTGCGCGTACCGGTCGGCTCGCCCTTCCATGCCAGCGCAGGCGACCGGTTGCCGCCGTGGCAGCCGAAACCTTCAAGCACCTGCGCGCTCGAAAGCGTGCCGCGACCGTCGACGGACGTGCTCGATACCGTGAAATCGCCGGCGAACGCCGCCGGCACGGTGGCCAGGCAGGCCAGCGCGCCCAGTGTGCGGATGAATGTCATCGTCGTGCCCTCGTGGATTGAACAGGGCCCATGATCGCGAACCGCCGGATGGCCGATTAGCCGTTTTCCGTCAGCGGCTGTCCCGTTTCCTTCAAGCGTGCGCGAACCACCGAGGGCGCGACGCCCCAACGCTGCTGGAACACTGCGGAAAAGCGGCTATGCGAATCCCAACCGCACCGGTGCGCCACCTCGTTCACCGGCAAGCCCGTGGTTTGCAACATGCCCAGCGCCGTTTCCAGGCGAACCTCGCGCACCAGCGCGGCCAGCGTGATACCGCTGGATTCCAGTCGCCGACGCAGCGTGGACTCACTGAGATGAAAGGTCGTGGCAAGCGCCGCCACGCTCCATGCCGCGTCAGGACGCTGGGCGACAAGGCGGCGGACCCGCTCCGGCCAATCGAGCGCTTCACCGGGGAGGAAACACCAGCCGCGCTCGGCCAGCAGGATCAGCACTTCCATGGCGCGATGCCTGAGCAGTAACTCGGACACGGGCTGCTCGTCCGAGGCCGGCAAGGTCCGTCGCATGGCCTCCATCAGGGCATGATCCACACGTACGACACTCGCGGCCGTAACCGGTGTGGCCTGTGCAGCGATCGGCAGCTTGGCGAACTCGGCCAGGATGGCATCATCCAGGGAAAGGCTGATCGCCTCGTAGTGGGACTGGCCGGCAGGGTCGTTGATCACGTCCCAATGCGTGCCGCGCGCCGCCAGCATGCCTTCGGATGGCCCCGCTTCGATCATCTCCCCCGCCGCGAACAGGCCTTTCCGCCCGCGCACGACCGCCACGAAAAAATCGAGGTGGATCGCGAGCGTGCGGATGCGATAGCGCTGCTCCGCGTGAATGCGGGTGCCGAAGGGTAGTTCCATGGATGAGCCGTCCGAAAGACGACGACGATCCTAGCCGAGACGGCGTGGCATGGTCACGTCGACGCGGGACGAACGGCCCGGCAGCGTAGGCGAACGTAGTCGGCGCGCCAGAGGCCATCGTCACCCAGCAGCGTCGGGCGCAGGTCTTCCACCAGCGAGGCGACGAAGTCTTCGCGATGCTCTTCCGGCACGGTGCGCAGGAACGGCTGGGCGAACGTCGTGAGCCACTGCCCCACGTCACCGGGCAACGGTGTCGGGCGTGGAATCAAGGCGATGGATGTGACCTGGAAGCCCTGGTTTTCCAGCATGGACTGGTAGCGCTTCGCCGTCGGAAAGAACCAGGGGCGTGCGATGGGCAAGCCTCGCGCCTGTAACGCCACCTCCGCCGCGCGCACGATGGTTTCCACATTGCCATGGCCGCCGAACTCGGCAACGAAACGGCCACCCGGCTTCAGCGCATTCCACACGCCCGCGATGACCTTGTCGGCATCGGGCATCCAGTGCAGCGCGGCGTTGCTGAATACCGCATCGAATTCCCCCTGAAAGGTCAGCGCCTGCCCATCCATCACAATCGCCGAGACACCCAGCTTCCGCGTACCGTCCACCATGGCGGCACTGGCATCGACACCGAGGACATCGCATCCCATCCGAACCAGCTTCAACGTGAGCGAACCATCGCCGCAGCCCAGGTCGAGGATCCGTTCACGCGGTGCGGCATCGAGTAGATCGAGCACCGGGCCGCCGAGGTCGGAGACAAAACGGGCGTGGCGATCGTAACTGGCCGGGTCCCACTGCTGGTTCTTCTGCACGTTCATCGAGGATCGTCCGAAGGGTGAGGGTACGACTAGTCTGCGCCTTCGGCTCGTGGCGATTCCAGTAAAAGAAAATCGCCGTCGTCACTCGTACCTCGCCCTACCTCCACGAAACCCGTCGCCTCATAGAAGCGCAGCGCACCCAGGTTACGTACAAGGCACTTGAGCCGGTAACGCGTCAGCGGCCAGTCGGGTAGCGCGTTCAGCAATTGGCGAGCGATACCGCGACGAAGGAACGCGCCATCCACATACAGATGATGGATGAACGCGTCCGGCTCCCAGACCGACACGAAACCGGCAAGGCGCATCCCCTCTTCCGCGATAAGGATCCGTTCGCCTTCCGTCTGTACGTCGAAATCGGCCAGCTGGAAAAGATGGCAGGGTTGCCAGGTAAACGTGTCGCGACGCGATCGAAGGAACAGCTCGCGCAACGCCGGCAGATCCCGCGCGGTGGCGACGCGTATCGTGATCGGCATGGCGGACTCCGTTCCCTGATAGCCGCCATGGTGAAGCGGCGGCGCGGGACGCACAAGGCCCCGTCAACGGCGCAGGAAGAACGCCACCGGCACCAGCACGTCGATGGGGTCGCCTTCGATCTCTGCCGGGGGCGGCGGCACCGGATTGCCGCGTGACACGGTATCCAGCGTTTCCCGGTCCAGCAGCTCGAAGCCACTGCTTCGATTCAGCCGGATGGAGGACACATGGCCTTGCCTGTCCACCGCGAACCGTACGTAGCTCACGCCCTGTTGATGCAAGCGTTCGGCCTGCCTCGGATAACGACGGAAGCGCTCCAGGTGGGCGAGCAACGCACCCTGCCATGTCGCCGTGGCCGTGCTGCGTTGACCGGCGTTGGTGGTCGACGCCGCATAGCGCGCACTCGCGTCCGCCTTCACGCTGGGCGGTGCCTGGGTCTGCTCGACGTTGGCCGTCGCCGTGTCGTCGTGGGTGGCCTGCGGTGCCTCGTCGGGTTTCGACAGCTCGGCGTCCGGGCGTTGCACCGTCTTCACCGTCACCTTCTTCTCCACCCGGGGAGCCTGCCGATGCTGCTCCTGACGCGGCGGGCCGGGTGGCACTTCGCGCGGCGGCGCCGGGGGCGATTCCGGTACGGGCGCCAGTTCCACGACAAGACCTTCCGGCGGCGCACGCGTGACGGCCACCGGTGCAGCCGGCCATGTGCAGACCAGTGCGATGACGAGCGCATGCACCAACAAGACCACCAGCAAGCTGCATGCCCACCCCGCCAACCTCATGGAAGCGGCCCCTCCATGCCGACCAACGCGACCTTGAGGTAGCCCGCGTCGCGCAGCGCGTCGAGCGCGCTCATCAGGTCGCCGTAGGGCACCTTCCGGTCCGCGCGCAGATAGATCCGTTGTTCCGGATCGCCGGCCGTCGCCTCCTGCAACGCCGCCTTCAGGCCATCCCGCGACACCGTCGACTCGCCGACACGCAGCGACAGGTCGTCCTGGAGGGTCACGAATACCGGCGACCGCTCGTCCGGAGTCGTCTTCGCCTGGCTGGCCGGCAACTGCACGGGGACCGAGACGGTCGCCATCGGCGCGGCGATCATGAAGATGATGAGCAGCACGAGCATGACGTCGATGAACGGCGTGACATTGATGCCATGCTGTTCTTCCGGCGCATCGTCATGGCGTGCAGTCCTGATCGCCATGCTCAATGCGCCATACGCAAGGGGGTGACCGATGGCCGCACGGTACGGCGGTCAAGGTCGCGTGATACCAGCTGCTGCACCGCCGCCGACACGTCGCCCACCAGGAGGCGCACGCCCGCAAGCGTGCGGGTGATGTGGTTATGCACCAGCACGGCGGGAATCGCGGCCACCAGACCGAGCGCGGTCGCGAGCAAGGCCTCCGCGATACCCGGCGCCACCACCGCGAGATTCGTGGTGTTTGCACCCGCGATGCCGACGAAGCTATTCATGATGCCCCAGACCGTGCCGAACAGTCCGACGAACGGTCCCACGGCACCAATGCTCGCCAAGACGCCCACGCCGCTGCGTTGCTCGCGCGCATGGGCCAGCTCGATGCGCTCCAGCCGTGAGGCCACGCGCTCCTTGATGCCTTCGCGCTCGGTCACGTCGTGCGACAGAGTCAATTCGCCTTGCGCGGCCTCCACCAGCTCCCGGGTCACGCCGGCCCCGACCGGCGCCTGCGCCACGGGAAGACTGGGCGTATCGAGCAGGAAGGCGCGGGCCTGACGCAGCTGCCGCGCGGCTCGCGACAACTCCCAGGACTTCGCCACCAGCACGGTCCACGTGGCAATGGACGCCACGGCCAGCACGATCATCACGATCTTCACGACGAGGTCGGCGGAAAGATACATGCCCCAGGGTGTCAGGTCCGCTGCGATGACTTCGGGATGTTGCATCGTCATAGTTCCTTGTGAAAGGAGAACGCTTACATGGCGAGGGCGTCGCACCAGGCGACGCCCTCGCTTCGGTTTAGTAACGCCAGGTCACCGCCAGTCGCGCGGTGCGACCGGGTGCCGGCATCACGCCCAGCGCCAGCGGATCGAGGTAGTACCGGTCCGTCGCGTTATCCAGGTTCACGTCCACCGCGAACTGGTCGTTCACCGCATAGCTGGCGAACAGGTCGACGATGGTCGCCGAGCGGTACAACTGCTGGATGGCCGACAGGCCGACGTTCCACTCCTTGTCCAGCTTGCTGATCGGACCGGCGTTGTGGATCACACGGGTACCAAAGGTCAGGCGTTCGTCGAACCAGCGCGAACCCAGGGTCAGGTTGACGTTGTAGCGTGGCGGATTCTGCGTGTTGCTGTACGAACCCTCGAAACCGCCATCCACGCAGTTGGGCGTGGTGGTGAGTTCGTCGATCTTCCACTTCACGCCATAGGCGCGGCGTTCGGCGGCGATATCCGGCGCACAGGTCTTGGCCTTGAAGTAGTAATGCGCGGACAGGTCGGCAAAGATGCGGCCGCTGTCGTAGTTCGACTGGAACTCGAGGCCCGAGACCTTGAAGCGATCGACATTGCGGATCAGGCCCGCCGACAGCGTGCGGTAGTCGCGGGTGATGAGGTCGTCGATGCGCGTGTTGAAGTAGGCCAGCTTGAGCGCCATGCGGTCGCCGCCAGTGAAGAGGTCGTGCTTGACCGTGCTCGCACCGATTTCCCAGCTATGGGCATGCTCGGGTTTCAGCTCACCCGTGGGCTTGGCCGCCGTGAACAAGCCCAGCGTGGTCTCGAACAGGCTGGGCAGCTTCACGCCCTCGGCATACTTCACATACACCAGCGAATCGGCGTCGAAATGATACGTAGCGCTCGCCGTGGGCGTGAACGCGTTATCGCGACGATGGATGCGATCCGACCAGGTCCAGCTAACCGGCACGCTCAGATCCTGCGGCTTGCCGGCGCTGTAGAAGTTCCAGCCAG
The DNA here is from genome assembly GCF_009912395.1 of Luteibacter sp. GTDB lineage: Bacteria > Pseudomonadota > Gammaproteobacteria > Xanthomonadales > Rhodanobacteraceae > Luteibacter. The sequence continues at coordinate 157,567 of NZ_WNDO01000004.1, read as the reverse complement.
CGATATCGCCCACGGTACCCTTCTTGTAGGGCGACGCACGCAGCGACTCCTCGGTGAAGTTGCCGTTGGCGTCCGGATACCAGTTCAGCAAGGCGATGCGCTTGCCACGCAGCGGCTTCGACGGATCGCCGCTCAGCAGCTCGGTATAGCGATACTTGCCGATCACTTCTTCCTTGTCGGGGGTGGCCAGGCTATTGCGGTCGTGCACGTCCACCTGGTTCCAGCGCCCACCCACCAGGAATTCCCAGTGATCATCGGGCTGCCATTTCACGGACGCGACGGCGCTGTATTCCTTGCGATAGGCGTTGCGCAGGAAACGATTGTTGACCAGGTCATCCTGCAGGATCGGCGAGTTCTCGCCCGGCCCCACGTCTTCCTTGGTGTAGGACAGACCATAGTCAAAAGTGAAGCGACCCACGCCGGACTCCACGAGCGAGGTATTGGTCACATCCAGGCCGAAGCGGCGCTGGTGCTGCGCGTTGCGATACGCGTCCTTGTAGCCTGGGTCGGTGTTGAACGTGGGGCCGTCGTACCACTCCGTACGCCGGTTGAAGTACCACGGCGTGATGCCCGTAAGGCCGTTGTACATCAGGCTGTCGGCGTCGGTGTACCAGAGGTTTGCGCGAAGGTCGACCAGCGGGCTGTCCGGCTTGAAGCGATAGCGCAGGTTGTAGCTGTCCATGTCGATATGGCCCGGGTCCCACTGCGGCACGCGATCACGATTCACACGGGTGATCTGCGAGGCCATGATTTCGCCGGCCGAGCCCTTGTAGTGGCGATAGCCCGCTTCCAGCGTCTGCTGATCGTCGATGCGCCAGGTGCCCTTGAGCAGCGTGGATTCCGAGCGCGACGAGGTGTTGAACACTTCCGTCCGTGGCGGATTCAGTGTGGCGAGCGTACGCGGCTTCTGCGGGAAGTCGTCGTAGCCGTGCTTGCCCGAGAAATAGTTGCCGGTATCGCGCCAGGCGTACGCGGCGAGCAGGTCGAAACGATCCCAACGCCCGGCAAGGGCGATGTTCGCGAACTGGTTGCCGGTGGCGTTGCGGTCCGTGCGCGGCATCGCGCTGTACGCAGGAAGATTGTTCGCGCTGTTGTTGGCCAGGCCGGTGCGCACGCGCACGCCCATGTCGCGGCCTTCGCGCAGTATGTCGTCGACCTTCAGGGTCTCCATCTCCACGACACCGCCGATACCGCCGGAGGCGTTGGCCTGGAGACTCGGCCCCTTGGTGATGGTGACGTTGGAGATGAGATCCGGGTCGAGGTAGGTACGCTGCGACTGGCCCGCGTAACCGCGATAGGTATCCATCGTGGACTGGCCGCCATCGATGATCACCGGCACGCGACCCTGGCCCTGGATGCCACGGATGTTCACGTCCAGCGCGTTGCCCACGCGCGGATCGCCTGCGGTGACACCGGCCACGCCCTTGACGATATCGGCGGTGGAGGTGCCGCGGAAGCGCTCGATGGTGGTGTGGTCGATGAAGGCACTGGAGCCGCTTTCGCGATACGGCGCCATGCTGCGATCCCCATCGGTGCCGTCGAGGCCCGCGTGGCTACCGGAGACGCTCAGCGTATCGGTGACGATGGCGCCTTTGCCATCCTGCTTGCCGTCGATCTTCTCCAGCGTCACGGCATCATCGGCGACGCGACGCACGGTCAGGCCGCTGCCCTGGAGAAGACGGGTGAGCGCCGCCTGCGCATCGAGATCACCGCTGACGGCATGCGACGTGACGCCGTCGGCCAACGCGGCCGGATACGCCACCTGTTGCCCGGACTGACGCATCCAGCCGCGCAACGCTTCGGCAAGCGGCTGGGCGGGAATGTCGAAGTGGCGGGCGGCGGCGACGCTCGACGGCGCGACATCGGCAAGGACGGGGAACGAGACGCTGGCGAGCACAGCGGCCAGCGCAAGACAAAGACGGGACGGACACGGCGAACGGTCCGAACGAAGCGGAGTAGGCATGGGGAACCCTGGCGAAGGAACGGCACCACCCGCGCGGCACGCGGGCACGTCGAAAGCACTGGCGGCGGCGGGTACCTTCGATGCCTAAGACGAACGGGAAACGGATTCCCCCAAGGGCAATATCAAGAAACGCTCAGCGTGCCGCCTTACCGACGATGGCGATGCCGAAGGGCAGCCGCGTCACGCTCAGCCCCGCGCTGGCGGCCAGCGTGTCGAGCGCGCGTTCGGGCTGGTCGATGCGAAAGGCGGCATTGACGGGTGGCAGTGCCGAGAGGTCGCCGCGCACGATGATTCGGCCCGGCCGGTAGCGGCCGATACGATCGATCGCGCTGGCGACATCCATATCATCGAGCAGTAATTCGCCCTGCCGCCATGCGCCAACACGATCCGCCGGCACATCCGGCAAGCGCTGGATTGCCTGCCCTGCGCCAAAGCGCACACCCTGTCCCATCGCCAGATACGTCCAGTCGTCGCCGTTCGTGGCGACGCGCACACGCCCTTGTGCCACTACGGCCTCGACGTGATCCGGCTCGCGGGCAACGGTGAAGATCGTGGAGATGTCCTCGACGATACCGCCATCGGCGTCCACGCTGAAACGTCGCCGCGCATCCGGGGCCACGTCGAACCAGGCCCGCTCTTCGAGCAACGACACGCGGCGACGGCCTTCATCATAGTGCACCGCGATCGCGCTGTCCGCATCGAGCACAGCCCGGCTTCCGTCGGACAAAGTGATCGATTCGACGGCATGGCCACTGCGATAGTCGGCGCGTACGCGCAGCGCTACCGAAGGCGCCATGAACCACGCCGCCAACATCGCCACGGCGGCAAGGGCGACAAAGCGCCGACGCGATCGGCCTCGACGAGGCGATACGGCCGCCGAGGGCTTCGGACCAAAACTACGCCAGAGCACGCGTTCGTGCTCGAACGCACGACGGTGTGCTGGCTCCGCCAGCCAGCGCTCGAAGGTATCCATGCCTGCTTCATCCACGCGATCCGACGCCAGCCACGCGATCCACGTGCGCGCCTCGTCGGCGACATCGTCGCTGGGTATCGAGGGTGGCGGATCCTGGAACGAGGTCGGCGGGCTCATGGGCTGGCGGTCGGAAGGGACAGGCCACGACACGGCCTTTGGATCATAGACGTATGGCGAAGCCATTTCCCCCAGACCGTGTGCCTATCGCCCCTGGCGAATCCAGGCCAGGCGCTGCAAGGCACCCCGCACGTGGTTCTCCACCGTGGTGACGGAAACGCCCTGGCGACGGGCGACCTCGCTCTGCGTCAGCCCTTGCAGGCGATGTAACCGAAAGATGCTGCGCGTCAGTTCGGGCAGATGACCCACGGCATCGAGGACCCGGCGCAGTTCGTCCTGGGCCATGGCCTGCTCTTCCGCAGACACCGCCTCTTCCGGCCCCCACAGGTAATGATCCGCCAGCAATCGCGCTCGGCGGGTTCGCTCACGTCCATAGTCCGTGGCGAGGTTGGTCGCCAGGCGATAGAGGTAGGCCCTGGGATTGGCGATGGTTTGCGCCTCGTCCACGCCGCGCGCCTTGAACCACATCGACTGGATCACGTCCTCCGCCGCACCCTCGGTGCCCAGGATGCGATGGGCCAGCCGCAGCAGGGCGGGCCGCTCCTGTTGAAGAAGATCGGTGAGGGTGGACGCGTTGGACATGAAGCGGGATGTGACAGGGCGAAGCCGATAGGCTCGCATGATAATGCGAGTCAGTCGCATTTAGCTAGTGAGATCCCCCTGTCCATCGCGTTACTTCCGGCAGTCGCTCCCGGCTGGCCGCCCCTCCAGCATCGGGACCACCAAGGGATCAGGAAGGGGGAGACCATGAAGCATCTGGCCATCGTGGCGTGCATCGCCGCGCTTTCATTCGGCACCACGCCGACACACGCGACGGAAACGCCACGCCCTGTCGCGAGCACGGCGACCATGGATGCGGTGTTCCAGAAGCTGGGCTCGCAGATGGTGGATGCCGACCTCACGGACAGCCTGTCCATCGCGGTCGTCAGGGACGGACAGACGCACGTCTACAACTTCGGCAGCACGGTACGCGGTGCGCATAAGGCCGCCACGGAACGCACCGTCTACGAGATCGCCTCCATCACGAAGACGTTCACGTCGCTGATCCTTGCGCACGCGGTGGTCGAGGGAAAGATCGATCCCAACGCCGATATCCGCACCTATCTACCGCCCGACTATCCTCAGCTAGCCTTCGGTGGCAAGCCGGTCACTATCGCGCAACTGGCGAACACCACTTCCGCCCTACCCGACAACCTGCCCGATGTGAGCAAGCTCATGGCCGGTGTGCCACCGGAAAAGCTGGCAGCCATCTTCTACGGCTCGTTGAAGGATTACACCCCTGCCCAACTGCTGATCGACCTGAAGGCCGTCAAACTGGATCGTCCGCCCGGTGTCGAACCGCGTCATTCGAACGTGGCCGCGGAATTGCTCGGCATCATCCTGGAACGGGTCTACAAGGACAGCTATGCCAACCTGCTCTCGCGCTATGTGGAAAAGCCGTTCGGCATGACGGGCCACGGCACGGACGAACAGGCCGCGACGATCGCCACCGGCTACGACGAAAAGCATGCGGTGATGCCCCCCTTACGTGGGCCGGCGGTGATGCCGGCCGGTGGCCTGCGCTATGGCAGCGCGGACATGGCGAAGTTCCTCCAGGCGCAGTTGAAGGCAACGGATCCGGCGGTGAAGCTGAGCCATACCGCCACCTGGGGCAATCCCAACGAGTTTGCCTTCGGCTACAACTGGATCTTCGAGAAGACCATCGACGGCCAGCGCCACCTGCGCACCTCCGGCGGCGCGTTCGGGTTTTCCAGCTATATCGAGATGTATCCCGACAAGGGCTACGGCATCGTCTTGCTGGCCAACCGTGCCGGCAGCGCCCAGGAAAAACTGCACCAGCTCGCCGATGCGGCGTACAAGGACATCTTCGGCATGCCTGCCGTGCTCACGGCGTTGCACGATGCCATGGAGAAGGACAATTACCAGCATGTTGACACCGTGGCCGCGGACGTTCGCCGCGATCACCCGGAACTGAATCTCACGGAAGGCTTCGTCAATCAGTGGGGTTACAACCTGCTATCGGCCAAGCGAAGCACGCAGGCGATTGCGTTGTTCGTATACAACACGAAGCAATGGCCGAAGAGCGCGAACGCGTTCGATAGCCTGGGTGAAGCGTACGAAGGCATGGGCGAGAAAGCGAAGGCCCTCGATAACTACAAGCGCTCGCTCGTGCTTAATCCTTCGAACCAGCATGCCATCGATCGCCTGAAGGCCATGGATGCTTCGGCGAAGTAGATGCCGCTTACGCTGCCTCGATCGTTTGGCGTTTCCCTGCATCGGCGATAGGGTGGTCATCACCTTGTCGGCGACTCCAAACCACGATGCATACCAAAGCACTGCTCGACGAACTGGTAGCCCTGGAAACGAAGCTCCATCAACCGTCCACGCGAGGCGACCGCCAACGGCTGGCCGCCTTGCTGCATGACGATTTTCGGGAGATCGGTCGATCCGGACTGACATACGATCGCGACCAGGTACTCGACGCGCTACCCAGGGAGGCGTCGCCGGATGCGATCCATGGCGACGCGTTTCAACTGAGCCTCCTCGCGGACGGTCTGGCATTGCTGACGTATCGATCCGTACGGACGGACGCACAGGGCATCACGGGATCGCACACGTTGCGTAGCTCCCTGTGGCAGCGGGATACCTTGGGCTGGCGCATGCGATTCCATCAGGGGACGCCTTGCGCTCCGTTCGCGTAGGTCTTGATGTATCCCCATCGAGCCCATCAATTCACGATGGAACGTCATGGGGCTCGTCCCCGTTGATTTTAGCGCGGTTTTTGCAGCACTTCCATCATGCATATGTAATCGGAAAGAGGCATGAGGTTCACCGACTGCCTCCGCTTTTCCACGGCATCAAGCTGGCCGACAGGCTTCTTTGGCGCAAGGTGGCCGTTGACGTACCATAGCTGCGAACCATAGGGTTGCTCTTTACCCAGGCGTAGCGCGACCCGGTCCGACAGCATCGCTACATCGCCTGGCTCAAAGCCCTTGCTCCCCATTTTTTCGTTTTCCGCCAGCAAACGCGCTTGCAGGGCAGGATCCATGTCAGCGTGCTGGATCAAGATGAAAAGCGCCGCCTGCCCATCACTACCAATGGCCTCGCGTGTGGGTAGCCCGTGGGCCGTTATGTCGCGCAATCGTGAGAGATTCCGCTTGTCGACATCCATCACCGCCTGGATCACTGCAGAGGACGGGTGCTCACCACCCTCCTGAAGAGGCGTACGAACTCGCCTATCTTCCGCCCTCATCCTCACCAGTTCGTCATACAGCGCCATGTCCAGGGGCTTGGCCACTGGTGCCGTTTCACGTTCGGAAAGAGCCTGTTTTTCGCGGATCTTCATCCACTGCGCCGCCGTAGGACAAGGCTTGGCAAGCATGTCCTGTAAGGACGTATTCCGACCATCTTCGGCCCTGGCTTTCAACGGGATAGCCACCATGGCCGTCATCACTGCCGTCACGGCGAAACGTGCAAACATCCGGTTCATGCAGGGTCGTCCTTTCCTGAGTATGGTTATGGCTTCAACGCCATCGCCAACGACATGGCAGCGCTGAATGATAGATGTCAGCGCGGATCGTCACCCCTGCTTTGATGAAACCGGAGTGGCGCTATTCCCTGACGCAGACATCACGCTTTCTATCCAAGAGATATAGCGTGAAACACGAACGGCGTTCACGACGACACCGTAGAGGCCTTCCACGAACGGGTGGCTCGGTGCCCACGTCTTCCAGAACGGATGGTCCGGTGGGTACTTGCTCCAGGACGCAAGGCCGACAAGCTGTATGGAACGCCCCTCCCCGATAAACAAGGGACCACCGCTGTCGCCGCTGCCCGTGATGCCCTCCAACGGCAATGCGGAAGGCGGTGCGTCGAAGCGATACCAGACATAACGGGTGTCCGCGCCCACGATGACATTGAACGCCCGACGAAGAACATTGCGATGCGGGCTTTGGGGATCCTTGCCTTTCACACCATCGCCCGTGGCGCCTTTCCCAACGAGTTCCGCAGTCATCCCGACCTCCTGAGCCTCCCGATAGAGTGGCACCGGAGCCACATCGGTCACAGGGGAAGCCAGTTCGATCAGCGCGATGTCGTCAGAAGACGCAAGCACTGAGTAGATCTTAGATACATCCCCGGATGCCACCGCTTCGCTGGCCACTTGCTCGGACAGCTTCCGGTAACCGGGATGCACGACGACGCGCTTCACCTTGCGGGGCACCCCGCCGATGGAGACGTCCGTTTCCATACCCTCCATTTGCATGGGTGCCGCGTGAGCTGCGGTGACGACCCATTGGGGCGCGATCAGGACGCCATGCCCTTCACCGGGGAGGTCCGCCAGCGCAGGGAAGACCGATGCTGGGGCTCGATACCTGGCGTCGTCGACATCGGCGCGGATCACGACGGCACCAACGGAGGTCGAGATCGCCCATAGGCAGAAGGCGAGTGGCCATTTCATGCGAGCATCCTCGTCACGCGCCAACACCCTGTTTCGAGCCTTGACTTGGTAATGCCCTGACTGTGCATTGGGTACACATCAAGGCAAGACACCTCCATCAACATCGGTGTCCCATGACCGCCCGGGTTGCTCATCCTTGCCCCATCCTGGTGTGCGTGGTGTCGTTCATTTCAGCACACCGCGCGCGCAACACGTAAGTGCAGGCATGCACCATCGCAAGAGCCATGGTTAGGCAAACCTCCCTCAATCCCAGGCGAGCCCGGCTGTGGATACGCTGCGCTCGTCGATGCCCATGCCCAGGACGGTCCCCTGCGCCATATTCGCCAGCACACACTATGCGGTGCGCCGGGTCTTTCTTACTCGTTGATCACCCGAATGGGAGCGCCAGCCAACCACGCCTCGATATCTTCAACGGCCTGACCGAAGTACGTGGCGTAATTGCGCTGGGTCACGTAGCCAAGGTGAGGAGAGGCAAGCACGTTGGGCAGCACCCGGAAAGGATCATCAGCAGGCAGTGGCTCCTGCTCGTACACGTCCAGGGCTGCCCCAGCGATGCGGTGTGTCGTCAGGGCCTCCAGCAACGCATCACGATCCACCAAGCCGGCGCGTGATGTGTTCACCAGCAGGGCGTGGGGCGGCATTGCCGCCAGCTCCGCTCGCCCCACGATACCGCGGGTGTGTTCGCTCAGCACCAGATGCAGCGAGACGAAGTCGCTTTCCGCAAACAGCGCCCGCTTGGATGAAGCGAGGACGGCACCCTCCGCCGCAGCACGCTGCTCGTCCAGGTTCGGACTCCAGGCCAACACACGCATGCCGAAGGCCTTGGCAACCCGACATACGCGCTTGCCTATCTTGCCGAGACCAAGGATGCCGAGCGTGCGCCCTTCCAGATCAGCGCCTACCGAACTCTGCCAAGGCCCATTGCTGCGCATGGCATCGCGCTCATCCCCCAGATGGCGGGCCAAGGCCAACAGCAAGGCCCAGGTCAGTTCTGCCGGCGGCCCCGATTCACTCGCCGTGCCACACACAACGATGCCACGTGCCGTTGCCGTCGCCAGATCGATCGATGCGTTGCGCATACCGCTGGTCACAATGAGCTTCAGGCCAGGCAGCTGTTCGAGAATGTGTCCGGGGAGGGGCGTGCGCTCGCGCATTACGACGACCACGTCAGCCTTGCGCAACGTACGGATGAGCTCTTCGTCGTGCTCGATGTGACGATCGATGAAGGTCACGTCCACCCCATGGCTCAGCCGTGTCCAACTGGCGTCGGCTTTCGCGGCACCCTGGTAGTCGTCCAGCACGATGCACGTCAACCTGCTCATGGGTTCATGCCCCGTGTGTTGTGAGGAAATCGGTGAACAATCATCGCCCAGCTCGATCAATTTCGCATCAGATCCAGCCCTTGAAGGACCACAAAGCGAGGCGCCCCCATCTGGACGCTTGGTCAGACTACGTCACGCCCACTTGGATATAGTCGGCGTCAGATAGCTTGATCGGCCACGTTATTCCAAGAGAATCATATGCTTCGATGGATCATCGGAATCGGCTTCGGTATAACCACCACCATCTCGGCATTCGGGCAGGAGCCTTCCGGGTCAGCAGATGCGAGCGCCCCTTTCGCCGGAACAACGCAAGGTGCTACGTGACGAGGAACGGGGCTGGATCGCCGAGCGCGATAAAGCCTGCGCACCCGATCCGAATGGCGGAACAGCCGATATGCTGGATTCCAATCAATGCTTGCTGAGCCAGACAGCTGCAAGGGCAACCGCCCTGGAAAGACGCATCGGGTAACCTGATACTTCAAACGTGAAGGGAGCTGCGACCGACACATATGCATGTGTTGATCAACCACGTTAACCAAGCGCTATAACCAAAAAAGAAAAGGGCCCTGATTTCTCAGGGCCCTTTTCAATTTGGCTGGGAGACTAGGATTCGAACCTAGATAAACGGAGTCAGAGTCCGTTGTCCTACCGTTAGACGATCTCCCATTAAACCGGGATTCGGTGCGCTCTGACCTTAGTGCACCGAATGGTGAAGCGCGATTAGCGCTTCGAGAACTGCGTAGCGCGGCGGGCCTTGTGGAGACCGACCTTCTTACGCTCGACTTCGCGAGCGTCGCGGGTCATGAAACCGGCCTTGCGAAGCGGCGACTTGAGCGCTTCGTCGTACTCGACGAGGGCGCGGGCGATGCCGAGGCGGATAGCGCCGGCCTGGCCCGTGATGCCGCCACCGGCAACGGTGACCATGATATCAAACTTTTCGACATTGTCGGTCAGCTCAAGCGGCTGACGGACGATCATGCGCGAGGTTTCGCGGCCGAAGAAGATGTCGAGCGGCTTGCCGTTCACCACGATGCCACCGGTGCCCTTACGAAGGAACACGCGGGCGGCGGAGGTCTTGCGGCGGCCGGTACCGTAATTCTGCTGGGTAGCCATATCGGTTCCTTAGATTTCCAGCGCCTGCGGCTGCTGGGCGGTGTGCGGGTGCTCGGCACCGCCGTACACCTTGAGCTTGCGATACATCGCGCGGCCCAGCGGGTTCTTCGGCAGCATGCCCTTGACGGCGATCTCGATCACGCGCTCCGGGTAGGTGGCCAGAAGATCCTTGAGGCTGGTGGTCTTCAGGTTACCGACGTAGCCGGTGAAGCGGTGGTACATCTTGTCGTCCAGCTTCGCACCGGTCACGGCGACCTTACCGGCGTTGATCACGACGATGTAATCGCCGGTATCGACGTGCGGGGTGAACTCCGGCTTGTGCTTGCCGCGAAGGCGACGCGCGACCTCGGTCGAAAGACGACCCAGGGTCTTGTTCGTGGCGTCGATCACGAACCAATCGCGCTTGACGCTCTCCGGCTTGGCGCTGAACGTTTTCATTTCGAAAATACCTGGTTTGCCGCCTTGAGAGGCGGAACACGGAATCGGTGAAAGCAAAGACGGGAGAGAATAGCTGAAACTTCCCTCACCGTGCAAGCCCACCTATCAGGTGAGCTTCGGGCCGACAATCATAACATGATGACCGGGCCGTTTCACAAGTTGTCCACGAACAACGGAACGTCGGGCGCGACAAGCAGCCGCAGCGACCGTGTCCCGTTTCGGTAGCCGCGCATTGTAACGTGTGTCGTCCCTTTCGTCAGGAGTTTTCCATGTCCGTCCGCATCCTCAGCCCCCTCGACCGCCTATTGGCCGGCCTGGAGCGGGCCATGGAAGCCGTCGGCGGCTCGCCCGAGGCCGCCCGCCCCTCGCCGGGCGATGCGGTGCCCGACGCGCCCATGGAAGACGCTGAGCGTCGCCACGCCGCCGGCCTGATGCGCATCAACCATGTCGGCGAGGTCTGCGCCCAGGCGCTCTATTACGGCCAGGCCGCCCTCGCCCGCACGCCGGAGACCCGTGCGCACCTGCTGCACGCGGCCCAGGAGGAAACCGATCACCTGGCTTGGTGTGCCGAGCGCCTGAAGGAGCTCGACAGCCGGCCCAGCCTGTTCAATCCGCTGTGGTACGCCGGCAGCTACGCGATCGGCATGGCCGCCGCCGCCGTGGGCGATCCGATCAGCCTGGGTTTCGTGGTGGAGACCGAGCATCAGGTGGAGGCCCATCTTGCCGAGCACCTGGAGCGCCTGCCCGCGCAGGACGACCGGTCCCGGGCGATCCTCCGCCAGATGCAGGCCGACGAGATCCGCCATGCCGATGCGGCGCAGGCGCGGGGCGGGATCGACCTGCCCTTCCCGTTGCCGAAGATCATGCATGCGGCGTCGGTGGTGATGAAGACGGTGGCGTATCGGGTTTAGTCGGGATTCTGTAGGAGCGCGCTTGCGCGTGATGGGGGTTGTCGCGAGCACCCATCGCGCGCGAGCGCGCTCCTACAGGCGTAGTCCCGGGTGTATTCCGAGGCGTAGCGCCCCCTAAAAAAAGCCCCGCTTTCGCGGGGCTTTTTGTTACATCAGGTTGCGGCCGTGGAAGAGTTCCTCGATCTCGCGGCGGAGCAGCGACTCGATGCGCTGGCGCTCCTTGAACGAGAGGTCGTCGGCCTGGGCCTCGAACAGGTAGGTGTCGAGGTCAAAGTCCTTGATGTGCATCTTCGTGTGAAAGATGTTTTCCTGGTAGACGTTCACGTCGAACATCTCGTACTTCTGGCGGATGTGCTTGGCCAGGTAGTCCTGCACCGAGTTGATCTTGTGGTCGATGAAGTGCTTCTTGCCCTTCACGTCGCGCGTGAAGCCGCGCACGCGGTAGTCGGCGATGACGATGTCCGACTCGAAGCTGTCGATCAGGTAGTTCAGCGCCTTCAGCGGCGAGATCACGCCGCAGGTGGCCACGTCGATGTCCGCGCGGAAGGTCGCGATGCCGTTATGCGGATGCGTTTCCGGGTAGGTGTGGACGGTGATGTGGCTCTTGTCCATGTGCGCGACGACGGCACCGGAGATGGTGTCGCGGCCGAGCTTCTCGACCACCGGCTCCTCGGAGATGAGGATGGTGACCGAGGCGCCCTGCGGATCGTAGTCCTGGCGGGCGATGTTCAGGATGTTGGCACCGATGATCTCGGCCACGTCCGTGAGGATCTGGGTCAGGCGGTCGGCGTCGTACTGTTCATCGATGTATTCGATGTAGTTCTGACGCTGCTGCTCAGAGACGGCGTAGCAGATGTCGTAGATGTTGAAGCTCAGCGCCTTGGTGAGGTTGTTGAAACCCTGCAGGCGAAGGCGGGGAAGCGGTTTGACCACAGCGACTCTCCGAGGCCGGGGGACGGCCAGCAGTAGACACGGGTTAGCAGCAAGGATCCCCGCAGGTGAAGATAAGTGACGTGCAGACGGGCAGTCTGCCCGCACTTTGTGAACGGTGTGAGACAAGGGCCCAGACACCGAGGGGGTGAAATTATGGGGCAAGATGGCGAGGATTTGAACACGCCCGGCCCCATCCGCCCCGCATCGCCCTAAATGGTGGATTCCGTATGGCGGTTGTCTGCCATAATCCCCCGGGGACATGGCGAGTCGGCGTCGCCTGACGGTTTTCCGTCGGCCGACCGACCCGAAAAAGGGGCGCCATGCCATAGAGGCTCAATGGAATCTGCTGTGGCTCAACTCAAATATTTGTTGCAACAGGCGTTCGAACGGTCCCAGGCTCCCACGAGCTTCGCCCCCGACCCTGCATCCATGAGCCGGTTCCTGGACGCGTGCCACCGGCGCCGTTACCCGGGCAAAACCGCCATCATCCGCCCCGGCGACCCCGCCAACACCCTCTATTACGTGGTCGACGGCTCCCTGGCCGTCTGCACCGAGGACGAGGAAGGCCGTGAGCTGATCCTCGCCTATATCAATCGTGGCCAGTTCATCGGCGAGATGGGCCTGTTCGTCGAGCAGGCCCAGCGCGAATCGCTGGTGCGTACCCGCACCGCCTGCGAAATGGCCGAGATCAGCTACGAGCGCCTGTTCCAGCTGCTGGAAGGCCCGCTCGCCGCCGAGTGCCCCAAGCTGCTGTTCGCCATCGGCTCGCAGCTGACCCAGCGACTGCTGCGCACCTCGCGCCAGGTCAGCCGCATGGCGTTCATGGACGTCACCAACCGCGTCTCCCGCACCCTGCTCGACCTGTGCCAGGAGCCGGACGCGATGACCCATCCCGACGGCACCCAGATCCGCATCTCCCGCCAGGAAGTCAGCCGCATCGTGGGCTGCTCGCGCGAGATGGTCGGCCGCGTGCTGAAGCAGCTCGAGGAAGAGCGGATGATCGACGTTTCCGGCAAGACCATCGTGGTGCGCGGCACCCGCTAAGCCGCCGTCAGGCGCCTTCGAACACCATGTAGACGTCGGCCCGCTCGTAATGCGAACCGGGCCGAGTCGCCGGCTGCATCACGAAGCCGGCCCGCTCGTACATGCCCAGCGCCCGCCCCAGCCGGCTGTTCGATTCCAGGAACAGCCGCGTGCCGCCCAGGCGGCGGTATTGGGCGATGGCGGCATCCAGCAGCTTCCGACCGGCACCCAGGCCCCGGTAGTTCTCGTCCACGCCCATCTTGGTCAGCTCGTAGACGCCGTCGCCTTCGTGCAGCAGTGCGCAGGTGCCGATGACTTCCCCCGCGTAGAGGGCGAAGAACACCATGCCGCCCGTCGCGACGATCAGGCCTTCCGGATCGGCCAGCACGGCGCGGTCCACGTCCTCCACCCGGAAGTAGCGCTCCAGCCATTGCTGGTTGAGGCGGCGGAAGTGGTCGCGATGCGCCGCGTCGAACGGCACCACCGTGACCTCCGTGGCGGCCAGCATCGCGTGCTGACCAAGGATCGCGTCCACGAGAGGGCGCTCCGCGAGGCCTTCCTCGCAACCGTCGATCGCCTCCAGCAAGGCCGCGCCACGCGGCCCGAGCGAATCGGCGATGCCCCGCCGGATCGCCAGCCATACCGGCCCCAGCGCACCGAGCGCGCGATCGCCCGCCTCGGTCAGCACCAGTACGCTGCGTCGGCCATCCTGCGGGTCGCGCTGGCGGATCACCATGCCGGCCTCGACCAGCCGGTCGGCCAGTTGGCTCACCGCCGAATGGGTCTGCCCGATGGCCAGGGCCACGTCGGTGACGGTGGTAGGGCCGACATCGCGAAGGAAGCGCAGCACCGGAAACCAGCGCGATTCGATCCCTGCGCCGCAGGTCCGATAGACGTCGTCCACCACTTGGTAGAAGTGGTCGCTCAGCGCCTTGAGGCGACTCCCCAGGGCCAGCTCGCGAAGGGACGACAGATACATGCGTAAGTCCTAACGTATTCCCGAATAAGCCGCAGCCTACGGCGGCGCGATGCCGCACGCAAGCGATTTTGCCGCCTCTTCATCCCGTCCGGGCAGAGGGTTGGGCTATGGTGGAAGCGGATTTCATTCAGGAAGTTGCATGGACTGGAGCCAGTTCCTCCTGTTCGCCGGCGTCGGCCTGCTCGCCCAACTGGTGGACGGGGCCCTCGGCATGGCCTACGGACTGGTATCGAACTCGGTGCTGCTGGCGCTCGGCCTGCCACCGGCCGTGGCGAGCGCCACGGTGCATACGGCCGAGGTGTTCACCACCGGTGTGTCGGGTGGCGCCCATGCCTTCTTTGGCAACGTGGACTGGAAGGCCTTTCGCCGCCTGGCGATTCCCGGGGTGATCGGCGGCATCATCGGCGCGTGGTTCCTGGCCAGCATGCCCGGCGAGGCGATCAAGCCCTTCGTCTATGTGTACCTGCTGATCCTGGGCACCGTGGTGCTGGTGCGGGCCGCCGGGCGCGTGGTGTCGCACCACCGGGTACGGCACAAGGGCGTGCTCGGCTTTTTCGCGGGTCTGCTCGACGCCATCGGCGGCGGTGGCTGGGGGCCGATCGCCACGTCCACCCTGCTCGCCCGCGGTGGCGCCGTGCGACAGACCATCGGCACCGTCAACGCGGCGGAGTTCGTGGTGACCATCGCCATCTCCACCACCCTCATCGCCCACATGGGCGTGCAGCACTGGCCGATCGTGCTCGGCCTGCTCACCGGCGGCGTGATCGCGGCGCCCGTTGCCGCGTGGCTGGTGAAACATTTGCCACCACGCTACGTGATGGTGGCCGTGGGTTGCCTCATCGTGGGCATCAGCCTTTTCCAGCTCGGCCGCCACTTCCTGGGCTGAGGATCAGAACCAGTCCATCACCTGCATCTTGGGACCGAGGGCCTTGCCGGCCTTCTTGATCGTCTTCGCGTTGGCGTTGACCAAGCGGGCCGACTGGGCGGCCTTCAGCATGGGCAGGTCGGACAGCGAATCCGCATAGGCAATAGCCCAGGGCTGCGGGATGCCTTCCCGGCGAAGCGAGGTGACTTTCACGCCTTCCACGTTGTGCCGCGTGAAGTGAACGCCGAACAGCCCGCCCCGGGTCTGCGAGGCCAGGAGTTCGCAGCCTCCCAGGTTCACCTCGTCGAGGATCGCCTCGACCAGGGTCCGATCGTTGCCAGTAACGATGACCACGCGGTCGCCCGCATCGACGTGGCGGCGCAGGCCGGCCACGGCATCGCGCACGAACACCCCGGGCTTACGCGCGTAGGCGCGAGCAAAGGCGGTGACCTGTCGGCGATAGCTGGCCTCGGAGCGACCGAAGGTGACCACGCGCAGGAACAGGCGCCCCAGGAAGCGATTGCCCGCCACCGTCGGGATAAGAAAGGGCACGAATGGCACCACCGGCAACGCGAGCAGCAAGCGCCAGCGCCCGAGACCCTTGAGGCGGTCGCGGTAGAACAGTTCGAGGGTCTGGTGGCGCACGATCACGCCATCGAAGTCGAACAGAACGACGCGTTGCGCGTCGGCGGCGGAGGCTTGCGCCTCCACCGTCTCGATCCCCTGTGTCATCGTTTCGTCAGTGCCGGTGCGAGTGCGGGTGCGCCCCGAAGAAGAGCTTTTTCAGTTCCTCGCCCGGATCGGGAGCGCGCATGAACGCCTCGCCGACCAGGAAGGTGTGGATACCCTTTTCCCGCAGGATGCGGACGTCTTCCGGCGTGTGGATGCCGGACTCCGCCACGATGGCGGTTTCCTCGCCCACGCGGTCCTTGAGGCGCAGCGACGTGCCCAGCGAGGTCTCGAAGGTGCGCAGGTTGCGGTTGTTCACGCCGATCAGCGGCGCGGGCATGCCGAGGGCGATCTCGAGTTCTTCCTCGTTATGCACTTCGACCAGGACGTCGAGATCCAGCTCGGCGGCCAGCAGCGACAGCTCGGTGAGGCGGCTCTCGTCGTAGATGCGGTCGCCGTCGGCCTCCTTCTGCGCGAAGGCCGAGACGATCAGCAGGATGCAGTCGGCGCCGATCACGCGCGCCTCGTACACCTGGTATTCGTCGACGATGAAATCCTTGCGCAGGATCGGCAACTGGCAGGCCGCACGGGCCTGGCCGACGAAGTCTTCGTGACCCTGGAAGAAATCGGCGTCCGTCAGCACGGACAGGCAGGCGGCACCGCCGGCTTCGTAGCTGCGGGCGATGGCCGCCGGATCGAAGTCCGGACGGATGAGACCCTTGCTCGGGCTGGCCTTCTTGATCTCCGCGATGACCGCCGGCTGGTGGTCGTGCAGCTTCGCGTCGATGGCGGCGACAAATCCGCGGGTGTCGTCCAGGTCGGCCACGCGCGCGACGAGATCGTCGAGCGAGCGCTTGCGACTGCGTTCGGCGATCTCTTCCAGCTTGCGGTCGAGAATGCGGTGGAGAATGTCAGGCATCGATGCGCTTCCTAGTGGTAAGGCCGACGCGCGGGGACGCGTCGGCGATATCAGGCGCCGAGCCGCTGGGTGGCGGCCACGAACGAGGTCATTTTTGCACGAGCCGCACCGCTTGCGATGGTCTCGCGCGCCAGATCGATGCCGGCCTGGATGGACGGGACCACATCGGCCGTGTACAGGGCCGCGCCCGCGTTGAGGCAGACGATGTCGTGTGGCACCCCCGGCACGCCGGAAATGGCGTCCAGGAGCATCGCCCGGGACTCGGCCGAGTCCTCCACGCGCAGGTTGCGGCTGGAGGCCATCGCGAGTCCGAAGTCCTCGGGCTCGATTTCATACTCGGTGACCTTGCCGTCCCGCAACTCTCCAACGAGGGTGGCGGCGCCGAGGGAAATCTCATCCATGCCGTCGCGGCCCCACACGACGAGGGCATGCTTCGCGCCCAGCGCTTGCAACACCCTCACCTGGATGCCCACCAGGTCGGGATGGAACACGCCCATGAGGATGTTCTGCGCACCAGCCGGATTGGTCAGCGGACCCAGGATGTTGAAGATGGTGCGCACGCCCATTTCGCGACGCACGGGCGACACGACCTTCATGGCCGGATGGTGGTTCGGCGCGAACATGAAGCCGATGTCGGTCTCGTCCATGCAAACGGCCACCTGCGCAGGAAGCAGGTCGATACGGGCGCCCAGGGCTTCCAGCACGTCGGCGCTGCCGGACTTGGACGAGACGCTGCGGCCGCCATGCTTGGCCACCCGAGCGCCAGCCGCCGCGGCGACGAACATCGACGCCGTGGAAATATTGAAGGTGGAGGCACCGTCCCCGCCGGTGCCGACGATATCGATGAAATGCGGATGCGCACCGGCATCCACCTTGGTCGACAGCTCGCGCATCACGCGCGCGGCGCCGGTGATCTCACCTACGGTTTCCTTCTTCACGCGAAGGCCGGTGAGGATGGCCGCGGTCATGAGCGGGCTGACATCGCCGCGCATGATCTGGTGCATCAGCTCGATCATCTCGTCATGGAAGATCTCGCGATGTTCGATGGTGCGCTGTAGCGCTTCGGAAGCGGTAATCGGCATGGAACGAATATCCCTGGGCTTTACGCGGCAAGCGGCAACGGCATGCCGAGGAAATTGCGCAGCAGGTCATGGCCGTGCTGCGTGAGGATCGATTCGGGATGGAACTGCACGCCTTCGATATTCAGCGTGCGATGGCGCAGCCCCATGATCTCGTCGATGGACCCATCCTCGCGTTCGGTCCAGGCGGTGACTTCGAGGCAGTCGGGCACGGAGTCTTTCTCGACCACCAGCGAGTGGTAACGGGTGGCCTCGAACGGATTCGGCAGGCCAGCGAAGACGCCCAGGCCCTTATGCCGCACCGGCGAGGTCTTGCCGTGCATGATCTCGCGCGCCCGGATGACCTTGCCGCCGAACACCTGGCCGATGGCCTGGTGGCCGAGGCACACGCCGAAGATCGGCAGCTCGCCGGCCATCTCGCGCAGGATATCGATGGACACGCCGGAATCGTCGGGCGTGCCCGGTCCCGGCGAGATCATGATCCGCGACGGCGCCATGGCCCGGATGTCCGCCACCGTGAGCGCATCGTTGCGCACCACCTTCACCTCCTGTCCCAGCTCGCCCAGGTACTGGACGAGGTTGAAGGTGAAGCTGTCGTAGTTATCGATCATCAAGAGCACAGGGCACCCAATAGGCTGATTTTCAATGACATTTCGCGCCGGAAACGGCTTTTGCGCGCACTCGCCGATGCGCGGGCGCGCGGCATGCCAGCGGCGGGAATGATGGCGGACACAGGCATGGGCCGGCCAGACCCGGGCTCGGGGAGCGGGGACGGCCTGGACATTTCATGGGGGGACAAGGGCGTTCTCCTCGGTATGGGAGCCGCCGTGTCGGGGGAGGGTTTGCTACGAATGACCTTGTCCACCGATACGGCGGCAAGGTAGCGGACGAACCGCGACGACGTGCCGCTTCCTAGGGGAAGCGCCACCACTTGGCAATGCAGAGCGAAGTGTTGCGGGTCATCGGGTCGGTCTGTGTGTTAGGTCATGGCGGCCGCGACGGCACGCTGGATGACGGTGACCCGGAGAGTAGCAGCCGGGTCGGGTGGCGTCCAATGGCGTCCCCGTCCATCGCGAAGGGGGACGCCAAGGCCGCAGGTCGATCAGAGCGCGTACTGCGCGATGCCGTTGCCGAACGACCAGTTCACCTTGTTGGTTTCGCTGAGGTTGATGAAGACATCCTCGGGGCGGATGCCCGGCGATTCCTCAAGGTGCTCCACGATACGTCGGTAGAGCGCCTTCTTCGTGTCGACCGTGCGCGAGTCGTTGCAGAAGATCTGCACGATCACCAGGTCGTCGCTGCGCGAGATGCCCAGGTATCCCGGGTCGTAGTCGAATTCGTCCGCGTCGTGCTGGCTGACGAGGATGAAGCGGTCGTTCTCGGGCACGTCGAAGACTTCGCGCATGGCGGTGTAGATGCCGTTGCGTAGCGCGGCGAGGTAGCTGGATGGCTTGCCGCGGCGCAAGGCGATGCGAACGAGGGGCATGGGATTCTCCTGGTCAGTCGGTAGTGGGGGCGGGACCCGTCGAGACGTGTCCGACCGCGTAAATCTGCGCGCCATCGCGGGCGTGATCGGGGCGAGGTTCTGGCCATAGACGGAAGCGCACGAGGCTCCATGTGGTCGGCTCGAACGCGCTGACCGCCGCAAGCGCGCCGTCGGCACGGGCGCGGGCGTTGCGCTCGATCTCGCGATGTCGCCATTCGGCGAGCACGGCGTGGGGCGGTATCGTTTCGTGCACGCTCGTCGCGAAGCGGGCGGACGCCAGCATCGGGGAAAGCTCCGCACCCCATACCGACCAGCTCGCGACGGATGGACGTCCGAACGCATCCGACACGCCAGCGAAGCCATCGCCGCACAGGAAGGCGTTCATGCCTTCGTTGTCGTCCCAGAGATAGAACGGCGCATAGAGGTTCTCGCGTGTTGGCAGGTCGACCATGCCGCGATCCGCGTTCAGGTAGGCCTTGAAGCGCAGCCCACGCAGCCCGTCAGTGCGGCGGCCCCGTTCGGCGATGCGCCGGCGGATGATCGCCATGTCGTAGTCGGCAGGCAGGACGAATCGATACTGCATGGCGAGCATCGGTCAGTCTTCCCTGGCGCGGGTGGGCTGGTCGGGCGACGTCTGCATGGGGAGGTCCTCCGGAAGGAACGAGACTTGACGCTGCCTACGTTAGCGAGGACAGTTCATCCCGAAAATCAGAAAATTTAGAATTATTCATCCCAAAAAACAGGATCATCACCATGCGGCGGGTGAACTTCGATCTCGACGTGCTGCGCAGCTTCGTCGTGGGCATCGACCTGGGCAGCTTCGCCCGGGCCGCCGATCGCCTGGGGCGCTCCACGTCGGCGGTGAGCGCGCAGCTGAAGAAACTGGAGGAACAGGCCGGCACACCGGTGCTGCGGCGGAACGGTCGCGGCATGGCCCTTACCGAGGCGGGCGAGACCCTGCTCGGTTACGCGCGACGACTGCTCGAACTCAATGACGAGGCGGCCGCCGCCATCCAGGGCCAGCCCCTCGAAGGCCGCGTGCGCCTGGGCTTGCAGGAAGACTTCGGCGAATGGCTGCTGCCCGATGTGCTGGGGCACTTCGCCCGCGCGCATCCGAAGCTGCGCATCGAGGTGCGGATCGCGCGCAACACGGCGTTGATGGACGGTGTGGGCGGCGGCGAACTGGACCTGGCCCTCGCCTGGACGACCGAAGCCCGTCGCCTGCCCTTCGGTCGTATCGATGCCGTGCCCATGCGCTGGATCGGCGCGAGCACCGGTCATCCCGACATCACGTTCGACACCAGCGATCCCCTGCCCCTGATCGTGCTGGATGCGCCGTGCATGATGCGCACCGCCGCGATCGAGGCCCTCGACCGCGCAGGCATCCCCTGGCGCATCGCCTTCACCAGCGCCAGCCTCGCCGGCATCTGGGCGGCCGTGCGTGCCGGGCTGGGCGTGAGCATTCGTACGCCGCTGGGTCTGCCTGCCAGCGTGCGTGCCCTGGAACCGAACGAGGCCGGCCTACCCGCCCTGCCCGTCCTCGGCCTGGGCGTGTATCACGCCAACGCGGCGGCGACGCCGGCCGTGGAGCGTTTGTCCACGCTGATCCTCGAACGCCTGGCGGCACCGGCCATGTGATCATCACGCCATCTCCCCGACATCGTCGCGAGGATGGCGCCATGCGAAACCTCGACTTCAGTTCCTGGCAGGCCCTGCTGTCCACCTTGTTCGGCCTGGCGATCATCACGCTCATCGGCGTGGGCATCCGGCTGCTGACCATGCAACTGGTGCAACAGCGACGCGAACGGGAAAACCGGCAGATCAACGAGCGGTTGCGCAGCCTCATCGCCGCCTACAAGACACTGGGCGGTTCGTTCACCGGCGAACTCACCGTGGACCCACGCCATCTTCGCGACCTGCGCCGGCTCGAAGGCGACGCGGCGACGGACGTGCTACCCAGCGCGGAGCGGTCGCGCCGTGTGCGCGATGCCGTGGAAGCCGCGCTCTCGGACATCATCCTGCTCGGCACCGAGGAACAGGTGGCCCTCGCGGCGAACGCGGCGGAAGAACTGGTGGCTGGCCGGCCCGTGCATACGCATGAGCTGGTGGTGTCGCTGCGCGGGTTCATCCGCAAGGTGCTCGACCT
Source organism: Luteibacter sp. (assembly GCF_009912395.1). Taxonomy (GTDB): domain Bacteria; phylum Pseudomonadota; class Gammaproteobacteria; order Xanthomonadales; family Rhodanobacteraceae; genus Luteibacter. The sequence continues at coordinate 136,172 of NZ_WNDO01000004.1, read as the reverse complement.
CGAGCCGATTCCCCTCAGCGTGGTCATTCCCAACCAGGGGCCCTCGCGTACGGTGTCCGGTGGAGGGAAGAGCAGCGGCGGTCGCGACGACGGAGGCCGTGGCGGCAAGGGTGGCGGCGGTGGCGGCGGCATGGCCGGCGCGGGCATGGGCCTCGGCGCCGGCATGGCGCTGGGTGACGATCATCCCGGCGAGCACCACTAGGCGCCCGCCGGGACGAAGCGATCAGCCGAGCTTGGCGAGTAGCGTCTGCGTATCGGTGGTTTCGGCGATGCGCGGGAAGATACGCGTGACGCTGTTGTGGTGCGCGTCGGCGTTGAGGTCGGTCATGGCGTCGGGCACGAGCACCACGTGATACCCCAGCTCATGGGCGTAGCGGGCGGTCGACTCCACGCCGACGCTGGTGGCGATACCGACGATCACCAGTTGTTCCACGCCTTTGCCGCGCAGCCAGCTGTCGAGGTCCGTGGTCTGGAACGCGCCCCAACGGTGCTTGCTGACGAGATGGTCGGTCGATGCCTGTTCGAGTTCGGGCACCAGTTCCACGAAGGCGGGATCTTCCGGGAACGCGCGGTGCTCGGCATCGGTGCGACCGGGCGCGCCGGCGACGACGTTCACCAGCACGACGGGACGACCGCTGGCACGGAAAGCCTTCGCGAGCGCGGCGGAACGCGCCACGACGGGCGCGGTCGGCGAGAAGGTGGGCAGGCCGACGATGCCCTTCTGCAGATCGATGACGATCAGGGCGGCGTTGGCGTCGAGTTGACTAAGCGGCATGGGGAGGGCCTTCGGAGGGTGGGGAGGATGACGACGTGACCGCCCGCGGCAGCGTACGGTCGAACAAGGTGCCGACGAGAAGCACGGCGCTGATGCCGCCCATCACGAGCGCGAGCGTGTGCATGCCGTGGTCGGTCGCGTGATGGCCGTAGGCGACGCCAAGTACGCTCGTCGCGAGGATCGCGCCGATATACGACGCCGTGCGTTGCAGGCCAGAGGCCATGCCGAGCTGGTCGGGCGGCGACTGGAGATAGACGGCCGCCTGCGTCGACGTGGAGGCGAGTCCCTGTGGAATACCGAAGAACGCAACCGCAGCGGCAATCAGCCAGAGCGGCGACGACGAGTCCAGGCACAACAGCGACACGCAACCAAGCATCGACGCGACGAAGGCGAGCAGGAACGGCCCGCGCAAGCCGTTCGTCCGCGCACCGAGGATGGACCCCACGGCACCGACGAGCGACAGCGGTAACGTCGCAAGGCCCGCCGTTGCGGCGGAGTAACCGGCCGCGCTTTCCAGCCACTGCGCGAACCCATAGAAAACGCAGTACACCGTGGTGAACACGGCCATCGCACGCAGGTAGGTCACGATCAGCGGCACATGGCGCGCAAGCATGCGCAGGTCGAGGAACGGATCGCGCCGACGCAGCGAATGCCACACCAGCACGCCGCACAACACGGCGGCGATCGGCAGCATCGACCAGCGCGGATGCTCCAGGTCCATCAGGAACACCATCAGCGCGAGCAACATGCCGGAAAACAGGCCGATCCCGGCGGTATCCAGCTCACGCAGCAGCGATCCTCGCGGCGTCGCACGCGGCGGATCGACAGGCACCCAGAGCAGCACCATCGCCAGCGTGAACAATGCCAGGGGAATGTTGACGGTGAAGATCGCATGCCAACCGAACGCCCCGGTAAGCACGCCACCGAGCACCGGCCCCACCGCCGAGGTGGCGATACCGGTGAAGGACAGCACGCCCATCGCGATGCGCGGGGGCGCGCTGCCCGTACGATCCGCGCGCTCGCGAAACAGGCGCATCGCCGATGGATAGGCACCCGACGTACCGATGCCGAGCATGACGCGCACCGCCACGAGCCAACCGAGCGACGGCGCCCAACGTCCCGCGATACCCGCCAGGGCCACCAGCAACAGCGATGCGATGTAGACACGACGCGCGCCGAGCAGGTCGGCGAGGCGCCCCATCGTCGGCTGCGCTACCGCGCTGGTGAGGTACAGGCCGGCGATGAGCCAGCCCGTCTGCGCCACGGACGCGTGGAAGTCCTGCGAGATCGGCACCAGCGCGGTGGCGATCATCGTGGAATTCACGGGGTTGAGGGACGAGCCCAGCGCGAGCGGGGCCACGAATCGCGGACCAAAGGGCGTGTCCCTGGCCGCCGCGGCGCTGCCGTCGGCGTGTGCCATCAGGGGCTCGGCGTGTTGGCGAGGCGAGCGATAACGCTGGCCGCGCGCGCCAGATCCTCGCGCTCGGTCTCGTCCAGGCTGCCCAGCGTCTGCGATAACCAGGCGAGCTTGATCTTCCGCGTGCGCTCGCGCACGCCGCGCCCCGCGTCGGTCAGCGAGAAAAGGAACTGCCGTCCGTCGCTGGGATGAGGCGAACGCTCCACCAGCCCCTCGCCTTCGAGCACCGCAAGCGACGCGCCCATCGACTGCGGCTTCACCGCCTCAGCCCGGGCGAGATCGGCCGTGGAGGTCGGCCCCATCGCGTCCAGGCGCGCCAGGATGACCGACTGCGACCAGGTCAGTTCAAGCCTGTTGGACTCGGCGCGCAAGCGCGCCACCAGTTGGCCGCACGCCGCGAGCAGGTCGGTGGCGACGGTTTCGAGTTCGTTGGGTTTGGGCGGGGTCATGCCCTCACGGTAGGCCTCGGAAGCCAAACTTGCAAGTTAAACTTGCAAGTTTGGCTTCGCAATTTCTTGCCACGGGGACGTGTCGGAGATGCTTGGCCTACGGGGCCATCGCCTTCCCGTGCGCACGGGCCAGTTCAAAGAAGGCGGTGACGTAATCGATACCCAGCTCGTTCTCACGAACCCCCAGGTGGATCTGCTTGGCAATGCCATGTTTGCCCAGGCGCAACGCCACCAACGGCATCTTCGCCGCGTATTCCTCAGCCAGCCAACGAGGCAGTGCCGCCACGCCACGGCCGCTGGCCACCATCTGCATCATGATGTCCGTGGTCTCGATGGCTTTTTGTTTCCGCGGGCTGATGCCGGCCGGTTGCAGGAACTGGCTGTAGACGTCCAGACGGTCGATCGTGACCGGATAGGTGATGAGCACCTCATTGGACAATTGCTCGGGCCGGAGCCAGGCTTGGCCAGCTAGCGCATGCTCGTTGTTGACCACCAGCACCTGCTCGTAATCGAAGACCGGCTCGTAGTGGAGGCCCGTCTTGTACAAGGGGTCCGGCGTAACGAGCAGATCGATCTCGTGACCGAACAGCGCGCCGATGCCGCCGAACTGGAACCTCTGCTTCACGTCGACATCGACCTCCGGCCAGGACTTCAGGTACGGCGAGACGATCTTCAGCAGCCACTGATAGCAGGGGTGGCACTCCATGCCGATGCGGAGCGTGCCGCGCTCCCCCTGGGCGAACTGGCGCAGGCGCGTTTCCGCCAACTCGAACTGCGGGAGCAGACGGTTGGCGGCCGCGAGCAGGTACTCGCCGGCCTGCGTCAGGCGCATCGATCGGCCCTGTCTCAGCCACAGCTCGGTGCCCAGCTCACGCTCGAGCTTGCGCATGGTGTGGCTGAGCGCCGACTGGGTCAGGCACAGGAACTCAGCCGCCTTGGTCAGGGAGCCCTGCTGTTCGACAGCTCGAAGGATGGTCAGGTGTCCGCGCTCTAGCATGATCGATTTTGATGGGTGGGCGAAGAACCAGCACTTTACTTCATGGCTAGCCGTTTCACCCTACGCACCGATCCGCCGGCGGGACACCTGCCATCCGCCCTCAGGCGGAGAGCTCTCCGCGGATGATGTCCGCGCCTGCGCTGAGGGCATGGAGCTTGCCCCGGGCGACGTGACGGGCCAACGGTGCCATGCCGCAATTGGTGGACGGATAGAGCTTGTCGGCATCGACGAAGCGCAGGGCCTTGCGCAGGGTGTTGGCGACGTCCTCGGGCGTTTCGATCGTGTCGCTTGCCACGTCGATCGCACCCACCATCACCTTCTTTCCGCGAACGAGCTCGATCAGGTCGATCGGGACGTGCGAGTTGTGGCATTCCAGCGAAATGATGTCGAGGTTCGACTTCTGCAGCTTGGGGAAGGATTCTTCGTACTGGCGCCACTCGGATCCGAGCGTCTTCTTCCAATCCGTATTCGCCTTGATGCCGTAGCCGTAGCAGATATGCACGGCCGTTTCGCACTTGAGCCCTTCGATGGCCCGCTCCAAGGCGGCGACGCCCCAGTCGTTGACCTCATCGAAGAAGACATTGAACGCGGGTTCGTCGAACTGAATGATGTCGACGCCGGCCGCCTCTAGTTCCCGGGCTTCCTGGTTGAGGATCTTTGCGAACTCCCAGGCCAGTTTCTCGCGGCTCTTGTAGTGATTATCGAAGAGCGTGTCGATCATGGTCATGGGACCGGGCAAGGCCCACTTGATTGGCTGCTTGGTCTGCTGGCGGAGGAACCGGGCATCGTCCACGAAAACCGGCTTCGGTCGGCTTACGGCACCCACGACGGTGGGCACGCTCGCATCGTAGCGATCACGGATGCGGACCGTCTCGCGCTTTTCAAAGTCAACGCCGCTCAGGTGCTCGATAAACGTCGTGACGAAATGCTGGCGGGTCTGCTCGCCGTCGCTGACGATATCGATGCCTGCCAGCTGCTGCTCATGCAGCGACAGGCGAAGGGCATCCCGCTTGCCTTCGATGAGTTCGTCGTCTTGCAGTTTCCAGGGGGACCAGAGTTTCTCGGGCTGGGCCAGCCACGAGGGCTTGGGCAGGCTACCGGCGGTGGACGTGGGGAGCAGTTTTTTCATGGAGGGTCTTTTTTCTTGTGTGGATCAGAGGGCGCACTCGGCGGCCCAGCGCTCGAGGATGTGCTTGTACGGCTTGATGAAGTGCTCTTCCGTGAACTTGCCCTGCGTAACGGCCAGCTGGCTACGCTCCTCGCGGTCATAGACGATCTTGGTCAACGAGTAATCCTGATGCTTCAGGCTGGGCTGGTACGAAGGCCCCGCCGCGGAATTCGCGTTGTAGATCTCGGGGCGATAGATCTTCTGGAACGTCTCCATGGTGCTGACGAGACTGATCAGCTCGAGATTGGTGTAATCGCCGAGCAGGTCGCCACGGAAATAGAACGCCAGCGGCGCGACGCCGTTCGGCGGCATGAAGAAGCGCACGCGCAGCCCCATCTTTCCGAAATACTGATCGGTCGACGACAGTTCGTTCTGCGTATACTCGACCCCCAGGATGGGATGCTCTATGCCCGTGCGACGATAGACCTTGCTGCTCGACGCGCTGATGCAGATGACCGGCTGCTTGTGGAAGTGGTCCTTGTAGGCATCCGAGCTGACGAAGTGCTTGAACAGCTTGCCGTGCAGATCGCCGAAGTCGTCGGGCGCGCCGAACGTGGAACGATCCTGGTTGTACTCGGGCAAGACCACACTGAAGTCGTAGTCGCGCATATAGGAGGAAAAGTTGTTTCCTACCATGCCGTCGAAGGATTGACCGGTCTGCTTGTCGACGATCTTCGTCTTCAATATCTCGATCAACGGGAACACGCCGCTCTGGCCTTCGTCGCCGATCGCCATCTCCACGGAGATGATCTCGAGTTCGACGGCATAGCGATCCTGGTTCGGATTGTCCCAATGGGCCAGGTTGTTGAAGCGATTGTCGATCATCCTCAACGTATTGCGCAGGTTCTCCTCGCGACTCTCGCCGCGGGCCAGGTTGGCAAAGTTGGTGGTGACGCGTGTGCTATCCGACGGACGATAGTTCTCGTCGAACGACGTGCTCTTGATGCTGAATGCGAATTCTTTGTTCATTGCGACCTGGCACCGTACATTCTGTGATCCATTCCAAATACGTGGTTCATGCAGCCGCCATGCCTCCGGTGGCGTCGACTCCCCTGCCGCGCGACAGATGGAGCAGCGGCAGCGCGCGCTCGACGGCCAGCTGGGCTCTCTGGACCAAGGCCTCGTTCTGCACGCGGTGATCGAGGTAGTCCTTCTCGGTCGCGTAGATCCCCAGGGGCAAGGTGCGCGCCTGGAAGAAACTGAAGAGCGGCCTCAGCTGGTGGTCGATCATCAGGGCATGCCGCTCGCTGCCACCGGTCGCGGCGAGCAGAACCGGCTTGTCGACCAGGGCGTCCTGATCGATGAAGTCGAAAAAGTGCTTGAACAGTCCGGTGTAGGAGCCACGAAAAACGGGGGTCACCACCACCAGGATGTCGGCTTGCTCAACGGCCACCAGTTCACACTCCACCGTATCGGGGAGCTGGTTTCGCCAGATCGCCCCTGCCAGGTCCGGCGCAAGACACCCCAGTTCGACCAGGTGCCGGTCGCATGCGACCTCGCTGGCGATAAGGTCCAGCAGGTAGGTCGCCAGGGTGGCAGCCCTCGAAGGGCGTTGCAGGCCGCCAGAGACGGCGACCGCGCGAAGTGGACGTGTCATTTTTTCCAGTAACATCAATGGCCCGGAACGAAGGAGCATCGCGGCTCCCACCGTGCGGACGAGGTGTGGGAAACCGATCGTAGCGACCGGATCCCATGAAATAAAATGGTTAAATTTCACCAACCCATGAACATCAGTCATACGAAAGACTGTGCAGGCACGCCCCTTTGATTCCTTTCGATAAGCGCCGGGCCGCACTCGACCTCACCCAGGCCTACTCGCTGGAAGTCAGCGCCAAGGCCATGCCTGCGCTGACCGACGCCGCGCCTCGGATTGCCCCCGGGTCGATCGTGTCGGTGCCCTATCTACCGGGCGAGGACGACGACGCACGGCTGGCCGCTGCCCGAGCCATACGGGCACTCGGCTTCACGCCGATGCCGCACCTCGCCGCGCGCCGCATCGCCTCGCACGATGAGCTGGAGTCGTTCATCCAACGCGCCGTGGTCGAAGTCGGCGTCGAGCATTGCTTCGTCATCGCGGGTGACCCTGCCACCCCCAAGGGCCCCTTTCCCGACAGCGCGTCGTTGATCGATACGGGCATGTTCGAGCGTGCCGGCATCAAGACCGTCGGTGTGGGCGGACACCCGGATAACCATCCCGTGATGAGCACGGACGATCGGTGGGATGTCCTCGAACACAAGTGCCGGAGCATCGCCATGCGCGGCATGGCTCCGCTGATCGTCACCCAGTTCGTCTTCGATGCGGATATCGCGTTGAGCTGGCTGGAGACGCTACGCGAGCGCGGTATCACGTATCCCGTGCGCATAGGCGTACCGGGCCCCGCGGGTATCGCGGTGCTCATCCGCTACGCCGCCTTGTGTGGCGTGGGCGCCTGCGCGTCCATGCTGTCGAAGTACGGCGTTTCGCTCGGCAAGCTGCTAGGCACGGCGGGACCGGACCATTTTGTCGACCGGCTGGCGACCGGGCTGACTGCGGCCCATGGGCAGGTCGATCTGCACTTCTTTCCGTTCGGCGGCGTCGTGCAATCGGTGCGATGGTTGGAGCAGTACCGGGAACGTGTCGAGTTAGCTCGATGACCTGGATGGCGTCCTGCGCCGCCATCCTTAGTGACTTGAGAAATAACGCAATTCGATACCAGGGCCTCGGAATGCCAAGCCAAGACCTGCGCCGCATCACACATATTCGGGACATGGGGATTTTGGCCGAGTTTTTTTAACCAGAACCTCCGCACACCCGTTTTGCGCTGCAACGAAAGCGACGATTCGTAAAAAAGTGTTGACGCCTTAAATCCTTAAAGCTATTTCACAGCGCTGAACCACGGCACCCGCGGGACGCGAAACGAAGGGGCCACTGCGTCGCGCGTTGGGAAATCAGAGCAGTTCACCCATGGAAACAGGGAATGCCGACAGGGATGCCACGTCGTAAACCGACGGAACGATTTCATCGCCATGCGCGCGATGCGGGGTTCCATGGCCGCATGGCTCGTGGCGGGATTGACGTCGACGCCATGACCGACACCTTGAAAGCGGGATGGCCGACTCGCGGGGCGATCCTGGGCTTCGTCGTCGCGGCGCATATCGCCTTGGTGCTGGGCCTTCTCAGCTTGCACCCCGTTCGCACCGAACCGTCCTGGATGTCGGAGACGAATGCGCTCGAGGTGCGTTTCATCGATGTCGTGCCACCTCGTGTGGATCCTCCGGCAAGCGCGGCACCCGCGCCAAGCGAGCGGCGTCCTCCGGCCAAGGCCGCGACCCGGTCGATGGTGCCATCGCGGAACACGGCCGAGATTCCGATGCCTCCGACGCTGGCCCGTGCCTCCCCGACACCCGCCGTGCCGAGGGACGAGCTCGGCACGTTCATTCCTGGCGGCGCGCTGTTCAAGAAAGACGGCGCATTCGCGGGGTCGGGCGTTCGCCTGCCTGGCGACCCTCTCCAAAAAGGTGCGCCCGCATTGCGCATGGTGGACCCTCGTACGCAGGGCATGGCCGGCGTGGTGCGCATCATCGGCAGCTTCACCGGGGCGGTGGACAAGCACTGCCTGGATCTCGACGCTTGGCAGGGCATGACGCCCGAAGAACGCGTGGCTCACCACGTGTCCGAATCCGACATCGCGCGACTTCGCGACAACTATGGATGCAACGATCCACGCAAGGTCGGGCCGGTGGTCAAGTGATCGCTCCGCCCGATTCTGTTACGGCGGAACGACATCGTCGATGCCGGGACACACGCGACAGGTAGCCGGATCCCTCTGAGAGGGATGACCGGACACTACGAACGGGACGGCCTTTGACCGGATGAGCGAATCGTGTCGACGATCCGCACCGCATCGCCGTCGTCGAGTACATCCGGCGGTGCGTCGATCACCTCGTCGGTACCACTCAGCCCATGGGTCACTTCCACGATGGCGCCCAGATCTCGCCCTATCATGACCGTCCGCCACCGCACATGGCGATCGCTGTCCACGACGGCCACGCGGGTGCCGTCCTGTCCCAGGACCAGCGCCGTCGAAGGAATGCGCACCGTTCCCGGTGCCGCTGCGACATCGAACGTCACCTGCGCATAGCCGCCGGGCCGCATCCGGTGCTCCGGGTTGTCCGTTTGCAACTCGATCAGGGTCGTGCCCGCACCCGGGTCCACCGCCCCTGCGCGCCTTGCTACGGTGGCATCGAAGACGCGACCGGGAAACTCCGGAAGCGTCAGGTGGGCATGCGTCGTGGCTCCCATGCGATCCACCATGGTTTGCGGTACCCGTACGTGGATGCGCACGCGATGGTCGTCGGCCACGGTGAATATGGGGGTGGTCGCCGTCGTGCCGGCCACCACCAAGGCACCGGTCTGGGCCGCGCGAGTGGTGATCGCGCCATCGAAGGGCGCACGCAACAAGGCGAATCCTTTCGTCGCCTCAAGCCGCCGCACCGCGGCCGACTTCGCGTCCGCCGCCGCGCGCTTGGCAACGGCATCGCTCACCTTCTCGTCCACTTCCTGGCGCGACACGGCATCCTTGCGCAGGATGGCGGTCCATCGATCGGCCGTGGTGCGCGCCAGGTTGGCGTCCGCATTTGCCGTGACCGCCTCAGCGCGCGATTGGGCGATCTGCTGGTCGAGTTCCGGGGTGTCGATTTCCGCCAGTACCTGCCCGGCGCGGACGTGATCCCCGATGTCGACGAGCCAGCGCCGGATATAGCCGTCGACGCGCGGATAGATCGGCGCAGTGTCCCAGGCCTCGATACGGCCTGGCAGCGTCAGGGGCGCATCGCCCGCATCGACGGGGCGGACAACGTCGACATTCGCGACGACCTCCGCCTTGCGTGCGGTGACAAGACGCTCGACCGCATGGCGTCGGGCAAGGATTCCCCAACCCGCGGCAACGACCATGATCGTCGCCGCGCCCCAGAGCCAAAGGCTCGACGTGCGGCGTAGCGTTGCCTTCTCTGGCGACGAGCGATGGACAGGAAGATGGTCAGACATGGGATGCGTCCTGGATCGAGGCGGCATCCGCTCGGGAACGCCGATGGACGACGGCAAACACCGCCGGAACGAGAAGCAAGGTGGCGGCCGTGGCTGCAAGGAGGCCGCCGATGACGGCCCGGCCGAGCGGCGCGTTCTGCTCGGCCCCTTCGCCCAGCCCCAGGGCCATCGGCAACATGCCGAGCATCATGGCCAGGGCTGTCATCAACACCGGACGGAAGCGCACCGTGCCCGCCTCCAACGCGGCACGCACCGCATCACCATGCAACGCAAGCTGTTCGCGGGCGAAGCTGATGACCAGCACGGAATTGGCGGTCGCGAGCCCCATGCACATGAGGACGCCGGTCAAGGCGGGGACGGACCAGGGTGTTCCTGTCAGGAACAGCGTCCACACGACACCCGCCACGGCTGCGGGCAAACCGGCGATGATGACCAATGGATCCATGAGACTCTGGAAATTGACCATCACCAGCAGGTAGATGAGGACGATGGCTCCGACCACGCCCCATCCCAATCCATGGAATGCCGTGTTCATGACCGTCGCCTGCCCGGTCAGCGACACCGTGCTGCCCTTGGGTGCCTGCTTGCCTGTGTCGTCGATCACGACTTGTACATCGCGCGCGACGGCACCCAGGTCACGTCCCTGCACCGCTCCGTAGATATTGATGGCCGGCTGGATGTCGTAGTGGCTCACCACGGAACGGCTGTTACCGCGATACACCCGGCCCAGGCCGCCCAGTATCGCCGTGTCGCCGGTCGCGGAAGCCACCGGTACCTGGGCAAGCGCATCGAGCAATGGGAACGCATAGTCCGTCGCCTGCGCGACCACCGGATACGACACACCGTTGTCCGGGTTAAGCAGGTAGACCGGCGCCGTCTGGATCGTGCCTGCCAGCAGGCTCGCCACGCTTCCTGTCACATCCTGCTCTGTCATGCCGTACTGCGCCACGCGCGACCGATCGACGTCGACGTTGAGCTGTGGATAACCAGCAGGCTCCTGGATGCGCAGGTCGACGAGCCCAGGCACCGCGCGCAACGCATGCATCATCTTGCGGGCAAACGCTTCGTTGGCCGGCAGCTTCTTGCCACGCACCAGCACATGGATCGGCGCAGGTGCGCCAGCGTTGAGTATCTGGCTGGTGATATCCGCAGGAAGGAACGCGAACTGCACACCCGCGAACTCACGCGGCAAGGCCTCACGCAGCAGCGCCGTCAGCTCGGCGGTCGCGCGATGCCCGTCGCCCAGGGTGATCAGGATATCGCCGTCCTGCGGCCCCACCGTTCCCGAGTTGTCGTACGTAGCGTTGATCGAGCTCACCGGCAGTCCGATGTTGTCGGTGATGGAGGTAATCGGGTCCGTCAGCAGCGTTGAGATGCGCTGTTCGATGGCCGCGAAGGTTCGCGCCGTTTCCTCGATGCGCGTACCCGCCGGTGTGCGGACATGGATTTTCAGCTGCCCGGAATCCACGTCAGGGAAGAATACTTCGCCGGCGAACGGGGTGAGCGCTAGCGACGCGATGACCAGCGCCATGAAGATTCCCATGAAACGCCATGGTCGTTCGAGCACCCGTGCGAGCACGTCACCGTACGATGCACGCAGTCTTTCGAAGCGATACTCGAAGGCATGCTGAAACCGCGTGAGTGCATGGTCGCCCCCACCGGCCAGATGCACGTCGCCCGTGCCAGATGCCGGCGGCTTGAGCAGGAAGCGGGCAAGCATGGGGACGACGGTACGCGACAGGACGAAGGACGACGCCACGGCGAAGACGATGGCCAGCGCCATCGGCACGAACAGGAAACCTGCCACGCCCGGCAGGAAGAACATCGGAACGAATACGATGCAGATGCAGAGCATCGACACGAAGGCCGGCTGGACGATCTGCGCGGCACCATCCAGGATCGCGTCGATCGTCGGCTTGCCCTGCTCCAGGTGCCAGTTGATGTTCTCGATCGTGACGGTGCCTTCGTCCACCAGGATACCCACGGCCAGGGCGAGGCCGCCCAAGGTCATGACGTTGAGCGTCTGTCCGGTGAGGTAAAGGAGCGCGACCGCCGACATCACCGCCAGGGGGATCGACAGGCAGATGATGAGGGTAGATCGCCAGGAGCCCAGGAAGAGCAGGATCATCAGGCTGGTCAACGCCGCGGCAAGCACACCTTCCCGGACGACGCCGTCGACCGCCGCGCGGACGAACAGGGACTGGTCGCCAACTGGCGTGAGCTTCAGCGCAGCAGGCAATCCAGCGAGCACGCGCGGCAACGCGTCCTTGACGCCCTGGATGATCGAAAGCGTCGAGTTGGCACCGTTCTTAAGTACGGTGATCGACACGGACCGCTTGCCATCGACATGCACCACGTTGGTCTGTGGTGCCGAACCATCGCGGACATGGGCGACATCGCGCATGTAGATGGTCGAACCGTCGACGACCTTCACCGGAAGCGCATTGAGGTCGACGACGGTCGACGGCGCGCTGTTGAGCCGCACCGCGTACTGGAAGGCCCCGATCTTGACGAAGCCCGAAGGGTTGTTCTGGTTCTGCACGGCGATGGCGGCGGCCACGTCCGTCGCCGAAAGACCATGGGCAGCGAGGGCCGTCGGATCGAGATCGACCTGATACTGGCGTTGCCGTCCGCCCGAAGGAAACGGTACCGAGGCACCGGGGACGGTCACCAGCTGCGGCTGTACCTGCACCTGCGCAAGGTCGAACAGCTGCTGCTCGGACATACCCTCGCCCGAAACCGCCAGTTGGATGATCGGTACCGTCGAGACATCGTGGTTGAGGATGAGCGGCGCCGCCGTTCCCGGTGGCATCTGCTTGATGACCGTCTGCGCCACCGAGGTCAGCTGCGCCATGGCGGTACGTACATCGGCTCCGGGTTGCAGGTGTATCCGGACGATGCCGAGGCCTTGCATCGACTCGCTTTCGACGTGCTCGATATTGTTGACCGACTTCGTCAGCAAGCACTCGTACGGCGTGATGATCCGCCCAGCCATCTCGTCGGCCGGCAAGCCCGCGTACTACCATGCCGCTGCGACCACCGGCACGCCGATGTGCGGGAAGATATCCACCGGTAGCCGGACCAGCGCCAGGGAGCCGCCCAGCATGATCACCGCCATCATCGCGACGATGGTGAGCGGCCGACGCAGGGCGATGCCGACGATGCCGTTCATCGTGCGGCTCCCCGGCTCGCCATGCCGTTGACGCGGCAGCACGTCATTCGGGTCTCCACTTTACGGAGAACAGCGTCGTCCGCCCGGGATACGGGTGGTAAGCGTAGCGAATGCTGTCGAACAGGTTGTCGATGCCCAGCGACAACTGCACCGATGGCGTCAGTCGATAGGCCACCTGCGTTTCGACGAAGGTATAGGCGTCGACGTACCCCACGCCACCGCGCCGTCCATCCGTGTTGCCGATATCGTTGTATTGCAGGCCTTCATGGCGTACGCCGAGACTCGCATCCAGACGCGCCGTAGGATGGATCGTGGCTAGCACGCTCCATCGCCAATGGGGAACGCGCGGCATCTCGTTGCCCACGGTGGCCGGAAGGATATCGTTCTGGCGAATGATGCCCTTCTGCCTGGCGACGCTGGCGTCGACATCGAGCAGGCCATCGAACAGGTCGCGCGCCGTCCCGAGCAGGTCGACACCACGCGTTCGGACCAGGCCGATGTTCTGGTAATAGGATGACTCGGCGAACGCCGTCGCCTGGCTGAAAAGCGTGTTGCGTACGCGCTCCTGGAAGACATCCGCGGTAAGGCGAAGCGTACCGCCGGCTACGCCGAACACTTTGCTGGCCCCGAGGTTGAACGTGGTCGCATGCTCCGGACGCAGGTTGGGATCGCTTTGCACGAGCACGCCGCCCGTCAGGGAGGACTGGAACAGCTCGGTCACGGTCGGGAAGCGCCATGCCTGGGCACCGCGAAGCTCGATCGACCAGTCGTCGCCGGGCTCGAAGCGCACGCCCAGGTTGGGCGACCAGCCGTTGGTGTGGCGTCGGGGATAGTCGATCGACGCCACGGCCGTCTGCCGCGCACCTTCGAAGGCGCGCCACCGGTCGTGGCGAAGACCGGCCATGACGGTCCACTGGGACCCGAGGGACCAGCGGTCGTCGACGTACATGCCGAGTTGATCGGTCTTGCCCGCCGAGCGTTCGGCCAGCGCCCCTCTCGCACCGCCCCGCCAGTCGGGCGAGCCATACGTGCTCGTGCGCATCCAGTAACGTGCGTAGTCGACACCGAAGCCCAGCTCCTTTCCGAGCCATGGCAGGCCATCGGGAGTCAGGGCGAAGCGCGCGGCCGCGTTGAACCATCCCTGGCGATCCGTCGGCGTGACTTGTGCACCGTTGCCGCCCGGGTAGGCCTGGCGCGTTTCGCCATGGATCACCCGGTACCCCGACGCGCTGAACTGGCCCTGGAGATCGTCGGCAAGCTGCGAGGACAACATGGCACCGGCGATGGCGTCCCGCAGGCGCACGTCCTGCTGGCGGAAACCCAGGGTGTTCGACAGGTTGTACGCGCTACCGTCGATGTTGACGGGGCCGGTGAGCAACGGGACGCCACCGCGTGTGCGCAGGTAGCTTTCCGGTGCCAGGCTTTGGAAGTGAAGATCGCGGTAGGCCGCTTGCAGCGTCAACGAGGTGGAATCGGAAAGATCCACGCGCGCCTTGCCTTTGATCAGGTTCGAAAGCGCGCTCGATGGCCCCGACGTGCCGACCAGATAACGACGCTTCCCGCTCGCATCGACGCCATCCAACGCGCCGGAAACGGGCGTACCCGCCATGGAGCGAACGGCGGTCGCAGGAAGGAAGGCGATATAGGCCGGCTGGCCGTCGGAGTCGAGGTGATCGACACCCAGCGACCACGCGACACGACCGATGCGGTCGCCGATCCATGCCTGCGCATGACGGGTATTGAGGCTGTCGTGCGTTTGCAGCGTGTCGAAGTGCTGGTTGCCATAGCTGACATCGACGCCACCTTCGAGCTTGTCGGGCATGCGCGTGCGGATGAAGATGCCGGCGCCAAGTGTGTTGCCCGAAAATCGCGCCGAATACGGACCGTACATGACATCGACGCGGTCGATCTCATCGGGAAACACCAGGCCCCACAGCGGCGCATAGCCATAACCGCTGCCAAGCAGGTTGGAGATGGGCATGCCGTCGACGGTGACGAGGATGCGCGCGGACTGGAAACCGCTCGTGCCACGCACGGCCACGGTACCGCCGATGTCGCCGATGTAGCGCTGCCTAAGCTGGATATTGGGCAGGTAGCGCATCGCATGCTCGGTCGTCACTGTCATCGAATGGTCGAGCACCTTGCGACCGACGGAGGCCCCCACAGGCTGCGGTTCGTCGAGGGGCTTCTCCCTCGCGGCTTTCACCACGACGGCATCGAGGGTTTGTTGGGCGAGGGCCGGTCCGGCCGACAAGGTGAGGGCAAACGCGAGACCGACAGGCAGCCGGGTACGCAGGCGCATGCACGGATGCGCGCTGAAGAGTTCCATGGGACTTCCGGGGAGGAGAGACCCAAATATGTTATAACGTTACAGTGCATGGTGTATACACTTTTACCGAACACAATCCGGCGGCAGGTTTTTTGGCCCTGCTTAGCGGTCAATCGGAGGTTTTGCGCTCGAAGCTGAGGTCGTTGACCAGCGACTGGCCGACCTGGCTGACGTGCTCGGTGGCCAGTCGCCCGGCCAGCGCCTCATCGCCGCTGAGGATGGCCTCCAGGACCCTGGCGTGCTCGCGCCATGACACGTCGGCGCGCACCTTGGCCTTGGTCGACACCAGCCAGAAGGTACGGTCACGCAGGCTGCCGAGGAATTCCGTCAGGTAGCGATTGCGTCCCAGCGGCCACAGTTCACGGTGGTACCTCGCGTTGGCGCGCTCCAGAGCCGCCATGTCGTCGCTGGCGAGCGCGGCGTTGCCTTCGGCCAGGAGGCCTTCGATCAGCGAGCGGGTTTCCGGCGTGCAATGCCGTGCCGCGTTACGCGCGTTGAGGCCTTCGAGGTCGGCGCGCAGCTCGATCATCTCGAGGAATTCGTCGGGCATGACTTCGGGGATGCGCGCGCCCCTGCCGCGGGAAATCTCGACGAGCCCTTCGTTGGAGAGCACCTGGAGGGCTTCGCGGATCGGATTGCGGGATACGCCGAAAATCTCGGCCAGCTGCGGTTCCGGCAGGCGATCGCCGGGCTTGAAGCGCCCGGCAAGAATGGCTTTTCGCAGTTCGTCGGCAACCACGTGGTTCAGCGACTGCCGGCTGCGCCCCACCCTTCCCCATTCATCGGTGGCAACGGGTTCGTCGGGGGCTTTGGGCGGACGGGAAGGCACGCGGTGTTCCTCTGCACAAGGCCAGCAGGATACACCAGCGCGTCCTGGAATCTTTGCCGTCACCGCAAATGTATTTGCAGGATTCCCGGCTTATTCCGCAAGGATCGAGCAGGCAGACTGCCGTCCTCCGTCACCTCCCAGGACAGCTCCCATGACACTACCCTCCTTCGGCGTCGGCACGTTCCGACTGACCGGCCAGACCGTGATCGATTCCGTGCACAACGCGCTCGAGCTCGGCTATCGCGCCGTCGACACTGCGCAGATCTATGGCAACGAGGCCGAGGTCGGCCAGGCGATCGCCGAAAGCGGCGTCGCGCGTGACGAACTGTTCGTCACCACGAAGATCTGGACCGAGAACTACGCCCAGGCACGCCTGGTTCCCAGCCTGCGCGAGAGCCTGGACAAGCTGCGCCTGTCCCACGTGGATCTCACGCTGATCCACTGGCCGGCGCCGGGCAACGGCGTCGCGTTGAACGAATACATGACCGCGCTGGCCGACGCGAAGGCGCTCGGCCTGACCCGGCAGATCGGCATCTCCAACTTCAATATCGAGCTGACCCGCCAGGCCATCGCGGCGGTGGGCAAGGACGCGATCGCCACCAACCAGATCGAGCTGAGCCCGTACCTTCAGAATCCCCAACTCACCGCGTTCCTCAAGGAACAAGGCATCCCCGTCACCTCGTACATGACCCTGGCCTACGGCAAGGTGCTCAAAGACCCGATGCTGGCGCGGATCGCCGCCAAGCACGACGCCACCGTCGCGCAGGTCGCCCTGGCCTGGGCGTTGCAGCTCGGCTACGCCGTCATTCCGTCCTCGACCAAGCGCGAGAACCTCGCCAGCAACCTGCTCGCTCGCGACCTGCGCCTGGACGCCGACGACATGGCGGCGATCGCCACCCTTGAGCGCAACGGCCGGGAAGTCGACCCGCCGGGCCTCGCCCCGGCATGGGACTGACCGAAGACCGGCACAGCCGCATCTTTCAAATCAATCAGTTAACGAAAACCCTCGCCGGCCGGCGCGTTTCAAAATACATTTTGAATCGTTCCGGTACGGCAGGGAGCTTCGTGATCCATCTGAACAGCAACATGGACGGCAGGTTCCGCCCACGCCATGGATGAGTCCACACCGGGTTCCCGCCGGGTCACGGGTATCTTCGTTGCGCTGATCGCCCTGATCACGGCCGCGGCCCTCACCCTGCCCTACGAGCGAGGTCGCGAACCTGCGGTGGCGAAAGCCCCGGCGACCCCGGCGACGCTTTCGACCATTCCCACCGTCGAGCTGTGGCTCAGCACGGCGGACCGGCGCCTGAAACTGATGCGCCAGCCCGATATCGAAATGACGGCGCGGGGCACCGGCGACGCCGACGTGGTTGTCGATGTCCATAAGACCTACCAGAGCATGGTCGGCTTCGGCGCGGCAATGACCGACTCCTCCGCGTGGTTGCTCCAGCACCGGATGGATGCACAGCAGCGCAGCGCGCTGCTCCACGAAATCTACGGACCGCCCCCCGGGCTCAATTTCGGCATGATGCGCCTGACGATGGGCGCGTCGGATTTCTCGCTGAACCTCTATACCTTCGACGATATTCCCTTCGGCGCCGACGACCCGGACCTGAAGCACTTCAATGTCGCGCCCACGTTGGACGACGTGGTGCCCAGCGTGAAGGAAGCCCTGGCGATCAATCCCGACCTGCGCATCGTGGCCTCGCCATGGAGCGCGCCGGCATGGATGAAGACCAATCAGAACCTGCTGGGCGGCGAACTCCAGGAGCAGTACGAGAGCACGTACGCGAATTACCTGGTCAGGTACCTCGACGCCTATCGCGGCTACGGCATTCCCATCTTCGCGCTCACCCTGCAGAACGAACCCGCGTTCCAGCCGCTGACCTATCCCGGCATGCTGGTCCCGGCCGCCACGCGGGCGCGCATCATCGGCCAGTATCTCGGGCCGAAGCTGGCCAAACGCACGCCGCGTACGCAGATCCTCGACTGGGACCACAACTGGAACCAGCCCGAACAACCACTGGAAGTACTCTCCGATCCGGTCGCGGCACGCTATGTCGACGGCGTAGCCTGGCATTGTTACCAGGGCAGTCCGCATGCCCAGAACCGCGTGCGTCGCGCGCATCCGGACAAGGATGTCTACATCACCGAATGTTCCGGCGGCGACTGGGCGTCCGCCGCGAATGGCGAACTGCTGTGGTTTTCGCGCGACCTGCTGATCGCCGGCATCCGCCAGTGGGCGCGCGGCGTGATCTACTGGAATCTCGCGCTGGACGAAAACCATGGCCCGCACTTCGGCGGCTGCGACGCCTGCAAGGGCGTGGTCCTGGTCGACTCACGTACCGGTGCGGTAAGCCGCAACGACGAATACTACGCACTCGCGCATTTCAGCCGCTTCGTGATTCCCGACGCCTTGCGTGTCGGGTCCACCGATACCGACAAGGGCATTGCCAACGTGGCCTTCCAGAACGTGTCGGACGGCTCGGTCGTGCTCGTGCTGGTGAACAGCGACACGGTGGATCGCCGTCTTGCCGTGGCGGAAGGCGCGTACCGGTTCGACTACGCCATGCCGCCGAAAAGCGTGGCGACCTTCGTGTGGAATCCCGATCCGACCGGCGCCTGGTTGCGGCGCTTCCTCTGGTGGGTGAAGCGGGCTCGCTAGCCTGCCCCGCATGATCTAATGGCCGGTCACGTCCCATGCCTTTCCAAGGAACGCCCCATGCAGAGCCTCGGCGCCATTGCCTTCCTCGTCCACGACTATGACGAGGCGATCGCTTTCTTCACCCAGGCCCTGGGTTTCACGCTGGTGGAAGATACCCCGCGTGGCGAGGGCAAGCGCTGGGTGACCGTGGCGCCCCGCGATTCGCAGGGGACGCGCCTGCTGCTTGCCCGCGCGGACGGCGACGCGCAGCGAGCCCATGTGGGCCACCAGGGCGGTGGCCGCGTGTTCCTGTTCCTGCAGACGAACGACTTCGCTGGTGACCACGCCCGCATGCTGGCGCATGGGGTGCATTTCCGCGAGGAACCCCGCCACGAGCCGTATGGCACCGTGGCTGTGTTCGAGGACCTCTACGGCAACGCCTGGGATCTCATCCAGCCCAAGTAATGCTCAGGATTGGGCGACCTTCTTCGAGGCGTCCTCGTCGGCGTCCTTGTCGCTGTTCTTGGGCTTGATGGTCATGAGTTGCAGCGGAGAACCGTCGGGCAGACGAATGTGCCAGCCCTGCTGGATGTCGGAGAGTTCGTTGACCTGCGGGCAGATCGCATTGGCTCGCTGGTCCAGCGCCTTGGAGCGCTTGTCCATCTCGGTGTCCAGGGCCTTGCTCAGGGACGTAGCCCTGGCTTGCAGAGCCGCGACCTTGGCGGTATCGCCCGACAACGCGGCGGTCACCGCGCTGGAAGTGACGGAGCCGACCAGCTCGCCCACGGAGTCGGAGACCGAGCCCGCCGCCGTCTCGATCATGCGGTCGGACGACCAGTGCCCCGCGCCGACGCCCTCGTCCACCGAGCGCAGGGCCTCGGCTTGCTTGCGGCGGATCTTCTCGAGCATGCGCGACCGCTGATCCGGCTCGGCGAAGGTCATGGTCACCGTGGTCATGGCCGAATAGCCGACCTCGATGGCGTCGCGGGCGACCGACGCCACCAGCGGCATCAGGCGGCGTACGCCGGCCTCATAGCGCCGCAGGGCATCCGCGTCGGTCGTCGATACGGCGACGGCGCGCCCATCGACCTGGAGGGCACCATCGTGCAGGAAGACCCGCGACGGCGTGCCGTCCGTCCGGTGAAACGACAACCCGGCCTGGGTCACGTCCACGTCGTAGGGGGTCGAGTAGTCGTGCTTGCAGCTGTCGGTGCTGAAACTGAAGCCTTTCGCAGGCAAGGCCAGCGGCGTCGCGGCCAGGGCCACGACTAGCGCGGCGGCAATGAATGGATGGCGCATGGTCCCCTCCCCAGGGTGTCGCAGGTATACGGCTTGGATGCGGCCGGCAGGAAGAAGGTTTACGCCGTCCCGGACCGGACCGCATGGGCGGTTGGTCACCCACGACTTACGGCAGGGGTCAGGCGATGCCGCGATCCCGGGCGTATTCCGAGAGCTGGCCGTCATGGACCAGGCCCAGCTTGCGCATGGCGTCCCGTTTCTGCCGACTGACGGTCTTGACGCTGCGGTTGAGGCGCTCGGCGATGGCCGTGATGGACTGCCCCCCGACATAGAGCCGCACCACCTCCAACTCGCGTAGCGACAGTCGGGCATGGGCAGCATCGGCAGGAAGGCCGTCCGCATCGAGCTGCGCGCGAATGGAATCGCTGTAGAACGGACGCCCGAAGTACGCATGCCGCGCCGCGACGGCAACTTCCCGCAGCGGTGCACGCTTGTCGCAGATGCCCATCGCGCCGCGAATGCGCATGGCCTGCAACACGGCAGCGTTGTTCATCATGGTCAGCATCACGATGGGCAGACGCGGATGACGACGTCGGATATGGTCGATGAGCAACAGCCCATCGCCATGACGACCGCCCGGCATGGAGAAATCGCTTATGACCACGTCGCACGGCTGCATGGACAACAAGGCGAGCAACTGATCGCCGTCATGCGCTTCGCCGACCACCTCGATGTCACCTCCGGCCTCCAGCGCAGCGCGCGCGCCCATGAGTACGACCGGATGATCGTCGGCGATGATCGTGCGTAACACCATGTGCCTTACTCGTTGCCAGTTAATGTGTAGCCGCTCCTCGGTATGTGTGCTACTGGTCTCCGGTGCCGCGGAGGTTACCGTAATTGCCCCATTCGTGGTCGAAGGAACGCCATGAAATTGCTTAAATTGCTAGTCCTGTTTTTTTCCATTCCTGCGCTCTCCGGCGCTTCCCTTCCAACGTCCACCGATGCGTTGCCACCTGCGTCCGCTGCGTGGCTGAAGGCGCATCCCGTTGTTGTCGCGGCTACGTACGCGGAAGGATATCCGCCCTTCGAGATCGTCCGCGACGGACGCGTCGAAGGACTCGCCGCCGACTACCTGCGCAAGCTCACGGAACAACTTGGCGTCGCCGTACGCTTCCAGGTGTTTCCGGACTGGCCGTCAGCGATGGCCGCCGCCCGGAACGGTGAAGTGGATGTTCTCATGGATGTCGCGCCCACACCGGACAGGAACGGCAAGCTGTTGATCGGCGCGCCCTACTATCAGGCCTCGCCCGTGCTCGCCATACGCCGGGAAGAAAGCGGTATCGCGCACTTCGGCGACCTGCACGACCGACGTGTCGCCACGCAGACGGGACACGCGGAAGACGACATGCTGCAACGCTACGTGCCAGACGCGGTCATCACCCACGAGGCGACGCTGGCGTCCGCGATGAAGGAGCTGGCCGACGGCGGAGTCGACGCCGTACTGGGCGATCCCCGCGCACTCGATGCGACGATGGGCGCCGCAGGCCTGCGCGAACGGTTGCGTCTGGGGCCTACCGCACCGCTGCCGATCACCACGTTATCGTTTGCTGTCGCGACCGAGCGCGGACGCGCGCCACTGCTTACCGCGCTGGACCATGCGCTCAATCGCCTGGATCCCATGGACCACGCCCGCCTTCGCCGGGCATGGACAAACGATGGTCCTGGGCATTTCTCCGAAGACCTCGACATTCCCCTTAGCGCCGACGAACGCGCGTGGCTCGCAACCTTGCCCCCATTGCGCATCGGCATCGATCCCACCGCGGCGCCGCTCACCTTGATCGATCGGGAAGGGCGCGCCGAGGGCATGGCGATCGACTACCTGCGCGACGTCGTGCACGCCCTCGGCTTACGCACGGAAACCGTGCCCACGGCGAACTGGGACGAGACGCTGAGACGGGCGATATCCGGCGAAATCGACCTGCTGCCTGCGGCGTCCCCGCGCAACAGCGCCCTGGGACGACAGTTCGACTTCACCTCGCCGTACACGACTTTCCCCGTGATGATCGTGACCCGCGAAGATGCCACGACGGTGGCCTCGACCGACGACTTGGCCGGCCGGAAGGTCGCGGCGAACCTGGCTCGCCCGGCCGTCGCCCAAGCGGCGGCCACGATCGCCGCCGGCGAGACGATTTCCGTCGGCTCCACCCAGGAAGGACTGCAGGCCGTGCTGTCGGGAAGGGCCGATGCCTTTATCGGCGATATCGCGAGCACGGAGTACCTGCTACGGCGGGATTACGCCGCCCGCCTGAAGATGACGGCGCAGACCGGCGTGCACGACGACCTGTCGATGGCCGTGCAGCGGCGCTACGCCCCCCTGCTTCCCCTGATCGACAGAGTGCTCGCGCGCATGCCCGACCGCAGGGCGGAAGCCATCCGGAACACATGGCTCCGGTCGGAATACACCTGGGGCGGATCGTGGCGCGAAATCGGCCGCAAGATGGGGCCTATCGGACTCTTCGCGCTGCTACTGTTCCTCGCCATGGCCCACGCGCACCTGAGCCTTCGCCGCGAAACACGCCGCAGACGGCGCACCGAGGAACAGCTTGCCGACGTGACGCGCAACATCCCGGCCGTGGTGTACCGCTACCTCTACCACGAGGACGGCCGTATCGAATTCACCTATCTGGGCGGCAACCCGGAGCCTATTTTTGGCGTCGGTGCAGAGATATTTCTCAATGATGAGCGCAGCGCGTTCGCGCGCATCGATCGACGTGACCAGGGCCCCCTAGAGGCGCTGATCGCTCGCGCCGCGGTGACGTTGACACCCGTGCATACCGAGATCCGCATACGCGACAGCGATCCATTGAGATGGATCGCATCGCATGCCATTCCACGCCGGATCGGCCATCGGGTGGAGTTCACCAGCTACTGGATCGATGTCTCCGAACAACATCGGCAATCCACCCAGCTCGCCGCCGCCAAAGAGGCGGCCGAACAGGCCACCCAGGCCAAGAGCCAGTTCCTCGCGGCCATGAGCCACGAGATCCGCACGCCGATGCATGGCGTGATCGGCATGCTGGAAATGCTTCGCGATACACCGTTGTCCGACGAGCAGCGCCGCCTGCTGGGCACGGCGGAGGATTCCGCCGAGGCCCTGCTGCAGATCCTCGACGACGTGCTCGACTTCTCCCGCATCGAGGCCGGCCGCCTGGTCATCGAGCCCACGCCCGTGGATCTACGCACCCTGACCTCCGGCATCGTCGATCTTTTCGCCTGGCAGGCCGAACGCAAATCGCTCCGTCTCGCGTGCCATGTCGATGAGCGTGTCGCGGCCGTACACGTGGTCGATGGGGTCAGGCTTCGCCAAGTACTCCTCAACCTCGTCAGCAATGCGATCAAGTTCACGCCAGACGGCGGCGTGGACATCGATATCGTGGTGCTCGATGAAAAAGCGGGACACCAGCGCCTGCAGGTGATCGTCGCCGATACGGGCATCGGGATCGCGGCCAGTGACATCGCCCGACTGTTCGCGCCGTTCATCCAGGCCGAATCGTCCATCACGCGCCGTTTCGGCGGCAGCGGGCTGGGTCTGGCGATCAGCCGCCGGCTGGTGGAATTGCTGGGTGGCGCGATCGACCTGGAAAGTCGTTCCGGCGAGGGAACCCGTGTCATCGTGACACTGGAACTTCCCCTCAGCGACGACGCACCGAACACCTTGGCGATCGCCCCCGCGCCCGCGACGACCCGCATCCTCGATGTGCTCGTCGCAGAAGACCATCCGACCAACCGGGAACTGGTGCGTACGCAACTGCAGCGCCTCGGGCACCGACACCGTGTCGTCGCCAACGGCGAGGAAGCTCTTGCGCTGGTGGGTAGCGAATCGTTCGACGTGCTATTGACCGACCTGCATATGCCCGGCATCGATGGCTACGTGCTTACCCACGCGCTTCGCGAAACGGGGAACCCCTTGTATATCGTGGCGATGACCGCGAACGCGATGGAAGACGAGCACGAGCGCTGCCTCGCCGCCGGCATGGACGATTTCCTTGCCAAGCCGGTACGCGTCGACACGCTTCGACGCGCACTGGACCGATGTCCAACGAAGGACGATCCGGTGCCCTGGGACAATGCATCGCTCATGGAGACCTTCGGCAGCCTCGACGTGCTCACGTCGCTGGTGGACCGTTTCGTCTGCGCCACGCACGACGACCTGGCCAAGGCCGAGCACCTGACCGATGCCATGGCGATGGCCGCGACGATCCATCGGATCGTGGGCGGCATGCGTATTTTCGGCACGTCACCCGAAGCATCGCTTGGTGAAGAACTCGAACGCAAATTACGCGGTGATGACCACGCTGCGGCGATGGCCCGCGTACCGACCTACCTGGCGTCGGTCGCTCACTGGACCGAGCGTCTTCATCGCGCAAGGGAACGCCTTGCGGTGATGTAGGCATCGTCACGAAATCGTCGCGAATTTTCGGACTAGTCCGATATCCCTCAACCGCCGCACCCGGGATGATGGCGGCAAGCCACCATGGCTATCGAGGAGCGCGGCCCATGCCCCAGCACACCATCGAATACCACATCGCCGACATGGAAGGTTCCTGGGGAATCTTCCGCGAAGGCGTACAGATCGCCTCGCGGAGAGATCCCGCCGACGCCATCGCATTCGCCAATTATTTCGCGGACCGGGAGACCCTGATCGCCGCACATCCCGTGCGTGTCTCCGCCGACGTCTACCTGCATCGCGAGCTTCGCCGGATGCGCAAGGCCGCGTGAGAATCAGCGACCGGTGGCGCCGCCGAGGTGGATCATGTCCAGATGCAACAGGCGCAACCGGGCGATATGCCGGCCCACCGTCGCACGATCCTTCGAGGAGGCCTCCAACTTGAGGAAGGCGTCCAGCAAACGACGCTCCATCTGCTCCAGCGTGCGGATGTAGGTGACATCGGGATCGTGTGACAACCGGACGGAGGCGTCCATCATGGTGCGGCGCATGCCGCTGAAGGCGCTGCCCGCCGTGGCGGCGCGGCCACCCGTGGCGTTCACCTCGCGCTGAAGGTCCGCCGCGATGGTGGTCAGCGACGCGGCCGACTCCTCGAGGATGGCCTTGAGGCCCGGCTCACGCACGCCATGAGAGGCATGCTGATACAGGTCGCGATCCGCGATGACCCGGCGGATCAACCCATTCACGACACGTACGGCGCTGCGTTCCATGGTCGACACGTTAGCGCCGCGGGACTTAGCCGGTCCTAAACGCGGCCGGCCGTCGCTCAGCCAGCGCTCATTCCATGTCGTTCTCAAGGAGGACGAGGGCACGTCCATCCGCATCGCGGAGCCCCGACTGAAGATCCTGCAACTGACGCACCGCCGGGCACAGGGCCTTCACGCGTGGCTCCAAGGCCGGGCGCAGCCGCGCCAGCACCCGCGCCTGCCCGTCGGTGGCCAGATTGGCGACCCGGTCGCGCAGCGCCGCCGCGCCTTGCAGGTCGCCATTCATCGCCAGCTGCATCGCCTGGCTGCCCACGTCCTGGGTCAGGACCGGCGCGATGTCCGACACGATCTCCTGCGCGTAGGTACGCATGGCGTCTTCCTGCCAATCGCGAGTGCTCTGGCTGGCGGCGATCCGTCGCTTGATATCCGCGACGCGCGCGTTCAACACCCGATCCAGCTCACCGCTGGCGATCGCATCGGGCGCCGCGCTGGCGGCCTCGTCGCGAACGGCTCGGGCAGCAAGGTCCACGCCGTCGCTGGCAATCGCCTTGGCCTTCGGCACCAGCTCGCGGAGACGGCTTTCGAACAGCGCCACCCGGTCCTGCTCATCCGGCCGCAGGCTGACCGTCCGACCGTCCGTGCTCAGGCTGCCGTCGTGCATGCGCACGGTGCGTGGCGCCACCTGGGGACGCTCGAACACCAGCGCATCCGGACGGATCGTCAGATCGTAGGTGCTGGCCACGCGGCAGGCGTGGTCCAGCTCCTGGGCCGAAACGCCACCTGCGAAGCAGGCGGCGAGCACGAAGAGGGCGACACGAGGAGTCATGGGCGGTCCGTACCGAAAGCGCCATCGATAGCCCGCGCGACGGGAATCGAGGCTGAACCGCTTACAGCGCGAACTGGCCGAACTGTTCGCGGACGCGCAGCGTACCGAGGCGCCAGGCCAGCCAGCCCAGCACCGGCACGGACACCAGTTTCAGCGACAGGCCGAGCAGCAGGATCGTGCGGTGCTTCTGGCCCATGGCCAGCAACTCGGCAGGCAAGCCGGGCTGGGTCAGCACCGCACCGAGCTGCCGCCACTGGTCGAACGCCACCCAGGCCGTATACGCGGCCCAGAGCAGGAGCACCACGGCGACGATGCGCAGGCCGGTACGACCCCACTCGCGCCAGCGCAGGGTACCCAGCGCCAGGGCCATCACGATGAACGCCCCCACCACGTAGCCCAGCGACCAGGCGAGGCCAATCCGGGGATCGGGCCCACCGTTGGCGAGGGCCTCGGGAGTGAGGGCGACCACCGCCTTGCCGAAGATGACGGCCGCGTACCCGTTGAGCACGAAACCCACCGCCGACAACAGCATCACCAGCCAGACCACGATGCGCCAGGGCGCGAACGCTGGCACCACGCCCGGGGCCGTGATCTTCTTCAGCACGCTCAGGCGCCCTTCTTCAGCGACGCGATATCGGCCAGGACCTGGCCGGAGTTCTTCTCCGGATCGACGTCCTTGTAGACCTTGACGATCTTGCCGGACGGATCGACCAGGAAGGTCTCGCGACGGGCGTACTTCTGGCCGGTCGGGGTGGTGGTCAGCACGTCGTACTTCACCGCCACGGCGCTATCGGCGTCGGACAGCAGCGGGAACGGCACGTGGTACTTCTCGGCGAACTCCTTGTGCGACTTCACGTCGTCCAGGCTTACGCCCAACACCACGGCGCCGGCCTTATGGAGCTTGGCCGTGTCGTCGCGGTAGGTGCAGACCTCGGTGGTGCAGCCGGCGGTGAAATCCTTCGGATAGAAGTACAGCACCAGCCACTGGCCCTTGTGGGTCTCGAGGGTGTGCCAGTCGCCCTTCTGGTCCTGGAGGTGGAAATCCGGGGCCTGGTCGCCCACGTTGGGACCGGCGGCCCAGGCGGAGGCCGTGGCGAAGCACAGGGCGATAAGGGTCAGGAGACGACGCATGGGGACGACCTCGAGGAAGGGGAATTGTCCGAGTGTACTCGCCATGTCGGCGGCGAATCCCTTACAAACGAAAAGGGCGCCCCAAGGGGCGCCCTTTTTGTCGACGCGACGCGCCGAATCAAGTGCTTACTTGACCTTGACGATCTCGAAGTTGCTGACGTCGACGCCGAGGTTGAAGCCGCGACCGGTGCCGGTGATGGCCAGGGACACTTCGCCCTTGGTCATGGCCAGGCTCTCGCCGCTCTTCACGACACCGGCATTGGCGCCGGCGGTGGCGTAGTTGCCGTAGATCTCGTTGATGCTCTTGAGCTTGGTGAACTCGCCCTTGCCGTCCTCGATGCTGTACTTGCCGGCCGTGAGGCCGCCACCGCGGATATGGATGCGGACGTTGGCGCTCGTGCCGTCATCGCAACGCACGTGGCCCGTGCCGTCGACATGCTTGTAGATCACCGCCCAACCGGAGGTGTTGAAGGTCATGTGGCACTTGGTCTCGGCTTCGGCCGCGCGGGCCGGCTGAGCCGCGAAGGCGCCCGCCGCTGCCAGGGCCAGGACGGCCATACCCGTGATGCGCTTGATCATGTTCGTTATCTCCATAGCAGGAAGTGGCAGGAACCTGCGGACGGAATTGTCCGGCCGCAGGATTCTCCACTCACGAATGTGAAGAAATCCGGAGCGCCGGGAAATTCGTTCAGGAAAGGCGCGGCATCGTTGAAGCGTCGTGAATCGACTCCCCGCCGACGGTCCACAGGCCTACCATGGGGCATCTCAACCACAGGGAGAATCCCCATGCCCAAGCACATCCTGGTTGGCTACGACGGCTCCGAGACCGCCCGCCGGGCCTACCTCTTCGCCCTGGAGCTGGCCGATTGCTCCCATGCCGAGGTATCGGTGGTGTCCATCTGGCAGACCGAGAACGGCACCGACATGGCCGCCGCCATGATCACCGACTCCCTGTCGGATCGGGAGAACGGGCTGAAGGAAGAGGTGCGCCAGCTCGCCCCGAAGGCCCGGGCGAAGGTGTCGGTCAAGCTGGTCCCGGGCAGCCCGGGGGACGCCCTGTTGAAGTACGTGACCCAGCACGGGGCCGACCATATCGTGATCGGGCATACCGAGCGGGGCGCCCTCGCCCGCTGGCTGCTCGGCTCCACCTCGACGGATGTCCTGGCCAAGGCCCACGTGCCGGTCACCGTGGTCCGCTGACGCCCCCCCCTGCCGGGCGATCCGTAGCCATTTCCGCCCGGCATTTGTCACAATTCGGTCAGACGCCCAAGGGGGCGGGATCACATTCGTGCCGAGGAACACCCGCAGTGAGTTATGCCGCCAGCCTGCCATGGACGCTTGAGAAGCTCGATCTGACGCGTATCGACGTCTCCAAGGTCAGGGACAACGAAGACCTGTTCTTCCTTTTATGCAGTTCGTCGTTCGTCGAAAGCGGCTCTGATCTGTACACGCACAACCTGGTCGATCACTTCGCTGGCGATGACGAGCTGCAGAGTTGGCTGCGCGACCATTGGGAGCATGAAGAACTCCAGCACGGTCGCGCGCTCGCCGCCTATGTGCGTCATGTATGGCCCGAGTTCGACTGGGAGTCCGGTTTCAAGAACTTCTTCGCGCATTACGGTTCGGTCTGCACCGCCGAAGAGCTGGAGCCCAACCGTGGTCTCGAACTTGCGGCTCGCTGCGTCGTGGAGACCGGCACGGCCAGCCTGTATCGCGCGTTGAACGACGTCACCGACGAACCGGTACTGCGCGAGCTGACCAACCTCATCAAGAGCGATGAGGTTCGTCATTACAAGCACTTCTACCAGGCCTTCCGCATCTATCGCGAGCGCGACCGCATCAGCCGGTTCAGCACGCTGCGCGTGCTAGTGAAGCGCTTGAGCGAGATCAAGAACGAGGACAGCGACATCGCGCTGCGCCACGTGTTCAACACGCGCTACCCGGACAAGGCTCACGACGACGCCGAGTTCCGCCGCGTCACCACGCACGCCGAAGGCATGCTGAAGAAGCACATTCCGGCCGAGATGACGGTGAAGATGCTCCTTCGCCCGCTCGACCTGCCGCCGAAGCTCAACACCTTCCTCGAAAAGCCGCTGACGCGAATCACGGAACGCCTGTTCCTGCACTGATCGCCCCCGCTCGTCGTTCCTGTGAAAACAGGAACCCAGCGCCCCGGTTCACCAGCATGGCGAGGGCGCCGCATCGGCTTTTGCGTAGGAGGCCGCGACGCGATAACCGATTGCACCGCGCTGGGTTCCAGCGTGCGCTGGAACGACGGATCGCGAGCTCGTCGTTCCTGTGAAAACAGGAACCCAGCGTCTCGGTTCACCAGCATGGCGAGGGCGCCGCATCGGCTCTCAACACATCACTTTTTCTTCTTCGCCAACGGCTGCCACTTCGAATCGTCGAAGCCGCCCGTTTCGAAGGTGAGCGTGGTCTCGCCACGGCTGATCGTCACCACGTCGATGGTGAGGCGCTTGGTCTTCGCCAGGTCCTTCAGGAACTGGGCGTCGTTACGGAACAACAGCGCCGGTTCGCCGGTCGGCGGCCGGAAGGCCTTGATGATCTTCGCCTTGCCGTCGAACGTGGCCTTGAGCGAGCAATCGCCCTTGCAGACGAAGCCCTTGCCCGCCACCGCGTAGAGAAACACGCTCTGGCCCCAGTCGGTATGCCGGCGCAGGATGAGGCGGACAGCCTCCTCGCCGGAAGGACGCGACGACTGGATGGTGGCCGTGCTCTGTGTGCCACCCTGCATCGGCGACACCTGGTAGAGCCACATCGCGGCGAGACGGTTCTTCTCGGTGGTTTCCTTGTAGTTCTTCTCTACGTCGTCGAGGGTCTTCTTCACCTCGACGGCGGCCGGCGTATCGGGGTAGCGATCCACAATCTCGTGACCCAGCTGCACCGCCGGGCCGTCGTTATGCAGCTTCAGCAGCTGCTGATAGGTCTCCAGCTTCTTCGCCGCCTCGTCGGCCTGGGTGTTCGCGGCGGGCGCCTGCTGGGCCGCCTGTTGATCCTGGGAGGACGAACAGGCCGCGAGGACGAGGACGGCGAAAAGCGGGGCGATACGGCGCATGAGGTAGGGATCCCTGGAAAAACGTGTCCCTAAGCTTGGCCCCGGGACGGCGCGGCTGGCAAGGCGGGCGTAGAATCGTCGCATTCCCCAAGGATCGCCCATGCCTCCCACCGACCCCGGAGCGGCATCCCTGCTCCGCCACCGTGTCTTCGTGCAGTACTGGTTCGCCAGGAACTTCTCCAGCTTCGGCTTCCAGATGATGTCCGTCGCCGTGGGCTGGCAGATCTACGCCATCACCGGTCGCGCGCTCGACCTCGGCCTTATCGGCCTCGTGCAGTTCGTTCCTTCCGTCCTCCTGGCCCTTCCCGCCGGCCACCTCGCCGACCAGTTCGACCGACGCCGCATCGTCACGCTGTGCCAGACGGTGGAGTGGATCGCCATCGCCGCGCTGGCCGGTTTCAGTCTCAGCGGACATCTGGACGAAGCGGTCATCCTCTCGCTCATCTTCGTGGTGGGCGTCGCCAAGGCCATCGAATCCCCCGCGATGCAGTCGATGCTTCCCGGACTGGTACCCGCCGCGGTACTGCCACGGGCGATGGCGTCGACCGGCGCGGCAGGACAGGCCGCGATGATTGTCGGCCCGGCGCTCGGCGGCCTGCTCTACGTGGCCGGACCGGCGGTCGTCTATGCGGTCTCCGCCATGCTCTTCCTCGGCGCGCTGGTCCTGATGTCCCGCATCACCTACGACCACACGCCGCCACGCCGCGAACCGGCCACGCTCAAGACCCTGTTCGCCGGGGTGCACTTCATCCGTCATCGGCCAGCCGTGCTCGGCGTGATCTCGTTGGACCTGTTCGCCGTGCTGTTCGGCGGTGCCACCGCGCTGCTGCCGATCTTCGCCAAGGACGTCTTGCATGCCGGCCCCTGGGGCCTGGGCCTGCTGCGTTCGGCGCCGGCCGTGGGCGCGCTGCTGATGTCGGTATGGCTTTCGCGACACACGATGCAGCGTCGGGTCGGTTCGATCATGTTCGCCTCGGTGGCCGGTTTCGGTATCGCCACGCTGGTGTTCGCGTTGTCCACGTCCCTGCCCGTGTCGATCGCGGCCCTGTTCGCCCTGGGCGCCTGCGACATGGTCAGCGTGGTGATCCGTGGTTCGCTCGTGCAATTGGAGACACCCGACGAGATGCGCGGACGAGTCAGCGCGGTGAATTCCATCTTCATCAACACCTCGAACCAGCTCGGTGAGTTCGAGTCGGGCATCCTGGCCGCGGCGGTGGGGGCCGTGAATGCCACCGTCATTGGTGGCATCGGCACTCTGGTGGTGGTGGGATTGTGGATGTGGTGGTTCCCCTCGCTGCGCCGTCGCCAGCGCCTGGTATCCGACCCGGAGACCTAGCAGGAAATAGCAAGTAGCGAGTGAAATGGTATAGGCTCGGACGTCTATACCGCCAAAAGGGGATGTAAGCCATGAAGCGCCTGCTCGTCGCCACCCTTGTCGCCCTCGCCGCGCCAGCCTTCGCCGCGCACGAGGGTCCGTCCAGCATCGATGCCGCCCTGGCCCAGGCCAAGCGCGAACACAAGCCGGTGCTGATCGACTTCCAGGCGGTGTGGTGTTACTCCTGCTATTACATGGCAAGCCATGTGCTCAACGGCAAGGAGTGGAACGACCTCGAAAGCAAGGTCGTCTTCTACGAAGCGGACGCCGACAAGCCGGCCGACCAGGCCTGGATGAAGAAGCTCAAGGTGCACTTCCTGCCCACCTATGTCGCCATCGGGCCGGATGGCGAGGAACTGGGCCGCATCCTCGCTGAGCGTCCGCGCGAGAAGTTCTATCCGGAGGTCGCCACCCTGCTCTCCGGCGACGCGCGCCTGTCCAAGCAGAAGGCCGATGCCGCCAAGGGCTCGCTGGCCGCCGTGGCCGATGTGCTCGACACCTACCAGCAGCGCTATCAGGGCACCGATGGCATGGCCTGGTTCGACACCCTGCCGCCGATGGTGCGCAACGTCTCCGACAAGGACAAGCGCGTGGCCCTCGCCAAGCAGCGCCTCCTTCTGCTCCAGGCGCAGGACAAGAAAGACGACGCCGGCATCATCGATGCGTCCACCAAGGTACTCGCCGCCGACATCGGCTGCGAACGCCCTTATGTGCTCGACGCGCTCATCGGCGCCACGGAATCGCGTCACCCCGATTCCCGCAAGAGCGCGCTCGCACCGCAGAAGGCGCTTTACGACCAATACCTCGCCACCCAGGTGTTCACGGCGTCGCCGGCTTGCGCCGACCAGCGCAGCGCCGTGCTCACGGCAGCCGACCTGGACGCGGCATTGGGCGATCATGATGCCGAGCAGGCCGTGCTGCGCAAGGGCATCGACCTCAGCCGCGACAAGCTGCATGGCGACCTGAAGAGCGATCGCAACCTCGCCGACAACCTGCGCGTATACCTCGTACGCGCAAAGGCCACCGACGAGCTCGACACGCTGGAGAAGCAGCTGATCGCCGCCTATCCCGACGACTACGTCTACAACTATCGCTATGGCCGTCGTCTCGTAGAAAGCGGCAAGGCCGCCGAGGGCCTGCCTTATCTCGATGCGGCGGCGAAGAAGGCCTATGGTGCAAACTCGATCAGCGTCGCCGCCTATCGCGTGAAGGCGCTCAAAGCGCTCAATCGCGATGCCGAGGCGAAGAAGCTCGTCGCGCAGACCGTGGCCACGCAGGGCAAGGCGTTCCCCGAGCAGACGAAGAAATTACAGGCGTCGCTCAACTCGTGATGCCCATGGCCGGCTGTCGCCGATCGCGGACACGGTCCGCTCCCACCCCTCCGGTAGCGGGCTCGCTATCGGAGGGGTGGGAGCGGCTTTAGCGGCGATACCGTCAGGTCTGTGAGGTGCCGTAAACCACCGAGTCCAAGTGTTCGACACGCACGATGGTGTCCAGCTTCACCGTGGCACTCCATGCCGGCCGATCGTTGTCGATCAGCTTCACCACGCCATTGAGGCCCTCCACGCCTTTATCGTCGACGAAATCCTGCACAGTGGGCATGACGGCGACGATGCCCTCGACACGGCCTCCGTCTCGCAGGTGAAGCACCACCTTCGCGTTGTCGGGAAGATCCTTCACCAGGGCATCCAGGCGTTGGATGGACACGGGATCGGTATGGACGGTGTCGGCTTCGCGGCTCATGGTCTTGCCCTCGTTGCGACTGGCCTTCCACCCTACTCCGGCACCGTCGATGGCATGTGGACAGAGGGCGCTGTTACGCTGGCCTCTCCTACACATGCGGTATCGCCATGATCGTCGTCCATCACCTCAATAATTCGCGCTCGCAGCGCGTCCTCTGGCTGCTCGAGGAACTGGGCGTGCCTTACGAGATCGTGCGCTACCAGCGCGACCCGAAGACCTTGCTGGCCCCGAAGGAAATGCGCGCCATTCACCCGCTGGGCAAGTCGCCCATCGTGGTCGATGGCGATGTCACCGTGGCGGAATCCGGCGCGGTCGTCGAATACCTGGTGTCCCGCTACGGCCAGGGCCGCCTGAAGCCCGCCGAGGGCACCCCTGACGCGCTGCGCTTCAGCTATTTTCTCCACTATGCCGAAGGCTCGGCGATGC
This sequence comes from Luteibacter sp., assembly GCF_009912395.1. Classification (GTDB taxonomy): domain Bacteria; phylum Pseudomonadota; class Gammaproteobacteria; order Xanthomonadales; family Rhodanobacteraceae; genus Luteibacter. The sequence goes on along the minus strand of NZ_WNDO01000004.1, from coordinate 102,336 downwards.
CGCCGCTGCTGCTGAAGCTGGTCTTCATTCGCATGGAGTCGGCGCCGGTGCCCTTCTTCGCCAAGCCCGTGGCGCGCATGCTGGCCCGTGGCGCGCAGCAGTCCTTCATCGACCCGCAGCTGAAACTGCACCTGGATTACCTCGAAAACGAAATCGGCAAGACGGGCTGGTTCGCCGGGAACGCATTCAGCGCGGCGGATATCCAGATGAGTTTTCCGCTCGAAGCCGCCGCCAGCCGTGGGGCACTGGATGCCTCGCGCCCCGGTCTCCAGGGCTTCCTGGAACGTATCCACGCACGACCGGCCTATCAGGCAGCCCTTGAGCGCGGCGGCGACTACGACCTGGCGCCCAGGCCCACTCGCTGAATCCCTGTTCAATCCGCCACTTGCCTGTTTACACCGCGCTCACGGCCGGCATCGCACAGTCGATGCCCAACCGTAACGCCTTGCATAGGGAGCGCCCCATGAGCAGAAACCGTGAATTCGCCCGTCAGGTCGAAAGTGCCGTCAACGGCGTATCGGGCCGGGTCCGTCACTACGCCGATGAAGCGACGGACGCGGGTCACGACCTGCTCGACCGTACCCGTCGCGTCACCGGCAAGTTCGCCCGTCGCAACAACGGCAACGCGCAGCGCCTTCGCTACATGGCGGAGGATTTCGCGGACGAGGCCACCTACCAGTACCGTCGCCTGCGCAAGCAGGTTCGCCGCAACCCGGGGCTTACCCTCGGTATCGCCGCCGCCGCGATCGGCAGCTTCCTGCTGATTCGCCATGTGCTTCGCGACGACGACTAAGTCGACGACACAGTGTCCGTGTAACGAAAAGGCCGGGGGTGATCCCGGCCTTTTTCATGCCTATGGCGATGACTTAGGGCGTCGGCGGTTTGTCCACCGCGTGCTGCTCCACGACCTTGTCGACGCGCCAGCGAACGGCGGATGCGTCGGCCGGCGGATGTTTCACTTCGATCTCCGTGATCTTGAGCAGATACTCATGCCCCGCTTCCCACTGGAAGTTGTCGACCGGCGCATAGTTGAGCTGCCACGGCTGGTTGGGCTGCTCGCGATACTGCAGGCATTCGGTCTTCATGACACCCGTGGAACACGGGGCTTTCTGCGCCGCGACGTAGATCAGGCGTGTGCGTGAGCCGTGTTCGCCGGAAGTGGTCGCGCAGGCGGCGAGGGACAGGGTGGCGGCGGCGATGAGGGCGAGACGCATGACGGGATTCCTGGACGATTGCGCTGATACATAGCACACCCCAGGTGACGCCCCCGCCAATAGGTAGGAGCGCGCTTGCGCGCGATGGGGGTTACCGCGAGCCCCATCGCGCGCAAGCGCGCTCCTGACATTGAGGTGCCGGGGTCATAACGCAGCCGTCCGCCATGAATAAAAAAGGCCGGGGTTTCCCCCGGCCTTTTCAACCTTGCCAAGCGACGGATCAGACCGTCATCGGGTTCGGCTTGTCCATGTCGAGCTTGTATTCCTTGATCGCACGGCTGACGTCCTTCGCGTTGACCTTGCCGTCCTTCGCGAGGGCGGCCAGGGCGGCGTGGGCGATCCAGTAACGGTCGACCTCGAAGTGCGAACGCAGGTTGGCGCGGGTGTCGCTGCGACCGTAGCCGTCGGTGCCGAGCACGGTGTAGCGCATGCCGTCCGGCATGAACGCGCGGACCTGGTCGGCCAGTTCGCGGACATAGTCGGTGGCGGCGATGGCCGGACCCTGGCGATCGGCGAGCAGGCCCGTGATGTACGGCACGCGCTGCGGCGATTCCGGATGCAGACGGTTCCAACGCTCGGCGTCGAAGCCTTCGCGACGCACTTCGGAGAAGCTCGGCACGGACCAGATGTCGGCGGTGACGCCGAAGTCCTTCTCGAGCAGCTCGGCGGCGGCAATCACTTCGCGCAGGATCGTACCGGCGCCCATGAGCTGCACGCGCGGCTCGTTCTTCTTCGGCTTGCCGGCGTCCTTGAACAGGTACATGCCCTTGACGATGCCTTCCTCGCTGCCCTTCGGCAGGTCGGGGTGGGCATAGTTCTCGTTCATGACCGTGATGTAGTAGTAGACGTCTTCCTGGTCCTGCATCATGCGGCGGGTGCCATCCTGGAGGATGACGGCCAGCTCGTAGGAGAAGGTCGGGTCGTACGACACCACATTCGGGATCGCGCCGGAGAGCAGGTGCGAGTGGCCGTCTTCGTGCTGCAGGCCTTCGCCGTTGAGCGTGGTGCGGCCCGAAGTACCACCGATGAGGAAGCCACGCGCGCGCATGTCGCCGGCAGCCCAGCAGAGGTCGCCGATGCGCTGGAAGCCGAACATCGAGTAGTAGATGAAGAACGGCAGCATCGGCGTGTTGCTGATGCTGTAGCTCGTCGCGGCGGCCAGCCAGGCGCTCATGCCGCCGGCTTCGCTGATGCCTTCCTGCAGCACCTGGCCCTTCTGGTCTTCACGGTAGTAAAGCAGCTGGTCGGCGTCCTGCGGACGGTACTTCTGGCCGAACGGCGCGTAGATGCCGATCTGGCGGAACATGCCTTCCATGCCGAAGGTGCGGGCCTCGTCGGCCACGATCGGCACGATGCGGGGACCCAGCTCCTTGTCGCGCAGCATGAGGTTCATGCCACGGACCAGCGCCATGGTGGTGGAGATTTCGCGGTCTCCGGTGCCCTTGGTGATCTGCTCGAAGGCTTCGAGCGACGGAGCCTGGAACGACTGGTCGGACTTGCGACGACGCTGCGGCAGCGAACCGCCGAGCGCGCGACGACGCTCCAGCATGTACTGCACTTCCTCCGAGTCCTTGCCCGGGTGGTAGTAAGGCACGTCGTCGAGCTTGTCGTCGGGCACCGGGATGTTGAAGCGATCGCGGAAGGCGCGGATCGCATCGGTGTCCATCTTCTTCTGGTTGTGCGCCGGGTTCTGCGATTCACCGGCGGCGCCCATGCCGTAGCCCTTCACCGTCTTGGCGAGGATCACGGTCGGCATGCCCGTGGTGTTCACGGCCGCGTGGTAGGCCGCGTAGACCTTGTGCGGGTCGTGGCCGCCACGGTTGAGGCGCCAGATGTCGTCGTCGGACATGTTGGCGACCAGCGCGGCGGTCTCCGGGTACTTGCCGAAGAACTTCTCGCGCGTATAGGCGCCACCGAAGGCCTTGCAGGCCTGGTACTCGCCATCGACGGTTTCCATCATCAGCTGGCGCAGCTTGCCCGAGGTGTCGCGGGCGAGGAGCGGATCCCAGTAGCTGCCCCAGGCGACCTTGATGGCGTTCCAGCCGGCGCCACGGAAGACGCCTTCCAGTTCCTGGATGATCTTGCCGTTGCCACGCACCGGGCCGTCGAGGCGCTGGAGGTTGCAGTTGATGACGAAGATCAGGTTGTCGAGGCCTTCGCGGCCGGCCAGGGAGATCGCACCCAGCGATTCCGGCTCGTCCGACTCGCCGTCGCCCATGAAGCACCAGATCTTGCGATCGGTCTTCGGCATCAGGCCACGGTGCTCGAGGTACTTCCAGAACTGGGCCTGGTAGATCGCCTGGATCGGGCCGAGGCCCATCGAGACGGTCGGCACCTGCCAGTAGTCCGGCATCAGCCAGGGATGCGGGTACGAGGACAGGCCACGGCCCTTGCCGGCCACTTCCATGCGGAAGAGGTCGAGCTGGTCTTCGGTGATGCGGCCTTCCAGGAACGAACGGGCGTACACGCCCGGCGCCGAATGGCCCTGGTGGAACACCAGGTCGCCCGGGTGCTCGGCGCTGGGGGCGCGCCAGAAGTGGTTGAAGCCCACGTCGTACAGGGTGGCCGACGAGGCGAAGCTGGAAATGTGGCCACCGAGGTCGCCGGGCTTGCGGTTGGCGCGCACGACGGTGGCCAGCGCGTTCCAGCGGATCAGCGAGCGGATGCGCCATTCGATGGCGGCATCGCCGGGGCTGCGCGCTTCCATGTGCGGCGGGATGGTGTTGACGTACTCCGTGGTCGGCGCGAACGGCAGGTAGCCGCCGGCGCGACGGGTGGAGTCGACCATGCGCTCAAGCAGGTAATGTGCGCGCTCGGTACCGTCGTGATTGATGACGGCGTTGAGCGACTCGACCCATTCACGGGTTTCGGTGGGGTCGAGGTCCTGGTTGAGGATATCGTCGATCTGGTCCATGGATGCTCCGCTCGCGCATGACGCGCGCTCATGGTGACTGGAGGAGCCCGCTTGGGGTGGCGGGAAACCTGCCGATGATACTCCAAGCTTTCGGCATACGCGGCCGTACGGCCGGTTTGTATCGATTTAACTGTAGGAGCGCGCTTGCGCGCGATGGGGCTGGCGGCAGCCGTTCAAGCCTGCCGTCACCTCCGGTCGCGCGCAAGCGCGCTCCTACAAGAAAAGCCTTTGGTTTTAGGACCTTGGCTTTGTTGCGGCGCGGATCTGGGCCTCGACGCAGGCGACCGAGGTCATGTTCACCACCCGGCGGACCGTGGCCTGCGGGGTGAGGATGTGCGCCGGCTTGGCGACGCCCATGAGGATCGGGCCGATGACCACGCCGTCGCACAACACGCGGATCATGTTGTAGGCCGTGTTGGCGGCGTCGAGGTTCGGGAAGACGAAGACGTTGGCCTTACCTTCCAGCCGCGAGTTCGGGAAGATCCGTTCGCGCAGCTCGGGGGTGAGGGCCACGTCGGCCTGCATCTCGCCCTCGACTTCCAGCTTGGGTACCTTCTGGCGGATGAGCTTCAGCGCTTCGCGCATCTTCCGCGAGCTGGGCGTCTCACGGCCGCCGAAATTGGAGTTCGACAGCAGCGCGATCTTCGGCTGGACGCCGAACAGCTTCAGGCGGATGGAGGCCTGCAGGGTGGCCTCGGCGATCTGCTCGGCCGTGGGGTCGTCCTGCACGTAGGTGTCGAGGAAGAAGAAGGTGCCCTTCTCCGTGGACACCGCCGCCATGGCCGAGGCCTCGGCCACGCCGTCATCCAGGCCGATGATGTCGCGGATGTATTCCAGCTTGCTGTGGTAGGTGCCCACCAGGCCGCAGATCATCGCGTCGGCTTCGCCGCGCTGGACCATGAGAGCCGCGATTACCGAGGGACGCGAGCGGACCACGGCCTTCGCGGAAGCCGGCGTGACGCCACGGCGTTCCATGATGGAGTGGTACAGGCGCCAGTAGTCTTCGAAGCGCGGATCGGAGTGGATGTTGCACAGCTCGAAGTCCACGCCCGCCTTCAGGCGCAGGCCCGCACGGGCGATACGCTTCTCGATGACGTCGGGGCGGCCGACCAGGATCGGACGGGCCAGGCCTTCGTCCACCACGGTCTGCACGGCGCGCAACACGGTGTCTTCCTCGCCCTCGGCGTAGACCACGCGCTTGGGGTCGGCCTTGGCACGGTCGAACACCGGCTTCATCAGCAGGCCGGTGCGGAACACGAAGCCGGTGAGCTGTTCGATGTAGGCCGGGAAATCTTCGATGGGGCGAGCGGCCACGCCGGAATCCATCGCCGCCTGGGCGATCGCCGGGGGCAACTGGATGACCAGGCGGGGGTCGAACGGCTGCGGAATCAGGTACTCAGGGCCGAAGCTCGGCGGCTTGCCGCCGTAGGCGCGGGCGCTGACGTCCGACGACTCGCGGCGGGCCAGCTCGGCGATGGCCTTCACGCAGGCCACCTTCATGGCCTCGTTGATCACCGAGGCGCCGACATCGAGTGCGCCGCGGAACAGGTACGGGAAGCACAGGGCGTTGTTGACCTGGTTCGGGTAGTCCGACCGGCCCGTCGCCATGATGCAGTCCGGACGCACGGCCTTGGCGTCTTCGGGCAGGATTTCCGGGTTGGGATTGGCCAGCGCGAAGATGATGGGACGGTCGGCCATCGTGGCGACCATCTCCGGCTTGAGGATGCCACCAGCGGACAGGCCCAGGAAGATGTCGGCGCCTTCCACGATCTCGGCAAGCGTGCGCTTGTCGGTGTCGCGGGCGTAGCGCTGCTTGTCCGGGTCGAGGTCGGTGCGGCCGGTGTGCAGCACGCCGTCACGGTCGAAGGCGAGGATGTTTTCCTTCTTCATGCCCAGGGTCACGAGCATGTCCACGCAGGAGATGCCTGCGGCACCCATACCGGTGGTGGCGAGCTTGACGTCTTCGATTTTCTTGCCGGTGACCAACAACGCGTTGATGACCGCCGCGCCGACGATGATCGCCGTGCCGTGCTGGTCGTCGTGGAAGACGGAGATCTTCATCCGCTCGCGCAGCTTGCGCTCCACCACGAAGCATTCCGGCGCCTTGATGTCTTCGAGGTTGATGCCGCCGAAGGTGGGTTCGAGGCTAGCGATGATGTCGACCAGCTTGTCCGGATCGGTCTCGTTGATCTCGATGTCGAACACGTCGATGCCGGCGAACTTCTGGAACAGCACGCCCTTGCCTTCCATCACGGGCTTGCTGGCAAGCGCGCCGATGTTGCCCAGGCCGAGCACGGCGGTGCCGTTGGAGATCACGGCGACGAGGTTGGAGCGCGCGGTGAGTTCGGCGGCGGTCTGCGGGTCGGCGACGATGGCATCGCACGCGGCGGCGACGCCCGGCGAATAGGCCAGCGACAGGTCGCGCTGGGTGAGCAGCGACGTGGTCGGCGTGACCTTGATCTTGCCCGGGCGGGGAAGACGGTGGTACTCGAGGGCGGCTTGCCTCAGTTCCTCGGAAATGGCCATGGGATCCTGCGGGATGTAATGGGAAAAGGAAAAGTGGGGTTGCGGCCCGTCGCCGCGCGATATAGGCATCCATGTTAGCACCGCGCCCGGCGGTCTCCTCCGGTCGGGTGTGATGCATTGCGACACGCTGTGATAGGCAAAACCCACGTAGCCCCGCAGGCGCCCCGGACGGTGCGCCGCCATGCGCGTGCGTACGCTCGGAAGCCCTCCCGGAACGAGGTTTCCCATGCCCCTGCTCGCCCTTGCCCTCTCCACCGCGCTGACCGCCGCCATCGACCCCGCCGGCGTGCGCGACACCCTGGCCGACCTGCCCGTCGACGGATCCCGCGGGGTCGATATCGACCTTCCCATCGGCGATGGCACGCACTCGCGTTTCCACATGGTCGATTCGCGCACACTGCCTGCCGCCCTGCTTCGTCGCCATCCCGGGCTGCGCAGCTTTCGCGGGCACGACGACAGCGGGCGCACCGCGCGCCTGGACCACTCGCGAAACGCCCTTCACCTGAGCGTGCGCAACGGCGTGGACGAATGGACGATGCACCAGGACGACGGCCACGCCGCGCTCGACACCGCCGTCGAGCGTCTCGCCGTACCGTTGGCCCATGTCGACGACGCCAAGCCGGCTCCGCGCCGGCGGCGCGACGCAGGCTCCGGTAACGTGCGCTACGACTTCCGTCTCGCAGTGGCTGCCACCAGCCGTTATACGGCGATGTTCGGCGGTACCGTCGAGGGAGGGCTCATCGCCGTATCGCACGCCGTGAACCGGGCCAACGAAGTCTTCGAGACCGACCTGGGCGTGCACTTCACCCTCGCGGCGCACAACGATCGCCTGCTCCTCACCGACGCGAAGCGCGATCCCTTCGAAACCCACGAACCCGGTCCCGCCGCCGCGCGTTTCATCGATCGCAAGCTCGGCGCGGGCGCCTATGACATGGGGCACGCGCTGACTGACATCTACGGCGGCGAAAGCGAGATCGGCACCTCGTGCAACGACGACATGTCCGCCGACTTCCACGCTGGCCACAAGGCGGCGGCATGGAGCGGCCACGCGCATCCGGACAACGAGCCCTACGCACAGGGCTTCATGATCTACGTGCTCGGCCAGCAACTGGGCGCCTGGGCCACGCCCAATGGCTGCACACGCTTCACCCTCGACGACCGCGCGGTGGAACCCGGCGGTGGCAGCACCGCCATGAGCTACGCGGCGGGCCGCTGCGGCGGCGACGCGCAATGGCTGCAACCACGCACCGATCCATACTTCCACGCCATCAACATCGCCCAGGTGCGTAGCTGGCTGGCATCGCGCGGAGGCCGCTGCGCACGCAAACGCCTGGGCAAGGCGAGCGCGCCGTGGGTCGATCCCACATCGTTGGGCGAAGAAACCGTCATCCCGGCGCGCACGCCGTTCCTGCTCGATGCCCGCGTACAGCCATCGGAACCGAGCCGGCACCTCACCTACACATGGGAACAGATGGATGCCGGCCCGGAGCAGAAGCGCGAACTCAAGGACGACGGACGCGGCCCGCTGTTCCGTTCGATGCCACCGTCAACGTCATCGGAACGGATCTTTCCGCGTCTCGACGCCGTACTCGGACACGAATCGCCTGGTCCGGGTGAAACGTTGCCGACCACCGATCGATGGCTGACGTTTCGCCTGACCGTGCGCGACAACGGTGGCGACGACGCAACCACGACGCATGCCGATACGCGATTGCGCGTGGTCGACACCGGCCGACCGTTCGCCGTGACCTCGCCATCGGCTGGCACACGCGCCACCGCCGGCTTACAGGTCGCCTTGCGCTGGGATGTGGCGGGCACCACCGAAGCGCCCATCTCCTGCCATTTCCTCGACGTGGATCTGTCGACGGATGGCGGCGTGACCTGGTCGCGACAACTGGCCACCGACGAACCCAACGACGGAGAGGCATTGATACCGATCCCGTCCGACGTTCCCACGACGGACAAGGCACGCATCCGCATTCGTTGTGACTGGCGCCCTTTCCTGGCAGTGTCGCCCGCCGATTTCAGCATTAGCCTTCTGTAAGGCAAGCATGACGTCAGGCTACGGCGTGCGCCCAATACAGGAAAGGCTCGGCGCATGGCTCAATAGACCGAGCCTACGAATGGATTCGTCGATGCGTCGTTTACTCCCCTTCCGCCCTGCGCTTGCCGCCCTGATCCTCGCCTCCCTCGCCCCTGCGATCCGGGCAGGTGAGCTATGGACTGACGACCGCACTACACAGGCGCCCGCCTCCGGCAGGCCCTCGGTTTATCGAAGTGTCCTGCTCGATCCACGGGAATGGGCGCGGCAGAGACCTGGACGCAGGCAGCGTCGACAGACCGACGAAATCGCACAGATCGTGCTACCGCTTCCGGAAGGAGGCAGCAGCCGATTCCGCCTGCGCGACTCGGAGGTGATTCCCCCGTCGCTCGCCACTCGATTTCCTGCGTTGCGCAGCCTGGTCGGCCATGACGACGCCGGCCGCGTCGCGCGCGTCGATATCGGCCCGAACGGCGCGCTTCACGCGGCGGTTCGCACGCCTTCGGGGGAATGGGCGCTTCGGCCCCTATCGATGCCGGCCGGCGGCGACGAAGCCACGGTGTACATCGTCTACCACCTGGCTGATCGCCCGGCCTCCACCGATCGTGATGCACCCGGCGACAGGGACGACATTCACACCAGCCTGAGCCGTGACCCCATCGAACCGCCCGTACCGGAGACGCAGGCTCCCCGGCGCCGCTATGTTCTCCGACTTGCGGCGTCCGCGGACCGCTCTTTCGTCGATGCGCATGGCGGCACGACCGAAGCTGCCTTGAGCGCCATCGCGCGTACGGTGAACCGCGTCAACGCCGTCTATGAAACGGAGCTGGGCATACGATTGGAATTGGTCGACCCTACGGACCAACTGATCGCCAGCGGCGTATCCGACCCGTTCGCAACGCTGACCGACTTGGGCGCTCTGGTCGACAGAAACGCCACATTCATCCCGAGCGTCATGCCGCTCACCGAATTCGACCTAGGCCACCTGTTCCATGCCCACACCGGGCCGAGGGTCACTGGCCTCGCTTCCGTCGCCACGGCGTGCAGCGATGAGGTCTATACCGTCCGCGGCCGTACCGGATCATGGAAGGCGAGCGCCGCCAGTGCGTGGACACCGAATGACGACGAGGGCAACTTTGCCTATGTGCTGGCTCACGAGATCGGTCACCAACTCGGTGCATTGCATACGTTCAACGCGCTTCATCGGTCACGCACCGGAACCTCCGCCGTCGAACCCGCCGCCGGCTCGACGATCATGAGCTACGCCCGCTCCGTCGAACCACGACTACAGGTGTTCCCCGATCCTTATCTCCACGCCAGGACCATCGAGGAGATCCAAACCTATCTGGATACCCATGGCACTCAATGCCCCTTATCCGACGCGTCATTGACACCCGCGCCCAGGCTGGCCTTGCGAACGGCGGCCACCCTGTTCATTCCCGCGGGCACGCCGTTCCGTCTGGGCGCCCACCTCGTCGATCCACCCACCGAAGCCAGGCCTACCTACACGTTCGATCAAATCGACACGGGGGTGGCCCAGGACACGCCGATACTGATCGACAGGGGCAATGGTCCGCTGTTCCGCTCCCGGGCTCCCTCGTCTTCGGGCTGGCAGAGTTTTCCGTCCATGGACGTCCTGCTGGGCAGGGAGGCATTGGGCCTTGGCGACACGCTTTCCATCATGGAAAGGGCGCTGCATTTTCGCGCCATCGGCCGCGACAACCTGGATACCGGTCCGCACATCGCCAGCGCGGACATACAGGTGAACGTGGTGGATACCGGCAAGGCCTTCGAAGTACTGCTACCGATCGAGGGCGCGCGGCTCAAACGGGGCACCACCCGCAAGGTCCGATGGCGGGTCGCCGGCACGACGCGGCCTCCTATCCTGTGCGACAAGGTGGACATCCACCTGTCGATCGACGATGGGCAAACCTTCGGCGAACATCCCGTCGCCCAAAGCGTTCCCAACAGCGGCATGCACATGCTGGCCATCCCGCCCGACCTCGCACCCACCGAAACGGCGCGCTTGATGGTGTCGTGCCCCGCGCAATCGTTCTTCGCCATGTCATCCGGCCATTTCAGCATCCGCTGAAGCCTGGAGACGCTTTTCAGAGGCCGAGCGAGATCTCGTCGGCCTCGACGCGGGCCATGTGGATGTGGTTCACGAACAGCGAGAATGCCAGCTTGCCCGCCAGGCCATGCACGTGCTGCATCCACGGTGGCAGATAGCGCGGCGGCGCGATGTCGCCGTTGACGAAATGCGCCTCGAGGCTCATCACGTCGTGCAAGGCCAGCTTGCCGGCAAAGAGGTTGCGCAGCAGGTCGAGGCGACGCTGGCGCAACGCCCAGCGGAAGAACGTGTGCACCGCCAGCAGACCCGATAGGTAGACGTTGTCCTTCGCGAACGCGGAGCCGCCGGTGAGCGGTACGCCACGGAATACGCGCTGGGCGGAGTGGAAGCTGTCCGGCACGCTCTGCCCGCATTCGCGGAAGTAACGGAACACTTCCACGAAATCCGCGCCGTTCAGCGCCATGTCGATCGCGAGGATGCGCAGGCTGATGCGCTTGAGGCGGGAGATGTCGATAGCGCCGGACATCAGCTCCGCGAATACGGCCAGGCCTTCCTGCGTGGCGGTCACGCGCGGCGAGGTGCGTGCGAGGGAAGCAAGCACCGGCTGCTCGCGACCGTTAAGGGCCGTGAGCGAGTGAACGAAAGCTTCGTGGGCGAGCAACTGGTGGCGGTCGTACTCGGTGAAGCGCGCACCACCGCGCAGGCGGATACGGGTGGCGCCCGCCGCGGCCTTCGCGGTCAGCTCGGCATCGACCTCGACCGAGATCGTGCCCGGCGCGAAGAAGGCGTCCAGCTCCTTCGCCATGTCGCGCTGCAGGGTCTCCGCCGGGATATTGCCGGTGGCGTCCTCGGTCTCCAGGTCGGCACCCAGTTCGTCCGCCAGGTCGACAAAGTAACGCGCGGCATCGAGGTTGCTGCGGCTGCTGCCGGGGATCGCGTCGCCCGGGCGGCCGTAGAGCAGGATCGAGGCGTCGGTGACCCCGTCGGTGCCGGCGGCGTCGAGCATGTGGGTCGCGATGCGCCAGGACTCGGCGGTGCGGCGCAGGTACTCGGCGATCGGATGGTCTTCCCCGGCCTCCGTCTCGATCGCTTCCAGCTCGGCCCGGGTTTCGCCCAGCTCGGGTCGGTGGTAGCGGATCTCCGGGATGGAAAGGCGACCCTGACCGAATTCGGCGATCAGGCGTTCTTCCACCGAGGCCGGCCACGACACCGTGGGCAGGATGCGGATGTTGCGGACGGCCGCCAGCAGGCGCTGGTCCAGGACCGCGAAGCGGCGCATGTCGGCGGGAAGGGAGGCGGGTTCGACCTTGGCGTGCATGGGCCGGAGTATAAGCCCAGCCGCCCGGCCAGCCTTGCACCGGAGGAGCGCGCTTGCGCGCGATCCGGCGTGCCCTAGCGCGAGCTGATGTATTTCTCGCGGCGGATGTGCTGCATGGCCAGGCCGTGCTCCTTCAGGGCGGCAAAGGCGGCATCGACCATGTTCGGGTTGCCGCAAAGGTAGGCAATGTCCTCGTCGGCCTTGGGCTCCAGCTCGGCCAGCATGTCCTGGGCGTAGCCCAGGCGGTCGTGCGGACGCGGGTTGGGACGGGCGCCCCGGCTGAAGCAGGGGTGGAAGGTGAACCCCTCGTGCTTGCGGGCGAAGGCGTCGAACTCCTCCCCATAAAGCAGCTCACCCTCGTTGCGGGCGCCGTACAGCAAGGTGAAACGGCAGCCCCGACTGGTCATCAAGGCCTCGATCTGGGGCAGCATGGCCCGGTACGGGGTGACGCCCGTGCCCGTGGCGATGAGGATGTAGCGCCTGTTCTGGTCGCCGTCCATCAGGCAGAACCGTCCGTAGGGGCCACTGGCGTCGATGGTCTGGCCGTGCTCCAGGCCGCCCAGCAGCTTGGTGGCCGCACCGCCCTCGACGTAGCTCACGGCGATCTCGATCCGCTGGACCGGGCCGCTGCCGTCACCGACCGTGCCCACCGAGTAGCTGCGCTTGGTCGGCTTGCCGTCGTCGTAGTTGAAGTGGACTTGAAGAAACTGCCCCGGCACGAAGGCCAGGGGCTGGCCGTCCACCCGCTCGAAGGCCAGGTGCCGCACCGTCGGGGCGAGCATGAAGCTGTCGGCGAGGCGCAGCTGGAATTGTTCGGCCATGGAAAGTCTCTCTTGACGTCCGGGAACAGGGGACCCCGGCAAAGCCCGGTATAATAGGCGGCTTGGCATCCCGGCGCAGCCCATGACCACTCCCGCACTTCACGTCAAAGACCTCCGCAAGACCTACGGCAACGGCGTCGAGGCCCTCAAGGGCATCTCGCTCACCGTGCAGCCGGGCGATTTCTTCGCCCTGCTCGGCCCGAACGGCGCAGGCAAGTCCACCCTGATCGGCATCCTCTCCTCGCTCGTGAACGCCAGCTCCGGCGACGCCGAGATATTCGGCGTGTCGATCCACAAGCGTCGTAGCGACGCGATGCGCCTGATCGGCCTCGTCCCGCAGGAAATCAACTTCAACCAGTTCGAGAAGCCCTTCGACATCTGTGTGAACCAGGCGGGCTTCTACGGCATCGGCCGTGCGGAAGCCTCCGTGCGCGCGGAGAAGTACCTGAAGGAACTACGCCTGTGGGACAAGGCGCACCACCAGGCCCGCATGCTCTCCGGCGGCATGAAGCGCCGCCTCATGATCGCCCGCGCGATGATGAATGAGCCGAAGCTGCTGATCCTTGACGAGCCCACCGCGGGCGTCGACATCGAGATCCGGCGCTCCATGTGGCAGTTCGTCAGCGGTATCAACGCCGCTGGCACCACCGTCATCCTCACCACGCATTATCTCGAGGAAGCCGAACAGCTCTGCCGCAACATCGCCATCATCGACCAGGGCCGCATCGTGCAGAACACCACGATGAAGAGCCTGCTGTCGACGCTGGACGTGGAAACCTTCGTGCTCGACGTCAACGCCATCCCCGGCGAACTGCCCACCCTGCCCGGCGTGACCCTGCGCACACTGGACGATCACACCATCGAAGCCGAGATGTCCCGCGCGCACGACCTCAACTCCCTGTTCGCGGCGCTGTCGGCGCACGGCGTCACCGTCACCTCCATGCGCAACAAGGCCAACCGCCTCGAGGAGCTGTTCGTGAGACTCGTGGAACACGGCCGGGAGAACGTGGCATGAGCGGCAACCATCTCGTCGCCCTGGGTACCATCGTCCGTCGCGAGATCGTGCGCATCATGCGCATCTGGACGCAGACGCTGATCCCGCCCGCCATCACGATGACCCTGTACTTCGTGATCTTCGGCAAGCTGATCGGCAGCCGCATCGGTGAGATGCACGGCTTCACCTACATGCAGTACATCGTGCCGGGCCTCGTCATGATGAGCATCATCACGAACAGCTACGGCAATATCTCCTCGTCGTTCTTCGGCGCGAAGTTCGGCCGCTTCGTCGAGGAAATGCTGGTCTCGCCGATACCCAACTGGGTGATTCTGCTCGGCTATGTCACCGGCGCGGTCACGCGCGGCGTGATCGTCGGTGCCCTGGTGCTGGTCATCGCGCTGTTCTTCACCGACCTGCACGTGGCGCATCCGTTCACCACGTTCTTCTCGGTGCTGCTGGGTGCCACCGTGTTCTCGCTGGCGGGCTTCGTCAACGCGGTGTTCGCCAAGAAGTTCGACGACATCGCCTTGGTGCCTACCTTCGTGCTCACCCCGCTGACCTACCTGGGCGGCGTGTTCTACTCGGTGGATCTGCTCAGCGAGCCGTGGCACAGCATCTCGCTGGTGAACCCCATCCTGTACATGGTCAACGCCTTCCGCTTCGGCGTGCTCGGCGTCAGCGACGTGCCCATCGTCACCGCTTTCGTGGTCATGCTGGTCTTCGTCGTGGGCCTGTCGGCCGTGGCGCTGCACCTGCTGAAGCGCGGCGTCGGCATGCGCTCCTGATCCGATGCGCGTCAACAAGTACATCAGCGAATCCGGGCTCTGCTCCCGCCGCGAGGCGGACGAACTGCTCGTGGCCGGTCGTGTCACCATCAACGACGAAACGGTCGGCATGGGTGCCAAGGCGCTCGACGGCGACGTGGTGAAGGTCGATGGCGACGTCGTCGTCGCTCGCACCATGGCGCCGGAGTCGTCAAAGAATCGGGGGGTCTACATCGCCCTGAACAAGCCCGTCGGCATCACCTGCACCACCGACACCACGGTGGACGGCAATATCGTCGACTTCGTCGATCATGCGCAACGGATCTTCCCCATCGGTCGTCTCGACAAAGACTCCGAGGGCTTGATCCTGCTGACCAGCAACGGCGACATCGTCAACGAGATCCTCCGCGCCGAGAACCACCACGAGAAGGAATACCTCGTGGCGGTGAACAAGGCGGTGACCGACGAGTTCCTGACCGGCATGGCCCGTGGCGTGCGTATCCACGGGCAGATGACCAAGCCCTGCAAGGTGCGGCGGATCGCGAAGTACGGTTTCGCCATCATCCTCACGCAGGGCCTGAACCGGCAGATCCGCCTGATGGCCGCCGCCTTCGGCTACCGCGTCACACAGTTGCGCCGCGTCCGTATCATCAACGTCAAGCTCGGCCATCTGAAGCCGGGGCAGTGGCGCAACCTGACCGAAGTCGAGTTGAAGGGATTGCTGCCGGAGCGTACACGCTGGTAGCGACTCCGGCGCCGGCGATATCTACGCGAGGGCAAGAACGCAGGCATGCGTGACGCACGTCTGCGTTCTTTTCGCTCAAGGGCAGAAGCTGTCCGGCGATGATGAGCGCGATCGATACCACGAGCCCTTGATCTCAGGGCTGCCAAGCGGAGCGAGACCCGTCAATCGTTTCTGATGGAAACGAGCCGAAAGAGCATCTTGCAGCTTTGCGGTGTTATCGGGCACGAAGCGGACTTTCAGGTTGCTGCTCGAAAAGTATTCGTCATGAAACTGCTTCAGCACGGGACTGCATGAAGCACATGGTTCCTTGCTTACCCACATGGTGAGCTTGCCTCCCTGCGGCAGCTTGTTTACTTCGAACTCGTACTCGATGGTGCGAACCAACTTCATTTCAGCATCGAACGCCTGCATCGGGATACTCGCATGGAATTTCGATGTGAAGTCACCGCCAGAATGGGTGGGATTCTTAAAAGAAACCCGGGCTACACGCGTTTCACCGAACGGCTTATGGTCGGGAAGCATACCGTCCGAGTGAGGCACGGCCCCAATCAGATCTTCGCCTGACTTCGCGACATATGTATAGGTTTTTCCGTTCACCTCGTACTCGGCCGATGCGTATGTCGCCCGCCTCCCCTTCGCCATCTGGGTCTTCATGTCTTGCTTGCTGAAAGCGCCCGGGCCACCTTCGGCCGAATCGCGATAGTTCAGTACCTGATCCGTGTGGATTTCAACTGAACGCCTCATGGCATCGATGGCCACCTCGCTCCCCTCACCCTCGGGCAATTCCGCGATATCCAGTTTAGCCCATGCCGGGCCAGCCACGAGCAGTGCGAATGCCGACAGCAATCGCGCAGAGATACGCCGATACGACGATTCCATGTGAAATTTCATATCAGGCTTTGCACATCCGTGTGTTGATCTTCTGATAAATATTCTTTACCGGACGGGGACGAATCATGCCCTTCCCCCACGCGCGAAGGCCGGTACTGAAGTGAATGAAGGAGCCGATACCGGCTGCTTCACTGATGATGGCGATAGGCCTTAGAAGCTTCACCAGACCGGATTCCTTGATGTTGTCCGGATAGCGCTTTATTCCCTCGATTTGATCCGCCAGCTGTTTCTGATACCAGGCGTACGTGTCCTGATCGGTCGCATCTACGAAACACAATGCACGCGAATCGCCTTCCTTGCCCGTACCCGCAAACGATGGGTTGTATCTTCCCGACGGAAGGCAGGGATACCCGCCGAAGTAGCCCGTCTGGTCGTGATAGGCCGCCGCGACGCGTGCCACCCGGAACTGCGCTGGAATGTACTGAACACCAAGCGATGGCGAGGTGCCCGGGCGAAATTCCACCATTTCGCTCTTGAGCAATCGCTGCAAATAATCACCGTCGTAGTCGTCGATGACATCCTTCGTAGCGAGGTGCATGAAGCGTTCCAGCACATCCGAACGAAGGTTGTAGTCATCGTGTTTGTCGACCGGAACACGGTGCAACTTGTCGCGCAAGATCTGTGCACCCACGGCGTAATTCGCCGCGAGGGCGGAGTTGTGATAGCCCGTGTAGTTCACGGCCTGACGGAATATGTCCTCGTCCATCGCCGCCTTGGTGGCTTGGGCTCCGATCAACGGATCGTAATGATCGTAGGCGGGATCCACGACGATGTCGACCTGGGGCCGCGCCTTCGTCAGGCCCATGCGACGTGCATAGACCTCGATACCCACGTCGGCATCCAGACCGGAACGCGCAAGCGCATCGTGCCAGCTCTCGTCGAGATCCTCCGAAGCGATGACCCGCAGATCGCTGTATGCCGAGGACGGGTCGACGAGAAGGAAGGATCGGGCATGTTCGTCATTGAAGCGATCCGTCTCGTCGCCTTCCTTCTCGACGATGCTTTGCATGAGGCGTTCGGGAAAATCCGCTAAAGGAGCTTCGCCGGCGTGGACACCGGGGGGGGCCCAGGTAGACGGCCAGGGCGAGCGCCAAGCCGTGTAAGCGTAATCGCATGAAGAACCATCCATGTTCGGTTACAGGTAGGGAACGAAGGACACGTCCTGGTGCCCGGTCTTATGAGACCACATCCCTACACCTACACTCGATAGGAATACTGCCGACCTTCTCGTAGGCGAAATCCCCGGAACCGCTTCCTCAAGGTAGGCATCCTGCGATCAGGACGCGGACGCTCGTCAGCGAACTGGCCTGCTTCCTCCAGTGTCGCAATCGTGTGCCACCTCGGCGGCGATGGGTGGAGAGCTGACGAAACGGAGAGTCTCCAGGGGTTTCCCTCTTCATCCATTGATGGATCGTTGTCCTCACACCGTAGCCGTCTTCGAAGGACGAAGCCACGCGACGACACGATGCACAGGCCGGCTGGCTCACCCATATGTTCAACCGCCCTCCCCTGAGTAGTTTGCCGGAGACGATGTCTTTCTCGATCGAACGAAAACCCTTGATCTCGGCATCCATGACGTGGCCGACCTCAGGAGGTGCCAGGCGACTCCCCGCCGCGGCGGTGATCATCGCTCGGCGATCCATCACGGAAACGGGATAGTAGGAAGTCATGTCCGGCACGGACAGACCGAGGATATGATTTGCCTCCTGCCCTGAGATCGCGTGGTACACCACCGTGCGCGGTCGCCCTCGCTGCACATAGGTGTATTCGAATCGCGCCACCGTCGCCGTGGACCAACGATGGGCCAGGCGGTCCAGGTCCGCCGAGGTCAAACCGTCGGTGTCCATCGCGCCGATCATGCGACCGGCGGATTCCAGGTGGTAATCGTAGGCACCACGAAGCATGCCCACCGTGACTCCCTCGATATCGTCGACGATATCGACCATGTCCACGGCCCCAGCCCCAGGAGCCTGGAAAAAAGCTAGTGCCATGAACACAACGCGGACGCCACGCCTGAGACGCGCATTCCTCCCCCCATCGCCATCACGCACGGCGACTGTCCTTTTCCTTACACATCATGAGGCGTTCCTTGCCTGTCTTTGCGTCGCCCGAAAACGTCGGGCCCGCGGGCCGCGGATCATAGGTCACCCCACCCACGATGGACAGTCCACAGGATGCCCCCCTGACCGGAACGACGGCTTGGCGTCGTTCCGGCCAACCGATGCATCACTGAACGAAAATGCTACCGCATGCGCCACCCGACGGCGGCGTTGGATGGTTCGATCTGCTGGGCCGCTGCACCAAGACCAGCACGGTATTCATGAAGCCGTTGATCAAGCGGCGGAATCGACGGTAAGCGGGACTAAGATTGCCTTCCAGGTAGTTCACTTGGATGTCCGCGCCATAGATGCGCTCGAATTCGTGCATCACATGCTCGCAGGAGTCGCACATGGGCTGGCTGACGAAGGCCTGGAGCCGGCCACCCCGCGTGACCACGCCCGAGCGGATATCGCGCTCGATGGTCCGCACGGCTTTCAGTTCCGCATCGCGACGATGCTGATCCGGAATGGCATCGGTCTCGATTTCGGTCCAGCGGATCGCGCTCTGGTCGTTAGCTCCGATGTATGCGTGGATGCGCGTGCTGTCCTGGGCGATGAAGTTCGCCATGGGCGTGTGCCCGGAGGGAAGGCCCGTCGGCGGATCGTCGCGACCCGACATCGCGTAGTAGATGCGGGTATTCCGCACGCCGTCTTTCGTATAGGTGTATTCGAAGGCTCCGTATGTCGCGGACACCATCGCATGACTGAACTGACTGAAGGTCTTTTGCGATACCAGGTTCCCTTCCAGCTGATTCAGGTACCACGTGGCGGCCGCTTCCGCATGGAAGCGAAAGGCGTCGATCAACGCTCCTGTGACGATGTTCCGGTCGTCTTCCGCAAACCCGGTGGCCCGCCAGCTCTCGGCCGAAGCGGGTGCGGCGAGAAGCAGGCCGACGAGCATCATCCCGACATGACGTGTCTTCATGCGCCGATCTCCTTGGCACACAGGAACACGGCGCGACGCATGGTATAGCGTTCCGCCTTGGCTTCCGAGGCGTCGTCCGTCGCCAGCTGGTCGGCGACCAGGGACTCCACCACTTCCAGATTGACGGAATGGGCCTGCAATTCATTACCGAACACCCCCAGCCACAAAGGACGAACCGGTCGCACCAGGCGAGTCATGCGCATCGCAGGCGCGACGACGAAATTGGTGTGCTCCGGATTCGTCTGGGCGTCGAACGTGGTGAGGTACCAGGCAAGCACCGAGCGATCGGTCGCATCCACCAGGCACATCGATTTCGTGGTGTCGGTAGGCAGGGTGGCAGCTACCGAGCGGTCATGCCGACCGCCCTGGGTGCAGGGATCGTGCGCATACCCCTGCATGTCACGGTAAGCGGCCGCCACGCGCGCGACCCGCAGGGCGGTGGGAAGCTCGCGGCGACCGTACATATTCATCTCGCCGGCATGCCAGGTGGAGAGTTCGGCCTGCAACATCCGCATCAGGTAGATGAGATCGTAATCGCGCAATTCACCCAGCGCATTCGCCGCCATGAATCGCTGCACGATGTCATCGCGCAAGCCGAGACTCGGCCATTCGGACGCTTCGTAGCAAGCGAGCTTGTCGACCAGGATCTGCACCGCCACGGCGTAGTTCGCCGCGACAGCATAAGCACCCTGCCCCGCCAGCCCGATCGCCTTGCGGGCGATGGCTTCGGTCACCCCGGCCTTGGCCAGTTGGGTACCCGCCCAGCGGGCGCCGAGATCCGGTGCAAGATGGGCGGAATCCACCGCCCCCGGATATCCGTTGGTCATGCCCAGGTCCCAGGCAAGCGCCTGGGTGGCCGTGGAACGGCTGAACGGGTAGCCGTCGGAAAGCAGGTCCACGAAGGTGTGTGTCCACAGCACGCCCCGGAATGAGAACGGAACGCTTCGCACCGGCGTGTAGATGTCCGCCGGCGAAAGCACAATGTCGTTCGTGAGCCTCGCGTCGGCGATCAGTGGGTCGCGATCGGCATCGACCGCAAGACGATGCTTGATCCAGGCCGATATCAGGTCGCCGGGCGGTGGCCCGACGCGGGGTGCGGCAAGCGTCGACCCGGCAGAGACGAACGCGAATGCGACGAACGCGCTATGCGCGACAAATCCATGTAATCGCATGGAACCTCCTTTTTTGTGCGATGGTCGACGGCAGGGTGCCGGCGACAGGGCATTGGAAAGGAAGATCGGCTTCGAGCGTATCCGCGACGCCGATGCATGCGCGAAGGCACACGCCCGGCGCATGTGGGTGGACGCCCGAAAGCGCGGCGATTCAGGTGCCTCGCGGCTTAGCCCTGTGTGTCGCGGTCGCCGTCCAGGGATCGTCGGGCCAGGGATGCTTGGGATAACGTCCCTTCAGCTCTTTCTTTACCTCGGGATAGGTACGGTTCCAGAAACCGGAGAGATCCTGCGTGACCTGGATGGGGCGTCCTGCCGGTGACAGCAAGTGCAGCATCACGGGAACTCGTCCATCACCCACGCGAGGGGTGTCCGCAAGGCCGAACAGCTCTTGCAGCTTCACCGCCAGCACGGGAGGCGCACCGGGCTCGTCGTCGCGCGCGCCGTATTCCAGGCGGCGACTCATACCGCTGGGAACGGTGAGCTCCTCGGGTGCATGCGCATCCAGCGCCCGACGCTGTTCGTAGTCGAGCATCGCCGCCAGCGCTTCGGACAGCTCGGAGGGCTGCAGCGCCTCCAGGCGTCGCTTGCCCGAGAGATAGGGCGACAGCCAGGTATCCAGCGACCGTAGCAGGGCTTCGTCGCCCACATCCGGCAAGCCCAGTTCCGGACGCCAGACCCTCAGCGCGCCAATGCGCGTGCGCAGGCGCGATGCGTTGTCGGTCCAGGGCAACGAGGCGATACCGCGCGAACGGATGGCCGCGATCAACGCCGGCAATGCGTCGTCACCACTCATGGGCACCGGTTTACGCGATATGACCAGCGCGTCGAAACGACGCTCCTCGAAGGCCTCGGCAATACCGCGTTCGTCGTCCCAGCGCAGCACCCGCTGGGTGATGAAGCGATCCGGATGCTCCCGTGCCAGTAAATCCGGATCGAGGGGAGCACCGGCGTGGATCAGGCTGTCACGGGCTTCGAGGCGCAGATCGAGGACCACGATCCAGGGTTCGCCATGCAGGGCGCTGTTCTCGTGCAGGCGCGCACCGCGACCGTTGGCCATCTGGTAACGCGACGGTTGATTGTCGTCACGACGAGCGACACGGTCCGGGAACGCATGGGCCAGCAGATCGCCCACGGCATGCGAATCAGGCACGCCGCTCGCCGCCGTACGCGCTTCCAGACGCCGTCGCCAACCGGCCGAGGCTTTGTCGATCGCCGCGAGGGCGCCCACATCGGCTGACGCGTTGCGCGCACCACGCGCGCCGGCGTCGCGCCAGAGATGGAGCGCGGCCACGCGTTGCCGGAAATCGTCCGTGCGCCCCTGTTCGCCGCGCAACGGCGAGCGGGCCTCCACGAGGGCCAGCAGATCGGCTACGAGCGCGCGTCGCTCCACCGGGGCGCGCAGGGCGGCCGCGGCCAGTCTCGGTGTGGCGCCCAGCGCCAGCATGTCGCGGCCCAGCGACGTGATGGTGCCACCGTCGTCCATGGCACCCAGGCGGCGCAGCAGATCGCGCGCCTGGTTCATCGCGCCGACCGGCGGCGCATCGAGCCAAGGGAGATCATCGCTACCCCACCCCGCCAGGTCCAGGGCGAGACCCGACAGTTCGGCCTGCTCGATCTCCGCAATACGGGATGGCTCCAGCCGCCGGCTCTCCGGCCAGAGACGATACGCCGTGCCTTCCGCCACGCGCCCCGCGCGACCCGCACGCTGGTCGGCCGAAGCCTGCGAGATCATCACGGTTTCCAGTCGGGAAAAGCCCGATGCCGGATCGAAGCGCGGCTCGCGTGCCTGACCCGAGTCCACCACCGCGCGGATACCCGGCAACGTCACGCTGGATTCCGCCACGTTGGTCGCCAGCACGACACGGCGCACGCCTTCGTCGCCTGGCGTCAACGCCAGTTGCTGTTCCGCCATGGACAGTTCGCCATGCAACGCGACGACGTCGACATCGTCGGCCTGATGCTCCAGCAGACTACGGGTGCGCTCGATCTCGCGCCGTCCCGGCAGGAAGACCAGTACATCGCCTGTCGTCTCGCGCAATGCCTGGAGTACGCCGCGCGTGGTCTGCTGCTCGGTGCTCTCCTGGGCCCGTGCGGGTGGATAAGTCATCGTCACCGGATAACTGCGACCGGGGCTGGTCAGCCTCGGCGCACCCAGCCATTGCGCGATGCGTTCACCGTCGAGCGTCGCCGACATCACCACGATACGCAGCTCGGGGCGAAGGTTGGCCTGCACATCCAGCGTCAGCGCCGCCGCCAGGTCGCCGGGAAGGTGACGCTCATGAAATTCATCGAACAGGATCGCACCGATACCCTCCAGAGAAGGGTCGTCCTGGATCATCCGGCCCAGGATGCCTTCGGTCACGACCTCGATCCGCGTACGCGGCCCCACTCGCGATTCGAAGCGGATGCGGTAACCGACCGTCTCGCCAACCCCCTCGCCCAGTTGCGCCGCCATGAAGGAGGCGGCGGCACGCGCGGCGATACGACGAGGCTCCAGCATTACGATCCGCTGCCCCGACAGCCAGGGTGCGTCGAGCAGGGCCAGGGGTACCTGGGTCGTCTTGCCCGCGCCCGGCGGCGCCTCGAGCACGAGCCGCGGATGGTCGTGCAACGAGGTGAGGATGTCGGGTAGCAGCGGGGTAATGGGAAAGACGGCGGTCATAGGACCGCTATGTTACGCAAGGCGGCGCCCGATCGCTCCTTCGCCGTCCTGCGGGTACCGCGATATCAAACTTCGTTCAGATCCTCGTGGTTCTCCGGTTCCATGCAATCGACCGGTGCCGGTACCTGGTCCATCACCGCCGCATTGTGGTTCAGCACATGGATCTGCCCCCCGTTGACGGAGACTTCAATCGTCGTCATATGTTGGTGGCGAAGGCGATCGAACGTGCGATACGCGGGACTTTGCCGACCGAGAAACGCCACATGCACCCGGATACCCCTCGCGTCCGATAGCGCCTGCAACGCGGGCTCGCATGATGCACAGGGCTCCTGGCTTGAGTACACGGCCAGATAGCCACCGGCGCGGACTCTCCCATTGCGGATGTCCCGCTCGATCTGTCGGGCAATCTTGAGTTCCGCATCGCGATCCCGCGCGTTGGCGGCGCGTCCGTCGTCCAGGGGCCTCGCCGTCACCGTACTATGACGAGGCGGAGTCCGGTCCCATGCAATGACATCGGTGGAGGCCTCGAAATAAGCGCTGTAGTCGCGCACCGCACGTAGACCGGGAATACCCAGCCGCGGCTCGTTCCATCCCGATCGTGCGTGGTATACGCGACGATATGACGTCCCGTCGATCTCGTACTGGTATGTGGCGCTCACGAAGGTCGCCGATTCAAACTGCTGGGAAAACGCGGTGAACTCCTGCGTGTCGACCCGCCGCCCTTCCAACGCCGCCAAGTACCAGAGGCCCGCTGCACGGGCATGGGGCGTGAACGCAGCCAGAACACGCGCCGTGACCGTTCCTCGCGGATCGTCGTGGATCTTGCGCTTCAGTACGGGGTGAGCGCCCGCTACCAGGGAAGCCAGCAGGCATAGACCGCAAAACACGACTTTTGTCGACTTGATAACACTCATCATCGCGTCGAACTCCTGCAAATAATCAGATTGGCTCGCTCGACGAGTCGGTAGAAATCCAGCTCCGTATCGCGGGCTGGATCGCCAGCCACGGCCACCTGGGCTTCGATGATCTCCGCATGGTTGGACCAATCGAGCGCCTTGCCAGAGAAAGCGCCCGCCCACGCCGGCTTGATGTCGGCAAAGGCATCGACCAGGCGAGCAGCCCGTGCCATGTCGTCAATCTCTGATGCCGGTCGATGGAGTTGCTTCTCGCGCAACGCGCGATACCAGCGATAGACCGCTCGATCGGTCGCATCGGTCGGGCAGATCGGTGTCTGCGTCTGCTCCGGAATCGCTCCCGCGTACTGAGGATCATGGCTGCCATCCGCCTTGCAGGCGCGAAAGCCGCCTTGACTAGTCGCAAAGGCCGCGGCAACGCGGGCAATGCGCAAGGGCGTCGGGATTTCCCGAATGCCGAAGGTATTAAGCCCACCGCCTCTCCACAGCGAGAGCTCCCCACGCAGGATATCGGCCAAGTAGGTGAGATCAGCTTCGAGGATCTGATCCATGGATGTGGCAGATTCAAACCGCGTCAGCACATCGGCGTAGATTCCCTGTTCGATGCGATCCTGCGGGGGAACCGCCTCGACCCACTCGTGCAGTATCTGCAACGCCACCGCCAACTCCGCCGTGATCGCATAGACCTCGTTTCCGTACAGTTCGTACGCCTTCTCGTAGTACGTTGGAAGCACCCCCGCCTTGCTGAGGTTGGCGCCTAGATACGGTGCGTAATAGGTGTACACGGATGCCGATGCATCCGTGAGGGCCTGCCAGCCCGGAAGTGCCTTGGTCAGGCCCAGGTCCCATGCGATCGCACGCGCTTTCTGCGATGTTTTTTCCGGAAAGACGGCTTCGCCCCTGGGGCCATCGCCTCGCTGCCACATGAACATGCCGACATGCAGGTCACTGTAGATGGACCCCGGACTGTCCAGGTACTCCTCCACCCAGACGCTATCGTGCTGAAAGGGCCAGACACTACCGAGGTCGGCTCGCGACAGCATGGCCATGCGATGAAGCGTCCACTCCCCGAACACATCGCCAGGTCTGGCTGGCGTGTAATACCTGGCACCGGTGGGCGACGCTGACGCCCCACCGGCCATGAAACATAGCGCCGTGCACGCCACGAAAGATCGAAGCACCCGTGATGGCGTAGCCGTAGTCATATACCGATATCCCTTGGCATCAATCGCCCATTTGAGCTCGGCCGGGGATCACGGGATATCGGTGGCGGCACACGTGTCCACTGCGAAAAAGCAGCAGCGTTCCGTCATCCGACAGGAACGCGGGCCTTCGCTTTGACTGACGTCTATCCCTCCCGAACGTCCTTCTTCAATACATCTCGGTCGACCACTTCCGAATCCAGGGGGCGAAGCGAACGGAATGTGCGTCGGTACTCGTCGAAAACACGTTTCGCGTCTTCACCGCTGGTGATGACTTTCGGCGTGATGAGAACCAGGAGTTCCGTACGCATACCTTCCTTGCTTTGCTCCCCGAACAACCGTCCGATCACTGGCATGCGTGACAACAGGGGCACGCCGGCATGCTGTTCCGAATCCATGTCTCGGATGAGACCACCCAGCAACACCGTCTGTCCGCTCTGTACGGCCACCTGGGTATTCAGCTTGCGCTTGACGATGGGCGCATTGGACCCCGGACCCACCAGATCGGCACGGCTGACTTCCTGCACCACGTCGAGGTAGACCAATCCGCCGGGATTGACGCGCGGGCGCACTTCGAGGATTACGCCCGTGTCCTTGTACTCCACCTGACCTACCTGGTTGCCGTTGCCTACACCGGTGTTGACATAGGTCTGCGTGACGGGAATCTGGTCGCCGACCTGGATCTTCGCCTTACGATTGTTGACCACCACCAGCGATGGCGCGGAAAGGATTTTCGTATTCGTATTCTGTTCCATAGCCCGCAGCGCCACCTGCAGATCGGAGTTCACGAACGAATAGAAGAACGTATCCGGACGGAGTGCGTCCTTGGTCGCGCTGCCCAGCGCCCACTGCTGCTTGTTGCCGGGTTGGGCTACTTCGCCATCGCCACCCGCCAGGCCCTCGAGGTACCACTGGACGCCGAAGCGGAAATTATCCCGCAACGTCACCTCCAGGATTCGTGTCTCGATCTGCACCTGCAACGGCACGGCATCCAGGCGCTCTATCGCCTGGCGAATCTGCGCCCATTGCGAAGGTCGCGCATGGATCATCAGCTGGTTGTTTGCGTCCACCGCCGTGACACGGATGCCCGAGGATCGCGAGCCACCGCTACGCGATGAGGCCGCTGGCGCGGACACCTCCTCGGGTGGCTTGAAGAAATCGGGATCGCTGTCCTCGCCTTGCGACGGCGCATCCAGACCGCCGCCGTCGCCATCGAGCGTGGCCGACGACAACCCGGGTACGACCGTCGCCGACGATGGGCTATCCGCAGCGACCGACGCGCCGAAAATATTTCCCACGTAGCGGGCGAGATCCGACGCCACCAGGTTGCGCACGTCGTAGACGAACAAGCGCGGTTCACTACCTCCGCCGTGATCGATGCGATCGATCCATTCGCCGACCTGATCCAGAAACTCGGCACGCGTGGCGATCGCGACGATGGCGTTGGTCCGCTGGATGGGAATGAAACGGACGAGACCGGCGACCGGCGCACCACTCTTTTGGCCAAACACGGAATCCAGCGCCGGCATCACTTCACCGACGCCGGCGTTGTCCAGGCTGAATACGCCGACGGACATGCCCTTGACCCAATCCACATCAAAGGTATCGATGGTTTCGCCATAGTTGGCGAGCTGTTCGGGCGTACCCGACAGTACGAGCACGTTGCGCGCGGGATCGGTCAAAAGGATGGACTCGGGTGTAACGAAAGGCTGCAGCAGCTTCGTCATTTCCGGTGCCGCCACATAGCGCAGGGGATACAACCTCGCGCTCATGCCCGCGCGAGATGACGAAGCCTTCAGCCGTGGCACGACGCGACCCGCAACAGCGTAGGAGGACGGCATGACCGCGTAACGCCCCTTGTCTTCGACCAGTGCGTTACCGGTCCAGCCAAGCAACGTTTCAAGGATGGAAAGCACGTCCTCCTTGCGTACCGGCTTGGACGTGGAAAACGAGACGGAACCCATCACACCCGGCGCGATGGAATAGTTCATGTCGAGAAGGTCGCCGAGGATCGCCTTGACGACGGCTTCGACCGGCTGGTTCTCGAAGTTGAGTGTTACCGCCCCTTCACCGCCGATGC
This sequence comes from Luteibacter sp., assembly GCF_009912395.1. GTDB lineage: Bacteria > Pseudomonadota > Gammaproteobacteria > Xanthomonadales > Rhodanobacteraceae > Luteibacter. The sequence continues at coordinate 74,980 of NZ_WNDO01000004.1, read as the reverse complement.
TGGCGCGCGGCTTCTCCAGGCCTCGCGGCTGGACGAAGCGGCCAGTGCCGCGCAGCGTAGCGGGGGATAGGGCAGATGCGGTGTCGTTCGTGGCGTCGGCGTCAGCCAGCGGCAGCGGCTTGGGTACGGGGCGCTCGGTACCGGCGAGCGCTTCGCGCTCGAGGCTGCTGTCATAGGGGCGGGGCGCCTGGGGCGCGCAGGCCGTCGCCAAGATGGCCGAAAGCACGGCCACACCGAGGGTGCGACGTTGCATGGTGTACTCCTTTGTCATCCATGACGGCGCACAAGGCGCCGTTCCTTATTACTGCGAATCCTGGTGTTGCTGGCTCTGCTGTTCGGCGCGACGACGCTGCACGGCCTGCTTGAGCGCCTCGATGCGCGCCTGCTGCAAGGCCTGGTCATCCTGGCGCGGGGGTGCCTGGCGCGTACCGGACGATGCTGGCTGCGGCGGCACGGGACCGGCGATACCCGATGCTGGCTGCTGCTCGATATGGATACCGTTGTCCTGCTGCGGCGACGGTTGGCGGGGAGGCGTCGGCGGCTGGCCCGGCATGGGCGGAACCTTCTGACCCTGCTGCGCATTGGCCAACGGATCGGGTGCGGCCACTTTCAACGTAAGCTCGCGATGATCGCCACCGTTGTCGAACACGGCGCTACGCGGCTTGAGCGTCGCGAGCGTCCAGTGGCCATCGCCGAGCGGCGTGCCCTCCTTGACGCGCACCGTGAGGTCCTTGCCCTTGTCGTGCAGGAGCGCAATGCGCAGGCCTGCGGTCATGATGATGCCGGTCAATTCGAGATCGCCGATGTTGCTGGCCGAGTCGTCGCCATCGGCCGCTGCCACCGGCTTGCGATCCGACATGAACAACGGGCGCTGCCAGACGTCGACGAACTGGGCGATCGGTGTTGGCGTCGGCATCGCCGCTGCGCGCAGGGGCGGCAGCGCTTCCGGCGGCGAGGGATCGTCCCAATGCACGCCACGGCCCACACCCATGGCGAACACACCAAAGACGACGGCCAGCGCGAGTGCCACACCGCCGAGGATCGGGGTCAGGCGTCGTTGATCGGCCGCGTTCATGATGCCGCCTTGGCCGGCGCACGCGCGGCATGAATGTAACCGGAGACAGTGAACTGCACTTCCATCGGTGCCGCGCCTCCCGCGCGGGCAGCCACGGGATTGCGATAAATGCTGAAGTCTTCGATGAACAGATACGGCGTGGCTTCCTCGATATCGTGGAGCACCGCCGTCATCGGCTGCATCTGGCAACGCAGGCTGATGTTGACGGTGACCTTGCGATACGGCTCGCCGGCTTTTTCCTGGCTGGGCACGGGCATTTTCTGCACGACATCACACGCCCCGTTCTCATGGTGCGCGGCGGCGACATCGACGATACGCTGCATGAGTCCCGCCGCCGCGGCGTTGGTGTCATCGCCGGCAAGGAAAGCGTCGCTGCTGGATTGACCCTGTTCCAGCGACGCCAGGCGCTTTTCAAGCTGCGGACGTTCGGCAATGGCGGCCGCGAAACGACGCTGGGTATCGCGTAGATCGGTCATCTCGTCGGCGATCGCCAGCTGAGGCGCGACGAACCACCAATGGACCAGCGCGAAGTAACCGACCACGATCACGACGATAAGCAGGAGGATCGCAGCGATCCGCGATTCATTTGGCTTCATGCGCACCGGCGTTCTCCTTGGCCTTGGTGGCAGGCGCTGCGACCGTGGCGGCTCTTGCGGGTGCCGCTGCGGTGGGTGACGGCCGCGTAGCCACCGTGGATGCCTTCGCAGGTGCGGCGTTTGCAGCCTTCGGCGCCGCACTAGATCCGGGAGCCGGTGCGCTTGCTGCCTTTGCAGGTGCAGGCTTCGCCGCGGAGTGGGCCGGTGCGCCAGGCTTTGGAATCAGCGCCTTGGCCTGCATGTAGAAACGCTCCTTGCCCGATGTGGGATCGGTCTGGATCGTGCCCTGGAAGCTGGGTTCGCCGATGGCGCTCGCCCCCTTGAGCGCATCGATGAGGCGCGCGGCCTGGGGACTTTGCCCCTGGAAGCCGATCTGCCCCGTCGCGTTCACGGTGAACCGCTCCAGCCAGGTGTCGTCGGACAGGCGCTGAGTGAGTTCGGTAAGGATGGGAAGAATCGACGGCGATTCGGTCTTGCGACGTGCGAGGAAACCCGACGCACCCGCACTTTCCGTCAACCGCTGGCGCAAGCCCTTCACGCGTTGCGCGTCGGTACGCAGCGACTCGACCTCCGCACGCATGGTTTCCAACGCCTGGTTGCGGTTGTGCAACCACATCGCCATGGCACCGAACAACAGGACGACGATGGCGAAGATCAGCGCCATGTTCAGGCGCTTGCGTCGATCCACGCGACGGGGGGCGCGCGCCGGTGGCAGCAGGTCGATGCCGGCCAGGCCGTAGCCCTGGGGAACGTCAACGCGATCGGGCGCGATACCAAGCCCGGCCAGTTCATCAAGCTGGACATCGAGGGACTGGCGTGGTGTCGCGGCAAGTTCGGCGACGAAGCGCCCTTCCGGGCCACCTTCGCCGAGTTCACGCACGCCGAAATGGATGTCTTCGGTACGGAAAGGCGTCTGCCGGTCGAGGTCGAAACCGACGACCTGACGCAGGTTGTCGCGCGCGGCCACCGGCAACACGAGTCGACGGCGAAGCACCTGCCCCGCAGGTAACAGCAGAGCCACTCGGCGATCGGCGGGATCGGCTTCCGCGAGCGCGCGGGACAGCAAGGCCTGGCGATGCTCGGCCCCATCGATGTCGTCGGCCGTGGCCAGGGGCAGCGATTCGCCTACCCGACGCAATACCCAGGCGTCTTCCTTGCGCTCGACGGCATACCAGCGTTGACCGCCACCGAAGGCATGGCGCCAGCGCACCGGCACCAGGGCCGACAATTCGCCTCCCCACCAACGAAAAAAGCCGGGCAACGGACTGCCTCGCCATGCGCGGCGCAAGCGTTCAAGCTGCAGCTGTGAGGCGTCCTGCAGGGCGGTCATTCTGCATCTCCTTCGCGCCAACGCAGTATGGCGTAGGGCTGGTTTCCCGATCTTATCCCACGTAGCCGGATCGTTGATGTCAGGGAACTTCTCGTCCCGTCTTCAAGGATCGCTTCCGTTCGTATCGTGTGCGTGACACCGTTGCCACCGGATACGGCCGCACCGTTGGCCTGCGCCCTCTGCGAGAGGATCGCCTGCACGCCGGCGGAGCCCAGCCCGGGAATGGCGGCGAGCGCCAGCGGCGGGGCGTGTTCCGTATTGGGCCGTTCGCGACCGGACCAGATCGTGAGAACCGGCGCAATCTTGGTCCATAGCTCCTGGTCCATGCCCAGGACCATGCGCCCTTCCTCCACCGTGGCGAACGGTCCGTTGCGAGGACCATACCCGAGTCCGGCGGCATCGTATTGCGCTTTTTTCGCACCATTGGGCGATGCCGCGTCGCCCGGGCGGCGCCAGTCCTGGATTGCCGCCGAAAGATGCTTGGCCCGGTCGTCAGGCAGGCCGACCGCCTTGAACAGGCCGGTCAGGACGTCATCGGATGCCGCATTGAGGTCGATCTTGCCATCTTCGTCGGTGATCGTGACGCTCACTTTCGCGTTGTCGAAAACGAAGCTGTAGACGCGCCCGTCGGCGATCCAGCGCGAATCGATGTCCGGACTCTGCAACCCCGCGACCGCACGGACGAGTCCCGCCTCGGCGGCGTAATGCGCCTGGGCCTGCGAGAACTGGTATCGCGCCTGCAGGCCTTCGGTGCGGGCCAGCGCGGCGAAACCGCCGAGCATGATCGCCAGCAGCGTGCAGCCCCAAAGGACGATGAGCAGGGCCACGCCCCGCTGCTGCCGCCACCTCATCGCAGTGCCTGCCCGTGCGAACGCGACGAGAAGAAGCCATTGCGCGACGCCGACGGATCGATGCGGATCGGCGCGATGAGATCAGGGAACGCCACGCCGCCCTCGACCTCCAGGTGTACGCGCACCAGGGACGGTGTGCGCCGCTTGTCGCCCCACTCGTCCTGCCAGTCCGTGGGGCGATTCTGTTCGTCGAGGCCGCGATAGGTGAAGCTACCCTTGCCGATGCCCTTGAGCAGCACCTCGGGATCACCGAGTGGCTTGGGATCGTCGCCGTCGGGCGGCAGCAAGGACAACTGGACCTCGAGGCGCTTGCGCCCCCGGTGATCGCCGCGATCGTCGTCGTCCACCAGACGCAACGTGATGAGCTGCGCGCCCATGCGCGACAGGTAGCCCGGCAAGGGGGCGACGAAACGGACGGTGGTCGCGTCGCCCGTGAAGATGAGCGGATCGCCGTCGTCGGTTTCACCGAACGGAATGACCAGGGCCTGAGCCAGCTCTTCGCGTATAAAGGTCTGCGCGGAGCGGATTTCGTCCATGCGCTGGATCGCGTCGTCACCACTGCGCACGATACGCGTCGCCGTGCTGATGCCGGAATAGACACCGAGCAGCACGATGGAAAGCAGCGCCAGCGCCGCCAGCACTTCCATCAGGCTGAAGCCGCGGGAGGTCTTCATCCGCCACCTCCCGCCGAACCCATGCGCAGGGTCGAGAAGCGTGCATGGCGCTCGGTGTCGTCACGCCCCCAGATGACGTCCAGGTCGAGACGATAGATCGGGCTGGATACGCCGTCGTCCGCCGGACGTACGTCTGGCAGCTGGTAGCGCGACACGTTCATGCGCCAGCGATAGGTGTCGTCGAAGCGCCCTTCGGTTTCGCCCTCTTGGACGGGGTCCATGACGAACGCGCTGTCGAGCAGCGTGTGGGCGCGCAAAGCCGCTTGCGTGCGCTCGTTGGCGCGGGCCGTCAGGCTCAATGAACTGCCGGCGACCTGCATGAGCGCGGCGAAGGCGATGGCGAGCACCGCGATCGCGGCGATCACTTCAAGGAGGCTGAAGCCTTGCTGCCGCGAACCTATCCCCCTGTTGATCGTCGGCGCCCTGGATGCGCGCCTCATTTGGTATCCACCACGCTGACCGCGCCGGTGAGCCATGCCACGTTGACATGCCACTCGCGCTGCCCCCGCTTGAGGGTTACCCGGCCCCCGGTGGAACTACCGTCGGGAAAGAAACGGATGCGATCGGTGGTGGCATTGGCCTGGTCTTCGCGCGCGCTGGTGATCGACACGCGCATATCCCTGGGTAGCCTCACGTCGCTCTTGCCCGGCGCGCGATACGTCGCCGCCGAGGTGTCCACCTCGAGCGCGAGGCTCTGTCCTTTCACGATCGACTGCGCGCGCGTCCAGCGCAACGCCGCCGCCAGTTCACCACTGGCAGCATTCACGCGCGCACTGGCCAGCCCCTGGCTGATGGGAATGGACACGGCGGCGGCCGCGATCCCGATCAGGAGGATCACGGCCAGCATTTCGAACAGCGTGAAACCGCGCGCGCGCATGGCCGTGCTTGCCGTCCTTACGAATTACTGCCAGTTGCCGACGTCGGCGGAGTAGCCTTCGCCGCCGGCCTTGCCGTCCTGGCCATAGAAGACCAGGTCGAAATTGCCGTGCTCGCCCGGATAGCGATAGCCAAACGCATGGCCCCACGGATCCTTCAGGTCGGATTCCTTGGCATACGGGCCCTGCCAGTTGGAAGCGTCGGCGGGCTTGGCCACCAGATCGCCCAGTTCATGCGGCGGCGTGCCGTTGTCGAGGGCGTAGTTCTCGATCTTCTGGCTGAGCGTGGTGAGCTGCGCCTTGCCCGCGCCGTACTTGCCCTTGTCGACGTTCTTGCCGACCTGGGTCACCACGATGGCGCCGATGATGCCGATCAGGACGATCACGGCGAGCATTTCCAGCAGCGTGAAGCCGCGGGCGTGGCTGTGTCGGAGGGTACGTGTCGTACGCATGGGCAAGCTCTCCTTGGAACGGTTTGATCAGTTGATGTTGCTGGTGAGGCTGAGCAGCGGCAGAAGAATCGCCGCCATGATGAAAGCGACCATGACGGTCATGACGATGGTCAGCGCAGGCACCAGCGCCGCCAGCAGGCGGTCGATGGCGCGCTTGGCTTCCACATCGAAGGTGTCGGCGACCTTGAGCAGCATGGTGTCGAGCGCACCCGCCTCCTCGCCGACCTGAATCATCTGTAGGGCGAGGCGCGGAAAGCGCTCGGTCTGGCCTAGCGCGCTACCGAGTCCTGTACCACCTTTGACGCGTTCGGCCGCCTGCTCCAGCGCCTGGTCGAGTGCGCGGTTGCCGGTGACCTGGCGCGCGATGGAGAGCGCCGACAGCAGCGGCACACCGTTCTTGAGCAGGGTCCCCAGGGTGCGCGCGATGCGCGCGGTCTCGACCTTGAGCAAAAGCGGGCCCGCGACCCGCATGGTGAGCATGCGCGCATGAAAGGCCAGCTTGTGTTCCGGATCGCGCAGGCGCAGGTTCAGAAGCACGCCCAACACGACGAACACGAGCGCCATCGCCCACCACCAGTCGCTGATGACGGTACCCATCGCGAGCACCACCTGGGTGATCACCGGGATCGGCACCTGCATGTCCGCGAAGATCGGCACGAACTGCGGCACGACGTAGGCAAGCAACAGCACAAGCGAACCCAGCACGCCGACCATGAGGAAGGCGGGATAGATCAGGGCGTTGATGATGCTGCCGCGCAGGGCCTGCGAACGCTCCAGGTAGTCGGCGAGGCGACGCAGCGTGTCATCCAGCGAACCGCCGGCTTCACCCGCGCGGACGAGGCTTATGTAGAGCCGTGGAAATACGCCGTTTTCTTCGTCCAACGCGGTGGAGAGCGTGGTGCCTCCGCGAACGCAATCGCGGATGCGCTCCACGAGTTTCTTCGCACGCTCGCCCTCGGGCAGGTCGAGAAGGATACCCAGCGCGCGATCCAGCGGCTGCCCTGCGCCAAGCAACGTGGCGAGCTGATGGGTGAACTGGGCCAGCTGGTCGCCCGTGAACGGCCCCTTGCGGAACAGTGCGGCGAGTCCGCCGCCCGAGGAATCGCCGTCGGCCGGCGCCGCTTCGAGCGGGGTATGCCCCTGGTCCTGCAGGCGAGCGACCACGTCCTCGACCGAGGCCGCCTCCATGCGGCCGGTGAGCACTTCGCCCACGGCGCTGATCGCTCGATAACGGAACTGGCTCATGGTGTCAGGAATCCTGCGTGACGCGCAGGACCTCCTCGATGGTGGTTACGCCCATGACCGCCTTGGCGAGACCGTCCTCGTACATCGTGCGCATGCCCTCGGCACGCGCCTGTCTTTCGATTTCGCCGGCGTCGGCACGCTGCATGACGAGGCGTCGCAGCGGATCGCTCATCACCAGGAATTCCATGATCGCGCGACGACCACGGTAGCCCGTGGGATTGATCGCGCTGGAGCCCGGCTTCCACAGGCGGATGGGGCGCTCGTCGGTGTATTTGTCGAGCTGGAACTGCTCGATCACCTCGGGCATGGCCTCGTAGGGGATCGCGGTCTCCGGATCGAGCCGGCGCACAAGGCGCTGGGCGAGGATGCCGTTGACGGTGGAACCGAGCAGATAATCCTCCACGCCCATGTCGAGCAATCGGGTGATACCGCCTGCCGCGCTGTTGGTATGCAACGTCGACAAGACGAGATGGCCCGTAAGCGCCGACTGGATCGCGATGCGGCATGTCTCCAGGTCGCGCATTTCGCCGATCATGATCACGTCGGGATCCTGTCGGACGATCGAGCGCAGCGCGCCAGTGAAGTCGAGGCCGATCTGCGGCTTGACCTGGATCTGGTTGATGCCCTCGATCTGGTATTCGACCGGGTCCTCGACCGTGATGATCTTCACGTCCGGCGTGTTGATCTGCGAAAGCGCCGTATAGAGCGTGGTGGTCTTGCCCGAACCGGTGGGGCCGGTGACCAGGAGAATGCCGTGCGGCCGATCGAGCACCTCGACGAAGCGGTCGCGGAAATTGTCGGTGAAGCCCAGCGACTCGAAGTCGAACACGACCGACTCGCGGTCGAGGATACGCATCACCACGGATTCGCCGAAGCTGGTCGGCACGGTGGAGACGCGCAGGTCGAGTTCCTTGCCTTGCACGCGCAACTGGATGCGGCCGTCCTGCGGAAGGCGGCGCTCGGCGATGTTCAGGCGCGCCATGATCTTCACGCGGGAGATCACCGCCGCGGTGGAGCTGGAAGGCGGCGCCTCCACCTCGTGCAACACGCCGTCGATGCGGTAGCGCACCTTGAGCCGGTTCTCGAAGGGTTCGATATGCACGTCGGACGCGCGCTGCTCGACCGCACGCTGGAGGATCAGGTTCACCAGGCGGATCACCGGCGCCTCGGACGCGAGGTCGCGAAGATGCTCAACGTCGTCCTCGACGGCGGCGTTGCCATCCAGGCTTTCCACGATGCTGCCCATGGCCGAGCGCCCCTGACCGAAGTAGCGCTCGATCAGGTCGTCGATTTCCGAGCGCAGTCCGACACGCAGCTGGACATCGCGCCCGGTGGCCAGGCGTACCGCCTGGAGCGGATAAGGATCGGCCGGGTCGGAGACCAGCAGGGCCACGCCCTCCTCGCCCTCGCGGACGGGGACCACGTGGTACTGCTTGAGAAAACGTAGCGAAAGCTCGGTATCCGCCGGCGGCAGGTCGGGGGCGTCCTTGGCGGCAAGCAGCGGCAGACCGAGCAGATCGGCCCACGCGTCGGCGAGGTCGCGTTCGGATACCAGCCCCAGCCGCGCCATGAGCGCGGTGAGCGTGCCTTCGGGCGTTTCGTCGTGGAGACGGCGCGCCCGCGCCAGGTCGGTATCCTTCAACCTCCCATGTGCCACCAGGTGCGCACACACCTGGGCTTCACCGGGTTCCCCGGTAAGCATGTCCTTATGCTCGGTCATCGCAGACATGCCATCCTCACGGTCCGTTAGTGCATTGGGTCGCGTGTTCGTTCCTGACCACGCGGGCCGCTATTGGTAGCACATACCGTGCGTCGAGGGCGACCGCGGCCGTCACGTTCCTGAAGAGGACGCAGGAACCGTCCAAGCCGCGCCCGTCCTGGACAAAGCCCGTAAGCGGTGGCGGCCATGAGGCCGCCGCCTACACGATTACCAGCCTACGCCTACACCGACACCACCCGAGGTTTCGCTGCCGCTGACGGCGGCACCGAAGGTCAGGCTGGCGTGCGACGACAGCGCCCGCGAGTAACCCACCGACAGGGCACCCTGCCCCTTGTACCCGCCGACGCCCACGCCCAGGCGGTTATCGCCGTTGACGCCCTGGGTGCTGAAGGCCATCTGCGACATGGCCGCGCCCATCGCGCCCACCTTGTTGAGGCGGTCGTTGAGGTTATTGAAGCGATGATCAACCGTTCGCTTGTACTCGTCGAACGCACCACCGCTCACCACATCGCCGAACTTCTGGTCGGTATAGGCCTTGGCACTCTGCAACGTGCGGGCATCGCCCTGATCGGCGTACGACTGCGCCGTGACCACCGCCTGATCCACCTGGCTGACCGTGGCGGCATCGCTGGGAGCGGTGCCGGCGGCGACGTTGGTGATCCGGCGCTGGGCCGTGGCGTTGCCCACCGACACCGTATTCGCCTGGTCGGCAACCGAACCGGCACCCAGCGCGACACCGTTCGTCGCCGTGGCGGTCACCGTCGCTCCGGTGCCCACCGCCGTGCTGCTGTCGGCGCCCACGCTGGCGTTGTTGCCGATGGCGAGATCGGTGGTGTCCTTGGCATAGCTGCCCGAGCCGATCGCCGTGCCGTTGCCGGTACCCTCGACGATGGCCTGCGGACTGACCGCGACCGGCGCTCCGGCGGCGGTCGGCGTCCCCTGAGCCACCGGTGCCGCCTCGGCCACCGCCGACGAGGCACCGACCGCGGCGGCGCTGGCCGCCATCGGCGTGACGACCGCGTTGCGACGCACCGGACCGGTGCCCGGCAGGCTAGTGCCACCCGACGACTTCGACTCGAGGCTGCCGACGCGGTTGTTGAGCGAGCTCAAGGCCCCGTCGAGCGCGCCCACCGCGTCGCCCACCGTCTGGTAACTGCCGCCCTGCACCCGGTAGACCGGGCCCACGAAACCGTTGGCGCCCATCGTCGCACCGCCACCGAGCGCCATCGCCACCGCGTTGCCCGCGGCGTTGGACGATCCCGCGAACGCGCTGGACAGGGCGGTGTTGAGCTGGCCCAGGTTCACGGCGTCGGTGTTCTGGCTACCGGCCGCGACATTGGTGATCTGCCGGTTGTTGCCCGCGCTGCCTACCGACACCGTATTGGCGCGGGTGGCGGTCGAACCCGCACCGAGAGCCACCGAATTGGCCGCCAGCGCACGCGCGCTGTCGCCGATGGCGGTGGCGCTCGCCGCGGCGGCGTTCGCCGATGCGCCGATAGCCGTGGTCGATTCCTTGCTCGCCGACGCCAGCGCACCTACCGCCGTGGACAGGTCGCCGGCGGCGCTGCTGCCCGCACCGGTCGCCGTCGCGAAGCCGCCGGCGGCCTTCGCGTCGTCGGAGCCGTCGCCCGCGCCCGTCGCCGCGACGTAGTGCTTCGCCGCGCTGACGCTGTCGGACAGCGCGTTGAGCTGGTTCACGTTGGTCGCGTCGGTGCCCTGCGTGCCGGCGGCAACATTGGTCACCTGGCGTTCGCTGCCCTTGTCGCCCACGGACACGGTGTTGGCACGGGTGGCCAGGGAGTTGGAACCCAGCGCGACGCTATTGGCCCCGCGTGCCGTCGAGTTGTCGCCCACCGCAACGCTGCTGGCACCCGATGCCCAGCTATTGATGCCCAGCGCCGTCGCGTTGGTGCCCGGCGCGTAGGCGAAGTAACCCACGGCCGTGCTGCCGACGCCTTCGGCGCCCGTGATGCCGCCGAGGGCGGTGGCATAGTCCGCCGTGGCTTGCGCACCCGCACCGAAGGCCGCCGAGCTGGCGCCCGTGGCGCCGGTATACACCTGAAGGCCGCCGAGGTCGGCCGGGCCACCCACCGCGACCGAGCCATTACCGGAAGCCGTCGTGGACGTACCGACCGCCGTGGCGTTATCGCCGGTGGCGTTGGCGACCGCGCCCAGCGCGGTCGACTGCGACCCGGACGCATAGGCACCGACGCCGACCGACGTGGCGGCGAAGCCGTTGGCCGAGGCGCTGGCGCCCACGGCCGTACCGCCCACGCCCGCCGTGGTCGCACCGGTATCCACTGGAGCGCCACCACTGGTGATGAACGGCTTGCCGTCGGCATCGACGGCGACGCCGCCTACCGCCACGCTGCCCGGACCGTTCGCCTGCGAACCCGCGCCATACGCCGCGCTGTTCTGGCCGGTCGCCACGGCACCGTAACCACTGGCCGTGGCATGGCTACCGGTCGCGACCGCACCGCTACCCGTCGCCGTGGCGCCTTCGGCACCGGCATACGCACCGGAGCCTGCCGCCGTGGCGTACTGACCGCTGGCCTCGGCGTCGTCCGAGCCGTCTCCGTTGCCGTTCGCCTTGAAGTAGTGGCTCGCGTCGCTGACGCTGCTCGCCACGGCGTCCAACTGGCCCTTGTTCACCGCATCGGTGTTCTCGGTGCCGGCGGCGACGTTGCTCACCTGGCGCTCTGCCCCCTTGTCACCGACGGAGACCGTGTTTTCACGAGTCGCCTGCGAGCCCGCGCCAAGGGCCACGCTGTTGGCCGCCTTGGCGGTCGCCGACTGGCCGACGGCCGTGCTGTTCACCGCGCTGGCATAGGAATTCCAGCCCAGGGCCGTGGCGTAGTCGGCCGTGGCCCAGGCGCCGGCGCCGAACGCCGCCGCACCGGTCCCCGTGGCCTGCGCCGGGATGAAGCCGAAGAACGTGCTGCCGCCCACCGCGACGCTTTCCGCACCCGTGGCCTGCGCGCTTTCACCGACGGCAACGCTGCTGGCACCGGTCGCGGCACTCTGCGTACCCACCGCCGTCGACAGGTCGCCGATGGCGTTCGCGACAGCACCGACCGCCGTCGCCTGCGCACCCGACGCATAGGCGCCGACGCCGAGCGACGACGACGCGAAGCCACTGGCCTGTGCACTGGCGCCGACAGCCGTGCCACCCACACCGGCCGTCGTGGCGCCGGTATCGACCGGCACGCCACCGTTGGTGATCAGCGGATTGCCGTTTTCGTCCACCGCGACGCCGCCGACGGCGATGCTGCCGGGGCCGTCGGCCTGCGCGCCCGCACCGTAGGCCGCGCTGTTCTGTCCGGTCGCCACCGCGCCATAGCCGCTGGCCGTGGCGTGGCTACCCGTCGCCACCGCACCACTACCGGTGGCCGTGGCGCCTTCCGCTCCGGCATACGCGCCGGAACCGGCCGCCGTGGCGTACTTGCCGCTGGCCTGCGCGTCGTCCGTGCCGTCGCCATTGCCGTTGGCCTTGAAGTAATGGCTCGCGTCGCTGACGCTGCTGGCCACCGCGTCGAGCTGACCCTTGTTCACCGCGTCGGTGCTCGTCGTGCCCGCCGCCACGTTGACGACCTGACGCTCCTTGCCCTTGTCGCCCACCGACACCGTATTCGCACGTGTCGCCTGCGAACCCGCGCCAAGCGCCACCGAATTGGCCGCCGTCGCCCAGGCGTTCGCACCCAGCGCCGTCGCGTTCGCGCCCAGCGCCCAGCTACCCGTGCCTACCGCGATCGCGTTCGCGCTTTCGATGCCCAACAGACCGAAGCCCGTCTCCGCGCCGCTGCCGATGGCGATGCTGCCCGCGCCAGCGGCGCTCGTACCCGCACCCAACGCTGTCGTGTTCGCGCTCGACGCCGTGGCACCCACGCCCGCCGCAAGCGACTGCGCGCCGGCCGCGACCGACTGCGTGCCCACCGCCGTGGAAAGATCGCCCGTGGCGTTCGCCACAGCACCCACCGCCGTCGACTGCGCGCCCGACGCATACGCGCCGACACCCAGCGACGACGCGGCGAAACCGCCAGCCTGCGAGCTCGCGCCCACTGCCGTACCGCCGACACCCGCGCTCGTCGCGCCGGTATCCACCGGCACGCCGCCGTTGGTGATCAGCGGATTGCCGCTGGCATCGACCGCCACGCCGCCGACGGCGACGCTACCTGGACCGTTCGCCTGCGCACCCGCGCCATACGCCGCGCTGTTCTGGCCCGTCGCCACCGCGCCGTAACCGGTCGCCGTGGACTGCTGTCCGGTCGCCGTCGCGCCGCTGCCGAAGGCACTGGCACCGTTCGCGCCCGCATAGGCACCCGAACCGGAAGCCGTTGCATACTGGCCGTTCGCCAGCGCGTCGTCGCTACCGTCGCCATTGCCATTCGCCTTGAAATAGTGGCTCGCGTCGCTGACGCTGCTGGCCACCGCGTCGAGCTGGCCCTTGTTCACCGCGTCGGTGTTCTCGGTGCCCGCCGCCACACTGGTGATCTGCCGCTCCTTGCCCTTGTCGCCGACGGAGACCGTGTTGTCACGGGTCGCCTGCGAATCGGCGCCGAGCGCCACGGAGTTATCGCCGAGTGCCCAAGCATTCGCGCCCAGGGCCGTCGCGTTGTCACCGAGTGCCCAGCTGCCGGTGCCGAGCGCGATCGCGTTGGCGCTCTCGATGCCGAACAGGCCGAAGCCCGTCTCCGCCCCGTTGCCGATGGCGATGCTGCCCGCGCCCGCCGCGCTCGCGTTGCCACCGATGGCCGTCGCCCCCGCGCTATACGCTGACGCGCCATAACCCGTCGCCACCGACAGGTCGCCATCGGCGAACGACTGCGAACCCGTGGCCGTCGCGCCGCTACCCGAAGCCTGCGCGAGGAAGCCGCTGGCGGTGGACTGCTCGCCCTGCGCGAACGCTGCCGTGCCCAACGCCGTGGCGTACTTGCCTTCGGCCTGCGCGCTCGCCCCCACCGCTGTCGCCGCCAGTCCCGACGCGCTGGCCGGACCGACCGCTTCACCGGTGGACGTGTACGTGATGAGCGGATTGCCGTCCTCGTCCAGCGCTTGCCCACCGATGGCCGTGGTGCCGTTGGCCGACGCCTGTGCGCCAGCGCCGAACGCCGAGCTGTTCTGCGCGGAGGCGACGCTCCCATAGCCTGCCGCGGTCGCGTAGTTTGCATTGGTGCTCGCGCCGCTGCCGATCGCCGACGAACCCTGGCCCTGCGCCACCGCGCCCTGGCCTACCGCCGTGGCGTAATCGCCGCTGGCATAGCTGCCCGCGCCGTAGCTCGACGTGCCCGTGCCGTCGGCGATGGCGCCGTGGCCGTTCACGGTCGAATCGTCACCGAACGCCGCGCTGTTCGCGCCGGTCGCCGTCGACCGCGCGCCGGACGCTTCGGCGTTCGCACCGACGGCCGCGCTGTCCATGCCGTTCGCCTGCGCACCGGCACCGTAGGCGGCGCTGTTCTGCCCGCCCGCCACGCTTCCATAGCCGGTCGCGGTCGACTGCTGTCCCGTCGCGACGGCACCGCTGCCGAATGCGCTCGCGCCGTTCGCACCCGCGTAAGCGCCCGAACCCGACGCGGTCGCGTACTGGCCATTGGCCTGCGCATCATCGGAACCGTCGCCGTTGCCGTTGGCCTTGAAATAGTGGCTCGCGTCGCTGACGCTGCTCGCCACCGCGTCGAGCTGGCTCTTGTTCACCGCATCGGTGCCTGTCGTACCCGCGGCCACGTTGGTGACCTGGCGCTCCTTGCCCTTGTCGCCCACGGATACGGTGTTGGCACGCGTTGCCTGCGAACCCGCGCCGAGCGCCACCGAGTTATCGGCGGTCGCCCAGGCATTCGCACCCAGCGCCGTCGCGTTGTTGCCGAGCGCCCAGCTACCGGTGCCGAGCGCGATCGCGTTCTGGCTTTCCAGGCCGAAGAGCGAGAAACCCGTTTCCGCGCCACCGCCGATGGCGATGCTTCCTGCGCCCGACGCGCTGGTGCCGGCACCGAGGGCCGTCGCGTTCGCACTGGAAGCGGTGGCACCTACGCCGGCCGCAAGCGACTGCGTGCCGGCCGCGACCGATTGCGTGCCGACCGCCGTGGACAGATCGCCGGTGGCGTTTGCCACTGCGCCTACCGCCGTCGCCTGCGCACCCGACGCATACGCGCCCACGCCCAGCGACGATGCAGCGAAACCTCCCGCCTGCGAGCTCGCGCCCACGGCCGTGCCGCCCACGCCCGCGCTGGTCGCGCCGGTATCCACCGGCACACCACCGTTGGTGATCAGCGGATTGCCGCTTGCATCCACCGCCACGCCGCCGACGGCGACGCTACCCGGTCCATTCGCCTGAGCGCCCGCACCGTAGGCGGCACTGTTCTGTCCGCCCGCGACGGCGCCATAGCCCGTCGCCGTGGACTGCTGTCCCGTCGCCACGGCGCCGCTGCCGATCGCGCTCGCGCCGTTGGCACCCGCATAGGCGCCCGAACCGATGGCCGTCGCGTATTTGCCGCTCGCCTGCGCGTCGTCGCTGCCGTCATTCGCGCCGTCCGCGCTGACGTAATGACTGGCGTCGCTCACGGCACTCGCCAGCGTATCGACGCGACCGGAGACACCGGCAACCGACGATGACAACTGGTCCACGCGCGTGGACACACCAGTGACACTACCCGACACCTTGTCGAGCTGGCGCTTGTTCACCGCATCGGTGGCCTGCGAGCCATCCGCCACGTTCACCACCTGGCGTTCGGCGCCGCTACGACCCACCGACACCGTGCCCGCACGATTGGCGATGGACGAGTCGCCGATGGCGACCGAATCCTTCGCCGTCGCGCGCGCACCACGGCCGAACGCCGAACTCGACACTGCGCTGGCAAGCGCGTCCTGGCCGACGGCCACGCTATCGGTGCCGGTCGCGCGCGTGGACTGGCCGAGCGCCGTCGAGAAGGCACCGGTCGCCTGCGCGTCCTGGCCGAGGGCGGCGCTGTAGCCACCGCTGGCCTTCGAATCCGTTCCCACCGCGGTGGCGTAATCGCCCGCGGCCTTCGACGAGGTACCGCAGGCGAAGGCGTCGTCGCCCTTGGCGACGGGGCCCTTGCCCTGGATGCCCAGCAGGTAGCCCCCGCAGACATTACCCGCCTGCGCGGGCGAGCTGCCCAGCGCCAGCATCACGCCGGCAGCCAGGGGCAGTGCGGCCATGGCGGCGCGCAGGCGTCGGGAGGCGCCACCCTTGCCGTTCGCCCGTGCCAGTTCCGAGGCGACGACGAGGATGCCAAGCGATTTGTTCCAGACCTTGCTGTAGATGGTATTCACGACAAACTTCCTCCCAGTGTCCGCTCATGAGCGAAAAGATGCGCGGGCGCGCCTTGCGCGCCGCGTCGCCAGTCCGTCGCCGACGCGGCGGACGCGTAGTCCCTGGCGACCGGGCAGCCTACGGCCGTCCGGACGTCCAAACGTGGTGTTTCCCCTTCCCCTCCGCGGTGATAAAGCGAAGGAAGAGGCCCCGACGGAGCGGGGCCTCTTGCCTACGACCGCATCAGTTCGTGTAGGCGCCCAGGACGCTGACGCCCGAATACGCCTGCTCTCCCTTCACGGTGAGCGTCCACACGCCCTTCGCCGGGGTGTTGGCCGTGAACGGCTCGCTGTTGCCCGGACGATTCGGCTGCGCGGTGGTCTTGCCCGCCGGATCGGTGACCGAGATGGACACGTCGCCGGAGCCACCGAACGTGCGCAGCGTGAGCGTCTTCGCGTTGGCCGGCACGTCGAGCGTGTACGCCTTGGTCGCCCCTGCCGCACCCTGCTGACCGGTCAGCGCCTTGTTGTTGGTCAGGGCGGTGCCCGGAGGCGCGGTCGGCTTGCCCCACTGCGTGAACTGCTTCTGCGTTTCCGCATCGGACAGGCACGCGTTGAGACTGGTCGCCTGGCCAGCGGTGATGAGACCGTCGGAGGCGAGCTTGGCGGCATAGGAGGTGATCGCGCTGCGATAGGCACCCACGTTGGCGGACGAGCTAGCGAGGATCTTCGCGTTCGAGATCACGTTGGCACCGATGATCACGCCGCCCGGCACGAGGGTCGGGATGCCGGTATCGCAGGTCAGCAGCTTCTGCGTACCGACGTTGAGGCCCCAGCCGATGTCCTTGAACAAGGCCGGCGTCAGGTCGACGTCGATCTCGCCACGCAGATCCTGGTTGATCGCGTATTCCATGATGGCGTTCGGCGTCAGGCGGGTGTCGTAGTGCGAGAACGACGAACCCTGGGCGAGCGTCGTCGGTGCATACAACTGGACATTGCCCTGTGCATCCGCACCGGCGAGGCCGGTACCGGTACCCACCGCACCGGTCAGACCCGCCAGATTGGCCTTGATCGTATTGCCGTCGACCTGGCTCACCGCGATCACCGGGATCGTCACCGGCTGGGCGGGCGTGCCTCCCGGCGTGATCGCGCCGGCCTGGTTGTTGGCGATGAGCACGGCCTTGGCACCGGCGGCCTGCGCACCCAGCGACTTCACGGTGAAGTCGCAGGTGCCACGGTCGATCAGCGCAATCTTGCCGACGAGGTCGGCGCCATTGGTGATGGCCGTGCAACCGTCGTTCGGAACCGCGCGGACCACGGCGCCGCTGAAGTTGGACGCGGTGGCGACCGGGCCGAACGTGGCCTGCGCGTAACCGTAGTCACCTGCCGCGCCCGCCGGGGCGGATACACGGAAGACGTTCGGCACGGTGAGCGCCAGCGGAGCCTCCGCCTTCACGGTGGCACCGGTGAACACCAGGTGGCCGTCGTTGAGCGCCGAGGTGACACGCTGCGCGTCGGTGAGGTCGTACCACTTCTTGTTCAGCGAGTTGTCGTACACGAACGACGAATAGATGTCCGGACGCGCGACACCGTCGTTGCCCTTGTAGGGCGAACCGGTGGTCAGGCTGTTGAAGCCCGAGAAGCCGAGGCCATGCGCCATTTCGTGCAGCACGACGTTGAGGAAGTTGATCGAGCCCGTCGGGGTGTTGCCGTCGAGACCGAAGTACCACTTCGAACCTTCCAGGCATCCGGTAGTGCCCAGGGCGCCGTTGAACTGGCTCTGGATGTCCGCTTCGCCCGGGGCGCCGTCCTGCTTGGACAGCGCGTCGAACAGGGCGGAGTGGTACCAGGTGTTGCGCACGGCACCCGCCGGCAGCGTGCTGGTGTCGTCGAAGTAGAAGATGTAGGTGGTACCCGAAGAGCCGAGCACGCCGGAGGTGGCGTCGCAGGACAGCTTCTGGAAGGTGGCGTTGTTGGTGATGGTGACATCGCTCTGCAGCACCGCACCCCAGATGTCGGCGGCGAACAGGTAGACGTTCAGCGCCTGCTGGCCGGCGGTGGTGCCGGGATTGCCACCGACCGGGGTGGCAGGTGTGGGATCGTCCAGGCCCTTGCCGGTGCCGGCATCCTGGTTGACGATCTTGATCTCCGCCGCGCTGGCGGCCATGGCGCCGAACAGGCCGGCGGTGAGGAGAGCGGAATAAAGGAGGCCGCGGCGGATCATCGGGTCACCTCCGGAGCCTTCGGCGCGGCGTGTACGCCGTGGTCGTCGTGATGAATGCTGACGGTGCCATCGGCGTTGCGCTCGGCGACGACGCTGCTCATCAGTTCCTGCGGTACGCGCACGGCCTGCGCCCGCACGCCGTTGGCGAGATTCACGGTGCGGAACGTGGAGCGGGCTTCGGCCGCCGTACGCGGCTGCGCGGAAAGCGCCGACACCTTGTCCTGCTGCACCTGGAACGCCTTGGCGAGCGCGGCGCGCTCGGCGGCGGTGGGTTCACGCAAACGGCCAGTAGCCGGGTCGATGGCGACCTGCACGCCCTGGACCATCACGGTCTGCGGCGCGGCGATCGCGGTCTGGTCGGCGGCCTGGGCCGCTCCCGCGAAGGTGAAGATGCCCGTCAGCACGAGGCCGAAGGCCTGTGCCATTGCTCGTGAAGTCATTACTGTTACCTCCCTAATACGGCGCCGGGACCCCTCCCTGCACGCCCACCGGCGAAGGCCCCCTCGCCGGTGCAAGACGTCGCGGACACGGCGCCCCCTGCGCCGGTCCCTTCGTCGTGCGCCACGCGGGCGCACGACGGTGTCGCTCAAGGCGCGGTGAAGCTCGCCTGCACGGTCACGTTGGTGAACGGCTTGCCGCCAGCATCCACGGTGACGTACCAGGTACCCGCATCGGGCCTGGCGACAGTAACCGTCTCGCTGTTGGTATCCGGCTTCGCGGATCGGTAGTCGTAGGCGGATGCGCTGGCGGCACCGCCGTTCTTCACGTAGATCGTGACGTCACCGCTGCCACCGAAGGTACGCAACGCCAGCGAACGAGCACCGGCTGGAACGACGATGCGATAGGCGAGCGAGCCACCGGAGGGCGCGGACTGCCCTGCCAGCGCGACACCGTTCTTGAGTTCGGTCGCCTTGGGCGGCTCGGGCGTATTGCCCAGCGCCTTGTTGACCGCGGCATACGCATCGACGATGCCCGCGCCGATCGGCTTGTCCGGCGTCGCCGGGAAGGCGAGCGCGGTGGACGTGAGCAGGTCGCGGATCTGCGCCGGTGTCGGCGTGGCGAGATGGGCGGCCTTCGTCGCCGAGAGAATCAGCGCGACGGTGCCCGCGACGTGCGGCGTGGCCTGCGACGTGCCCGCCATGCCACCGTAGCTGGCGGTCGTCGGCTCATGCGTGCCAGCGTTGATCGCCGACCATACGAAACCCGCATTTACCGGCGCACCGGTGGTGCCGTCGTTGGCGTAGATGCCACCGCCCGGCGCGGAGATCGCCACCGTGGAACCGTAGTTGGAATAGTAGGCACGCTTGCCGACGATGCCGTTCGAACCCACGGTGACGGCACCGGGGCAACTGGCCGGCGAGTACTTCGACGCGTCGTCGTTCTCGTTGCCGGCGGCGACCACCACCGTGGTACCGCGCGACATCGCCGAGGCGATGGCATCGGAAGTGACCGCGTCGCTGGCGCAGGAGCCACCGCCACCCAGGCTCAGGTTGATGACCTGTGCGGGGTTGGCGTTGTCGGGAACGCCGGCCACATGGCCGCCCGAGGCCCAGACGATCGCGTCCGCGATGTCGGAGGTGTAACCGCCACAGTGACCCAGCACACGCACCGGAAGCACCTTCGCCTTGTAGGCGATGCCGGCCATGCCGAGATTGTTGTTGGTCAGCTCCGCGATGGTTCCGGAGACATGCGTACCATGCCAGCTGGAGTCTTCCTGCTCGTCGCCCTTGGACGGGTCGATGCAGCCGCCGTTGACGGCGAGGTACTTGTCCTCGGTCGTCCAGTCGCCGGTGTCCCACCCCCCGGGGACGCGGCCATCGGTGGCGCGACCCGACATGAAGGCGTCGGTGACGAAGTCGTAGCCTGCGTCAGCCAGCGAGAGGTCGATATCCGGATGCTGGGTGATGCCCGTATCGAGCACGGCCACCACGATGCCCGTGCCGTCGGCCAGGTTCCACGCGTTGGCGACGTTGCTGCCACCCTTGTTCGCGTAACTCGCCGTGTCGCTGCCGATCTTCTCGGCCACGCCGGACGGTGGGCGCAGGTGCCACTGGTAGCGCTGGTAGTACGGGTCGTTGACGACGACGGGCACCACGTCGGCTGTCGCACGAACGTCATCGATCTTCTGCATGATCACGTCCGCTTCGACGTGACGGACGTTCGGATCGGCCGCGATCTGCCTGACGAGAGCCTCGGCATCGGCGGCGGAAAGCTTGCGCGATGTGCGGATCAGGTCGGCACCGGTGGCGAGCTTGCGACCATAGCGCGCCTGCAACACGGCCCCGTTTGACGTGCCCGCACGAAGCTGAGCGGAGAGCGCCGACGTACGCGACAACGCGGCCGACACCGCCTGCGTCGCCGCGGATGTGTCGAGTCGTTCGCGGGTGCCGTCACGGTACGTGACGAGGAAGCGATCGTAGCCTCCTGGCGCACGCAGGCCGGCGACATCGAACGTGGCCCGGGGCTGATCGGCCCCCTGGGCGAAAACGCCAGGCGCCATGCCCAGCATGAGCGAGGCGACGAGCGCCCTCGCAGCGATGCGATTTACCATCTGCACTACCCCTTGCCCGTGGTACTGCTCGTGGGCGGCCGATTGCGGGCCACCTCCCCTTGCTACCCCTCGCGAGGACTTCCCCCTGCGTCAGAATTGAGATCTTTCGCACCCCGCTGGAACCGGCGGTTTTTGCCGCCGGTCAGGGGAACCTAGCAGCAGGAAAATGCGAACGTCAATCTTTTGACGACACTTTTTTTCTTGACGCCCCGAGCCAGGCGCAAGAACGCGCAAAGAGCCGATCCGGACATCCATATGTGTTTCAATTCATAGTCTTGTGCGGCGATAACGCGCATTTCCCCCACTTCGAACTACCGTACCAAAGCGAAAAAAATCATGGACTTGATCGACATCGGCGCCAACCTCACCCACGATTCATTTCGACCGGATCTTGATGACGTGTTGGCTCGCGCGAGCGCCCACGGCGTCGGCCGCATGGTTGTCACCGGGGCCTCCCGCGAAGGTAGCGAGCATGCGCTCGCGCTGGCCCGCGCACATGGCGGGCGCCTCTACGCCACCGCAGGCGTACACCCCCATCACGCCATCGAGTACGACGACCACACCCACGACCTGCTCCGGCATCTGGCCCAGGAACCCGAGGTGCGGGCGGTGGGTGAGACCGGCCTGGACTACAACCGCAACTATTCGCCCCGCGACGTCCAGCGCGAGGTCTTCGAGCGGCAGCTGGCCATCGCCGTGGAGGTGGGCAAGCCGCTGTTCCTGCACCAGCGCGATGCCCACCACGACTTCATCGCGATCCTGCGCAAATACCGTGATCGCGTTCCTGCCGCCGTGGTCCATTGCTTCACCGACACCGAAGAAGCGCTGCGCGACTACCTCGATCTGGATTGCCACATCGGCATCACCGGCTGGATCTGCGACGAGCGGCGCGGCGCCCACCTGCGCGAACTGGTGAAGCTCATTCCCGCCAACCGGCTGATGATCGAGACCGACGCACCCTACCTGCTGCCACGCACGCTTCGCCCGATGCCGAAGGATCGGCGCAACGAGCCGATGTACCTCGCGCACATCCGCGACGAGGTGGCGCGCGATCGCGGGGAATCCATCGCTGAACTCACGGCGTCGACGGCACGTGTTTCCGAGGCGTTCTTCGGCCTGTGATCGTGCGCACGCGGCTTACGCCGCGTGCATCCCCGACAGGGCGGCCTCGGCGAGATCCACCT
The DNA here is from genome assembly GCF_009912395.1 of Luteibacter sp. Classification (GTDB taxonomy): domain Bacteria; phylum Pseudomonadota; class Gammaproteobacteria; order Xanthomonadales; family Rhodanobacteraceae; genus Luteibacter. Next base: position 52,937 of record NZ_WNDO01000004.1, on the reverse strand, counting down.
CGCGCAAGAGCGTGCGCAAGGTCTCGTCGTTGATATCGTGCTTGCGTCGCAGCGCGTAGAGTTCCTGCCGTTCCGCGCGAAGGGCGGCCAGGCGCATCACCCGCTCGGTGCCCGCCTCCGCCCTCGCCTTCTGCGGCACGTCGCCCTCTTCGCCGGCCGCTTCGAGGCGCTGCTGGTAGTCGGACATGACACGCGCCGCTACGTGCGACGCCAGCGCGATCGCGTTCTCGTCGCCCTCGCCTTCCACGCGCTTCTGTTCGTCCCCGATCGCACGCAGCGCCGCCTCCGCCACCAGTGCACGCGCCTTGCGCTCCTCGCGCACGCGGGGATCCTCGCCGGGCAGTTTCAGGCCCTTCACCAGCAACGGCAAACCGACAGCGCCGAAGCACAGCGTGGAGAGGATGACGCCCGTGGCCAGGAAGATCATCAGGTCGCGCGTGGGGAATGGCAGGTGCCCCTTCATCATCGGCAGCGACAACACGCCTGCCATGGTGATCGCGCCACGCACGCCGGCCAGCGATGTCGTCCAGATCAGGCGTGTGCCGGCCTTGGGCCGTTGCTCGCCGCGACGCAGCGAGCGGAGCAGCGCAAAGCGTATCGACACCCAGACCCAGATGAAGCGAAGGATCACGAGCGCGAGGGTAATCGCGACCACGTATCCGGCAAGATACCAAAGATGGCCGCCACCGGCCTGGGCCAGATCGAGCTTGGCGCCATCGACGATGCCGGGCAATTGCAGCCCGAGCAGGATGAAGATCAGGCCATTGAACGTGAACTCGACCATGCTCCATACCGCGCCGGTTTGCATGCGCGTGGCGTAATAGGTGCCCTTGCGGATATCCGTGTAGTTCAGGGTGATGCCCGCCGTCACCGCGGCGAGAATGCCCGACACGTCGAAATGCTCCGCAAGCAGGTACGCGGCGAACGGCAACAGCAGCAGGAGCACCACCTGGCTCGGCGGGTCCATCTCGCCGCTCCAGCGGACAAGGCGGCGCCGGAAGATGCCGAAGGCCTGCCCCACCAGCCAGCCCGCGGCGATACCGCCCCCGGCCATCAGGGCGAAGTCCACGGTCGCGCTCTTCAAGGAGAAGTGCCCGGTCATTTCCGCAACGACGGCGAACTGCAACGCCACCAGTCCCGACGCGTCGTTGAACAGGGCTTCCCCCGAGAGGACATGCATCAGGCGCGAGGGCATCTTCGTCCCGCCCGTGATCGACGACACCGCGACGGCATCCGTCGGCGAGAGCACGGCGGCGAGCGCGAAGGCGACCGCGAGCGGCACGGTCGGGATCATCCAGTGCACGAAGTAGCCGACGCCGACGATGGTGAAAAAGACCAGGCCGACCGAGAGCGCCAGGATGGGGCCGCGCAGCAGGAACAACTCGCGTTTGGGAATGCGCCACCCGTCGGCGAACAGCAACGGGGGAATGAACAGCATCAGGAAGAGGTCCGGGTCGAACTGAACGGACATGCCGAAGGGCCGGGCGAGCAGCGCGCCGAGTCCGATCTGGACCAGTGGCGTCGGTAGTTTCACTGGCAACAGGCGGGTCACGGCGCCCGAAATGGCGACCACGAGCAGGAGGACGAGAATGGTGATGACGAGGCTCATCGCCAGACGCTACCGAAGCAGGTCTCCGGCAGGCAAGCCCGGGAAAGCGTGACACACGCCTCGAAAATCCAGGCATTGCCGATTTCCGTGCCGATTACTGGCACGGCTAATAATCGTAATATGTCATAAATAATTCGTAATTTTTTACTTAGGACTAATTCCTATTGTTCCTAGGACTGACGCGGGCTTACGTTATTTTCACGCGCCGAATAGGCGCTGCCGAAAAAACCCGTTCCAGGGGAAGTGAACCGGGCTTCGGCTTAATCGCCACGGAGTGGTGTTTGCATGATTTGGGGAGGATCGACATGTCACACACACAATCGCTAATACCCCCTGCGACAGGCGCGCGACGACGCCCGACCTGACGACGCGAGGCGGCACGCCCGACAAGAGGCAGACCGTCGCCCGCAGCGTAATCCCGTTTCGGTGATCCGACCGTCCTGATGGGCGGAGCGTCCGCGTGCCGCGCGGATGGGGGTCACCTCACCCCGATGTTTGTCACGCGTTCCCTCAGGAGGGTAGGTAAATGCAGTACGCATCACGATCCATCGCGCATCCGCGCCGAAAACTCGCGTTGGCGGTCGCCGCCGCCGTCGCCCTCAGTGGCGCGGGTAGTGCTCTCGCCCAGAACAACAACAGCGGTTACATCTACGGCACGGCCAATCCGGGCGATGTGGTCCACATCGAGAACACGGCCACCGGCCTCAAGCGCGACATCACGATCGGGCAGGATGGCAGCTACCGTGCCAACTCGCTGCCCATCGGCAACTACGACGTCACCCTGCTTCACAACGGCGCGCCCGCTGATTCGCGCAAGAATGTCCTGACCCAGATTTCCCTGGGTACCAATGTCTCGTTCAACGCCCCGGCGACCTCGAAGGAAGCCACCGACCTGAATGCCGTGCAGGTCAGCGCTAATGCGCTGCCGAGCATCGACGTCAGCTCGGTCGACTCGCGCACCGTGCTCAGCGCCGATCAGCTCGCCAAGCTGCCCATCGCCCGCACCTCGATCAGCTCCATCGCCCTGCTCGCCCCGGGCACCACGCCCGCGGTCCGCGGCTACGGCAATGCCCTGTCGTTCGGTGGTTCGTCGGCCTCAGAGAACGCCTACTACATCAACGGTTTCCAGGTCACCAACCCGCTCACCGGCGTCAGCTCCCGCCAGTTGCCGTATGACGCCATCGACCAGGAGCAGGTGCTGATCGGCGGCTACGGTGCGGAATACGGCCGATCCACCGGCGGTGTCATCAACGTCGTCTCCAAGCGCGGTTCGAACGAATGGAAGGGCGACGTCCAGGTTCTGTGGTCGCCGAGCGCCCTACAGGAACAGCCGCGCAACATCTACCTGCGCAATGGCACCAAGTTCCAGCGCGGCAATCCGTACACGCTGCGCGACCAGGACAACCTGCAGTACTCCGGCTCGCTGGGCGGAGCGCTGATCAAGGACAAGCTGTTCATCTTCGCCGCCGCCGACTGGATCAAGCAGACCGGCAACTACACCGGCCCGTCGTCCGTCAGCGATGACGAGAAGGACACCGCCAAGACCAAGCGCTGGTTGGGCAAGATCGACTGGAACATCACCGACAACCACATCGTCGAGTTCACCGGCATCGGCGACACCGAGACCACCGACAACCAGCTCTACAACTACAGCTACCAGACGGGACGTGGCTCCTATCTCGGCAAGCAATACACGAAGAACTACAACGGCACGCAGACCAACGCGACCCCAGGTGGCACGACCTACATCGGCCACTACACGGGCTACATCACCGACGACCTGACCGTCAACGCGATGTATGGCCGCTCTCGCTCCAATCACCAACAGACCATCAATTCCGCGACGGGACTTGCCTGCCCGCAGATCACGGATAGCCGCGTGGCCTTCGCGGCCAACCCGCAAACCGGCTGCAACATCTCGCCGACGACCCTGCTGCCCGGTGCCAAGGACAGCAGCCGCGGCTGGAGTATCAACGTCGAATACCGCATCGGTGACCATGACCTGCGTGCGGGCGTGGACAACTACGTCCTCCGCGCCACGTCGGGTGCCATCCCGGCCGGTGGCACTGCCTATACGTACAACGATCTCGGCAACGGCCAGGCCATCAAGGATCGCCTGACCAGCCTCGGTCTCGATCCGGCGACCTATAACCCGGCCAACTTCCCGAACGGCTACTACGTCGAATCGGCAGCGCTTTCCACTGGCACCTCGGCGCGCACGAACCAGCGTTCGCAATTCGTGGAAGACAACTGGCAGGTGACCGATCGCTGGCATGCCTACATCGGCCTGCGCAACGAGCAGTTCACCAACTACAACGGTGCCGGTCAGCCGTACGCCAGTTCGCGTCACCAGCTCGACCCGCGCCTGGGCGTGTCCTGGGACGTCTACGGCGACAGCTCGTTGAAGGTCTACGCCAACGCGGGCCGTTACCACCTCGGCCTACCGACGTCCGTCGCCATCCGCGGCGCCGGTCCGTCGACCTTCCCGTCGCAGTACTTCGGCTTCACCGGCATCGATCCCGTCACCGGTGTTCCCACGGGCCTCCTCACCGGCAACTACTCCGCCACCTACTTCAACAATGGTGCCAACGGCGTGCCGCCGGATGCGAAGACCGTGGGTGCGCAGCACCTGCACTCGTACTACCAGGACGAGTACATCCTCGGCTTCGACAAGCAGCTGGCCGATACCTGGACGGTGGGCGCCAAGGCCATGTACCGCCGGCTCCGCAGCCTCATCGACGATACCTGCGACCCCCGTCCGTTCCAGGCCTGGGGTGCGCAGAACGGCTTGCTCGACGAGGTCAACGCCGGTATCGGTCGAAGCACCGGTTGCTACCTGTTCAACCCGGGTCGCGCGAATACCTTCACCCTGTCGCCGGCGCCCGGCCAGTACCTGAGCATCCCGCTTACGGCCGCCCAGATCGGCGAACCGAAGGCCAAGCGTTCGTACTACATGCTCGATCTGTACCTGGAGCACCAGTTCAGCGACAAGTGGTACGGCAAGGTCGATTACACGTACTCGCGCAGCTACGGCAACTCGGAAGGCCAGCTGGATTCGAACATCGTGCAGGCTGACGTGTCCACCACCGAGAGCTGGGACTTCCCGGAGATCATGGAGAACACGAACGGCAACCTGCCGAATGACCAGAAGCACCAGCTGCGTATCTTCGGTACCTATGCACCGACCGACGAGTGGCAGTTCTCGACGGTGACCCGCATCGCTTCGGGCTATCCGGTCAGCTGCCTCGGCTTGCGTCCGACCTCGGCCGGTGGCGATCCGTTCAACTACCACAACAACTACTTCTGGTGTAACGGAGAGCCGGCCAAGCGCGGTACGTTCGGCCGCACGCCGTGGACGTACAACGTCGACCTGAGCGTGGCCTGGAAGCCGGCGTTTGCCGACCACAAGCTGGCGTTTACGGCCGATATCTTCAATATCCTCGGCAAGCAGCGGGTCACGCAGTACTACGAGTACGGCGAAACCGCCGGCGGCGTGGCCAACCCGCAGTACAAGCGCGCCCGTTCGTTCCAGGATCCGCGCTACGTCCGCCTCGGTGCGCGTTACGACTTCACCCTCTGACGCATAACAACAACAGCTGCACGTTTCCCCGGATATTGGCCGCTCCAGAAGGAGCGGCCTTTTTTTCTTGGCTAAATGCCTCGTGAATACCTCGACATGCCGCTTGCGAACATGAAATTTTTTTAATTTCCCGCCTAACGAAATACCTAATTTCATACGCGAATTTCTTGTGAAATGGCGATGTGACGGGCGTCATCCAACCTATCCGCCCTACTGACCCTTGCGATGGGATGACATGCAATATTCGAAAGACCATGCGTTCATGAAAACACCATTGAGTGGCCCCACCGTGGGGCGTTAGCGTCAGCGAACGTGTTGCACTTTCGTTAAATGCCGCGCGGGCGCATCGATAGGGATTCGTCGACGCCATAGGGGGCTTGGGACGGCCAAATCATCGACAACACTCCGCGTTACGTTCCGGTGGAGGGGACGTGGCGCGGTTTGAACCATTTGGCCAATGGCCGGGGAGACCATCATGAATTCGCGTCGTTCACACAACGCCGTAAGGCGTTCGCTTGCACTCGCCATCGCAATAGGCCTGGGCTTCGTTTCGACCCAGGGTTTTGCACAGAGCACCGTCGGTAGCGTCTACGGCACCGCCGATGCCGGCGCCACCGTCACGGCGACCAATACCGGCAACGGAGCCGGTCGTTCCGCTACCGCGGGATCCGACGGACGCTTCAACATCACGTCGCTGCCGCCCGGCACCTACAAGGTGACGACTACCAGCAAGGGCCAGAGCCAGAGCCGGGAAATCCAGGTCGTGGCCGGCCAGGGCTTCAACCTGAACGTCGCCAACGCACCGGCCAGCACGTCCGCGAACGCCGAGGACCTCGGTGCGGTCTCGGTCACCGCCAACGCGCTGCCGCCCATCGACGTGACCTCGGCCCAGACCAGCACGGTGATGACCTCCGAGCAGATCAAGGCGCTGCCGCTGGCCCGCAACCAGACGGCCGTGGCCCTGCTGGCTCCCGGTGCGACGCGCGGCGATGCCGCCTTCGGCAACCTGGCCTCGTTCGGCGGCGCGTCCGTCGCCGAGAACAGCTATTACGTCAACGGCTTCAACGTCACCAACTTCTTCCAAAGCCTGACCTATTCGCAGGTGCCGTTTGAAGCCATCGACTCGCAGGAAATCCAGGACGGCGGCTACGACGCGCGCTACGGCAACTCGACCGGCGGCGTGATCTCGGTCAACACCAAGCGCGGCACCAACGAGTGGAAGGGCGGCGTCGACTACACCTGGAACCCGTACCAGTTGCAGGCGCACCAGCCCAACATCTACCTGAACAACGGTCAGCTGTATCGCAACGACCGGCACAACCAGAACTACCTGGTCGGCAATAACAACAGCGGCAGCGCCACCGACTTCGGCCAGCGCTGGAACGCCTGGCTCGGCGGTCCGCTGATCAAGGACAAGCTGTTCATGTTCGCCCTGGTCGGCGGTACCCGCACGGCCGACGAGCACTACGGTCGAGCGGATGATTCGGGCAACTACAATCGCACCACGTTCAAGGATCCACGCTACCTGGTGAAGCTGGACTGGAACATCAACGACAGCAACATCCTCGAGTACACCGGCTTCAACGACACCACCACCGAAACGGAAAGCCTCTACAGCTACACGTCCGACGCCAATGGCCAGCCGCATCGCGGCGACTACCTGGGCCAGGTCTATGACAAGACCGGCGGCATGACCAACATCCTGAAGTACACCAGCTACATCACCGACGACTTCACGATCACCGGTCAGTACGGCAAGAGCACCAACCGTCGCGTCAACCGTGCGACGGCGGCCAACGGCCTGGTGGAAGAGTACGACGGCAACATCTTCAACGCGGTCAACTCGCCGGGCTGCCCGTCCATCACCGACAACCGCCTGCCCGTCAAGGCCGGTGCCACCGCCTATCCGCACTGCTCGTTCGCCGGCACGCTGAACACGCCTGATGGTGAAGACAAGCGCGGCGCGGGCCGCATCGACTTCGAATATCACCTCGGCGATCACGACCTGAAGGCAGGCTGGGCACGCGACCACTTCACGACCGACACCGGCACCGCCGATGAAGGTGGCGCCGTCTACACCTATACGTCGATCTCACCGGCCATCCTCGGCCACGCACCGGGCCTCGATCCGGCCGACAGCGTCGTCCAGCGTACGATCTTCGCCACCGGCGCCAAGGTGGGTATCACGCAGAAGTCCTACTACCTGCAGGACGAGTGGCACATCACCGATAACTTCATGGCCCGCATCGGTGTCCGCAACGATGGCTTCGAGAACACCAACAGCCTCGGCCAGACCTATGTGAAGCAGGTGCACAGCTGGCAGCCGCGACTGGGCTTCTCGTGGGACGTCCATGGCGACTCCACGCTGAAGATCTACGGCAGCGCTGGCGACTACTCGCTGCCGCTGGACGGCAACGTGGCCCTGCGCGGCGCCTCCGCCTCGCTGTACGAGTCGCAGTACTTCAGCTACACCGGCGTGAATCCGCAGACCGGCGCACCGATCGGCCTGGGACCGCTGCCGGCGGGCTATGCCGCCGTGAATCCGGCGCGCGACCAGCCGTCGTTCCAGAACGGCGAAGCCGGCGTGGTACCGAACCCGAGCGCCGTCGCCACCAGGGATCTCAAGCCGTTCAAGCAGCGTGAGTTCATCCTCGGTGCGCAGCAGCAGGTAGCCGACTGGACCCTCGGCGTGAAGGGCATCTACCGGAAGGTCCTCACCGGTATCGACGACTCCAGCGACTTCCGCCCGATCGCGCAGTACGCCAACGCGCACTACGGGATGAACATCGACACCACCAGCCTGACGCCGCCGGCCACCAATATTCCGGGTTGCTACATCTTCAATCCGGGCAGCCAGGTCACCCTCAATACGCCGCTCGACGCGTCGGGCAAGCTGTACACGGTTCACCTGTCCGGTGCGGATATCGGCGAGCCGAAGTACAAGCGCGCCTACGAGGCCCTGGAACTGACCGCCGAGCGCAACTTCGACAACACCTGGTACCTGAAGGCGTCCTACGTGTGGTCGCACCTGCGCGGCAACTCGGAAGGCGGTGTCGACTCCAGCAACGGCCAGGCCGATACCGGCACGACCGAGCTGTACGACTATCCGGAAATCATGGCCGGCACCAACGGCTACCTGCCGAACGACCGCAAGCACACGTTCAAGGTGTACGGCGCGTGGCAGATCAACGATGAGTGGATGGTCGGCGCCAACGGCGTGTTCCAGACGGGTCGCCCGGAGAACTGCTACGGCTTGAACCCGATCGACGGCAACGTCAACGGCGGTTACGGCTCGGGCTCCTACCTGTACTGCGACGGCATGGTCGTGAAGCGCGGCTCGGTCGGTCGTACCCCGACCTACTGGAACATCGACCTCAACGCTTCGTACAAGCCGATGTGGGCCAAGGGCCTCACCCTCTCCGCGAACGTCTTCAACGTGTTCAACAAGCAGCACACGACGACGATCAACGAAACCGGCGAGGACGACAGCGGCAACTCGCTGTCGGGAACCACCTACAAGATTCCCACCGGCTTCCAGTCGCCGCGTTACGTGCAGCTCTCCGCCGAGTACGACTTCTCGCTGTAACCGGCACGCGTCATTACAAAAACGACAGGGTGCGCGTCCCTCGTGGCGCGCCACCTTGCAGAGCTCCCCGGATCGCCGCCCGCTCCCACGGGCGGCATTTTTTTTGCACGTTGCTCGCGACAATGTCGCATCGCGCGCAAGCGCGCTCCTACAACAGCATCACCTGGGCGTGCTTTCGTGCGTGCATGCCACGTCGCCACGCCATGCGTCGCCGCGTTCGCCATAGCGGAACACGACCGAGATTTTCCGCTCGGTCACCGTGGGCGAGGAATCGTGGATGACATCGCGTCCCTTCATCACCAGCAACGAGCCGGCACGAGCCAGGTAGTGGCGCTGTTCGACGCAAGCGCCGTGCTCTGGATGCACGCGCGGAATATCCATCCGCAGGGGTGCCTCGCTGTTGGTGGTGAGGTACAGCAGCGCGGTGATACCGTTGGCATCGTAATGACCGCCCTGCGCGCCACCGCCCGCCGGATAGGCGCGGATGTTGATGGAAGATCGCCGATGCGGCGACAGCACGACATCCTGTGACGTGATCGCCGACACGAGCGGCAGGCTCGCGTTGTACACCGCCGTGAGTTCGGGCAGGTAGATACGAACGTCATCACCTTCAAAAAGGTGATGCAGGCATGCGCCCCCCATCGGGCGATGGTCGATCCGACGGACCTGCCCTTCGGCAATCAGCCAGTCGACGCGACGCCGCAGGGTGCCGCACTGCTCCTCGTCGAGGAGGCCCTCCACGACCGTGGCGAAATCGTTGTGGTATTCGCGCCTGTGGCGCGACAGATCGAAACGCTGTGACATGACCGTCCTCCCATGCGAACCGTTCCGGGCAAGCTATCGGCCCGGTTCGCTGGGAGGTATGGAAGGATTCTAAAAAATCCGTCCGGACGGTGGAAGAACGCGCCCTCCGTCACAGGACGGAGAGATCGTCCTCGGCGTCGTCGCCTTCGTCGGCGAAGCGCAGGTGCTTCACGCTGCGGCCGTGGCGACGGACCAGCTTCAAGGCCTCCATGCCCACCTTGATGTGCCGCTCGACGAAGTTGGCGGTGACCGCCGCATCGCTGGATTCCGTCTTCACGCCCTCGGGGATCATCGGCTGGTCGGAGACCAGCAGCAACGCGCCGCAGGGAATGTGGTTGGCGAAACCGGCGGCGAAAATCGTGGCCGTCTCCATGTCGATGGCCATGCTGCGCGTGCGACGCAGGTACTCCTTGAAGGCCTCGTCGTGCTCCCAGACGCGACGGTTGGTGGTGTACACCGTGCCGGTCCAGTAGTCGTGGCCCAGGTCGCGGATCATCGTGGACACGGCGCGCTGGAGCTGGAAGGCCGGCAGCGCCGGGACCTCGGGCAGCAGGTAGTCGTTGGACGTGCCTTCGCCACGGATGGCCGCAATCGGCAGGATCAGGTCGCCGATGGCGTTCTTCCGCTTCAGGCCGCCGCACTTGCCGAGGAACAGCACGGCCTTCGGCTCGATGACGCTGAGCAGGTCCATGACCGTGGCGGCGTTGGGGCTGCCCATGCCGAAGTTGATAAGGGTGATGCCGTCGGCCGTGGCATTGGGCATGGGCCGGTCGCGGCCGCGCACCTCGACGCCGTGCTCCTGAGCGAAGCGGTCGACGTAATGGCCGAAGTTGGTCAGCAGGATGTGCTGCCCGAAACCCTCCAGGGGCGTGCCCGTGTAGCGGGGCAGCCAGTTGGAGACGATCTCTTGCTTGGTTTTCATGGGGAATCCGGTTCGCGCTTGCGCCGGCGGCGAACAGGGCCAGGCAGGGCCGACGGCGCGGTTACCGGCGACGCCACGCCGGCGAGGTGCCAATTGATTCGTGCAAGTGTAGCATCCGCCCGAGCGGCGCGTGACGGAGCGCGACGGGTGGTCCGGACGTCGCCGGGGGATGACCCATGCGGATCGGAATGGCGATCGACGCGGCCTGCGACCTGCCACAGGCCTTCCTTGACGCCCATGGCATCGCGGTGATGCCCATCACCGTCAGGGTCGATGGGCAGCGCTTCGTCGACGATCGGGCCCCCGCCGAGATCCTGCGCTTCCGCGACCAGCGGCTGGGTAGCCGCAGCCATTCGGCCGAGACCGAACCCAGCTCGATCACCGACGTGCAGAACCTGTTCCTGGAGCGGATGGTCCGCGAGTACGACTGCGTCGTCTGCCTGACCATCATGGCCACGCGCAGCCCGATCCACGACAACGTGATCAAGGCCAGCTTCGCCATCCTGAAGAACTATCGCCCTATCCGCGAGGCGGCCGGGCTGACCGGCCCCTTCCTCATGCGGGTGGTGGACACGCGCAACATCTTCGCCGGCTCCGCCCCGGCGGTGGCGGAGACGGTGCGCATGATCGCGGGCGGCCACTCCCCGGCCGAGGTGCGCGAGCGGGCCGCCCATATCGCGGACCACAGCTATGGCTACATGCTGCCACGTGACCTGAACTACCTGCGCTCGCGCGCCCGCAGCAAGGGCGATCGCAGCGTGAGCTTCCTCAGTTCCATGCTCGGCACGGCGCTGGACATCAAGCCGATCCTGCGCGCCCATCGCGGCGAGACGGGCCCGGTCGGCAAGGTGCGCGGCTTCGAGCATGGCGCGCAGCTGCTGTTCGACTACGCCGCCAAGCGCGTGCAGGCCGGGTTGCTGGTGCCCTCGCTGTCACTGAGCTATGGCGGCGACCTGGATGACCTGCGCAATCTTCCCGGCTACGACGCGCTGGCACGCACCTGTGTGGACACCGGCGTGCAGTTGCTCGAATCGCCCATGGGCATCACCGGCATGGTCAACGTCGGCGAGGGCGCGATCACGCTGGGCCTGGCCTCCGAAGACCACGTCGCCGGCTTCTGACCGTGCACCATCGGCATCTTGCGGTCCTGTTTCTGCTGGCTGCCGCCCCGGCTTGCGCGCAGACCGCGTACAAGTGCGTGGCCAACGGCCAGACCATCTACCAGCAGTCGCCCTGCGCCGCGCACCAGAAGCAGGAGACGATTCGGTTGGCCGACCCCGGGCCGGCCAACGTTGCCGCTCCCGTCCCTGGAGCCACGACGGCCACCCTCGGAGACACACCGGTCGCACCGCCACCGTCCCTGCCGCCGACGCCCCCGCCACGCCTCTTCGGCTGTATCCGCGCGACCGACGGCAAGCCCTATACCAGCGCGAACGGCGATCCCGCGCCCTATCTCGCACCCCTTGGCGTGCTTGGGGCCGTGACACCAAGCCTGGCGGACACCTACGGCAACCGGAATTCGGCGGTGGCGTCCGCCCCGGAGCTGAACCGGGGCAAGGGCAACCTCGCCGCCATCGCCAGCAGCAACTACGTATGGGTGCAGGACACCTGTCGCGCACTCGGTCCGGCGGAAACCTGCCAAGTGCTGCGCGACGAAGCGGAAGCGAACCAGAAGGCCCTGCGCAACGCATTCAAGAGCGAGCGTGCGCCCCTGGACGCACGCGACACCGAACTGCGCGGTCAGCTTGCCTCCTGCCGCTGAGTTCGCTCAAAAGCCGTAACGCAGGAACCCGCCGTCCACGGCGACGATCTCGCCCGTGACGTAGCTGGACGCCGGCAAGCAAAGGAAAGCCACCGTGCCGGCCACTTCCTCCGGCTCGCCGATTCGCCCCATGGGCGTGCGCGCCAGCACTTCCTCCAGGTAATCCACGTCGGCCAGCGCGGGCTCGCTGCGCTGCGTGCGGATGTACCAAGGCGCCACGCCGTTAACGCGGATGCCGTCCTCGCCCCATTCGCAGGCGAGGTTGCGGGTGAGCTGGTGCAGCGCCGCCTTGGTCATGCCGTAGGGCGCACCGGTACGCACGTGGGTGATGCCAGAGACCGAGCCGATGTTCACGATGGCGGCGTTCGCATGCTGCGCGAGATGCGGATAGGCGAGACGGCACATCTCGAACGCGGAGAACACGTTGAGTTCGAAGATGTCGCGATACTCGTCAGGCTCGTAGTCGAGCGCGGACTTCACCACGTTGCCGCCCACGTTGTTGACCAGCACCGACAGGCTGCTGCCAAGATCGGCGACCCAGTCGAACACGGCCAGGCGATCCTCGTGGTCGGTCATGTCGGCCGCCATCCACAGGATTTCGCTTTCCGGGCATTCGTCGGCAAGTTCGTCGCTGATTTCCTGGAGCACCGTCTCGTCGCGCGCCACGAGCAGCACGTTGGCGCCCAGCACGGCCAGTTCGCGCGCACAGGCGAAGCCGATGCCCTTGCTCGCGCCGGTGACGAGGGCCGTACGGCCGTCCAGGCGCCAATGGTTCAGACGTGGATGCATGCGGGACTCCTGATGATGTCGGCATGGTACAAGGAGGGGACCGCTGGAGGGATGTTCCACCATGATGCTGACGGCCCCGGACCCGACTTCACCCCTGCTCGCCATCGACCGCGCAACTGTGCTCCGCGAGGAGCGCCGCCTGCTCGACGGTCTTTCGCTCACCATCGCCCAGGGGCAGCATACGGCCATCCTCGGACCCAACGGTTCCGGCAAATCCACGCTGGTGAAACTGATCGAGCGACGCCTTTACCCGCTCGTCCACGAGGATGGCTCGCCGGTGCTGCGCGTGTTCGGACGCGAACGCTGGAGCGTCGCCGAGTTGCGTTCACTGCTGGGTGTCGTGTCGTCCGACCTGCGCCGCGAATTCGAGGCGACGCACGAGACCTCGCTCGACGCCGTACTGTCGGGCTTCTTCGCCTCGATGACCCTGGGCCTGGACCACGTCGTGGACGACGCCATGCGCGCCCGCGCCATGGATGCCTTGGCCCGGGTCGGCGCCACGCATCTCGCACGCCGCGATATCTCCACGCTGTCCACCGGCGAGGCACGACGCGTACTGATTGCGCGCGCGCTCGTCCACCAGCCGCGTGCACTATTGCTCGACGAACCTTGCGCGGGACTCGACCCGGGCACACGGCGACGCTTCCTCGATCTGCTGCGCCAGCTCGCCCAGGAAGGCACCACCCTCGTGCTGGTCACCCATCATGTGGAAGAGATCGTTCCGGAAATCGGCCACGTGGTGATGCTGCGCGGTGGTCAGCTGTTCGACGAGGGCCCCAAGGAGCGCCTGCTCGCCGACGATCAGCTTTCGGCGCTGTTCGACTGGCGCATGGAAGTGGACCGGGCCGACGGTTTCTACGGCGCGCGATTGCGCTAAGCCTTGCACGGCGCGAGACTCGGGGGCGAGCCACCGAGGACCACCGCCATGATGCTCCGTCTCACCGCGCCTATCGCCGTCGTGCTCGCGTGCGTCGCCTGCTCCAAGCCGGCGCCGCCCCAGCAGGACCCGCCCAAGCCGCAGGCTGCCGTCTCCGTGCCGTGGCAGTCCATGGAAGACCAGAAGAAAAAAGCACAGGACGTGCAGAAGGTCGTCGACAAGCAGGCCGAGGATCAGCGCAAGGCCGTCGAAGCCCAGGAACAGTAGCGCCCCCTACCGTGTAGGAGCGCGCTTGCGCGCGACAAGCCAACGAAGCGGTGAAGCCAAGGCTTCACCGCTTCGCCACCATCAACGCGGCGAACAGAAGCAATACGCGTAAACGTTCGGCTTTCCGGCCTCGGCCGTGCGGAACAACGCGAACTCCGGCGCCAGCTTCGGCAGCATCGCCACCCACGCGGGGAGGCGCAGGCCCATGGACATCGCCACGCGCGCTTCGCCGCTATCGCCCACGCTCGCCATGAAGCGCTCGAAGGCACCCATCGGCTTCTCGGCGTAACGCACGTGGAAATCCTTGCCGAGCTTGGCTTCCTCGGCCGCGTCGCGGATCGCGTCGTCGAGGTTGCCCATCTTGTCGACGAGTCCGCGCTGCAAGGCCTGCTCGCCCGTCCACACACGGCCCTGGGCGATGGCGTCGATGGACGCGAAGTCCTTGCCGCGCGCCTTGGCCACGTTGCCCACGAAGTCGCGGTAGCCCTTGTCGATGATGCTCTGGATCAGCACGCCCACCTTCGGATCGAGCGGGCGGCTCATGTCGAACGCGCCAGCCAGCGGACCGGTGGAAACGCCGTCGCTCTTCACGCCGATCTTCGCCAGCGTATCGGGGACGGTGAAGAACATGCCGAAGATACCGATTGAGCCCGTGATGGTGTTCGGCTCGGCGTAGATCCGGTTGGCGTTCATCGAGATCCAGTAGCCGCCACTCGCCGCTACGTCGCCCATGGAGACGATGACCGGAATGCCGGCCTCGCGGGTCAGTTCGACCTCGCGACGGATCTGCTCGGCCGCGTAGACCTCGCCACCCGGCGAATTCACGCGCAGCACCAGCGCATGGGTGCGGCGATCGTTGCGCGCGGCGCGGATGAGCGCGGCCGTGGAGTCGCCGCCGATGGTGCCCTGGGCCTGCTTGCCGCCGGTGATCTCGCCCTCGGCCACCACCACGGTGACACTCGGCCCCGTCTGCAGCAGGTCGATGTTGTTCAGGCCCTTCACGGTGAGGTAGCCGGCCAGGTCGACCTGGCGGAAGCCCTGGTCCTTCTTGCCGGCCGGCACGCCATCGTCGCGCAGCATCTTCACGAAGTCCTGCTCCGTGGCGAGACCGTCGACGAGCTTCTCCTGCACGGCGAGGTCGGCGAGGTTGCCCTTCGCGTCGCGCACGCGCTCGGCGAGGCCGTCGATGTCGGAGCGCAGCGCGGCCGGATCGATATGGCGCAGCTTCGCGATCTCGTCGATCCACGTGCCCCACAGGCCTCCCAGCCAGAAGGCATCGGCTTCCTTCGATTCCGGCGAGGCATGGTCGAGGATGAAGGGCTCCGCGGCGCTCTTGAACTGGCCGACGCGGAACAGGTGCACCTGCACGCCGAGGCGGTCGAGGAGGTCCTTGTAGAACAGGCGGTAATTGGCCAGGCCCGTGGCGATCACGCCGCCCTGGGGATCGAGGTAGATCTTGTCGGCATGGGCCGCCAGGTAGTACTGGCCCTGCTCCAGGTTCGACGCCCAGACCAGCACATGCTTGCCCGACGCACGGAAGCGATCGAGCGCCGCACCGACTTCACGCAGCGAAGCGAAACCGCCGGCTTCCATCTTGTCCGGGCGCAGCACGATGCAGCTGACCTTCGGGTCGGCGGCGGCGGCGTCGATGGCGCGGACCAGGTCACGCACCTGCACCTGCTTCACGCCGTCGCCGGACAGCTTGGCCACGGCGCGGGAGAACGCATCGGCGCTGTACTGCTCGACCAGCGCCCCCTCGGGCGCCAGCACCAGCACGGTCTGGTCGTCGATCGTGTTGCCCCGGCTGCCGATGTACATGACCAGCGCGAACAGCGCCAGGAAGCCGAAAAAGAACACGTTGAGGAACACCAACCGGATCAGGTTGAGGCCACGACCGACACCACGCAGGAACCTGCCGAAACCGCCGCGACGGCGCGGCGCGGGCTGGGCCGTGCGGGGAAGCGGCGGCGGCGTGTGGTCGAGATGGTCCGGCATCGAGGCGGTTTCCTTGGAAAGACTTGGGGTCGAGCGTAGCGCGTCAGGGCGCTTGCATCACGTGTGGAATGGCACGGGCGTCGTGTCGGCGTCGTCAGGCCAGCGTCCACGGGCACTGCTGCGCCAGAAGCGGGCGAACAGCAGGATCGCCGCGACGCTCAGGCCCGCGATCAGGCCCATCCACATGCCGCGGGCACCCAGCGCGTGCGGGAAGGCCAGGTACCAGCCCACCGGCATGCCGACGAACCAGTACGCGAACAACGTGATGAACATGGGGACCCGGGTGTCCTTCAGCCCACGCAACGCGCCGTTGGAAGCCACCTGGATGCTGCGGAGAACTGGAAGAACCCCGCGAGTATCAGCAACTGCGAGGCCATCGCGATCACCGCCGGGTCGTTCGTGTACAGGCTGGCGATGGGCATGGCGAACAGGAGCATGGCGCCCGAGGACAGGAACTGCGTGACCAGCACCAGCGAAATACCGGAGAGACCCGCGTAACGCACACCCAGCGCATCGCGACGGCCCACCGCGTTGCCCACGCGCACCGTGATCGCCATGGACAGGCCCAGTGGGATCATGAAGGCGACCGAAGCCACGTTGAGCGCAACGTGGTGGCTGGCCGTGACGGTCTCGCCGAGGCGACCGATCAGCAGCGCGACCGCCACGAACAGGCCCGCTTCCATCAGCAGCGTCACCGCCATCGGCACGCCCACGTTCAACAGCTGGCGGATCTGCTTCATGTCCGGCCGGGCCATGCGCTGGCGCAGGTTGAGGTCGCGGTAATTGCGATGCTTCAGCACATAGATGCCGAAACCGATCATCTCCAGCCACAGCACGATGGCCGTGGCGATGCCGCTGCCGCGCGCGCCCATCACCGGAAAACCCAGCTTGCCGTACATCAACACGTAGCCCAGCGGCGCCAGGATCACCAGGCCGCCGAAGCTGAAATACATGGAAGGACGCGGCATCGACAGGCCTTCGGAGAGGCCGCGCAACGCGAAGTAGGTGGTGAGCGCCGGCGCGGCGAACGCGATGGCATGCAGGAACGCCGTCACGTCGGCGCGCATGGATTCCACCACGCCGAACACCGTCATCAGCGGCGACGCGTGCCACACGGCGATGCCCAGCAGGAGACCGAGGCCCCAGGCGATGTACAGCGCCTGGTGGAAGGTGGCACCCACCTCGCCCCGGCGACCCGCGCCATCGAGCTGTGCGACCGTCGGCGGCACGGCCATCATGGTGCCAATGCCGGTGACGATCGCCAGTGCCCAGATGTTGACGCCGGTGACCACGGACGCCTGCGTGTGCGCGCCCTGATGACCGGCGAGCACGGCGTCGACGACGTTGGTGCCGATGGCTGAAAGTTGCGCCGCGATCATCGGCAGCGCCAGTCGAAAAGTGGCGCCAACCTCGCGACGCGCACGGGTGCGGTCGATGGACATGGCTCGGAACTACCGTGTATGGCCCTCCATTGTAGCCGCTGCCGTGCCATGATCCGCACCTGCGAGGGGAACCCAACTGGGGAGTAGGGGCATGAAGGAGCTGGAAACGGCGCCGGTGTTGATGTGCGCGAATTGTTCGGCCCCATTGCAGGGCCATTTCTGTCACGAGTGCGGACAGTCCATCCATAGCGTGCTGCGCCCCATGGCGCACCTGCTCGAGGACGCCGGCGACATCTTCTTCCACATGGACGAGCGCATCGTCCATACCGTGCCTCCGCTTTTCACCAAGCCTGGCTTCCTGACCCTGGAGTACTTCTCGGGCCGTCGCGTGCGCTACATCGCGCCCTTCCGCCTGATGTTCGTGTTCTGCCTCATGGCGTTCTTCTTCGTGCACGTGGCGGTCAACGGCACGCATTTCAGCGGCCACGGGGACAGCACGTCCAAGGAGGCGCTCGGCGCGTTCGCCGCCGCCGGTACCGCCGACGAAGTCCATGAACTCTACGACGACCAGATCCGCGACCTGCGCCGCACGGAGTCCGACCCGGCGGTGCCTGGACTGGCCAAGATGGGCATCGCCACCGCCCGCGGGCAGATCCGTGACAGCGCGAACAAGCGTCTCCAGGAACTGGGGGCGCCCCTGCTGGCCGCGGAACCGGAACCCGCCGCGCCCGCCCAGGGCACGCCGAAGGTCACCGTGGGCTGGACCTCGGAGGCCGACCTGCTGGACGAACACAACACCGTGGCGATCGGCTGGCTTCCCGATGCCGTCAACCAGCGGCTTACCGCATCGCTGGGCCGCCTGCGCAACAACATCCGCCAGGCCCGACACCCCGGCCCCGAACAGGACGAGGCGATTCACCGGATCGTCGAGGGCGTGTTCGGCGTGCTGCCGCTGACCATGTTCGTGATGGTCCCGGTCTTCGCCCTGCTGCTGAAGGTGTTCTACCTGTTCCGCCGCCGCCTCTACATGGAACACCTGATCGTGGCGCTGCACAGCCATGCCTTCCTGTTCCTGGGCCTGTTGCTGTTGATGCTGCTGGGCTTTGCCCGAAGTGCGCTCGCCCCCCATGTGGGCATCGCCGCGACCGCCATCGGCCTGGTCCAGTGGGCCATCGCGATCTGGATGCCGGTGTACCTGCTGGTGATGCAGAAACGGGTCTACCGGCAAGGATGGCCGATGACTATCCTCAAGTACTGGTTGATAGGCAGCGTCTATTTCTGGCTACTGATGTTCGCCCTCCTCATCGCCATGGTGATCGGGCTGACGCACTAGGATTTCTTCCTAGCAACGGAGAGTTGCACACAGGCCGCCGGACGCCTTCGCCTTTGTCAAGGTTTTGGCCACATCCGGTGAACCCTTTTCTCGTCGAAATTTTAAGTGCCTGAAATATTGAAATATTTCAGCTTGGTTAAAATGTACCCAAGCTAACCCGAAAGGCTCAACGGTGCGCCTTGGACCCCCTCCATCCGACCCTCATCCACAGACTTATCCACAGCTCCTGTGGATAACCCTGAAACCGTCCGGGGGCCGGGCACTTACCTGCCATTCCTCTTTCGACGCATGCGATGTGGGTCCAAGCCCATGTGATCGTGGTCAATCATTGACCAGCACAATCGGCATATCCCATTAAACTAGGGCCCGAATGACTCTCGTCCTCCGCGTCGCCCTGCCGGTTCCCCTGCTGACCCTGTTCGACTATCTGCCTCCGGAGGCAGGCAGCGCCCAGGCGGGATCCCGCGTGTGCGTACCCTTCGGCAAGGGCGAGATGGTGGGCGTGGTGGTCGATCCGGCGGCGGAGGCGGCGGTCGGTGCCAAACGGCTCAAGCGCGCCCACGAGATCCTCGACGACGCGCCCTTGCTCGACGCCGAACTGCTCGCCACCCTGGCCTGGGCGGCGGACTACTGGGCGGGCGCGCCCGGCGAAGCCGTAGCCAACGCCCTGCCGCTCGCGCTGCGCGAACCGCGTCCCCTGCCGGCCACCGGGCGCGAAGTCTGGGCACTGACGACCCAGGGCCGCAGCGCCCGCGACGCGCGCAGCCGCAAGGGCGGCTCGGCCGCCTTGCTCGACGCGCTGTACGACGGCCCCCGCGCCGCCGACGAACTCGGCCTCGCGCTGCCGGACTGGCGCGCCGCCGCGCGCCGGCTGCTCGACGCCGGGCTGGTGGAGAAGCGCGAGGTGGAGGATGGCGGCCTTCCCGCGTCGCCCGCGCCGGGCCCCACGCTCAGCGACGAACAGGCCACCGCCGTCGCGGCGATCGGCGAAGGCTTCGGCCGCTTCCAGCCCTACCTGCTCGATGGCGTCACCGGCAGTGGCAAGACCGAGGTCTACCTCGCGCTGATCGAACGCGCCCTGGCCGAAGGCAAGCAGACCCTGCTGCTGGTCCCCGAGATCGGCCTGGCGCCGCAGACCGTGCGGCGCCTGCGCGAACGCCTCGGCGTCACGATCGAGGTGTTGCACTCGAACCTCGCCGAAGGCGACCGGGCCCGCGCCTGGCTGCGGGCCCGCAACGGCACCGCCCGCGTGGTCATCGGCACGCGTTCGGCGGTGTTCACGCCGTTGCCGACGGCCGGCCTGATCATCGTCGACGAGGAGCACGACCCTTCCTATAAGCAGCAGGAAGGCTTTCGCTACCACGCCCGTGATCTGGCCCTGGTGCGCGCCCGTGCGCATGGCGTCCCGGTGGTGCTTGGCTCTGCCACGCCCTCACTGGAAACGCTCGCCAATGTCGAGGCCGGGCGTTACCGCTCGTTGCTGTTGCGCGCCCGTCCGGGCGCCACCCAGCCCACGCGCGTACAGATCGTCGACATGCGCGCGCAGCGTCTCGACCACGGCTTGTCACCCACCCTGGTCAATGCAGTCGCCGCCTGCGTCGGACGCGGTGAGCAGGCGCTGGTGTTCCGCAATCGCCGCGGTTACGCCCCCGTGCTGCTGTGTCACGACTGCGGCTGGCATGCCGACTGCCCACGCTGCGACCGCCCCATGACGCTGCATGCCGGCAAGCGTCGGCTGGTCTGCCACCACTGCGAGAACGTCCTCTCGGTACCGTCGGCGTGCCCGTCCTGCGGCTCCGCCAACCTCAGCCCGCAGGGCCAGGGCACCGAACGCCTGGAAGAGGCCCTGGCCGAGCGCTTTCCCGAGATACCCGTGGTGCGGATCGACCGCGAAACGACACGGCGACGTGAAGCCTTCGGCGAAATCCTCGATAGCCTGCGCGACGACAAGCCGGCGATCCTGGTCGGCACGCAGATGCTGGCCAAGGGCCACGACCTGCCCAACCTCACCCTCGTCGCCATCGTCGGCGTGGACGAAGGGCTGCACAGTGTCGACTTCCGCGCCAGCGAACGACTCGCCCAGCTGGTTGTGCAGGTGGCCGGACGCGCGGGGCGCGCGAGCAAGCCCGGCAATGTCCTGCTACAGACCCACCACCCCGACCATCCCATGCTGCACGCCCTGCTCCGTGGCGGCTACGGGGCGGTGGCGACCGGCCTGCTCGAAGAGCGCCGCCTGCTCGAACTGCCCCCGTTCTCCCACCAGGTGCTGCTGCGCGCGGACGCGCACGGACGCCCGGAGGTCGATACGTTCCTCGCCGAGGCGCATGCGGCCATCGGCGACCCGGGCAACCTGCGCATCGCCGGCCCCATGCCCGCCCCGATGCCGCTGCGGGCCGGCCGCCATCGTGGCCAACTGGTCGTGGAATCGGCGACCCGCGCGCGCCTGCACGCCTTCCTGCGCCCCTGGCAGCACGCCCTCACGAGCCTGCCGTCGGCCCGCAAAGTGCGCTGGTCTCTTGATGTCGACCCCATCGACCTATATTGAACAATCGACCCGATATCATCGGACGCCTATCTCCTGTCGCCCATCGGCGCGACAATGTGACATCTCCCCGGTAACGGAACCCCTGACGTGACCACCCAACTCGAACAACTCCGCAAGATCACCACCGTCGTCGCCGACACGGGCGACATCTCGGCCATCGAGAAGTACAAGCCGCAGGACGCCACCACCAACCCGTCGCTGCTGCTCAAGGCCGCCGGTATCCCGACCTACGCGGGCTACATCGACGAAGCCGTGCAGTGGGCCAAGGGCCAGAGCAAGGACCGCGACCAGCAGCTGATCGATGCTGGCGACCGCCTGGCCGTGCTGGTCGGCCGCGAAATCCTCAAGCTCGTGCCGGGCCGCGTCTCCACCGAAGTGGACGCCCGCCTGTCGTTCGACGAAGAGGCCTCCATCGCCAAGGCCAAGCGCCTGATCGGCATGTACGAAGAGATCGGCATCAAGCGCGATCGCGTCCTCATCAAGCTGGCCTCCACCTGGGAAGGCATCAAGGCCGCCGAGAAGCTGCAGAAGGACGGCATCGACTGCAACCTGACGCTGCTCTTCAGCTTCGAACAGGCCGTGGCCTGCGCCGAGGCCGGCGTGTTCCTGATCTCGCCGTTCGTCGGCCGTATCTTCGACTGGTATGTCGCCAACACCGACAAGAAGACCTACGCCCCTGCCGAAGACCCGGGCGTGCAGTCGGTCCGTCGTATCTACGACTACTACAAGCTGCACGGCTACAAGACTGTGGTGATGGGCGCCAGCTTCCGCAACATCGGCCAGATCCAGGCCCTCGCCGGCTGCGACCGCCTGACCATCTCGCCGGAGCTGCTCAAGGAACTGGACGAAACCACCGCCGACCTGCCGCTCGCGCTGAAGGACGCCGGACGCAACGAAGCCGCGCCGGCCAAGCTCACCGAAGCGAAGTTCCGCTGGGGCCACAACGAAAACGCGATGGCCACCGACAAGCTCGCCGAAGGCATCCGCAAGTTCGCCGTCGACCAGCGCAAGCTGGAAGAACTGCTTGGCGCGAAGCTGTAAGGCGTAAGCGAAAAGCAAATGAAAAAGGGCCCGCAAGGGCCCTTTTTTATGGGGAATCGCCGATACGATCGGCGATGGGTGCTCGCGATCCCGTTTCACCTGTAGGAGCGCGCTTGCGCGCGACTCGCGGCAGCGGCAATCTGGCCCGCTGCCGCGGGTCGCGCGCAAGCGCGCTCCTACAGGGAGGTTGCAAGAGTGACACAACCGAAATCACGGTCGCGGATCCAGGAAAATGATATTGACATCGATGCCGTTTATCGCGTCGCCCCGGGTTTGATAACAGACCTTCCGCCCCATGGAGTAGGCCGTATAAAGCAAGGGAAGCATGGCGGCCTTCTTTACGCGATACCAGATCTTGTCGTTCGAGAAGGCCGCATAGACGGATTCGCCTGCGCTGATCCATACGCTCTCGACCGTCACCTGGCATGTGAATCCCTGCGACTCCATGGCGATGTTCATCGGTGTATTTACGGTATTGCCGGGTGACGGTCTGACGTTGAGCTCGTGGGCGTTGGCAGCCGCGCATGCCAGCATCAACGAAACGCTGACGGTGGCTGTTCTCCGTACATGGAAACTGGCTTTCATGTGAGTCATGGTTCCTTCCCTTGAATGGTGTCGACGCCTTTGACATCCGCATGCTCGTCAAGGCTTGGATCGGCAAACGATGCAATCAGGGCGGATACCCTTCCGAATACCGCCTTCCTGCATGAATCCACGTGCAAGGTGGCATCGTCGATGGTGTCCACCTGTCGCTTTCTACGAAAGTTCAGCACGACATCGAGCGAAGGATTAAGGCAGGCCGCCTCGCAAAGTGCATGTTGCCCGCCCACCGAAGACGAGCCGTCACCTTCCGTATTCCATCGATAGGGCTGGACATTCACCTCAGCTGGCGCCTCGACATACCCTGTATTGGTATGGATCGTGACCCGTGTCGGCGGCAGACCTCCCGAACCGCGGCTGATGTACTCCGTGGCATCGACGATGCTTAAGGCGGGAATTCTTCCCCGAGACACCCATTCACCCTGCCCGATGAAGCGATCGGCCAACATCCGGTAGGCCTCACGGCCCTCGGATTGATAGGCATGCATCAAGCTGGCCGTCGTGCTGTAGAACTGCGTCGTGGGTCGTATGCGATAGACGAAGAAATGCGAGCCGTTGGATAGCCACCAGCTTCCCCAGCCCGTGGCGAACGACTCGTCGTCCGTGGTCGCGACGAAACCCGACGTACGATCTCCGCCAAAGCACGTAAAGCCTTCCACGTGTTCGTAGAGATTCGTGTTGTGGCCGACGGGGATGAAACCGTTCCTGAAAATGTCGTCAGGCGACCGCGTGTCCATGCGATACACGAGATCGGGCGGAGGATAGGCCCAGGCCGGCCACATCCCTATCAGGCAAACCCAGGCGAACAGTATCTTCATGACGCGGCCTCATCCTTCGAGGTCCGCATGATGGGAGCATTGCCGTCACACCGAAGCCGTTGAACGCAGGGCGATCGTGAAGGCCCCGCGCTTTACGTGAGGTCGTCCCTGGACGCGGGGCTTCGTCAGGCGGGCAATGGGGTACGCAACGGCCGTGCGAATCCCGCCCGCACGTCGATCAGCACATGAAGCACCATCGGCAGCAGCAGGCTTCCCGAATACAGATACATCCAGCAGAGCACGGCGCCAAGGAAGGTCGTCGCCAGTACGCCTCTCTTGCCTTGATAAACATGAGCGAAGCCGAATACCACCGCCGAGATGGCGATGGGCCAGTAGATCGCGGCATCCGGAGCGATCGCATACACCGCGAATACGACCATCCCCCGCCAGACGATCTCTTCGAAGATCCCCGCGGCGAACGAAAGCAGGATGAAGTATCCGCGCTCGACGCCAGTCGTCGGCAACATGGCCACGATATCGCCCATCATGGGCGGGGGCGTGCCGCGGCGGCGCGCCATGAGCATCGCCACCAAGCTACCGGCGGTGCCTCCAACGGCCAGCGCAACGATCATCTGGGGTTCGACACGCGAGGTGTCCATGCGCATGCCCAGCGCCGACCAGTTCAAACCCGGCACGACGGCGAATGCCACCAGTACCAGGCTCCCGAGCGCGGTCAGCAGGATCGTCCAGCGAAGATAGAATCGCCGACGGGTGTCGTCCTCATGACCCAGTTCGGCGAGGAAGCGCCGATGCCCCTTCACGCCCAGCCATGGCTCGACGAATACGATCCAGGCAAGCATCCCTCCCAGGGCCGTCCACGCGAACGGGCCCAATGGATCGTGCGCTACGATCCAGTCCAACGGTGCCATACGTTTTCCCCTGTGGCCGGGCGGAGTCGCGCGGCGCGAGCGATGACGTTACGGCATCGAACCGATGTGGATCAATAGCGTCGCGCGGGGTGCCCGGCTCAGCGCCGGATCTTCGTCTTGAGCACCGCGTCGATACCGCGTCCGTACGGCGGACGCAGCAGCTTGCCCACGTCGAACCAGGCCTGACGGTAGACGCTTCGCGCATGGCTGAAGGTACGGAAGCCGTCGAAGCCGTGGTATGCCCCCATGCCCGACGGACCGACGCCTCCGAACGGCAGGTTGTCCATCGTCAGGTGCATCACCGTGTCGTTGATCGTGACACCGCCCGCGACGATATCGGCGAGTAGCCGTTCCTGCATGGCGCGATCGTCGCCAAAGCAGTAGAGCGCGAGGGGGCGCGGTCGGGCGTTTACATAAGCGATGGCGTCGTCGAGTCGACGGTACGGCACGATCGGCAAGATGGGACCGAAGATCTCCTCACGCATCACCCGCATGTCGTCCGTGGGATCGATCACGAGATGCAGGGGCAGCTTGCGGTCCTCGACGATATCGACCGACGCGTCGAGGGAACGCACCGTGGCGCCCTTCTCGCGCGCGTCGGCGAGATAGCCTTGCAGACGGTCGAGATTCCGCTCGTTGACGATGCTCGTGTAATCGCCATTGCCGCGCAGGGTGGGATACATGAGCGTGAAGCGCTGCGCCAAGGCACTCGCGAATGCATCCACCTTGTCATGAGGTACCAATGCGTAATCCGGAGCGACGCAGATCTGCCCGGCATTGAGCGTCTTGCCGAACAGAAGGCGCTCGGCTACGCGATCAAGATCGGCATCGGGACCGACGATGGCCGGCGACTTGCCGCCCAGTTCCAGCGTCACGGGCACGAGGTTTTCCGCCGCTGCGCGCATTACATGCTTCGCCACCGAGGTCGCGCCGGTGAACAGCAGGTGGTCGAAGGGCAGCGCCGCGAAGGTCTCGCCAATCGACTGGTCGCCCGTCACCACCGCCAGTTCGGCCGGATCGAACGCCTTCGCGATCATCGTCTGCATCAGCGCCGACGAACGTGGCGTGAATTCCGAGGGCTTGATCATCGCGCGGTTACCCGCGGCGAGGATGCCGGCCAACGGCGAGAAGGTGAGGTTGAAAGGGAAGTTCCAGGGGGCGATGACGCCCACCACGCCCTTGGGCTGATAGTCCACCCAGGCTCGTGCACCCAGCAGGGCAAGTGCTGCCGGTGTGACAGCCCGGCGCTCACGGCGCATCCATCTGCGCACATGGTTCTTCGCGTGCTTCAGCGGTTCGATCGAGGCCGCGACATCGGTGACCAGCGAGCCCTGAATCGAGCGGTGACCGAAGTCGTCACTCAAGGCATCGGCGATCTCGCGGGCATGGTCGACCAGGAGGCCGATGACCCGGTCGAGGCGATCGATGCGGATGGCCGCGCTGGGCGTACCTTCCGCCTGCTGGGCCTGGCGCTGCTGGATGAGGATGCTTTGCATCCGTGCAGGCTAGCACCGCGACCGGCGCCGTTGTAGGAGCGCGCTTGCGCGCGATGGGGGGACTCGGCGAGCCCCATCGCGCGCAAGCGCGCTCCTACAAAAGGTCAGGTGGCAGACCAGCCGCCGCCGAGGGCGCGGATCAGGGCTACGCTGGCGCGGAGCTGGCGGGTTTCCAGGTCGATCACGCTGCGGCGTGCGTCGAGCTCGGAGGTTTGTGCCTGGACCACGTCGAGGTAGCTCACGGCGCCTTCGCGATAGCGGTTGAGCGACAGATCCACCGATTTCTGCGCGGCGTCGGCCGCCGCGCGCTGGTCGGTGAGTGCCGTGCCGAGATCGCGCAGCAGGGTGAGGTTGTCTTCCACCTGCGCGAACGCGTTGAGCACCACGTCACGGTACTTCGCGCCCGCTTCGTCCGTTGCCGCCTTCGCCGATTCCACGGCCGCCTTCCGGCGACCGCCATCGAACACGCTCAGCAGCGCCGTTGGGCCGATGGCCCAGAAGCGGTTCGGCGCAGTGGCGATGTTGCCCCATGCGCTGCTCTGCCAACCGCCCTGCCCGTCCAATGTGATCTGCGGGAAGAAGGCCGCGCGCGCCACGCCAACGCGCGCGTTGGCCGCGGCGGTACGCCGTTCGGCAGCGGCGATGTCGGGGCGACGCTGCAACAGCGCCGACGGCACCTCCAGCGGAATGGTTGGCACCTTGACGGCGTCGTCCTTCGTTTCCAGCGTGAAGGTCGACGCGTTGTCGCCCACCAGCACGGCGATCGCATGCAACACCACCGCACGCTGTGCCTGCGCCTGGGTCAGCTGCGACTTGGCGTTGGAGAGCTGGGTCTGCGCACGCGCGACATCCAGGCCCGAGGCGATGCCGCCATCGTGACGTGACTGCGTGAGCTGCAAGGACTTGGTGAACGCGTCGATGCTTTCGTTCAGCACCTTGATCTGGCGATCCTGCCCGTTGAGCTGTAGGTAGTTGTCGGCCAGCTGGGCTTGCAGGCTCAGCTGCGCACCGGCGAGGTCGGCCGCCGAGGCCGCCTGTTCGGCGGTACCGGCGGCGACGGTGTCGCGCACGCGGCCCCACAGGTCCACTTCGTAATCGAGCTGGCCGCTGACGGTGTACGAGTTGTAGTACGCCGGCGATGTTGCGCCGCGCAGCGGCCTCGTGTCCGATTCGCGGTTACGCGTGGCGTTGCCGTTGAGGCCGAACGTCGGGAACAACCCCGCACGCGCTTCCTTGGTGAACGCCTCCGCCTGCTGGTAATGCGCATACGCGGCGGCGAGCGTGGCGTTGCTCTTCAGCAACTGTCCCTGCAAGCCATCAAGGCGCGAGTCACCGTACAGCGACCACCAGTTCGCGCGATCGAGATGATCGGCCGGCTTGGCCTCCACCCACGGCGAATCGACATTGGCGAACTGCGGGGCGACCGGCACTTCGGGCACCTTGTAGATCGGTGCCATCGAGCAGGCCGCGAGGCCTGCCGAAAGCAGCAAGCCCGAGAGCAGCCGCAAGGGTTCACGCCTTGCCATTGCCGCCTTCCTTCTTCGACGGGATCACCTTGACGGTATCGCCATTGGCCAGGCCATCGGGCGGGCTCTCGATCAGGCGATCGCCGGCGGCGATGCCGGAGGCGAGCTGCACCGTCTTGCCGAAGTCCTGCGCGATGGTCACGTCCTTGAACGTCACCTTGTTCTGCGCATCGACGATCGCCACGCGCAGGCCGCTGCCGTCATAGACGAGCGCGCTGGCCGGCACGCGGAACAGCGACGCGTTGGCAGGCAGGTCGAAGATCACGCTGGCGTAGCCACCGGGGAGCAGCCGGCCGTCGGTGTTGTCGACCGCCACCTGCACCAGGGTCGTGCCGCTGGCCGCATTGATCGCCGAGGAGCTGGATTCCACCTTACCCTCGAAGGTCTGGCCCGGATATTCCGGCACACTGAGCTTCACCGTCGCGCCCTGCTTGATCGACGGTGCGTAGTTCTGCGGCACGTTCACATACATGCGCAGCTTGTGCGTGTCGGACACCACGAACAGTTCCTGGCCACCGCCGCCGGCGTTGATCAGCGCACCGACGTCGGTCTCGCGCGCCGTGACCACGCCATCGAACGGCGCCACGAGCTTCGCGAAGCCCTTGGTCGCCTGGATGCGTTCGAGGTTGGCCTGCGCCGCCTCGGCAAGCGCACGCTTGGCGTCGTAGTCGCCGGTCTTCTCATCCACTTCCTGCTTGGAGACGGAGTCCGAATCACGCATCGACTGCCAGCGCTTGGCCGTCGTCTGGGCCAGCATTTCGTTGGCGCGTGCGCTGGCGAGGTCGGCCTTGGCCTGCAGCAACTGCTGGTCGAGGTCGGGCGTTTCGATCTCGCCGAGGATGTCGCCGGCCTTCACTTTCTGGCCGATGTCGTACTTCCACGACTTCAGGTAGCCGCTGGTGCGGGCGTAGATCGGTGCGCGGGCATAGGCTTGCAAACGACCCGGCAGGTTGAGGTCGCCGCCACCCTGCCCGCCTTCGGGGTTGACCAGGGTGACGGACGGCGTGGCCTGCTCGTCCGTCCATTCGCGCAGGTTGCGCGATTCGTTGGCGCGGGTGGCCACGCCGGCGACGACGATGGCGAGGATCACGATGGCGGCGATGATGCCGGCAAGGCGAAGGCGACGCGGCGGGGGCGTATGGATCGTATCAGGCGACATGGACGGGCTCTCCGGAAGCATTCACCGGGGTTTTGGAGGCGTGGCCGCGACGGCCATGGATGATGTTGAAAACGACTGGCACGAACAGCAGCGTGGCCGTGGTGGCGAAGATGAGGCCGCCGATCACGGCGCGACCCAGCGGCGCGTTCTGCTCGCCGCCCTCGCCCAGCCCTAAGGCCATCGGCAGCATGCCGATGATCATGGCCAGCGCGGTCATCAACACGGGGCGGAAGCGGACGAAACCACCTTCCGACGCCGCGATGAAGGCGTCGCCGGTATCGGCAAGGCGTTCACGGCAGAAGCTCACCACCAGGATGGAGTTGGCCGTGGCCACGCCCATGCACATGATGGCGCCGGTGAGCGCGGGCACCGACAGCGTCGTGTGCGTCGCGAACAGCATCCAGATGATGCCGGCGATGGCGGCGGGCAGCGCGGTGACGATCACGAACGGATCGGCCCACGACTGGAAGTTCACCACGATCAGCAGGTAGATCAGCACGATCGCACCGAGCAGGCCGAGGATCAGGCCAGTGAAGGCGCTGTTCATCGTCTGCACCTGGCCGAGCAGCGCGGTGCTCGATGCCTTCGGCAGGTCCTTCTTGTGCGCGTCGAGGATCTTCTGGATGTCGGTGGCGACGCCGCCCAGGTCGCGATCCTGCGTGGTGGCGAAGATCTCCACCATCGACTGGATGTTGTACTGGCTGGCCACGGTGCTGCTGGTGGTGCGGTTGAACGAAGCGAAGCCGCCGAGAATCTGCGAACCGGCCGCACCGGTACTCGGGCTGATCGGCACGTTGGCGAGGTCGGGCAGCGTATCGATCGCGTACTGCGGCGTCTGCATCACGATCGGGTACGACACGCCATTCTGCGGATTGAGCCAGAAGGTCGGCGCGATCTGGCTGGAACCGGCGAGGTTCACGCCCAGGCTATTGGTGACGTCACGCTCGGTGATACCGACCTGCTGCGCGCGGCTGCGATCCACGTCGACGTTGAAGGTCGGGCTGGACTGCGACTGCTGGATGCGTGCATCCACCACGCCCGGCACGCGACGGATCTCGCGCAGCAGCGTATCGGCGTACTTGAAGTTCGCCGCCACGTTCGGACCGCGAATCTGCAGGTCGATCGGCGCGGGCGAGCCGAAGTTCAGGATCTGACTGATGATGTCCGCCGGCGGGAACGAGAAGGTGGCCGTCGGGAACAGGCGCGGCAGCTTCTCGCGCAATTCGCGCACATAGTCCGCCGTGGGCTTGTGATCTTCCTTCAGCGAGATTTGCAGGTCGCCATCGGCCGAGCTGACCGTGCCCGTGTTGTTGTAGGTGTTGTTGATGCTCGACGACGACAGGCCCATGTTGTCCACCACGGTACCGAGTTCCTCGGCCGGAATGATCTTGCGCACTTCCTTGGTGACGGCGGCGAACAGGTTCGCGGTCTCTTCCACGCGGGTGCCGACCGGGGCACGCACGTGCATCAGGATCTGCCCCGAATCCACTGCCGGGAAGAAGTTTCGTCCGAGCATCGGCACCAGCGCGAACGACAGCACGACGAAGACCATGAAGCCGATCACGAAGGGCTTGCTGTTACGCAGCGCGAGTTCGAGCAGGCCGTGGTAGCTCTGGCGCAGCGCTTCGAAGCGCTTTTCGAAACCGCGCTGGAAACGGACCAGCGGATTGCGCGACACCTTGCCGTGCTCGCCGTGCGGATCCTCGTGCGAATGCGGATGCAGGAGGTACTTCGCCATCGTCGGCACGAGCGTACGCGACAGGATGAACGAGCAGATCATGGAGAACATCACCGCTTCGGCCATCGGCACGAAGAGGAAGCGGGCGACGCCGTCCAGGAAGAACATCGGCACGAACACGATGCAGATGCACAGCAGCGAGACGAAGACCGGCGTCACGATCTGCGCCGCGCCGTCGAGGATCGCGGTTTCCACGTCCTTGCCGTGCTCGAGATGCCAGTTGATGTTCTCGATGGTCACCGTGGCGTCATCCACCAGGATGCCCACCGCGAGCGCCAGGCCGCCGAGCGTCATGATGTTCAAGGTCTCGCCGAACGCGGACAGCATCGCGATCGCGCCCAGGATGGCCAGCGGGATCGACGTGGCGATGATCACCGTGGAGCGCCAGCTGCCGAGGAACAGCAGGATCATCAGGCTGGTGAGCGCGGCGGCGATCACGCCTTCGCGCGCCACGCCGACGATGGCACCGCTGACGAACAGCGACTGGTCGCCGATCGGGCTGATCTTCAGGGTCTCGGGCAGGGCGTCCTTCATGCTCGCCACGCGATCCTTGATGCCCTGGATGATCGCCAGCGTCGAGGCGGAGCCGTTCTTCAGTACCGTCAGCAGCACCGAGCGATTACCGTCGACGTGCACGATATTGGTCTGCGGCGGCGAACCGTCGCGCACATGGGCCACGTCGCGGATGAACACCGTCGCGCCGTTGACCACCTTCACCGGCAGGTTGCCCAGCTCGTCGACCACGGACGGCGAGTTGTTGAGCTGCAACGTGTACTCGAAATCGCCGATCTTCTGCGTGCCGACCGGCGTGATCAGGTTCTGCGCGGCGAGCGCATTGGCCACGTCCTGCGCGGACAGTCCACGTGCCTGCAACGTGGCCGGGTCGATATCGATCTGCACCTGGCGGGTCTTGCCGCCGAACGGATACGGGATCGCGGCACCGGGCACCGAGGTCAGCTGTGGACGGATGATGTTGAGACCAAGGTCGGCGAGGTTCTGCTCGGTGAGGCCCTCACCGGACAGCGCGAGCTGGATGATCGGCACCGTCGAGGCGCTGTAGTTCAGGATCAGCGGCGGCGTGGTGCCGGGCGGCAGCTGCTTGAGCAGGGTCTGCGCGACGGCGGTCACCTGTGCGTTGGCCGTGCGGATATCCACCGTGGGCTGGAAGAAGATCTTCACGATGCCGAAGCCGGCGATCGAGTTGGCTTCGATGTGCTCGACGTCGTTCACCGTGGTGGTAAGCACGCGCTCGAACGGCGACGACACACGGCCCACCATCTGGTCGGGCGGAAGGCCGGTGTACTGCCACACCACCGCGATCACGGGGATCTTGATGTCGGGGAAGATATCGGTCGGCGTACGCATCGCCGACAGCGGACCCACGATGAGGATCAGCAAGGCGAGGACGACGAAGGTATACGGTCGCGTAAGTGCGATCCGGACGATGCCAATCATGGAGGACGGGTTCCGAGCGCGAATGTTGCGTCGCGGCGAATTCTGCCTCCGTACCTTCCTACGGCGTAGTTAAGATTTATTTAGACGTCTGCGTGGACGCCGAAAAATCGCGCCGGGATAAGGGCTTGCGTGCCAATCACCGAGTGATCGGCGACGCCTCCGGCAACGTGTCGGCGAGGGGACCGGACTCGGCCGGTTTCACACGCGCCGCGGTGACCACGCGGCTCTCCGGCAACGCATCGCAGGGGCAGATCACCGAGAACACCGCGCCCTTGCCGTCGCCACCCACGGACAGCGCATAGCCATGCAGGCGCACGATGGCGCTGACGATGGCCAGGCCCAGGCCGCAGCCTGGCTTGGATCGCGTCTCGTCGCCGCGATAGAAACGACGGAACACCGCCTCGCGCTCGTCCGGCGGAATGCCCGGACCGGTATCGGCGATATCCACGCGGGCATCGCCCGTGGTGTCGGTAAATGCCACCAGGCGGATGCGCCCGCCGTTGGGCGTGAACTTGATCGCGTTGCCAACGAGGTTGGCCAGCGCCTCGAACATCAATTGCGGATCGCCGCGCAGGGCCGGCAGGCGATCCACCGTCAGCTCGAAGGCCTGGTCGCGGTCCTCGGCCAGCGGCGCGTAGAACTCGTGGACGTTGCGCAGCACGGCGCCAAGGTCCATCACGGCGAAGCAGGCGCTACGCTGGCGGTCTTCCAGCTCCGAAACGCGCAACAGCGCGCGGAAGCGCGCCAGTACGGTGTCGATCTCGGCCACGCAGTCGTCCAGTTGTTCGCCTTCCGGCTTGCCTTCGAACTGCTGTTGCAGGCGGTAGAGGCGCGTGCGCATGCGGGTCAGCGGCGTGCGCAGGTCGTGCGCGATGTTGTCGGTGACGCCCTTCACCTCGCCCAGCAGGCGCTCGATCTCGCCCAGCGCCTGGTTGACCGTGGCGGCGAGCAGGTCGACCTCGTCGCCCCCGCGGCTCACCGGCAGGCGCACGCTGAGATCGCCCTGGCGGATGGGTTCCATGGCCTGCTGGATGGCGCGGATGCGCTTGGCGGGGCCACGCGCGATGAGCACGCCACCGAGCACGCCCGGCAGCAGGGTCAGCGACAGGCCCCAGAGCAGCCCGCGCCAGATGATCGCCGTGAGGCCATCGATGGTGGTGCTTTCCTTGGCGACGACCAGGCGCTCGCCGTTGGGCAGCTCGCGGGTGATGCCGCGTGCGCGCATCTCGCCGCCGCGCTTGGAATCGAGCAGGCTGGCGCGGATGGGATGGACCACGCTGTCCTCGTCCATGCCCTTGGGCACGCCGGCGATGTTGCCGGCGAGGCGCCGACCCTGCGCGTCGAACAGTCCCACCCACATGAAGCCCTGGATGTCGATCGCGCTGGCGGCGTCCACCGTGTCCGGCAGGCGCTTGGCGTCGGTGTTCTCCAGGTAGTGGATACGCGCGACCAGCATCTGGTCGACCACGTTGGACAGGTAACGCGTGGATTCCCACTGCACCACGCCGACCAGCACCACGCACCAGATGGCGAACAGCGCCCCATAGATGAGGATCAGCCGCGAAGTGGCGGAGCGCCAGGCGTCAGTCAGCGGGCGCAAGGACATACCCCGAACCGCGCACCGTACGGATGAGCGGCAGCTGGCCGGCACCGTCGATCTTGCGACGGAGGCGGCCGATATGGACGTCGATCACGTTGGTGCCCGGATCGAAATGGAAGCCCCACACGTGCTCGAAGATCATCTGCCGCGTCACCACCTGACCGGCGTTGCGCATCAGGAATTCGAGCAGGCGGAACTCGGTAGGCAGCAGCGTGAGCGGCTGGCCGTTGCGCAGGGCATTGTGGCGAACGAGGTCGAGTTCGAGGTCGCCGACGCGCAGGCGGGTGTCCTGCGTGGCCGCGCTGCGATGGCGGCGCAGCAGCACCTCGGCGCGTGCGGCGAGTTCGTCCGGCGAAAACGGCTTGGTGAGGTAGTCGTCGCCGCCGGCGCGCAGGCCGCGCACGCGCTCGTCCACGTCGGACAGCGCGCTGATCATCAGCACGGGGGTCTCGACGGAGCGCTTGCGCAGCTCGGACACGACGTCGATGCCGTCCATGCCGGGCAGCATGCGGTCGAGGGTGATGATGTCGTAACCGTCGGCCAGCGCACGCTGGAGGCCATCGCGGCCGTTGGCCACCCAGTCGGCGGCGAGGCCGTGCGCGCCCAGCTCCGCGACGATATCGCGGGCGGTCACTTCATCGTCTTCGATGACCAGCGCCCTGGGCATCCTGTCTGACTCCAACACGGTGGGGGGCAACGGAAAACGGCTCCCGCGAGGGAGCCGTTTCCGATCTTACGCCGTTACGACCGCTCAGGCGGCGATGGCGACGCGCATCTTCTTCATCGCATTCGCCTCGATCTGGCGGATGCGCTCGGCCGAGACGCCGTACTCGTCGGCCAGGTCCTGCAGGGTGGCCTTGTTGTCTTCGGCCAGCCAGCGACGCTGGATGATGTCGCGCGAGCGGTTGTCGAGGTTGGCCAGCGCCGAGCTCAGCGCGCCCATCTGGTTGTTGGACGCGTCGGCCTCGGCGAGGTTGTCGTACGGGTCGGCGCCTTCATCGACCAGGAACGCGGCCGGTGCCGGCTTCTCGTCGTCATCGGCGTCGGCCGGGGCCTCGAAGCCCACGTCGCGACCCGACAGGCGCGATTCCATCTCACGCACAGTGGCTTCCGGCACGCCCAGGTCGTTGGCAACCACGCGGACCTCTTCGGCGTTCATCCAACCCAGGCGCTTCTTGCTCTTGCGCAGGTTGAAGAACAGCTTGCGCTGGGCCTTGGTGGTGGCGACCTTCACGATGCGCCAGTTACGCAGGATGAATTCGTGCATCTCGGCGCGGATCCAGTGCACCGCGAAGCTCACCAGGCGCACGCCCTGATCCGGGTCGAAGCGCTTCACGGCCTTCATCAGGCCGATGTTGCCTTCCTGGATGAGGTCGGACAGCTGCAGGCCGTAGCCGTTGTAGCCGCGGGCCACATGGACCACGAAGCGGAGATGGGACATCACCAGCTGCTTGGCGGCGTCGAGGTCGGCGTCGTCGTGGAAGCGCCGCGCAAGCGTCTGCTCCTCGTCAAGGCTGAGCACCGGAATGCGATGGACGGCCGCGATGTAGGAATCCAGACTGCCAACGACGCTCGGGAGCCCGTAGTTACGGGTAGCAAGAGCTTGGGACATGTGTGGAACCTCCTGAAGTCTTGGTGCAGGTTAGCAGTCCCATGTTGGGAGTGCTAACCCCGCCGGAAGTTCAACACGAGCTTCCAGGGCGGGTAGCTGTACTCAATAGTATAGAAATACCCCCCGGATGTCCAGTCGACGGGCCCGGGAGTTCAGGAGACAGACGGCTACCCGACCGGGCCAGGAGGAACCCGGCGGGTAGCGTCGGCGCGGCTATGTAACTGCTGCGCAAGGGAAATATGGGGTCGACCGAATTCCTTTCAACCGACCGGCGCAAAAGCGATTGTCCTGGCGGGCAAAAATCCGGGGCCTGTTCCAGGAGCGTTCCGGAAGGCGTGCCAGGACATGGCTGACACCCTATCTATGGCACCACCGTCGCCGACCCAAGCCCTCGGCGACCGCCCCTGGTTAAGAAATGTCCAGCTCCGCCCGCCTCGGCAGCGACCAGTCGATCGGCGGCTCGCCGCGCGATTCGAAATAGCTGTTGGCCTTGGCGAAGTGCCCGCAGCCCATGAAGCCGCGGTGCGCGGACAGGGGCGAAGGGTGGACGCTGCGCAGGACGCAGTGGCGCTTGCCGTCGATCAGCTGGCCCTTCTTCTGGGCGTGGCTGCCCCAGAGCATGAAGACCAGCCCCTCGCGCTCACGGTTAAGGGCGTCGATGGCCGCGTCGGTGAAACCTTCCCAGCCCTTGCCCTGGTGCGAGGCGGCCTGCCCCGCTTCCACGGTGAGCACTGCGTTGAGCAGCAGCACGCCGCGGTCGGCCCAGGGAGTGAGGCAGCCATGGTCGGGGCGCGGGATGCCGAGGCAGTCCTCGATCTCCTTGAACATGTTCTGCAACGACGGCGGCACCCGCACGCCGGGGCGTACGGAGAAGCTGAGGCCGTGGGCCTGGTCCGGACCGTGGTACGGGTCCTGGCCCAGGATGACCACGCGGACGCGATCGAACGGCGTATGGGTGAACGCGTTGAAGATGTCGGGGTCCGGCGGGTAGATGACCTTGCCGTGGACCTTCTCGTCACGCAGGAAGGCCGACAGCGCATGCATGTCGGGGCGGTCAAGGTAACTACCGATGCGCTCCTTCCAGGAGGCATCGAGACGGACGCGGTCGTTCAACCTTCGGTCCTTTCGCGCAGGTGCCGCGCCACGCGCAGCTGGAACAGCAATTTGGTGATCAAGAGTCTTTCCTCCACCGGCTTCTCCACCAGGTCGTTGGCGCCCGCGCGCAGCAGGGCCGTCTGGTTGGCCGGGTTTTCATCGCCGGTCATGACCAGGGTGGGCAGGCGCCCCTTGCCATAACCGAATTCGTTGCGGATGCGCTCGACGAGGTCGCCACCGGTCAGCTCGCCCTTGAGGCTCACATCGGTAAGAACCACGTCCGCGCCCACCTCGCCCTTCGCCTGCGCCGCCCGCAGATGGACGAGCGCGTCCTCGGTGCTGATGACGTGGTGCACGGTGAGCCCGTATTTTTCCATGATGCGGCGGGTGGCGAGCGCCACGACGCGACTGTCCTCGACATAGAGCACTTCGCCGTCCGCCCCACCTTCCGGCGACACGTAGCCCCGGATGAACTCGCCCAGCGCCTCGAAACCCATCGACTTGTCGAAATAGTCGGTGACGTACTCGCCCAGCTCGCGCCGGTGCAGGCGCTGCTCGACATCGCCCGAGACCACCACGATGGGCATGTAGATCTGTGGCGAGGATTCGCGTACGTAGCGCGCCAGCTCCAGGCCGTCCATGTCGGACAGGCGCAGCGCCACGGTGACGAAGTCGAACACGCCGTGCTGCAGTTCGGCCTGCGCCTCGGCGCCGGTGGCGACAGCGACGATCTCGACGTCCGGCACCTCGGCCTTCACCACTCGGGATATGAGCTGGCGGACGACCTTCGAGCCGTCCACCAGCAGGATGCGTGGCGCGGCCCCCGCCGCCGACCCGATCCGGTTGCCCGCCCCCATCGACTGTCCCCCGTCAGGCGGCCGCCATGCGGCGGATCTGTCGTGCGCTGACCAACCGCGCGCCCAGCCAACCCAGCAGGGCGGAGGCGAACGGCACCGAGAGCAACAACCAGGCCGGCAGGCCACCGAAGCTGACGCTGCCATCGTAGGCGGCGGCCAGGCGCGACACCGGGCCGACCATCGCCAGCTCCAGCAGCACCGCCAGCACCACGGCGAGCACGCCGGCGAGGAAGCCCAGCCAGATGCCGGTGTAGAGGTAGGGCCGGCGTACGAAGGGCCGGCTTGCGCCGATCAGCAGCAATACGCCGATCTCCTCGGCGCGGCTCAGGATATCGACGCGGATGGTATTGCCCACCACCAGCAAGGCGGCGACGCCGAGCAGCGCGGCGAGCAGGCTGATCGCACGCGACCCCACGCCCAACAGCGCGTCGAGGCGCTGCCGCCACGCGCCGGTGTCCTGGACCATGTCCACGCCCGGCGTGTTCTTCATGGCGTCGACCAGGCGGGCGATGTCGTCGGCGGAGAGGCCAGGCTTCGGCTGCACCGACAACACAAAGGGCAGCGGATTGGCGTCGAGCGATTGCAGCGCGCCGGAGAAGCCCTGCACCTCGGCAAGTTCGTCGAGGCCGTCCTTCGGCGTGCGCACGGCGATATCGGCCACCTCGGGGCGACCGCGCAGCGCGGACGCCGCCGTCTCGGCCATGCCGGCGTTCTGGCCCGGCTTCATGAAGACGCTGATCGACTGGTTGCGGCCCAGGGCGTCGCCCATGCGCTGCACGTTGCCCAGCAGCAGATAGAAGGCCAGCGGCAGCGCCAGCGCGACGCCCATCACCGCTACGGTGAGCAGAGTGCCCAGCGGGCGCGCGCCGAGGCGGCGCAGGCTGATCGACAGGCTCCACGCGTGGTGCTCGCGCCAAGCGCCGACCTTGTGCGGCTCGGTGCGGCGGGTCTTTTCCGGTTCCGCCGCGCGACGCGGCTCGCGAACGGCGTTCACTGGACCTCCGTGGCGGGCACGTCGGCCACCAGCTTGCCGTGGTCGAGGACGACGACGCGTTTCTTCATTCGCTTGATGAGCATGAGGTCGTGACTGGCGACGAGGACGGCGGTGCCGACCTGCTGGAATTCGGCGAACAGGCTCATGATCTCCATGGCCAGTTGCGGATCGAGGTTGCCGGTGGGTTCGTCGGCGATGAGCACCGCCGGCTTGGCGACGATGGCGCGCGCGATGCCTACGCGCTGCTGCTCGCCCGTGGACAGCGCCGACGGCAGCTGCTTCTCGTAGCTGAGCAGGCCCACCTTTTCCAGCGCGGCGCGCACGCGGCGGCTGCGCTCGGATGGCGTGACGCCAGCGATGACCAGCGGCAGTTCCACGTTGGCGAAGACGCTGCGGTCGAGCAGCAGGCGGTGGTCCTGGAAGACCATGCCGAGCTTGCGGCGCAGGCGCGGGATGTCGTGGGCGCGGACGGTATTGAACTTTTGGCCGTCGAGGGTGACCACGCCGTTGGTGGGACGCTCGATCATCGCCAGCAGCTTGAGCAGGGTGCTCTTGCCGGCGCCGGAGTGACCGGTGACGAAGGCCATCTCGCCCGCGTCCACCCGGAACGACACGTCGAGGAGGGCTTGATGGTCGCCCTCGTATCGTTTGCTCACCAGATCGAAACCGATCACCGCGTTACCCGTTGGCCCGTGAAGGACTAGAGGATACGGGATGTGGCGCGGGTTTGCGGGGGGTGGTGTCGCGGTTTGGGTGGGGGGTTCAGCGTGGGGGGCGATGCGCTGCCCCGATCGCGCGCAAGCGCGCTCCTACGAGGAGCGTGCCTGCGCGTGACGGATCACCTTCAGCGACCGCCGAACAGGCGACCCAGGCGGCGGAAGAAGCCGACCTTTTCCTTGACCGGCGGGGCGGCGGGAGCCGGCGTGCTGGTCGGGCGGCTGGCCTCGACCTGGCGCGACGGGCGCTGGCCCGGGGTGGACTGCGCCGAGCCGCGACGCGACTCGCCCTGCGGACGACCGCCGGCCTGTGCCTGCGGTGCGGTGTTCTCGCCGCCTTCGCGCTGGCCGCGACCGCGACCGCCACGACGACGGCGACGCTTCTTCTGCTCGCCCTCGGCCTTGATGGCGTCGGCGGCGGCCGGCAGGTCGGCGATGGTCTCGGCGACCACGACCGTCTTCACCGGCACCTCGGTGGAGGCCGGCTTGTCCTCGCGAGGAACGCGCGGACGACGCTCGCGGTTGCCCGAACGCTCACCGGAACCGGAACGCTCGCCCGAGCGCGAACCGCTGCGACCGCCACGCGCGTTGCGACCGCCCTTCTCCGGCGGCGCACCGCGGGTGGGAACGTGGCCGTCGTTGTCGTTCGGATCGTCCACTTCGTCCTGCACGCCGTCGGCGCGCGGGCGCGGTGCCGGCATCACCAGCATCTGCGCCTCGATGGAGGCGGTGGGGATCTTCTGGTTGATGTAGGTCTCGATGTCCGGCAGGCCCATCGCGTAGAGATCGCAGGCAAAGCTGATCGCGTCGCCCTCGGCGCCCAGGCGCGCGGTGCGGCCGATGCGGTGCACGTAGTCTTCGACGTCCTGCGGCAGGTCGTAGTTGAAGACGTGGCTCACGGCCGGGATGTGCAGGCCACGGGCGGCGACATCGGTGGCCACCAGGATGTCGATCTGACCGTCCTGGAAGCGCTGCAGCAGCTTCTGACGCTTCACCTGCGGCACGTCGCCGGAGATGGCGCCCACGCGGAAGTTGTGGCGCTTCAGGCGATCGGTGATGCGCTCGGCGGCGGCCTTGGTGTTCACGAAGATGATGCTGCGCTCGGCCTTGCTCTGTTCGAGCAGGTTGAACAGCAGCGGCATCTTTTCTTCCTTCGACGGGAAGTAGACGACCTGGCGCACGCGGTCGGCGGTGACGTTTTCCGTTTCCACCACCAGCTTCTCGGCCTCGTGCATGTGCTCGTAGGCGAGTTCGAGCACGCGGTGGCTCAGGGTCGCGGAGAACAGCAACACCTGGCGCCTCTCGCGGGCCGGCAGGCGACGGAAGATGAAGCGCACGTCCTTGATGAAGCCCAGGTCGAACATGCGGTCGGCTTCGTCGATGACCATCACCTCGACGCTGCCGAAGCCGAAGACGTCCTGCTTGTAGTAGTCGAGCAGGCGGCCCGGGGTGGCGATGATGATGTCGCAGCCGTCACGCAACTGCTGGCGCTGCTTGTCGTAGTCGACGCCGCCGTAGATCAGCGCGCTGCGCAGGCCGGTGGCCTTGCCGATGGTGCGGAAGTCCTTCTCGATCTGGATCGCCAGCTCGCGCGTGGGCGCGATGACCAGGGCGCGCGGATCGGAGTCCTTGCGGTCTGCGTGGGCCGGGTTCTTGAGGAGGCGGTCGACCAGCGCCACGAGGAAGGCGAAGGTCTTGCCGGTGCCCGTCTGGGCCTGGCCGGCGACGTCGCGACCGGTGAGGGCGACCGGGAGGGTCAGCGCCTGGATCGGGGTGCAACGGGTGATGCCGGCGGTGGCGAGACCTTCCTGGAGCAGCGGATGGAGGTCGAGGTTTTCGTAGAAGACGTCGGTGAGAACGGTTTCGGACATGGTGTGTTGAAAGGCCTGGAAGCTTGCGCCGCGGATACGCGGCGCCGTCCCGGCGGCAGGTAGGCACCACGGGACGAAAGGGATGATCCGACCGGCGTCACGGGAGAGTCGGGAGCGGCCGGTTGTCAGCCCGGCGGCCTGTCGACGCGCCCGGCGCGCGAAGGCCGGAGGCGGTGGTGGCCGGCCCGACGGCTTCCGCTGGCATAGGTGAACCGGCTTGGGAAAACGGTTCACCTATGTCAACGGAAACCACCCGGCGGTGGCCTTGAATCGCTTGAATCGCGCCCCTAGTTGGGTTGGAATGAGGGCCGCCGGCTGCAATGGCCAAGACCTTCGGTTCCGGTTGGACCCGCGACATGGGGCTCCTAAGTGTAGCCGATGCCAGCGTCAGGGTCGTCAATCCCCCTTTTTCACATTTTTTTGGAGACCACGGTGAGCGACAAGATCACCCATACCAGCGACGCCGCCTTCTCGAAGGACGTGCTTGAGTCCGAAACCCCTGTCCTGCTCGACTTCTGGGCGGAGTGGTGCGGTCCGTGCAAGTCGATCGCCCCGGTCCTGGACCAGCTGGC
This sequence comes from Luteibacter sp., assembly GCF_009912395.1. Taxonomy (GTDB): domain Bacteria; phylum Pseudomonadota; class Gammaproteobacteria; order Xanthomonadales; family Rhodanobacteraceae; genus Luteibacter. Next base: position 11,467 of record NZ_WNDO01000004.1, on the reverse strand, counting down.
CGGCGAGTACGAGGGCAAGGTCAAGATCGTCAAGATCAACATCGACGAGAACCAGGCCACGCCCCGCCAGTATGGCATCCGTGGCATCCCGACCCTGATGGTGTTCAAGGACGGCAAGGTTGCCGGCACCCAGATCGGCGCCGTTGGCAAGAGCCAGCTGGCCCAGCTGATCGAAAAGTCGATTTAATTCCTTTTTTACGCTTTACACAGCCGCCGCGTGGGGCGCTTTACCTCGCGCCTCACGTGATGCTAGGCTCTAGGTGTTCGCCGGGACATGCGTTGTCCCCCCTGCTGCGAACCCTCTCTTCCCTTCTTCCTTTTAACGGCGCCCCGTGAGGTTTGCCCGTGTCCGATATCGAAACCAAAGACTCCATCGACGCCAAGGGCGCCGGCGATACGCCTGCGACCGAACCGCGTCCCCGCACGCGCCGCAAGGCGGCGCCGGCCGCCGAAGCCCCCGCGGTCGAGACGAGCGCACCGGCTCCGGCCAAGGCGCCCGCTCCGGCTCCCGCGCCGCAGGCCGAGCTCCAGTTGCCTCCCCTGCCTCCCGTCGAAGCGCGCCAGGCGCCGTCCGCGCCCGAAGCGCCGCGCGAGGGCGGCAATGCGCCCGCTCCGCAGCAGCCCAATCCGTACCAGGGCAGCCAGGCCAGCCAGAACCAGGGCGGCAACAACCCGCAGGGTGGCCAGGGCCAGGGCGGCCAGGGCAATAACCGCAACGACCGCGAAGGTCGGGGCCGTCGTCGTCGCAATGAGCGCAACGACCGCAATGACCGTAACGATCGCGGCCCGCAGCAGCAGCGCCAGGGCGGCAACAACGGCAATAGCAACGGCAATGGCGGTGGCAACAACGGCAACTACCAGCACCCGCGCCACAACAATAACAACGGCTATCCCGTCGACGACGACGAGAACGCCGACGCCGGCAGCAACGATCGCCTGATCAACCTCACCGAACTCAAGCGCAAGAACTCGATCCAGCTGCTCGAGTTCGCCGAATCGCTGGGCATCCGTGAAGGCGTGGCCCGCCAGCGCAAGCAGGACGTCGTCTTCAGCGTCCTCAAGGCGCACGCCCGTTCGGGCGGCGGCATCTGGGCCGAAGGCGTGCTCGAGATCCTCCAGGACGGCTTCGGTTTCCTGCGCTCGGCCGACGAGTCCTACCTGGCCGGTCCGGACGACATCTACGTCTCGCCCAGCCAGATCCGCCGCTTCAACCTGCGCACCGGCGACTACATCACCGGACGCGTCCGCCATCCGAAGGAAGGCGAGCGCTACTTCGCGATGCTCAAGGTCGACGACATCAACGGCGATCCGCCGGAAGCGTCGAAGAACAAGCTGCTGTTCGAGAACCTCACCCCGCTGTTCCCGCGCAAGGCGTTCAAGCTCGAGCGTGGCAACGGCTCCACCGAGGACATCACGGGCCGCATCCTCGACCTGGTCGCGCCGATCGGTCGCGGTCAGCGCGGTCTCATCGTCTCCCAGCCGAAGTCCGGTAAGACGATGATGCTGCAGAACATCGCGCAGGCCATCCAGTACAACCATCCCGACGTCCACCTGATCATGCTGCTGATCGACGAGCGTCCGGAAGAAGTCACGGAAATCGCCCGCACCGTTCGCGCCGAAGTGATCAGCTCCACCTTCGACGAGCCGGCCGTGCGCCACGTGCAGGTCGCCGAAATGGTGATCGAGCGTGCCAAGCGCCTGGTCGAGCACAAGAAGGACGTCGTGATCCTGCTCGACTCGATCACTCGCCTCGCCCGCGCCTACAACACCGTGGTGCCCAGCTCCGGCAAGGTGCTCACCGGCGGTGTCGACGCCAACGCCCTGCAGCGCCCGAAGCGCTTCTTCGGCGCGGCGCGCAACGTCGAGGAAGGCGGCAGCCTCACCATCATCGCCACGGCCCTCACGGACACCGGTTCGAAGATGGACGAGGTGATCTACGAGGAGTTCAAGGGCACGGGCAACATGGAAGTGCACCTGTCCCGTCGCATCTCCGAGAAGCGCGTCTATCCGGCCATCGACATCAACCGTTCGGGTACCCGTCGCGAAGACCTGCTCATCGAGCCGGACCTCCTCGCGAAGATCTGGATCCTGCGCAAGCTCCTCCACCCGATGGACGAACTGGCCGCGATGGAGTTCATGCTCGACCGCATGAAGAACACGAAGTCGAACGACGAGTTCTTCAACTCGATGAAGCGCTGACGCTTCGTCGGATCGCACACGAAAAGGCCGCCCCTCGGGGCGGCCTTTTCGCTACTGGAAGAGTCATCCGGTACAGGAAAAAGACCAGCGCCATCACGCCGTTGCCGTCTTTTTGCTACCCTGCCGCCGCGCCATGGGATGATCCCTTTTTCCTGGCGACGCCGCCCCCATATGGAGCGGCTCAGGCCTAGCCTCCCTTCTCCAAGGAAAGTCCGTGTCCATCCCCAGCGCAGCGAAAAGCACGCCCATCGGTGACCGCAACGACCTGGTCGCCTATCTCGCCGAGGGCGAGAAGCCGCGCGACAAGTGGCGTATCGGCACGGAGCACGAGAAGTTCGGCTTCTACACCAACGACCTCACGCCGCCGCCGTTCGAAGGCGAACGCCCGGGCATCCGCGCCATCCTCGAAGGCCTGGCCTCGCGCTATGGCTGGGATGTCGCCCGTGAAGGCGAGACGCCGGTGGCCCTGACCAAGGGTCTGGCCAACATCACCCTCGAACCGGCCGGCCAGCTCGAACTGTCGGGTGCGCCGCTGGAGACGATCCACCAGACCTGCGACGAGGTCACCAACCACCTGAAGGAAGTGCGCTCCGTCGCGGAAGAATTCGGCATCGGTTTCCTCGGCATGGGCTTCCAGCCAAAGTGGCGTCGTGACCAGATGCCGTGGATGCCCAAGGGCCGCTACAAGATCATGCGCGAGTACATGCCCAAGGTCGGCTCGCTCGGCCTGGACATGATGACGCGCACCTGCACCGTGCAGGTGAACCTCGACTACGCGACCGAAGCGGACATGGTGAAGAAGTTCCGTGTCGCGCTTGCACTGCAGCCGATCGCCACGGCGCTGTTCGCCAACTCGCCGTTCACCGAAGGCAAGCCCAACGGCTTCAAGTCGTTCCGCTCGCACGTGTGGACCGACACTGACGCCGATCGCACAGGCATGCTCGACTTCGTGTTCGAAGACGGTTTCGGTTACGAGCGCTACGTCGATTACATCCTCGACGTGCCGATGTACTTCAGCTATCGCGATGGCAAGTACGTCGATCTCTCCGGCAAGGACTTCAAGGCGTTCATGCGCGGCGAACTGACCGCACTGCCGGGCGTGAAGCCCACCATGAAGGACTGGGCCGACCACCTCACCACCGCCTTCCCCGAAGTACGCCTCAAGCAGTACCTGGAAATGCGCGGTGCCGACACCAGCACCTGGAACCAGCTCTGTGCGCTGCCGGCTTACTGGGTTGGCCTGCTCTATGACGACGTCGCCCTCGATGCCGCGTGGGACCTGGTGAAGGACTTCAGCAAGGCCGAGCGTCATGCCTTGCGCGATGGCGTGCCGAAGCATGCGCTGCACCTGCCGTTCCGCGGCCACCATGTGCGCGAGCTCGCCCTGGAGTTGCTGAAGATCGCCGACCATGGCCTCAAACGTCGCAACCAGCACGGCACGCGTGGCGCCGACGAATCGATCTACCTTGAACCACTGCTGGAAATCGCGCTGTCGGGCAAGACCCAGGCCGATACGAAGCTGGAACTGTTCCACGGCAAGTGGAACGGCAGCGTCGATCCGGTGTTCCGCGAATACGCTTACTGAGTCCGATACATGCAGATGAACGACACGAAGCTCGGCCGCCTGGACGAGCTACTCGCCACCACCAACCGCTTCTCGCTGGAGACGCTCGACGGCCTGTTCTGCGCCGCGCTCGTCGGACCGGCCGAGGTCGATGTCCACGATTGCATGGCCGTCCTGGAAGAACAGGACGACGCCCTGCCCTGGCCATCGGATACCGTGCGTGACGAGGTCTATGGTCTTCTGAACGAGTTCTGGGCCGTGATCGCAGCGCGTGTCGCAGGCGATCCGCGCGTGATGGCGGAAGACTCGCTGCCCTTCGTCGATTCGCCGGAAGAGTTCGACGAGATCGAGGACGTCAGCACCTACGACGGCGACTTCCCGCTCGCCAGCGACTGGGCGCTGGGCTTTCGCTTCGCCCTCAACGAGTGGGGCGAGGAGTGGTCGGAGTGGACGGATGAAAGCCTGTACCCGTTCATCGGCATGCTGATGACGCTGACGGCCGACCAGACCGAACCCACGCCGGACATGCCGCCGATCGCGCCGCCGTCGTTCGAAGAGCGCATGAACCTGCTCAACGAGATCCCGTTCCAACTCGCGACGCTGTACCGCCGCCGCCATCCCCAGCACGGCCAGCCCGTGCGCCGCGACGGCGACAAGGCCGGCCGCAACGACACCTGCCGCTGCGGCAGTGGCAAGAAGTACAAGAAGTGCTGCGGCAAGCAAGACTAACGCCACTTCTGTAGGAGCGCGCTTGCGCGCGATGGAGATAACGACAAGTCCCCATCGCGCGCAAGCGCGCTCCTACAAAAATCCCGCAAGCCATAAAAAAAAAACCTCCCCGTCGCCGGGGAGGTTTTTTCGTTTCAGGCCCTGATCGAGGAGACGATCAGAACTGGTACTTCGCCGAGACCGAGAGCAGGTTGCCCTTGTCGTCGTTCTCGCCGACCAGGCGGTCGTTCGTGGAGCTGAGCGCGTTACCGATGTGCGCCTTGTTCACGAAGATATGGGCGTAACCGGCGTTGAGCTCGAAGTTCTCGGTGGCCTTGTAGCCGACACCGAAGGCGAGCCACTTGCGGGTCGAGTCCGGCACGCGCGGCGAGCGGGTGTCGTCGTAGGTCGGGGTGCTGTCCACAGCCACACCGCCACGCAGGGTCAGGCGATCGTTGACGTAGTACTCGCCACCGGCTGACACGAACCAGCTGTTACGCCAGGCGTACTTTTCGGTGGTCTGCGGCTGGTTCGGGTTCGAGTAGTTGACGGTGAGGTTCTGGAACGAATCCCACTTGGTCCACGACAGGTCGAAGCCGAGGCCGAACTTGACGTCCTGGTGCCAGAAGCTGGCGGTGGCGACGGCCGGGGTGGTGAAGCCCGCGGTGCCGTTGGTGTGGGTGAACGGCGACTGGCCGGTGCCCAGCAGGGCGCCAACAGCCGGGTTCGACAGCACGGCGGTCACATTGGACGGCATGGTGAAGTTGCCGGTGCCGTCGAGCGTGTGCTTGATCTTGCTGCGGTAGTTCAGGGCCAGGCGATCGTTCTGGGTGATCTTCCACAGACCGCCGACCTGCCAGCCGTAGGCCCAATCGTCACCCTTGATGCGGGCGATGCCGTCGCTGCCCGGGGGCACGACGGTGGCGTAGGTGGTGGCGAGCTGACGGGCGACGAGCGGCGAGATCTGGCCCGCGGCGGCGGCGCGCTGGATCAGGCCCAGGCCGACGGTGTTGTAGTTGATGGCGCTGGTCAGCTCGGCGCTGGTCTTCTGCGCGATGCCGCTGACGCCGATGGCGAAGTTGTCGCTGACGTCGTACGAGACCGACAGGGTGGCGTCAAGCGACTTGAAGTCGGACTTGATGCCGTTGTAGCGGCCCTTCCAGTCGTTGTCGTATTCGGTCTTGAAGCCGAACGGCGCGGTCAGGCCCAGGCCGACGTGCCACTTGTCGGCCACCTGGGTGGCGAAGTACAGGGCCGGGACGGGCATGGTGGTGCCGGCGTCGCCGCCATTGCCGCCGCTGATCGGGCGACCCTGGGCGTCGGTGGCGTTGCCCTTGAACTTGGTGCTGAAGTTGATGCCGGTGACGTCAGCCTGGAACACGTTGCCCTTGAGCATGCTCATGGCGGCCGGGTTGTTCACGATGACCGAGGCGTCGTCGCCCGCGGCGGTGGAACCGGCGAACGCGCGGCCGAGGGCCTTGGCGCTGTTTTCCTTCAGCTGGAAGGCGCTGGCGTGAGCGGCCTGCGGAGCCACGAGCGCGCCGGCGATGGCCAGCGTGAGGGTGGCAACGGCCAACGGGCGGGTACGGAGTTTCATCTGCATGCGGGGCTCCTGCTTCTTCTTCTGTGTTGATGTCACGTTCGCCGAAAACTTATCTGTTTTCATACGCGCGTTTAACAATCCGGGGTTGAACTCTGGACGACTTGACGCAGCTTTTGCAAGTGCAACCGCAACAACCTTGAAACGATCGCAAGGTTGTGACTCCCGCTCGGGGGGGACTTTTGCTAGGGTTACGCACCAAGAGCCGCAGCGAGAGACCTGCCGTCATGCACTGCTTCGTCTACGCCAGCCTGCGCAAGCCCGACACCTATGTATGGCTCAGCCGTCGCGAGGGCTTCGACCTCCTGCCCGAAACCCTTGCCCTCATGCTGGGCGACCTGCGTTTCGCCCTTGAGGTAGAACTCACCCCACAGCGAAAACTGCCCCAGGAGGACACCCAGCGTGTCCTCGACAACCTGCGCGAGCAGGGCTGGCACCTGCAGACGCCGCCAAACGAGACGCTGGTGGCCTGCAACCGGCCCAATCACCACCACGAACTCGATCTCGATCCTTCCGTCCGGCGCTGATCCGGCCGAAAATGCACATCCTGGCCATGTGGAGCGCGGGTTAACACCTCGTTACCGCGCCGCCCGAAACCGCTTCGTATACTCCTGCGCATGGCCAATCCCAAACGTCGACGACCGCCGCTCATCAAGGCGCTGCCCTGGTTCCTTCCCGCCCTCGCCGCCGTCGCGTGCGCGGGGCTCACGGCCTCTCCCCTCGCGCTGATACCGCTCTTGCTCGCCAACGCCCTGGCCATGGGCGCGGTGTGCCATGCGATCGGCTTCGATCCGGAGCCCAGCTACCTGCGTACCGCCCTGCGCCGCGGTGCGGCGCACGTGGTGATCTTCACGGTCTACACCTTCGCGGTATTCGTGCTGGTGGCCTGGCCGCTGCTAAAGCTCACCCAGGCGCCCAGCCTCGGCATCGCCCTGCTGCTGGCCGCCACGTTGGTGGTCGCCCTGGCCGCGCTGTGGCGTGTCTGGCCGGCCTTTGGCCTGCTTTTCCTGTGGGATGACGCCTACCCCGAGGACAGCGGCGACGGCTCGTGGATCTTCACCGCCGTAGCCCGCTCGGTGAGCTTTGGCCGCCACCTCTCGGCCGAGGAGCGCTTCTTCTCGCACTTCCTGCCTGCCGCACTGGCCCTATTGGTGCTGGCCTTCTGCGCCGTGGCGCTGTCGGGCCTGTACGGCGTGTTCCCGTCCGAGCTGCGCATCGCCGCGCTCGGCCTCTATGGCGTGGTGCTGCTGCCGCTGGGCTGCATGGTGATCGCCAACCGCACCCTGCGCGCCCTGCTCTGCGACCGTCGCGGCCATATCCACACCGCCCGCGGCCCGCGCCCCGGGGCCGCCGAGCCGCGCCGTGAACCGTTGGTGGATCTCAACGAAGTCCACGCCGTGCCCACGCCCGAGCCGATCCCCGTGCTGAGCCAGGAAGAAAGCCAGCCCGGCGTGCGCGAGCGCGAGCTGCTCGCCGCCGTGCGCGGCGGCGACATCGCCCGAGCCGTGGCCCTGGTGGAAGCCGGCGCCGACCCGAACACTCAGGCCGAGCCCGGCGACCGCGACCAGCGGCCGGTGCTGACCCTCGCCGCGCTGTCTCCAGACACTCGCCTGCTGCGCGCGCTGATCGCTCGTGGCGCCAAGGTCGACCGGCCGCACAACGGCCTCACCGCTCTATTGGCCGCCAGCCGCGACAGCTGGCACGGTCGTCCGGAAGCCGTGCTCACCCTGCTCACCAACGGTGCCAACGCCGCCGCCACCGATGCCGAGGGCAACACCGCCCTGCACGGTGCCGTGATCGGCGGCGAACCCACGGTCGCCGCGATGCTGCTGGATTCCGGCGCACCGATCGACGCGCTGAACGCCGCGGGTGAAACCCCGCTGGCCATCGCGGCTCGCACCGCCAACTGGACCCTCGTCCGCTTCCTGCTCGAACACGGCGCGAAGGCCGCGCCGGTCGGTGCCGAGCCGGCGCTGGTGGCCGCCGCCGGCGTGCCCGACGACGATGCCGAAGGCGTGAAGGTGCTGCTGCGCCACAAGGGCTCGGTCAACGTCGTGAATCAGCAAGGCCGCACGGCGCTCATCGCCGCCGCCGCCGAAGGCCACGAACAGATCGCCCGCGCCCTGCTCCAGGCCCACGCGAACCCCAACCTCGCCGACCGTCACGGCACCACGGCCCTGATGGAAGCCGCCCGCTCCGGCGCGCACGGCATCGTGCAGTTGCTGGCCGAGGCCCAGGCCGACGCCTCGCCGCGCGACGCCCATGGCCGCGACGCGCTCACGCTGGCCTGCCAGTCGCCGCGTGCGCAGGCCGCCACCGTCCGCGCGCTGCTCGCCCTCGGCGCACGCCCGAAGGAGCCCGGCGCCGACGGTCGCAGCGCCCTCGACCATGCGGCCTCCGCCGGTCGCTGGGACTTCGTCGCCCTGCTCGATCCCGATACGCCGCTGCCCACCTCGCTCAGCGAAGCCGTGCTTCCCGAGGCCGGCGCAGACTCGCCGCAGCATCTGTATGACGCGCTGCGCTTCGGTCACTGGGCCGTCGCCTCCACGTTCAACGGCAAGGTGCGTGAATGGCCCACGCAGGAATTGGCTGCGCTCTACATCGACCTCGCCGGCACCGGCTACGACGGTGCGCGCGCCTGGCTGCTCGACCACGGCCTGCCCGCGGAAACCCGCCTGGCGAATACGCCGGGTGACGAGACGACGCTGGGTCGCCGACTGTTCGACGCCCTGCTGCCACAGCTTCCGCAATCCGCCGACGCCCTGCTCCAACTGATGCGCGCGGGCGCGTCGCCAGCCGGCACCGGCCTGCTCGGCCAGGCCATCTGCCGCCTCGACGGCGTGGACGGCCGCCTGCCGCTGGCGATGCTCGATGCCGGTGCCGATCCCTTCGGCGCCGACGCGCGTGGCCGTACGCCCGTGCACATGGCCGCCGCCACCGGACAGGCCGGCATCCTCGGCGCCCTGCTCGCACGCGGTGTCGATCCGAATGTCCGCGACAGCGGCGGCCGCACGCCGCTGCACGCCGCGCTGGAACACGGCGGCGATCCGCTGCCGCTGGTCCGTCTACTGGTCTCCCACGGCGCCGATCCGGAAGCCGCCGACGTCAACGGCGAAACACCTTACGGCCTGGGCATTGGCCACGGCGATGTCGAGCGCTGGCTGAGCTGGCCGTCGTGGCAGCCGCCGCGCCGTCCGCTGCGCGCCGACGATCTTCCGTCGGCGGGCGCCGCTGGCGATGTGCATGCCGTGGACCGCCTGCTCGAACTCGGTTTCGCCGTCGACACCCGCGACAGCCAGGGCGCCACCGCGTTGCTTCGCGCGGCCGGCGCCGGACATCGCGACGCCGTCGAACGCCTGCTCGATGCAGGTGCCGACGCCAACGTCAGCGCCACCTCGGGCATCACGCCGCTCGCCGCGGCGGTCAACGCCCGCCGCGACATCGTCGTCGACCTGCTGCTCTCGCGTGGCGTCACCGCCGACCAGCGCCTGCCCGGCGAGACCACCTCGCTCATGATCGCCGCCGCGCTCGGCTACCCCGAGATCGTGGAACGCCTGCTCGCCGCCGGCGCCGAAGCCAACGCGGAAGACGCCCACGGCCACACCGCCCTGCACGCCGCCGCGCAGTACTGCTTCGGCAGCAGCGACAGCCTGCGCGCCCGCCGCCTGCTCGACATGCTCATCGGCAAGGGCGCCGACGTGAACAAGGCCGACAAGGACGGCGCCACGCCACTGCTGTTGCTGCTGGGCTCGCACATGCGCCCCGGCAGCGCTGCCGACGCCACCCATCTCGGCGCGCTGGTGCCGGTGCTTCTGGAAGCCGGCGCAACCATGGAGCACGCCGACCACCGCGGCGTGAGCGCGCTGCACGCGTGCGCCATGCATGCCCTGCTCGCTCCGGCTCGCGTGCTACTGATTCGCGGCGCCAACCGCAACGCCGCCGACGCCTTCGGCCGCATGGCGGGCGATGTGGCGCGTCACCTGGGCTATGTCGATATCGCGCACGAACTGGGCGTTCGTGCGAGCGCCGTGCCAAGCGTGCGGCAGACGCTAAGACAACCGGCCCAGCCGGATTGATAAAAAAAGCCCCCGCTCGCCGGGGGCTTTTTTTATCACAATGATGCAGACGCCTAACTTGTGCTGGTCCGCATCCAACTTATTTCTCGAAACCAAGTCAGTACTTTGTAAGCTAGCCCGATCAAAGTTGACCGCCACAAATATCTGACAAAGACTCAGCTCTGGTTAGCAGATGTTCGGGCAAAAAAATATATTTACTCCAAAAGGAGCTCATAGGTGAGCATCGCGGGCATACGCTCCAACCGAGGCGACGGCTATCAAACGATGGTGGCATTTGACTGGGCATTGACGGTCCTATCCGACCCGAACTGCCTTTGGCTTGAAGTCGATTCGATAACGTATCCGGTGGACGACGTGGTGATCGGCAAAGCCGACGGCACCGTGATTGCGTGCCAATGCAAGAAAAATCAGACTGATTTCAAGGCTTGGTCAATAACAGATCTTTCGGATGAACTAGATAAAGCAGCCGATCTCCTGAGCAGCCAACAGCGTATCGAAGTACGCTTCTACTCACGAAACAACTTTGGCGACCTGGCTAAGTTGAGAGAACACAGCTCGACTCAGAATAATGAAATTACTTACCGAACAAGTTTAGGTAAGGAGCTTCAGACAACAGATGCCGCTCTAACAGCACGACTTGCCACATATGCCCATCATCTTTCTTCCTATGACTTCCTGCGTCGCACTAAATTCGTAGTTAGTGATGAACTCGATCGCATGGCCGAAGTGTTATGCGAACGCCTTCGCAACATGATGAGCAATGCGGATGCAGCATTCGATGCCTTATGGCGGACTCTCGATCAACTCGGGGCCCGCATGGAAGGGAATAGCACGTCCACCATTCGATATCGACTAACCAAAGACGATCTCAAAGCTACTATCAGCAAGGCTGGATCCTTGTTAGCCCCTCCAATAGATATTGTCGAGACCCGCTCGGCATTTGCTGGCACCTCAGCTATCGGCAGAGCATGGCGGAGAGAGATAGCGAATCAACGAATACCTAACCCAACGGTGAACGAATTACTTTCCGCGATCGATGAAAAAAAACGTGCCATCTTGCTCACGGGCCTACCTGGATCTGGAAAGACCTGTGTCATGCTTGAATTGCAAGACGCGTTGGAGATACGGGCTCAAGCATCTCCAGAGATCGCACCCATCTTCATTCAGTCTCGTGAATTTGCCGATTTGGTGACTGATCTTGCCCCCGTTTCACGGACACCCCTATAAGCGATTAACTATCGCAATAGGAGGTGGACGATGACCAAGAGCAAGGCAGGCAGAAAGGGGCAGGAGTTCAGCCTGGAGTTCAGGCAGCAGGCA
>NZ_WNDO01000039.1 GCF_009912395.1 Luteibacter sp. | reverse complement strand
GTTTGACTACATTGAGGTTGACTACAATCGGATCCGGCTGCACTCGACCCTGGGCTACCTCAGCCCAGAGCAGTACGAGCTGGCCAATGTCGCTTAGATAGGTGTCCGTAAATCAGGGGCAAGATCACCTTGAGTCGAGACCTCCGCTTGAGCGGAGGAAGATAAAAGACAGCGGGACAAGCTGTCGCCATTGAAAGTAAGACAGGAGCTGCACATGGCGATTGATCGTGAGACCCAGGTCCTGACGGACGCGTATGCCGCTGGCATCCGTTCGCCCCGGGAACTGGCCAATTTCATGGCGCAAGTAACGCACGAATCCAATGGGCTGAACCGCCTGGAAGAAAGCTTCCGGTACACCCGTGGGATCTCCCAGATTCCGGTCCAGTCGGCTTGGCGCGAAGGCGCCGCCGCATTGGAAAGCGCCCGCAAGGATGCCCTCATGGGCAAGCCAGAGCATCTCGCCGAGCTGATGTACGGCGGCCGCAACGGCAACGACGAGCCGGGTGACGGCTGGAAGTACCACGGCCGTGGCTACATCCAGCTCACCGGCAAGGACAACTATCGCGCCGCGGGCGAAGCGCTGGGCATCGACCTGGTCGACAAGCCTGAATTGGCGGCGGACCCGAAGAACGCGTCGAAGATAGCCACCTGGTACTGGGAAAATCGTGTTCCCGACCAGGCCAAGGAAGACGTCAAGGCCGCCACGCACGCGGTGAACGGCAAATACAACGGCCTCGAAGACCGGGAACACCGTTTTCAGGACTGGCAGCGCAAGCTCAACCCGCAGGTCATGGAGCGGCTCGCCAGCGGTAGCGTGGGCCAGCCTGCGCCGGAACCGCGCGCGGCAGACCCGCGACTGCTCAAGGAAGGCATGCATGGCGAGGACGTCCGGATGCTCCAGGCCAACCTGGCTCGCCTGGGCTATACCGATGCCAACGGCAAGGACCTGCACACGGATGGCCAATTCGGTCCGGGGACGCGTAGCGCCCTCGAACGATTCCAGCGCGAGCACGGTCTGGATGCCGATGGTGTCGCAGGGGCCCGAACCCAGGAGGCGATCACCGCTCAGAAGCATGTGGACGCCACCCGACAGGATCGGGATCGCGCGACCGGACCTACGGCCGATCTCGCCCTGCTCGACCAGGCGCGCACCGGTGTCCACGCGGTGGATGCGCAGCATGGGCGAAAACCGGACCAGCTCAGCGAAAACCTGGCCGGCTCCCTGGCTGTCGCCGCCAAGAGAGAAGGATTGAGTCGTATCGACCATGTGGTCTTGAGTGATGACGCCAGCAAGGTGTACGCCGTGCAAGGCGATATGAACTCGCCGCACAAGCGGGTGGTCGAGATACCCACCGCCCAGGCCGTGAATACACCGCTCGAGCAGAGCAAGGCGGCCATGGAACACATGCCCACGCAGCAAACCCAGCAACAGGAACCCCAGGAGCAACAGCAGCGATCGGTGCAACCGGGGCACGGACCTTGAGGGTGTTGGCGCCACGATGACATCCGCTCGCCCACGATGATGGGCGGCTCATGTATCCAGGTTGCCGGTTCGCGCACATTGTGCGGGCGGCAGTCGCGCTAAGGTGATTCGACCGGATCCATTGGCACAGGGGGATCAGCCAGTTCGCAGGATTCGGTCAGGCTCGTCGGGATGACGGGTGAACGGTACGCGGGATGCGACACCGAACGATGGTCAAACAGGAGTTCCATATGGCGATTGATCGTGAAACGCAGGTCCTGACCGCCGCTTATGCGGGAGGGATACGTTCCCCCAGGGAGCTGGCCAACTTCATGGCCCAGGTCACCCACGAATCCAACGGCCTGAACCGGCTGGAGGAAAGTTTCCGCTACATGCGCGGCACGGCTCAGATACCCGTGCAGGCGGCGTGGCGGGAAGGCCCGAGCGTGCTCGATGCCGCGCGTCGGGACGCCTTGCTGGGCAAGCCTCAACGCCTGGCGGAATTGATGTACGGCAACCGTAACGGCAACGATCATCCGGGAGATGGATTTCGTTATCACGGCCGAGGCTACCTCCCGGTGCCGGGCAAGGACCATTACCGTGCGGCAAGCCATGCCCTGGGTATCGACCTTGTCGATCACCCCGAACTTGCCGCCGACCCCGGGCATGCCGCCTCGATCGCCGTTTGGTACTGGCGCAGCCACGTGCCCCAGGAGGCGCGCGAAGACGTCAAGGCGGCCACGCAAGCGCTCAATGGGCGTCTGTACGGCCTCGACGACCGCAAGGCACGATTCGATACCTGGGAACGGCGCTTGACGCCGACGCTGATGGAGCGCCTCGCGGAAGGCGATGTCGGAAAAACCGCGTCACCTGCGCAACGGGAAGATCGCGCTCATCCGGCCGAGCGCGAAAAAGCGGCGGCCACAAAAGAGCGCGTGAAAAAACGCAGAAAGATCGTCACGGAAACGGATGCCCCCGACGATCCCATCGACCAGGAAGCGATGTACGAACAACAGCGCAGGATGATCGAAACGAAACATCGCCTGGCCGAAATGGTCTCGCCGCATCACCACCATCACCGGCATCACCACCATCACGATACGGAGGCGCTCCGGCATCGCTCCCACCCGCAGCACCTGCTCTATACCCAGGCGCTCGCGGCGGTGCACAAGCTCGACGAGAGCCATCATCGCCGCTCGGATGAGCGCAGCGAGAACCTCGCCGCCGCCCTTGCCATGGAGGCGCACGACAAGGGCATGACCCGCATCGACCATGTCGCGTTGAGTGACGATGCCCAGCGTACCTATGCCGTGGAAGGCGACCTCAACTCGCCGCTGAAGAAAATCGCCGAGGTGAACACCGAGCAGGCCGTCCTGTCCGCCCAAGACCCGCACAACGGCGCATCCACCGAGGCCGTCGCCAAGGCGGATCCCGATCCCATCCCTCCCGCGCCGGTCATCAAGCCGCACGGCCACTAACGTATCGACACCATGGATGCCTTCATGAAGATTTCCCTCGCCGTTCTCGCCAGCGCCCTCCTCGCCGCGCAGGCCGTGGCGCCCGTCCGCGCCGAAGGAGCAGCCACCCATGGGACGCCTGCCGCACCCTGCGACGGCAAGTCGTCCTGCAAGATCGATGGCTTCAGCGTCGACTACGCCGGTTGCGGCAAGGGAGCGCTATTCGGCTCGATCGCTGCCCAGGACGGCGCCGATGGCGTGGACCTCAACGACAAGCTCGACGGCAAGGGCCAGACGGTCGCCCGCCTGAAAGACCGCCAGTTCGTCTGCATCGCCGCGACGGCCCGCGGTAACGACAGCCAGCGCCACTACGTCATCGCCGTGCCTACCGCGAGCGTGCCGGAGTGCAAAGGCAAGGATCTGTGCAAGAAGGCCGATCTTCCGGTCCAGTGGAAAAAGGCGACGACAGGAAAGTCGTGCCAACGTGTCGGTGACGGCAAGTACACCGGCGATTGTGCGGCGGGATGGGTCGACCAGGGAGAACTCGACCAGTACGCCGACGGCATCTGACGTTCATCAGCCAGGAGTTACATATGAATCCGGATATTTACAACGAAGCGCGAATCCACTTCTTCGAGTCGGGACAGAAGTTCGAGTACGGCCGACCCAATCACGTGTATCACAGCAAGATCAACGGTCGCAGCGACCCCAGCCGCACCGAGCAGGACCTCGACGGTGACGGCAAGCGGGGCGTCGACTGCTCGTCGTTCGTATGGCGCGGCCTGCACGACGCAGGCTACAACGTCGCCAAGGAGCCTTTCGGCACCAGCGACCTGTTCAACGGTCACCAGACCACGGCTTACGCCAAGTCGCACTTCGACGTGATTTCCGCCAATGACGCGCGCAAGCCGCACGGCAACCTGCAGCCGGGCGACATCATCATGTTCAAGGAAAAGGGTGGTACCGGGCAACACGTGGGTATCGTGCGTGACTACGATTCGCACGGAAATATCCGCTTCATCGGATCCCAGGTGGGCACCGGCCCGGGCGAAGTCACCATCCAGCCGGGTCGTTACTGGGATGGCGACAAGATGGAGATCATGGGCGCGCTGCGCGCCAAGCCGGAATTCCAGACCAAGGCGCCGCTGCACGGCGGCCAGGCGCCCCACGACAAGGCCCAGGAACCCGCCACGCCTAAGCAGCCAGGGACATCGGCCAAACCGGAAGCCCACACGCCGCCGGACCACAAGGCCGCCACGCTGCACCCCGGTGACAAGGGCGCCGATGTCCAGCGCCTCCAGGAGCGCCTCAACGCGCTGGGCGTCACGGACGCGAATGGAAAGCGCCTGGACACCGACAGTCATTTCGGCCAGCACACGAAGGAAGCCGTAGAGCGCTTCCAGCGCGAGCATAAGCTCGATCCCGATGGCGTCGTGGGCAAGAAGACGCTGGACGCCATCGAGGCCGCGGAAAAACTTCGCGCCCATGGCCCGCGCATGGACTCACCCGAGCATCCCGACCACAAACTGTACGAGCAGGCGCGCAAGGCCGTTGAGCGTCTCGATGCCCAGCACGGGCATGTCTGGGACGAGCGTAGCGAACGCGTGGCCGGGCTCACCACGCTGACCGCAAAGCAGCATGGGATGACCTCGATCGACCACGTGGTGACCAACCAGGACGCGACCAAGGCCTACGCCGTGCAGGGCGATCTCAATTCGCCATTCAAGCAGACTGCGGAGGTCGACATGCAGAAGGCCCTGGCCACGCCGCTGGACAAGAGCAGCGAGATGGCAGCCCAGCACCACGCCACCCAGCAGGGCCAGCACGTCGAACAGGCACAGCAGGCCCAGCAACAACAGACCCAACAACAGCAGCAGCGCTGACCGCGCCGCGAAGGAAAGGAAACCATGGCATACGACGGACTTTCGCCCGCAACTTCCACGACGCCGGCCCTG
The DNA here is from genome assembly GCF_009912395.1 of Luteibacter sp. GTDB lineage: Bacteria > Pseudomonadota > Gammaproteobacteria > Xanthomonadales > Rhodanobacteraceae > Luteibacter. Next base: position 30,720 of record NZ_WNDO01000039.1, on the reverse strand, counting down.
TCGGCGCACGGACGCGCGCGGCCGTCATCTCCGTCGAATGCCTATCGCTTCACGCGTTACATCCCTGACGCGTCCAGCCTGGCGAGCCTACGACGGCTCGCCAGGCGACTCGTGCAGGTCGCCGTCCCCGGCCTGTTTCTCTCACTCGCCGCATGTGGTGGAAACATGGAAGAACCGAAGGTCCAGATCAATCCGAATCCAACATCCCAGTATCGGTTATATATCACCATCGAAAAATCTCCCCGATCTTTCGACGCCATCGATGGGCTGGCCAGCTATCAAATTCCTGATGAAAGTTGCCTCCCCCGAGTCAAGTTCAGTGGTGCGAGAAGAGCGCCATCTGGAGCTGTGCCGATTTCAATCCAAAAAATCTCCGATATAGCGATGGAAGCCAAAGTCGCCAAAGATGGGCTACTTGACGAAGACTACTATGGCCTAGGTGTATGTCATTGGCAGTTAGTGGCCTTTTCCGTCCGTCTTCGAGTCAACCAGACGACATTTTCCATCCCAGTTTTTTCAAAACAAATGGTGGATGGAAATGTCATCAAGGGCTATTTCCCTAATCGAGGATTTGAAAGCACTCTTAGCGGCTTTGATATTCCGGCATCGGCTGATCCACACAGCTTTCCTGACCCGGAAGCCACGTTCAACGTAACCATTCGGGTGGAAGGAGCATCGAAATAACGCTCGCCGCAACGGATTACGCACTTCTCGCCAAAGATGCCTACCGAGATCGAAAGGTAGGAGAGCTAATGACGTTAGGCACCCACACCTATGCAGTCATTGCCAAAGCCGACAATCCCAATACAGGCTTTCAGGGCACAGCCTATAGGGAAGCAAACGAACATAAGGTCGTTATCGCTTATCGGGGTACGGAGCCTGATCGAGACATCATGCATGATGGACTAGTTGATGCAGGAATGGTTTTCATCGGCGCCAATGGCCAAGAGGCCGATTCGCGAAAATTCACCGAAAACGTCCTGGCAATCGTTAATGAAAGGGGGGCTATCCAAGGGCGGTTTGACGACGTATCAGTAACTGGCCACTCGCTCGGCGGAACGTTAGCCGAAATCAATGGATCTGACTTCAAGCTTCCCGGCCAGACATTCAACGCCTATGGCGCAGCGGGCCTATACAAGGATCGGCCAAAGATTGATCCGGGCATCGTGAACCATGTCAGGGCTACCGACCCCGTGAGTGCTGCAAGCCAGCACTATGGCGAAGTGCGCGTCTACGCTACGCCACAGGACATCGACATCCTGAAAAAGGCTGGCTATAGACCCGAAGGAAGCTATGACATCTTCCGGACCGTCAACGCACTCGATATGCAATCGCATGCCATCGACAACTTCACACCGGTCAACGATATCCAGGGAAAAACGATCATAAGCGCGGATAACGCGTCACGATACCTGAGCAATCGTGCTCTGGTGGATTACTACCGATCGGATGTCGAAGAAATTCGCCATCATGCCTCCGTAACGTGGGAGACGCACAAGGCCGTATTCGACGGGCTGGATCGTGGCGCCGCCGCTGTAGTGGCCGCGGGTCAAAATTCGGCAAGGGAAATCGGCCATGCTGTCGACCAGATAGCCACCTCAGCGGCACACGGAGCACACGTCGCAGCAAGAGCCGGTGTCGCCGCAGGTGAATTCGGACGAGATGTCGCGGTCACCACGCTGATGCCCACTTCGGCGGCAAGCGCGATAAACGGGTCTGTCCATGGTTCACCGGAACTCGACAAGCTTCTACACCGGCAACGCCTTGACGATCCATCCCATCCCGGCAACGCCCTGTTCAAGCAAGCCCTCGAGGGCACCCAGCGCCTCGATGCCGCCCAAGGCCGTACGCCCGACAAACTCAGCACCCAGCTTGCCGGCGCGCTTACCGTCGAGGCACAGCGAAAGGGCATGGACCGGATCGATCATGTGATGCTGAGTGATGACGCCAGTCGTGCCTATGCGGTACAGGGCGAACTGTCCTCGCCGTTCAAGAAAATCGCCGAAGTCCAAACGGAACTTGGCATTTCGGCCTCCATCGATCAAAGCAGCAAGGCATGGCCCCAGGCCACCGAACAACGCCAGCAGGAAGCCATGGCCCAGAGCATGGAACGCGCATCTCAGGCCGCACCCGAAATAACTCAGCCGACCGTGGGGAGAACCCTGCATTGACGCACCGACGCCACCTGCCGATCGCCCTTCCCTTGCTATCCCTCTTCCTGACCTTCCCAACCTACGGTGAAGCCATGAAACAGCCCGAAGTCAAACTCAATCCCGAACCGCGCATGCGCTATGAGATCACGGTGAAGGTCGATGGTGCCCCGGGGCAGTTCGACCGCATCGACGGCCATGTGGACTACCGTGTGGATAATCCTGCCTGCGTTCCCATGACACCGGTCATGGGAGCCACCGTGGTCCCGGAAAAGCGGCTGCCCGTCGAGTTCCGCAAAACCGGCGACAACGAGTACCGCGGCGAGATCTTCATGGATCGCATCCAGGACGAAGACTACTTCGGCCAGGGTGTCTGCCATTGGGCCGTCGTCGGTGCCACGGCCGATTTCCACCATGGCCAGGTCAATTTCAGCCCGGCGATCTACAAGGACGACATCCTCGGCAAGCACGAGGTCGTCAAGTATTTCTCCAGGAAGTCGTATCAGCGCAGCGACGATGAGCGCATCGACACCGGCGCCAACGATACCCACGCCTTCAACGACCCGCAGGCCACGTTCTCCATCCGCCTGCACGCCGCGGAGCGGCTGCCGTGAGCCCGCGGTCGACGGATTACGCCCTGCTCTCGCAGGACGTGTATCACGACACCGCCATCAACAAGACCGTCGAACTAGACGGCATCACGTATCGCGTCATCGATGCGGCCGACGATCCGATCACTGGCTTCCAGGCCCAGGCCTACGTGCGCGAGGACGTCCAGCCGCAGCAGGTGATCGTCGCCTTCCGTGGCACCGAGTTCGATCGCCAGCCGGTGCGCGACGGCGGCGTCGACGCGGGCATGGTACTTACCGGCCTCAACCTGCAAACGCCGGATGCCCTCCTCTTTACCCAGCGCGTCATGGACAAGGTCAACAAGGCGGCCAAGGACGAAGATCGCCAGCCGCCTGACATCACCGTCACCGGCCATTCCCTGGGCGGCACGCTGGCCGAAATCAGCGCGGCCAGATTCGGCCTGAAGGGCGAGACCTTCAACGCTTACGGCGCGGCAGGTCTCCGCCAGGGCATCCCCGAGGGCGGCAATCAGGTGATCGACCATGTTCGCGCCGGCGACCTCGTCAGCGCGGCCAGCGCACATTTCGGCGAGGTTCGCGTCTACGCGGCCCAACAGGATATCGATACCCTGACCAAGGCCGGCTACCGGGACGACAGTGGCCTTTTCTCGCTGCGCAACCCGATCAAGGCCACAGACTTCAGTGCGCACGCCATCGACAACTTCGTACCGAACAGCAAGCTGCTGGGGCATTCGATCATCAGCGAGGAAAACCAGGCTCGCTATCGATCTCACGAGGGCATGATCGATCGCTACCGCAACGACGTGATGGATATCCGCAAGGGCATCTCCGCCCCATGGCAGATTCCCAAGACCCTCGGCGATCTCAAGGACACCCTGGAACACAAGGCCATGGAGACCCTGGCCGGCGGGGTGACAGCCATCGAGCATGGCGTGGAGAACGTCATCCACGAAGCGAAGGAAGGCTTCGACCACCTCAAGGAAGGTATCGGGCACGTCGCGCACGATATCGGCGAGGGCTTCCATGCACTCGAGGAAAAGGCGTCCAGCGCCTGGCACACGCTCACCCATCCCAAGGAGTGGTTCGAGCACGATAAACCGCAGGTCGCCCTCGACCACGAGGGTCATCCGGATCATGCCATGTTCAAGCAGGCACAACGCGCCGTCCACGAGCTCGACGCCGCACACCACCGCACCCCCGACGCCTCCAGCGACAACCTGGCCGGGGCGCTCACCGTGGCCGCCCGGCGGGATGGCCTGGATCGCATCGACCTTGCCGTGATGAACGGCGACGCTTCACGGACCTACGCGGTGCAAGGTTCGGTAGACTCGCCCCTGAAGCGACTCGCCGACGTGGACACCCGCCAGGCCGTCGTTACCCCGGTAGCCGCAAGCAGCGACGCCTGGCACGACGTTGCGAAACAGCACGAACAGATCCACGCCCTGCAGGCATCGCAACAGCAAGCCCCCTCGCGGGAAGCGCCGTCCCAGGGCCAGTGAAGAACCATCGGAAAGGTTAAGAGAGATCATGAAAAAACACAGGGGATACTGGGCGGCCGGACTCTTCCTGGCCGCCATCGTCGCGGGCGAATTCCTCGCGGGTTACCTGAGCCTGCTTTTCATCCGCCGTACCGACGTACCGGTGCAGTGGAACACCTTCATCGGCTACCTGCGGATCCTCGATGATCCCCAGGTGCAATCCTTTGCATGGAAGCTCAAGACTGCCGGCGGCATCGGCTTCCTGGTGCCGCTGCTCGTGTGGTGCGTTATTGCCTATTTTCTGTTCCGGACCAAGAAGCAGTCCATGCATGGCGACGCACGGTTCGCCACCGCCGGTGACCTGCGCAAGCAGAAGATGTTGTCCGAGGCACCCAACGGCATCCTGGTCGGCAAGTTCAAGGGCGACCTTGTCCGCCTGCCCGGCCAGCAGTTCGTGATCCTCGCTGCGCCGACCCGTTCGGGCAAGGGCGTGGGCGTGGTAATCCCCAATCTGCTCGACTACCAGGAATCGGTGGTGGTGCTGGATATCAAACAGGAAAACTTCGACCTGACCAGCGGCTGGCGCGCCAGCCAGGGCCAGGAGATCTTCCTGTTCAATCCCTTCGCGGAGGATCGCCGCACCCATCGCTGGAATCCGCTCAGCTACGTCTCGAAGGATCCGGCCTTCCGCGTCTCCGATCTGATGAGCATCGCCTCGATGCTGTATCCGGATGGCTCCGACGATCAGAAGTTCTGGGTAAGCCAGGCACGTAACGCCTTCATGGCGTTCTCGCTCTATCTCTGCGAAAAGTGGGAGGAAGACGAGAAGAAAGGCCTGCCCATGATCCTGCGCAGCAAGCCAACGCTGGGCATGATCTATCGCCTGTCGTCGGGCGATGGTTCCGACCTGCGCGAGCTGTACACGCGCCTGTCCAAGGAGTCCTTCCTGAGTGGCAACGCCCAGTCGGCGTTCGCCAACATGCTCTCGCAGGCGGCGGAAACCTTCGCCTCGATCCTGGGCACGTTCAAGGAGCCGTTGAACGCCTGGATCAATCCGGTGCTGGACGCGGCCACCAGCGAGGACGACTTCCTGCTCACGGACGTGCGCAAGAAGAAGATGACGATCTACATCGGTATCCAGCCCAACAAACTGTCCGAAAGCCGTCTGATCGTGAACCTGTTCTTCAGCCAGCTCATCAATCTCAATACGAAGGAGCTTCCGCAGAACAACCCGGAGCTGAAGCACCAGTGCCTGCTGCTGATGGACGAGTTCACGTCGATCGGCAAGGTGGAGATCATCGCCTCGGCCGTGTCGTACATGGCGGGCTACAACATCCGCCTGCTTCCCATCATCCAGAGCATGGCGCAGCTGGATGCGACCTATGGCAAAGATATCTCGCGCACTGTCATCACCAACCATGCGCTGCAGATCGTCTACGCGCCCCGCGAGCAGCAGGATGCCAACGATTACTCGGAAATGCTCGGCTACACCACGGTGCGCCGCGAAAACATCACCAAGAGCAAGAAGGGTGATGTCAGTCGCAGCCACTCCGACGAGAAGCGTGCACTCATGCTGCCCCAGGAACTCAAGGCGATGGGCATGGACAAGGAAGTGTTCCTGTACGAAGGCATCCCGCATCCGGTGATGTGCGAGAAGATCAAGTATTACCAGGACAAGTACTTCACCTCGCGCCTGATGGAGAAGGTGAAGGTGCCGCAGTTGAACGTTTGATCTGGCGGGGGACCGGCGCGCCGCGGGAGGGTGGCGCGTCGGAGGTCGCGGACGAGGCCCGCTCCTACATTTGGCGATGGGCGTCCCTGCCCATCGTGCGTGGCATCAGCGTTGGGCGGGGTGCGCCGGTTGTTGCTGTTGCTGCTGTGCCGGCTGTTCCTGAGCCGGATTCAGCTGGCCTTGCCATTCCTTGCCGCTTTGCTCCAAGGGCTTGCCGACCGCTTGGGCCACATCCACTTCCGCCATCTTCTTCAGCGGCGAATTGAGGTCGCCCTGCACCGCGTAGGCGTGCTGGTGCTTCTCGTCGAAGACGACGTGGTCCACGCGCGTCAGGCCCTGCTTGTGCGCCGCCGTGGCGACGGCACCCGCCAGGTTACTGGTGGCCTGGTCCGGCTTGCGGCCCAACTTGGCATCGAGGTCGCTCACGCCCTTCAGGGCCTGCTCGTACATCGCATGGCCTGGATGGGCGCGATCCGCCAGGCCCGGCGATACCTGCTTGTTCGCTGTGCGAAGCGCGTCCATCGTCTTCGCACCCGCGATGCCGTCGGAGGTGAGCCCATGCTCCTTCTGGAACGCCTCGAGCGCCACCCGGGTGTTCTTGCCGAAATCGCCATCCGGATGCACGAGCTTTCCATCCGCCCCCTTGTAACCGAGGGCGGCCAGCTGCTGCTGGAGATCCTTCACATGCGGGGCGTGATCGTTCTCGCGAAGCGTGCCGGCCCGCTGGATATGGTCGCCCGACGCGCTGGGCGGCGCCGAGTGGCCGGGATGCGCAGACGGCGTACGGACGTTGCCCGGATGGGTGACGTGCAGCAGCTTCTCATCGCCGCCGTTGCGATGCACGTTGACGTCGAGCGTCTTGTCGGCGTTCTTGTGCAGGGAGATGTCGCGGCTGTTGACGTCGCTCCAATGGCCGTTGACCAGGGCATGGCCATGACCGGCCCGGTCCCAGACGACCATGTCGCGACCCTCGGCGATGTAGCCGCGCTTATTCTCCGTGTTCGCATACGAGCCGCCCTGGTCCAGAGCCTGGACCATCTGGCGCGAATGATGCGGATCGACGAACGCATCCTTCACCACGGCGTATTCGTGCGGAAGCTGGGGATGTGTCGGATCGGCACCGAGACGGTTCGGATTCACCGTGGGGTTCGCCACCACGTTCTGCCATGCGCCATGCATCGGGTTGTTGGTGCCCGCTGTGCGGAGGTCATTATAAAGAGCCGCACCCGCGAGGGCATGGTCACGACCGGCGGTGACGTAGTCCGGGTAGTGGTTCAGGGCGTTGCTGACGTCCGTCACGCTATGCAGTTCGCCACGCTGGATCTTCCCCATCACATCGCCGCCGTACTTCTCGCTCTGGTTGTAGAGCTTCGCGGTGATGGTGGCGAGCCGAGCCTGGTCCTGCTCGGAGGCGTGCTTGTAGAGTTCCGTCTTCTGCAAGGGCCCGATGACGTTGGTCATCAACTTGTCCACCTGCGCCACGTCGCGCTGGTGCACGAAGTTCACGCCCGCCTCGCTGGCCATGAAGCTGTCCAGGTGCGACTTCACCGTGGCATCGAGCGGACGACCGTGCTGGGCGGTGATCTGGTGGCCCGTACGGCGCAGGTCCGAGATGGTCTGCGTACGCTGCGCATCCGTCAGCACCCAGTCCGGGTGCGTGGTGCGCGCCCAGTTCTGGTAGGCGTCCGTCAGCTGCGTCGCCACCGCCGGCCGCTGACCGAGGTCGGTCTGCAAGGTGCCGATGGAATAGCCGCTATTGCCCGCGGGATGCATGACCGGATGGCCATGCGCGTCGTTGCGGATGTTGCCTGCGAAACTCAGTTTGTAGGCGACATCGCCGCCTTCCGAGCTCACGCCTATCGCGAAGTACGATAAGGCGCGCAGTTCGTTATCAGTCAATCCTGGCATGTTCAAACTCCTGATTCATTCACTGCGATGGTTAGCGATCGTCATCCTTGCAATGGGTGTCGAGAGGGGCCTTGCCACCCTTGGGAACGCGATCGAGAGCGACATACCTGTCGTACGCTTTTCCTGACTTCTGGAACCACACGAGCTGCTTGCCCTGTGGCGACACATAGGCCGCGCCGTCGTCATAGGCGGGGCATGCGGGGAAATCGCCGTTCTGCGGATCGTCGGAACAGAACCGCACGTAAAGCTTGCCGTCCCGCCACTGTCCCTTGAACTTGCCCTGGTCGCCTCCGTTACGGGTACCGTCGGCCCAGGTGCCCTCGGCCTCGGGCTCGGCCTTGCTCACGGTCACGTTCACGTAGTGCCCGAAACCGCAGTCGGTCCGGTAGCCCCAGTCGCCGGCGATGGCGGAGGCATTCGCCGCCGAAACGGCCTTGTTCCCGGTACGCGATGCCAGTTCCTTGACCCGCTCGGCGGTCCATTTGAGGGTGCACGAGCCGGAGTCGATCAGTGCGGCCGTGCCGCCATCCGAATTCGGTTTGCACGCCTTGTCGCGCCGGGCGATCCAGTCGCGCTCTTCGTCGCGCAGTGCGATGCGCCGAGTGTCGTCCAGACTCGTGCTCAACGCCTTGTAGGTGTCGTTGAGGCGCTTGTCCTGGTATTTGTATTCGTCGCCGATGCAGCTGTTGATGGCCACCGTCGTATCGGCCTTGTCGGCGCACGCCTTGTAGGATGGCCGATAGTTACCCCAGTCTGCCTTCTCGTCCTGTCCTATGGCCTTGGGAGCGGCAGCGGCCAACAACAGGGCAACCACGAGAAGGGGGGCGCTGAACGTGTGTCGCATAACGTCGTCTACCTTGTCGATCGTTTTCATCGGATTCGTGAAATCGCAGCGCGCAGCACGTTACGGCCGGGCCTGGATGGCGCCTGCCGCGGCCGCAAAGGCGGCACCCTCCTTCTTCACGAAATCATGAATAGGGAAAGCCTTCACATCGGTGGTCGCTGGAATGGTCCGGAATGCCATCTTCCTGAACACGTGAAACTCCTGCCGGGATCCCAACCTTTCGAGACTAGCAGAGGATGGATAAGGAAAACGTGTAGAAGCGCTCGAAATCGTCTGCTGAACGTGCTGCGACCCTGCCCGCCATTCGGACGGCCGGACCGCTATTGCGACCTGGAACATCACGGGACGATCTGATTTATAGTAGCCGCCGCCGACAGGCTCGTCGTTGGACATGCAAGGGAATCGTCGCGGGAGAGCTCGCGGCCATTGGGATATTCAGGGGAGTTTTTTTAATGCGTGTATCTCACGTTGTACTGGCTGGATGGCTCGTCGCCATTCTGCCTTTCGGGGCGTCGGCCGGATGGGCGGATACCCAGGGTGCCTCCAAGGTGGCAGATGCCTGGATCGGGCATGACGCATCCGAACTGCTCATGCAGTGGCCGGTCGATCGAGGGTTCACCCAGACCGAGCTGCAGGACGGCAAAACAGCCTACGAATACACGTTTGGCGCGGAGGCTTATCACGCCACGGGATCGACCTCCTCGCTTGGCCCCGGGCCTGGTCCGGGAGGCGTACTGCAGACGACCTCCTACTACGATTATTGGGTGCCCGCCGTGACCTATTGTGTCGTCGTGTTCTTCGCCAACAAGGACGGAATCATCGACGACTACAAGTTCAACGGCGAGAAATGCCGTCCGTATATGGGCGGCTGGGGCAAGCCCAAGAACAAATGATTTACGCCAGCGCCCGGCGCGCGGGCGCATCCCCTCACACTTCAGGTGACGCATGAAAAGGATCCTTCTCGCCGCGCTTGCGGCACTCACGCTTGCTCCCACGCTTGCCATGGCCGACGACCTGCGTCATGGCGTGGTCATGCAGATCAAGCCCATCGACAATCGTGGCGACGACGAAAGCGAGCAGCACCAGACGGGGCGCAAGATCGGGCGCGGCCTTGGCGCGCTGGCAGGAGCGCTCTCGCTGGGTGCTGCCAACAACACGGCAACGAACCTGGCGGTTCGCAGTGCGCCCGAGGTCGGTGACAGCCTCGGCGGAAAGGTCGCGGGCCAAGGCCCCTCCGCTCATTACATGGTCACCGTGAAACTCACCGATGGCCGCACCCTTTCGCTGGTCCAGCCGGGTCCGCAGGTAAACGGACTGGAACAGGGTAGCCACGTATTCGTCAGCGGATCGGGCGATACGGCCGTCATCAAGGCCGAGTAAATCGGTGCGGGCACGGCCGTCGCCGTGCCCCACCCTTCAGGATCGAGGCTCGGGAATAGTGAGCGGTCCGCAGTTCTCGTCGGCCACGAAGGTAGCGAGCAGCTCGGCGTCCTCGGTAGCGCTGGGATTTTCCGCAAATAGATGAAGCGTGCCTGGAGGCTCGAACCAGGTCTGCGTGGCGCCATAGGTTTCCGCCGGCGTGCCTTGCAGCTGGGAGCGGATATGCCCCTTGAGCACCACGGCACTCACCGAGCCCGGATGGCGATGCGCCGGCGTGTACGCGCCTGGCGGGAAATAGACCAGGGCCGTGGTCACCGCCTTGCCCGGTACATGCGGCAGCGGTTGGCAGCACAGCGGCTTGATAATCGTCTCGGGACGCGCGCCCTCCCCTGCGAATGGGGTGGCGAACATGCGCGTGACGCCCCCGCAGATGGCGTCTACCCAGGAGGGCATCGTATCGCTCCGGCCAATCGCCACCGACGCAGCGATCCCCAGACCACCCACCACGCCCAGCATCGCCAGGGCAAGGCGACGCGGTCGGCTCAGGATATCCATCGATACCGTGGCCATGGATTCACGCCTTCGAGGTGACGTGATCGGCGCGCGTACCGGGAGCCCAGTGCAGCACGCGACGGGCCTTGTCGAGATTCAGACGGCTATCGTCGTCGGCGATGTTGTAGATGCCAGCGGGTACATGCTCGAGAGCGGCCAGCGCCGCGCTGACGGCACCGTCCACGTGCAGGGCCATGTCCTTCCCATCAGGCGTATCCGTTCCGGTGCCGTCACCCCACAGCTGGCCGTAACGCAGCACGACGCCTTCGATGCCCTGCGCACCGAGCACGGCACCCTCCAGAGCCGCTACGCCGCCCACGCTGATCGCGCGCAGGCCGGAGGCTGCGAGATCCAGTGCATCGTCTTCGGCGAAACGTGACGGGCCAGGCGCATAGGCCCAGGCGATGCTCTGCGCCACGATGCGTCGCACGCCAGCGGCTTCCGCCGCCTTCACCAGGTTCGCCGTGCCCTCGCCTCGGATGCGCGCGTTACGACGCACGCCTTCTTCCATGCGAGAGGGGTCGAGGTTACGAGGCAGGTCCGTAAGCTGGTGAATCACGATGTCGGGCTTGGCCGCCATGACCGATTGACGCAAACGGTCGGCGTCGAAGACGTCGGCCACGAGGGGCAACGCGCCGAGGGCGAGGAGGCCGTCGGCCTTGGCGGCGTCTCGGGTGACGCCGATGACGCGGTGACCTGCCGCGACCAGGCGCGGTAGTAGACGACGACCGATGGCACCCGTGGCGCCGGCGACGAGGATGGTGGTGGGCATGGAGAGGCTCTAGGGGGGCGATGGAGGGACTTTAGGCCTCGGGTGGACGGGTTGGCAGGCTTAAGTTTGGTGCGTCGGGCTGTACCAATGTGGGGCGTGCTTGCGCGCGATCCGGTGACGTCGTGTGCCGGCTGCCGACGGATCGCGCGCAAGCGCGCTCCTACAGGGGAAGGGGGGCGGTATCATGGGCGGCCCGCGCGCCACGGGTGGCGCGCCCCAAGCTGCACTTTCTGGAAAATCATGGCTTTAGCAGAAGACATCTCCGCCGCCGCGGGGCATACCCCGTTCATGCGCCAGTACCTGGCGGCGAAGGCGGAACATCCGGACATCCTGTTGTTCTTCCGGATGGGCGACTTCTACGAGCTGTTCTACGACGACGCCCGCAAGGCGGCGCGACTGCTCGACATCACCCTCACCCAGCGCGGCCAATCGGCCGGCGCGCCGATCCCCATGGCGGGCGTGCCTTATCACGCGGTGGAGGGTTACCTCGCTCGCCTGGTGAAGCTTGGCGAGTCGGTCGCGCTGTGCGAGCAGATCGGCGATCCGGCCACCTCGAAGGGGCCGGTGAAGCGCGAAGTGGTGCGCATCGTCACCCCGGGCACGGTGACTGACGCCGCGCTGATGGAAGAGCGTCGCGACAACCTGCTGCTTTCCATCGCCGCCGGTCCGAAGGGCTACGGCTTGGCCTGGGTGGACCTGTCCACCGGTCGCTTCCTGCTCACCGAGGTGAACTCGCCCGAAGGCCTCGCCGCGGAACTGGCCCGCCTGCAACCAGCCGAGACACTGGTGAGCGAGGACGTGGCCTGGCCGAAGCTGGTCAGCGCCCTGCCCGGCCTGCGCAAGCGCCAGCCGTGGCACTTCGACGGCGATGCCGCCACGCGCGAACTGTGCCGCTTCTTCCGCACGCGCGACCTGCTCGGCTTCGGCGTGGAAAGCCTGCCGCTGGCGGTCGCCGCGGCCGGCTGCCTGCTCGGCTACGTGGAAGAAACCCAGAAGAGCGCGCTGCCGCACCTCACCGGCATGGCCGTGGAGAACGCGTCGGAGACCATCGCGATGGACGCCGCCACGCGGCGCAATCTCGAAATCGACACGCACCAGAGCGGCAACGTCGACAACACCCTGCTGGGCGTGCTCGACGAGACGGTGACGCCCATGGGCGCGCGCCTGTTGCGTCGCTGGCTCAATCGTCCGCTGCGCGACCGCCTCGTGCTGCGCAGCCGCCACCAGGCCATCGGCAGCCTCATCGACCAGCGTCGCCACGGCAGCTTGCGCGAACGACTGCGCGGCGTCGGCGACCTCGAACGCATCCTCGCGCGTGTAGCCCTGCGCTCGGCGCGCCCGCGCGACCTCTCCACGCTGCGTGACGGCCTGGCCGCCGCGCCCGAGCTGCGCGAGGAAATCGCCGGCCTCGACAGCCCGCTGGTGCATAGCTTGGTCGAGCGCATTGGCGACCACGCCGACACCGCCGCCCTGCTCGCCCGCGCCATCGTGTCCGCACCGCCCGTGCTGCTGCGCGACGGCGGCGTGCTGGCGGAAGGCTACGACGAAGACCTCGATGAACTGCGTCGCCTCTCCACCAATGCCGACCAGTTCCTGGTCGACATGGAAGAACGTGAAAAGGCCGCCAGCGGCATTCCCACCCTCAAGGTGGGCTACAACCGCGTGCACGGCTACTACATCGAAATCACCAAGGCCCAGGCCGAGAAGGCGCCGCAACACTACACGCGCCGGCAGACGACGAAGAACGCCGAGCGCTACATCACCGAGGAACTCAAGCAGTTCGAGGACAAGGTGCTCTCCGCCAAGGAGCGCTCGCTCATGCGCGAGCGCGCCCTGTACGAGTTGCTGCTCGACAAGCTGATCGAGCGCCTGCCCGAGCTGAAAATCGCCGCCTCCGCCATCGCGGAGCTCGACGTGCTCGCCAACCTGGCCGAACGCGCCGAAACGCTGGACTGGGCTGCCCCGGAACTCATCGACACACCGGGCATCCGCATCGAACGCGGACGCCATCCGGTGGTGGAGAAGGTGCGCGACGAACCGTTCGAACCGAACGACCTGGCGCTCGACCGCGGCCGCCGCATGCTGGTGATCACCGGCCCCAACATGGGCGGTAAGTCGACCTACATGCGCCAGAACGCGCTCATCGTGCTGCTGGCGCATGTCGGCAGCTACGTGCCTGCTTCCGCCGCCACGATCGGCCCCATCGACCGCATCTTCACCCGCATCGGCGCGGGCGACGATCTCTCGCGTGGCCAGTCGACCTTCATGGTCGAGATGAGCGAAACGGCGAACATCCTGCACAACGCCACCGATTGCAGCCTCGTGCTGATGGACGAGGTGGGCCGTGGCACCAGCACGTACGATGGCCTGTCGCTGGCGCGTGCCGCCGCCGTGCATCTCGCGGCCACGAGCTGCGCGTTCACGCTGTTCGCAACGCACTATTTCGAACTGACCGAACTGGCCGGCGAGTACCGCACCATCGCCAACGTGCACCTGGACGCCGTGGAGTACGGCGAGCAGTTGGTCTTCATGCACACGGTGAAGGAAGGCCCGGCGAACCGCAGCTTCGGTCTCCAGGTGGCGGCGCTGGCCGGTCTGCCGAAGACGGTGATCGCCGATGCGCGACGCTATCTCTCGGCATTGGAACAGGGTCACGAACTCACCGCCGCCGTGGCCGCGCCACCGGTCGCGAACACGCCGCAGATGGGGCTGTTCGCCCCGTCGCTGCCGTCGCCGGTGGAAGAGGCCCTGCGGGCGATGGACCCGGACGACCTGAGTCCACGCGATGCGCTGGAACAGCTCTACAAGCTACGCAAGATGCTGCGATAAGAGATTGACCAGGCCTATCGAAACGATTTGAACAATCGAATTCACTGTGAATCGGCTTCTTCCTATAGTGAAGCCGCTCCACCGTTTCTCGTTGGGTTCAACCGCGCCAACTCCCTGTGGCGCGTTCGTTTCATGGGGCCTACGACTCTCCATCTTCGGCCTCATGACGCCCCCCGCATCCGCCCGAGTCAGCAGCCCGGGCGGATGTTCGGGGGGCGGCTTTTTCCGGTGGCTACCCTTGTCGGAGCGCGCTTGCGCGCGATCCGGGGTTGCCGCGAGCACCCATCGCGCGCAAGCGCGCTCCTACAAAAAAGCGGGGGTCAGACCTGGCTGTCGGTCCAGACTGCCAGCTCGTAGCCGTCCGGGTCGCGAAAATGGAAGCGGCGGCCACCCGGAAACGGGAAGATCGGCTTGGCGATGGCGCCACCCGCCTTCTCCACCTGCTCGAGCGCCTTCTCCAGATCCTTCGCGTAGAGGATCACCAGCGGGCCACCGGTCACCACCTGTTCGCCAGCGGCGAAGCCTCCCTTCATGCGACCGTCGTCGAACTCGGTGTAGTGCGGCCCGTAGTCCGTGAATTTCCAGCCGAAGGCCTCGCCGTAGAACTTCTTGCTGCGCCCCGTATCGGCGACGTTGAGTTCGATATAGTCGATCCGTTCCTTACCCACCCTGTTCCTCCTGCCTGGGCCCGCCGGATGAGCGGGCGATCGTGCCTGGTTCGTCCAACGATACGTGGAGCTTTACCACGAAACGGTTGTCAACGCACCCGATAGGTCAAAGCGTCTTTTTCAGATCCTGGATGAGCCGGCGGGAACGCTTGTCGGGTCGCGAATCCGGACGCAACAACGCGCCGCCCGTCAGGCGACGGTCTTCGCGTTGGCGCTCGCGCTCGGCCACGCTCTCTTCCGTTTCCGCATAGAGCTTGCGTGCCTCCGGTGCGGGGCCACGCTTTTCCGACAGTGCTTCGACGGTGCAGGTCAGTCGCTCCTCGGCCCGCGTGATCTTCAGCGTGTCGCCCAACTGGACGGTCTTGGCCGGTTTGCAGGTCGCGCCGTTGACCTCCACCTTGCCGCCATCGATGGCCTGCTTGGCGAGGCTGCGGGTCTTGAAGAAGCGTGCGGCCCAGAGCCACACGTCGGCGCGCACGCCGGCCTTGGTCGAGTGTTCGGTCATGGACGGAGTGTGAGGTCGGTTTCTTTAAATCCCAACCTCAACCCGCAGGCAGAAACGCGTTGCCGAGCGGAATGGTCAGCAAGGACAGCAGGATGCCGGCGCCGAGAACTGTGTTAGCCAGGCGCGGCTCCAGCCCGTGCTGGTCGGCCAGGATCGCCGCCGAGATCATGGGGGCCATCGCCGCCTGCAACACGCCGACGGTGAGCGTCAGGCCGCCGATGCCGGCCGCCATGCCGATGCCCAGCATCAGCAACGGTGCAAAAAGCATCTTCCAACCGAGGCCGGTCACCAGCGCACCCAGTTGCTCGCGCTGGAGATGCAGGCGGAACTGCAGGCCGACGGAGAACAGGGCCAGCGGCGTCAGCGTCTGCCCGAGCTGCATCAGCACCTTGTCCACCGCGACAGGCCAACCGCCTGCGATACCCACGACGATGCCGATGAGCAGCGAGAGGAAGGCCGGAAAGGTGAACACGCGGCGGACGATGGCCTTTGCCGATGGCGCATTACCCGAGTAGAGCGACGCGACGACGACGCCAGCCGACGCAAGCAAGGGAAAACAACCAAGCTGGTCCGCGATCACGGCCAGCGAAAGGCCCGGCTTGCCGTGCATGGCCTCCATCATCGGATAGCCCATGAAGGACGTGTTGCCGAGGCCGCAGACAAGCGTCAGGCAACCCACGCGCTGCGGCGACCATCCCCGCCATCGTCCCAGCAGGGCGAACAACGCCCAACCGCCGAAGAAGGTGACGTACATCGCCACCACGGGAAACCACAGGTGCGCGTCGAAGGTGACGTGCGGTACGAGCGCCAGCACCAGCGCAGGCAACGCGATGTTGAGCACCCACCAGTTAATCCCCGGCACGATGCCGTCGGGAAGATTTACGTACCGCCGGCAGAGGATGCCGAGGGCCAGGCAGGTGAAGAGGATGAGCAAGGCGGACATGGGGACCGACCTTACCAGAGCCCTGGAAGCGTAGCCCGCCTTGCTGTTGTAGGAGCGCGCTTGCGCGCGATGGGAGGTACTCGCGAGCACCCGTCGCGCGCAAGCGCGCTCCTACAGGTCGGTGGCTTTTAGCCGAGCAGCACGCGGTTCATGCGCTGCACGAAGGCGGCTGGATCGGCGAGCTGCGCGCCGGCCGTGATCTCGGCCTGCTCCAGCAGCAGGTTGGCGAGGTCGGATGCCTTGGCGTCGTCGGTCTCGTTGGCGAGACGCTTGACCAGCGCGTGTTCGGGGTTCACTTCGAGCACCGGCTTGCTGTCCGGCACGTCCTGGCCCGCTTCACGGAGCAGTCGAGCGAGATGCGGCGCCATTTCATAATCCGACAGTGCCAGGCACGACGGGGAATCGGTCAGGCGTGCCGACACGCGGACATCGCCCACGCGATCGCCGAGCAGGCCCTTGGCGCGCTCGATGAGCGGTTCGGCATCCTTGCTGGCGGCTTCCTGCTTCGCCTTGTCGGCCTCGTCGAGCGGGAATTCACCCTTGGCAACGTTACGCAGGCGCTTGCCGTCGTATTCGTTGAGGTAGCCCAGCATCCACTCGTCGACGCGGTCGAACATGAGCAGCACTTCGATGCCCTTGGCCTTCAGCGCTTCCAGCTGCGGGCTGCCTGCGGCGGCCGCGTAGCTGTCGGCGGTGACGAACCAGATGGCGTCCTGGCCCACGACCATGCGACCGATATAGTCGTCGAACGAGACCGTCTTCGCGGCGCCCTCGCCCTTGGTCGAAGCAAAGCGCAGCAGCTTGGCGATGCGCTCGCGGTTGGAGGCGTCCTCGACGATGCCCTCCTTCAGCGTGTTGCCGAAGGCCGACAGGAAACCGGCGAACTTCTCCGGCTCGTCGCGCGAGATCTTCTCCAGCAGGTCGAGCACGCGCTTGGTGCAGGCGGCCTTGATCTTCTCCAGCTGGCGGTTCTGCTGGAGGATTTCGCGACTCACGTTGAGCGGCAGGTCGTCCGCATCCACCACGCCGCGCACGAAGCGCAGGTAGTTCGGCAGCAGTTCCTCGGCGGCGTCCATGATGAAGACGCGCTTGATGTACAGCTTGAGGCCCTTGCGCTCCTCACGGCCGCCCATCATCAGGTCGAACGGCGGCTGCTCCGGCACGAACAGCAGCGTGGTGAAGCTCTGGCTGCCCTCGACGCGGTTGTGCGTCCAGGCGAGCGGGTCGTTGAAGTCGTGGCCGAGCGCCTTGTAGAAGGCCTTGTACTCGTCGTCGGTGATCTCGCTCTTCGGGCGGCTCCACAGCGCGGAGGCGGAGTTGACCGTCTCCCACTCGGTCGGATCCGGCTTGCCGTCGGTGTCCTTGGGCATGCGGATCGGGAAGGCGACGTGGTCGGAATACTTCTTCACCAGTGAGCGCAGCTGCCAGGCCTTGAGGAACTCGTCCTCGTCGGCCTTCAGGTGCAGGACCACCGTGGTGCCGCGCTCGGCGATGTCGGTCTCGTCCAGGGTGTACTCGCCCTTGCCGTCGCTTTCCCAGCGCACGCCGGCGCTGGTGGGCTGACCCGCGCGGCGGGTCACCACGGTGACCTTGTCGGCCACGACGAAGGCGGAATAGAAACCCACGCCGAACTGGCCGATCAGGCGCGCGTCGGCCTTCTGCTCGCCCGAGAGGGCTTCGAGGTAGCGGCGGGTACCGGAGCTGGCGATGGTGCCGATGTTGGCCACCACCTCGTCCCGCGTCATGCCGATGCCGTTGTCGCGGACGCTGATGGTGCGGGCGTCGGGATCCCAGGTGATCTGGATGCGCAGGTCGGCGTCGTCGGCGGTGAGGCTGGCGTCGGCCAGGGCCTCGAAGCGCAGCTTGTCGCAGGCGTCGGAGGCGTTGGAAATCAGCTCGCGCAGGAAGATTTCCTTGTGCGAGTAGAGGGAATGGGTCACCAGGTGCAGGACCTGGGCGACCTCGGCTTCGAACTTACGGGTTTCCTGGCTCACGATGCCGTTCCTTCAGGATGGGACAGACATCGGATTATGGGGGTGCCGGAGGCGGGAAAAAAGCGACCCCCTGTAGGAGCGCGCTTGCGCGCGACGGAGGATTCGAAAGACCCCCATCGCGCGCAAGCGCGCTCCTACAGGATCGGGGTTACTGGGCGTTCTGCAGCGCCTTGATGCGCTCCTCGATCGGCGGGTGGCTCATGAACAGGCGCTTGAAGCCCGAGGCCAGCTGGCCGGAGATGCCGAAGGCCTGGATCGTCTGCGGCAGGGTGGTGTCACCGTGGTTGCCGGACAGACGCTGGAGGGCCGAGATCATCGAGGCCCGGCCGGCCAGGTTGGCGCCGGCCGCGTCGGCGCGGAATTCGCGCCAGCGCGAGAACCACATCACGATCATGGAGGCGAACAGGCCGAAGATGATCTGCAGGATCATCACCGTGACGAAATAACCGATGCCGCCCTCGCCGTCGCGCTCGCGACCGCCGGAGAGCCAACTGTCCACCACGCGACCCACGATACGGGCCAGCACGATCACCAGGGTATTCAGCACGCCCTGGATCAGGGTGAGGGTGACCATGTCGCCGTTGGCGACGTGGCCAATCTCGTGACCCAGCACGGCCGACACCTGCTCGCGATCCATCTGCTGGAGCAGGCCCGTGCTAACCGCCACCAGCGAGCTGTTGCGGGTCATGCCGGTGGCGAAGGCGTTCATTTCCGGGGCGTCGTAGACGGCGACCTCGGGCATGCCGATGCCGGCCTTGTCGGCGTGGCGACGCACGGTGTCGATCAGCCAGCGCTCGGTCTCGTTGCGCGGCTCGGTGATGACCTTCGCGCCGGTGGACATCTTGGCCATCCACTTGGACATGGCCAGCGAGATGAACGCGCCGCCCATGCCGAAGACGGCGGCGAACACGATCAGCCCACCGAGGCCCATGCCGCGTTGGGACGCCCACTGGTCGATGCCCAGCAGATGGCAGACCGCGGAAAGAAGGAAGATGACCGCGAGGTTGGTCGCGATGAACAAGGCAATGCGTTTGAACATGGAATTCTCTCTCACGGCGGCTGGCTATGTGGCGCCGCCCAGGTGAAATTTTCGGGGCTGACGCTGAACGATTCAATGCCTGAACGTCCACAGGCCACGCTCGTCCCGGTATGGCGCGGTTCAGCGAATGGAGCCTTGTCCTACACTGTGCGCTTCGCGTCCCGCACGTGCTGAGAAACGTCTCACCATTGGATTCGTCAACCCGCATGCGCTATCGCGGTCGCTTCGCTCCCTCCCCGACCGGTGCCCTGCACTTCGGTTCGCTGGTCGCCGCCGTCGGCAGCTGGCTGGTGGCCCGGCACGCGGGAGGCGACTGGCTGCTGCGCGTGGAGGATATCGACCCACCGCGCGAAGTGCCGGGCGCCGCTGGGGGCATCCTCGCGACGCTCGACGCGTTCGGGCTGCACGGTGACGGCCCCGTGGTCTACCAATCGCAGCGCCAGGCACTCTACGAGGCCGCGTTCGAACGCCTGCGCGAGGCGGGACAGGTATTCCCCTGCTGGTGCAGCCGGGCCGACCTCGCCCCCTACGGCGGCCTGCATCGTGACGGCCATTGCATCGCGCCACCCGATCCGTCGCGACCACCGGCCTGGCGCCTGCGCAGCCCCGACGAAACGGTGCGCTGGAATGACGACCTGCAAGGCCCCCAGGAGGAAAACCTCCGCGAGGTGGCCGGCGATGTCGTGATCCGCCGCGTCGAAGGCCTGTGGGCCTACCAACTGGCCTGTGTCGTGGACGACGCCGACCAGGGCATCACCCATGTGGTCCGTGGGGCGGATCTGCTCGATTCCACGGCTCGGCAGATCCACCTGCAACGGCTGCTCGACCTGCCCACACCCGGTTACCTGCACCTGCCCCTGGTCCTGGATGCCGAGGGCCGCAAGCTGTCCAAGTCGGCGGCGTCGCTGCCGGTGGACCCAGCCGATCCCCTGCCCGCTCTGCGCCAGGCCCTGGCCTGGCTGGGCGTGGCCGTGGACCGGGGAGCGACCATGCCAGACGGTTTGTTGGCCACTGCGCAGGAAGCATTCAAGCCTGCGGCGCTTCGCCGCAGTAGTCTTACCCCCGCACCGGCGTTATAAAAATCGATTGCCCGCCCGGCGGGCCACCTTATACGGGATACGGTTGGGATGAAGCACGGCATCACGCAGCGCACGGCACTGGTCACCGGCGGTACCGGCGGCATCGGTACGGCGATCGTGCGCTACCTCGCACGCCAGGGCCATCGGGTAGCCACCAACTACCGCGACGAGGCCAAGGCGGCGGCATGGCGCGAAGACATGATCCGCGACGGCATCGATGTCGTGATGGTCAAGGGCGACGTGTCCGACCCTACGGCGGCCTCCGAGATGATCCGGGGCGTGGAGGAACTGGCCGGCCCGATCGAGATCCTGATCAACAACGCCGGCATCACCCGCGACTCCACCTTCCATAAGATGGACTACCAGCAGTGGACCGAGGTGGTGAACACCAACCTCAACGCCTGCTTCAACGTCACCCGCCCGGTGATCGAGGGCATGCGTTCGCGACAGTGGGGCCGCATCGTCCAGATCAGCTCGATCAACGGCCAGAAGGGCCAGTACGGCCAGGCGAACTACGCTGCCGCCAAGGCCGGCGTGCATGGCTTCACCATCTCGCTGGCGCAGGAGAATGCACGCTTCGGCATCACGGTGAACACCGTGTCGCCGGGCTACGTGGGCACCGATCTGGTGATGGCCGTTCCCGAGGACATTCGCGCCAAGATCGTCGCGCAGATTCCGGTGGGCCGCCTCGGTCGTCCGGAGGAGATCGCGCATGCGGTGGCCTTCCTCACGTCCGAGGATTCGGGCTGGATTACGGGATCGAATCTCGCCATTAATGGCGGGCATTACATGGGGTGGTGATCGCGCGCAAGCGCGCTCCTACACAGGCCCTAGATCGTCCAGGTTTCTCGGCTCCATGATCTGCAGGCCGTTGTGGTGTGCGCGGAACTTCGCCATCACCTGATACGCCACGCGGCGCGCGCGCATGACCGAACCGAGCGGGCGATGCGCAGCGATGCCGTGCCATGGACTGAACGACAGTCCGTCATCGATCGCCTTGCGACGCACCGCGTTCCATGACGGCTGCGGCTCCAGGACGATGCGGGCCACGTCGATGTACGGGCTCTTCTCTTCCGGCCACGGCACCGACGCATCCTCGATCGGCATCGTTTCCGGATCGGTATAGAACTGCACGCGCACGTCCCACTCGCCGCCTTGCGCGGCGAAATGATCGCGCACCGCATCGCGCAGGCCGTCGGGCCTGCCGTTTACCTCCACATGCGCATCGGTAAGCCGCGTGAGGTTCGGCGAGCGCGGCGCGATGCATAGTTTCACCACGTAATCGCCAAAACGCATGGGAACCTGGGTGTAATAGGTGTCACCCAGCGGATGCGTCTCCGGCTGGCCGCCCAACGCGAGCAACGTGGAACTCTTGCCGCCGAAGGCTTCCACCACGCGCTCCGCACCGCGCAACACGGCGGACAGCGCCTTCTTCGCACCTTCCGCACGATCGGTGGTGGCCGCGACCAGCTTCAGCGAACTGGCGAACTTCTTCGCGGTCGCCGCCTTGAAGGCGGGTCCGTTCACGAGGACGAAATCCTGCGTGACATCCCCTTCGCCACCGGGAAGACGCTCACCCTCCACACCAATGATCTTCACCGCCATGCCCCGTGGCGTGGACACGCTATCGTCGAGGATATCGCCGGGCACCGTGGACAGGCGCATCGCCAGCGGCCATCGTCCGGGCGTGGCGAAGATGCCCTGGGCAAGTTCGCGTGGCAGGTCGTCGGGCACGATCAGCTCGCCGGTCAGCAGACCGTGGCTCTTGGCATGCACCGAACGGTAGGCATGCTTCTCGTGCTCCAGCGTGGTGCGGTTGATGCCGGTAAGCGTCTCGATCAGATCCTCGATCGTCTCGGCTTCGTCGTCCGCAACATGCTCCAGCGAGTCGTCGTACCGGATCGGCGCGGGACGGAGCGAAAGGGGCATGGCACAGCCTCCGGAAGGGATCGGGGGCCGATCGTGGCCATAAGCGCGTGAAGCGCATGGCAAGCCGGTTAGGCCGTTGTAGGAGCGCGCTTGCGCGCGATGGGGCTAGCGACACACCCCATCGCGCGCAAACGCGCTCCTACATCAGTTTGTAGCTGAACGTCAGATTCCAGCGTTTCTCTCGCGTGGTGCTTTCCGGCGGCTTGTCACCGGTGGGCTTGGCCAGCGAGAAATCGATCGTGTAATGCTTCGAATCGGAGAAACGAACACCCACCGCCGCGGAATCCAGACGGCTGATCAACGGCCGCGCGCCATTCAGGTAAACGCGTGCGTTCTGGTACGCCACGTAAGGCACGATCGACTTGATCCAGTTTTGGCCGGACACGAACGACCGATTCACCTCCACCGACGCCGCCCAACCGCTGTCACCCGCCGCGTCACCCGGATCGTAAGCGTAGGCGAAGCTGGGGCCACCGAAGTTGATCTGCTCCGTCGAGGGCAGCGAGTTGTTGCTGTACTGCCCTGTCATGCGAAACACGGTACCGATCTTGTGCCCCCACTGCTGGGACCACAACCCATTGACCATGTAGCGGGTGAACGAGGTATCGGGCAACGCCACCACCACGCCTCCCTGCACATTGGTCAACGCGCGCGAGTACGCACCGAAGCCATCGAAGCCGTGCGCCACGCCGAAGCTGAATTGCTCGGTGTGTTTCTCCGCCACCTTCAGCCACGACAGTTCCGCGTTCAACACGCGAACGCTCGACTGCAAGGCGATCATGGCGCCGTTGTCGACATTGCGATAACGGTCGTCCTGCCGCGATGCGTAGACGCCCATCGTCAGGTTCAAGCGCTTCGTATTGGTCAGCAACAGCGGATAGCTCGCCGACAACGAAAGCCGACTCTGGCTCAACCGATGATCGAGATAGGACGGCAACTGGTTGTCCGTATCGGGATTACCCCAATAGCGCGTCGCGTCGACCTTGGTCTGCCAGCCGCGCGATCCGATCATCTGCGACCAGGCCGCCGAATAGAAGCGCTGGCCGCCACCGTTGGGAAACAAGGTGGAAAGGCTGAGCTGTTCACCCAGCGGCGTCAGGCCATTCTCCAGCACCGTGAATACGCCCTGCGTGCCGGGATGATTGAAGTCGACACCGTAGCTCACGTCGTAGCGCTGCCGCGTGACGTCGAGATCGAGCTGGGTCGCACCATCGGTGGTGGTCGGCGCGGGCACGTTCGCACCCACCTTCACGCCCGGCAACATGCCCAGCAGTTGGGTGTAACGCTCGAAGGTTTCCTGGCGCAACGGTCGCTCGCCGACGATATGCGCCGCCATCGCGCGAATGCGCTTATCCATATTGCCCGTGTCGCCCTTGACCTGTACCTGGGCCACATAGCCTTCCACGACGGTGATCTTGACGACACCATCGGCGAAGTCCTGCGTGGGCACAAAGGCAAACGAGAGCGCGTAGCCCTGTTCCTTGTACATCGCCGTGACCTTGTTCGAGGCGTCGATCAGGTTGCGCACCGTCACTTCCTTTCCGCGCATCGGCGTGAAGAGGTCGGCGACCTTATCAAAGGAGATCGATTTCACCCCGCTCACATCGAAGCGGGATGGCGTGACACGGCTCGCGAGCAAGGCCTCCATGGCCTGGGTCGGTGCCTGCACGTTCACCTTCACGGTGGGCGCCTGTTTCGGCTCCTCGACACGCGGAAGGGTTTGCAGTGGATTGGCCGGGACGCGTACCTGCGCCTGGGCGGAACATACGACGGTGATGCCTACGAGGCAGCCGAACCATCGATTCATGGAATCTCCCTGCAAACGATGACGAACGTCGCCCTGCCCGGTCGACGCCATCGATGAATCCCGCTACCCGGAGGCGGGCGACGCAGCCTCACGTCGCCCGCTCCGTTCCATCGTCAGTTCTTCTTGCCACCCAATGCGCTGCCGAGGCCGCCCAGCACGCCACCCAGCGGATCGGTGCTACCCGTACCCGAATGGCCGCCCACGGTGTTCGTGACCTGTCCCACCGTGGTCGTCAGGCCACCCACGACACCATTCACGAGACCAGTGACCGGATTGGCGGCACCACCGCCCGACGAACCACCGCTCGCCGCGCCCGTACCGGTCACCGTGGTGACATTGGCGACGGTGTTCACGACATTGTTCAACGGAGTCGTCACGCCCGAGAGCGCTCCGCCCGGCGCAGCCGCTGCGCTTACCCCGGTGCCGACGCTGGTCAAGGCGTTAGCGACGGGATTGGTGACCGCAGCGAGGCCCGACAAGGGTCCGGTCGCCACACCATTGACCGTCGTCGCCACGTTGTTCACGAGGCCGCCGACGCCCTGCACGGTCGTGCTCACGGTCGGATTGCTGCCGCCCGCCTTACCCAGACCGTTGCTCAACGTGGAGCCGACCGTCGCGAGCGCGCCACTGGTATCGGTCACCAAGCCACCCACCGTCTGGTTCAAGCCGCCAAGCGGACCGGCACCCGGTGTCGCCGAGATCCCGGCACCCAGGGCGCCAACGCTGCCGGACACACCGGTGACCAGGCCACCCGCACCCGAACCCGCCGCGGCGACGAGATTGCTCGAATTGACCGGCGACGCACTGCTGCCCAGGGCACCGGCCAACGGGGTGACGACATTGCTTAGCGTCTGCGTCAGCGCGGTACCACCGCTGGAGCCCAGCGCCCCGCCAAGCTTGCCACCGAGATCTTCCACACCCGTGCCGACATTGCCGACGAGGTTGCCGACACCCGATGTGATCGGGCTGATCGGCGTACCGCCACCGACGCTGGCGACACCGCCACCCAGGTCGTTCACGGCCTTGCCGACATCGACGACGACGTTGTCCAGGCTGCCGGTCGTGACACCGACCGGGTTGGAGATATTGCCGGTCTGGCCGAGGCCGTTGGTGACACCACCACCCAGGGCGCTGATCGCGTTACCCAGGTCGCCGACCGCATTGCCGGCCGAGGTGGTCAGGCCACTGGTGCCACCCAGGACCGTGAGTGCCGGCACCTGTGTGCCCACACCCGTCACGGCGCTGCCAACGGCCGAGAGGATGCCACCCAGGCCCGTGCTGACGGCGCCTACGGCATTGCTGGGCGGCGGCGTGGGCGTCGTGCCACCGCCGTTGTTACCGCCACCACCACCGTTGTTGCCACCGTTGCCGCCACCGCCACCGTTATTGCCGCCGTTACCGCCACCACCGCCATTGTTGCCGCCGTTTCCACCACCACCGTTGTTACCGCCGGAACCACCACCGCCGCTGCCACTGCCGCCACCGGAGCTACCGCCGCTGCCGTTGTCACCGCTACCACCGGAACTACCGCCGCCGCTGTCGCCCGTGCCGCCGGCACCGCTCGGATTCACCGTCGAGCCGGAGCCGCCACCGGAATGGGTGGAGCTATGTCCGCTACATGCGGTGACGGAAACCATCGCGGCGAGGATGCAACTCGCCAGAAGGGTGCGGGAAAGGACTTTGCCGAACACATGCTCGCTCATGATTCACTCCTCGGGCGCTCTCCGCGCCTTGGGTAGTGCCCCCCTGCCCTGTGGGAGCGATTCGTAGACTGAGACCCACGTCACAGCCCTTGAGTCCATCAAACGCCCGCTTGCCAAAGACGATTACGCAAAATTGGCAAGCGCAAGGAGTTGTACTGAGCAAAATCGGCCACCTATTCAGGCGCGTCGCCAGGGCGTCAAATGGCATCGATTGAAGTGCGAAAAATGATGATCCGGGGGATACGCCGACAGCCTTTTGACGCGCCGTTTTTAAGCTTCTGTAGGAGCGCGCTCGCGCGCGATGGCCGCGCGACACGCCCGAACTCCCCAACACCATCCGATTCTCAAGACAAACCCCGCAAGACTTTGCTAGGTTGTCGCCGTTGCCTGCGGAGACGGTTTGCTACACGTCGCAGGCAACCATCGCTCCGATGCGATGAGAGCGGACCTCAGCAGTGCTGGAACACCACTGAGGTCCTGACCTGACGAACTCAACACAGGAGTCATCATGGCTGTCGCCTATGGTACGGCACTCTCTCGCCCACCGCTTACCCGCGGTGGCCCACCCTCCGGTGACCGGGCTGTTCGGGGCCTCCCCGAACGCGGTTGACGAACCGCGGCGTTAAGCGCTTTCGAAGCTGATTCGCCAGCCGTCGTCACCCGGCACGTCGCCGTGTGGCCGGTAAAGCGCAACTGACGCCGCACCCACTTCGACAATCAAGCCGCCCGGCGTCCGGTCACGGACACGCCGGAGAACCTCATCGTCCCGGAGCGATGCGTAACGCGTCACCCGTGGCACGTCCATGCCCGCATGGCGTGCCACACCTGGGAGCGGGTGCGGCACACAAGGAGCACTCCATGAACGAACCGAACGATCCCCGCGTCCTCGGCCGAGGCAGCTACGTGCTCGACGACGGCGCTAGCGCAGACACCCTGATCAACGACGCGATGGAATGGCTATCGCATGCGGAAGGTCTGCAAGCCTTGCTTACCGACTACATGGTCGAGGCAACCCTGCCCGACCGCCCGCTCATGATCCGAGTGGTCGGCACGCTGGCCCTGCTGACACGTATGACCTCGCAATCGCTGCAACAGGCCAATGTACGCCGCATCTGGGACGAAACCATCGCGCTCGGAGGCGCCAGGTAATCATGACCGTGCACATCGCGATTCCCGCGACGGGTGCCGCCCTGCTCGCCGTCAACCTGTTCATCTACGTTCGCCGTCGGCATGGCACGACCTACGCCAGCCGAAGCGCGCGCGAGTTCTGCATGATCTCCTTCGCGAGCTTCGCCGCCGCCGCGTACGCCACCCTGGATCTAGCGACCCAGCCCTGGACTGTGTCGGAAGCCAGCGCGCCATCGATCCTCCTGCACGGCGCCGGCACCCTCCTCCTACTCTCAACCCTCACGGCCACGATCTACGCCCACAAGTCCCGCAACCCCATGTAGGAGCACGCTTGCGCGCGACCGAACTCCACAAAGCTCCACAAAATTCCTAGGAAAAAAACTTCCCATTTTTAGGACAACGCCCAACAGATTTTTCGGAAGCGATACCTAACCATGAGTCACCTCATCACAACCAACGAGGTGACCCACGGTGTCGAAATGGAAAGCCATCACTCTTCTTCTGGCAGCACTCATCACCACGGCTACGGCACTCTATGTACCAGGCTACCTGACGCTGGAACTCCTAAACCTGAGCGATCAACCGGTGTCATGGGACACCTGGTGGCGTTATGTCGTAGTCATGGAGCAACCCGGCTACGCACCCTACGCATGGCGCATCAAGCTCGCAGGCGGCCTGGGCATCGGCGTTCCAGCCATGGCCTTCATCGGCCTATTGATCCTCATGCTTCGTCGTCACAGCCCATCGCTCTATGGCGAAGCACGCTTCGCCCGTCCGGCCGACCTGGCAAAAAAAGACATGTTCAAGCCTTCTCCCACGGCGCTGGTCGTCGGCCGCATGGGCAGCAAGCTGGTCTACATGTCAGGGCAGCAGTTCGCCCTGCTCGCCGCCCCCACGCGCAGCGGCAAGGGCGTGGGTATCGTCATCCCCAACCTGCTGAGCTATCCGGATTCCGTGGTGGTACTGGACATCAAGCAGGAGAATTTCGAGCTGACCAGCGGCTGGCGGGCATCGCAAGACCATGACGTCCACCTGTTCAATCCCTTCGCAGAAGATCACCGATCGTCGCGATGGAACCCACTCCATTACGTCGCCGACGATGTCTTCCGTATCTCCGATGTCATGTCGCTGGCGGAAATCCTCTACCCCGACGGCACGTCCGACCAGAAGTTTTGGGTCAGCCAAGCACGCAATGCCTTCGTCGCTTTCGCGATGTACCTGTTCGAAAAACGGGATTTCCAGAAAAGCGCGGGGATCGGCAACGATGCGATACCCGAGCCGACACTCGGTGCGATCTACCGCCTTTCGTCCGGAAGCGGCGACGAACTGAAACCCTACCTGCAGAAGCTCGCTTCGGAGCACTTCCTCGGCGCCGAGACAAAGAATGCCTTCGCGAACCTTCTCTCGCAGGAAGAACGCACCTTCGCCTCCATCATGGGCAGCTTCCGCGAGCCCCTGAACATCTTCATCAACCCAGTACTGGACGCTGCCACCAGCGGCAACGACTTCCTTTTGACCAACCTACGGAAGCGCAAGACGACCATCTACATCGGCATCCAGCCCAACAAGCTCGCCGAAAGCCGGATCATCATCAACCTGTTCTTCAGTCAGCTGATCAAGCTCAATACCAAAGAACTTCCTTCGCAGGACGCGAGCCTCAAACATCAGTGCCTGCTGCTGATGGACGAATTCACCGCCATCGGCCGGGTGGACATCCTCGCTCACGCGGTGTCCTTCATCGCCGGCTACAACCTGCGCCTGCTGCCCATCATCCAGAGCACGTCCCAGCTGGAAGCCACCTATGGCCCCGACGTCGCCCGCACCTTCGTCACCAACCACGCGCTGCAAATCGTCTACACGCCGCGAGAGCAAAAAGACGCCAACGACTACTCCGAAATGCTCGGCTACACCACGGTTCGCAAGGAAAGCACATCGCGCAGCCGCGGCGACCTGAGCCGAAGCCATGCCGATGAGCGACGCGCCTTGATGCTTCCGCAGGAGCTGAAAGCGATGAGCAACACCAAGGAAGTGTTCTTCTTCGAAGCCCTGCCCCACCCGGTGATGTGCGACAAGATCCGGTACTACGAGGACAGCTACTTCACCAAGCGCCTTCTCCCCAAGGTGGAAGCCAAGCGCCTCGACCTGAATCCTGTCAGGCACGACACGTCCCGCAACGACACTCCTTCACAAAAGGCAACAGCTTGACGCCATCACGAACAGGGAGAGTTTGACCATGACGATCCATCGATCCGCGATGACGGCCCTGGCCACCAGGCCAGCGCATGAGCTGACGTTCACCGACTATACGTTCGAGGCCTACGGCTTCCGCACTCGGCGACACCATATCGAATACGGCGACGATAGCGTTGTTTTTGTCGATATCGGTCAACCGCCACGCCAACCAAAGCCCCACGATCTTGACTTGATGGGACACAAGAAAACACGACTGAGATCGTCGCTGGAGACGGTAAACATCACCTGGCGATCCATGGACGGCGCAAAACACAAGACGCGGATCGACCTTGCGCAAATCTTCAAGGATCGACGCATTCACCACAACGTCCGGCCCGACGATGTCTGGCACGGTGAACGCATCCGACCGCCGACCATCATCCTGATCGTCGATGACCGGGATGTGCGGCTGTATATGAAGGCGATGATTCCGCTTAGGGAGCGGAGTGACCCCAAGAACCCCTACACCACTTACCGAAGAGAGGCGACGAAAGTCGCGTCCCTCACCTTCTAAAGTGAAAAACAAGAAGCAAATACAAAAAAATCCGCTTACAGCTAAACGTATTCATGAAAAAACTACTAATTATTGCATCACTAGCCAGCATCTCAGAGAGCCCATTTGCCATGACAAACGAACACCCAATGAAACCTACGACGCGCCCTGAAACCACCTCATTTCGTTTCCATGAACATAAATTCTCAGCCCTATGCTTCAACACCAAAGGATGCCGCGTCGAATATGCAAAAACCTATGACGTGAACGATCCTGATGATAAAACGACACCTCCTCCACCTAGTGACATGCTGACTTGGGTTAGTGGCGGGCGGCTGGGGATATCGAATTTCCCCGAACCAGCGAAGATCAGCTGGCGATCTCTCGACGGATCAAAGCATAGCGCGTCAATTGACATAGGAAAGATTTTCCACGACGAGTGCGTAGTCCACGACATACCTT
Organism: Luteibacter sp.; assembly: GCF_009912395.1. Classification (GTDB taxonomy): domain Bacteria; phylum Pseudomonadota; class Gammaproteobacteria; order Xanthomonadales; family Rhodanobacteraceae; genus Luteibacter. Next base: position 503 of record NZ_WNDO01000039.1, on the reverse strand, counting down.
CCGAAAAAATTGCCAAAAACAAAGGCACAGGGACACCATCGATCATCCTGATAGTTAATGATCGAGAAATAAGTGTTTACATGAAAACGCTTATACCCCTAAAGACTCCAGAACGATCCGACAACCCTTTCTCCAACGTGGCTTTGGCGACGAAGCTGGCTTATCGCCAGGCGTATCGATAGGAGGCCGACATAACACAGAGAAGAGAGCATCCCTATGACTGATCTTGCCCCCGTTTCACGGACACCCCTATAAGCGATTAACTATCGCAATAGGAGGTGGACGATGACCAAGAGCAAGGCAGGCAGAAAGGGGCAGGAGTTCAGCCTGGAGTTCAGGCAGCAGGCACTGTTGCGAGCGGCCACAGAAGGGGTAACCACGGTGGCTCGTGATCTGGGGTTGCAGCCTGCCCAGCTGTACAGTTGGCGCGCCCAGGCGCGGCGGCACGACCAGGACGATCAGGCACAACGCTTGGAGTTGGCCGAACATGCACGGCTCAAACG
>NZ_WNDO01000038.1 GCF_009912395.1 Luteibacter sp. | reverse complement strand
TCTTTCTGAAGTGTTTAACCCCAACTAGAAAAATTCATTGCTGACTTCTTTCTAGTGGGACACTTGCATTTGGTTGACATCGTCAATCCATCGCAAGGCGTCCACACAATTCACCTGCACATACTGTTAAAGATCAATCACTTAGCGAGAACTTTTCGTTTTTCGCTTCAGGACATTTCGTCCTGAGTGAGCCGCCCATTGTAGATCATTTTTCGTTTCTGTCAACACCCTCGTGAATCTTTTTTTCGAGGGGGTCGCTAGATCCGAAGATCCTCGACACCGTTTGCGAAGCGCATTCCGTGTCAGCGGGGAGGCGAATAATACGGATTTCAGAAGGGGCCGCAACCCCTTTTGTGAACTTTTTTTGAAAGTGATGTTAAATCAGGCGGATACGGGCGAAGTTTCTTTTGCCAACCTGGAGCACGCCCTCAAATCCGGCCGCGAAGACCCGGGAAGCGTCCTCCACCACCTCGCCATCGATGCGCACGGCACGCTCCTTGAGCTTCCGGTTCGCCTCCGAATTGCTCGGCGTGACCCCTGCGGCGGTCAGCAACGCGGCCAGTCGGAAGCCCTCGGCGGGTGCCTGGATCTCGTCCAGCGGCAACAACGACGTATCCCCCTGCCCCGTGACCACGGCATTCCAGCCGGCGATGGCCTGCTCGGCCGCGTCGGCGTCATGGAAACGGGTAGCCAGCTCGCGGGCCAGGCGGAGCTTGGCTTCACGGGGATTGAGCGCGCCCGAGGCCACGTCGGCCTTCATGACAGTGAGTTCGTCCAGGGAGACCTCGAAGCTCAGCAGCTCGAACCAGCGCCACATAAGGTCGTCGCCGATCTTCATGGTCTTGGTGACGATGTCGATGGCCGGTTCGCTGATACCTATGTAGTTGCCCAACGACTTGGACATCTTGGCCACGCCGTCCAGGCCCTCCAGCAGCGGCATGGTCAGGACGATCTGCGGCGCCTGGCCGTGGTGCTCCTGCAGGGCGCGGCCCATGAGGAGGTTGAACTTCTGGTCGGTGCCGCCCAGCTCGACGTCGGCCTCCAGCGCCACGGAGTCGTAGCCCTGCACCAGCGGATAGAGGAATTCGTGGATGGCGATGGGCTGCTGCCCGGCGAAGCGCTTGGAGAAATCGTCGCGCTCGAGCATGCGCGCCACGGTGTGCTGGGCGGCCAGCTTGATCATGTCGGCCGCGCCCATCTTGCCGAACCACTCGGAATTGAAGCGCAGCTCGGTCTTCTCGCGGTCGAGCACCTTATAGACCTGCTCGGCGTAGGTTTCCGCGTTCGCCAGCACGTCCTCGCGGGTGAGCGGCTTGCGGGTCACGTTCTTGCCGGTGGGGTCGCCGATCATTCCCGTGAAGTCGCCGATCAGGAAGATCACCTGGTGGCCCAGGTCCTGGAACTGCCGCATCTTGTTGAGCAGCACCGTGTGCCCCAGGTGGAGGTCCGGCGCCGTGGGGTCGAAGCCCGCCTTGATGCGCAGCGGCCTGCCCAGCTTGAGGCGAGCCTCGAGGTCGTCCTTCTTGATGATCTCGTCCGCGCCGCGCGCGATGAGCGCCAGGGCCTGATCCAGCTCGTTCATGCTTTCTCTCTATATAGGTAGATTCGTCGCCGCTTCACGAGGTGCGTGAAGCGCGCGTGGGGTTAATTGTGCGTTAACCCCGAGATGCGATGCAAAGCCTTGATGGCAAAGGCGTTGACGGCCTTTGCACGGGGCCGTTATGGTACGCGGCAACCTCGGGGCGAGCGGATACCAGAAAGACAATGGGTGATGTGAAACGGGCAGCGCACCATGCGCGCAAGCAGGCCATTCGCCGCAAGGCACAGCGACGTCACGCCCACTTCTACGATAGTCGCGCGCACTGGTCGTTCAGTCGCAACGCCTCGTCCGAGCCGCTGAGCTGGACGCGCGAGCGCTGGATCCTCGCCGGCACCGCGTTCCTGCTGGTCATTCTCTCCGCGCTGGTCATTCCCGCGTGGGCCGGCGCGATGAAGTCGCCGAAGGTGACCGAGCCGCTCGTCCACTCCGTTGTTCCGCTCGCACTGCCCAAGATCGATCCCGCCACCATCAAGCCGGTCGCCCCCGTCGAAGAGTGGCAGACCGTGCAGGTGCAGGCCGGCCAGACCCTCGCCGACATCTTCCTGGCCCAGGGCCTGACGATGACCGACCTGCAGCACGTCATCGACGGCGCGGGCGGCAGCAAGGCCTTCCACCAGATCAAGCCGGGGCAGGAATTCCAGTTCCTCGTCGGCGCGGACCATACGCTCAAGGGCGTGCGCTTCAACCAGGACGAAAGCAAGATCGCCACGCTGCGCCTCGACGGCGACAGCCCGCAGCTCACCACGCAGGTCCGCGACGTGCAGCGTCGCGAGCATGTCGCCCACGGCTCCATCGACGGTTCGCTGTTCAGCGCCGCGACCAAGGCCGGCATGAGCACGGCGATGGTGCTGAAGCTCGCCGAGGTGTTCAAGTTCGACATCGACTTCGTGCAGGACCTGCGCGTCGGTGACAGCTTCACCGTGATCTACGACGACGTGTACAGCGACGGCGCCTTCCTCCGCGAAGGCGACATCGTGGCCGCCGAGTTCGTGAACCAGGGCAAGCGCTATACCGCCTACCGCTTCAAGAACAGCGACGGCAAGTTCAGCTACTTCAGCGAGGAAGGCCGTCCGCTCACCGGCTCCTTCCTGCGTATCCCGGTCGACTTCACCCGCATCTCGTCGCAGTTCAGCGCCGGCCGCATGCATCCGATCCTCGGCAAGATGCGCGCACACAAGGGCGTGGACTACGCCGCTCCCACCGGTACGCCGATCCACGCCGCCGGCGATGGCGTCGTCAAGTTCCGTGGCTGGATGAATGGCTACGGCAACTTCGTGGTCATCCAGCACAACGCCACCATCAGCACGGCGTATGGCCATATGTCGCGCTTCGCGAACCTGCGTGTCGGCCAGCGCGTGAGCCAGGGCAGCACCATCGGCTACGTCGGCATGACCGGCCTCGCGACCGGCCCGCACCTGCACTACGAATTCCGCGTCAACAACGTCCAGCGCGATCCGCAGACGGTCACCCTGCCCAAGCCCGAGCCGCTGCCGGCCGCACAGTTGGCGAAGTTCAAGAAGGACGTGGTCGCCCCGCAGCTGGCCCGCCTCAACCGCGTGGACAACAACGTCAAGCTTGCCCGCGCCGACGCCAAGGCCGAGACCGGCAAGAGCGACGACTGAGCGTGGCGGCGCACGACGGCCTCTACATAGGCCTCATATCAGGCACCAGCGCGGACGGCATCGACGCCGCGCTGGTTCGCTTCGAGAACGAAAGGCCCGCGCTTGTCGCGGGCCTCACCTATCCATGGGACGAAAACCTGCGAAGCCGCATCCTGGCGGTGGCGCAGGACGAGGAACGCCTCGACCTCGATGACTACGGCCGGCTCGACGTGGCCGTGGCCCACGCCTTCGCCGACGCGGCACTCGCAGTGCTGGCCCGGGCGGGCGTGCAGCCCGCGGACGTCACCGCCATCGGTTCGCATGGACAGACGATCCGGCACCGCCCCGACGGCGAACTGCCCTTCACCTTGCAGATCGGCGATCCCTCGGTGATCGCCGAGTACACCGGCATCGACACCCTTGGCGATTTCCGTCGCGCCGACGTGGCCGCCGGGGGGCAAGGCGCCCCGCTTATCCCCGCGTTCCACGCCACCGTGTTGCGACCGCAGAGTGGCGCCCGCGTCGTGCTGAATCTCGGTGGTATCGCCAACGTCACGCGTCTCGCATCCGATGGCAGCGTCACGGGCTTCGACACCGGCCCGGCGAACGGCCTGATGGACGCCTGGTGCCTACGCCACCGGGGCGAGGCCTACGACAGGGACGGCCGCTTCGCCCTCTCGGGCACCGTCGACCCCGACCTGCTCGCCGAGCTGCTCGACGATGCCTACTTCGTGCTGCCGCCGCCCAAGAGCACTGGCCGCGAACACTTCCACCTGGCGTGGCTTGATCGCCACCCGCGCGTGGCCGAGCTGGCCCCGGAAGACGTACAGGCCACCCTGCTCGCGCTCAGCGCGGTCTCGATCACCGATGCCATCCGCGAGCACGCCGACGACGCGCTCGACGTGGTGGCCTGCGGCGGTGGCGTACACAACGCCGCGCTGATGCTGGCGATCGACATGCGCCTGGAAGGCCGGTCACTGGTTTCCAGCGCCGACTTCGACATCGATCCGGACCTCATGGAAGCCATGGGCTTCGCCTGGCTCGCGTACCGCCGCCTGCGCGGCGAACCCGGCAATCTGCCTTCTGTCACCGGCGCACGCGGCGCACGGCTGCTAGGCGCGCTGTACGCCGCGCCCCGATCCTGATCAAAGCGTCTCGTCGGTCGCCTTGGCCGACGGGCGCGAAGGCACCAGCAAGGCGTCGGGCGACGCCTGCGACAGCGCGGCCAGTGCTTCCTGGAACGCGGCCTGCTCGCTGGCATCCCATGCGCCGGTGAGATGGGCGATGTCGCCCGGCTCCAGCAACAGCTCGCCGAACGCGTCGCTGGGGCCCAGGCCGAGCCCGTGCCGCAACGCGTGCAGGATCACTTCGTTTATCGACCAGCGGCGTTCGCGGGCAAGCGTCTTGATCCGCTCCGCCATCTGGTCGTCGATATGTCGCACCACGATATCCGGCACGTGCGTTACCTCCTCGCGCATGCCCCCTGTGTGGCCGATCTTACACAGATTTGCCGTCAGGGCGCATTGACTGGAAAGGATTTTTCCGGATCCGCCACACGCTTCCATATCCAGGCCAGCACCAGCAGGGTGGGCACGATGGACACCGTGCTGATCACGAACAGCGCCGGGTAGCCTGAGTCCTTGACCAGGAAGCCCGAGAATCCACCGATCAGCTTGCCGGGCAGGTTGGCCAACGAACTGAGCAGGGCGTACTGCGTCGCGGTGAAGCTGCGATTGACCAGCGACGACATGAAGGCCACCAGCACCGGGCCGGCGAAGCCCTGCGCGAAGTTGTCGCCTGACAAGGTGGCCACGAAGGCCCAGGTCTGGCCGGGGTTCTGCGACATCAACAGGTAGAGCATGTTGGAGACCGCCACCCCGATGGCCGAGATCACCAGGAGCCGGCGCATCTCGAAGCGGCTGACGGCCCAGCCACCCAGCAAGGCGCCGACGATACCCACGATCACGCCGTAGACCTTCGAGACCTCGGCGATCTGCGTCTTGCTGAAGCCGGTATCCAGGTAGAACGGATAGGCCATGACCCCCAGCATCTGGTCCGGCAGCCGGAACAGGGCGACGAAGAGCAGCAGGCCCAGCGCCAGGCCGAAGCCGAAGCGCGAGAAGAAATCGCGGAAGGGGCCGATGAAGCTTTCCTGGACCGCCTGGCGTAGCGGCACCCGTTCGCGGACGCGGTGTTCGGGCTCCCGGGCCACGAGCACGGTGACCAGCGGGATCAGCAGCAGGACGCAGATCGCCATGTAGCCACGCTGCCAGCCCACGGCGTCCGCCACGATGAGGATGCCCGCGCCACCAGCGATAAGGCCAAGGCGATAGCCGAGGGTGTAGGTGGCCGCGAGGGCGCCCTGCGCCTCCTGCGGTGCGATCTCGACGCGATAGGCGTCCACCACGATGTCGATCGTGGCGCCGGCGAAGGCCGCCAGCAGGGTCATCGCCACGAAGCGCTGCAGCGACGCGGTCGGCGGCATCATCGCCATGCCGAACAAACCCGCCGCCAGCAGTACGAGGGCGAACAGCAGCCAGCCGCGGCGTTGTCCGAGCCGGCAGAACAGCGGCAGGCGCAGCTTGTCCACCATCGGCGCCCAGACGAACTTGAAGTTGTAGCTGAAGGTGACGTAGCTCGCGAGGCCGATGGCCCCGTAGTCCACGCCGGATTCCTTCAGCCAAGCCGACAGGGTGTTACCCACCAGCAGGAACGGCAGCCCCGAGGCCAGGCCCAGAAACAGCAGGGTGACCACACCAGGCTGGGAGAACGCGGCGACCGCGCCCCTCAGCCCCTTGTAGCGGGCGACTCCGGACGCCTCGCTCACTCGGCGTAATCCACGGTGTAGGGCGCGTGGTCGGAGAAGCGCTCGTCACGGTAGATCGAGCAGTCACGCAGGCGATCGCGCAGGCCCGGGGTGACGATCTGGTAGTCGATGCGCCAACCCACGTTGTTCGCGCGGGCCTGGCCGCGGTTGGACCACCAGGTGTATTCCACGGCGTCCGGCTTCAGCGCGCGGAAGCTGTCGACCCAGCCGATCTCGTTGAACAACAGGTCGAGCCAGGCGCGCTCTTCGGGCAGGCAGCCGGAGTTCTTCTGGTTGGAGGACCAGTTTTTGATGTCGTTCTTCGTGTGCACGATGTTCCAGTCGCCGCACAGCACGTAGTCACGGCCGCTGGCGGCCCATTCGCGCAGGATCGGGGTCAGCCATTCCATCACGCGGAACTTGTACTGCTGGCGTTCGTCGCCCGACGAACCGGACGGGATGTAGAACGACACCACGCTGAGGTTGCCGTAGCGGGCCTCGATGTAGCGGCCTTCACAGTCGAAATCCTCGCGGTCGAGCGAGGTACGCACCTCGTCGGGCTCGCGGCGCGAGTAGATCGCCACGCCGCTGTAGCCCTTCTTGCTGCGGGCGTCGTGGTAGAAGCAGTGATGACCGTCCGGACGGAACATCGGGTCGGTGAGCTGCGATTCCTGCGCCTTGGTCTCCTGAAGGCAGACGACGTCAGCCTCCTGGTTACGGAGCCAGTCGAACACGCCCTTGGTACCGGCCGAGCGGATGCCGTTGGCGTTCAGCGAGATGATGCGCATGGGAACCTTCTTTGCGACGTCGAAGGCCGCATGATACCGGCTTGCGCCGCCGGCCTCCTGTAGGATCGCCGGATGAACGATATCGTGCAGGTCCATCACGTCGACGCGTCGCTGCGCGAGGCCGTGATCGCCCTTGCCGTCCAGCCCGGGCAAGATATCTTCGTCGGCACGGTGGCCGATTCGCTGGCCGACGTCGCCGTATGCTCCGGCAGCGAGGCGCTGGCGCTACTCGAGAAAGGCGAGGTCGTGGGCTACGTGCGCATCGATCGCACGGCGGCCGCCCTCGCCGCCGATGCGCTGGCGGTCGACGCCGTGGCGCTGCGCAGCTTCCTGATCGACGCCCGCCACCAGGGCCGCGGCCTGGGCACGCACGCGCTGGGCGCCATTGCCGGCTATGTCGCCGGGCGCCATCCGGACCGCAAGCGTATCCTGCTCACCGTGAACGTGCGCAACGAGGGCGCGATCCGTGCCTATGCGCGTGCGGGCTACGTGGACAGTGGCACCCTGTACCATGTCGGATCGGCGGGACCACAGCGCGTGCTGTGGTCGCCGCTGCCCCCATCGAATCCACCAGAGACCTCCTGACGTGCACGATTACCAGCGCGAATTCATCGAACTGACCCTTTCCCGCGACGTCCTGCGTTTCGGCGAATTCACGCTGAAATCCGGTCGCAGCAGCCCGTACTTCTTCAACATGGGCCGAATCGATTCCGGTGCGGCGCTGGCTCGCCTGGGCCGCTCCTACGCCGCGGCCGCCACGCGCTCCGGCGTCGCCTTCGACATGCTGTTTGGTCCGGCCTACAAGGGCATCGCGCTCGCGGCCGCCACCGCCATCGCGCTGGCCGACACGCAGGACCGCGACGTGCCTTGGGCCTACAACCGCAAGGAAGCCAAGGACCACGGCGAAGGCGGCACGCTGGTCGGCGCACCGCTCAAGGGCAAGGTGCTGATCGTCGACGACGTGATGACCGCCGGCACGGCCGTGCGCGAATCGCTCGAGCTCATCCGTGCACAGGGTGCCGAACCGGCCGGTGTGCTGATCGCGCTGGATCGCCAGGAACGCGGCCAGGGCGAGCTGTCGGCCGCACAGGAGGTTTCGGCGCAGTTCGGCATCCCCGTGATCGCCATCGCCAGCCTCGCCGACGTGCTCACCTACGTGGGCGAACGCCCCGAACTCGCGGCCGAACATGCACGCCTCGTGGCCTATCGCGAGCAGTACGGCGTGCAGGGCTGACGAAAAGCGCGACTGTGTCACGCGGCAGGTGGCATGTGCCGCGTGCGCATGGTCGCTGCGTCCGTGCTGGCTATACTGCCGGCACAGGAGGGAACACCATGCGATTCGCACGATACATCCTGGCGGGAGCGGCGTTGTGCGCAGGCACGGTCGTGCTCGCCCAGAACAATAACAACGGCACCCGTTACCGCTGGAAGGATGCCTCCGGCGCACCGATCTTCAGCGACAGCCTCACGGCCGACGCGCTCAAATCAGGCTATGACGTCGTCAATTCCCAGGGAATGACCGTACGCCATGTGGATCGGCAGCTCACCCCGGAAGAGCGCGAGGCCGCGCGAAAGGTCGCCGACAAGAAGGCGGCGGAAGCGCAACGCCTGGAGCAGCAGCGCCGCGAAGACACGCAGATGCTCAATGCCTACCCCGACGAAGCCTCGTTCACGGCGGCCAAGAACGCGGAGGTCGACAACTTCGAACAGGCCGCGCGCACCACACGCCTCAACCTGCAAGGCCAGGAAAAAGCCCTGGCGGACCTGCTCAGCCGGGCTGCCGATATCGAGCGCGCCAAGCAGCCGGTCCCGCCCTATCTGAAGCAGCGCATCGCGGACCAGCAAGGCACGGTGAGCGGACTACGCACCACGCTCCAGCGCCAGCAGGCGGCCAAGGATGCGGCGAAGGCCGGCATGGATGCGCAGTTGCAGCACTATCGCGACGCCAAGGCCGCCGCGCAGTCCCAAGGCGGCCAGTAGAACTCAGAACGGCAGCGACAGTCCGCCATCAATAGCGTGGACCTGCTGGCGGAACGCCTCTTTCACGCGTTCCAGCGCTTTGCCGTCGTTCGCCTCGAAACGGAAGACCAGCGCCGATTCCGTGTTGGACGCCCGAACAAGGCCCCAGCCATCCGGCCAATCGACGCGGACGCCGTCGATCGTCGTCACGCGTGCGTCGCCGAAGGCCGCACGCTCGCGGAACGACGCCATGAAACGGGGCGATTCGCCATCCGTCATCGCCAGGCGAAGCTCCGGCGTGGCCAGGGAATGCGGCAGGTCGGCGAACAGTTCACTGACGGTGCGTTCTTCGGGATCGCCCGCCAGGATCTCCAGCAAGCGGGCGGCGGCATAGATGCCATCGTCGAAGCCATACCAGCGGTTGCCATCGGCGAAGAAGAAATGGCCGCTCATCTCGCCACCCAGCGCGGCACCCGTCTCGCGCATCTTCGCCTTGATCAGCGAATGACCCGTGCGCCACATCAGCGGCACGCCGGCGGCCTCCTGGATCACCGGGCGCAGATGGGCACTGCACTTCACGTCGTAGACGATCGTGGCGCCCGGGTTACGTAGCAGCACATCCTGCGCGAACAACATCAGCAACCGGTCCGCGGGCACGATCTCGCCTTCGTGCGTCACCACCCCCATGCGATCGCCGTCGCCATCGAACGCGATGCCGATATCGGCACCGGTCGTACGCACGGCCGCGACAAGGTCGACCAGGTTGTGCGGGTCGGAAGGATCGGGATGATGGTTGGGGAAGCCGCCATCCACGTCGCAGAACAGCGGCATCACCTCGCAGCCGATACCTTCGAGCACCTGCGGCGCCACTGCCCCGGCGATGCCATTGCCCGCGTCGATCACGACCTTGAGCCTGCGTTCGGCGGAAATGTCGCCGACGACACGCGATACATAGGCTTCGGTCGCGGACTGCTCGCGATAACTGCCGTGGCCATCGCCCGGCAGGTCGCCCTGCACGATGCGATGCCGCAGATCGTCAATGGCCTCGCCGGATAGCGTCTCGCCACCGATCACGATCTTGAAGCCGTTGTGATCGGCCGGATTGTGGCTGGCGGTCACGGCCACTGCGCAACCGGTACCGAAATGGAAGGCTGCGAAGTAAACAAGCGGCGTGGGCGCCGGACCGATGTCGATCACATCGATGCCCGCCGCCTGCAGGCCTTCCGCGAGCGCATGGGACAACCCGGGGCCTGACAGCCGGCCATCACGACCGACCACGATCTCGTGCAGGCCGCGCTCCCTCATCAATGCGCCGATGGCGCGACCGATCAAGCGAGCCGTATCGACCGAGAGCGAGGTGCCCGCGACGCCGCGAATGTCGTAGGCGCGGAAGATCGACGGATCCAGCGGCGACGGGGCAAGGTTCCCCACGTCGGGCGGCAGGACGGGCGCGTCGAGCACCGGCGCCGACGATGGTGCGGGAGGCAATCGGGGCTTGCGCGTCACATCGGCGACGAGGATGTCTTCCTCCGGCTCATCTTCGGGAAGGGGTTGCAGGTGAACCAGACGCCAGAGCAGGAAGCCGCCAGCACCGAGGCCGACCAGGGCGACGACGATCGCCAGGAGCGTGGAGTCGGGCAGCACGATGAATGCGCGCGGCATCGCGGCGAAGACGGACAACGCCGTTCCCGGGATCGCCTGTCCCGTCGCATCCAACTCGGCCGAACGCGAACCGCGGACCAGAAGTGCTGTGCCATCCGTCCCCTGATGCAGCTCCAGTCGGCCACCCGCCGGCGACATGGCTTCGAATCGCTGGCGGATCTCGTCGAACGGGAATTCAAGCCAGACCCATGCCCGGGGATCGGTCATATCGCCCGCAGGTTCCACGAGGGTCAGCCTGCGCTCGCCACCGTTCAGCAGGGTGGACGCCATGACGGCACGATCCGCACCGAGGGCGGACATGAGCTGGGCGGCCTTCGCGTAGCCGAAGGCGTGGTAGTCGGCATGGACGACCTCGTCGAGACCGGGCCCGTAGACATCGACGGCGCGCGCCTGGGGCAACGCCAGCCGCAGCCGTGCCGCGACGGCAGGGTGGTCGTCCAGGATCACGGCCAGCGCCGGGTCGCCGATGGCCTTGCGAAACGCCGACTGATAGGAGCCCACGACGCCGGCGATAGCCTGCACGGCCTCGCGCTGCGCGGTGCGCGTGCGTTCCGCCGCGCTTTCCTTGTCGGCAATGAGCCAGGCCTGCCAGGCACAGAACAGGCCGATGACGATGAGCAGCGTCGCGCCCGCCAGCGGCAGCAGGCGACGCAGATCGATACGGAGTCTCCGCCCCACCCCTCCCGTGTTCCGAACCATGCTGCCCCTTGTCGTCGTCTCAACCTACGCCGGTCGAACCGAACCCGCCTTCGCCCCGCTGCGACGGCTGGAATTCGTTTACCACGCGCAGACGCGCGCGGCCTACCGGCACGAGCAATAGTTGCGCAATCCGGTCACCCGGCGCGATGGTCACGGTCGCATTTCCGCGATTCCAGCAGGAAATCATCAGTGGTCCCTGGTAGTCCGCGTCGATCACGCCGACCAGGTTGCCCATCACCAGGCCCTGCTTGTGGCCGAGGCCCGAGCGCGGAACGATCAGCGCGCACCAGCCCGGGTCGCCGATATGGATGGCCAGGCCGGTTGGCACCAGCAGGCTCTCGCCAGGGGCGAGCGTCACCGGGGCGTCGGTCGCGGCGCGCAGGTCCATGCCGGCGCTGCCGGGCGTGGCCGGCTCGGGAAGCGGGATGCTGTCGCCCAGGCGAGGGTCGAGGATTTTCAGTTCGATGTCGATCAAGGGTTCGGTCCGTGGCCGGAAAGGAAACGTTCGGCGATGTGCCCGATGAGCTGACGCGCCAGTTCGGTCTTGGCCCGGGTGGGTAGCGTGAGATCACCGCCCTGCCAGTACAGGTGCAGCGCGTTCTCCGCCACCTCGAAGCCCTTACCGGGGCCGACCTCGTTGGCCGCGATCATGTCCAGGCCCTTGCGGCGCAGCTTGTCCTGCGCGTAGCTGGTCAGCTCGCGCGTCTCGGCGGCGAAGCCGACGAGGAAGGGATGCGCCGGCAGCGCGGCCAGGGCCGCGATGATGTCCGGGTTCTCGGTCAGCTCCAGCCGCAGGGGCGAGCCATCGACTTTCTTGAGCTTGTGGTCGGCCATGTCCGCCGGGCGATAGTCGCCGACCGCGGCCGCACCGATATAGATATCGCTGCCATGGCAGGCGGCCAGCACGGCGTCGTGCATCTGGCGTGCGCTACGCACGTCCACGCGGGATACACCCGGCGGCGTCGGCAGCGACACGGGGCCTGCCACCAGCGTTACGTCGGCACCGGCATCGCGAGCGGCCGCGGCCACCGCGAAGCCCATTCGTCCGGAGCTGCGATTGCCGATGAAGCGTACCGGGTCGATGTCTTCGTACGTGGGACCCGCGCTGACGACCACGCGGCGGCCGCGCAATACCTGGTCGCCGAACGAGGCCACCAGCAGGTCGCGCAGGTCGTGCGGTTCGAGCATGCGGCCCGACCCGATGTCGCCGCAGGCCTGGTCGCCGTCCGCGGGGCCGAGGATACCGACGCCGCGCACGCGCAAGATGCCGATATTGGCCTGTACGGCGGGATGGGCCCACATCTGCTGGTTCATCGCCGGCGCCACGTAGACCGGGGCGGCGGTCGCCAACACGACGGTACTCAGCAAGTCGTCCGCGTGACCGTGGGCGAGACGGGCGATGGTGTCGGCGCTGGCGGGCGCGATCAACACGCGCTCGGCCCATTTGGCCAGTTCGATATGCCCCATCGCGGCCTCGCCCTGCTCGTCCCACAGGCTCACGCGCACGGGCTGACCGGACAAGGCCTGGAAGGTCGTGGGCGTGACGAAGTGGGTGGCGCCCTCCGTCATCACCACACGCACCTCGGCATCGAGGTCGCGCAGGCGGCGGACGAGTTCGCAAATCTTGTAGGCGGCGATACCACCGGTGACGCCGATCAGGATGCGACGCTGACGAAGACTCATGGCGAAACGGCGCTTGCTCGAAAGGCTGGTTAGCTTAACGGATTTCGCCCGACGGCCGTCCCGGGCGACGACATCGCGTTTTTCAGAATCCTTCCATCGTCGGCTCCCGATGGCCTGCCTAAGGTGTCCGGTCAGACCACGCCAGGGAGCCCCCATGAAGCAGGATGTCCCCCCTAGGGGAGTCGGCGACGCCGTGTCGTCGATGACCTACACCACATTGCCGATTCGCCAATGGCCGGAGAGCGAACGCCCACGTGAGCGCCTGCTGCGCCATGGCGCCTCGGCGCTGTCCGACGCCGAGCTGGTCGCCGTGTTGCTGGGCAGCGGCGTGGCCGGTCGTGACGCGGTGGCGACGGCTCGCGCGTTGCTGGGCGAGGCGGGCAGCCTGGGCCGCCTGCTCGCGGATCCGGACCACATGCCGCGGGTCGCCGGCGTCGGCCCCGTCAAGAGAGCCCGCATCGTGGCCGCCCTGGAACTGGCGCGCCGCTCGCTGGCCGAAGGCCTGTGCGAGCGACCGGGCATACGCTCCCCCACCGATAGCGCGGCCTACCTGGAGGCTCGCCTGCGCCATCTGGGCCAGGAGGTGTTCGCCTGCCTGTTCCTCGATACCCGGAACCGCGTGCTCGCGTACGAGGAACTGTTCCGCGGCACCATCGATGCGGCCAGCGTGTATCCCCGCGAAGTCGTCCGCGCCTGCCTGCGCCACCACGCCAGCGCGGTGATCCTCGCCCACAACCATCCGTCCGGCGTGGCCGAGCCCAGCCGGGCCGATCGCGACATCACGCGCCTGCTGGTCGATACCTTGGCGCTGATCGACATCCGCGTGCTCGACCACCTGGTGATCGGCGACGGCGAGACCGTGTCCATGGCCTCGCTCGGCATGGTCTGACGCCGGATTACCAGCGCTTCAGCGGCTCGTAGGTCGCCACATAGCTGCGCGGGGTGATGAAGGGCATGAGCAGGCTGCGCAGCGTATGCGGCAGGCGGGCCGCCTTCGACAGGCGGTCGGTCATCGCCTGCACATGGTCCACCCGCGACCGGCGAAGGGACTCGAAGCGCGAGCCGGTCTCGGGACCGGCGCCGTGCTTGCCCACCAGCTCCGCGATGACCAGCGCGTCTTCCATCGCCAGCGCGGCGCCTTCGGCCCAGACCGGTGCCGTGGCGTGCGCCGCGTCGCCGATGAGCACCACGCGATCGCGGCTCCAGGGCGTCAGCCGCACCTCTTCGATGGGTGAGTGGTAGATCGAACCGGGATAGGCCAGCACGGCGGCAACCGTGTCGCGGACGCGCGTGGGGAAGTCGCGTACGACGCTTTCGAGCAAGGCGAGGTCGCCACTGGCGGCATCGGCCGTGGTGGCCGCTGCCCAACCATAGACCGTGCCCTCGTCCACCGGCAGCAACAGGACCATGCCGCGCTCGCCGGTCCAGAGGGTCCAGCAGTCCAGGCCCGGATTGGGCGCCATGAAGCGCCAGCTCGCGGCGGCAAGGCGGGCGCTGGCGGCCGTCGCCTGGCCGGCGACCGCCTGACGCACGGAGGAACGGACGCCATCGGCGCCGAGCAGCAGGGCCGAGGTCAGTTCCTCGCCATCCGAGAGTCGAGTCCGGACACCGCTGGCATCCTGTTCCACCGACACGACGGCGCTGCCGCGCCGGATGACCGAGGTGTCCAGGCCAGATGCCAGCATGGTCATCAGGTCGCTGCGACGCACCGCGCGCGGGCGCATCGTCTCACCCCAGAACGCGTCCTCGTCGATGGTCGCGAGGATGCGGTCGCGCCGGGTACGGTATTCGCGACGCTTTACCGGGTAACCCACGCGCTCGATTGCCTCGCCCAGGCCCAACCGGTGCAGGGCCGCAATGGCGTTGCCGGGCAGGTTGATGGCGAGACCACCATCGGCCGCCTGCTGGCTGCGTTCGACGACCGTGGCGGAAACGCCCTGAAGGCTCAGGGCACGCAAGGTCGCGAGGCCGGCGATGCCGCCTCCGGCGATGAGGACACGCTGGGTATCGGGATGATCCATCCGCTGGGACTCTCGGCTGAAGAATCGTCCATCTTCCGCGATCCCGCCCTTGAGTTCCGGTACGAAACCACCGAAACGGACGTCGGGGTTCCACCCTGCGGTTGCGGGCCTGATCCGAGGCTTTCATGTAGGAGCGCGCTTGCGCGCGATGGGGCTCGCGGCCAGTCCGGGTCGCGCGCAAGCGCGCTCCTACAGAGGGGCGCTACGGGCAAAAAAAAGGCGCGAGTGCCGCTCGCGCCTTCATGGGTCACCTGTTGAGGGAGGGGCATCGATAACCCGTCGTGCCTTGGGCCGGGGAGACACCGGGCACGGGAGAAAGTGTGACAGTGACCGATGACAAGCCCATGACGTGCCGAAAACCGCCTATGACGTGGCTTCCTTCGGACTTATGCACATTTGCGATCTTTCGCGGTTGCTGACCATTGCTGGTGTCCCAACGCAGGTCAGATGCGCAAGCCACTGATTCATAATGCGTTTGCTTATGACGGGTCGATGTCAAGCGGTTCGGGGCACCTGCGAAGGCACTTGACGCGGGCTTTGTTCACAGAGTTATCCACAGGCACACGGAGCCCTGTGGATGATCGTGAAAAGGGCCAACAACCCTTTCTGATAGGATTGCGGGTTCCATATCCGCGTCGCGTATTCCGTGAAACATCCGTTGAAACAACTCGTCCTGCAGGCCATCGGCGCGCTGCGGGAGTCCGGCAAGCTGCCTTCCGACTTCGTCGCCCCCGCGTTCGTGATCGAGCGCACGCGCAGTCGCGAGCACGGCGACTTCACGACCAATGCCGCCATGATGATGGCCAAGGCCGCCGGCCGTAAGCCACGCGATATCGCCACCGACCTCGTCGAGGCCCTGCCGGCCTCGCCGCTGGTGGGCAAGGTCGAGATCGCCGGCCCCGGCTTCATCAATTTCTTCCTGGCGCCGGCCGCGTTCCATGCGGAAATCCGCCAGGCCCTGGCGGACACGGATCGGTATGGCCACAACACCGACGGCGGCGGTCGCACCGCGGGCGTCGAGTTCGTCTCGGCCAACCCCACCGGCCCCCTGCATGTCGGCCATGGCCGCGCGGCGGTCATCGGCGACAGCATCAGCCGGCTGCTGAACGCCGCCGGCTACAAGGTGTTCCGCGAGTTCTACTACAACGACGCGGGCGTGCAGATCGCCAACCTCGCGCTGTCCACGCAGTGCCGTGCCAAGGGCATCGGCCCGGACGACGCCGGCTGGCCGGAATCGGGCTATCGCGGCGACTACATCGCCGAGGTGGCCCGCGCCTTCCTCGCGAAGGAATCGGTCGAGGCCGACGGCGAGGTCGTCACCGGTTCAGGCGACGCCGACAGCATCGAGGATATCCGCCGCTTCGCCGTGGCCTACCTGCGCCACGAGCAGGACCTCGACCTGAAGGCCTTCGGCGTCGGCTTCGACGTCTACTACCTCGAGTCCTCCCTCTACACCGAGGGCAAGGTCGAGGAGACCGTGCGCGAGCTGGTCGCCCATGGCCACACCTACGAGGAAGGCGGCGCGCTGTGGCTGCGCACCACCGATTTCGGTGACGACAAGGACCGCGTCATGCGCAAGTCCGACGGCACCTACACCTACTTCCTGCCGGACGTGGCCTACCACCTGACCAAGTGGCAGCGCGGATACGAGCGCGCCATCACGGAGCTGGGCTCGGACCACCACGGTTCGCTGGCCCGCGTGAAGGCCGGCCTGCAGGCGCTGGACACCGGCATCCCGAAAAACTGGCCGGAGTACGTGCTGCACCAGATGGTGACGGTGATGAAGGGCGGCGAGGAAGTGAAGATCTCCAAGCGTGCCGGCTCCTACGTCACGCTGCGCGACCTCATCGACGAGGTGGGCCGCGACGCCACGCGTTACTTCCTGATCGCCCGCAAATCCGATTCGCAGCTGGTCTTCGACATCGACCTCGCGCGCTCGCAGAGCAACGACAACCCGGTCTACTACGTCCAGTACGCGCATGCCCGCGCATGCCGCGTGTTCCGCGAATTGGCTGATCGCGGTCTTTCGACCGACCGCGCCAACGGCTTGGCGAAGCTCGACCGTCTCGACAGCGAGCAGGAACAGATTCTGATGGCAGAACTGTCGCGCTACCCGGAAGTGGTGGAGGCGGCCGCTGCCAATCTTGAACCGCACCTGGTCGCGCAATATCTGCAAGAGCTTGCGCGTGCGCTCCATAGCTACTATCACGAGCACAAGTGGATCGTCGACGACGCCGACCTGCGTGACGCCCGCCTCGCCACGGTGGCCGCGACGCAGCAGGTGCTCCGCAACGGTCTGGATCTGCTGGGCATTTCCGCCCCGGAGAGCATGTAAATGGCGACACGCAAGAAGGGCAAGGGCCGACAGGCGGTCCGCAACAGCTCCGGCGGCATGCCCGGCTGGGGTTGGGCGCTGATCGGCATCCTCGCGGGCGCCGTGCTGATGGCCGTCGCGATGCGCGGTAGCATCATCCCCATCAAGAAGGACGGCCCCGAGCCGAACCCGCAGGCCACCGCGCAGAAGGCCACCGAGCCGGGTGCGGCCGACCAGAGCGAGCCCGAGAAGCCGAAGAAGCCGTCGTACGACTTCTATTCGGTGCTGTCCGAGAAGGAAGTGCGCATCCCCGACGCGGAGATCCGCGCGCAGGCCAGCGCCGAAGCACAGCAGCAGAAGCAGCAACAGCAGGCCGCCCAGCAACAGGCGGCACAGCAGCAGGCCGCAGCCGCACAGCAGCAACAGGCGGCGCAGCAGCAGCAAACACCCGTCGTGGTCGCCAACCTGCCGAAGGCCTCGACGCAGACGGTCACCGCGGCACCTGCCCAGCCGGCGCAGCCCGCCGCTCAGGGTGGCTCGGGTTATCTGCTCCAGGTCGGCGCCTTCCCGAGCGCGTCGGACGCGGAAGCGCTGAAGGCCAAGCTGGCGTTGCAGGGCTTCGTGGCGAACGTGCAGTCCGTGAAGGTTGGCGCGCAGACGTACAACCGCGTCCGCCTTGGCCCCTTCAAGTCGGCCACCGACCTGGAAAGCACGAAGCAGCGCCTGCAGTCGGCGGGGATCAGTGCCATCGCCTTGAAGGAAGGCAGCTGATCGAAAAAGCCCGCTTCGGCGGGCTTTTTTCATGGTGGAGCAGGATGCCCGTGACACTGTAGGAGCGCGCTTGCGCGCGATGCGGGCTTGCTGCGAGCACCCATCGCGCGCAAGCGCGCTCCTACAGGAATAGGGTCAGCTCTTGCGCTTCAGGCGGATCAACGCCGAGATGTCGTCGTCACCGTAGCCCTGCGACATCAGCTCGGCGTAATTGGCCAACGACTGTTCGATGATGGTGCGATCGGTGCCAGCGTCCGCCGCGATACCGCGCACGATGCCCAGGTCCTTGTGCAGCAGGCCAAGCTTGAAGCCCACCGAGAATTCGTTGCGCAGCATGGTGGCGCCACGCTTCTCCAGAAACCAGTTGCCCGCCGCACCCGCGCCCAGCGTCGGGATCAGGCGATCGGCTTCCAGGCCCAGCGCTTCGCCAAGGGCCAAACCTTCCGTCACCGCCTGGGCGATGCCTGCCACCAGCACCTGGTTCACGGCCTTGGTCGCCTGTCCGCTGCCGGCCGGGCCCATGTGGGTGATCCGGGCGCCATAGGATTCCAGCACCGGTCGCGCCCGCTCGAGCACCTCGGCCTCGCCACCGACCATCACCGAAAGCTTGCCGTTCTTCGCGCCTTCGACACCGCCGGACACCGGGGCGTCGAGGAAATGCGCGCCCACCTCGGCGAGCATGCGCGCCGCACGCTGCGCCGTGGCCGGGGCCACGGTGGAATGGTCGATCACGATCGCGCCCTTGCGCAGCGACGGCGCCAGCGCCTCGACCACGCCGATCACATCCGCATCCGCGCTCACACACAGCGCGATCACGTCGCAGGACGCGGCGATGCCGGCGGTATCCGGTGCGGTGACGCCCAGCTCCTTCGCCAGTTCGTCCGCGCGCGCCTGCGTGCGATTGCCGACGGCGGCAAGCAGTCCCTTGTCGTGGAGGTGCCGGGCCATGGGGGCGCCCATCGCGCCCAGTCCGATGAATGCTGCCTTGATCGTCATTGCGTTACCCGTGTCGATACGTGCAAAAAAAACGCGGCGCCGAGGCGCCGCGTCCGGTTCAACGCCCCGCGGTCTCCGCGAGGTAGGTGTAGCCTGTCAGCCCCTTGTCCAGCGTCTCGGCCAGCGCATCGGCCTGTGCGCCAACGATGCCCGCCGCCGCGATGCGGTCGGCGTAAGACTGGCGCAACGCCTTGAGGTCGTAGCCGACGTAGTCGAGCATCAGGTCGGTCGTGTCGCCGCGACGGATGTGGGCGAACTCGTAGCCTTCCGCCGTGGCGCGCACGTTCACCGCGTCGGTGTCGCCGAACAAGTTGTGGATGTCGCCCAGCGTTTCCTGGTACGCGCCGACCATGAAGATGCCCAGGCGGTAGGACTCGTCGGACTTCAATGCGTGCAGCGGCAGGCTCACGTCCACACCCTCGGCGTCCACATAGTGGTCGATGCGCCCGTCGGAGTCGCAGGTGAGGTCGGCGATGACGCCGCGCCGGGTCGGTTCCTCGTCCAGGCGCGAGATCGGCACGATCGGGAAGATCTGGTCGATCGCCCAGATGTCCGGCACGGACTCGAACACCGAGAAGTTCACGAAGTACTTGTCGACCAGCTTCTCATCGAGGTCGTCCAGCGCCTGGCGGTGGGCACGCTCGGCCGGCAGCAGGCGCGAACGCACCGCGTTGGCGATGGCGTAGAACAGCTCGTCGAGCTTCGCACGGTCGCGCAGGTCGAGCTGGCCCAGCGCGTACAGCGCCTGGCCTTCGGCGAAGTGGTGCTGGGCCTCGTGGAACAGTTCCAGCGGCGGACGGTGATCCAGCTCGGCGTGGGTCTCGCGCAGATGGCGGAGCACCGTCGGCTCGCCCTCGCGCTCGGCGGGAATCGTGCCCTGCGGCACCTCTTCCACCTCGCTCACGTTCACCACCATCACGGCGTGGTGCGCGGTCATCGCGCGGCCGGACTCCGTGAAGATCGTGGGCGCGGGCATGCCGTACTCGGCCACGGCCTCGGCCAGCGGCTGCACGATGCTGGCCGCGTACTGGCCCATGCTGTAGTTGATCGAGTTGTAGCTGCGCGAGCGGGTGCCTTCGTAGTCCACGCCCAGGCCGCCGCCCACGTCGACGATATCGATGGGCACGCCCAGGCGATGCAGTTCGACGAAGTAGCGGACGGCCTCGCGCATGCCGGCGGCGATGTCGCGGACGTTGGAGATCTGCGAGCCCATGTGGAAGTGCTGCAGGCGCAGGGTGTGCTTGAGGCCGGCCGCGTCCAGGCGGTCGATCAGCTCGAGCACCTGGCCGGGGCTCAGGCCGAACTTGCCCTTGTCGCCGCCGGTGTTCTGCCACTTGCCGGCACCGATGGAGGCCAGGCGCACGCGCACGCCCAGCAGCGGCTCGACGTCCAGCGCCTTGGCCTCGGCCAGCACGTGGTCCAGTTCGGACAGCTTCTCGACCACGATGTGCACGCGCAGGCCGAGCTTGCGGCCGATCAGCGCGAGGCGCACGTACTCGCGATCCTTGTAGCCGTTGCAGACCACCATGCTGCCCGGACGGGCATGGGCCAGTACGGCCATCAGCTCGGGCTTGGAGCCGGCCTCGAGGCCGAAACCATGCTCGCCGGCGGCGACCAGCTCGCTGACGACGCCGCGCTGCTGGTTCACCTTGATCGGGTAGATGGCCGTATAGGAGCCGGCGTAATCCGCGTCGTCGATGGCCTTGGCGAAGGCCTCCTGCAGGCGGGCCAGGCGGTCGGCCAGGATGTCGGGAAAGCGCACGAGCAGGGGCAGACGCAGCCCCTCGCGGGTGGCCTGCTCCACGATGGCGGGCAGGTCGAGGGCCGGGCCTTCATCGCCCCGGGGGCGGATGTTGAGGTGGCCGTCGCCCGCCACGTCGACGTAGCCGTTGCTCCAGTGCGGGATCGTGTAGGTCAGCTTCGCGCGATCGATGGTCCAGTTCGCCATGGCAAACGTTTCTCCAGGTGAGTGTGTCGTGTCCCCATGCGGGGAACGCGGAACAGTCGCAGCGGCGAACCTTGACTCAAGCGGGCCTGGCGGCCGGGAGCCTCGCACGCCGCGGGGCCGACCAGGCTGGGCCCACCACCCCGTGGAGGCGGGCAGACCTCGTATTGTAGCGGCGCCCAATGACATCCGTGTATCGATCCGCGGGCCGCCCCGGGACGGCCGTGGCCGTTTTTTCATCCGGAGCCGGTACAATCCCCTGTTCAGACCCCCTACCGTTTCCAGGAACACGCGTCATGTCGCAGCAGCAGCTCAGCTGGTTTACCGAGGCCCACCAGGCTTCGGGCTCCTCCATCGGTTACCGCGTCGAACGCCTGTTGCATGCCGAGAAGACGCCGTTCCAGACCATCGAGATCTACCAGACCACCGACTGGGGCAACCTCATGGTGATCGACGGCTGCGTGATGCTCACCAGCCGCGACAACTTCCTGTACCACGAGATGATGACCCACCCGGCGCTGTTCACCCACGCCCGCGCCAAGCGCGTCGTCATCATCGGCGGCGGCGACTGCGGCACGCTTCGTGAGGTGCTCAAGCACGAGGAAGTCGAGAAGGCCACCCAGGTCGAGATCGACGAGCGCGTCACCCGCCTGGCCGAGCAGTACTTCCCGGAACTGTGCGACGCCAACAACGACCCGCGCGCCGAGCTGCTCTTCATCGACGGCATCAAGTACATGGCCGAGGCAGAGCCGGAGTCGATCGACCTCATCATCGTCGACTCCACCGACCCGGTCGGTCCGGCCGAAGGCCTGTTCAACGCCGCTTTCTACGCCAGCTGCTACAAGGCCCTGCGCCACGGCGGCATCCTGGTGCAGCAGTCGGAGTCGCCGATCGCCCACATCGAGCTGATCAAGGCCATGAGTTCGGCCATGCGCACCTCGGGCTTCAAGGCCGTGCGCACCCTGCCCTTCCCGCAGCCGTGCTACCCCACCGGCTGGTGGAGCTGCACCATGGCCCGCAAGGATGGCGACCTGTCCGGCTTCCGCGAGCGCGGCGCGCTCAGCAAGAACTTCGCCACGAAGTACTACAACGCCGACATCCACAAGGGCGCGCTGGCCCAGCCGGAATTCATGCGCGAGGCGCTGGGCGAGTAATTCGCCCGATATCCGGCCAACGAAAAGGGCGCCCCTGGGGCGCCCTTTTTTTGTGCCGTTGTAGGAGCGCGCTTGCGCGCGAACCCTCAGCCTGCCGTTTGAAACAAAGAGGCCTTGCAGTGCTCGGGCAGGCGTTCAACCGCTCGCCCGATCACCGCAAGGCCTCATTCGCCATGGCCGTCGTGAGGGTTCGCGCGCAAGCGCGCTCCTACATCACATCGGCAGCGGCAGCGTCACTTGGCGCTTTCGAGCTTCGCCGGCTCCCAGCCGGGAGGTGCCTCGGCCTTGATGCCGTAGGCGTTGAGCGAGCCCAGGATCACGCTCATCTCGGTGCCGCCGCTGCGGGCCAGCGAGAGCAGCTTCTGGGCCTTCGCGCGGTCGCCGAGGCCTTCCATGTGCAGGCGGGCGAACTGCTGCATCTGCCAGACGAGGTTCACGCGGGCGTTCTTCGCCGAGAGCTGGTCGGCGGTATCCGAGGCCAGGGTCTCGCGCAGGTGCAGGCCCAGCGAACGGCCGAGCGGGCTGCTACCCCACTCGAGCACCTTGGCGAGCTTCAGGCAGTCGGCCACCACGCCCTCGTCGTCCTTGTGGCCTTCGCAGTACTGCGCGGTGGCCGGGAACATCGGCAGGGGCTGGGTCGCGGCCAGGCCGAAGACGATTTCCATCTGCACGCCGGCGGCGCCCGCACCCTGCAACGGATCGAAGGTGTCCGGCGGCGGGGGAAGCTGGCTGACCGACATGGCCAGCGCCTTCATGCTGGCGCCGAGGTAGTCGTCATAGGACTTCGCGACGGCGGCCTTGGCCAGGTCCTCACGGGCCTGCTTGTCGTTGCCCTGCGGCACGTCCATGCCGAGCTTGAGCAGCCACACCGCCGCGTTGTCCGGCGCCTGGCTCACCAGGCTGGCGACCGCGTCGGCATTGGGGCAGGCGCCCGCCTTGGCGTCGCAGTCGGCGAGCTGGGCCCAGGCCACGCGCGGACCGGCGTCGGCATTGCGCGAGGCGCGTTCGAGCAGCGCGTGGTAGGTCAGCACCTGGGGCGGATTGACCAGCGGACGCGCCAGCAGGGCGGCGCCCAGCAACGGTTCGGCCTCGGTGCTCAGCGCGACGACGCTCGCCAGGTCTTTCTGGAACTGCAACAGGGCCTTGGTCCGGTCCTTCTGCGCGGCCACAGGCCCCTTGGCCGGGGCCTTGGCGGCCTGGTAAGGCGTGGCGGCGAAAGCGGACAGCGAAAGCAGGCCCGACAGGGCAAAAGCTACGGCGCGACGTCCCCGCATGGGCCATCTCCATGACATAAAAAGGGAAGCATAACGCCCCACCATGAACGGAAGCTGCCGGGTACGCTTTCACAAACGAAAGACATTGCTACCATCGGAAGCTTGCGCGGGGGGACCACCGGCAGGGGGCCGGCACGACCGCTGCATCAATCCTGCGACAGAACAGGAACCTACAATGGATCAACTCGCCATCCTTACCAGCGAACGTGCTGGCTTCTTCGTCGGCTGGGGCACCTTGGCGCTCATCAATGCCGGCCTCGCCCAGGGCAAGAACCGCAGTGGCCTGACCTGGTGGGCCCTCTCGCTCATCCTCGGCCCCATCGGGACGCTGATTCTCGTATTACTTCCGAAAGTGCGGACCAAGATCTTTTGACCCGGGCGCCAGCCTGTGTAGGCTAGACCCCTCCCCATGGCAGGTGCGCGCGGATGCTTACGACGCTCGTGGCAAGCAGCAAGGGTGGTTGCGGAAAGACGACGCTGGTCACCCAGCTCGCCACGCATTGGGCGCAGGCCGGCAAGCACACGGCCATCATCGACGCCGACCGTCAGCACTCCAGCCTGCGCTGGGTCGGTCGGCGGCCCGAGAACGCCCCGGCCGTGGTCGCCATCGAAGGCAGCCGCAAGGCCTTCGACCGGCTCTCCGACGATATCCAGCGGGTGATCGTCGACACCCCCGCCGGTGTCGGCGAGAAGGACCTGGAACCCTACCTCGACAAGGCCGACGTCATCCTGGTGCCGGTGCTGCCCTCGCACTTCGACCTGGACGCCACGCTCGACTTCCTCGCCGTCCTCCAGGGCATCGGCCGGGTGAAGCGCGGCAAGCTGCCCGTGGGCCTGGTCGCCAACCGCCTCAAGCCGTGGACCAACGCCAGCCAGGCGGCGCTTGCCGAACTGGCCGAACGCGCACCGTTTCCCGTCGTCGGGGAACTTCGCGACTCGCAGGCGTACGTCTTGCTCACCGCCCTCGGTAAGGGCATCTTCGACTACCACTCGGAAAACGTGCGCGGGCACCAGGAGGACTGGGCCCGGGTGCTGCGATGGATCAAGCGAAGCGCCTGATCCGAAGGGCAAGATCACGCCACGTCACGTGGCCATTGCGGAGGAGACATCCATGCGAGAACTCATCCTGTTACGCCACGCCGAGGCGACACCGCACGGCAAGGAAGGCAAGGACGACCGCGAGCGAAAACTCACCGAACACGGAAAAAGCGAAGCCCGTGCGGCGGGGCAGTGGCTCGCAGAGCACAAGGTCACCTACGACCGCGTACTTTGCTCCCCTTCCGAGCGCACCCGCGAGACCGCGGCGCTGGCGCTGGGCCAGATCGAACCTTCCTACGAAGACAGCATCTACGATGCCACCGTCGGCGACCTCTACGATCTGCTCGACAAGCATGCCGGCGACGAGCGCGTGGTCCTGGTCGGTCACAATCCCGGCATAGAGCAACTGGTAGCCTTCCTGGTCGAAGGCCGCTCCGAGGACTATCGCGGCATGCCGCCCGCCGGCATGGCCCGACTGGTCTTCGATGGCCCCCTGGAACCCGGCAAGGCGAAGCTCGAGACGTTCTGGTCGCCTCCCAACTGAGCCACTGAATGCGTTTCCTGCTGCCGGCGATCGCCCTGCTCCTCGCCACGACGCCCCTCGCCGCCGCCGATCTGCGCATCGATCCGCTACGCTCGCGCGCCGAGTTCAGCGTCCGCATGCTCTGGGTCAGCACGGTCTCCGGCAGCTTCGAAAGCATTCGTGGCGAGGTGGCCATCGACCGCCAGGCGCACACCGCCGTGGTCAAGGCCGATATCGATACCGAGAGCATTCACATGGAATCCGCGCGCCTGCGCCGCTGGGTGCTGGCGCCGGAATTCTTCGATGCCGAGCATCACCCCCAGATCCATTTCGAGTCCCTGCCCGTCTCCCTGCACTCGCTCACCAGCGGCGGCGAAGTGGAAGGCAGCCTCACGATGCGCGGCGTGACCCGGCCGGTGACCTTCCGCATGGAGCCCAACCGTTGCCCGCCCGACGCCATGGCCGGCTGCGTCCTGCAACTGCAAGGCAGCATCGACCGCACCGATTTCGACATGCGCGGCCATCGCGGCGCCCTGTCCGACCGGGTGAATCTCGGCATGGCCATCGTCCTGTCGGCGCCCTGAGCGCGACCGGACATGGACGAACTCACATGGCGTTGCCTCGCCTCGCCTAGAATCCGCGCCATGCGTCATCTCCTTACGTTCGTCATCCTCGCCGTATCGCTGGCCCTCGGCGGCTGCTCGCTGTCGCGCGAGCGCATCCAGCGCGCGGACGCCGTGGTCGACCTGACCGTCGACCGGCAAAGCACCTGCGCCACCACCGACCACTGCCCCACCGACTCGCCCGTGCTGGAAGCGGCCCGTGAAGCGGATGCGGCATCCACGACCAAGGCGCCCGTCCACGTGGCGACCTTGCTGGAAGACGGCGAGACGGCCCTGGCCATCCGCGTGAACCTGATCCGCGCCGCCACCCGCAGCATCGACGTGCAGACCTACATCTGGGAGCAGGACGACGCCGGCAAGCTCGTGCTCGACGAACTCATCCGCGCCGCGCGCCGTGGCGTGCGCGTGCGGATCCTGGCCGACCAGTTGTTCTCCTTCCGCGACCCGGGCCTGCTGGCGGGCTTGGCGCGCGCCAGCGACCACCTCGAGATCCGCCTCTACAACCCCACCTTCCACAGCGCACGCACGCCGCCGCTGGAATTCGCGGCGGGCATCGTCTGCTGCTTCTTCAAGTTCAACCAGCGGATGCACAACAAGCTGATCGTGATCGACGACTTGGTCGGCATCACGGGCGGACGAAATTACGAAGACCGCTACTTCGACTGGGACGACGCCTTCGATTACGTCGATCGCGATGTCATGGTGGGCGGCCCCGTCGCCCACACCATGGGCGCCAGCTTCGAGCAGTTCTGGCAGCACAAGCGCGCCGTGCCGCTGACCCACCTGCGCGACGTGAACCGCGAGATCGTCAACGACACCGACGATACGAAGCGATGGGCCCCACCCACCTACGAACACCCCGAGCGAGTGGCCCAGTTGCTCGCCAACGCGGAAGACCCCGACTGGCTCCAGACCCACATCCAGGACGCGATGCTTCGCCTGCGTCGGGTGGAGTACTTCTCAGACCTGCCCGGCAAGACCGACGAACCCAAGCGGCGCGAGGCGCGCACGCTGACCCGCCACATCATGGGCATGGTGCGCAACGCGAAGAGCGAGATCGTGCTGCAGACGCCCTACCTCGTGATGAGCCGGCCGGCCAAGAAGATCTTCGAACGCCTGCGCAAGCAACCCGATCCGCCGCGCATCATCGTCTCGACCAATTCGCTGGCCTCCACGGATGCCTTCGCGGTGTACGCGCTGTCGTACAAGCATCGCAAGCGCTACCTCACCGACTATGGTTTCGAGATCTACGAGATGAAGCCGCACCCGGCGAACGTCGATCGCGACGCGCTGGAAGGACGCTCGCACGCGCTGTACACGCCGCCGGTGGATGGCGACGATATCCCCCGCGTGATCGGCAGCCAGGGCCGCCGGGAGTCGCACCCGGAGACCTCTCGCCTGTCCGGACCGCCATCGGAATCGTCGGGCTTCTTCGCCGCGGCCAGCCGCGCCAGCCGGGGGCCTCGTCACCGCCCCGCACCGCTGCTTACGGGCGGCGTGCGCTTCGGCCTGCATGCCAAGTCGATCGTGGTGGACGACACCTTCGCCATGGTGGGCTCGCACAACTTTGATCCGCGCTCGGACCACTACAACACCGAGGCCGGCGTGATCGTCTACGACAAGCGCTTCGCCGACCGCCTGCGCGGCTCGATCATGCAGGACACGCTGCCGGGCAACGCCTGGGTGATCGGCCCGAGGCAGAAGTCGATCCCCGTGCTGTCGTCGGTGAACGAGTTCATCGGCGATGTATCGGAACGCCTGCCGTTCTTCGACCTGTGGCCATTCCGCTACGCCACCAGCTACGACCTCAAGCCGGGCTGCATCCCGATGCGCTGGTCGGATCCGAAGTTCTTCGAGTGCTACGAGCCAGTGGGCGACTTCCCCGAGGTGGATGTCTCGCTGAAGCTCATCTACACGCGGATGATCACGGCCTTCGGGTCGTCGGCGGCGGGGATTCTGTAGGTATCGCCCTGCTGGTCGCGCGCAAGCGCGCTCCTATAACAGCGGGGTTACATGGGGCTGGTCAGCTCGAAGCGTACGGGTAGCTCGGCCGTGTAGCGGGCCGGGCGATCGGCGGCGGCGAAGCGCCAGCGGCGGACGGCGTCTTCCGCGGCACGATCCAGGTCGAGGTCACCGCTGGAGCGGCCGACGGCCACGCCCATGACATCGCCTTCGGGCGTCACGGTCACGTTGAGCACCACCTGGCCTTCGCGATGGGCGCGCAAGGCGGACATGGGGTAGCGCGGCGATGGCGTATAGACCGCATGCAACGACGGCTTCGGCTCGGCGGCGACGGCATCGACCGGCGTCGCCCGCGGACGTGTTACCACGCGCGGCGGTGGCTCGTCGCGAACGGTGCTGACCACCGGAGCCGGCGCCGCCAGGCGCAGTGCCTTGGGCATCACGATATCGACCAGGGGCCGGGTGGCCGGCGCCCGCTCATAGGTGAGTGCGGTCAGCCAGCTGGTGCCGGCGATACCGAGGACGAGGCCGAGGGCGCTCAGGGATGTGCTGGTTCGTAATGCGAGCATGCGGCCTTGCACGGATGGCACCCCTTCGATGCCATCCGCTCCTTTCTGATGAATCAGGGGCGTTCGAGGATCGCCGTGACGCCCATGCCGCCGGCGGTGCAGATGGAGATCAGGCCGCGGCCCGAACCCTTCTGCTCGAGCATCTTCGCCAGCGTGGCGACGATGCGCGCACCGGTCGCCGCGAAGGGGTGACCCGCCGCGAGACTGGAGCCGTTGACGTTGAGCTTCGACGGATCGATCGATCCCAGAGGGCCATCGAGGCCGAGCCGGTTACGACAATAGTCGTCGTTCTCCCATGCACGCAGCGTGCACAACACCTGGGCGGCGAAGGCTTCGTGGATCTCGTAGAAGTCGAAATCGCCCAGGCCGAGCCCGGCCTGCTTGAGCATGCGGGACACGGCCACCGTCGGCGCCATGAGCAGGCCCTCGCCATGGACGAAGTCCACGGCCGAGACCTGGGCATGGGTGAGGTAGGCCTGGATGCTGAGCCCGCGCGCGGCCGCCCAGTCGTCGCTGGCCAGCAGAACCGCGGCCGCGCCATCGGACAGGCCGGTGGAGTTGCCGGCGGTGAGCGTGCCCTGGCCCGAGGCCTTGTCGAAGGCCGGCTTCAGCGAGCCGAGCTTGTCGAGCGTGGAGTCCGGGCGCAGGAAACCATCGCGCTTGAGACCACGGAACGGCACCACGAGGTCGTCGAAGAAGCCGGCGTCATAGGCGGCGCCCAGCTTCTGGTGGCTAGCCAGGGCCAGTTCGTCCTGTTCGACGCGGCCGATCTTCCATTCCTTCGCCATCAGCTCGCAGTGGTCGCCCATCGACTTGCCGGTGCGCGGCTCGGCCACGCCCGGGAACGAGGGCTTCAGCTCCTTCAGGGAGAAGCCGCGCGTGGCGACCTGGAACTTCTCCTTGAGGGTCTTCGCGCGGTTCAGCGCCAGCAGGCGCTTGCGGAATTTCTGACCATAGACGATGGGCACGTCACTGGTGGTGTCCGAGCCACCGGCGATGCCGGCGTCGATCTGGCCCGTGGCGATCTTGTTGGCGATGAGGATCGCGTTGTCGAGCGAGGTGCCGCAGGCACGGGCGGTGGTGATGCCCGGCGTGGTGGGCGCCAGGCCCGAGGAGAGCAGCGCCTCGCGGGCCAGGTTCCAGTCCGACGAGTGGCGGATGACGGCGCCCATGGCGACCTCGCCCAGCTCGGTGCCATGCAGGCCGTACTTCTCGACCAGCGCCCCGAGGACCTTGACCGACATGCCGAAGTTGCCGACA
Source organism: Luteibacter sp. (assembly GCF_009912395.1). Taxonomy (GTDB): domain Bacteria; phylum Pseudomonadota; class Gammaproteobacteria; order Xanthomonadales; family Rhodanobacteraceae; genus Luteibacter. The sequence continues at coordinate 8,953 of NZ_WNDO01000038.1, read as the reverse complement.
TCGGCGTACGCGGTGTTGTTGCGGCAGAAGGGAATGCGGACGCCGCCGACCACACCCACGCGCTTTTGCGTCTTTTCCATGCTCTTGAGGGAATATCCGGACCGATGGGGGATTGCCCGAGCGGGCGAGCCCGTTCGAAGGCGAAGATGCCGTGGACGCCGACGATCGCCGACGAACGCGTATCGTCAAGGCTAACGCGCATCCCTCCCCGGCAAAAGCTCGAAGGGGCCGGATGGTAGAATGGCGTTCCTTTGCCGTTGTGGAAAACCCGCCGTGACCGAGTCGCTGATCGCCTGCCCCGCCGTCCTGGCGCTGGAACTGGCCGGGGGCGAATCGCCCGACCGGCTGGAACTGACCCGCGACGAAGCTCAGGAGCTGGCCGCCCTGGTCGCCGAGGACCTCCGCGCCCTGATGCCCGGCGTCGAGGCCGCCCGCTTCGCCCTGGCCGGCGCCCTGTTCGACGGCGTGGAGATCCTTCGCCCCGGTTATCCGGTGTTCGCCACGCTGGAGGAACTGGCCCGACGCATTCCCCGCGTGACCACGGCCGGCGGCGTGGTCGCCTTCGGCACCCACGAAGGCCACATGCCCGCCCAGCCGCTGGTGCCCGACGCTCGCTATGCCGGCGGCCCGATGCGCCTGCTGCCGTGGATACTGCTGACCCCGGCCGACCAGGCCGAGGACCTGGCCGACGCGATGGAAGTGGAGCTGGTCGGTCGCGGCGAGGCCGGCGCCCGCACGGCAGACTTCCTCATGCGCACCCTCGGCGTCCGCCTGGAGCACGCCCGCTACCTCAGCCGCAACGATTTGCTGGCCCTGACCTGCGTGCAGTACGAGCACGTGAACCTCGCGCCGATGTGGACGATGCTCGAAGCCGCCCTGCTCACGCCCTACCAGCAGGAGACCGCATTGGGTTCGCGCGGCCTGCCGCTGCGTTACGCCGACGGCCAGGTGAACATTCCCGGCATCGCCGGCTGGTTCGCCCGCGATGGCGAGCGTCGCGCCGACGCCGCGCACGAACTAGCCGGCACCCTCTTCGAACTGCGCCAGTACGCCGCCCTGCTCGACGCCCACCATGTGCCGCTGCGCATGGACAACGACGCAACGCGCAGCGAACCGTTCTTCGTCGAACACATCGCCGAGGCCGATCCCGCGTTGCCGCCCGCCGAGTTGTACGCCCACGAAGCGGCTGGCCTGGGCATGGCCGCGGTAACGGTCGCCCAGCCCTCCGCCGGCAAGGCGCGCATCCTCGCCCACGGCTATCCGCTGGCCCCGAGCGCCCTCGGGCCGCTGCTCGACGCCCTCGCCGGACGCTACGACGCGGCACCCCACCTGCACACCCTCGGCAGGATCCTGCTCGACGCGGACGGCGCCCTCGCCGCACCCGCGCCAGCCCTTCACTAACGCCGTCCAGGGCGATATACGGGGGCCGCATCGGGCGGTTAGAGTGAGGGCATCCATCCCTCGGCGCCCGCATGCAACCCACGGTTCCACCCAACGCGTCGCCGACCGACTGGCCGGCTTACCTGCTGGCTCGCGCGCCGGCGATGATCGCGTACGTGGATGCGGACACCCGCTACCGCTACGCGACACCGTCCTATCGCGAGTGGATGGGTATCGACGGCGACATCGTCGGGCGCCGCATGGACGACGTGGTGCCGGCGAAGCTCTATGCGCGCATCCTGCCCGGTGTCGAGGCCGCGCTACGCGGCGACACGTCGGTAGTTGATCGCGAGATCCGCGACGACGAGGGACGCCACTTCGCCCAGGCCACCGTCTCCCCCGACCTCGATGACGAAGGCCGGGTCCGTGGCATCTTCATCATGCTGGCGGACGTCTCCGCCCGTCGTGAACTGGAAGCCCGCCTGCGCGAAAGCGAACGACGTTTCTCGCTAGCCTTTCGGTATGCCGCCATCGGTATGGCGCTGGTCCGCCCCGATGGCCGCTGGCTCCAGGTGAACGAAGCCGTCTGCGCGATTCTCGGCTACAGCGAGGACGACCTGCTCGCCTCCGCCTTCCAGGACATCACGCATCCCGACGACCTCGAGGCCGACCTGGCGCTGACCCAACACGTGCTGGAAGGCGAACGCCCGTCCTTCCACATGGAAAAGCGCTACATCCATCGCGACGGCCACATCGTGTACGCGCTGATCAGCGTTTCGCTGGTGCGCGACGAGCGTGGCGAGCCGCTGTACTTCATCTCGCAGATCCAGGACATCAGCGAGCGCAAGGCTTTCGAGGACGCGCTGTTCCGCGAACGCGAACTGGCCGAGGTCACGCTGAAATCCATCGGCGACGCGGTGATCACCACCGATCCGCAGCTCATCGTCACCTCGCTCAACCCCATTGCCGAGGCGATGACCGGGTGGAGCAGCCACGAGGCGATCGGCCGGCCGATGGACGACATCTTCCGCCTGCGCGATCCCCTGACTCGCCAGCCGATTCCCAATCCGCTGCACACGGCGGTCAGCCGCAACACGATCGTGGGCCTGACCACCGACGCCATCCTTCTGCACCGCAACGGCTTCGACAGCCCCATCGAGGATTCGGCCGCGCCGATCCACGACCATGCGGGCAACGTGGTCGGCGGCGTGGTGGTGTTCCATGATGTGAGCGAGACGCGCGCCCTCGCGCTGAAGATGGCCCACCTCGCACACCACGACACGCTCACCGGCCTGCCCAACCGCACGCTGCTGCAATCGCGCATGGACTTCGCGGTGACCGTCGCCGCCCGACGTGGCCAGCGCGCCGCCGTGCTGTTCGTGGACATCGATCACTTCAAGCAGATCAACGACACCATGGGCCACGCGGCGGGCGACGCCCTGTTGCAGGAAGTGGCCCTGCGCATCCGCTCGGCCGTGCGCCCCGACGACACGGTAAGCCGCCTGGGCGGCGACGAGTTCGTGGTGCTGCTGCCGCATATCGAAGACGCCGCCGATGCCTCCACCGTGGCGGAGAACGTGCTCCAGGCCTGTGGCGAAGCGGTGGGCGTCGGCGCCGACGCCTCCGCGCTGGCGATCAGCTTCAGCATCGGCATCAGCCTGTTCCCCGACGACGCGCGCGATGCCGAAGCCCTGCTGCGCAACGCCGACACCGCCATGTACGAAGCGAAGATGCAGGGCCGCAACGGCTACCGCTTCTTCAACGCGAGCATGAACGAGCGCAACAGCGCCCGCGTGCGCATCGAGATGGAACTGCGCCGCGCGCTCGCTCGCAACGAACTGAGCCTGCACTACCAGCCCAAGGTCGACATGGAGGTCGGCACCATCGTCGGTGCCGAGGCGCTGCTGCGCTGGCAGGTCGACGGCGTGGATGTCTACTCGCCCGAGCAGTTCATTCCCGTGGCGGAAGACTGCGGCCTCATCGTGCCCATCGGTGACTGGGCGCTACGCGAGGCCTGCCGCCAGGCGGAAGCCTGGTCGCGCACGTACCGCCCCATCTCCGTGTCGGTGAACGTCTCGGCCTTGCAGTTCCAGCACACGCGCTTCTACGAATCGCTGCACAGCGTGCTCGAAGACACCCGCCTGCATCCCACCCTGCTCGAACTGGAGCTCACCGAGCGCACGGTGATGGAAGGCGGCGACCACATCGCCCAGCTGCTGCGCCAGATCAAGCAGATGGGCGTCGCGCTCAGCCTGGACGACTTCGGCACCGGCTATTGCAGCCTGTCCTACCTGAAGCACTTCCCCGTCGACACGCTGAAGATCGACCGTGCCTTCATCCGCGACGTCACCTCCGATGGCGACAGCGCCGCCATCGTCCGCGCGATCATCGCCATGGGTCGGGGCATGCACAAGCACGTGCTCGCCGAAGGCGTCGAGAGCGAGGAACAAGCCGCCTTCCTGCGCGACGCGGGCTGCGCGCAGATGCAGGGATTCCTGTTCGGCCGCGCCGTCAGCGCGCGCGACTTCGAGGCACGCATCGCGGAAGTGGACACCGGCCTGCCCGGCCGACGCTGATCCGACAGATCAGCCCGCCAGCATCGCCTCGTACATGAAGTAATGGCAGCGTTCCATGCCGAGCCCGGCATAGGTCGCCTGCGCACGCTCGTTCTCCGTCTCCACGTAGAGGCGGATACCCACGGCGCCCGCTTCGTCGGCCAGGCCCTTCACGTGGGCGTACAGCGCCCGGAACACACCGGCGCGGCGCGCCTCGGGCGTCACGTAGACACTCTGGATCCACCAGAAGTCGCCGCAACGCCAGTCGCTCCACTCGTAGGTGATCATCAGGCAACCGGCCGGCACGCCATCCAGCGTCGCCACCATATAAAAGCCGCGACGCGGCTCGTCGAACACGGCGCGCACGCCACGGGCGATGGTGTGGGGATCGAGACGCTTGGCTTCGGTCTCCCAGGCCATCGCGCTGTTCCAGCGGGCGATCGCGTCCGCGTCGTCGATCGTCGCCCGACGAATATCCAGGGTCATCGTGTCATCCATTTGTGGGACGGCGCTTGCGCGACGCCCCGAGTTTTCGTGTGAGTGTGTTGCGGCCGACGCCCAGCGCGGCGGCGGCATGCTGGCGGTGGCCGTCGCTGGCGACCAGCGCTACCTGGAGCAGGGTGCGATCCAGCGCCTCGCGGGCGCGGGCGTGGATGTCCGCCTCGCCTTGCGCCAGCGCGTCCTGTGCCCAGACGCGCAACGCCTCGGTCCATTCGCCCGCCTTCGTCTCGCGTCCGGGCAGGCCTCCGAGATCACTCGCCAGGATTTCAACACCCGGCGCAACCACGGCGAGGCGGCGGCACAGGTTTTCCAGCTCACGTACGTTGCCGGGATACTCGCGCTGCTCGATCAGCTTCATCGCACCACGCGAGAAACGCTTCGGCGGCAGGTTGAGGTCGGCCGCCGCCTGGGCAAGAAAGTGCTTCGCCAGTAGTGGAACGTCACCGCGCCGCTCGCGTAGGGCCGGCAATGGAATGCGAACAACATCGAGGCGGTGCTTCAGGTCGGCACGGAACAGGCCGGCCGTTACGCGGGCTTCCAGGTCCTGATGGGTGGCGGCGACGATGCGTACGTTGCCACGCAACGGCTCACGCCCACCCACGCGGTAATACTCGCCGCCCGAGAGCACGCGCAGCAGGCGCGTCTGCAAGCCCACCGGCATATCGCCGATCTCGTCCAGGAACAACGTGCCGCCCTCGGCCTGCTCGAAACGACCGATATGCCGCCGCGCGGCGCCAGTGAACGCCCCCGCCTCGTGGCCGAACAGTTCGCTCTCCAGCAACTCGGCCGGAATCGCCGCCGTGTTGAGCGCCACGTAGGGCTTGCCGCTGCGGGCGCTTTCCTCGTGCAGCGCGCGGGCCACCAGCTCCTTGCCGGTACCGGTCTCGCCCGTGACCAGCACGTTGAGATCGCTGGCCGCCACGCGCCCGATCAGGCGGAATACCTCGCGCATCGCCGCGCTCTCGCCGAGCAGGGCATGCGCGTCCTCGCGCAGTTCGGGGACGACCACATCTTCCCGCGACCCGGCGAGCGCACGCTCCACCGCCGCCACCGCCTGGTCGAGGTCGAAGGGCTTAGCGATGTAGTCCACGGCGCCCGCGCGATACGCCGCGGCCGTGGTAGCGACATCGGTGAACGCGCTCATGACGATCACCGGCCCGATGTTTCGCCGGGTCAGGTCTTCCAGCAAGCGAAGGCCGTCTTCGCCGGGCATGCGCACGTCGGTGACCAGCAGCGCGGGGCGACTGTCCTCCAGCGCCGTGCGCACCGCATCACCGGCACTGAATTCGCGTACCGCGTGTCCCGCGTCGCGCAACGCTTCCGCCAGCACGAAACGCACGCCGCGATCGTCGTCGGCGATCCATATGTCAGTCATGCGCACGCTCCATCGGCAGGTAGAGGGAGAACGTCGTTTCGCCGGGTCGGCTGATATAGCGAAGGTCGCCGCCATGCTCCTGGGCGATCTCGCGCGACAGGGCCAGGCCCAGGCCCGTGCCATCGGGGCGCCCGGAGACCAGCGGCTGGAACAGGCTGTCGCGCAGCTCGTCGGGCACGCCCGGACCGTCGTCGATCACGTCGATGCGCAAGGCCGACCGCACGCTACGCTCGCCCAGCCGCGCGCCATGCTCAACCCGGGTACGCAGGGTCAGCGCCGTGGCACCCGCCTCGCGCGCGTTGCGGGCCAGGTTGAGCAGCACCTGCAACAGGCGGTCACCGTCGCCCAGGCTGTCCGGCAGGCTGGGATCGTAGTCATGGCGCACCGACGGCGCGCCAGGCTCGGCGACGATGATGTGTTCCAGGCGTTCGAGCAATTCATGCACGTTCACCGGCGCGATGCGGGCGGCGCCACCATGCCGGAGCAGGCCGTCGGCCAGCGCGGCGAGACGGTCCGCCTCGCCGATGACCATGCCCGCCAACTGCCGCAAGTCGTCGTCCTGCACCCGTCGCTGCAACAGCTGCGCCGCACCGCGCAGGCCGGCGAGAGGATTCTTCACCTCGTGCGCGAAGCCGCGCAGGGTCGCCGACAGGGGCGTCGCCCCGGCGCCCGGATCGCTCACCAGCGGATGCACCTCCACCAGCACGCGCCCCTCGTCCACCGGCTGCAACATCAGGTCGGCCGTCACCTCCCGCCCCCGCGCCACCCCGAAGGTGATCGCCCGCAGATGGAACGGCCGCCGCTCGTCCAGGGCCCGCGCCAGATGCGAGGCCAGCCCCGGCTCCCGCATCAGCTGGGGCAAGCGCTGCCCCACCGCCGTCCGCGGCCCCACCTCCAGCACCTCGCCCAGGGCAGGGTTGATCCAGAGCACCCGGCCACCCGCCCCGACAAGGGCAAGGCCGGTCCCCAGCAACGTCAACAGGTCGTTCGTATCCGGTGCATGCATTGCACCAATGTAGGGAGGTTATGTGACTGTGGCAATCTGGCTCTCAAATACCCCCCCTTTCGGATCGAATAACATAGTCGAGGCAAATGCACCTGTATGGGAACCTAGCCCTCACCAAAGAAAGTCACTCCAAAACCAGCGGCGTGCAAATCTAAAGCCCCCCGCGAGACCGCTCCGCAAGCCGCCACCTCGTATCAATATGTATAGTTTTTGAGATGCAGCCGATATGTAGTTTGGGGCACCCGCCCCCAGATGCGGCTGACAAACTGAGCATCTGTGCTGGAAGGGCCAATGTCGAACGTGGGCGAGCTAAGAGTGCTTCGTGACCGCTTGCGATCCTTCGCGGAGCAGCGGGATTGGGATCAATTTCACACGCCGAAAAACCTTGCTATGGCGGTAGCTGCTGAGTCAGGCGAGCTCCTCGAGCACTTCCAATGGCTGTCGGCAGATGAAAGCGGTGCGCTTAGCGACGATACGAAGTCTCGTGTCGCTGAAGAGATTGCAGACGTCTTGCTTTATCTAATCAGGCTCGCGGATAAGCTCGACCTGAATATGTATGAAGCCGCACTCAAGAAAATAGATACGAACGGCGAGAAGTACCCTGTGGAGAAATCTCGCGGAAATGCTCGCAAATATGACCAACTCTAAAGTGAGGGCAAGGAATGGACTCCAATCAAGATACAGCATTCACTCGGTTTTTGAGGGAGGCTGCTGAGCGAGCCCAGAGTGAGATCAAGTACACACCAACCTACTTCCTCGACTCCCTAGGCGCCGAGGGTGGTTATGCAACGGCAAACAAACTTCTCTTGCCCGGGAAGCCACCCTCTACGGGATTTGTAAAGCTCTGGGAGCACCGTCGACTCGACCTCTCCGTTGAGGCGCTGATTCTCGAGAGCGAATGGTGGTCCTATTTTAATGAGGATACTTTGGAGGTAGCGCGCTCACGCCTTGCCAGTGTTGGATACAAGGTGCGAGAGAGGCAGCCTGGAAGGGAGCTTGTGAAGAGGGAGGCAACCCGGCTCAGCGCTCCATTGATGGACGGTGTCACCGTCGCTCCAACTAGGGTTGCTAATAAACCCTCTGTCCAGCGATTCTGGAGAATATCTGGCCCCCCAGAGAACTTTCTAGTCGCTATTCAGCGCGGGGCTTGGGCCCTGAATGAGTCAAACAGAGGCATGTGGGGCAAGATCAAAGAAGGTGACACCGTCATCTTTCATTCCACGCGGAGTTCCGCCGTAGTGAAGAACCCGCCTTCATCAATTCTTGGCTTCGCTACGGTTGGTGCCAGGAAAGCTGAGAAGAATGAGTTTTGGTGGCCGACCGAGATCTCTGATCAAGTAAATCATTGGCCTTACACCTTTGACTTGAGCAATATCTGCCTGACGTCGACAGGCATCTCCTCCCTTGACCTCTCGCCCCCCTACTTTCTGGCCGATGCCGCACACAAGTACGCCTGGGTTAGCACTCTGCTCGAGAACGCGATACCTATTTCATCGATTGAGCGAGAGGCGAAGGCAAAGACAGCAGCGGTTCCAAACTTTCCATTAAATGGATCCATTGCACCGATCAATGAGACTTATCGACAAGTTATCTTCTTGGGCAACGGGCGCAGCTGGGAACTGATTAAGTCCAGTGTTGCCGTCGATGATCTCGAGGCATCGTTGCTTGGCGACGAAGACCTCGGTGAATCAAATTGGGGGGACGTATACGCTCAGGCGGCGTCATATACCAATCCAATTTCTCCCTCGCATGAGAAACGGCTAACAAAGGTTCGTATCGAAAACGCGATTCAAAAGCTCAGGGTAGCGTTCCTCGAAGATTTTACATGTCAAGTTTGCGGATATAGCCAAAGTTACATTGGAAAGTCTGGTCGGTTGCGTTGGATCATCCACGTAGACCACATCCACGACAAAGCCGACGGGGGTGGGGAGGAGATGTCAAACCTATGGGTTCTTTGTCCAAGGTGCCACATGGAAAAGACTCACGGTGTACTCACAATTGATCGACACTGATCTTGCCCCCGTTTCACGGACACCCCTATAAGCGATTAACTATCGCAATAGGAGGTGGACGATGACCAAGAGCAAGGCAGGCAGAAAGGGGCAGGAGTTCAGCCTGGAGTTCAGGCAGCAGGCA
>NZ_WNDO01000037.1 GCF_009912395.1 Luteibacter sp. | reverse complement strand
GAAAGCGTTCTCCTCCTCCAGCCGCGCCACTTCACGTTTGAGCCGTGCATGTTCGGCCAACTCCAAGCGTTGTGCCTGATCGTCCTGGTCGTGCCGCCGCGCCTGGGCGCGCCAACTGTACAGCTGGACAGGCTGCACCCCCAGATCACGAGCCACCGTGGTTACCCCTTCTGTGGCCGCTCGCAACAGTGCCTGCTGCCTGAACTCCAGGCTGAACTCCTGCCCCTTTCTGCCTGCCTTGCTCTTGGTCATCGTCCACCTCCTATTGCGATAGTTAATCGCTTATAGGGGTGTCCGTGAAACGGGGGCAAGATCACGGACTAAGCGCTTGACCAAAAAATCTGTTCCGATGCCCGCCCGTATCGCCAGGGCTTAGATGTCGAATTCCGAAAAATCGAGCGCTTCTGTATGCATGTAGGCGAAGCTTTGCCCACGTCAGGGGCGAAGTAGCTGGCGACGATACTTGATGGCGAACCTCGGTTTGAGTTCCCCGACTTGTGGGCCAACGCATTCGCGATTGGGGCACGGACGGATGGCCTCAAGGCCAATTTGATAGGGCCAATTGAACGAATCAGCACGCCACTTCGGAAGAAGGATCTTGATTTCGCATGTGGAACTAAGAGCTACTCTGAGCTCATCCTTCAATCTTCCGTCATAGACTTGGTCGAGGGTCAATCCTTTGAAAGTCATTTCACTCGCATTGCCGGTAGCACATGATGGCGGCGCGATGACGATGAGGGGATCTTCGTCTTTCTGAGGTGTATCCGAGGTCAGGGCAACTACTTCATCACCGTCGTCTCGAATAGTGGTGGCCTTAGCTAATTGGATGGCGCACCACATGCGAAAATGAGCCGTGCAGACATTTGGCGGGGCAGAAGACGGAGGTGCCGCGGATGCTTTGGTCGACGAAAATGCAATGATTATTGAGATAAGAATAGCTCGATACATTAGCAGGCTCCATTCGCTGCATGAACGCCTGGTGAGCATGTGTTTTTGTTTGACTTGGATTCGATCATTTCACGCAGTGTTTGCTCATTTGCACCATCTTTGCTGAGCATCTTCATGATATTTGGGTCACCGGGAACGTCGGCCGAAAGAGTTTTTCCATTGACGCCCAGTCCTCCTTGGTACTGATCGCCAGCTCCTGCAACGTGGCCAAATTCATGGGATATCGTATAAACGTTTGCCCTATCTGGACCATTAACTCCAACAGTTACCTGATTTCCGCCGATCTTGTTCGTTTCCGCGCGCCCGCTCTTGGTGACACCGTTTGTATCAGGAACGACCGTTACATGATTTGTCCCGGACTGGTTGCTTGATCCGGGAACGAAGATGGCATTGGTTGTGAGAAAGACAATTTTTCCATTGATGTTGACCAAGCCGCTCAGACTTCTAGATGCCTGTAGATTTGTGTCATTTGTATTGAATGGAAGGCTAGGACCACTCATTGTGTAACGGATGGTTGATGTCACCCGATAGGGGGTGCTCCAGGAAAGTTCAGCTTCCCGTCCATCGGGGTCAATGAAGCTGAGAGGATTGTCATTTGCGTACGTATATCTGGCGAAATTGTGAAGACGACTTGTATCGAGCGGGGCCGGGTCTATGGACATGAATCTGCCGATAGAAGGGTCGTAATATCGCTGTTGCATATATACGAGATTGCTATCTGAATCATTCACATGCCCGGTATATCCCGGGCCATCCTGCTTGCTCCCTAGTGCCTGCTCGCCGAAAGGCCGGTAGTCGGAACGTTCGATGATGTTACCGTTCTCGTCAGCCGTAGCCAGCACCGTACCCTGCGGGTCGGTGTAGTAGTACGTGACCTGCTTCGTAGCGGCGTGCGTGGCGACGGAAGCCGTCGCGCATAGTAGCGAGACCGCGGCGATTCGGTAGTGCATTCCCTTGTCCCCTGTGGATCGCAAGAAAAAACGATAAGTCCATATTGGCAGTCCCCGGCCATGGGTTACAAGCAAAAAGAAAGGCGCCCAACGGGCGCCTTTCTTGTTTCTCTCGGACGAACCGCTGATCAGTAGCGGTAGTGGTCCGGCTTGTACGGGCCTTCGACCGGCACGCCGATGTAGTCGGCCTGATCCTTGGTGAGCACGGTCAGCTTCACGCCGATCTGCTCCAGATGCAGGCGGGCGACTTCTTCGTCGAGCTTCTTCGGCAGGCGGTAGACAGTGTTCTCGTACTTGTCCTTGTTCGCCCACAGGTCGAGCTGGGCGAGGGTCTGGTTCGAGAAGCTGTTCGACATCACGAAGCTCGGGTGGCCGTGGGCGCAGCCGAGGTTCACCAGGCGGCCTTCGGCGAGCATGTAGATGCTGTTGCCGGTGGAGGCGAAGGTGTAGCGGTCGACCTGCGGCTTGATGGTCTCGCGGGTCGCATCCTTCGACGCGTTCAGGCGGTCGATCTGGATCTCGTTGTCGAAGTGGCCGATGTTGCAGACCAGGGCGTTGTTCTTCATCTTCGCCATGTGTTCCAGCGTGATGATGTCCTTGTTGCCCGTGGTGGTGACGTAGATGTCGCCGGTGCCGAGGGTTTCTTCGATGGTGGTGACCTGGAAGCCTTCCATCGCGGCCTGCAGCGCGTTGATCGGGTCGATCTCGGTCACGATCACGCGGGCGCCGAAGCCCTTGAGCGAATGGGCGCAGCCCTTGCCCACGTCACCGTAGCCGCAGACCACGGCGACCTTGCCGGCGACCATGAGGTCGGTGGCGCGCTTGATGCCGTCGGCCAGCGATTCGCGGCAGCCGTAGAGGTTGTCGAACTTGCTCTTGGTGACCGAGTCGTTGACGTTGATCGCGGGAACGAGCAGCTTGCCGGCTTCGGCGAGCTGGTAGAGGCGGTGCACGCCGGTGGTGGTTTCTTCGGAGACGCCCTTCCACTCGGCGGCGACCTTCTTGAACCAGCCCGGACGGGCGGCGGCGGTGCGCTTCACGAGGTCCTTGATGACCTGCTCTTCGTGGTTGCCGCTGGGGGTGTTGACCCAGTCGCTGCCGTCTTCGAGTTCCACACCCTTGTGGATGAAGAGGGTGGCGTCACCGCCGTCGTCGACGATGAGCTGCGGACCCAGCTCGCCCGGGTGGGTGAGCATGTCGAGGGTGCATTCCCAGTATTCCTCCAGCGACTCGCCCTTCCACGCGAACACCGGCAGTTCGCCGGCGGCGAGGGCGGCGGCGACGTCGTCCTGGGTGGAGAAGATGTTGCAGGAGGCCCAACGCACCGAGGCGCCGAGGGCGCGCAGGGTCTCGGCCAGCACGGCCGTTTCCTTGGTGACATGCAGCGAGCCGGAGAGGCGCACGCCCTTGAGCGGCTGCTCCTTGGCGTAGCGGGCGCGGATCTGCATCAGGCCCGGCATTTCCTCTTCGGCCATGCGAATGCGGCGGCGGCCGAGGGCAGCCAGCGAGAAATCGCGGACCTTGTAATCCTGGAAGTTGGAATCTTTGGTGACGGCGTTCATGGCGTATCTCCGGATGGTCACGGGGGCGCCGTTGTGCTGGAAGCCGCGCCGAGCCTGGCCATCGGGGGCGTGCCCCTCCGGTCGCAGCGCCCCTCGGCGGGCGAAAACGGTCGATTATTGTATCCCGGATTCCGGATGAGGAGATAAACACACTTTTTTGGTTACTCTCGGGGTTCCGCCCCAAGCAGAGAGCCCGATGGAAGCCGCACGCGATCCTGAATTCCTGCCTCATGACGCTCCCCTGCGCGAAGATGTGCGCCGGCTGGGGGCCCTGGTCGGCCAGATGCTGGCGGAGCAGGGGGGCAAACCCTTTTTCGACCGGGTCGAACATGTGCGTACCGCGGCGATCCAGCGCCGCCGCAGTGGTGCCGGCGTCGAGGCGCTGGCCGAGAGCCTGAACGGACTGGACGCCGCCGATGCCGAGGCCCTCGCCCGGGCCTTCGCGGCCTACTTCCAGGCGGTGAACGTGGCCGAGCGCGTGCATCGCATCCGCCGTCGTCGCGATTATCAGCGCGAGGGCGGCTCGGCCCAGCCCGAATCCCTGGCCGCCGTGCTGGCCTTGCTCAAGGCCGAAGGCGTCACTCGCGAGGAACTGGAGACGCTGTTGCGTCGCCTCGATGTCGAACCGGTGTTCACGGCGCATCCCACCGAGGCGGTGCGTCGGTCGTTGCTGGAGAAAGAGCAGGAGATCGTGCGCGCGCTGGTCGACGAGTTCGATCCCACGCGTACGCCGCAGGAAGTGCGCGACGACGATGCGCGTATCCTCATGGCGCTGTCCGCCGGCTGGCAGACCGCCGAGGCGTCGCCGGTGCGGCCGAGCGTGTCGGACGAGTTCGATCATGTGGGTTTCTACATGTCGCGTCCGATCTATCGCGTGCTGCCTGCGTTGTATGAAGCGCTGCACCAGGCCATCGTGGAGACTTACGGCGAAGACGTGGTCGTGCCGCGCGTGCTGCGTTTCGCGACCTGGGTCGGTGGCGACATGGACGGCAATCCCAACGTCAACGCGGAGACCATTGCGGCCACGCTCGCGGCACAGCGCACGCTGGTGCTGGAACGCTACATCGAGGACGTGCACGCGCTGGGTCGCCTGCTGAGCCAGACGGACGATCGTGTGAAGCTCGACGACAAGCTCCAGCGTCGCCTGGATGCCTATCGCGAGCGGTTGGCGGACGCCGCGGCCGGCATCCGTCCGCGTCACGCGGACATGCCGTATCGCGCTTTCCTGACCTTCGTCGCGGCGCGGCTGGCGTCGACGCTGGACGATGGTGCGGATCGTTACGCGTCGGCGCAGGAATTCATCGATGACATCGCGCAGGTGGAGCACAGCCTGCTTCATCACAGCGGCAAGCATGCGGGTGCCTATGCGGTGGGGCGCCTTCTGTGGCGGGCGCGCACCTTCGGTTTCCACTTGGCTCGCCTGGATGTCCGTCAGGATGCCCGCGTGCACGACGAGGCCTTGTCGGCCTTGCTCGGCGATGCGGAGTGGGCCGATCGCGATGCAGCGGCGCGCGTGAAGACGCTGCGCCCGTATGCGGCCGGCGAGCGCAGCTTCGTCTCCGGCGAGGATCACGAGGCGGCAGGCATGTTGCGAGAGGTCTTCGCGACACTGGCCGATTCGCGCAAGCGCTATGGTCAGGAGGCGACCGGCCTTTACATCATCAGCATGGCTGAGACGGCCGCCGACGTGCTCGCCGTGCTGGCGCTCGCGCGTCGTGGCGGCCTGCTGGAAGATGGGCGCGTGCCGCTGGACGTGGCACCGCTATTCGAGACGGTGGACGACCTCAAGGGCGGCCCGGCCACGTTGCAGGCCCTGCTCGACGATCCCATCTACCGCGCGCACCTGAAAGCGCGCGGCGATCGCCAGTGGGTCATGCTGGGTTATTCCGACAGCGGCAAGGACGGTGGCACCGTCGCCTCGAAGTGGAGCCTGCAACGGGCGCAGGTGGAATTGCTTGAGGTGGCAGCTAAGGCAGGTATCCGCATCGCTTTCTTCCACGGTCGTGGCGGTTCGGCCAGTCGTGGCGGTTCGCGCATCACGCCCGCGTTGATGGCCTCGCCACGCGGTTCCGTGGCCGGCGTGCTACGCGTGACCGAACAGGGCGAGGTGATCCATCGCAAGTACGGCATCCGCGCGCTGGCGGTGCGCAATCTCGAACAGACGCTGGGCGCGGTGATGCGCGCCTCGTTGCGCCCGCGCGTGGCCGAGGTGCGTGAATCGGGCTGGAAGGACGTGATGGCGAAGCTCTCTGATGAGAGCCGCAAGGCCTATCGTGCCTTCGTCGATCGCGAGGGCTTCGTCGATTACTTCCGTGGCGCCACGCCGATCGACGTAATCGAGCGGATGACGCTGGGTTCGCGTCCCGCGCGTCGTCGCAGCATGAAGGGCGTGGAAGACCTGCGCGCGATTCCGTGGGTGTTCTCGTGGACGCAGTGCCGTGCGGTGCTTACCGGCTGGTACGGCCTGGGTTCGGCATTGGAGGCGCTGGCGAAGGACGGGCATGAGGCGACGCTGGAGCGCATGGCGCATGAATGGCCGTTCTTCTCGACCATGCTCGACGATGTCGAGATGGTGCTGGCGAAGGCCGACATCCATATCGCCGAAGCGTTCTCGGAGCTGGCCGGTCCGTTGCACGATCGCTTCTTCCCGCTGGTGCGCGAGGAGTTCGAAAGGACGGTGCGCTGGGTGCTCAAGCTGAAGGGCAGTGACGAACTGCTCAGCGGCGACACGCGGTTGGCCAATTCGATTCGCCTGCGCAATCCGTATGTGGACCCGATGAGCCTGTTGCAGGTGGACCTGTTGCGCCGTTGGCGCGCCACCGGTGGCAAGGACGATGCGTTGCTGAACGCGCTGGTGGCCTGTGTCAACGGCGTGTCGCAAGGCCTCCAGAACACCGGCTGATCTGTAGGAGCGCGCTTGCGCGCGATCGCGCGCAAGCGCGCTCCTACAGGGGTTCGATCAGCCTTCGAGTTCTTCCCACCGGGCAAACGCCGTTTCCAGCTCGGCCTGCAGCTTGGCGATCTCGTCGTTGACCTTCGTGATCGCGGCGGCGTCCTGCTGGAAGAACTTCGGATCATTCATCGCGTCGGTGCGCTTCGCGATCTCGGTTTCGAGCTGTTCGAGCTTGGCCGGCAGCAGCTCGAGTTCGCGCTGTTCCTTGAACGACAGCTTCTTCTTCGGTGCGGCCGGTGCGGGCGCCGGTGCCGGAGCCGCCTTGGCCGGTGTGGCGGCCGACTTCACGGAAGCGACCGGCTTCTGACGAAGCCAGTCGCTGTAGCCACCCACGTATTCGCCGATGGCGCCGTCGCCTTCCAGCACGAGGGTGCTGGTGACGACGTTGTCGATGAAGTCACGGTCGTGCGAGACCAGCAGCAGCGTGCCGGTGTATTCGCCGAGCAGTTCTTCCAGCAGTTCCAGCGTCTCGACGTCGAGGTCGTTGGTCGGTTCGTCCATCACCAGTAGGTTGGAGGGCTGGGCGAACAGCTTGGCCAGCAGCAGGCGGTTGCGCTCGCCGCCGGACAGGCGGGTGATCGGCGCGCGGGCACGCTCGGGCGAGAACAGGAAGTCCTGCAGGTAGCCGATGATGTGCTTGCGCTGGCCGTTCAGCTCGATGTACTCGCGGCCTTCGGCCACGTTGTCCAGCGCGTTCATGCGGTCGTCGAGCGCGATGCGGTGCTGGTCGAAGTAGGCGATCTGCAGGCCCGTCCCCTGGGTGGACTGGCCTTCCTGCGGCATCAGCTGGCCTAGCATGATCTTCAGTAGCGTCGACTTGCCCGCGCCGTTCGGCCCCATGATGCCCACGCGGTCGCCGCGCATGATCGTGGTGCTGAAATCGCGGATCAGCGTGCGGCCGCCGTAGGCCTGGGTGACGTTCTCGACATCGATGACCTTGCGACCGGACGCCTGCGCGTTGGCGAGGTTCATCTTCGCGTTGCCGGTGGTCTCGCGGCGATCCGAACGCTCGCGGCGCATGGCCTTGAGCGCGCGAACACGGCCTTCGTTACGGGTGCGGCGGGCCTTGATGCCCTGGCGGATCCAGACTTCTTCCTGTGCCAGCTTGCGGTCGAAATGCGCGTTGGCCTGCGCTTCGGCGTGCAGGCGCTCCTCGCGGCGACGCAGGTAGTTGTCGTAGTCGCCCGGCCAGCTGGTGAGCTGACCGCGGTCAATCTCGACGATGCGCGTGGCGAGCGAGCGGAGGAAGCTGCGATCGTGGGTAATGAAGACGATGGCGCCGGTGAAGCTCTTGAGGAAGCCTTCGAGCCAGGCGATGGCCTCGATGTCGAGGTGGTTGGTCGGCTCGTCGAGCAGGAGCAGGTTCGGGTCGCGGACCAGGGCCTGGCCGAGTAGCACGCGGCGCTTCATGCCGCCGGACAGCTCGGAGAAGTCGGTCTCGGCCGGCAGCTCCAGGCGCTCGATCACCTGCTGCACGCGGGAGTCGAGGTCCCAGGCGTTCTGGGCCTCGATCTTCGACTGCACATCGCCCAGGGCGTCCATGTCGCCTTCGGCGAGCAGGTGGTGGTACTGGGCCAGCAGGTGACCCAGTTCGCCCAGGCCGTCGGCGACCACGTCGAAGACGGAGCCGGTGGTGTCCTGGGGCACTTCCTGGGTGAGGCGGGCGATGCGCGTACCGCCCTGGAGGCGGACCTCGCCGTCGTCGGGGTGGAGTTCCCCGGCGATGAGCTTCAGAAGGGTGGATTTGCCCGCGCCGTTACGGCCGACCACGCAGACGCGTTCGCCGGCGTCCAGGGAGAGGTCGACCTGTTCGAGCAGGAGGGGACCGCCGACGCTGTAGTCGACGTTGAGCAGCTGGATAAGAGACATAGCTGGACATTGTAATGCCCTCAGCCTTCTGTAGGAGCGCGCTTGCGCGCGACCGGGTGGGCGGGTGAGTCGGCCGGGTCACCGCTCCGTCCGGTCGCGCGCAAGCGCGCTCCTACACGGTGTCGAGGCGGTAGCGGGTGTGTTGGCGCCAGATCTGGCCGGGGCGCAGGATCGCGCCCTCGGCCTCGGGGCCGTTCATCTGGTCGGGGAAGGCCTGGGTCTCCAGGGCGAAGCCGGCGAAGGGGCCGTAGGTGTCCCCGCGGCGCCCCGGCTGGCCGGTGAGCTTCTGCCCGCTGTAGAACTGGAGCCCGGGGCGGTCGGTGTCCACCGTGAGCCGGCGGCCGCTGGAGGGTTCCGTGACCACGGCCACGGTGCGCACCGCGCCCGGTGCTCCGTGCGGGATATAGCAATGGTCGAATCCCCCGGCCACGCGCAGCTGTGGGTCGGGCCAGTGCAGGCGCGAGCCGATGGGCGCCGCCTCGCGGAAATCGAAGGCCGTGCCGGCCACGTTCTCGCGTCCGACGGGAATCGCCCCGGCGTCGATGGCGAGGAAGGCGTCGGCGTCGATCCGGATCAGGTGGTCGCGGATGTCCGGGCGACGGTCGTTCAGATTGAAATAGGGATGGGCGGTGAGGCTGAGCGGCGTGGGCGCGTCGGTGGTGGCGTCGTAGCGCAGGTCGAGGCTGCCCTCGTCATCGAGCCGGATGCGCAATTGAACACGGACCTCGCCCGGGAAGCCGCCGTCACCCTCCGGTGAGACGAGCCTCAGCAGGAGTGCGTCGCCCTCGGTCTCGACGTCCCAGCGCTGGATGTGAAAACCGTGCACCCCACCGTGGAGGTGGTTGCCGTGGTCGTTGCGATCCACCCGGTAATCGATGCCGTCCAGGGTGAAGCGTCCCGCGCGGATGCGATTCGCCCAGCGCCCCACGATCGCGCCCATGTAGGCGTCGGAGACGATGTACTGGGCCGCGTCGGCATGGCCGAGCAGCACCTCGCCGAGGCGCCCCTGGCGGTCGGGCGCCAGCCAGGACAGCAGGGTGCCACCGAGATCGGTGATGTCGACCTGGGCGCCGGTGGCGTTACGCAGGGTCCAGCGATGCAGCGGGCGGCCGTCGGGCAGGTGGCCCCAGGCGGTGGCGGCGGAAACGGGCATGGATGGAGCGATCCTGGGCGACGGGAATCAGCTGGCCGTCGTCTTGCGGTGGAGGTCGAGGTATTGGCGCGGCGTGCAGTCGTACTCGCGCCGGAATACCGCATACATGTATTGCAGCGATGTGAAGCCGCAGCGCACGGCGATGTCGGCAAGCGACGCATCCGATTGCGCGATCAGCTGGCAGGCCGCGTCGAGCTTGTGCTGGAGGATCGCCTGGTGGACGGTCTGCTTCAGTTCGCGCTTGAAATGTTCCTCGAGCACGGTACGCGAGACGCCCACGTAGTCGGCCACCTGCTCGGTCTTGATGCCGAGGCAGCCGTACTGGCGGATATAGTGGCTGGCGCGCATCACGTGCGGGCTGCGCAGCGGCTGGTACTTGCTGGACGCCTGCACGTTGATGCCCACCGGTGGCACCAGCACGCGCGTGCCAGTGCAGTCCGCACCGCGCAGCATCTGGTGCAGCAGGTGCGCGGCCGTGCGGCCCATTTCTTCCGCGCCCTGGATCACCGAGGTGAGCGGAATGCGGGTGAGCAACTGGGCCATGGGATCGTTGTCGATACCAACGATGGCCACTTGTTCGGGCACGGCGACACCGCCGATCACGCAGGCCTGGAGCAACTGGCGGGCGCGCGCGTCGGTGGCGGCGACGATGCCGATGGGCTTGGGCAGGCCGCCGAGCCACGCCACCAGGTGTTCCACGGCCGTGCCCCAGCCACCGGCACTGGTCGGCAGGCCCTGGTAGACGAGGCCTTCCACCGCTTCTTCCTGCACGATCGCGCGGAACGCGTGTTCGCGTTCCTGCGCCCAGCGGCTGCCAGGATTCGGGGGGATTCCGTAGAACGCGAACCGACCGAGACCCTGCTCGATGAGGTGATCGTAGGCGAGGCGCACGAGACGGGCATTGTCGGTCGCGATATACGGCACGCCATCGGGATAGCCGGCCGGATCGTGATACGAGCCGCCCACGGCCACCACCGGGATGTGCAGGTCGCGCAGCGTGTCGGGAGCGTCCGGGTCGTCGAAGTCCGCGATGATGCCGTCGCCGCGAAACTGGTGGATATCGCGCATGCGGCTACGGAAATCCTCTTCCATGAAGAGGTCCCACTCGACGCGCGTGCTGTTGAGGTACTGGCCAATGCCGGCGATGACCTGGCGGTCATAGACCTTGTTGGCGTTGAACAGCAGGGCGATGCGATGCGGTGCCATGGAGCGGAAAGCTAGCAGGATTCGCCGCCTCCGGCCATGACGCAGCGCGGCAACGAAAAAGCCTTCGGCCCTGTGGGAAATCGCAATTGCCCCCGGCGCGCCGTCTCGTCAGCATCGTGGGAATTCGTCCCCGCTCCGTGAAAGGATTGCGTTATGTCGTACTTTTCCAGCATCGCTCCCATCCGCTTCGAAGGCCCGGGTTCGGACAACCCGCTGGCGTTCCATCACTACGAAGCCGATCGCCGCATCCTCGGCAAGACCATGGCCGAGCACCTGCGCCTGGCGGCGTGCTATTGGCACACCTTCGTCTGGCCGGGTTCGGACGTGTTCGGTGCCGGCACCTTCGAGCGGCCGTGGCAGCAGCCGGGCGATCCGATGACGCGGGCGCGCGAGAAGGCCGATGCGGCGTTCGACTTCTTCTCGCGCCTGGGCGTGCCGTTCTACACCTTCCACGACACCGACGTGGCGCCGGAAGGCGACAGCCTGAAGGATTACCGCAACCACTTCGCCGCCATGACGGATGTGCTGGAGAAGAAGCAGGCCGAGACCGGCATGAAGCTGTTGTGGGGTACCGCGAACGTGTTCAGCCACCCGCGCTACGCGGCCGGCGCGGCGACCAATCCGCAGCCGGAAGTGTTCGCCTACGCCGCCACGCAGGTGCGTCACGCGATGGAGGCGACGCATCGCCTCGGTGGCGCCAACTACGTGCTGTGGGGCGGCCGCGAGGGCTACGACACCCTGCTCAACACCGACCTGAAGCGCGAGCGCGAACAGCTCGGGCGGTTCTTCCGCATGGTGGTGGAGCACAAGCACAAGCTGGGCTTCAAAGGCACGATCCTCATTGAGCCCAAGCCGCAAGAGCCCACCAAGCACCAGTACGACTACGACTCGGCCACCGTGTATGGCTTCCTCAAGAACTTCGGCCTGGAAAATGAGGTGAAGACCAACCTCGAGGCCAACCACGCCACCCTAGCGGGTCACTCGTTCCAGCACGAGGTCGCCACGTCCATCGCGCTGGGTTTGTTCGGTTCGATCGACGCCAACCGCGGCGACCCGCAGAACGGCTGGGACACCGACCAGTTTCCGAACAGCGTTGAGGAAATGACCCTGGTCACGTATGAAATTCTGAAAGCGGGCGGCTTCACCACGGGCGGCTTCAATTTCGATACCAAGGTGCGTCGCCAGAGCAACGCACCGGAGGATCTGTTCCACGGCCACATCGGGGCCATCGACACGCTGGCGCTGGGCCTGGAGCGCGCGGCGAAGATGATCGAGCGCGATACGCTGGCGCAGATGAAGGCGAAGCGTTACGCGGGTTGGGACGGCGAGTTCGGCGGTAAGATTCTCGGTGGTGGTTTCACGCTGGCTTCACTTGCCGACGAAGCGATCGCGCGCGACCTGCATCCGAAGCACGTTTCGGGCAACCAGGAGTTGCTAGAGAACATTGTGAACCGCTATATCTATGGGTGATATGAGACCCGACATGGACGCTTCGGCACCCCTTTACCTCGGCATCGACCTGGGTACCTCCTCGGTGAAGGCGGTGCTCGTCGATGACGCCGGGGGCGTGCGCGCCAGCGCTTCCAGCCCGCTCGACGTATCCCATCCCAAGCCGCGCTGGTCCGAACAGGATCCCGAGGCCTGGTGGTCCGCCACCGAGGCGGCGGTTGCGGATGTCCTCAAGCAAGGCGATGCCCGGCGCGTCAAGGCCATCGGTCTTTCGGGACAGATGCACGGCGCCACGTTGCTCGATAAGTCTGACAAGATCCTGCGACCGGCCATCCTGTGGAACGACGGTCGTTCGGATGTCGAATGCGCGGAGCTGGAAAAGGTACCCGGCTTTCGTGACGTCACCGGCAACCTCGCCATGCCCGGCTTCACGGCGCCCAAGCTTGCCTGGGTGCGTCGGCATGAACCGCAGGTGTTCGATCGCGTGGCGAAGGTGCTGTTGCCCAAGGACTATCTGCGGCTGCGGCTTACCGGCGACTACATGACCGACGCGTCGGACGCGGCGGGCACCTTATGGCTGGATGTGCGCAAGCGCCGGTGGAGCGACGCGATGCTAGCCGCCACGGGCCTCGATACCTCGCACATGCCGCAGGTGTTCGAAGGCAGCCAGCCAGCCGGCCGCTTGCGCAAGGAGCTGGCCGATCGCTGGGGCATGGACACTGTGCCCGTGGCGGCCGGCGGCGGAGACAACGCCGCCGGTGCCGTCGGCGTGGGCATCGTGCGCCACGGGCAAGCGATGCTGTCGCTGGGCACGTCCGGTGTGTATTTCGCGGTGTCCGACGGCTTCCGTGCCAGTCCGGAAACGGCCGTGCACAGCTTCTGCCATGCGCTGCCGGACACCTGGCATCTGATGTCGGTGATGCTCAACGCGGCCAATTGCCTCGACTTCACCGCCCGTCTCACGGGCCAGAAGGATGTGCCTTCCTTACTGGCAGAGGCGCAGGCACGCGGATTGCACGAAAACGGCCCGCTTTTCCTGCCGTACCTCACCGGTGAGCGAACGCCGCACAACGATCCCCATGCCCGCGGTTCGTTCACCTTCCTCGGGCCGGACACGGACCGCGCGGACCTCGCCAATGCCACGCTGGAAGGCGTGGGCCTGGGCCTGCTCGACGGGCTGCTGGCGGTGGAGGGTACGGGGCTCGCCAGCGACGAGATCACGGTGATCGGCGGCGGCTCGCGCAGCGCGTACTGGACGCAGATGCTCGCCGACATCCTGGGCAAGCGCCTCGTGCTGCGCAGTGGTGGCGAAGTGGGCCCTGCGCTGGGCGCCGCGCGGCTGGCGCGTCTGGCGGTGGAGCCGGGCGCGTCGCTGGACGAGGTCTGCCCGATGCCCGACATCACGGCCGTACGCGAGCCCGATGCAGCGCGTCATGCTTATTTCCTGCAAACGCGCCACCCTCTGTTCCGCCGCTCCTACGAGCAGTTGAAACCGCTGTATTCCCACGCCGCCCAGAGCGACGACATACGCCCGGCGTGACCGGGCGAACCCACGCATGGAGAAGAGCATGAAGCAGAAGGCCCTACACACGCTGTTGGCCGTATCGATGGTCGCCGCCGGTGTCTTCGCGACCCCGCAGGCGCACGCGAGCAAGGAGAAACCGGTGATCGGCTTCTCCATCGACGACCTGCGCGTCGAGCGCTGGACCCGCGACCGCGACTACTTCAAGGCGGCCGCCGAGGCCAAGGGCGCTACGGTCAAGGTGCAGTCGGCCGATGCCAACGAACAGAAGCAGCTCCAGCAGATCGAGAATCTGATCTCGCAGAAGGTCGACGTCATTGTCATCGTGCCGTTCAACGCCAAGACGCTCACCACCGTGGTGGCCGAGGCGAAGAAGGCGAACATCAAGGTGATCTCGTACGACCGCCTGATCCTCAACGCCGACGTCGATGCCTACATCTCGTTCGACAACGAGAAGGTGGGCGAGATGCAGGCGCAGGGCGTGGTCAATGCCACCAACGGCAAGGGCAACTATTTCCTGCTGGGCGGCGCGCCCACCGACAACAACGCGAAGGTCTTGCGTGAAGGCCAGATGAAGATTCTCGATCCGCTGGTGAAGAAGGGCGATATCAAGATCGTTGGCCAGCAGTGGACCAACGAGTGGCTGGCATCCAACGCGCAGTCGATCATCGAGAACGCGCTCACCGCCAACAAGAACAATATCCAGGGCATCGTCGCCTCCAACGACGGGACCGCCGGCGGCGCCATCGCCGCGCTGTCGGGCCAGAAGCTCGCCGGTAAGGTCGCGGTGTCCGGCCAGGACGCCGACCTCGCCGCCGTCAAGCGCATCAAGGCCGGCACGCAGGCGATGACGGTCTACAAGCCGATCAAGACCATCGCCACCGACGCGGCCAATCTTGCCGTGCAGTTCGCCAAGGGCGAGACGCCGCAGTTCACCTCGAAGATGAACAACGGCAAGAAGGACGTGGACACCGTGCTGCTCACCCCGACCCTGCTCACCAAGCAGAACGTCGACCTGGTGGTGAAGGACGGCTTCTATACCCAGGCCCAGGTCGGTAACTGAGCCTGGCGGTCCGGCTGCGCGGGTAATCGCGTATGCCGGCTGCCCCATGTAGGAGCGCGCTTGCGCGCGATCGCGCGCAAGCGCGCTCCTACGGTTTCAACGAAGGAAGCTCCACGTGAGTGAATACCTCTTCGAGATGCGCGACATCGTCAAGGAATTTTCCGGCGTGCGCGCGCTCAACGGCATCAACCTGGCCGTGCGGCCCGGCGAGTGCGTCGGCCTCTGCGGCGAGAACGGTGCCGGCAAGTCCACGTTGATGAAGGTGCTTTCCGGTGTGTACCCGTACGGGACATGGAGCGGAGAAATCCTCTTCGATGGCAAGCCGCTCAAGGCGCACTCGGTGCGCGACAGCGAAGCGGCGGGCATCGTCATCATCCACCAGGAGCTGATGCTCGTGCCGCAGCTGTCCGTGGCCGAGAACATCTTCCTCGGCAACGAGATTCGCAAGTTCGGTGGCGTGATGGACTACGACGCCATGTATGCGAAGGCGGATGCGCTGCTCGCCCGCCT
The DNA here is from genome assembly GCF_009912395.1 of Luteibacter sp. GTDB lineage: Bacteria > Pseudomonadota > Gammaproteobacteria > Xanthomonadales > Rhodanobacteraceae > Luteibacter. Next base: position 24,445 of record NZ_WNDO01000037.1, on the reverse strand, counting down.
GAAACTGAAAGACGTCAACGTGGCCGCGCCGGTAATGAACTACGGTGGCGGCTACCAGCAGTTGTTCGAGATCGCGAAGGCGCTGGCGAAGAACGCGCGCCTGCTTATCCTCGACGAGCCCTCGTCATCGCTGACCTCCTCCGAGACCGATACACTGCTGTCGATCATCGAAGACTTGAAGCGCGATGGCGTGGCCTGTGTCTACATCTCGCATAAGCTTGAGGAAGTGGCCCGGGTCTGCGACACCGTGACGGTGATCCGCGACGGCAAGCACATCGTGACCAAGCCGATGAGCGAAATGACCACGCACTCCATCATCACCGCGATGGTCGGTCGCGACATCGAGAACCTGTTCCCCAAGGTGGAGCACGAGATCGGCGAGGTGATCTTCGAGGCTCGCCACGTCACCTGCTGGGATGTCACCAACCCGAACCGCAAGCGCGTCGACGACATTTCCTTCGAGGTGCGACGGGGCGAGATCCTCGGCATCGCTGGCCTGGTCGGCGCGGGCCGTACCGAACTGGTCTCCGCCATCTTCGGTGCGTACCCGGGGCGCTACGAGGCCGAACTGGTGCTCGAAGGCAAGCCGCTGAAGGTGAAAACCCCCGAGCAGGCGATCAAGGCGGGGCTGTCGCTGGTGCCGGAAGACCGCAAGCGCCAGGGCATCGTGCCCTTGCTCGGCGTGGGTGACAACATCACCCTGGCCACGCTGTCGCACTATGCCCATGCCGGCACGATCGATCGTCAGGCCGAGTTGCAGACCGTTGACGCCGAGATCAAGCGCCTGCGCGTGAAGACGGCGAGCCCCGAGCTGGCCATCATGGGTCTGTCCGGCGGCAACCAACAGAAAGCCGTGCTGACCAAGATGCTGCTGCCCAATCCCAAGGTGCTGATCCTCGACGAGCCCACGCGCGGCGTGGACGTCGGTTCCAAGTACGACATCTACAAGTTGATGTTCGAACTGGCCACCAAGGGCGTCGCCATCATCATGGTGTCGTCCGAGATGCCCGAGGTGCTGGGCGTCAGCGACCGGGTGCTCGTCGTGGGCGAGGGGCGCCTGCGCGGCAACTTCCAGAACGTCGGTCTTACCCAGGAGCAGGTGCTCGCCGCCGCGATTTCGCACGCCGCCGAAGGCCCCGCACACGCGGCCTGATCTTTACACCCATCCAGCGTCATACCAGGGAAGTTCCTCCATGCAGGCCCAGAAAATCCAGCAACTGTTCGTCCGCTACAAGATCCTCGCCCTGCTGATCGCGGTGGCCCTCATCTGGGTCTTCTTCCACGTGAAGACCGAGTCGGCCTTCATCACGCCGGGCAACCTGTCGAACCTGTTCCGGCAGATGGCCATCACCGGCATGCTCGCCTGCGGCATGGTGTTCATCATCATCGCCGGTGAGATCGATCTGTCCGTGGGTTCGCAGCTCGGCCTGCTCGGCGGCGTGGTGGCGATCCTCACGGTGAACCTGGGCTGGGGCACGTGGCCGTCGATCGGCGCGGTGCTGCTGCTCGGCCTGGTGATCGGCGCCTTCAACGGTTTCGTGGTGACAAAGATGCGAGTGCCGTCGTTTATCGTCGGTCTGGGCGGCATGCTGGCCTTCCGCGGCATCGTGCTCTACGTGACGGGCAGCTCCACCATCGCGCCCGCGCCGGATGACCTCGTGCAGCTGGGGCAGGGCTTCGTGCCGCCGATGCTGTCGCGCTGGATCGGTGCGCTGATCTTCCTGGCGATGATCGGCCTCACCGTGCGTCGTCGCGTGCGCCGGTCGAAGCTGGGCCTGCACCAGGTGGCGCTGTGGATGGATGTGGGTCGCCTGGTATTGATCGGCGCGGTGATCTTCGGTTTCATCCGCATGCTCAACGACGCCAACGGCATTCCCATTCCGGTAATGATCCTGCTGGCGCTGCTGGCGGTGTTTACCTACGTGTCGACGCAGACGGTGTTCGGCCGCCATATCTATGCCGTAGGCGGCAACATGGAGGCGACGCGGCTTTCTGGCGTGAACGTGGCACGCGTGAAGCTGGTGGTGTTCGCGCTGATGGGCCTGATGTGCGCCTTCGCGGGCATCATCACCGTGGCGCGCACCGGCTCGGGTTCCCCATCGGCGGGTACGGGTGGCGAGCTGGACGCGATCTCCGCCTGCTTCATCGGCGGCACCTCGATGCGCGGCGGTTCCGGCACGGTTTACGGTGCGCTGATCGGCGCGCTGGTCATGGCCAGCCTCGACAGCGGCATGCAGCTGATGGACGTCGACAACTCCTGGCAGATGATCATCAAGGGCGTGATCCTGGTGCTCGCCGTGTGGGTGGACGTGCTCTCCGGCTCCAACCGCAACGCTTGATACCTCGCGCTCGCTTTCGTCGGGACCGTTTCGTCGATGATCATGGTTGGCGACATTGTCAGGTATCGCCGATGCGATCGGCTCCCACCCCTTCGGTAGCCAGACCTTGCTACCGAAGGGGTGGGAGCCGATCGCATCGGCGATCCGGCGTCAGCCGGCATCGTGATATGACCGCCGCGCGTCATTACCGTGTCGGCAGTGACTTGGCCATGTCCAGGTGATGCTTCAATGTCGGCAGCGTCTTCTTCGCGAAGTCCTTCAGTTTCGGATTCGAGCCTTTCTCGATCTCCACCTCGAACGCCGCCACGGCGGTCTCGTGGTCGGCGACCATCTGCTTCGCATAGGCCTTGTCGAACTCGGCACCTTTCAGGCGGGTGAGTGCGTCGATGGCTTTCTGCGAATCCGGATCCGGTTCGGTCACCATCGAGTAGCCCCGGTCACCGGATTTCAGTGTCTTGAGTTCGTCGTTGGCCTTGCCGTGGTCTTCGATCATGCGTTGCGCGAATTTCTGCACGGACGGCGACGATGACTGTTTCAGCGCGAGCTGGCTCATTTCCACTTCGGAAATGCCCGAGGCGCTCGCATTCTTGAAGAACCCCGCATCCGTCGGTGTGCCGCCTTGCGTGTCCTTCTCCTGGGCGTGGACGGCCAGCGGCAGCGCCGTGGCGAGCAGGGCGGTGGCGATGAGGCGGGGAAGGGCGAGGGACATGGTGGCTTCTCCTGTGACGAAGCCGAGGTGTCTCATCGCGGGCATGAAAGAGCCGTGACACAAATGAAAACGGGCGCCCATGGGGCGCCCGTTTTCATAACCGTAGGGATCGCGCGAGCGCGATCCCACGGGTGCGATTAACGCTTCTTGCCACCGAGGCCGGCGGCGTCGCGCAGGATTTCGGCCTTGTCGGTCTTTTCCCACGAGAACGCGGTGTAGGTGCTGCCATCGGCGCCCTTCACTTCGTACGGCTTGCGGCCGAAGTGACCGTAGGAAGCGGTCGGCTGGTAGATCGGGTGCACCAGGTCGAGCATCTTGATGATGCCGTACGGGCGCAGGTCGAAGTACTTGCGGATCAGCTTCTCGATCTGGGCGTCGGGGATCTTGCCGGTGCCGAAGGTGGTGACCGAGATCGAGGTCGGATCGGCCACGCCGATGGCGTAGCTGACCTGGATCTCGCAACGGTCGGCGAGACCGGCGGCGACGATGTTCTTGGCGACGTAGCGCGCGGCGTAGGCGGCCGAACGGTCGACCTTCGACGGATCCTTGCCCGAGAACGCGCCACCACCGTGACGGGCCCAGCCGCCGTAGGTGTCGACGATGATCTTGCGGCCGGTCAGGCCGCAGTCGCCCACCGGGCCACCGATGACGAACTTGCCGGTCGGGTTGATGTGGAACTTCGTGTCCTTGTGCAGGAGCTTGGCCGGCAGCACGGGCTTGAGGATCAGCTCGCGCACGCCTTCGACCAGGTCCTTCTGCTTCACGCCCGGATCGTGCTGGGTGGAGAGCACGACGGCGTCGATGGCAACGGCTTCGCCGGCTTCGTTGTAGCGCAGGGTGACCTGGCTCTTCGCATCCGGACGCAGCCACGGCAGCGGCGAGTTCTTCTTCTTGCGGACCTTGGCCTGCTGCTCCACGAGGCGGTGGCTCAGGTGGATCGCGGCCGGCATGTATTCGGCGGTTTCGTTGGTGGCGTAGCCGAACATCAGGCCCTGGTCGCCGGCGCCCTGTTCTTCGGGCTTCTTGCGGTCGACGCCCTGGTTGATGTCGGGCGACTGCTTGCCGATGAGGTTCAGCACGCCGCAGGTGGCGCCGTCGAAGCCGACGTCGGAGGAGTCGTAGCCGATGTCGAGGATGACCTTGCGGGTCAGGGCTTCGAGGTCGATCCAGGCGCTGGTCGTGATTTCGCCCGCGACGATGGCGACGCCGGTCTTCACCAGCGTTTCGCAGGCCACGCGAGCGCGCGGGTCCTGCGCCAGGATGGCGTCGAGGACGGCGTCGGAGATCTGGTCGGCGATCTTGTCCGGATGGCCTTCGGAGACCGACTCGGAGGTGAAGAGGTAGTTGCTCATCGCGGGGATATATCCTTCTTTACGGATAAAGAGATAAAGGGGGCGCGTAATGATACACGCCCCTCTGGACGTTTGCAGGGGGAAGGGTACGCCCCGGGGGTGACGATTGCATGGATGTTCAGGCGGTCGGGCCCCTCACGTCACGGCCACCAGCCTCGCCCGGGCCGCCCGGGCCACCGCGACCATGCCCTTCAAGGCCTCGGACACCTCCGGCCAGCCGCGGGTCTTCAGGCCGCAGTCGGGGTTGATCCAGAGCTGGTCGGGGCGCAAAACCTGGAGGGCGCGGGCCACGAGGTCGGCCATCTCGCCCTCGGCCGGGACGCGGGGCGAGTGGATATCGTAGACGCCTGGGCCGATGCCGTTGGGGTACTGGAAGCGGGTAAAGGCGTCCAGCAGTTCCATCCGCGAGCGGCTGGTCTCGATGGAGATCACGTCGGCGTCCATGGCCGCCACGGCCTCGATGATGTCGTTGAACTCCGAGTAGCACATGTGGGTGTGTACCTGGGTGGCGTCGCTGACCCCGCCGGCGGCGATGCGGAAGGCGTCTACGGCCCACTCCAGGTAGGCCGCCCAATCGGCGCGGCGCAGCGGCAGGCCTTCGCGCAAGGCGGGCTCGTCGATCTGGACGATGCCGATGCCGGCCTTCTCCAGGTCGTGCACTTCGTCGCGCAGGGCGAGGGCGATCTGGCGGCAGACCTCGGCGCGCGGCAGGTCGTCGCGGACGAAGGACCACTGCAGCATCGTCACCGGCCCGGTGAGCATGCCCTTCATCGGCTTGTCGGTGAGCGACTGGGCGAAGGCGGACCACTCCACCGTCATGGCGCGCGGACGGGCCACGTCGCCGAAGATGATCGGCGGCTTCACGCAGCGGGAGCCGTAGCTCTGCACCCAGCCCAGTGACGTGAAGCCGTAGCCCTCAAGCTGCTCGCCGAAGTATTCGACCATGTCGTTGCGCTCGGGCTCGCCGTGCACGAAGACGTCGATGCCGGCCTCTTCCTGGAAGCGTACGGCGTGGCGGATCTCCTCGCGGAGGATGTCGAGATAGGCATCGTCGGCCAGCTTGCCGGAACGATGCGAGGCGCGCGCCGTGCGTAGTTCGATCGTCTGCGGGAACGAGCCGATGGTAGTGGTCGGCAGGTCCGGCAGACCGAAACGTTCGCGCTGCACGGCGACGCGGTGAGCGTAGGCCGAACGACGTTGGCCGAACTGCGGGGTCAGGCCGCGCACGCGGGCGCGCACGTCGTTGCGGACCACCTCGGGCGAGGAAAGGCGAGCGGCGACGATCTCGTGCTGGCGGTCCAGCGTCTGCTTCGCGGCCAGGTCGCCGGTGACGGCGTCGGCGTAGCGGCGCAGCTCGCTGATCTTCTGCCGGGCGAACGACAGCCACTGGCCGAGCTGGCCGGGCAGGTTCTTCTCTTCCGAGGCGTCGATCGGGGTATGCAGCAGTGAGCACGAGGTGGACAGCCACAGTCGGTCGCCCAGGCGACGGTGCAGCGTTTCGACGCGCGGACGGATGTGGGTCGTATCGCTCAGCCAGACGTTGCGGCCATCGAGGATGCCGGCGGAAAGCACCTTGTCGGCGGGCAGCGCGTCGAGCACGGCGTCGAGCTGTTCCGGCGCGCGGGCAAGATCGACATGCAGGCCGGCCACCGGCAGGGAAACGGCCAGTTCGAGGTTGCTGTCCAGGCCGCCGAAGTAGGTGGCTAACAGGATGCGCACCGTCGCGTGTTTCGCGATCGCGGCGTAGGCGCGCAGATAGGCGTCGCGCGTGGCCTCGTCGAGGTCGAGCACCAGGGCAGGCTCGTCCACCTGTACCCATTCGGCGCCGGCCTCGGCCAGGGCGTCGATCACGCCGAGCCAGGCGGGCAGCAGGGCATCCAGCAGCGCGAGCGGATCGCTGCCGTCGATCGTCTTGGACAGGCGCAGGAAGGTGATCGGGCCCAGCACCACCGGACGGGCGGCGTGGCCGGTCTCCGTCGCCTCGCGGAACTCGGCGACGGCCTTGTCCGGACGGGCGGCGAAGCGCTGGCCGGCGGACAGCTCCGGCACGATGTAGTGGTAGTTGGTGTCGAACCACTTGGTCATCTCCAGCGCGTGCAGATCGACCTGGTTGTCCTGGCGACCGCGCGCCATGGCGAAGTAGCCGGCCAGGGCGTCGCGCTCGAACAGCGCTCGGTAGCGCGATGGGATGGCGTCCACCGAGACCGCGGCGTCGAGTACGTGGTCGTATAGCGAGAAGTCGTTCACGGGCACGCCGTCGGCACCCGCGTCGCGGGCGAGTTTCCAGTGGCGCTGGCGCAGGTCGGCGGCGACCTTGAGCAATTCGGCGGCGGGCGTCTCGCCCTTCCAGTGGCTTTCCAGGGCGCGCTTGAGTTCGCGGCGACGACCGATGCGCGGGAAACCGGGGTAGGTAACGTGTGGCATGGACTGCAATCCTCTTCGACGTGAAAGAGGAGGGAAGGGCGGCCCGCGGCGCGGCGCACGTCACCACGCCACGGATGGCGTCGGCATCGGGCGTCATGCGTGGCGTGCCGTCGACCTTCGCCCCCGCGGGCGAACCGGCCCCGCCACCATGGGGAGGCGGATTCAGGTCGGACGAAGGGCCGCGCCCATGACCAGACGTGTCCCTTCCACCGGCGGCAGGTCTTCGGGCTCGTGGATGTGGTGCCGGGGCACCGCCTCCCTCGTCGCTTCCCGAGGCCTTGGGCCCCAGTGCCTGTGACGGGTTCGTCTCCACATACCGCTGCGGGGCAGCGCCGGATTTCCACCGGCTTCCCTCTTAGATTTATCTCTATATCCGAATAAAGAGATAAATGCCGCTGGCGATCCGGAAATTAGTCGTCCGGATGTCCAAAGTCAAATGCGGCACCATGGGCTCATGACGGGAGGCGGACGATGGCGCAACGACATGTCGTGATCGCGACGGTGGGATCACAGGGCGACCTGTTTCCCTTCCTTGCGGTCGGGCGCGAACTGGTGGCGCGGGGACATCGTGTGACCGTGGGTGCGCACGCCATGCATCGTGACGCCGTCGAAGACGCGGGACTGGGCTTCGTCATCGCCAGTGGCATCGCGGAGCCCGAGGACAAGGCGGCGTTCGCCGCGCGAGCCTTCCATCCGCTGCGGGGGCCGCCCTTCGTCGTGCAGGAACTGGCGGCGAAGGATGTCGCTGCCAGCTACGCGCTACTGGCGCCCGTGTGCGCCGATGCGGATGCCATCGTCACCACCACGCTCGCGTTCGCGGGACAGATCCTCGGCGAGACGAGCGGCGCCGCATGGTTGTCCGCCGTGCTGTCGCCATCGGTGTTCATCGCATCCGACGATCCGCCGGCGACGGGCATCGGCTGGCTGGATCGGTATATGCGTGGTTCGCCGCGTCGAGGTGTCTGGCTGCGCCATGCCGCCGAAGCGCTCACGTCGTCATGGACGGCGCCTGTTCGTGATTTTCGTCGCTCGTTGGGATTGCGACCCGTATCGCCCTGGGGCGATCCGTTCCATCGTGGGCAGCACGCGCGGGACGGCGTGCTGGCGATGTACTCGCCTGTACTGGGCGCGCTGCCGATGGACCGCCCAGCGCATACGATCCAGACCGGATGGTGTCGCTACTCCCCCGGGAAGGGAACGCTCGACGCTGGTTTGGCCGCATTTCTCGATACTGGCCCGGCGCCCGTGGTTTTCACGTTGGGATCGGCCGCGGTGCATGCGGGTGAATCCTTCCTGCGCGAGAGCATCGGCGCCGCGCGTGCGATCGGTTGTCGCGCCGTGCTGCTCACCGGGTCACCGGAACTGAAGGCGCGTTTGTCCTTGTTGCCCGAAGGCATGATCGCCGTCGACTACGCACCGCATGGCGCGTTGTTCGAACGCGCCGCAGCGGTGGTACATCACGGCGGTGTCGGTACCACACACGAAGCGCTGCGCTCAGGATGCCCTGCGCTGGTCGTACCGCATGGCTTCGACCAGCCGGACAACGCGGCGCGCGTGATGCGGCTGGGTGTGGGAGCCGTGCTGCCGGCGAACAGGTACCGTGCGGATCGGGCTGCACGCTTGTTGCGTGGTTTGCTGGATGATCCTGATGTACGCGTCCGCGCGCTTCAGCTGTCGGCATCGCTGCGCGCGGAGCACGGCGCCACCGTTGCGGCCGACACCATCGAAACCGCGTTTTTGTAGCAGCGCGCTTGCGCGCGATGGGTGCTCGCGATAGAGCCCCATCGCGCGCAAGCGCGCTCCTACAAGGTCAGGCGACGTGATAGCGCGACGCCGGGCGCGACTTCGACAGTTCGCCGAACAACGCACGACGCGCGCTTTCCAGCGCATCCACCAGCCCCTGGTCCTCGACGGCAGGCAACGTCACCAGCTCGCCCGCATCGAGACCCGCCAGGGACGCATCGACCATATCCGCAGCGCTCATCACCCAGCTCGCGTCGAGCTGCTCCACGGCCATGCCGGACGCCGGCCAGAACTCAGTCGCCGTCGCACCCGGCAACACGGCCTGCACGCGGATGCCCTTGTCGGCGAGCTCGTGGTGCATCGCCTGGCTGAGCGTGAGCATGTAGGCCTTGCTGCCGCCATAGACGGCGTTGAGCAGTTCGGGAGCGATCGCTACGATGGAGGCGATGTTGATCACCGTGCCGTTACCGCGCGGGACCATCCGCTCCGCCGCCTTGTGAGCGAGGCGCGTCGCTGCCGTGACGTTGAGCGCAATCATGCGAGTCATGTCGCCCAGGTCGGCCTCCATGAAGGTACGGCCCGCACCGACGCCCGCGTTATTCACGAGAACCGCGAGATCGTTCGTCGTCGCGATCACCTGTTCGACCCGCGCGAGATCGTCCGTTTGGACCAGGTCGGCGACGACCACCTCGACCTTGCGGCCGGTGTCCGCCGCGACGCGGCTGGCGAGCGCGTCCAGCTTGTCCTTGCTGCGTGCGACGAGGATGAGGTCGTAGCCGCGCCGTGCGAGGCGGTCGGCATAGATGGCACCGATACCGGTGGACGCGCCGGTAATGAGGGCGGTGCCTTGCGTTTGGTTGCTCATGTCGATGACTCCATGGGTGTGCATATACACATTTATGGGCGCAATGTGCATATGCACACGTGCGGTTAAAAAAAGGGGCTTACTCGACCTGGCTCATGCACAAAAGCGTCTGCCGTGCGGCTTCCGCCTCCGCCTCGCCACCGAAGCGGGCGACGAATTCGTCCTGCGCCACCTGCCAGAGGGCGGACGCCGCGCTCTGGCGCTTTGTTCCGGCCGGGGTGAGGCGGTACGCGTTCTGGCGGCTATCCGTCGGCGAGGCACCCACGGTGAGCAGACCGTCCCGCTCCAGCGGCTTCAACGCGCGGACCAGGCTTGTTCTGTCCATCACCATGCGCTCGGCGAGCTCGCGCATGCCGATGCCCGGCTGTTCCTGCACCAGCACCAGGATCGAAAACTGGTTGCTCGTAAGACCCGTCGGCGCCAGATGCCGCTCGTAGTCCCGGGTGAGGGCACGAGCTGCCTGGCGGACGGCGAAGCAATTGCAGAGGTCGAGACGGGTCGTCATGGCGAAAGAATGGTGTGCATATGCACAGATGTCAATCCCTTGGCCGATCGCAAGTTCTCACCGAAAACGCGTACACGGCGCTTATACCTGCCATATCTATCTTTAGGTGCTCGTAGCGACCCGACGCGACACGTGCGAGCCGCGCTATCCCTCCTGGAGACGCGATATGCCATCCCATCCTCCCCTACGTCGCCCGCCGCGCATCAGCGGCGTGGTGATCGCCCTGCTGGGTTTCCTCCTCGCCGCCGGTGGCGCGTGGCTGGTCGCCCTGGGCGGTTCCTTCTACTACCTCGTTGCTGGCCTGGCGGTGGGCATCACCGGCGTGCTGCTGGCCCGAGGCTCGGCGAGTGCGCTGTGGCTCTACGCCGTCACCTTGCTCGCCACGGCGATATGGGCCGTGCACGAGGTGGGCCTCGACGGCTGGTCGCTGGAACCGCGCTTGCTGGTTCCCGTCGTGCTGGGCATCTACCTGCTGATGCCGTGGGTGCGTGGCGGACTCGTGCCGCCGCGTACCGGTGCGATCGCCGTGGTGGTGGCTGTATTGGTGGGGATCGGCGCTGGTGTGGCGGGCTTTATGACGCCGGTCGGCACGCAGGGCGAGACTGTCGTGCGCAACCTGCCCGATGGGGGCGATGCCTCCGTGCCGGATGGCGACTGGCAGTTCTATGGCCGCACGCCGAAGGGCGATCGCTTCTCGCCACTGGATCAGATCAACGCCGGTAACGTGAAGAACCTCAAGGTCGCGTGGACCGCCCGCACGGGCGACACGATGCGTCCGGGCGAGGATGTTGGCGGCACGGATGCGGGCCACGAATTCAATTTCGAAAACACCCCGATCAAGGTCAACAACACGCTCTATGTCTGCACGGGCCATAGCTGGGTCGTGGCCTTCGATGCGGCCACCGGGCAGAAGAAGTGGAGCTTCGATCCCAAGGCGAACACGGACGCCGACGTCTATCTGGCCTGCCGCGGCGTGGCTTACTACGAAGCCCCGGCCGGCACGACCACCGACTGCCCGCGCCGCATCATCGCGCCGGTGCTCGACGCCCGCCTGCTGGCGCTGAATGCCGATACCGGCAAGCCGTGCGAAGACTTCGGCGAGCACGGCTTCGTGTCGCTCACCCAGTACCTGGGCCATGTGCCGGCCGGGTTCCATTTCGTCACGTCGCCTCCGCTGGTGTTGCAGGATCGCGTGATCCTCGGTGGCTGGGTGTTCGACAACCAGGCTGAGAACGAGCCCTCCGGTGCGATCCGCGCCTTCGATCCGATGAACGGCAAGCTCATCTGGGCATGGGATGTGGGTCACGATCCGCAGAACTGGCAGCCGGGTCCCAACGACCAGTTGACGCGTGGCACGCCGAACGCATGGGGCGTGTACACCGCCGATCCCGACCTGGGCATGGTCTATCTGCCGATGGGCAACGCCACACCCGATTACTTCGGTGGTCATCGCCGTCCGTTCGACGAGAAGTACTCCAGTTCCACGGTGGCGCTGGATATCCGCACGGGCGAGCCGAAGTGGGTGTTCCAGAACACGCATCACGACCTGTGGGACATGGACGTGCCGGTCGGCCCGTCGCTGGTGGACCTGCCGGGAGCGAACGGCGGGGAAAGTATTCCCGCGCTGGTGCAGACGACGAAGCGCGGCGAGTTCTTCGTGCTGGATCGACGCACGGGCAAGCCGGTGACCGATGTGGAGGAGAAGCCGGTGCCGCAGGGCGCGGTGCCGGGCGATTGGACCTCGCCGACGCAGCCGTATTCCACGGGCATGCCATCGCTTACGCCGGTCGACCTCAAGGAGGAACACCTGTGGGGCGCGACGCTGTTCGACCAGCTCATGTGCCGTATCCAGTTCCGCAAAGCGGTCTACAAGGGCCAGTTCACGCCACCGCAGCTGAAGGACACGATCGTGTATCCCGCCTTCGACGGCGTGATCGACTGGCATGGTGCGTCCATCGATCCGTACAACAAGTTGATCATCGCGAATGCGAACTACATTCCCTTCATCATCAGCCTCGCACCGCGCGGTCCGGCCGAAGCGAAGGGCCTGGTGAAGCCGTGGGACGGCAGCGGCAATGAGCCGAAGGTGGGCGGCGGCCTCGCGCCGCAGTACGGCACACCGTACGTTGGCAAGGTGCATCCGTGGCTCAACCCGCTGGGCGTACCGTGCAATCCGCCGCCGTGGGGCACGCTCGCCGCGATCGATCTGGTGACGCACAAGCTGGTCTGGGAGCATCCGCTCGGCACCACGCGCGATACCGGTCCGTTCGGCACTCACGTCAATGCACCACTGCCGACGGGCATCTTCAACATCGGCGGCAACATGACCACACGCGGCGGCCTGGTATTCATCGGCGCAACGGCGGACAACTACCTGCGCGCCATCGATGAGCGTACCGGTCGCGAACTATGGAAGGCCCGCCTGCCGGCCGGTGGCCAAGCCAACCCGATGTCCTACTCGGTGAACGGCAAGCAATACGTCGTGATCGCCGCCGGCGGGCATAGCGGCCTGGGAACCAAGTCGGGCGATTACGTGGTGGCTTACACCTTGCCGTGACACCCCGATCCGGCCCTTCGCCGCAATGCATGGGCCGGATCACCCTCACGTCGTTCCTGTGAAAACAGGAACCCAGCGCCTCGGTTTGCCCGCATGGCGAGGGCGTCGCATCGGCTTTTGCGTAGGGGGCTCGACGCGATAACCGATTGCCTCGCGCTGGGTTCCAGCGTTCGCTGGAACGACGGTCTCGCAGCCTCGTCGTTCCTGTGAAAACAGGAACCCAGCGCATCGGTTTGCCAGTAGGGCGAGGGCGTCGCATCGGCTTTTGCGTAGGAGGTCGCGAGGCGATAACCGATTGCCTCGCGCTGGGTTCCAGCGTTCGCTGGAACGACGGATCGCCAGCCTCGTCGTTCCTGTGAAAACAGGAACCCAGCGCATCGGTTTTCCAGTAGGGTGAGGGCGCCGAATCGGCTTTTGCGCAGGAACGACGTGTGGGACCTTGAAACCCCCGCTGTCGCCCTTACCTAGCGAACAAGCCGGTTGCCGCCCACTCAAAGCAGGCGTAGCATCCGCACACTGAAACCGGAGCCGCACCATGTCACCGTGCAAGCACGCATTGATCCACCTGATAACGATCGCCCCACGGGCGCGTCGCGGGTGCGCGCGCGCCGTGAATGGCGGAGCCTCGTCGTAAGACGGCCCCGGTCCACCGAATCTTCGAAAGCACCCGCAAGGGTGCTTTTTTTTGTCTTCGAATCCTGGAGCGACGTGCCATGAAGAACTGCCGCGACCCCCGATCCTGACCCGTTCCGCTCACGCCAGGGGCGACGGGAAAGTCTCGGGGAATGCCTCGCTCGACCTTTGTTTCGAGCCCCTGGCGATTGACCCCATCAGGAACCGTTATGAACACCCGCGACACTGTCATTCCCGTCGGCCGTTGGCGCAACCTCGGCATCATCGCCCATGTCGACGCTGGCAAGACCACGCTCACCGAACGCCTGCTCTACAAGACCGGCACGATCCATCGCACCGGTGAGGTGCACGATGGCGCGACCACCACCGACCACATGGAACTCGAACGCGAACGTGGGATCACGATCGGCGCTGCGGCCGTGCGCGCGAACTGGACGCCCACCGGCGGCCAGCCACATCGCCTGACCCTGATCGACACGCCCGGGCATATCGACTTCGCGATCGAAGTCGAGCGTTCGCTGCGCGTGCTCGACGGTGCGGTCGTGGTGTTCTCCGGCGTGGCCGGCGTGCAGCCGCAATCGGAAACCGTCTGGCATCAGGCGCGTCGTCATGGCGTGCCGTTGATGGCGTTCGTCAACAAGATGGATCGCCCTGGCGCGGACTTCGACGCGGCAGTCGCGCAGATGCGCGACAAGCTCGGCGCCAATCCGTGGGTGGTGGCGACACCGGTAATGGAGGGCGAACACATCGTGGGTCTGGCGGACCTCGTGGCGGAGCGCACGTGGCGCTTCGACGACGCGGGCCATCCCGACGTGCGCGGCTGGAACGACGACGAACGGGCGACACATGCGACTGCGCGAGCGGATCTCGTCGCGGCGGTGGCGGATATCGACGAGACGTTGGCGGAACTATGGCTGGCGGAGCATCCGATCGATGCGGCCGCGCTGACGGCGGCCCTGCGTCGCGGCACGCTGGCGGGCCTCGGCCAGCCGGTGTTACCCGGCTCTGCGTTCCGCAACGTCGGCATTGAGCCGCTACTCGACGCCTTCGTCGCCTACCTGCCGTCGCCGGCGGATCGTCCTGCCGTGCTTGCGCATACCGACGATGGCGACACCACCATCGCGCCGGACGCCGGTGCGCCGCTGGCCGCGCTCGTCTTCAAGGTGGTGAACCAATCGCATGGTCCGCTGGCCTTCGTTCGCGTCTATGCCGGCCGCCTGCATGTCGGCGATGCGGTGTGGCGCAGCGGTACGGATCGCGTGCAGCGCATCGGTCGCCTGGCGGTCGTGCGTGCGGACGACACCGAGGCGGTGGAGTTCGCGGAGGCGGGCGACATCGTTGCCATCGCGGGCTGGAAGGACGTCGCCACGGGCGAGACCTTGTCGGACACGCATCATCAGGTACGTCTGGAGACCATCCAGGCGCAGCCGGCGGTGTTGTCCTGGCGTCTCTCGCCCGAACGCTCGGCCGACCTGCTCAAGCTCGGCAACGGTCTCGCGCGCCTCGCGCAGGAGGATCCGTCCTTCCGCGTGGGCACCGATCCGGACACCGGCGAAACCCTGGTCTGGGGCATGGGTGAACTCCACCTGGAAGTGATGGTGGAACGCCTGCGTCGCGAATGGGGTGTGCAGGTACGTACCGGTTCGCCGCGCGTGGCCTACCAGGAGACGCCGGCCCGGGCATCGGGCGCCGTCGAGGGCAAGCTGGCCAAGCAGACCGGCGGTAGCGGTCAGTACGCGCGCGTCGTGTTGTCCGTGTCGCCGGTCGATGGCGATGCGAATCGCTACGAGGACCGCACGACGGGCGGCGTCATCCCGAAGGCGTTCCAGTCGGCGGTGGAGAAGGGTGCGCAATCGGCCCTGCTCGAAGGACCTCGCGGTTACCCGGTCGTGGGTGCGGAAGTGCTCGTGCTCGATGGCCAGGCGCATGCTGTGGACTCCAACGAGACGGCGTTCCATCGTGCCGCGCAGATGGCGGTGAAGGCGGCTCTCGAGGCGACCGGCACCGTGCTGCTCGAGCCGGTGATGCGGGTGTCGGTGAGTGCGCCGGGTTCGGCGGTGGGCGACGTGCTGGGCGACCTGCAACGTCGTGGCGGCCAGATCGTCAACCTCACCGATCGGCAGGAACGTACGGAGATCGAGGCCGACGTGCCACTGGCGCAGCTCGACGGCTATAGCACGGCGTTGCGCTCGCTGAGCCAGGGCCGCGCCTCGGCCACGGTGGCGTTCCACGCCTACCGTCCGGCCAGCGTGCAGGAGCCGGCGCGCAAGACGGCGTAAGGTCGCCGTCGATGATATGGCCCCTGCCGGGTTCGTCCCGGCAGGGGCCTGTTGGGGTAGGCTTTCCCCATGATCTCCTACCGTGATGCCATCGACCTGTTGCTCGCGGAAACGGCGCGGCTCGATATCGAGAACGTGTCGCTCGACGACGCGCGGGGACGTGTCCTCGCGAGGGCCGTCACCAGCCCGCTGTCATTGCCGGGGTTCGACAATTCGGTCATGGACGGTTTTGCCCTCCGCACGCCTCCCGAGGGCCTGAAAGCCGGCGATACGTTCGAAGTGGTCGCGATGCATGCGGCGGGCGACGCCACGGCGTCCTATCCGGGCGCGGAAGCCTGCGAGATCGCTACCGGCGCGCGTATTCCGGATGGGTTCGACTCGGTCGTTCCGGTGGAGCGATGCGAGCGCATCGGCATGCGTGTACGCCTTTCCTCCGACGAAGCTCAAGGACAGAACATCCGGCGCGCGGGAAGCGATGTTGCCCAGGGCGACGAGATATTTCCATCCGGTCGGCGCATCGACGCCGCCAGCATCATGTTGCTCGCGGCCCTGGGTATCGCTCGATGCGACGTCACGCGGCAGCCTCGGGTCGCCATCATCAATACGGGTAGCGAACTCCACGACGCTGGTGTGTTGCCTGACGGCGGTATCCACGATTCCAACGGTCCGTACCTCGCTGCGGCGCTGTCCCACTGGGGCGTGTCCATGATCGCGCGCTCGCGTGTGCCTGACACGGGCGACGCGTTCCATCGCGCCGTCGCCCAGGCTCGCGAGGCGGGAGCGGATCTGATCGTCACCACCGGTGCCGTGTCGGCGGGGCGCTTCGATTTCGTGCCGGAGGCGCTGGTATCGCTTGGCGCACGCGAGTTGTTCCACAAGGTGGCCATTCGTCCCGGCAAACTCCTGCTTGCCGCGCGCTTCGACGACGGCCCGCTGGTGATTGCCCTGCCGGGCAACCCGATCGCGGTGGCCGTGGGCTATCGCTTCTTCGTCGCGCCCGTGTTGCGTGCGATGGCCGGCATGCCGCGCGAGCAGCCGCGACAGGTACCGCTCGTCGAGGCGCCTGCCTTGCGCATGGGCCTGCGTCACTTCCAGTTCGGCACATGGGCAGAGGGGGCGCCGCGAGGCTGCTGCCGAAGCAGGCGGCGTATCGCATCGCCCCGTTCACCCGGGCAGATATTTGGCTGACGGCAGACGATGCGTTCGCCGGAACGGCTGAAGCGTGGCCGCTCGATCCCGTGGACGCGACATGATCGGTGGACTGGTCCTGGCTGGAGGGCTGTCGTCACGGATGGGCCGCGACAAAGCGTCCCTTATCGTCGATGGCGTTACGGTGTTGGAGCGGACCTCACGCGTGCTGCGCGACGTGGGCGCCGAGTTGGT
Source organism: Luteibacter sp. (assembly GCF_009912395.1). Classification (GTDB taxonomy): domain Bacteria; phylum Pseudomonadota; class Gammaproteobacteria; order Xanthomonadales; family Rhodanobacteraceae; genus Luteibacter. The sequence goes on along the minus strand of NZ_WNDO01000037.1, from coordinate 7,656 downwards.
GGTGATGAGCGGCTCCCGGCCGGGCGGCATACCCGATCGCTTCGACGCGGCAGGCCCCCTGGGCGGCCTGGCCAGTGCTGCGCCGTTCCTGCCTGACGGGCGCTGGCTGGTCGTGCCGGTGGATATGCCGCGTTTGTGCACGGCAGTGCTGGCGCCGTTGCTTTCCGCGGGAGGCAGGGCGGCGCGTTGGATCGGGCATCCCTTGCCTATGGCGCTGGAACTGGACGACCCGACGCGCGACCTGATCGAGAGTCTGATGAACTTGCCGCCGTCCGAGCGTTCGCCGTCCACCTTGCTGTCCCGGCTGGACGCCGTCACGCTGCCGCTCGACGGTCTGGACACACGCTGGCTGGTCAACTGCAATACACCGGACGAATGGCGCGAGGCGACCTCATGAGGGTACAGCTGGAAAACGACACGATCCGCGTGCGGATCGACGAGGACGAACTGGGCGAACTGCTGGACAACGTGGCCCTGCTGGGCTCTACCGCGTTCGGCAAGGCCTTCACGATGCGCTATGCGATCGATGCCACGGAACGCGACGCCTGCGTGCTCGACGGCAACGCGCACGAGTGGCGGCTGGAAGTTCCTCGCACGCAACTGCTGGACTTGAAGGCGCGCCTGCCGAGCAAGGATGGCCTGATCTTCGACATTCCGGGCCTGGACACCGTCGCGACGAAGGTTCTCTTCGACGTCGATGTGAAGGACAGCCTGAAGCGCCGCAAGGGTTAATCTGTAGGAGCGCGCTTGCGCGCGATCGCGCGCAAGCGCGCTCCTACAAGGCCGTGGCTATCGGATACGTTCCGGCCAGCTATACACGTTAAACCGCCCCGGCCGCGCGAACCCAGCCAGCGTCACGCCGCAACTGTTCGCCAGCTGCACCGCCAGCGCCGTCGGCGCTGAGATCGCCACCACCATTGCAATCCCCGCCGTGGCGGCCTTGGTCACCATCTCGTAACTGGCTCGGCTGGTGATCAGGGCGAATCCGCCCGAGGCATCGATCCCTGCGACAGCCATCGCGCCGATCAGCTTGTCCAACGCATTGTGTCGACCGACATCCTCGCGGACGAGGACGATCCCTCCGTCATCGCGTACCCAGGCGGCAGCATGCACCGAACCGGTGAAGGCGTTGACCGGTTGACGCGAACGCAATGCATCGAGTGCCCGCTGAATCGTAACGGCGGTGATCGTAGGACCACCGTCGATACGGGGAGGCTGGCGGACGACATCTTCGAGTTCGCGCGTGCCGCAGATGCCGCAGCCACTGCGCCCCGGGATCTGCCGTGCGTTTTTCTTCGACGCGGGGGCGCCTTCCGCCGTAGTCAGATGGACGACGATACCTTCGAGGAACTCGTCCACCGCGATGCCGACGATATCGTCCATTGACGAGACGAGGCTTTCGGTCAGAGCGAAGCCTCGGGCAAAATCCTCGATATCCATCGGTGATGCCATCATCACCGCGAAGGCGTCCCCGTCGACATGGATGGCGACGGGAACCTCCTCGGCGAGGCGGTCGACAGCTTCCTCGCCATGGCCGTCCTCAAAACGCCACATCGTGCGAGTGGCGCAACCGGCCGGCGGCCGGTCGTCATGCATGGGCGCGCTTCCGTCGCGACGCGTCGACGGGCTGGGTGGAGGCGACGATGCGTACGGGTACCGACTTGTAGGTCGGCGTGCCCGAGTTGGCGTCGTGGTTCTCCAACGAGATGAGCGCGTTGCCTTCGGGGTAGTACATCGCCACCGACCCCTCGGCGATGTCGTAAGCCACCGCGGTAAAGCCGAGCACCGACCGCTGTCGACCGTCTGCCACGTTCGCACCGGTGGCGTGGATATCGATACGGTCGCCGTGTTTGAGGCCACGGGCGGCGAGGTCGTTCGCATGCATGAAGACCACGTCGCGCCGGCCGCTCACGCCGCGATAGCGGTCGTTGAGGCCGTAGATGGTGGTGTTGTACTGATCGTGCGAGCGGACGGTGGTGAGCATGAGGCCGCCGGCTTCGACGGATTCGTCCTCGTCCAGGCCCGGAGCCAGCAGGAAATGCGCGCGCTTTTCCGGCGTGGCCCAGTCGCGCTCGCTGGCGGCGACGCGCAGGCGGAAGCCACCCGGCACGTTCACGCGCTTGTTGAAGTCGTAGAAAATCGGAAAGACCTTCTCGATATCGTCGCGGATCAGGTTGTAGTCGCCCACCAGGTGATCCCAGTCCACCTTGGTGGCGGGTAGCGATGCCTTGGTGATGCCGGCGACGATCCAGGGTTCCGAGCGCAGGTGTTCGGAAGCGGGCTTCAGTGCGCCCATGGACGCATGCACCATCGACATGGAGTCCTCGACAGTGACCGCCTGCGGCCCGGTGGCCTGCTCGTCCAGTTCGGTGCGGCCCAGGCAGGGCAGGATGAAGGACTCCTTCGCCAGCAACAGGTGCGAGCGGTTGAGCTTGGTGGCGACATGCACCGCGAGATCGAGCTTGCGCATGGCCTCGAAGGTTTCGTCGGTATCGGGCATCGCCACCGCGAGGTTGCCGCCCAGCGCGATCATCGCCTTGGAACGGCCCTCGCGAATCGCGAGGACTGCCGCCACGGCGTCGTGGCCGTGCGTCGTCGGCGGTTCGAAACCATATGTGCGGCGGATGCCGTCGTTGAGTTCGGCGTTGGGTTTCTCGGTGATGCCGACCGTGCGATCGCCCTGCACGTTGCTGTGTCCGCGCAGCGGGCAGATGCCCGCGCCCTGGCGACCGATGTTGCCGCGCAGGAGCAGGAGGTTCGCGATCTGCTGCACGTTCTCGGTGCCATGACGGTGCTGGGTGATGCCCATGCCGTAGCAGACGATAACGTTCTTCGCCTTGGCGTAGATGTCCGCGGCGGTTTCGATCTCTTCCCGGGTGAGGCCCGACTTGCGTTCGATCGACGCCCAGTCGGTGTTGCGCACATCGTCCGCGAGCGCCTCGAAACCAAGCGTGTTGTCGCGGATGAACTCATGATCCAGTACCGGATCCTCACCGGTGGTGAGAGCGATTTCGTCGGCCTCGATCAGCGTCTTCATCATGCCCTTGAGCACGGCCACATCGCCGCCGATCTTCACCTTATAGTAGGTGGAGGCGATGCGCACGGAGCGGCCGGTGAGCATTTCAGCGGGATGCTGGGGCGAGGTGAAGCGTTCGAGACCGCGTTCGGGCAGGGGATTCAGCACCACGATGGGCACGCCGCGCAGGGAGGCCTCGCGCAGCGTCGAGAGCATGCGCGGATGGTTGGTGCCGGGGTTGTGGCCGATGCAGAAGATCGCGTCGCAATGGTCGAAGTCGTCGAGCGTGACGGTGCCCTTGCCCGAGCCCACCGACTTCGGCAAGCCGACGCTGGTGGCCTCGTGGCACATGTTCGAGCAGTCGGGGAAGTTGTTCGTGCCGTACTCGCGGACGAACAGCTGATAAAGGAAGGCCACCTCGTTGGAGGCCCGTCCGGAGGTATAGAACTCCGCCATGTCCGGATCGGGCAGGGCCTGAAGCGCGGCGCCGATGCGGCGGAAGGCCTCGTCCCAGGCGATCGGCTGGAAGGTGTCGCTGGCCCGCTCATAGACCATGGGATGGGTAAGCCGGCCCAGTCCTTCCAGCGCGTAGTCGCTGAGCTTCCACAGCTCGCTCACGGGGTTCTTGGCGAAGAACTCCGGGCGAACGCGCTTGGCGGTGGCTTCCCAGGACACGGCCTTGGCGCCGTTCTCGCAGAACTCGAACGAGGAGGTTTCCTTGGGGTCGGGCCAGGCACAGCCGGGGCAGTCGAAACCGTGCGGCTGGTTGACCTTGTGCAGGGCGATGGACTCGCGTGCGATGGCCATCTGCCCACTGAGCGCCCGGGCGACGGCGCCCAGGGCGCCCCAGCCGCCAGCGGGGGCGTCGTATTCCTCGATGCCGGGAACTTGTTTCTCGCTCATGGCTGGCGCTCGCTCGATCCGCGGAAACGTCATTCTACGCCCGCGCCCCCTGATGAAAACGTCACCGGGCGTTCTTTCACACGGTGTTGGCGGTCGCTCCGCCAACCTCCGCGCGCTCGCGCTCCCTCCCCAGGGGCCAGGAAAGACCACGGTGAACCAGTCCAAGCTTGCGGCCGTGACCGACGGCCAGCTGCCCTTTCGCGGCCTGCCCATCGGCGACCTCCGTGGTTTCGGCCGCGTTCGCGCCGATGCCGCGCTGGCCTGCCTCGCCATCGATCGCGAAGCGGGCACGCTGCGCGCGTCGCACGACGAGCGCGACCTGATCAGCCTGCATCTGGATGGCGATGTCGACTGGCAGCAGGCCTACGTGCCCGGCACCAATGTCCTGGAGACGACGGGCCATCTCGATGGCGCGGAGCTGCGGGTGGCCGATTTCATGCCACTGGCGGAAGGGCGCTCCGGGCAAGCCATCGCCAAGGGGCGCTTCGTGCGTATCGTGACCTGCACGGAAGGCCATGTCGCGTTCCGTCTCGTCTGCGCCGCCGGTATCGACGGCCGGCCGGCCAACACCGCGCGGACGACGCAGGGCTGGCATGTCGCGTGCTCTCACCCCATGGGCGTTGGTGCCGACGTGGCGGCGACCATGGTGACGCTCACCGAGGGCGAGAGCCTGGTACTGGTGATCTCGAACGACGCCGTGGAGGGCGGCCCGGCCTTGCTGGCCGACGCGCTGCACGGGTTGGGCGACACGATCCACTACTGGAGCTGGTGGAGCGATCGCTGCCGCTATCGCGGTGACGACGCGGAGGCTCGCCTGCGCGAGGCGCTTTCCATCAAGCTTTCCTGTGGCGATCACGGCATGCTGGTGGAAGAACCGGGCGAGCGGGCGTTCGCGCCGGCGCCGCTGAGCGATGTCGCGCGGGCCGCCGCCTTGTTCCTTGACCTGGGTTACCGGATGGAATGCGCGCAGCTGCTGGCGCAGGTCGACGCGGCCAGCCAGTGCGATGCCTTTGGGCGCCGACCGTCCGAAGGTGTCCATCTCGACACCCTGGGTCGATACCTAGCCCGTTACGGTCGCGCCGGTCTGCCGGTATCGATCACGTTGCCGGACGACGAACCATTGCGCGCGGCACGCTAAGCGCTTCACGTGTTCATTGATGAACGCAGGGCAAGACTGTCATGCCTTGCACGTTATCGAAGTCCTGCCAAAAACCGCTCACCATGGGCGGCTTGTCAGGACATACGAAGGAGCAACGACGATGAAGGTGGCATTCCTGGGACTCGGCGAAATGGGCCGGCGCATGTGCGCCCGTCTGATCGCGGCGGGTCATGAGGTGACGGCGTGGAATCGCACGCGCTCGGCGCCCATCGAGGCGACGGTGCAGGGTGCGGCGTGGGCGGCTTCGCCGCGCGAGGCCGCAACAGGCGCCGATATCGTGATCGCGATGCTCACCGACGATGCAGTGTCGGCCGATGTCTGGACGCGAGAGGGCGATGGCGCATTGCATGGCATGGCGCCGGACGCACTCGCGATCGATAGCTCCACGCTCTCGCCGGACGGCGTGCGTGCGCTGGGCGAGGCGATGCGTGCGAAGCATGTGCGTTTCGTCGAGGCGCCGGTCTCCGGTAGCCTGCCGCAGGCGGAGTCGGGGCAGCTCGTCTACCTCGTGGGTGGTGACAAGGAGGTCTGCGACCTCGCGGCACCCTTGCTTTGCCAGATGGGCTCGGTGGTCAAGCATGTCGGGCCGCTGGGTTGCGGCGCGCTGACCAAGCTATCGACCAATGCGCTGCTGGGCATCCAGGTCACCGCGCTGGCCGAGCTGTCCGCGATGTTGTCGAAGGCTGGCGTCGACGCGGCCCCGATCTTCGACGCGATGGCCTCGACGCCGGTCTGGAGCACGGTGGCGGGTCGCATCGTGGGTTCGATCCGTGCGGGTGATTTCACCCCGCAGTTTCCGATCCGCCTGATCGACAAGGATTTCAACTATCTGGTCGCGGCCTGTGGAACGCCGACCTCGGCTCCGACGCTCGCGGCGACGCGCGACGTGTTCGATCGCGCGATGGAAGAGGGTCTTGGCGACCTGAACATGACAGGCGTCGCGAGGCTCTACCCGTAAGCAATGCACTCAGGCCGCGAGCGATACGCTCGCGGCCCACCGTCGAGGTACTCGCGGGTAAGGCGCAACGGGGTGTCGGCGTCCTCGGCGCGACCCTTGGCGTACCCGCTCGCGGAAGATCCGCGGCCGGCCCTGTGTGCCGCACCCGATCATCACCGCGGCGGCGCCGGTGGCGGCAAGCACATGGCGGGCCTAGGCAGGGGTGACTACATAGCCGTCGGCTGCGTGTTGGTTACATCCACCTACGTATCGCTATATGTTGCGACGCCGCGTGCGGGACGTAATGACTTGAGATAGAAATCATGCATCAGGGAATTAGATCGATCTAAATTTATTGGATTCGATACACGGGAGGTACTGCGATCGTCGCTCCGACTTGGCCGGGGGCGCCATCATCTTGTGCCGGTACTTGGCAGAGATAACGAGGAAGTTTTCAAAAAACTTATGATCTGGAGATTGCGGTATGTCCTGTAAATCGGTTTCCCTGGCGCTGGCGTTGGGCGCCTGCTTTGCCAGCTTCGCGGCCTCTGCCGCGAACAACGTCATCTTTCTCAATAATCCATCGCTGCAAGACGTGAAGGATGTCGGCAACTACACCGTGCACGGAACGGGCAAGCCGTTCTTTTCCGAGTTGGTCCTGTTCGCCGCCAATATCAATGCGGACAGCAAGGGCAATCCGGTGCTGTACTACAACACCGAGATGAGCACGGTTCTCGACAAGAATATCGATGTCATCCGGGCGTTGCAGAAGAAAGGTGTCAAGGTCCAGATCGCCTACCTGGGCAATCATCAGCAAGCGGGTTGATCCTGCACGATGAGCAAGGACGCTATCAAGAGCCTGTCCGACAGCATGGTGGCGGACGTTGTGAAGTATGGCCTGGATGGCATCGATGTCGACGACGAGTATTCGACATGCAGCGGCGATACGAGCGCGTTCTACAACCTGCTGAGCGCGATCAAGAACAACGCTAGTTTCGACAAAAAGATCCTCAGCAAGGCCTTGTGGTCGGACAGCGCTTATTTCAGGTCGACCACGAATGTCGCCAAGCTGCTGACCGAAGGTTATGAGATGACATACAACGAGAATGTCACCAACCTGTCCAACTACACCGCGGCCGGCATGACGAAGAACCAGCTGCTTCTGGGCATCGATCCGGGATCGACCTCCGCCTCGCGCGTCTATGACGTCGCCAAGAGCGTGTCGAACGCGGGCTATGCCGGGGTGATGATCTGGGCGCCCAACGGCAGGCTTAGCCGGTCGGCCGCCGCTACGTACTACACCAACATCCTCAAGGCGCAGACGGGGGATTCCACGTCGTCGGTGGATGCGCCTGCCAATTAATCCATGTAGATATCCTTGGCTGTACATCGGCAATCGTTGATCGATCCAAACCAAAGCGGAGCTTTGCGTGGGATCGGCGTAATCCATGAGAGCTGATGCGTCTATCGTCCGGTAGAGAAGCGCAATGCGTCGATATCGGACCAGGGTGGGGTGATCTTGCCCCCGTTTCACGGACACCCCTATAAGCGATTAACTATCGCAATAGGAGGTGGACGATGACCAAGAGCAAGGCAGGCAGAAAGGGGCAGGAGTTCAGCCTGGAGTTCAGGCAGCAGGCA
>NZ_WNDO01000036.1 GCF_009912395.1 Luteibacter sp. | reverse complement strand
ACCAGCCGATCAACAGCAGCTACCCCGGCACGGCGCCGACCAGCTACATCGTCCACGCCAACGACACCTTGCCCGGTATCGCCCAGGCGATCTGGGGCGACTCCAGCCTGTGGTGGATGCTGGCCGACGCGAACAACCTGACCCTGGATACAGCGCTGGTACCGAACACGGTGCTGACGGTGCCCAACAAAGTCACCAACATCCACAACAACAGCAGCACGGTGCGGCCGTACGATCCGGGCCGTGCCATCGGTAATACGCAGCCGACGCTGCCCGATGCCCCGCCGCCGCCGGCGCCCAAGCACCAGGGCGGTGGCTGCGGTGGCATCCTGCAGATCGTGGCGATCGTGGTGGCCGTGGTGGCGACGATCTACACCGCAGGTGCTGCCGCAGGCTTGCTTAGCTTCGCGTCGGCCGGCACGGGTGCCTTCGCCGGAGGCTTGGCGGCGCTGGGCGGCGGGTACGGCGTCGGCGCGGCGGTCGGTTTTGGCGCCCTCGGTGGCGCGGTGGGCTCTATCGCGGCGCAGGGCGTGATGATCGCCGGCGGCGAGCAGAGCGGCATCAACTGGAAAGGCGTGGCCCTGGGCGCGGTGGGCGGCGCGGCGGCCGGCGGTGCGGGATTCATTCCGATCGGTGGCGGACAGACCCTCGGCGGCCTGGCGGCGGCCAACAGCGGCGTGACCAGCTTCGGCGCCGCGGTGGGCCAGGGCGCGGCGGCGGCGGCCGGTTCGTCGGTCGCCAGTTCGGTGCTGGGCCTGCAGGCCTTCAGCTGGCGTGATGTCGCGGCCGGCGCGGTGGCGTCCGGTGCAGGTTACGGCGCAGGTCGACTGACCACGGACTGGAGCGCATCGGCGCAGCGGATCGCCGGTGGCGTGGCCTCGGGCGCGGCCAGCGCGGCCGTCCACGGCAATCTGTCGCAAAGCTGGGGCCAGATCGCCACCAACGTGATCGGCAGCACGATCGGCAATACGATCGCCGACCGGCTGGCGGATCTGCCGGCCATCAAATACGACCGCGTCCAGGCCAATACGGTCCAGTTCTCGGCTGACGATCTGAGAATCACCAAGCTAGGTCCGATGGCGCCCCTGATCACACCGATCAGTTTGCAACGCGGCGCAGGCGTTACGTTCGGTGAGACCCAGTTCTGGCTGGCCAGCAACTATGCGCCCTCCGAACAGATCGCGTTTGCCTGGAATTCGGCGAATGAACAAGCGAATGGGCAGGCATCGTTGGAGCGAGATCGAGTCTATGCCGATCGTTTGTCGGCCTTCGAGCATGACAATGCGCAAAACAACGCATTAAGTAGCCTGTTCGACAGGGATGCGACAAAGCTGGCATCGCTTGGGAGTCCGTTGGGTCTTTGGGCGTTCAATACCGATGAGACGATAACGAGCACCCTCAACCCCAAGCTCGCGGGAGCGAAGGAGTCCGCTCAAATGTGGCTCAATGATCTGACGGACTCGGGTCGTGATGACCTGAAGAGCACATCCCTGCTGACGAATATCCGCGGCTATTACAAGCAGCAGGCAGGCTTCACCCTGGGGTTCCTTGATCAGGTCCTCCAGCCTGGCAGCATGGTCGAAGGCGAGCTATTGGCGGCGGGTCCGATCATCGGTAAGGGGGCCGGCCTTGTCCTGAACGCGGCAAGGAAGGTGCCGTACCTGGGTGACGTCCTGTATGCCGATGTGGGTGTCGCGCTCAATTGGGGGCGGCGCCAGGCGGGGGAGCTGATCGATGCCAGCAAGGGCTATGTAAGCAAGTGGCTTTCCCGAGAACCGACGACCGCACCCGGCGTTGGTACTGGTCAAGAGGTGAATATCGCAGGGGTATCTGATACGGTTCCAAAGGCGATAGCCGCGGATGTAGAAACCGTTCAAACTACCTCCGCATCTGGGAAATCAATACAAACTTACTGGCCACCAAACGGTGGTTTCTGGTCAGAGCCGATCGTTGAAACCTTGCAGCCGGGCTATCAATTCAGTCGCTACGGTGGCTTCTTTGATGAAGCTGGTACTTTCCACGATTTCGGTGCATATGGTGCTCCTGCGGATGTTCCTTACGGAATGCGCGCTTTGGCTCCTGGGTCAAATATGAGGCCGCTAAGTGTGTATGAAGTAGTCGAGCCAATGTCAGGGGTACAGAGTGGGAAAGCTTCGCCTTGGTTTGGAGAGTGGGGTCTTGGCCAGCAGCATCAGTTCCCCATGACGATCCAGGACTATTTGGATCAGGGATACATTAAATTGATTAGTCGTGACGTGCCGAAACCTCATTGAATGACGCCACGATGTAGAGGACGAAATGCACAGAAATTATTTGAATGTTGATTTTTCGAAAGGCTACCCGGCCGGAGCAGATATCCGTTATGAGTGTGGCGTTTGTGGCGAAACGCTTCCCTCGATGCCGGAACACTCAGTTGCTTGCAAGTGCAGAAATGTGATCGTTGATATTGATGCAGGACGTGTGGCCATCAAGGACAGCAGTAAGTTGAGAGCTTACGTGGTCGAGACGCAACGCATGCTGTAGTCGAAGAGCGTCCGTCTTGTGAGGGCGCTCCTCTTTGTTATGTTCTCGGATTTATCGACGTAGTAGCGGTGCGTCGATCATCGATGATCCGCTGGTGGAGCGTGCCCGGCAGGTTGCTGAAGTGATATCGGGCGTCAACGAACGAGTGGTTGCGTAGCTGCAGGAACCGTTCACCAAGTTCGTCAGAAGGGCTGAGAAACGAGCCAACGGCGACAGTATCTGCGGAAGAAATATTCAGGGTAAGCTTCCGCTTCAAACTGCCCCATTCCCATGAACGACATCACCCGCACCAGCCGCCTTATCGAACAGCTTCGCTCCCGGATCGGTAACGACCGCGCCGGGCAGGCGCCTGCGCGGGGTTCGGCGAATCCGCCGGCCCCGGCTAGCTTGGTAAGGCATGAAAGAGCCATCGATCGAAATGTGCGAGTTTTGCAAAATTGGGTATCACGCCCCCTTTGAACGTTTCGAGAAAATAGCGGTTACCCCGGACGGCCCCGCATTTTTGATGAGGTGCAACAATTGTGGGACTCTTTGGTATGAGACGCTTCATTCGGTGAGAAGAGTGGAGCACTCCGAAGCTCTCAAGATGTATCCCGAAATTGAGTTGTAGAGGTGCTACATGGAGCTATTAGGTTTTGATCCGAAAAACGAGCTTGAGCGTGATATTGCAAGAGCAAAAGAAGGGGCAATCTCGCTTGAAGATCTGCTGAAAAATATTGCTGAATCTGATGTCTATGTTTCTAGCAGAGAAGAGGTGCGGCAGGATGGCAGCGGCTTTGACCCATTGTTGGTAGGTGAGGTAGGAAGTCCATTGGTAGCTGCATTTTCTTCCTTGTCACGTCCCGGATTGCATAGACAGATGGCTGAGTACGTCCTCCAGATTAAGGGAAGGGACTTTTTTCGCCGCCTTCCACCGGGTTATGGCGTAGCTCTCAACCCTGGATATGTGGCGCAGCTCGTCATATCGGCCGATGTAATCACAGGTCTCAAGAAGGTTTGATGGACCTTGCCGATAACCCTCACGTGAAAGGTGTCGTGCAGGCTGTCGAGGCGATATCGGGCGATCGCGATAAAGCGGTTGCCTGGCTGCAGGAACCGATTGCAACGTTCGGCGGCAAGACTGCGCTAGAGCTTGTCGCCGAGTGCCGCACCGATGACCTGCTGGGCTATATCCAATCCTTCGAGTCTGGTTACGTCGGTTGAACCGATGGCCCACGACGAGCACGTGACATCGATAGCTCGATCATCCGCTACCGATGTCACGCACCGGAGAAAGATGGATGATCTACACCACCGACAATGCGAATATGTTTAGCGCCCGCGTATAACTATGCCGATCATATTGACAACGTCTGGGTGCAGCGGCGAGGCGGTCTCACCAAGGCCGGTCACCTATCGGTCCTGGTGGATCCGGTACGGAAACCCGCAACCGGTGGCGCTCGCCGACGACGATGATTCCGAATATGACATTGGGCCTATCTTGCTTTCATGTGGTAGACGAATCAGCGACGGGAATATCTGCGGAAGAAGTATTCAGAGTAAGCTCGCGTTTCAAAATGACCCTTGCCCATGACCGACATCACTCGCACCCAGCGTCTCATCGAACAGCTTCGCTCCCGGATCGGAACCGATCGCCCCGGGCAGGCGCCGGTGCGCGCTGCGGCCAGTCCGCCTGCGCCGGCGGGTGGCGCCGGTACGGGTACCCGGGCGCCGTCCACGTCCCCGGCGGCCATGGTCAAGCGCCTGCACGAGGCCGGGATCACCGACGAGCGCGTGCTGGTCGGGCGGCTGGTCGAGGGATTGCTGCTGGGTGAACTGGGGGACGGCGCGCAGGGGGCCAACTTCCAGTACGTACTGGGCCAGGTGGTGCAGACGCTGGAGCAGGATCCGGAATCCTGGGCGCTTTGCCAGGCCTGCGTGGCCGAAGCTATCGGCTGAGGGGCGTCATGCCGCCCGGGGGCCGGTCCAGGACACCCCAACTGGCGAGCACACGGCGGATGGCGGTGGCATAGGCCGCGCCCAGGGCGGGCGTTTCGGAATGGTAGGCGGCGACGGCGCGCCAGGTGTTGCCGTACTTGTCGATCTTCCGGCGCAGGTAGTAGGCACCGATGTAGGCGTTGGTGCAGCCATCGCGAAGATGGGCCGGCCGGATGCCATAGCCGGACAACTCCGGCAGGTGCACGGTGTTGATGCCCATGACCCCGATATCGAGCGTTCCATTGGTGTTGCGGCCCACGGTCGCCGGTTGCATGCGCGACTCATGGTAGGCGATGGCCCTGAGCACGAAGGGGTCGACATGCTGGTAGCGCGCGGCATCGTCGATGCAGTCGGCCCGGACCGGGCATGCATTCGCGACGCCCAGGCCGAGGGCCAGCGCGATGGCGCCATGGCGTCGATATCCCCTGTTCAATCCGTTCCCCTGGAGGTCTCCTTCGTCCGCCTATGTTAGCCCACGCCCGGTTCATCCGGTTTCTTCGTGACTTGCGTCACAGGGCAGGCATAGGAGTTGTCTGAAAAATCGGAAAGCGAGACGCATGAAGCGAACGTCGTCGTGTCTCCTACCGATAGTCGCTCGCTTTCAAGGCGAGTATCCGGATGTTCGGTACATCGGAAGACGACAAGGTGTTCCGGCACCTCGGGCAAGGGCATTACGTCAAGCTGTGGTGCGTGCGTGGCATGCATGTCATCGGCATGGTGGACCGCGTGGACTGGGCCTGTCGGCAGCTTGTATTCGACCATCCCCAGCCGTTGCCGTCGCGGGGTATGAACGACGGGACGACGACGTTGGTGCCGTTCGACCACGTCACCGCGATCCGGCATTACGTCAGTGCCAGCGTGGCGGCGCACGAGATCCACCTGGAGACATTGCGTGTCGGCCACCCTGTGGTGATCGGATTTCCGTATCGGGATGGCCGGCGACCCGGTAAGCAACCCGGTGTGCTCCATCACGTGGACTGGTCGCGCCGGGAGTTGGTGCTGCATGGAGGCGGGGAGTCCCGCATCATCGCTTTCGACAGTGTGGCGTCGATCGGCAGGCGATCGGGTCATGTTGTCAGTGGCGATGGTGCGCCGTTGGCGCGACAGACACCTGATTGGGTACGCCGCTACGGTGGTGGATGGTCAAGCGGATCCGCGTGATGCGGGGTTACATCGCACGCATGTTCAGCGATGCCTGTTCATTGCCTTCATGCCGAATATTCATCATCCGTTCCACTCATGATCTATTTCTCACGCATCACGGGTGGGCACATCGGCGCATGAGCGCGGCGACCGTTCCACACAGCATTTTTCAACAAGACGCCATGGCGTGGTGATGTGATTTAGTCTTCCCTTCACCCAGGGGAGGGCGATCAATGAAGGGTGACAATGGGCCGCGGCATGATCGGGGGCGCCGCATGTTAGCTTTTTCCCGCACTCCGGATGGACTGTGAGAGCAGTCACAGTCCATGCGTCGACCGAGCGGGTACGGTGGCGCGGAGGCTTGTGTATTTCGTTTGAAGCATCTGTCGTGTCCCATCGGGACGCGGCGCCTGGCAGCGCGAAAAGGGAGGCTTCCAGACATGATAAGGATCGTTCTACGACGGGCTCTGGCCACGTGCCTCGTATGGCTGGCGATGCCTGCGTATGCGCAGGACACCACGGAAGCAGAGTTGAAGAAGGAGAACGCGCAGCTGCGTGAGGAGGTCGATGCCCTGCGCGATGTCGTGAAACGCATGGGCGCGCGCCTTGATGCGGTCGAGAACGCGCAGGCCCAGTCCGCGAAACCAGCCGGACCTTTCACACCTGCCCTGGCATCGTCATCGGCTACACCCGGCCAGACGATCGTCGCCACGGCGGTGCCCGAAAAAGTATCCACCGCGACGGCCGTGGGCGTGCCGGCCTCGCGCCTTCCGGCGCAGAATTCCGTGGCCGACCAGGGCGCCGGCGCCTCGCGTATCGACAATGCCCCGCCACCGACCGATCCCGACCTGAAAGGGTTCTTCGATGTGCCGGGCACGGAAACGAAGATCCGCATCGGCGGTTACGCGAAGCTGGATGCCATCGCGGACAACCACGGTGCCGGCAACGACGAGCAATTCATTCCCGCGTCGTTTCCGGCCGGCGCCCCCTCGCGCGACCACGAGCATTTCAACATGCACGCGCGACAGACACGCTTCACCTTCGAGGCGCGCCGCCCGACCGACTACGGCAGCCTGCGTTTCTACCTGGAAAACGACTTCTACGGTGGCGACGCCAACAGCTACCAGTTCCACCTTCGCCATGCCTACGGGCAGATCGGCAACACGTATGCCGGCTATGGCTATTCGGCCTTCATGGATGCGGATGCGCTGCCGGACACGCTGGATTTCGCCGGGCCGGGTGGACAGATGTTCGTATTGCAGCCGGGTATCCACCAGGCCTTTCCCTTCGGGGACGGCAACAGCCTGACCCTCTCCGGTGAAAGGCCGCAGTCGGAAATCGCCAACACGGGGTCACGCCCCGAACTGAAGGGTGCCACGCGCGTTCCCGACCTCGTGCTCGCCCTGCGTCGCGAACGGGAGTGGGGGCATGTGCAGGCCGGCGTGGTGTTGCGCCGCCTGGGCTACACCGATGGCAAGGCCGACGGCTACACCACGGGTTGGGGCATGGCCTTGAGCGGCACGTTCGCGCTGCTCGGCAAGGACCTCCTGATGGTCAGTGGCGTCTACGGCAAGGGCATCGCCCGGTACCTGTCCGATACCAGTGGAAGCCGGCTCGATGCCACGGTGGATGACCAGGGGCGCCTGCGCGCCCGCAAGGCCTGGGGCTGGTATGGGGCCTACACGCATTACTGGTCGTCGCAGTGGCGTTCCAACCTGGTCTACGGCCAGGCACGGGTGCCGTCCAGCCATCTCGACGACGGCACGGCCTTCGTCATGACCGACTACGCGGCGGCCAACCTGATCTGGAGCCCGGCGCCCACCTGGACGATGGGCGTGGAGTTGCTTCACGGCAAGCTCGACCAGCGCGATGGCACCCGGGCCAACGACACCCGGGTGCAAGGATCGGTGCAGTACAGCTTCATCAAATGACCCGTGTCGCGGGCCCACGAACAGGAGCATCTCATGGCGGCTGAAGACAAGAAGATAGGTGTGGTCGCGGCCACCTTCCTGGTGGCGGGCAACATGATGGGATCGGGAGCCTTCCTGCTGCCCGGGAATCTCGCCAAGTTGGGATCGGTATCGATGTGGGGGTGGGTGGTTACCACGTTGGGCTCCTTGATGCTGGCCTTCGTGTTCGCCAAGCTCGGCAAGCTCGCGCCCAAGGAGGGCGGCCCTTATGCCTATGCGCGTGACGCCTTCGGTCCCTATATGGGTTTCCAGACGAACACGATCTACTGGTTCGCGAACTGGATCGGCAACGTGGCGCTGCCCATCGCGGCGGTGGGCTACTTCAGTTACTTCATTCCGCAGCTGGCCGAACCCTGGGTGCGTACCCTGGTGGTGGTGGGCCTGATCTGGCTGTTCACCTTCGCCAATATTGCGGGCGCCCACGTGGTGACGCGCATCCAGTCGATCACCACGTCGTTCGCGCTGATCCCGTTGTTCGGGGTGGCGTTGCTGGGCTGGTTTTGGTTCCGCTCCGACGTCTTCACGGCGGCATACAACGTCTCGGGCAAGAGCGATTTCCAGGCGATTTCCAGCTCGGCCTCGCTGACGCTCTGGGCCTTCATCGGCGTGGAATCCGCGTCCGTGTCCGCCGGTGTGGTGCGTAACCCTGAGAAGAACGTCGCCATCGCGACGCTGGCGGGCGTGGCGCTGGCCGCCGTTGTCTACATCGCCAGCTCAGCGGTGATCATGGGCATGGTGCCGAACGACAAGCTGCAGGTGGCCGATGCGCCCTTCACCCTTGCCGCGCAGGTCGCCATCGGCAACGTCGGCGGCGGTATCGTCAGCCTGTGCGCCACGCTGGGTGCGGCGGGTTCGCTGGGTGGCTGGATCCTGCTCACGGCGCTGTCCGCCAAGGCGGCCGGCGACGATGGCCTGTTTCCCGCCGTGTTCAGCTGAACGAACAAGGACGGCACGCCTGTCAAAGGCCTGATCATCGTTGGCGCGCTGATGTCGCTCGTGGTGCTGGCGACGGCCGCGTCGCCGTCGGCCTCCGAGCAGTTCGTCCTGGTGACATCGGCCGCGGTGGTGCTGACCCTGCTGCCATACATCTATTCCTGCGTGGCGTGCTACTTCGTGGTGGAACAAAGCCACAGCACGGCCCATGTGGGCCTGTACTGGGTACTGACCAGCGTGGTCGTCATCTACTGCCTCTGGGCCATCTTCGGCACCGAGGGCCAGTTGGTGACCTGGGCCTTCCTGTTCATGCTGTTCATCACCGTCTTCTACCCGTTCTTCAGCGAGGAGCGCCGCAAGAAGACGCTGTCCCAGAAGATCGCATCCCCGTCCCCCCGGAGCTGAGCCATGTACTTCAATTCGCTGGACTACCCGATCGTCATCATCGACAACGACTTCAATTCGCCGCGCATCAACGGCATCCTCATCCGCGCCCTGGCGGAAGAGATCGCCACACACAACCAGCGCGTGCTGAGCGGGTTGAACATGGCCGACGCCCATGCGGCCGGCCGGACCTACACGGCGGCCTCGGCGGTGCTGATCTCCATCGACGGCACGGAAGAGGGGCCGAGCCAGTTCGACGACCTGTACCAGTTCCTCGACGAGCAGGATGCACGGCGCGGCGACCTGCCCGTGTTCCTCTACGGTGAGCGTCGCACCATCGAACAGGTGCCGACGAAGCTGTTGGGTCGCGTTCATGGTTTCATCTACCTCTACGAAGACACCAAGGCATTCATCGCCCGGCAGGTGATGCGTGCCGCGGACGACTACATGGAGCGCCTGCTGCCGGCCTTCTTCAAGGGCTTGCTCATCCATTCCTCGCGCTCGAACTACAGCTGGCATACGCCGGGCCATGCGGGTGGCATCGCCTTCACCAAGTCGGCCGTGGGTCGCGCCCTTCACCAGTTCTTCGGCGAAAACACGCTGCGCAGCGACCTATCCATCTCCGTGCCCGAACTGGGTTCATTGCTGGACCATAGCGGGCCGATCAAGACGGCCGAGAACGAAGCGGCGAAGAACTTCGGCGCGGACCACACGTTCTTCGTCACCAACGGTACCTCCACGTCGAACAAGATCGTCTGGCATGGGGTCGTGGCACGCGGCGACGTGGTCTTCGTGGATCGCAATTGCCACAAGTCGCTGCTGCACTCGATCATCATGACCGGCGGCGTGCCGGTGTACTTCCGACCCAGCCGAAACGCCCACGGCATCATCGGGCCGATCAGCCTCGATCAGTTCGACCCCGCCGACATGGCCGCGCGCGTGCAGGCGCACCCGTTGGCGAGCAAGGCGCACCTCGATGGCGCCAAGGTACGCATCGCGACGGTCACGAATTCCACCTACGATGGCCTGTGCTACAACGCCGAATCGATCGCCAAGCGTATCGGGTCGGCGGTGGATTTCCTGCATTTCGACGAGGCCTGGTACGGCTATGCGGCCTTCCACGAGCTGTACGACAACCACTATGCGATGGGCAAGGGCAAGGAGCGAACGCAGGACGCAGTGATGTTCGCGACCCAGTCCACGCACAAGCTGCTGGCGGCCTTCTCGCAGGCCTCGATGATCCACGCCCGTGACGGACGCGAACGTGCCCTGGACGCCGAGCGCTTCAACGAGGCGTTCATGATGCATACGTCCACGTCGCCGCACTACGGCATCATCGCCTCCTGCGACGTCGCCTCGAAGATGATGGAAGGTGCCTCCGGTCGCTCGCTGGTGCAGGAGACACATGACGAGGCCATCGCCTTCCGCCGGGCGATGCTGCATATCGAGAGCGAGCTGTCGCGCGACGAATGGTGGTTTCAGGTCTGGCAACCGGATGCGCTGCGCAAGCAGCTGGAGAAGGACCTCGATACGATCGGTCCGGTCACCACCGCGCAGCGTGATTGGAGTCTGGGCTCGGGAGCCTCCTGGCATGGGTTCGGCAACCTACCCGACGACTACGTGATGATCGATCCGATCAAGGTCACGGTGCTGACGCCTGGCCTGGACATGCATGTCAAGTCCACGGAAAAAGGCGGCATCCCCGCCGCGGTCGTGACCAAGTTCCTCTGGGAGCGCGGCATCACGGTCGAGAAGACCAATCTGTATTCCTTCCTCTGCCTGTTCTCCATGGGCGTGACCAAAGGCAAGTGGAGCACGCTGGCGACGGAGCTGCTCGCCTTCAAGCGCCTCTACGATCGCAACGAGCCGTTGCGTAACGCCTTGCCGTCGCTGGTCGACGCCTATCCCGAGGTCTACGAGGACGTCGGCCTTGCCGACCTGTGCGATGCCTTGCATCGCTTCAATGTCACCCACGACGTAGCCCGCATCATGAGCGAGATGTACGTGGAACTGCCCGAGCCGGTGATGACCCCGGCGGAGGCCTACGACCGACTGGTGCAGGGCAAGGTCGAGCGCGTGGCCATCGATGCCCTCGACGGTCGCGTGGCCGCGACGATGATCGTGCCGTATCCGCCCGGCATCCCGACGATCATGCCGGGCGAACGCTATGGCGGCGCCAACCGGGCGATCCTGGATTCATTACGCCTGGCCCGTGACCAGAACGAGCAGTTTCCTGGCTTTGAATCCGACGTGCATGGCCTGATCGTGGAGATCGACGAGGACGGCAAGGATCACTACGTCGTCGAAGTGTTGATGCAAGATCACTAAACGCTGGAAGCCGACCCATCGGCGACGCGCAGCGAAGCGGACATCGTCCTGCTGCGCGTCGTCGATCGACAGGTGGGGCGCGAATCGCCATGCATTCGGCGATTAGCTGAACGGATAACGGCGTCGTATTAATAAAGCCGATATCGATTTTATCGACCTAATGGCATACGACTTTTCGTAGAGCAAAGGCCGTAGCCGTGCTATCGCGGTCATACGCGATGATACGGGATATACCGCAAAGCCTGATGCGCCAACATATTTCGCGAATACGTCCGAATGAAGCCACTTTCAAGATGATTGTCGCGATGTCGACGCTGCGTGATGACGACACTGAACGCATGCAGTCCGTCATGCCACCGTAAATGTGCATACTCCTACGGATTCGGCAACGCAATGGTAATATTGTGATGCGGGTCACAAATATCAGCTAAGAAAGCGCGTTTCGGCGTGCTTCGAGCCAACCCGCCTCCCCATCAACACAGCGAATCGTTGTCCGTGCCATGGCACGGGCACGGGCAGTTGCGCCTGTCCCCAAGGAGTCCATCATGTTGCTCAGCCAGTCGCCGCGCGATGCGCACGGCGCCATCACTACGTCCCTGCTCGTCGGTCTCATCGCGTTCGGCGTGCTTTACGCGCCACAGGGACATGCCACGTGCGTATCTTCAGGAACTGCCACCACGTGTGATACCGCCGCGCCAAACCCTCATGCGTCGCTCATTGGCAACGGCAGGAATACCGCGTCGGGTGCAAGTCTCGTGCTGGTGCCGAATGCGCAGGTCGCCGTGGGCAACAGCAATGCGGTCAGCCTGGGTGACAACGCCACGATCGACGTGGGCACGGGTGCAAGCATCCGGAACAACGCCAGCTCGGGCGCGGGCCTGTGGACCGCCGGCAACAACACGGTGGAGTTCGGTTCCAACGGCACGATCAACATCGCCAGCGGTGCCGAGGTACGCGCCATCGGTACGCAGGCGAATGCCGAGGCGATCAACGTGATGGGGGCGGGCAACCGTATCGAAAACCACGGCCTGATCTCGGCGGAAAAGGCAGCCGCGATCTGGTTCGAGGATCGCACGGTCGGCGCCTCCAACGTGGTGGACAACTACGGCACCATCCGCAGCAACGCATCGGCCAATGCCAACGTGATCGGCAACAGCGGTCGAGGCAACGTCACCTTCATCAATCGTAGCGGTGCTCGCGTAGAAGGCAGCCTGTCCTTCGCGGGCGGCAATGACAACCTCACCCTCGAGGCGAACTCCGTCATCACGGGCAGCTTCGACGGTGGCGGTGGCACCAACACGCTGACGCTCGCGGGCGCCTCGGGATCGAGCGATTCGCTGGCGGGAAACATCCGCAACTTCCAGAGCCTCACCAAGACGGGGCAGGGTACGTGGACGTTGTTCGGCTCCATCGGCAACAACGCCGGTGGCAGCCCGCTGGCGGTGGATGTGAAGGAGGGCACGCTGGCGCTGACAGGCAACAACACCAACTTCAACGGCAGCGTCAATGTCGATGCGGCGGGTATCCTCGAAGCCAGGGCTCAAAGCTTGCCCCAGGCGATCGCCAACGGTGGCCTGGTGCGCTTCGCGCAACCCGACGACGGTACCTACGCGGGTGCGATCGGCGGCGTGGGCGCCGTCGAGAAGACCCAGGGCGGTGTGCTCACGCTCACCGGGATCAACGGATACCGTGGTGGCACGACGATCAAGGCCGGCACGATCGCCATCGGCGCGGATAGCGCCATCGGTGCAAACGGTAGCGCCGTGACACTCGACGGCGGCTCCCTTGGTTTCAACCGAAGCTTTGGCCTGGGCGATACGCGCGCCATCTCGGTCACCGCCAACAACGGCGCCATCGATACATCTCCCGGCGTGAGCACCACGTTGTCGCAGGGCGTGACAGGTGTCGGTCGGTTGGGCAAGACCGGTGACGGCATGCTCGTGCTGACCGGAAGCAACACGTACACGGGCGGTACCTCGGTGACGGGCGGTGTTCTCCAGCTGGGTGCCGGCGGCACCACGGGCAGCGTGCAGGGCGCCATCGCCAACGACGCACAGGTCTGGTTCAACCGGGCCGACACGGTGATGCTGGGCAATGTCATATCGGGAAGCGGCGCGGTGCGCCAGGCCGGTAACGGCACCACGGTGCTGACGGGAAGCAATAGCTATGCCGGGAGCACGACCGTCGATCGTGGCGCGTTGTTCGTCAACGGCGATCAGACGGCGGCAACGGGAGATACGACGGTGGCGAGCGGCGCCACGCTCGGTGGCCGCGGTGTCATCGGCGGTTCGGTCACCGTCGCCGATGGTGCGACGCTGTCGCCTGGCGACAACAACATCACACCGGGAACGCTGACCATCGGACGGAACCTCCAGCTCAACCAGGGATCGTCGCTCGACTACAGCTTCGGTCAGGCCAACGTGGCAGGCGGTCCGTTCAACGACCTCACCCGGGTCGGTGGCGACCTCGTGCTCGATGGCACGCTCAACGTGAAGGTGTCGCCCGGTGGCAGCTTCGATACCGGCATCTATCGCGTTATCGGCTACAAGGGGGCGCTCACCGACAACGGTCTCGATATCGGCACGATTCCTTCGCCCGATTTCTTCGTGCAGACCTCGGTGGACAAGCAGGTCAATCTCGTCAACACCGACGGCCTGACCTTGAACTATTGGGACGGCGCAGCAGGTCCCAGGAACGATGGCCATGTGAACGGTAGCGACGGCATCTGGCAGAACTACAACGGCAACGATAGCTGGACCAATGCCACGGGCGGTATCAACGCTCCGTTTTCCGATCGCTCGTTCGCGGTGTTTTCCGCTGCACCAGGTACGGTGAGGGTCGATAACGGTCTGGGCCAGGTCAACGTAGCTGGCATGCAGTTCGCCAGCGATGGCTACCGGGTGAACGGCGACGCGATCACCCTGGTGGGCAGCAAGGCGAACCCGGGGCAGTCCACCATCCGCGTTGGCGACGGTAGTGAGGATGGCCGAGGCTATACCGCGACGATCGACAGCGTACTGACCGGACAATCGATGTTGCGCAAATCCGATCTCGGTACCCTCGTGCTCGGTGCCGACAACACGTACACGGGGGGAACCACGATCGATGGCGGTACGTTGCAGGTGTCCCGCGACGCCAACCTCGGTGTCGCAAGTGGTGGCGTCGGTTTCGACCAGGGCACGCTGCGTACGACGGCCGATATCCATACCGACAGGACCCTCACGCTGCGCGACGGTGGCGGCACGCTCGCCACCACCGCGGGGTCGACGTTCACCGTGGATGGCGCCATCGTAGGCAACGGAGCGTTGACGAAAAGCGACGACGGCACCGCCGTTCTGACGGCCGCGAACACCTATACGGGTGGCACCGTCATTGGCGGAGGTACCTTGCAGCTTGGTAATGGCGGCACGCGCGGTGGGATCGTGGGTGACATCGCGAACAATGCGATCCTCGCGGTAAATCGTAGCGACACCTACGTCATCGACGGCAACGTGTCGGGAACGGGCGCATTGCGCCAGATCGGTGGCGGAACGACGGTGCTCAACGGCTCGAATACCTATACGGGCCTGACGTCGGTCGAAAACGGTGCCCTGGTCGTGGGCGATGCGGCTCATCCCCTGGCGTCGGTGGCCGGCAACGGCGGCGTACGCATCGCGTCAAATACCACGCTCGGTGGCTATGGCAGCGTATCCGGAGCGGTGACCAACCTCGGCCAGGTCGCGGTGGCCGACGCCATGCCTGCGCTGGCAGGACAAGCGAAAGGCGGGTTCGTCGTGAATGGCACGCTGACCAACGCCGGTGCGGTGAACCTGGCGGGCACGGGTACGGGCAATACGTTGACCACGACGAGCTACGTCGGTCAGAACGGCAGCATCCACCTGAACACGGTGCTGGCCGGCGACAACGCGCCGACCGATCGCGTGGTGATCGATCGCGGCCAGGCGTCGGGTCGTTCCACCCTCAACGTGACCAACGTGGGTGGCCTGGGCCAGGCCACACCGGGCAACGGTATCCTGCTTGTCGACGCGCAGCGGGGTGCCACGACGGCGACCGATGCCTTCGTGCTCGGCGGACGGGCGGTTGCCGGTCCTTACGAGTACGCGCTCTATCGCGGCGGCCGCGATGGCTCGACACCCGATGCATGGTACCTGCGCTCGCAGTACAACGGTCCGGACACGACGCCGGATCCGCAGCCTGATCCCGATACCCATGGCAAGCCCGATCCGACACCGGACCCTCGCCCGGACTATCGCCGGGAAATTTCCGACTACACGGCATTGTCGTCGATGATGGTGAACTACGGTCGTGCCACCCTGGGCACGCTGCACGAGCGCATGGGCGAGCAGGCCGGCCTCATGGGCGATCAACCGAACGGTGTATGGGCCCGTGTGATCGGTCAGAACGGCAAGTGGAATGCCCGGCGTGGCGGCCTGTTCAACCAGGGCCCTTCGTTCGACGACAACTTCGTGGCGTTGCAGGCGGGCGGCGACCTTGTCAACGAACGTTTCGCGGACGGCTCGCGGAATCGCGCGGGTCTCTACGCCACAATCGGTCACAGCAACGGCAGCGTGACACATACCGACGGCAGTCGTGCGGGTACGAACAGGTTCAATGCCTATACCTTTGGCGGTTACTGGACCCATTACGGAGCGAACAACGGGTACATCGATGCCGTGATGCAGGGCACGTGGTACACCGCGCGTTCCGGTTCCGGCCAGATGGCGGACCTGAAGACCGATGCCTTCGGTTTCGCGGCCTCCGTCGAGGCGGGCTATCCGTTCCAGTTGCGCGATCGCTGGATCCTGGAGCCGCAGGCCCAGCTGGTCTACCAGGGTATCAGCGTGGACGCATCGTCCGATGCGGCGGCGGAGGTGCGTTTCGGTAACGTCAACTCGTTGGCCGGCCGCGCTGGTGCGCGTCTCGCGCGGACCTGGGCGCTGGACGAGGGCATGCATCCTCGCCTGCTTACGGCGTGGCTGAGGGGCAATGTGTGGCGGGAGTTCTCCGCGAATCCGCGTACACTGGTTTCGTCCCAGGAAGGATTCGTACCGTTCCACTCCAACCTGCGCGGTACCTGGTACGAAGTGACCGCGGGCGTAAGCGCGCAGGTCAGCCGGAAGACATCCATCTATGCCAACCTGGGCTACCAGAAAGCGTTCGGTAGCGGCATACAGGCCGTCAACGGCACGGTTGGCGTACGCGTCAACTGGTGAGGTGGCGAAGAGCCGGGCGAGCGCCCGGCCCTTCATGGATTCATAGATCCAGGGTCGAGCTGAACATCGCGGTGCGGCCAAGACCGACCGAGAGCTGGTTCGAACCGGCCGCGCTCCAGTACCGCTTGTTGGCAAGGTTTTCCAGGTTGATCTGGAACGTCACGTCCTTGCCCGAGATGCGCGTGCGATAGCGCGAGCCGGCGGTGAACAGCGTGTAGCCGCCGATCCATGCCTGGTTCTGGTCGTTGATGGGACGGCTCGCGGTATAGAAGGCGCCCGCGTTGATATCCAGCCCTGGGAGCGAGGCGATGTCGTAGGCGAGGAACAGGCTGGCGCTGGAGCGTGGCGTGTTCTCCGGCGTCTTGCCTTCGATGGTGGGATCGGTGGCGGCGACCTGACGGGCATGCAGCCAGAGCGCGGAGGCGGACAGCGACAGCTGGGACGTGACGTGGCCCTGTGCCGAGAATTCCATGCCGCGGTAACGGGCGCGTCCGTTCAATGCATACACGTTGTTCGCATCCAGGCCCGCCGACGGCTGGCGTATGTCGAATGCGGCGACCGACACCAGCATCTCGTTCTCGAAGCGGTGGCGGTAGCCGACTTCGCTTTGCCTGCTGACGGCGGCAGGTAGCACCTGGTAAGGGTTCGCCGCCGTGCCCGGGGCGCTGCCGGCCGACTCCAGTCCTTCGATATAGCTCGCGTAGAGGCTGCTTCGGCTGTCCAGCCGATAGACGACGCTGGCCGACGGCGTGTTCTTCGTTATGTCGCTCGATGGCGTGCCGGCCTGGTGGCTCTGGTAGGTGGAACGACGCAGGCCACCGGTGACTTCCCAGTTCTCGCCAAGAGAGACGCGATCGAACACGTAGGTACCTGTGTTCCATACGGTCTGCGCATAGAACGGCTTCGGTGCGCCGGAGGCCTTGAGCACCAGGTTCTGCGTGGGGTCGTAGAGGAACTGGTTGGCGACGAAGAAGTAGGTGGTGAAGTCGGGCTGGTACAGGCGGTTGCGCGAAAAGCCCAGCGTCACGTTATGGGTGACCGGACCGGTATCGAAGGCGCCGTTGATCTCGGCACGACCATTGGTGTTCTGGTAACGCTGGCCATTCTGCTCACTGGCCTGCAACTGGCCCTTGCCCGTGGCGAGGTTGTAGTTGCGGAAGATCCAGGCCCAGCGGTCGCGCTCCGTGGTGGAGCGACCGAACGACACCATGCCTGCCCAGTTCTCACCCAGGGCGAAGTCGGCACGCAGCAGATGGGTGTCCGCGCGGGCACGGGTGCCATGCTGGTCGGAGGCGAGCATGCGGTCCGGATCGGGGATCCGCGGCAGCGTCACATGGCCGTTCACAGCGGCAAGAGGCACGATGCCGGCCTGCTCGGGCAGGTTCTGCTCGACATGCTCATAGTCGTACTTCAGCGTCATCCCGTCGGACACTTTCCAATCCGCGGCGACACTGGCCATGTGGCGGTTGCCGTGGACATCGTCGATCGGCGCGTGGATGCTCTGGGTAGCGGCATTCACTCGCACGCCGAACTGCTGGTGGTCGCCGAAGCGACGACCGACATCGATGGTTCCCTTGACCGAGCCGTTGCTGTCCACCGACGTACCGATCTGCGTCACCGGCGTATCGCCAGCACGCTTGGTCGTCATGTTCACGATGCCGGCAGGTACGGCGAAGCCGTAGTAGAGCGCCGAAGCACCCTTGAGTACTTCGAAGCCTTCCTTGTCTTCCATCGGTATCGCGATGTTGTTGTCGAAGGGAAGCACGCCGTTGAAGTAGTAGCTGGACCGGTTGTCCAACGCGATGCCGCGCAGCGACAGGTTGTCGTAGGCCAGTCCATTGAGCTGGAGTCGTGTGACGCCGGCGACGTTGCGCAATGCATCGTAGAGGCCGGACGGCTGCTGGAGATCCAGCAGGTCGCGGGTCACCACATTGACCGTGGCGGGGATGTCGAGGATGTCCTGTCCCTGGTAGGGGCCCACCTCGACGCGCTTCGCCGCGAAGCCCTGGGTACGGGTCGCCGTGACGCTGATGTCCTTCAGCGTGGTGGGATGGGTGTCGGTGGCGGTGTCGTCGGCGAAAGCCAGCGGGATCGCCAGGCACGAAAGAGCCACGGCGAGGGGGCGCCGTGCGAAGGACAGGGACATGGGAGAACCGGGGAATGCGAAAAGTCTGGCAAATGATAACCGTTATCATTTGCCCGTCAATGCGCAGGTTTGTACGTATTCGCCAAGGCAAGCGGCTCCCGACGCGCTATCGTATCCCGGCTACGTCCAGCCATCGCCACGCGTGCACGAGACCGCTCCGACCCATGACCATCCATTTCTCCTGCACGATGTGCGGCCGCTGCTGCCACGACCTGCGCCTGCCCCTGAGCGTCGACGAGGCTATCGACTGGCTGGGTCGCAACGGTCGGATCCAGGTGTTCTGCGATGCCATTCCCTGGCCGGAGGATCCGCCGGCCAGCAATCTTCAGGCGGCTTACAAGCGGGATCGCTCCTTCCCCGCGATCAGTGGGGCGTTGCCGGTGCGGGTGACCGTGACCCTCGTCGCCGCGTTCCAGGGCGCCTGCCCGAATCTCCAGCCCGACCTGCGCTGCGGTATCTACGAGAGCCGGCCGCGCACCTGCCGGATCTATCCCGCGGAAATGAATCCCTTCGTGGCGCTGTCGCCCGAGGCGAAGCTGTGTCCGCCGGAAGCATGGGAAGCACGCTGGCCGGCATTCCAGAACGGCGATGGCAGCTGGACCGATCCCTCCCTGACGGCCACGATCGACCAGGCACGCGACGCGGCGGTGCATGACGCCCGGATGAAGGGCGCGCTATGCCGCCTTCTTGGCCTGGATACCGCCGCGCTGGCGAATGAAGGCCTCATGGTGCATACGCCTTCGCGTGAGGTCACGCGCGATGCGCTGCTGGAGGCGAAGGCCCTGGCAAGCCATGACGGTGACCATGTCCTCGCCGAATGGACACTGGTCTCCAACCGAAAGGCGACGGGCGATGCGCTTGCATCGATCGGCGCACGATGGGAGCGTCACGGCGCCGAAGAATGCGCTTCCGAGGAATACGTCGGATTCTTCCCGGCGGATCAGTAGGCCCGTTGTCGCGGCCGCGCGGCGATGCGTTCGTCGCGCAGGGCGATGCCACTACGGCGGTAGCGCTCCACGATATCGCGACAGAACGCCGCTTCGACCCCGAGGTTGCGCAGCGAAGGCAGAAGATGCCGTAAGTCGGGTTCGGCGGCCGCGCGCATGCTCCACTGGCGGCGACTCAACTCCAGGTCGAGGAAACACACGCGCGGTTCGGCATGGCGGTCGTCGATGAAGATCTCCTTCGGGTAGAGATGGCCGTGGCGCCGACGCGCGCGATGCAGGGTTTCCGTGGCATCCACCAGGGCACGCAGGATGCGCTCCTTGCGTTCGTGGCGCCATCGCGCGGCGAGCAAGCCATCCTGCAGACTGATGAAGCCATCGAGTGCGCGCGTGACGAGCACGGCTTCCCATGCGCCATCGCGATGACGCAGATCGAAGTGAACCAGTTCGGGCGTGGCGATGCCGATGCGCCGGAACGCGCGCATCGCGAACATTTCTCGCAGGGCGGTGGGGCGACCGAACGGATGGCGCAGGCTGCGATAGCTGTAGCCACGCTGGCGCTTGACGTAGAACGTGCCGACACCGTCGATGACGCGCCGCTTTACACAACTCATGCCGCCGCGGCCTTCATTGGCGGGCTCCACCAGGTCGCCCACGTCTTCCCACCAGGTCTCCCCTGGCACACCTTCGATCATCTTCCTGTCCTGCCAACGGCTGTCGTGCGCGTACCGCATGCGATGCACGCATCTCGACTCTCCGTACCGAAATGGGTGCCAACACAGCTGGATCAAGGGTGGAACGACGGGCGTATACTTCGACAAAGTCGCGCAGCGCATCCCCATGCCTGCGTCCACCGATAAAGAATGGGAGTTGCCATGACCGCCTGGCCGGACCGTCGCGTGCTCGACTTGCTTCATATCTCCCAGCCGATCCTGCTGGCACCCATGGCGGGATCGGGGCTCGCCAGCCTCGCGATCGCCGTCGCCCGGGCGGGTGGCCTGGGTTCGATTCCGTGTTCGTCCATCACAGTGGAAAAAGCCACGGCCGAGGTCGAGACCTTCCGTTCGGCGATCAATGCGCCCCTCAATCTCAACTTCTTCGCGCATACGCCCATCAAGGCGACCGATGAAGCGCTGAATCGATGGCTATCGCGACTGGCACCGTATTTCGACGAGTACGGCGTGGATCCTCATTCGTTGCCGGCGGCCGGTGGTCGCGCACCGTTCGACGACGCCATGTGCGCGATGGTGGAACGACTGCGTCCCGAGGTGGTGAGCTTCCACTTCGGCCTGCCCGACGAGACCTTGCTTCGACGCGTGAAGGCCACGGGCGCGAAGGTGCTCGGCTGCGCTACCACGGTAAAGGAAGGTCGCTATCTTCGGGAACATGGCTGCGATGCCGTGATCGCCCAGGGATACGAAGCCGGCGGTCATCGCGGCAACTTCCTCACCGACGACATGGCGACTCAGCCCACCACCATGGCCCTGGTGCCCCAGCTCGTCGACGCGCTGGATGTGCCGGTCATTGCCGCCGGCGGCATCGGTGACGGTCGCGGGATGGCCGCCGCGCTGTGTCTCGGCGCATCTGCCGTGCAAGTGGGGACCGCGTTCCTGCTCTGCGACGAGTCGCTGAGCGTGCCGGTGCATCGCGCCGCGCTGCGTAACGCACGCGACGACAATACGACGGTGACCAACGTGTTGACGGGACGCCCTGCTCGCGGGGTCATCAATCGCGTCATGCGCGAAGTGGGCCCGTTGTCATCGGATGCATTGCCGTTTCCCCTGGCCGGTGGTCCGCTGTCGCCGTTGCGCGCGGCGACCGAACCGCAGGGCAACGGCGATTTCCAGCCGCTGTGGTCGGGTCAGGCGGGGATCTACGCGAAAGAGGAGTCGGCGACCGCTACGGCGCGACGGATGATCGAGAGAACGGTGCAAGTCCTTGGTTTGTAATTAATTTTCCGATTTTGTGTAGGCCAATCACCACATGGAATGTCGGTTGAGATGTAAGGCAGGATCGTGGCAGTGTGCGGTGTCCGCCGATGCAAGGGGAGCGCGGACCACGGGGAAGCATGTCGTTGGACAGGCCAGGTGCGTCGCACCCGGTCACGCGTCCCTGTGCCCAAGTCGAAGCACTTTCACGCAACACCCAACCAAGGGAGTACGTCATGAAAGCATTCGTTTCCGCAGCGGCCGTCGCCGTGATCGGTGCCCTGTCCTCCGTCAGCTACGCGCCGCCGGCCCACGCCGCCCGCGCGTGCTATCTCATCCTGCAGAACTGCGCGCCTGGTCATCAGGACAAGTGTCAAGACGACTACGACAACTGCGTCGCCCACGGCGGCCAGCCGGTGGCGTCAGGCATGCCGTTGAAAAACAACGAAGACTGAGCCTCTGGAAGCCGCCGAAAGGCGGCTTTCTTCATGGCAAAGCCTCTGTAGGAGCGCGTTTGCGCGCGATCCGGGGTTGCCGAGACACCCATCGCGCGCAAGCGCGCTCCTACCAAGGCACTCGACATCCTGTTTATTTCACGGTGGATGATTGGATATTGAAATGACATACATAATGAGTAAAAGTATATACATCATTTAATCGATGGATCACGTCGTGTCCGCTACTTCCGAAGCCGTCGCCCCCGTCACCCCAGGCCGCCGGAAGCCGATCAGAATCGGCGTGATGTTCTTGCTGCTGTTGGCCGTACTGGGTTACGTGGCATGGTGGTGGAGTCACGGTCGGTTCGTCGAAGACACCGACGACGCCTATGTCGGCGGTGATATCACGGTCATCGGCTCCAAGGTGGCGGGCTACGTGCAGCAGCTCGCCGTCACCGATAACCAGCACGTGCATCGGGGCGACCTGCTGGTGAAGATCGATGATCGCGATTACCGTGCCGCGCTGGACAAGGCCGTGGCCGCCGTCGCCGCACAAGAGGCCTCGCTGGCCCACCTCGATGCCATGGAGCGCCTGCAGCAAAGCGTCATCGCGCAGGCGAGGGCCGGTGTCAGTGGCGCGCAGGCCGAAGCCTTGCGTTCGAAGCTGGACGACGAACGCTATCGCCAACTGGTGGGCCACGGTGCCGTGTCCCAGGAAAGCGCTCAGCGTGCCCGCGCCGATTTCCAGACGGCGCGCGCGGCGACCGATCGCGCGACCGCAGTCGTAAACGAAGCCGAGCGGCAGATCGATGTCATCGATTCGCAGCGTGCCCAGGTACGCGCCGCACTCGCGCAGGCCCATGCCGATGCAGAACAGGCAAGACTCAACCTGTCGTACACGGAGCTGCGCGCCCCGGTGGATGGCGTGATCGGCAACCGCCGGGCGCGGGTGGGCAGCTATGTGACGGCGGGTAGCCAGATGCTCGTGGTGGTGCCGGCACGTGGCCTTTGGGTAGATGCCAATTTCAAGGAAGACCAGTTGTCGCGGATGAAGGTGGGGCAGGCAGTCGACATCCGCGCGGATATCCTTCCCGGCCGGGTATTCCGGGGCCACCTGGCGAGCCTGGCGCCAGCGACCGGCGCGCAGTTCAGTGTGTTGCCACCCGAGAACGCGACGGGCAACTTCACGAAGATCGTCCAGCGTGTGCCGGTCAGGGTCACGCTCGATGGCGAAGACGGCGTGCTGGGTCTGCTGCGCCCCGGGTTGTCCGTCACGGCGCGGATCGATACGCGCTCATGACCACGTCCGTCGCGGATCTCTCGCCGGGACAAAAGATCTTCGCCTTTGCCACGATGTGCCTGGGCATGTTCATCGCATTGCTGGATATCCAGATCGTCTCGGCATCCCTGCGCGACATCGGCGGCGGCCTTTCGGCGGGAGCGGACGATACCGCCTGGGTGCAGACCAGTTACCTCATCGCCGAGATCGTGGTGATCCCGTTGTCCGGTTGGCTGAGCCGCGTGTTCTCGACACGTTGGCTGTTCGCCGCGTCGGCGGCGGGTTTCACGGTGACCAGCCTGCTGTGTGGCTTGGCCTGGGATATCCAGAGCATGATCTGGTTCCGCGCGGCACAGGGATTTCTCGGTGGCTCGATGATCCCGCTGGTCTTCACCACGGCCTTCGTGTTCTTCGAAGGGAAGAATCGCGTGGTGGCCGCGGCGACGATCGGTGCGCTGGCCTCGCTGGCGCCGACGTTCGGCCCGACGCTGGGTGGATGGATCACCGACAGCTATTCCTGGCACTGGCTGTTTCTCATCAACCTGCTACCCGGCACCTTCGTCGCGGTGGCGGTGCCGATGTTCGTGAAGATCGACGAACCCGATCTCTCGTTGCTGAAGGTCGGCGACTGGCTCGGCATCGCGCTGATCGCGGTTTTCCTGGCTTGTCTGGAATACACGCTGGAAGAAGGGCCTCGCTGGAACTGGATGGAGGATCCGACGATCCGCACGACGGCATGGACGAGCGCGATCGCGGGTGTCCTGTTCGTTTGGCGTGGACTGACGGCGGCCCATCCCGTGGTGGACCTGCGCGCGTTGCGCGATCGCAACTTCGCCCTGGGGTGCTTCTTTTCATTCATGACAGGCGTGGGGCTCTTCGCCACGATCTACCTGACACCCCTTTTCCTCGGTCGTGTCGAAGGCTATAGCGCCTTGCAGATCGGCAAGGCGGTGTTTTCCACCGGCGTGTTCCAGATCCTGACCATTCCCTTCTACGCCATGCTCGCCAATCGCGTGGACCTGCGCTGGCTATTGATGCTGGGGCTTGGCCTGTTCGCGCTTTCGATGTTCGAGTTCACGCCGATCACGCATGACTGGAGTTCGCGCGAGCTCATGTTCCCGCAGGCGTTGCGCGGCATCGCGCAGCAGCTGGCTGTCCCGCCGGTGGTGACCCTGACGCTCGGTGGCCTGCCGCCGGCGCGGCTACGCCAGGCCTCTGGTTTGTTCAACCTGATGCGCAACCTCGGCGGCGCGATTGGCATTGCCGCTTGCGCGACGATCCTCAATGATCGCACCAACCTGCATTTCCTGCGGATGGCCGAGCACCTGAATCCCGCGAATGAAGCCATGAACAACTTTCTCGCGCAGGTTCCCGATCCCCAGCAGGCCTTGCGTCTTCTCTGGCAGATCACATATCGCGAAGCACAGACGCTGACGTACGCCGACGCATTCCGTTGCATTGCGCTGTGCCTGCTCGTTGCGACGTTGATGGTGCCGTTGATGCGGAAGGTCCGACCACCGTTGGCGCCATCGGCCGACGCGCACTAGTCGTCCGACCGCGCAAAGCCGATGCCGCGCCCTCGCGATGCTGGCGAACCGGGGCGCTGGGTTCCTGTTTTCACAGGAACGACGAGGCGGGTAGTCCGTCGTTCCAGCGCACGCTGGAACCCAGCGCGAGGCAATCGGTTGTCGCGCCGTCATCAGTGGCGGCGGATAATGGGTGTCCTCGCTACCCAAGGATCCGCCCCATGGTCGTCGCCACCGCCGAGAACGTAGGCACCTCCTATTCGTATGACCGCATGCTTCAGGCGCGTGAGAAAGCCTGGGGCGCCTTGCGCGACATCGCCTCGCGCATCGAGCCGGGCATGGCCGAGGTCGATGCCGCCGCAATGGCGGGCGAACGGCTCCAGGCGGCAGGCATGCAGCGCATCTGGCATCCGAGCATCGTCCGCTTCGGTCCCAATACCCTGAAGACCTTCCGTCAGCGTTCCGAACCGGGCGCCGTCCTGGCGGAGAACGACATCTTCTTCATCGACCTGGGGCCGGTCTTCGACGGCCACGAAGGCGACGTCGGCGACACCTTCGTCGTGGGCGACGACAAGGACATGCACGACTGCGCGGCCGCGGCCCGCGAACTCTTCGAGCGATCCGCTGCCCGTTGGCGCGAAGGCATCGACGGCGTGGCCTTGTACGAGCACGCACGTCAGGAGGCCGAGGCGATGGGCTGGCGCCTCAACCACGAGATCAAGGGCCATCGCGTGGGTGACTTTCCCCATGCCGTGCACAAGGCGGGGTCGCTCGGCGACCACGATGCGGTGCCGGTGCCCGGGCTGTGGATCCTCGAGATTCAGATCGCTCATCCTCAGCGCCCCATCGGTGCGTTCTACGAGGACTTGCTCGTTCGCGACTGACGGCACTGGCGACCCCGCGAGGGCGCTGGCAGGATCGGCGCTCCCGTTCCGTCGGAAGCGATCCATGCGTAAGGGACTGTTGTGCCTGGGCATTATGTTCGGTCTGGTGTTTCCTGCCCTGCCGGCATGGGCGGTGGACGATCCGCTGCCCTGGAGCGTGCCCCATGGCACGGACAGCGGCGAAGCCCTGCGTAAGCTGGCCGGTGACCTTATCCCTCGATACCGTGACGCGGACCGGGCCACCTACCTGGACACGTTCGCCCAGTTGCAGATGGTGGCCGGCCGCTACGACGATGCCCTGAAGAGCCTCGCCGAACTGCTCCCGCTGCGTCAGCACGGACCGCGTCCGCTCGACGCGGCCGGGGTGGTCCGCTGGCAGCTTTATGTACGGGCACGCCAGCTCGCCGCCAAGGGAACCCTCTCTTTCGGCGACGCCTATGCGAAGGCCTTCCACGAGATTGTCCCGCCGCTCGATGACATCCTCTCGTCCCAGGTGATGGCCAGCTTCGGCACCGACAACGATCCCTACACCTGGCAGCCGGTCGCCCTGCGTCACGACTTCGGCGAAGCGCTCAAGGCCCAGGTCGGCAAGGACCGCATCGACACCGACAAGGCGATCGCGCTGGTGAAGGCCTACCTCATGGCCGAGGCATACACGGCGTTCCGCCCGTATACCGACAAGCTGGTGGCCGAAGACGACGCGCGTCGCTATGAGGTCCATGCGCCGATGCTGGTGCGGACGCCAGATGGCGCGCAGATCACGGTTCTGACGATGCTGCCGAAGAAGCACGACAAACCGTTGCCGACGCTGTTCGGTTTCACGATCTACGCCAACCCCGCCTGGTCCGAACTGGAGCTTCGCCTCACCGCCGCGCACGGCTATGCCGCCGTGGTGGGCTACACGCGCGGCAAGGGCCTCAGTCCCGATCAGCCGGTACCGTACGAGCACGACGGCGCCGATGCGGATGCGGTGATCGAGTGGATCGCGAAGCAACCCTGGAGCGACGGCCGCGTGGGCATGTATGGCGGCAGCTATAACGGATTCACCCAGTGGGCCGCCGCCAAGCATCGGCCGAAGGCGCTACGTGCGCTGATGCCGTCGGTGACGGCGGCACCGGGTGTCGACGTGCCGATGGAAGGAAACGTCTTCCTGAGCTTCGTCTATTCGTGGGTGCCGTACGTGACGGACTCGAAGTCGCTGGCGCAAACGGCCTACGACGACAGCGCCCATTGGCATGGCCTGTACCGGCGCTGGTACGAGAGCGGCAAGGCGTATCGCGACCTCGATGTGGTGGACGGTCGGCCGAACCCCGTGTTTCGGCGCTGGCTGGACCACCCCTCCTACGACGCCTATTGGCAGGCGATGATTCCGTACAAGGAGGACTTCGCCAACATCGACATCCCGGTACTCACCACGACTGGCTATTTCGATGGTGGCCAGATCGGTGCGCTGTACTACCTCACCCAGCACTATCGCTACGCACCTCGCGCGGAACACTACCTGCTGATCGGTCCTTGGGACCATATCGGCGCACAACGCAGCGCACGTCCCGTGGTGGATGGTTACCGCATCGACGAGGTCGCGAAGCAGGACATCGGGCGTGTCATTCGCTACCAGTGGTTCGATTACGTGTTCCGTGGCGCGCCGAAACCCGCGCTGCTCGTTGATCGGATCAACTACGAGGTGATGGGCGCGAACGCCTGGAAGCATGCCCCGACCCTGGCCGCGATGGCGCCAGGTCATCGTCGTCTCTATCTCTCGCACGGCACCGGTGGAAACACGCTGGCGCCGGTCAAGGGCGACGAGCCAAGCGTACTCACCGTGGATCTCGGCAAGCGCGACGATCTTCCTGCGCCGGACACGCCATCGCCTCCGTTCGATGACAGCAACGCGCTGGTCTTTACCAGCGAGCCGCTCGCCGACGGTAGTGAACTGAGCGGATTGTTCTCCGGCCACCTGGACGTGGTGACCAACAAGCGCGACTTCGACGTGATGATCACGTTGTACGAAAAGAAGGTCGACGGCAGTTACTTCCAACTGTCGTGGTACGAGGCCCGGGCCAGCTACATCGGCGATCGTTCGCAGCGGAAGCTGCTGACGCCAGGCAAACCGGTCTCGCTGGACTTCACCAACGGTCGCACCACGAGCCGTCGTTTCGAGCCCGGCAGCCGGCTCGTGATGACCGTGGCGGTGGTCAAGGGATCGGGCCAGCAGGTAAACATGGGCACCGGGGGCGACGTCAGCGGCGAGACTGTCGAAAACGCTGGAAATCCCTTGGAGATCAAATTCTTGCCTGGAAGCTTCCTGGATCTGCCTATCGGTTCCTACAGCCACTGAGCGTCGCCGTCGCTAGGATGCGGACACTGGGGACAAGGAGGCGAACGGTGATGGTCGACAGGGTATTGCGCACGTTGGTCGCCGATGTGCTTGGCGTGTCCGAATCGCGAGTGGTCGAGTACGCGTCGCTGACGTGCGACCTTGGTATGTATGCGCTGACGGAGGCCGAGCTCGGGTTCGCCATCGAATCGGCCTACAACCTCAGGAGTGGCTGGTGGCGTGACGATAGCGACACCTTCGGTGACCTGGTCCACGACGTGCAGCGTGCGCTGGCGGTCACACGGCTCCATCAGCTGGAAAGCACGTGGACGGGTAGGGAAACGGGCAGCCTACCTCAGCGCGACCTGTACGTGACGCCCAGCGCAACGATCGCCGCACACATCGTGTCGATACCGAAGGCATAGACCGCGCCCAACGCCGCACCCTCGGCACGCATCGCGCAGGCCGCTGATGCCACCAGCGCGACCCAGCCGATGACCCTGGCCGTTCGCGACACAGCCGGTGACAGAGTGCGGCCGAGCAGGTCGCGCTGATGCCGTGACATCGCCAGGCAAAGCGCCGCAAAACCCGCCAGCCCGAACAGGATGGACAACCCGATCATGCGGCGACCTCCCGGCTGGCGCGTGGCTTGCGCACGGGCACGGCAGGACGCCTGTGCACCTTCCAGGCGATGTAACCGAACGTCGCCGACAGAGCGAGCATCGCCAGGTCGAACCCGACGAAGACGAGATCGCCCTCGCGAAGGCTCGACCACAGTCCACGATCCGTGGTGATCGCATTGACGATGGGTACCGCAAGGAAGGCCGCGGCGGCGAGCGTCAGGGTCTCAACCCAGGCGCGCCGCACCCTGCGCAGGCAACCGTAGAGCAGCACGGCGCCCCAGGCGATGAACAGGCAGTGCACCTCCCAATCCGCGCGATCCGCCATGGTCGACGGCAGCAGCCGATTGGCGAGGAAATGCGTGGCGATACCCACGGGCAGGCCGGCGATCGTCGCGATGTTCAGGCGTTCGACCAGGCGGAATCCGATATGCGGGCGTTCGGGGTCGGGCAGTTGCAGGCGTCGTTTCGAGGTCCACAGCACCAGGCCCGTCGCCACCATCGCGGTGCCACCCAGTCCGCAGAGGAAGTAGAACCAGCGAAGCGCGATCGGTGCGTAGCGTCCCGCATGCAGGCCGACCATGACGCTCTCGGTCTCGAAGGCCGCACCCTTCTCGGCCGGCGGTGTATGCAGGTGACCGGTGGCGGCGTCGAAGATCAGCGTCTGCCCTCGGGCGCCCATGGCCTCCCCGCCGCCGCGCATCATGCGCACGGTCGCGTTCGCATCACCGGGGATGGAGATATCGATATAGCCCGGGTCCGCACCGTGCCATTGTTCGCGCGCCTTGCGGATCATCTCGCCGATGGGGGCCATCGACGCGGCGACGCCCGAACGTTCCGGCGTCGTCTCGATGCCGAACGCGTCGGCGAAGTATTCCGCGCGATCCTTGTACACCGCCGCCACACCCCAGGGCATGTACATCGATGCCAGGGTAACCAACCCCGTATAGGTGATCATGGCGTGGAACGGCAGGGCCAGCACGGCGGAGAGATTGTGCGCGTCGAGCCACGAGCGCTGCCCCTTGCCCAGACGCAGAGTGAAGAAGTCGGTGAAGATCTTCTTGTGCGTGATCACGCCGCTGATGATCGCCACCAGCATGAACATCGCGCAGAAGCCGACAATCCAGCGCGCCCACATCACGGGCAGGTAATGCAGGTCGAAATGCATGCGGTACAGGAAGAACCCGCCGAGCGTCCCGCGCGCTTCCACCCGATGTCCCGTGCCATCGACCGTGAAGCTGTTGTCGCGCCAGCTACCGCGTCCGCTGTCGGCGTCCTGCCAGTACGCGGTGGTGGCGATGGCGCGCTTGCCCGGCAGCATCATCGACCAGCTGGCGGCACCCGGTTCGTGTTCGCCCAGCCGGGCGACGATGCCCTCGGCCGCTGCGACCGGATCGCGTTCGCCATGGATCTCCGGCTGCATCCAGCGCGTGATCTCGTCCTGGAAGTAGGCGCTGGTGCCGGTCATGAAGATCGCCAACAGCAGCCAGCCGACCAGCAGGCCGGTCCAGGTATGCAGCCATGCCATCGATTGACGGAGTCCTCCCTTCACGACGCCACCCTCCGGCCGATGAAAGCCAGTGCCAGTCCCAGCGGCACGCCGACGATCGCCAGGTAAAGCCAGATCCGCCACCATCGCGATACCGCGAAGGCGACGATCGCCACCGTCGCGTAGATCGCGAACGAGGACAGCATCGCCGTCATCACCGCCTCGACGCGCGACAGGGGCAGCCAGCGGGCGAGTGCCGCCGTCGTCATCGCAGCCAACGCGTAGCCGCCGAAGATGGCAGCGGCGGCGCGGGCCGCGACCTGCATCGCGTACCGTGAGTCGAAAGAGGTGTCGCGCTTGCCCATGTCAGAAACGTCGCTCGAGGTTGAGCATCAGGCTGCGCGGCGTACCCCAGTTGGTACGGCTGCTCGATGTGGTGACGAAGTAACGCCGGTCGAAGGCGTTCTTGAGGTTGAGGCGAACGCTCCACGGACCGTCGTCGTAGTAAAGCGCGGCATCCACCAGCACATAGGCTTTCATGACGAAGGGACGACCGTAGACCGGATCGAGCGGCTCATAGTTCGAGGCAAGACGTTCGCTCTGGTAGTTCAGTCCCAGTCCCGCGCCAAAGCCCGCCAACACGCCGCCCTGAACGGTGTAGCGCCCCCATAGGTTGAGGTTGTGGCGGGGAATGCCGGCCAGCCGCGCACCTACGGGTAGCGTGTTGTCGTGGGTGATTTTTGCCTGGGTGTATGCGTAGGCGGCGGAGAAGGTGAAGGCCTCCACCGGCTGCCAGGCCAGTTCCGCCTCGACGCCGCGGCTGCGTTGTTCGCCGGTGACCACGTAGAAGTTCGGATGCAGGAAATCCTCGGTGGCCATGTTCTGGCGGGTGAGCTGGAACACGGTGAACATGCCGCGCAGGCTGCCATCCGGTCGCGCGAGCTTGATGCCCGCCTCGATGTCCTCGCCCCGTTCGGGCGGCAGGTTGCCGCCATCGAATCGCTGGTAGTTGCCTTGCGGATTGAACGACTTCGACCAGTTGGCATACAGCGCCGCGCCATCGGACAGCGCATAGGTAACGCCGGCCCTGGGGCTGAAGGCGCTGGTCTTTACCTGCGTCGCGCCATGTCCGTCGCGGGCGCGGTCGAAGCGTCCGCCCAGCGTCATCGTCCAGTGATCGCCCCATTGCAGGTGGTCCTGCAGGTAGAGGCCGCTCTGTCGTGAATCGGTGAGCGAGCGCGTGACCGCCAGGACGCGTGGCGCGGGTACGATGCCGTACTGTGGTGCGTAGATGTCGTAAGGATACGGACCGAAGTCGAAATTGTTGGTGTTGGTGGACTGGCGGTGACCGTAGTCGAGGCCGGCGAGCACCAGATGGCGCAACTCGCCCGTGGCGAAATCCGCCGACAGGCTCGTATCCACGCGCAGGTTGTGGCCATGTTCGTCGTACGGGCCGTAGTAGAAACGATCCACCGTGCGCATGTCGTCGCGAATGCCGCTGGCGAATAGCCAGTGGTCCCACGTATTGTGGAAATCCTCGTAGCGCACGCCCTGGTGGATGGCGAAGACATCGTTGAAGCGATGGTCGAACATCCATCCGCCCATGCGCAGGTCACGCATCTGGGTGGCGGGATAGTCGCGGTCGTTGATGGCCCGGTGTCGCGGTATGCGGCCGTTTGGGTTGTACAGGATCGAACCGTAGGCGACGGTGGGTGACCAGGGCCGCAGGCGGTCGTGTTGCCAGGTGCCGAGCAGGGTCAGCGTAGTGTCGGCGTCGGGCTTCCACGACAGTGACGGCGCCAGGTAGGTGCGGCGGGCACCGGAGCTGTCCACGAAGAAGTCCTGGTCGCGCCAGACCAGGTTCGCCCGGCCCAGCCAGTGGCCGGCGGCATCCAGCGGCGTATTGGCGTCCAGGCGCGCCTCGCGGTAGGCGTCCGTGCCGAGGCCGAGGTCCAGCGTGGCGAAGCGCTGGGCCGTCGGACGCTTGCTCACCATGTTGACCAGGCCGGACAACGGGCCCTGGCCATACAGCCCGGATGCTGGGCCCTTCACTACTTCCAGTCGCTCTAGCCCGGATAGCTCTGAGGTCGCCATGGTGTCCGAGGTGCGCAGGCCGTCGAGATAGGTGGCCCCGGAGGACGCATCGAAACCGCGGATATTGAAGCCGTCGAAGAACCCATAGACATCGCTGCGCGATACGCCGGCCACGTTGCGCAAGGCCTCGCCGATGCGTAGCGCGCCCTGTTCCTGGATCAGCTCGCGCGGCACCACGGAGATCGCCTGGGCGGTCTGCAACACGGGCAGCTCGATCTTGGTTCCCGTGGTGGCTTCGTCGAGCAGATGTGCCGTGACGGCCACCTTTTCCAGATCGGTGCGGTTCTTCTTCGTGGCGTCGCTGTCCTCGGCGCGGGTACCCAAGGGGAGGGCGGCCAGCAGGCAGGCGGCGAGTGGCGCGACGCGTCGGACCCGCGGTCGCGGGGTGGTGGGATGGATCGACATGGGTAGGCCCTGAGCGTGAGGCGCGGCTGGCTACCCGTAAGGGGCGGGATGGCGAAAGCGCGAAAGTTGAAAGCGCAAGGAGTGTACGCAAATGCGATTCGTTCGCAATATTGCACGAAACGGGCGAATTAGGCATCATGTAATGCGATTCATTCGCAATTGTAGCCGGCCACGGGTAGAAGGGTTTCGTGGCCCGCCCCGGGAAAGTCCATGATTCTGCGTAAAAATTCGCTGGCCCTGCTGATCGCGGGGGCCCTGGTTCCGTTTGCCTTGCAGGCACAGACCGTCCCGGACGGCGAGACAAAGAAACACGAGGACAAGCTGGTTCAGCTGGCCCCGGTGGCCGTGAGCAGCACCCGCCTGGACGACGGCTATGCCAGCTCCAACGCCGCCAGCGCGACCAAGACCGACACCCCGCTGATCGAGACGCCGCAGGCCATCTCGGTGGTTTCCGCCGCGCAGATGCTCGACCAGGGCGTGCTCACCGTGCAGGACGCGTTGCGCTATTCGGCCGGTGTTCGCTCCGACTCCTACGGCGTGGACAGCCGTGGCGACGATGCGATGCTGCGTGGCACGTCCTTCGTGCAATACCTCGATGGCCTGCGCCAGTCGTTCGGCGGCACCTACGCCCGCACCGAGCCGTACTTCATCGATCACCTGGAGATCGTGCGCGGTCCGTCGTCGGTGCTGTACGGGCAGGGCACCACGGGTGGCCTGATTGCGCTGGCCTCCAAGCGTCCGCAGTTCACCGCATCGCACGAAGTGGTGGCGCAGCTGGGCAACAACGCGCGCAAGCAGCTCGCGTTCGATTTCACCGGTCCGCTGGATACGGCCGGGCATTGGGCGTATCGCCTCATCGGCGTCTATCGCGATTCGGATTCGCAAATCGACTATGTGCCGGACGACCGCAAGGCGATCTCGCCGTCGATCACCTGGATGCCGGACGACAGCACGCGCTGGACGTTGCTGGCCAATCTCCAGTTCGACCGCAACGGCAGCACGCTGAACTTCGTACCGC
This sequence comes from Luteibacter sp., assembly GCF_009912395.1. GTDB lineage: Bacteria > Pseudomonadota > Gammaproteobacteria > Xanthomonadales > Rhodanobacteraceae > Luteibacter. The sequence goes on along the minus strand of NZ_WNDO01000036.1, from coordinate 19,919 downwards.
ACGCGGGAACGATCTACCCCAACCCGAACGGTCGCATCCGCACCAACCGCTTCACCAGCGAGCCGGATTTCGACCGCTACGATACGAACCAGCGCTCGATCTCGTCGTTCTTCGAGCATCGCTTCAACGACACCTGGAAGATCGTGCAGAACACGCGGTTCTCGCACGATGACGTGGATTACCGTTCGATCTACCCGAACGTGTACGGCAATCCGGCCTATCCGTTCCTGGACGCGAACGAGCGCACCGTGGGCCGCAATGTCTGGGCCACCAGGAGCAACTACCGCCGATTGACCTCGGACACGCACGCCGAGGCGGATTTCGACGCGGGCCCGACGCATCATCGCGTGATCGTCGGTCTCGACCTGGGCTATTCGCGCACCAACACGAAGCAGATCGACAGCTCGCAGTCCGGTCTGCTGATCGACGTGCCGTTCGACCTGTTCACGCCGACCTACGGTCGTTTCTCGCTCGATCCCACCTTGAATGCCTTGCCGGCTTCACGCACGCGCCAGACCGGTGCCTACGTGCAGGACCAGGTCAACTGGGGCGAGCACCTGATCGGCACCGTGGGTTTCCGCCATGATCGCGCCACGCAGACGACGGCCGACCAGCGCCTGGTGAACAACGCGACGACCGCACGCTATGGCCTCATGTACCGTTTCGACAACGGCATCGTCCCGTATGTCAGCTACAGCGAATCGTTCCAGCCGCTGGACCAGCCGGACCGCAACAACTGGCCGTTCGCACCGCAACGCGGCAAGCAGTACGAAGCCGGCGTGAAGTACCAGCCGGTCGGTAGCGCCACGCTGGTGACCGCGACGTACTTCGATCTTCGCGAGGCGAACAGGCTCGCGCCCGATCCCGAGCAGCCGCAGTTCCAGATCCAGTCGGGTCGCTACCGTGTGCGTGGCGTCGAACTGGAAGCGTCGACGCGCGTGGCTAGCCATGTCGACCTGATCGGCACCTATACCTGGACCAAGGCGCGTCCCAGCGACGGCACGACGGTAGCCGGCCTTCCGGAAAACCAGGCCTCGGCCTGGGCCGTGTACCACGTCAACGATGCCGACAGCGACGGCCTCAGCTTTGGTGCCGGTGCCCGCTACATCGGGGTGAACTACGACGAGACCCATACTATTCGCGTGCCGAAGAAGGTGCTGTTCGATGCGATGGTGGCGTACACCCAGGGACCGTGGCGCTTCTCGGTCAACGCCGCGAATCTCACCAACCAGATCTACACCGCCACCTGCCTGCAACGCGGCGATTGCTTCTACGGCCCGCGTCGCAGTGTGATGGGTATGGCACGGTATCGGTTCTGATGCCATCGCGGACACGGTCCGCTCCCACACCTTCGGTAGTGACGTCGCTACCAGCGGCGTGGGAGCGGACCGTGTCCGCGATTGGGCACACCGCCATATTCGGTTTACGATCCTTGCTTTCATGGGGAGGATCGCAATGCTTCGAAAGCTCTTCCTGGCGACAGCGCTCACGCTGACCGCCGCTGGCGCCCATGCCGGCAATCCGGTGTTCCCGGGCTGGTACGCCGATCCCGAGGCGGCGGTCTTCGCTGGTCGCTACTGGATCTATCCCACCACCTCCGAACGCTACGAGGAGCAGACCCGCTTCGATGCGTTCTCGTCGAACGATCTTGTCCACTGGACCAAGCACGCCGACGTGCTCGATGCGAAGGATGTCCCCTGGGCCAAGAAAGCCATGTGGGCACCCGCGCTGGTGGAGAAGGGTGGGCGCTATTACTTCTTCTTCGCCGCCAACGATATCCAGAGCGACAAGGAACTGGGTGGCATCGGCGTGGCGGTGGCGGACCATCCGGAAGGCCCGTTCCGCGACCTCATCGGCAAGCCCTTGATCGGCAGCTTCCAGAACGGCGCGCAGCCGATCGACCAGTTCGTGTTCCACGACGATGACGGCAGCTGGTACATGATCTACGGCGGGTGGAAGCACGCCAACATCGTGAAGCTCAAGGATGATTTCACGGCGCTGCAGCCCTTCGCGGACGGCAGCACCTACAAAGAGATCACGCCGGAGAAATACGTCGAAGGCCCGCTGATGTTCAAGCGTGGCGGTCGTTACTACCTGATGTGGTCAGAGGGTGGCTGGACTGGTCCCGATTACTCCGTGGCCTACGCCATCGCGGACAAACCCACCAGTCCGTTCCATCGCCTGGGCAAGATACTGCAGCAGGACCCGGCGATCGCCACTGGCGCAGGTCATCATTCGCTGTTCCATGTCGCCAAGGATGACAGCTGGTACATCGTCTATCACCGACATCCGCTCGGCGATACGAACGGCAATCATCGCCAGGTGGCGATCGACCGCATGGTCTTCGACAAGGAGGGACACATTCTCCCGGTGAAGATCACCAACGAAGGCGTGAAGCCCCAGCCGCTGTGAACGCGTGAAAAGCGTTGTCTCGTGATCGTCATGTCGCCCATGACGATCACGACATTGCACCGCATCATTGTGTGATCATTATCATAATGTCATCGCGACGTGTGTTTGAAAGCACAAAAACATCACGCTGCGCAAGGGTCATGCTGCCCAACATTTCAATGCGCAAGGAGGCGCTACAATGGAGAAAGGGCCGGGGAACGAACCCTAGGAGTAGCAGCATGCGTTATGAGAAAGGCCACAAGGAGCAAACCCGCCAGAAGATCATCGAGGCGGCCTCCGAACGGTTCCGCGCCGACGGCATCGATGCGGTCGGTGTCGTCAGCCTGATGAACGACGTGGGCCTGACGCAGGGCGGCTTCTACAACCACTTCGGTTCGAAGGAAGACCTGGTCCGCGAATGCGTCACCAACGGCGCCAATGCCGCCGCCGAACGTCTCGCGGCGAAAGTCGCGGCCTCGCGTGGCGAGGGTTACCGCACGCTGGTCAACAACTATCTCTCCGTCGACCATCGCGACCACCCCGAGACGGGCTGCGTGGCGGCGACGCTGTCGTCGGAAGTGTCGCGTCGTCCCGATGAGACGCGCGCCGCCTTCACCGAAGGCTACGGCGGCATGGTGGAGCTGATCGTCTCGACGTTGCCTGATACGGTGCGCGGCAAGCGTCGTCGCACGTTGGCGATGTCGGTGTTCGCATCGCTCGTCGGCACGCTGTCGCTGTCGCGTGCGGTCGACGACACGGATCTCTCCGACGAGATCCTCTCGCTGGGCCGGCAGTCGGCCCTGGAACTGATCGAAGCCGCCTGATCAGTGCGCCGGGACGGGCGGCTTGCCCATGGCGGCCGTCTTCTCGGCGATTTTCGCCTTGATGGCGGGTATCGCGGCCAGCGCGGCGCGTTCGCCTTCCAGGATCGCGACGTTCTTCTGGTCGAAATCCGTAGGACCGATCTGACCGACCTTCGGGCGGATCACGATGTCGGCGCGGGCCAGTTCCTGGTCCGCCAGCTTGCGACCCATGATGGTGATCGACTGGCCGACGATGCCGACCATGTTGCCGGGGTTGCTGCCATCGGGGCGCGCGGAGATGTCCACCGCGATGACGATGTCGGCGCCAAGCTGGCGCGCGGCGTCCACGGGCACGGGGCTGACGACGCCTCCGTCAACGAAATGCTTGCCGTTGATCTCCACGGGCTCGAACACGCCCGGGATACTGCTCGACGCGCGTACCGCCTGGCCGGCGTTGCCCTTGATGAAGATGGCGCGTTCGCCGGTCTCCAATTGGGTGGCCACTGCGGCGAACGGCATGCGCAGCTTCTCGATCGGCTGCTGCTTGATCAGCTCGTTCACGTAATCCTGCAGCTTCTGGCCCTGCACCATACCGCCGGAGAAAAAGCGCACGTCGCGGATCTTGCCCTCGTCCAGCGAAAAGGCGGTCTGCTGTAGCGCGAACCCGTCCATGCCGCTGGCGTAAAGCACGCCCACGACGCTGCCGGCGCTGGTGCCGGAGACCACGTCCGGATGGATGCCGCTGGCTTCCAGCATCTTGATCACGCCGATATGCGCGAAGCCCTTGGCCGCGCCGCCGCCCAGCGCTAGGCCGATGCGCGGCTTGGCCGCGAGCACGGGCACGGCCGTGTCCAGGCGGGTGTCGGCCTTGTGGCCGCCGCAACCGGCAAGCAGGGACGTCAGGAGCAGCGGAAGCCAGGTGCGGGCGCGGCGCAGGGACATGGACGGTGACCGTGGAAGGGGCAGGCGGATGATCGGGCCACGCGGCGACAGGCCGGTGGCGGAAGGATGGCGCGTTCCGGGCGGCGTGGGCCGCCCGGAACGGTCGTGGCTCAGACGCGGGTCTGGTCGGCCTCGAGGTGGTAGCGGGTGGCCACTTCCACTTCGTTCTTCGAGCCCAGGAACACCGGCACGCGCTGGTGCAGCCCGCTGGGCTGGATGTCCATGATGCGCGTGCGGCCTGTGGTGGCGGCGCCGCCGGCCTGTTCGACGATGAAGGCCATCGGGTTGGCCTCGTACATCAGGCGCAGCTTGCCGGTGCCGCCCTTGCCGGTGATCTTCGCGTCCAGCGGATAGAAGAACACGCCACCGCGGGTGATGATGCGATGCACGTCGGCCACCATGGAAGCGACCCAGCGCATGTTGAAATCGCGACCGCGCGGACCGGTGGTGCCGGCCAGCAGTTCGCCGATGTAGCGCTGCATCGGGGCTTCCCAGTGACGCTGGTTCGACATGTTGATGGCGAACTCGGCGGTCTCGGCGGGGATCGTGATGTCGCGCTTGGTCAGCACGAAGCTGCCGTGCTCGCGATCCAGGGTGAACTCGTGCACGCCGTGGCCGAAGGTCAGCACCAGCAGGGTGCTCGGGCCGTAGACCACGTAGCCGGCGGCGACCTGCTCGGTGCCCGGCTGGAGGAAGTCCTCCGTGGTGGGCTCGGTGACACCGTCCGGGCAGCGCAGCACCGAGAAGATGGTGCCCACCGAAACGTTCACGTCGATGTTCGAGGAGCCATCGAGCGGATCGAACAGGAGCAGGTGGTGGCCCTTCGGGTAGGCGTCGGGAATGGGCTGCGGATCTTCCATTTCCTCCGACGCGCAGGCCGCTAGGTGACCGCCCCAGGCGTTCGCTTCCAGCAGGATCTCGTTGGAGATCACGTCGAGCTTCTTCTGGGCCTCGCCCTGCACGTTGTCCGAGCCGGCGTTGCCCAGCACGCCGCCCAGGGCGCCCTTGCCGGTGGCGACAGAGATGCGCTTGCAGGCGCGGGCCACCACCTCGATCAGCAGGCTCAGCTCGCTGTAGACATGGCCGGCGCGCTTCTCTTCGATCAGGAACTGGATCAGTGAAATCGGTTTCGACATCGGGACGGACTCTGGCGCGAAAGCCCGCATTGTCCGGGTGCGGCGTGAACGGCGCCAGAGGCTGCTGACAGAACGTTGTCAGTAGCCCCCGCGCAGACTTCTCCCATCGAGCCACCGGGAGGGGACCCAGATGAACCGTTTTCTCGAGCGTCTTGCCGCCGCCTATGCGCCTTTGGGCCATCGCGGCCGGCTCATGGACGGCCGTTTCCGCTTCGCACCCGACCGTCCCGTCGGTCGCCGGGTTGTCCTGCCCCGGCCGGCCGCACCGATCACGAACCACCGCTTGAGGGAGATACAGGCATGAACTCGCATCGCATCCTTTTCCACCACGCCCCCCACAGCCGCTCGACCAGCACGCTGATGCTGCTCGAAGAGCTGGGCGCGCAATACGACATGCACGTGATGAACCTTGCCGCGGGGGAAAACCGGCAGCCGGCCTATCTGAAGGTCAATCCGATGGGCAAGGTGCCGGCGATCGAGCACCGGGGTGGACTGGTCACCGAGCGTCCGGCGATCTTCGCCTACCTCGCTGACCTCTTTCCCGAGGCGGGTCTCGCGCCGGGGCTCGGCGACCCGCTACGTGGTCCGTACCTGCGTTGGCTGGCCTTCTGCGGCACCTGCTTCGAACCCGCGCTACTCGATCATCTCGCCAAGCGTCCGGGCATGCCGGTGGGCCAGTGTCCCTACGGCGACTTCGACATGACCATGGCGACGGTGATCAAGCAACTCTCGGAAGGCCCGTGGCTGCTGGGTGACCGGTTCAGTGCCCTCGATATCCTCTGGGGCAACGCGCTGGCATGGGCGATGAGCCTGGGCATCGTGCCTCGCCACGACGTGTTCGAGGCCTATGTCGCCCGTCTGATGGCCCGCCCGGCGATCCAGCGCGCGGCGGACCAGGACGCCGCCCTGTCACGCGCCCAGATGCTGGCCGCCGCGTGAGGCCGGGACGATGCGCGGCCGTGACCTTCATCGCTTCCCGCACCCCACGCGTCGGGCGATGATGTGTCGATGCGCCGCGCCGATCGTTTTTTCCTCATCATCAACGCCCTGCGCGGGCGTCGCACGGCACTGCCCGCGCGACAGCTCGCCGACATGCTCGAGGTCTCGCCGCGCACGGTCTATCGCGACGTGGCGGACCTCCAGCTTTCCGGTGTGCCCATCGAGGGCGAGGCCGGTGTCGGCTATGTCCTGCGCAAGGGCTCGGACATCCCTCCGCTGATGTTCTCCGCCGACGAACTCGAAGCCCTGGTCGCCGGCACGCGCTTTGTCCGCGCGTTTGCCGGCGAGCGACTGGCGCGCGAGGCGCAGTCGGCGCTGATCAAGATCGAGGCGGTGTTGCCGCCCGACCTGCGCGAGCGGTCGGCGCAGGCGAAGATCTTCGCGCCGATCTGGCGCGATCCCGAGCAGAACCATATCGCCCGGATGCTGGATCGCCTGCACGAGGCCGTGCTGCATCGGCAGGTGCTGTGCCTGGAGTACCGCGACGTGGAAGGCCGGGCGAGCACGCGCGAGGTGCAGCCGTTGTGCCTGTCGTTCTGGGGTGGCTCGTGGACCCTGGGCACCTGGTGCCGGCACCGCCAGGCGTTCCGTAATTTCCGCCCGGATCGCATCGAGGGCTGCCGCGACTCGGGCGAAGTGTTCGATGACCTGCCCGGGCGCGACCTCCAGGCGTATCTGGACACGATGCGCGGCTACTACGCCGGCCTCGAATGACGTCATCCTTGTAGGAGCGCGCTTGCGCGCGATCGCGCGCAAGCGCGCTCCTACAACCCAGGCGGTCGAACGATCGCCAGGCAAGCCATGACCCCTGGCGGTGGAGCTGACCGGTGGCCGGTGCCATGATCGGGGTTTCCCTCGCCATCCCCGGAACCCGCATGTCCCCCTGGATCCGCGCCATCGCCTTCGCCGGCCTCTTCGCCGGTGCCGTCCACGCCGCCACGCCCGACGACGCCTTCCGTTCCATCTATGAAAAGGAATGGACCTGGCGCAATGGCCAGGCGGGCATCCTCACTTCGGGTGAAGCGCAGCCGGGCGACGGGCGACTGGACAGCGTCGACGCGGCCAGCCAGGACAAGCGCCTGGCCTACTGGAACGACGTGCTGGCGCAGCTCGATCGCATCGATCCGAAGACATTGAGCGACGTCGAGCGGGTGAATTACGAGGTGTACCACGAGCAGATCTACAACCTCGCCGCCGCGCAGCGGTTCCGTCAGTGGGAGATGCCGTTTAACAGCGACTCGGCGTTCTGGTCCGATGTCGTCTACGTGATGCACGGCAACGACCTGCGCACGCGCGACGACTACCGCAACTACATCGCGCGCATGAAGCAGATCCCAGCCTGGATGGACCAGGAAATCGCCAACATGAAGCTCGGCCTCGCCCGGGGCTTCACCGTGCCGCGCGAAGTGCTCAACGGTCGCGACGTCTCCATCGCCGCCGTGGCCGATCTGAAAAAGCCGGAGGACAGCGACCTCTACAAGCCCTTCCTTACCATGCCCAAGACGATGCCCGCCGCCGATGCGGAGGCGCTGCGCACGGAAGCACGCAAGGTGATCGCCCAGGGCGTGATTCCGGCCTACGGCAAGCTGCTGCGGTTCTTCCGCGACGATTACGTGCCCAAGGCGCGCCCGACGCTGGCCGCCGAATCGCTGCCCGACGGCAAGGACTATTACCGCCAGCAGATCCGCGAATACACCACGCTGGACCTCTCGCCGGACCAGATCCACGCCATCGGCCTGCGCGAGGTGGCGCGGATCCATGCCGACATGCTGGAGACGATGAAGCAGACCGGCTTCAAGGGCGATTTCCCGGCCTTCCTGCAATTCCTGCGCACCGATCCGCAGTTCTACGCGAAGACGCCCGACGAGCTGCTGATGCGCACCGCGTGGGTCGCCAAGCAGGTCGACGCCAAGCTCGACAAATACTTCGGCCTGCTGCCGCGCCAGCGCTTCGCCATCAAGCCGGTGCCGGCCGATATCGCGCCGTACTACACCTCGGGTCGCGGCGGTCCGGACACGTACCTGGTGAACACCTACGACTTGCCGTCGCGTCCGCTGTTCAACATGCCGGCGCTGACATTGCACGAATCGATGCCGGGCCACGCGCTGCAGCTGGCGCTGTCGGACGAGCAGCAGGGCCTGCCGCCGTTCCGTCGTGACGGCTACATCTCGGCCTATGGCGAGGGCTGGGCGCTGTACTCGGAGTACCTGGGCGAAGAGATGGGCATCTATCACACGCCCTACGAGCACTTCGGCTACCTCACCTACCAGATGTGGCGCGCATGCCGCCTCGTGGTCGACACCGGCATCCACCACCTCGGCTGGACCCGCCAGCAGGCGATCGACTACCTCACCCAGAACACCGCGCTCAGCCAGCGCGAGATCGCCAACGAGGTGGATCGCTACATCAGCTGGCCGGGCCAGGCGCTGTCCTACGAGCTGGGTTATCTCAAGATCCGCGAGCTGCGCGAGCGTGCCGAGAAGCAGCTGGGCGAGAAGTTCGACCTGCGCGCCTTCCACGACACCATCCTGGCCCAGGGCTCGGTGCCGCTGCCGGTGCTGGAAGAGCGCATCGACGCCTGGATCAAGGCCCGCAAGGGGTAACACAAAAACTTCACCTGTGGTGTATAGTGCATCATAACTCCACAGGTGAAGTCATGATGCAGCCCGCACACCATGCCGAACCGATCCAGGCCGGGGAACTCGGCGGCCCCGCGCTCCGGGCCTTCTTCGCCCTGGCGGATCACTGGAAGCTCAAGGCCGCCGAGCAGCGCACCCTGCTCGGCGATCCGCCGGAGTCCACGTACTTCAAGTGGAAGAAACAGCAGGACGGCGCCCCCTCGCGCGACGTGATCGAGCGCATCAGCTACCTGCTGGGCATCTGGAAGGACCTGCAGATCCTCTTTCCCGACATCGCCCAGGCCGACGCCTGGGTTCGCAAGCCGAACACCGCGCCCCTGTTCGGCGGCCGCTCGGCGCTGGAGCGCATGCTCTCCGGCAACGTCGCCGACCTCTACGTCGTCCGCCAGTACCTGGACGCCCAGCGCGGCTGGAACGGATGAGCGCCGCCGCGCCGCCGGTCCGGCGCATCCGCTGGAGCCAGGCCTACCGCATCGTGCCGAGCCGGTTTCCCCCCGTGGGCCTGTTCGACCGCATCGCCGACCCGAAGGACATTGACGCCGTGATGGCGATCGAGTCGTTGACCAACCCGCGCCTGCGCGACAAGATCGGTGCGCTGAGCCTGGTGCCGCCCGACCGGCGTGTGTCCGGGCCGGGCACCACGCCGATCATGGCCGCGTTCGCGCACATCCCGCCCGAGGGCAGCCGTTTCTCGGATGGCCACTGGGGCGTGTTCTACGCCGCGCACAGCATTCCCACGGCCATCGAGGAAACGGTGTTCCACCGCGAGGCCTTCCTCGCCGCCACCCAGGAGCCTCCGTGCGACGTGCAGGTGCGCTGCTACAAGACGAGCATCGCCGGCAACTTCCACGATATCCGCGGCGGCTGGGCCAACGAGCACGATCCGGACTCCTACGCGGCCAGCGTGGTCCTGGCGCGCCAGCTGCGCGACGCGGGTTCCAACGGCATCGTCTACGACAGCGCCCGGCACGCCGGGGGCGAGTGCGTGGCGACGTTCTATCCCGACCTCGTGGCGCCCTGCGTGCAGGCGGGGCACTTCATCTATCGCTGGAACGGCAAGCGTATCGAAGCGGTGCTCAAGGTCACCGCGGTGGAGCGCGGCCATTTGCCTTGAGAGGCCGTAAACGTTTACGGTCGTCCGGATGAAACGCCTGACGATCCTCCTCACCCTGCTGTTCCTGTCCTTCGGCGCGATCGCGAAGGATGCCGACCACGCCAAGTGGGAAACCGATATCCAGGCCTTCGAGGCCTCGGACAAGGCCAACCCGCCGCCGGCCCACGCGGTGCTCTTCATTGGCAGTTCGTCGATCCGCATGTGGACGAGCCTGGCGTCGGACTTCCCGAACTACCGCGTCATCAACCGCGGCTTCGGCGGCTCGGACCTGGACGACTCCACCGCGTTCGCCGACCGCATCGTGAAGCCCTATCGCCCGGTGGCGATCGTGCTGTACGCCGGCGACAACGATCTTCAGGGCGGCGATACGCCCGAGCAGGTACGCGACGACTTCGCCGCTTTCGTGGCGAAGGTGCGCCAGGACCAGCCGGCGGTGCCCATCGCCTTCATTTCCATCAAGCCCAGCGTGGCCCGTGAGAACTTGCTGCCGAAGATCGAAGAGGCCAACAAGCTCATCCGCGACTGGTCGATGCAGCAGAAGGGCGTGGCGTTTCTCGATGTCGCGCCCGCGATGCTCGATAAAAACGGTCAACCCAAGCGTGAATTGTTCATCGAAGACGGCCTGCACATGAACCCGAGCGGCTATGCGCTGTGGATCGCGCAAGTACGTCCGTGGCTGGCCGATCATGCGACGGCGGCCGAAGTTAAACAGAACCCGAACACGACCTCGAAGTGATACGGGAACTTCACGGCTTCGGCCCTATCTAAGTATTCGATCGCCGAGAGGCGACCCGTTGGCAACCGAACGGAATATTCGACGGTTGTCCCGGGTCCCGCTATTTCCCCTGATAGCCTGGACCCGACGCGACCCCGGTAGCTCCTCCCCTGGCTACCGGGGTTTTATTTTGCCCGGATTCCGGAAAGCTCGTCGTTCCTGTGAAAACAGGAGCCCAGCGCCCCGGTTCGCCAGCATGGCGAGGGCGTCGCATCGGCTTTTGCGTAGGAAGCCGCGACGCGCCAACCGGCCGCCCCGCGCTGGGTTCCAGCGTTCGCTAGAACGACGGATCGCCAGCTCGTCGTTCCTGTGAAAACAGGAACCCAGCGCCCCGGTTCACCAGCATGGCGAGGGCGCTGCATCGGCTTTTGCGTAGGAAGCCGCGACGCGCCAACCGGCCGCCTCGCGCTGGGTTCCAGCGTTCGCTGGAACGACGGATCGCCAGCTCGTCGTTCCTGTGAAAACAGGAACCCAGCGCCCCGGTTCACCAGCATGGCGAGGGCGCTGCATCGGCTTTTGCGTAGGAGGCCGCGACGCGACAACCGATCGCCCCGCGCTGGGTTCCAGCGTTCGCTGGAACGACGATTAGCTCGCGAACGGCTTGATCGACGTATCGAACGCCCGCCAGTGGCCGTCGTTGCCCTCGATGTTCAACACCACCCGCGACTGGCAGCGACCGGCCTCGATGCGGCGGCCCTCGGCGAGGGCGTGGGCGAGCGCGTCGTCGCGCGAGCAGAACTCGGCGTATTCGGTCTCGTTCTTCTGAAGGAGCCAAAGCCCCGGCGCGACGGAATCGTATGGGATATCGAAAACGACCACGATGGATCCACCCTGTTTGGTACAACGTGGATCCATCGTAGGGGGCCGTTCGTTAGGCCGCCGTTGAGTTTCAGTTGTCTCCGCCGATAGCGAAGCCTTCACGCGTGCCGCGCTGGAACACCTTGTCGGTGTCCAGCACCTCCGCGGCAGGCGTGGCGACGCCGTTGGCCAGTTTCGCGTAGATCGGCGTGAAGTCCGGACGCGTCGCGTCGAACAGCTGCTCGAAATCGTCGATCACGAAGTACGTCTGCTGGAAGGTGTCGATACGGTATTTCGTGTTCATCACCCGCTCCAGGTCGAAACCGATGCGATTGGGCGCTTCGGAATCGATGGAGTAGATCGACTCGCCCTTCGAGCTGACGATGCCGGCGCCGTAGATGCGCAGGCCTTCGTCCGTGCGAATGAGACCGAATTCCACCGTGTACCAGTACAGGCGCGTCAGGTTCATCAGCGCGTCCGGACCGATCGCGTGCGCCTTCATGCCGCCCTTGCCGTAGGCCTGCATGTAGTCGGCGAACACCGGGTTCAGCAGCAGCGGCACGTGGCCGAACAGGTCATGGAACAGATCCGGCTCGGACAGGTAGTCCAACTGGTCCGGCTTGCGGATCCACCAGCTGACCGGGAAGCGGCGATTGGCCAGGTGGTCGAAGAACACCTCGTCGGGCAGCAGGCCTTCCACGGCCACGATCTGCCAGCCGGTGGCCTTGCCCAGCACGGCGTTCAGGTCGTCGAAGCGCGGAATGCCGCCCTCGCCGAAGCCAAAACGCTCCACGCCTTCCAGGAACTCCTTGCAGGCGTAGGCCGGCAGTAGCTCCTTCTGGCGGCGGTACAGGGTGTCCCAGACCTCATGATCGGTCTTCGAATAGCTCGCCCACGGCTGCTCCACGGTGCCGGTCGCGTAGACGGGCACGTATCCGCGGTCGGTCTGCTGATGCTCGACGCGGCGGGGGGTGTCCATGGCGGGCCTCCTTCGGGGCTGTGGGGTGATGGAACAACAGCTTAGCGACGAAGGCACGCAATAGGGTTGTTTTGTTGCGCACTATGACTTTCTATATGCAATGATCCACCCATCTGAATCGATATGAAGAAATAATCGTGCAGACGACGCTCGATCGCACCGACCTCCGCATCCTCGCTACCCTCCAAGCCAATGGCCGGATCACCAACGCGGAACTGGCCACCGAGGTGAACCTCTCGCCCTCGGCCTGCCTGCGCCGCGTGCAGCGGCTGGAAGCCGATGGCGTCATCGCAAGCTATGGCGCCCGGCTGGAGCCCCGCGCACTGGGCCTGGGCCTGCAAGCCTTCGTCCGCGTGCAACTGCGCCAGCACGAGTCCGAGGCCATCGACACCTTCACCGAGCGGGTCTCGGCTTGGGAGGAGGTGGTGGCCTGCTATGCCCTCACGGGCGACATGGACTACCTGCTCCAGGTCTACGTGGCCGATCTGGACGATTTTTCCCGCTTCCTGCTCGACCGGCTGCTCAACGCGGCGGGCGTGGCGGACGTCAACACCAGCTTCGTCCTGCGCACCGTGAAGGCCTCGGCGGCCCTGCCACTGGGGAACGTTGCCGGGTAGGCGCACGCAACTGCCTTATAGATAAAGACAATAGGTGTTTCCCCTAGCGGGCGAGGCCGCCCATCGCTAATCTTGTGTGCTCGATGGAAGCCGCCACCGCCAACCCGACCCCACGTGACCGTCTGCGTCCGCTGCGCTATGTGTGGCGGGTGCCGCTGTTGCTGCTCCACGTCCTGTTCGGGATCGTGGTCTGCACGTTCATCCTGAGCTGGGCCGGCGGGGTGATGAAGAACGGTCGCGAGCCGCTCGCCCACCGCACCATCCGCCTGTGGTCGACCATGCTCCTGCGCGTGTTCGGCTTCCGCAGCCGTCGCTTCGGCACGCCGCTGCCCGATCCCGTGCTCTTCGTCGCCAACCACACCTCGTGGCTGGACATCGAGCTGCTGCATTCCCAGCGCGCCGCCTGTTTCGTCGCCAAGGCCGAGATCGCCCGCTGGCCGCTGGTCGGCTGGATGGCCGCGCGCGGCGGCACGATCTTCCACCGTCGCGGCAATAACCATTCGCTGGCCTCGGTCATGGCCGTGATGGTGGAGCGCCTGCGCGAAGGCCGCTCGGTGGCCGTGTTCCCCGAGGGCGGCACCGGCCACAACGGCGTGCTGCGCGTCTTCCACGCCCGTATCTTCCAGGCCGCGCTCGACGCGGAGGTGCCGGTGCAGCCGGTGGCCCTGCGCTTCACCCGCAACGGCGAGCGCTTGATCGATGCGGGCTTCCGCGACGGCGAGAGCTTCCTCGGCAATTTCCTGCGCCTGCTGGGCGAGGCGCCGCTCGACGTCGAAGTGCACTTCCTCGAACCCGTGCCGGTGTCGCCCGATGGCCGTCGCCGCATGGCCGAGGCCTCGCGTGAGCGCATCGCCGCCGCGTTGGAACACGGCACGCGCGCATGAGCCTGCCCAAGGGCTCGGACTTCATGCCGCCCTGGCCGCTGCGTAGCGGCCACATTCAGACCATGCTCTCCTCCAGCGGCATCCGCCGCCGCCTGCTGCCGCGTCGCGCGCAAAAGGTGCAGGAGGAAGCCCGCGAGGTGCTGATCGACGTCGGCCACGGCGACCGCCTCAGTGGCCGCTTCACCCCGCAGACCACCGGCAACGCATCCCGCGGCCTGGCGATCCTGTTCCACGGCTGGGAAGGCAGCGTCGATTCCACCTATGTCCTGCAGACCGGCAGCCGCCTGCTGGAAGACGGCTGGGACATCTTCCGCCTGAACTTCCGCGACCACGGTGACAGCCACGGCCTCAACGAGGCGCTGTTCCATTCCTGCCGCATCGACGAGGTGGTGGTCGCGCTGGGCGAGATCGTGAAGATGTTCCCCTCGCAGGCCGTCGGCGTCGCCGGCTTCTCGCTCGGTGGCAACTTCGCGCTGCGCGCCGGCATGCTGGCGCCGTCGCTGGGCGTGCCGATCGACTACGTGCTCGCGGTCTGCCCCATCATCGATCCGTCGGAAGGCCTGTTCTCGCTGGAGAAGGACGCGCCCTGGTTCTACCAGGCCTACTTCATGCAGAAGTGGCGCCGTTCGCTGCGCCTGAAGCAGGAGGCCTTCCCGCAGCAGACGTACTTCGAACTGGCCGAACTCAAGCAGAACATGCGCGACCTCACGCGCTCACTGGTCCTGCGCCATACCGATTTCGATTCGCTCGAGGCCTACCTCGACGGCTACTCGGTGGCGGGCAATCGCCTGAAGGGCCTGCACCTGCCGGCCACCATCCTCACCGCGTGCGACGATCCCGTCATTCCCGTCGGCGCGTTCGACCAGCTCGACCTGCCGCCGAACATCGAGTTGGATATCGCGCCGCATGGCGGCCATTGCGGGTTCATCCGCGACTTCGGCATGACCAGCTTCACCGACGACTACATCGCTGCCCGATTCGACGCGATCCGGCGCTGACGCCGCTTTCGCGCGATAGGGTCCATCGTGATCCATCCATCCGGGAGTTCGTCACATGCGCAGTGCCCTCGTCCTCGGTCTATCCCTGCTCTTCACCGGTTCGGCGCTCGCCGCACCCCCGCCCATGGATGCGCTGAAGCTTCCACCCGGGTTCTCCATTTCCGTATGGACCGACAAGGTACCCGATGCGCGCGAGATGGCGCTCGGCACGAAAGACATCGTCTTCGTCGGCTCGCGCGATTCGGGCAAGGTCTACGCCGTCAGCTACGAAGGCGACAAAGTGACCAAGGTGCGCACCATTGCCACCGGCCTGGAAATGCCCGTGGGCGTCGCCTTCCGCAAGGGTGATCTCTACGTATCGGCCGTGAGCCGCATCGTGGTGTTGCGCGATATCGAGAACCACCTGGACGATCCGCCGAAACCGGAAGTGGTGAACGACAAGCTGCATCCGGAAACACACCATGGCTGGAAGTTCATCGCCTTTGGTCCCGACGACAAGCTGTACGTACCTACCGGCGCACCGTGCAACATCTGCGATCGCAACACCGAAGGCTTCGCGCAGATCGTCCGCATGAATCCGGATGGCACCGGCTCGCAGGTGGTGGCGCGTGGCGTGCGTAACACGGTGGGCTTCGACTGGCGTCCCACCGACAAGACGATGTGGTTCACCGAGAACGGCCGCGACATGATGGGCGACGACATGCCCAGCGATGAGCTTAACCATGTCACGAAGCCGAACGAACACTTCGGCTACCCCTATTGCCACCAGGGCGACACGCTCGACCCCGAGTTCGGCAAGGGCAAGAGCTGCAAGGACTACACGCCGCCGGTACTCAAGCTAGGCGCACACGTCGCATCGCTCGGCATGCGTTTCTACCAGGGCAAGCAGTTCCCGGCGCCTTACCAGGGCGCGATCATCATCGCCGAACACGGTTCGTGGAACCGCACGAAGAAATCCGGCTACCGCGTGATGACCGTACGCCTCAACGGCAACAAGGTCGCCAGCTACGAGCCGCTGGTGGACGGCTTCGTCGCCGACGAGAAAGCGCTGGGCCGCCCGGCCGACGTGCAGGCGCTGCCCGATGGCAGCCTGCTGGTCAGCGACGATCTGAACGGCGTCATCTACCGCGTGACCTACAAAAAATAAGAAGGAGACAAGCATGCGTCTTAAGAGCGACAACTTCGAACACGGCAAGCCGATTCCGGCGGATAACGCCTTCATGGAACTCGGCGAGCCGGCCAAGATGGCGGCCAACAAGACGCCGCACCTGGCCTGGACCGAAGTACCCGCCACCGCGAAGTCGTTCGCCATTGCCGTGATCGACACTGACGTGCCCTCCAAGCCCGACGACGTGAACGTCGAAGGCCGCGAAGTGCGCTACGACCTGCCGCGCGTGGAATTCGTGCACTGGCTCATGGCCAACATTCCGGTCGAGTGCCGCGAGCTGGGCGAAGGCGCCTGCGGCGAAGGCATCGTGCCGCGCGGCAAGGGCAACGGAAAGCTCAAGGACGATCTTCACGGCCCGGGCGAGGCGGTGCAGGGCCTGAACGACTACACGGGCTGGTTCAAGGGCGACAAGGATATGGACGGCCATTACCACGGCTACGATGGCCCGTGCCCGCCGTGGAACGACACCCGCATCCACCACTACCACTTCCACGTGTACGCGCTGGACGTGGAGAAAGTGGAACTGGAAAACGGCTTCACCCTCGCCGAGCTGCGGGACGTGATCAAGGGGCACGTGGTGGACGAAGCAACGCTCACCGGTACCTACACGCTCAACCCGAAGGCGAGGGTGTGACGGCGTCGTGAACGCCCAGCCTGAACGCCGCGCGAGCGGCGTCGGGCAGATTCACATGGCATGCGCGGGGCGCGGGACTAAATGGTCCCGCGCCAACTACAGGAGAGCCGCCATGCTTCACTACGCCCTAGTCTTTCTGGTCATCGCGATCATCGCCGCGATCTTCGGCTTCGCCGGTATCGCCGGCACGGCGGCAGGCATCGCGAAAGTCCTGTTCGTGATCTTCCTGATCCTGGCCATCATCTCGTTCTTCCGCGGCCGCAGCGTGTAGGCTGCGTTCACGACGATGACCTTCGCGTCACTTATGCTCATCTAACCTGATTTGCCCAGCCTTCGACGGAGATACCTGTCATGACTAAGTCCGCCGACCATGTCGCCAACGCAGCCACCGCCGCCGCGAATACCGTCTCGGCCGCCGAGCGCATCGAGGAGCGCGCCGAAAAGGTGAAGCAGGCGACCTCCGACGCCGTGGACCGCACCCGCGAAGCGGTCGACCGCGCCGCCGACAAGGTGGAAAGCAGCCTGCATTCGGCCACCGACAAGGCCGCCCATGGCGCCACCCGCGCGGCGGAAAAGGCGGAAGAAGCCAAGCTCCGCAGCAAGGAGGCCTATGACGACGCGCTCGACAAGGCCAACGACTGGCTCGACGTCGCCCGCGATTACGTGCGCGAAAAGCCGGTACAGTCGATCGCGCTGGCCGTCGCCGCCGGCTGGCTGGCGGGCCGTATCCTCCGCCGTTGATTCCATCCACCCGGGGGTGAGGCATGCTGGAAAACGATCCCTCGGGGCGTAGCGAAGGCGAGGAAAACGTAGGCGGAGGCGCGGATCGCGCCGCCCGTCCGAAGTTGGCGATGCCGGACTGGATCGACGATGTCCGTCGCCTGGGCGTCGGGTTGAAGAACCTGTTCGGTGCCCAGCTGAAGCTGGCGCTGGCCGAGATCGGCCTGGCGCGCAGCGGCATCGTCATGATGCTGTTCATGGGTCTGGCCGCCATCGTGTTCGCCGTGGCCCTGGGTTTCACGTTGCTGGCGCTGGCCGGCTGGGGCCTGGCGCAGTGGTTCGGTTCCTGGGCCTGGGCGCTCACTGCCCTGGCCGGTATCCAGTTGCTGTTGTTGGTGCTGTCGATCCTGGTATTCCGCCGTGGCATGCATTGGCTGACCCTTCCCGCCACCCGGGCCGAGCTGGCCACGCTGGCGAAGGAAGCGGCGAAACGGGGCAAGGCGGAAGGCGAACGCGCCGAAGGCGAGGGGTAAGCACGATGGGCATCTTCAGCAGCATGGCGAAAGTCACCGAGGCACGCGCCCGCGTCGTCGCCGCGCGCGAGGAAACCGTGGCACCTGCCGCGGCCTTGATCGCAAGAGGCTACGAGCACCCGCTTACCGTGCTCGGGCTGGCCGCCGGTTCCGGCTTCCTGCTGAGCAACGTCAACATCAATCCGCTGGCGGTACCGGGCGTGAGCGGCCTGGTCGCGGGCGGTGGCGCGGACCTCGTCGGTAAGGTTATTTCCATCGCGGCCAGCAGTATCCTTGGCGACTTCGCCGGCGACGGCGCCGACGCCGCCCCCGACTCGCCGTGAACGACCCGCTCAGTACCCACTCGCCGCTCGCGTCCGCGGCGGCCCCCGGCGTCGCCGTCTCGACGTTGACCGTGCGTCCCCGGCGCAAATCCGGTGCCAGCAGAAGCACGCGGCGTGTTTCGCGCCACCTGAAGTCCATCCGCATTTCCCTCACCGGCATCATCCTGCTGGCGACGATCTACACCGTCGCCATTGCCAAGTCGTTGCTGGTGCCCCTGGTGCTCGCAGGCTTCATCGGCCTGGCGCTGAATCCCATCGTCGCCTCCGCTGCGCGCTGGCGCATTCCGCGCTGGCTGGCCGCGGTCACGGTGATGTTGCTGTTGGGCACTGGCGTGGTGACGGCGTCGGCGACGCTATCCGGTCCCGCACTCAACTGGTTGCACCAAGCGCCGACTGCGATGCGTTCGATCGCACCGCGCATCAAGCCGATGACGCAACAGATCGAGGCGGCCAGCCGCGCGACGCAGACCCTGGTCGGTGGTACGGTGGCGCGCAATTTGCCGCAGGCGAACAACGACTTCGCGTTTACCGCGTGGGACATCGTGGCGGGCACGCCGAAGGTCGTGGCGAGCGTGCTGACGGTGGCCCTGCTCGTGTTCTTCTTTCTCGTGTACGGCGACGAGATCCTGCGACGTGCCGTGGAGATATCGCCGACATTCGCCTACAAGCGACATACCGTCAGCATCGTGCGCAGCATCCAGGTCGAGGTGTCGAGCTACCTGCTGCTCACGGTGGCGATCAACGTCACGCTGGGTCTCGTGACCGCCGGCATGCTGTATCTCTACAACGTGCCCGATCCGTTGCTGTGGGGCTCGTTCGCGGCAATCGCGAATTTCATTCCATACGTCGGCGCGATCACCACCACGACGGTGCTGGCCGTGGTGGGTGCGTTGCACTTCCAGGACTTGGGCACGGCCTTGTTGCCGGCCGTGACCTTCGCCTGCATCACCGCCGTCGAAGGCAACATGCTCACGCCGCTGTTGCAGGGCCGCCGCTCGCGACTGAGCCCTGTCGCCATCCTGCTATGGCTGCTGGTGTGGGGATGGCTATGGGGTATCCCCGGCGCGATCATGGCTGTGCCGATGCTGACCTGCGTGAAGCTGATCACCGCGAAGCTGCGTGGGTGGCAGTGGTTCGCGCATATGATTTCTCGCTGAGGTTGGTTGCTTCGCAACCCATGTTTTGAACGGCTTGCGCCGTAACGCTGCTTCGTAGGTTGGGCTCGCCTGCGGCATTGCTCGCGGCGCTCGGGCGTGGCGGGCGGAGCCGTCGGGCCGCCGCCGGGGCGCGCCGGCTCCGCCGTCCCTCGGGAAAGGAGGGCCGCTGCGCGGCCGGTGTCTTATGGCTTCGCCCCTTCGGGCTCGGGCAGGTGGTCGAGGTTCCTCGACTCGGCATCCTGCCTCGGCGAGGAATGGCGGTCTTCCTGACCGCCACCGCTGCGCGGCCTTCTTCGACCACCTACCCTC
>NZ_WNDO01000035.1 GCF_009912395.1 Luteibacter sp. | reverse complement strand
GCGCGAGCACCGCGCCCTGTTGGAGCAATACGCTTTGATCGCCAGCATGAGTGCCAGAGGCAACTGCTACGACAACGCAGCAATGGAGAGTTGGAACCACAGTCTGAAGGTCGAGGCCATCCATGGTGAACACCTCGCCACACGGGAGCAGGCCAAGGCTCATGTGTTTGACTACATTGAGGTTGACTACAATCGGATCCGGCTGCACTCGACCCTGGGCTACCTCAGCCCAGAGCAGTACGAGCTGGCCAATGTCGCTTAGATAGGTGTCCGTAAATCAGGGGCAAGATCACCCTTCCATGCGACCAAGAATGCTGAGTTCAAAAGAAAACGGATCCACCCCGAACGAACATTGATGGGCACCGCGTTTTGCGAAGTCGCCCGGATTGCTCGGCTCGCCTACCGAGGTGTAGTGCTTCGCGAAAGCTTCCTTGGTCACAATGCCTTGGTCGAGGCATGGGCCGCTCTCTATGGGGTCGCTTTTCGTGGCGCCACAGCCGTAGGGTCCACGATCCTCGGTGAACGCATTGAACGCGAAGGCGCAGCGGACAGTGAGTTCATGCAGGCCATCGGTGCCCCATGCGCTTGCCGGCTTCAGGGAGTAGCCCGCCTGACCGGTAAAAATCGCACGAAGACCAACGTCATTCCTCAGGTAGCTGAAGGATACGACATAGCGATCATTCCCTTGCCGAGGATTCCAGAAGCCATCGGTTTCGGGACCGGTCCTCACGAAAACGCCACTGCAATAGTACGCTGGCTTGTTATCGCTGCAGGCGGCAACCGTATCGTAGAACCGGGCGTTCATTGCCTGCGCGACTTCTTCGCCATTCCTGGTCGCATCGTGGGTTCGTTGTGTAGTGTGATGGCATGCGAATAATGCGAACGAAGCAAGTAGGGCCAGCAGGTGCGTCGACCGAATCATGTTCTCTCCTCCTTCCGTGGTGAAGTGATGTTGAGGATTCGGCTTTGCGAAAATCAATATAAATCGTTAGGTGAATTCCGGATTCGATAAGTTATGTTTATGAAGTAAACGGGTTTTTTGATTTCTTGAGCTAAAGGGTGGCGCCGCTGAAGTAGTTCCTTCGGAAAATGCTTCGTTTGTTCAGTGATTTGCTTTGAATTGGGCCGAAATGACGTCGCGATGGCGGAATCGGTTCGATGGGATACGTGGTATCAACGAGGTCTGCATGCCGTGCGGATGAATTGCTGCCGGCAGTGGCATCGTCCTGTATCGATGAGAACGGGGTTTCGCATCAGGGATAGCGAAGCCGGCGCATCAGGGAGTGAATCATGAAATATCGTCAGTTTTTCTGGATTTGCCTCGTCATTTTTCTGGTCGTGATGACGGGTTGCCGATACGTGTCGGTGCCATCCTCAGGCGGCGTATCCGTGGCGGAGGCGGCGAGGGGGCGTGCGGTGGCCGAAGCACTCAATGCGCGCTACAAGGATCCTCGGGAGAAGTGTCCGGGCGACAAGCCGCTTTACGCCTGTGCAGGCGTGCTTTACCGCGCGGTCAGTTGGTCGCCGGATTACTATTTCTGGAACAATTCGAATCAGGGTGGGCGATATGACGGCGTATCGTTCAGCTATCTTCAAAAACTGATTGGCGTGCGTTCCAGCTACCGATCGCAAGGTTTCATTATTGCACCAGCTTCCGAATGGAAGCCTTGGGGGCACGGTGTCGACGACCGAATCGTCATGTTTTGCTCGTTTGCGTTCGATGGCATGACTGGATTCCCACGTGGTCGAACGGGATGCGGTAAGAGTGCCGATGTCGATGACAATCAACCATGCTCAGAGATGGGTATCGATGGCGTTTCCTCTTTTGCGAAACACTATCTTCGGCATGGAGAATATCGAGATACGTATGATCGATGGTTTGGGCAATGTTCCTTCGGCGTTGACTGGAAATCGTTTCTTACCAGTTTGCTCGCGCGACAAAGTGGTGCGCTGGAACCTACCGCCGACCGATATTCCGAACAGGTACTCAGGAGCTGGCCTCTTGATCGACCGGATGCGGTTCCCATCGAAGCGTTTTACTACGATGACGATGCGAAAGATCGAAATACGGCGCTCAACGAGGCTCGGGGGCTTCAGAAAGATTACTTCGATGCCACGGGCCGTAGTATGCCTATCCTGAGATGGCATGCCTCGCAAGCATCGATGCCTTTCAGCTTTGCCGATGACGATCAGGGGATGCCGGGCGACAAGCATTTCATTCGACCGCCAGGGGTGATTCCCAAAGGCGCCGGGCCTGCATCGTTTCATTGACCCTTTCAGGTCGCGAAAGAGGGCCTCGTTGACGAGGCCCTCTGTAGATCAATACGAAATCGTCGCCGATGTCGCTGTCGTGCTCAGGCCATAACCGCACTGTGGGTTGATGCCCGAGGTGTCGCTGCCTTGCCACGGCGGGTTGGAAACGCGATTGTTGTTGCGGTCGTATACCTGGATATTGCTGAAGGTAATCGGGCCGCTTGGGTATTGATTGCAGGTCGCCACGCTGTAGACCTCGAGCACGCCGCCGAAGACCCAGGTGAGGTCGGCGTACGGATTGGTGCTCAGCGTGCTGGTCTTGCCCGTGGTGGTGTTGCGCGAATCGATCTTCCACGTCGAGCAGGCCTGGCCTGCCGCGCAGGTGGAGTAGGTGTCGCCTACCACCACGTCGCCGGCTTTGGCGGCGATGGGGTCGCTATGGAACGTGGTGCCGTTGACGCAGCAGTTCCAGCTCGCGAGCGTCCACAGCTTGTCGTTGTAGCCGTTCCAGCCGAGCACGGGCTGGAGGATCGACTGCACGTTCGGAAGTTGCTCGAGGCCAGGGAAGAAGTAGATCACCTGGTTGCTCTTGTTGGCGGGTGCCGTCGGTACGGTCCAGGTCGCGACGATGCGACCGATCGGCGTGTTGCTGGCGTAGTTGGCAGCCTGCACCCAGCCACTCTGCACGGGCGGGGGTGTGCGCTGCAGCGCGCGTCGGCCATCGGCTTCGATACGCTGGCCTTCGAGTGTGAAGTTGGCCTTGCCGCAAGTGGCGACCTTCTCGGTGACGCCCGATGCGCGACGGATGAGGTCGTTGGCCTGCAACTGTTCGCCTTCGTGCACTGTCGCCACGCAGTCCGGTGCGAAATAGCCGTTGGGGGTGACGACGTAATCGTCGGGGATGCCGGCGGGCTTCGCCGAGTCGGGAAGACTGGCGACGCGCGTGAGCTGCAAGGGTTGTGCAAGTTCTTGCGAATCGGCGGCGTAGGCCGCGAGGGAAAGGGAGAACACGGCCGCGACGACACCCGCACGCGCCACGACCCTTCCGAGTGAAGCGAACATCTTCATGCGTAGGACTCCTGCCTTCTATGTGGGAAGAGCGTCCCTGGCGTGCCGCCGGACCCGGCGAACACGCACCCCTGTTCCTCCACGCCGGGGGCGACGTGGAGGCTTGAGGCTAGCGATGAGTGGATGGCCGAACTGTGACCTGCGTGGCGTTCGCGTCTTACTGATGGGCGCCCGCGGCGGCTTCTTCTTCGGTCTTGCCTGTTTGACGCGCGATCGTAGACATATCCGGCACGGTGTACTGCGCGACGAAGGGATCGAGCTTGCGCTTCATGCGCAGCAACGCGACGTTGGCCATCGACGTGTCGGTGTACTTCATCGACGCATCTTCGGTAGGGCCGGGTGCGTCCGGCGCATGCGTCAGCGCCGCGAGCTGCGGTCCGACCACCTGTGTAAGGGCGAAGTACGGATCGTCATGGATGCCCGCGCGTTCGAGCAGGCGGCCAGGCAGCATCCACGCGGCGAGGTCGCCGTTCTGCGAAGCCGGGCCGTCGCCGTGTGCATCGATGAGGATGTACGGCACGGTCTGCGTCAGCATGTTCGCGCCATTGGTGAAGCCGGCCTTGTCATAGGTCTCGACGAGCGCGGGGAGGTGATCCCCGTAGAACAGAAGCAACGTTGGACGCTCGCGCTTCTTCAGCAGATCCGCGAGGCGGCCAAGCTCCTCGTCGGCATGACGCATGTGATAGATGTAGTTGCGCAACTGGAGCTTCGCGTTGTCGCTGAGCTCGTCCGGCACGACAATGGCGTCGCGCTCGTCGGTATCGATATTGGGCGACTTGTCGTAGGGGCCATGGGCTTCCATGCTGATCGCAAAGACGAAGCGCGGCGGACCGTCGTCCTTCAGCTGGCTCATGATTTCGTCGGTCATGGCACTGTCGGCCATGTATTCGCCGTTCTTCGGCGCGTCCTTCGGGAAGTTCGGCTGCGAGACGAAGCGATCGAAGCCCAGCGCCTTGAAGGCGGCAGTGTGGTTCCAGAAGCCGGCATCGTTGCCATGCACGGCGATGGTCTCGTAGCCATGCGAGCGAAGCGTACGCACCATCCCGGGCATGACACCCGTATGCATCTGGAGATACGGGAACTGCATGCTGGGGAAGTAGCGCAGCGAAAGGCCTGTCAGCACCTCGAATTCGGTGCGGATGGTACCGCCGCCGAAGGTCGGCACGTGCAGCTGCCCGGAGCTGGCATGCGCCGCAAGCCGGTGCAGGTTGGGCGCGTAGGTCTCGCCTTCCATGCCGCGGATCACCGAAGGATCGAAGAACGATTCGCTCTGGATCACCACGATGTCGGGTGTCTGCCGGCGGTTGGTCGCGGCGGCGGCCATGTGCTCGCGTAGCGGGGCATCCGTGCTGGCGATGAATTGCGCCGCCTCGTCCGGATTGGCTTTCTGCTTCTTGCCGGCATCCTGCAGGCGAAACTGCATGATGGTGGTGACCACGCCGTTGTAGGTGGCGTTGGCGGCGGCGGACCAGGGCTGCATGCCCAGACGCTGCTTGTTGTACACCTTGGCCCAGCCCGGTACGCCGGCCATGAGGGTGGCTATGAGGGCGAACAGGGTTACGCCGGTCACGAGACGGCGGCCGCGCGTACGGCGTGCGAACAGCGGTGGCTCGTAGCGTGCGACGAGGGCGATCAGCGCGATGACGGCCAGGATGGCGAGGTAGGGCCGCGGATCGGCAGGCAGATAGCCGCCGAGCAGGTGGAAGCCGCCGTTCTTCAGCTGACCGACCATGCGAAAATCCGCAGGCAGCAACGGCGAGCCCAGGTTCTTCATCTTGATGGCGCTGACGGCGAGCACGGCGCCCTGGGCCATGAAGGCCAGGCCGAACGACAGCCATGCGCGCCGTGTCAGCACCAGCAGGAGTGAGGCGAGCAGCAGGCCGGGGATGGCATTGACCAGCATGTGGCCCGGACGGTCGGCCCACCGCTCGCTGGCGACGCCCGGGTTGCCGTCGAGGAAGCCCGTATACAGGACGAACGCCACGGCCAGCAGCACCGGAAGTGCCACGTGGGAAGCAAGGGTTCGCCAATGTGTTGATTGGAAAGCCATATCGCCCTCTTGTCACGCCCCTGTCAGCGAGGGGGTAGGGACTGTAACGCAATGGACATGAACCGGTTGTCAGGCAAATTCCTGCCCTGGCGTAAGGATTTCCTGCCAATGGCGTCGAGATCCTTGGTACGAGAGGCCTGTGGCGAATCGCCCGGCTTGCTGCACAATGCCCCTCTTATGAATGCCCCCACCCCGCCCTCGCGCGAGAGCCCGGAGCTTCGCGCGCTCATCGACCAGCGTTACGCCGACGTGATGGCGGCGTGCCGCGCGGCCCGGATTCCGCTTTACGACGACGCGGGGGTGGCCGAACGCATCCGTCGCACCCTGCTGGCGTCGGATTTCGCCTTCGAGGTATTCCGTCGGCAGCCGGATCTCCTGGCGCCGGCCGGTCTCGAGCGCCTGCGGGCCAGCGCCGACGCGGCCGCGCGTGGCGCATCGCTGGAATTGTCGGCCGACGAAACAGCCTGTATGTCGACGCTGCGCCGCTTTCGCCACGCGGAAGCGGTGCGCATCGTGTTCCGCGACGTCAACGGGCTGGACGACATCGACGAGACGCTGTCCTCCACGAGCACGCTCTACGAGACCTTGCTCGGCTCCGCGTTGCGCTGGTCGGAAACGGCGATGCATGCGCGTTACGGCCGGCCGCGCGACCCTGCGGGTGTCGAGCAGCGAATGGTCGTCGTCGGCTTCGGCAAGCTGGGTGGCAACGAACTCAATTTCTCCTCTGATATCGACCTCGTGCTGGCCTACGCTTCCGGCGGCGAGACAGACGGCACGCGACCGCTCGACAACGGCGAGTACTTCATCCGCGAGGGTCGTCAACTGGTGCGCCTGCTGGCGGAACCGACCGTCGACGGTATCTGCGCGCGTGTCGATTTGCGCCTGCGACCGTTCGGCAATGCCGGGCGCCTGGCGCTGCCGTTCGTGGCGATGGAGCAGTACTACCAGCGCGAAGGTCGCGACTGGGAGCGCTACGCGTGGATCAAGGCGCGCCCGGTGGCGGGCGATCGCACGGCGGGTCGTGAATTGCAGGACATGCTCCGGCCATTCGTGTATCGCCGTTACCTCGACTACACCGCGTTCGCCGGCCTGCGCGAGATGAAGGCGCTGATCGATGCCGAAGTCGCGCGCAAGGATCTGGCCGGCAACCTGAAGCTCGGTCCGGGCGGTATTCGCGAAATCGAATTCGTGGTGCAGCTTACCCAGATGATTCGCGGCGGCCGCGATCCCGCGTTGCGCGTGCGTGGCCTGCTGCCGGCGCTGAAGGCCTGCGAGGCGCGTGGCTACATTCCCGCCGCAAGGGCGAAGCTGTTGCGGTCGGCGTACGTGTTCCTGCGCCGGCTGGAGAACCGCGTGCAGATGCTGCGCGACGCGCAGACGCACGATATTCCCGACGATGACCTCACTCGCGAGCGCTTGGCGCTCGGCCTCGACTACGCCTCCTGGCACGACCTCGAACGCGAACTCGCCGCGCATCGCGAGGCGGTCTCTTCCGAGTTCGCCGCCGTGCTGGTGCCACAGGCGGGTGGTACGGCGACACCACCGGCCGCGGACGTGGACCTTTGGACGAAGGCGCGCGACGGCTCGCTGGACGCCGCCACGATGGAGGCGTCGGGGTTCGTGCCGGGTACCGGTGTCGCGGAGGAACTGACCAAGCTACCCAACGCCGCGTCGGTGCGTTCGATGTCCGCGCGTTCCTCGGAGCGGCTGGAGCGCCTGATGCCGCAGCTGATCGGCGCCGCGCGTGCCTGCGCGTCGCCGTCGCCCAGCCTGTTGCGACTGATCCGTCTCATGCAGGCGGTCGCTCGTCGTTCGTCTTACCTGGCCTTGCTCGACGAACAGCCGAACGCGCGGCGCCGCGTCGCCAGCGTGTTCGCCGACAGCGCGTTTCTCGCCGAGCGGGTGATCGCTCAGCCCCTGTTGCTGGACGATGTGCTCGACCCGCGCATCGATCAGTTGCCGCTCAAGCGCGTCGACATCGCCGCGGAGATCGCGCGCACGCTCGGCGCGCTCGATGAGCGCGATCCTGAGCGGGAATTGGAGCGCATCAATGAATTTCGCTCGAGCATCGCGTTCCGCCTGGGTCTTGCCTTCAATGATGCGCGTGCCGATGCCACGGCGACCGCACGCCGCCTCGCCGGCCTCGCCGAGGCCGTGGTCGGTGCGGTGCTCACCCTGGCGACCCGCGAACTGACGGCGCAGCACGGACGCTTGCCTGGCGAAGGCAGCGGTTTTGCCGTGCTGGGTTACGGCAGCCTCGGCGGCGAGGAACTCGGCTTCGCCTCGGATCTGGACCTGGTCTTCGTCTACGACGGCAAGCGCGCCAACCTCACCAGCGACGGTCCGCGCCCCGTGGACGGCACGCGCTGGTACCAGCGGCTCGCGCAACGCGTGATGCACTGGCTGGATGCGCAGACCCATGCGGGCAGGCTTTATGAGGTGGATACGCGTCTGCGTCCGGATGGCTCGAAAGGCCTGCTCGTGGCGAGCGTGGATGCTTTTGAGGCCTACCAACGCGACCGTGCGTGGACGTGGGAGCACCAGGCGCTGCAGCGCGCACGCCACGTCGCCGGTGACGAGCGCTTGGGGGGCACGCTCGCGCATATCCGTCGCGATATCCTCGCCGTGCCGCGCGACGGTGCGCGCGTGCGCAGCGAAGTGGGCGCCATGCGCACGCGCTGGCGCGCCGAGCGCGATCGCTCGGACGCGGTGCAGTTCGATCTCAAGCAGGGCAGGGGCGGCCTGATCGATATCGAGTTCATCCTGCAGGGCATGGTGCTCGCGCATGCGTCCACGCATCCCACCATCCTCGACACCACGGCGAGCAGCGCGCTGATCGACGTGCTGCGCGACGTGGGCCTGCTGACGGGGCTGCAGGCGGATACCTTGCATGTGGCCCATGCAGACCTCCTGCAGATGGGGCTGGCCTGCACGCTGGACCTGCGCTCACGCGTGGCGGCGCGCACGCCCGCACTGGATGCCCTTTGCCAGGGCGTCAGCCGGGTGGCCGTCGAGCTGGGTTTCGATTTCGAGGGGGCGGGTGGCGAGGCGCGGCAGGCTGTCTGAACGGCGCGGGCGGCGGTATGCTGTCCGGCCGTACAGAGACAAAGCGCGATGAACCGACTGCCGCTGTTGATCGACACCGACCCGGGCGTGGACGACGCCCTCGCCATCCTCATGGCCCACGCGCATACGGACGTGGCCGCCCTCACTGTCGCGGCCGGCAACGTCGGCTTGGGTCATACCGTTCGCAACGCCCGCACTCTGGTCGACCTGATCGACGCGACGACGCCCGTGTTTGCCGGGTGCCCGTCGCCGCGGGTACGCGCCCCGGAAGAGGATGCGGCCTTCGTGCACGGCGAGGACGGTTTCGGCGATGTCGGTTTTCCGGAGCCGAAGCACCCGGCGCAGGCCGAGCATGCCGCGCTGGCGCTCATCCGCCTGACCCAGGAGCGTCCGGGTGAGCTGACCCTGGTGGCCCTCGGCCCCCTCACCAACCTCGCCCTGGCAGTACGCCTCGATCCGGCGCTGCCGGAGCGCGTGAAGCGCCTGGTGATCATGGGCGGCGCCGTCACCGGTCACGGCAACACGGGCAAGATCCCGGCCGAATTCAACATCGGTTTTGATCCCGAGGCCGCCAAGGTCGTGTTCGAGGCCTTCCCGATGTTCGATCTCGTGGATTGGGAAGCCACGGTCCGCCACGCCTTCCCCGATGCCACGTACGATCACTGGCTGAAGACAGGCGACAAGCGTGCCGCGTTCTTCGGGAAGATCTTCGCAACCGCGCAGCGCTTCAACGCCGAGCACGAACGCACGGGCTTCATCGCCGCCGACGCGCTGGCCATGGCCGTGGCACTGGATCCTGACATCGTCACCCGTGCCGAGACCCGTCACGTGGCCATCGAACTCGACGGCCGCCTGACCCGGGGCGCCACCGTGGTCGACTGGCAGCAGCGCCTGGGCGGCACGCCCAACGCGCGCATCGTGCTGGACGTGGACCAGGATCGCTTCGGCGCGATGATCGCCCGGGCTCTGGGCGTCGCCGAATAAGTCAGTAGGCCTCCGGTCGGCTTGTAAGGCGTGCCCGAAGGGCCGCCGGCTCACGCCCTTGGTCGTTCCTTGACCAGGGGCGGCTCGCTCGATACAATGCCGCTCTTTTCACCCCGCCATTCTTGAGTCACGACCCATGAAAGAGAACATCCATCCGAATTACCAGCCGGTGGTCTTCCAGGACCTCTCGTCGGACTTCGCCTTCCTGACCCGTTCGACGATGTCCAGCAAGGAAACCGTCAAGTGGGAAGACGGCAACGAGTACCCGGTCATCAAGCTGGATATCACCAGCCACTCGCACCCGTTCTACACCGGCAAGCAGAAGACGCTCGACGTCGGCGGCCGCGTGGACAAGTTCCGCCAGCGCTACGGCAAGAAGTAATCCCGCGATATCCGCGCGCCGCCTGCGGGGTGGCGTTTCGCGAGGATCGCACGACACGGGGCAGGCCAACCGCCTGCCCCGTGTCTTTTTGCGTCTGCGATTAGACGTTCATCTAACGGACGTTTGAATCGGCACTGTGCGATAATGGGGAACTTCGGTCGCGAACGCGGCCGGTACGACACCTTCCCCCCGGTGTCGTTTTCCCAACTATCGACGCCGTTCCGGCCCTCCCGGGACGGTGGAGCAAAGAGAAGAGGAGCTCGCCGTGTCCGACGCCAAAACCGTCAAATTGGTCGATGAATCCAACAAGCCCGTGAGCGAACTGCCGGTCATCGGCGGCACGCTCGGCGCCGAGTGCGTCGATATCGGCACCCTGTACAAGGACACCGGTTACTTCACCTACGATCCGGGCTACGGCAGCACCGCCAGCACCAAGAGCGCCATCACCTACATCGATGGCGACAAGGGTGTCCTGCTTTATCGCGGCTACCCCATCGAGCAGCTGGCCGAGAAGTCCACCTTTCTCGAAACCTCCTATCTGCTGCTCAACGGCGAGCTGCCGACGAAGCCGCAGTTCGAGAAGTTCTCGAACGACATCACGCATCACTCGATGATGCATGAGAACCTCAAGGACTTCCTGAAGGGCTTCCACCACAACGCACATCCGATGGCCATGCTGGCCGCGTCGGTGGCGTCGCTCTCGGCGTTCTACCACGACGATCTCAACGTCGAGAACCCGGACGACCGCAAGCTGGCCGCCATCCGCCTCATCGCGAAGATGCCGACCATCGCTTCGGCCATCTATCGCCACTCCATCGGCTGGCCGAACCGCTACCCGCGTAACAACCTCGAGTACGTCACCCGCTTCCTGCACACCATGTTCGAGGTGCCGAGCGAGTCGTACCACGTGAACCCGGTGGTGGCCAAGGCGCTCGACCTGCTGTTCATCCTGCACGCCGACCACGAGCAGAACGCCTCCACGTCGACGGTTCGCCTGGTGGGCTCCACCGGTGCCAACCCGTACGCGTCGGTCGCCGCCGGCATCACCGCGCTCTGGGGCCCGGCCCACGGCGGCGCGAACGAAGCCGTGCTCCTGCAGCTTGAAGAAATCGGTACGGCCGACAAGGTCGAGACCGCCGTCAAGCGCGCGAAGGACAAGAACGATTCGTTCCGTCTCATGGGCTTCGGCCACCGCGTGTACAAGAACTTCGACCCGCGCGCCAAGATCATTCGCGAGGCATGCCACAACGTGCTGAACGAGCTGGGCGTGAACGATCCGCTTCTCGAAGTCGCCATGAAGCTGGAAGAAGCCGCGCTGAAGGACGAGTACTTCGTCGAGCGCAAGCTCTACCCGAACGTCGACTTCTACTCGGGCATCATCTACAAGGCCCTGGGTATCCCGACCGAGATGTTCACCGTGATGTTCGCCATCGCGCGCACCTCCGGCTGGATCTCCCACTGGATCGAGCAGCACGAAACCCCGGGATCGCGCATCGGTCGTCCGCGCCAGATCTACACCGGCGCCGACGTTCGCGACTACGTCCCGAACGAAAAGCGCTAAAAAAGAAGCCCCGCGAAAGCGGGGCTTTTTTTTGCTCGTCGTTCCTGTGAAAACAGGAACCCAGCGCCCCGATTCACCAGCATGGCGAGCGCGTCGCATCGGCTTTTGCGTAGGAGGCCGCGACGCGACAACCGATCGCCTCGCGCTGGGTTCCAGCGTTCGCTGGAACGACGGTAGGTGGCGTGTCGCGGCCTTCAGCTTGTCGTTCCTGTGTGCACAGGAACGACGGGGTGGGTCAGCTGGTGGCGTTGAACGCTTCGATATCTTCCTCCGCCAGCAACTGCTGCACCATCGCCGCGCTGGCGCGGCGCATCGGGCGCTCGTCCACGCGGTCCAGCGGAGCCTGGCGGATCGCGTCCAGCGGCAGCACCGTGATATCGAAGGGGATGCCGTCGGCACCGAACAGCAGCACGGTGTGCTCGCTTTGCTCGCGATCGGACCAGCGTAGCCGGCGGGTCTGGGTTTCCAGGGGGATGCCCTGTTCCTGGAGGAACAGGCCGGGGGCTTCGGGGTCGTCGCTGAAGATGTGAAGGCAGACAGCGGAATGCTCGTCGGCCGTGCCTTCCAGTACCGCGCCCACCAGGCGGGCGTCGAAGCCCCGGAGGAATCGCATGGCCTCCACGGCCGCCTCGCGGCGATGGCGCAGGGCCTGGGGCTGGGTGTCGGCGTGGAAGATGCGCTGGTGTTCGCGTAGCGCCTGCTCGATCTCGTTGTTGCGGGGCAGGGCCTGTGTATCGGCGATGCCGAGCCGTTCGGCGGCTTTCAGCTTCGCATGGTGGAAGTCACGGATGCCATGCTCGCTCATCAGGCGTGCCGCCTCCTGGGCGACCAGGACGCGATTGCGCTGCGTCCTGTCCTGGGCATGGATCCTGTGGTGTTCGCCTCGTGCCATGACTCACCCCCATGGTGGTGTGTTCGTGTGCCGGGCGCACGACCCATTGGCCGGCGCTCAGAAGATGTCGTAGGCGTGGTCCTGCTGTTCCTCCTGCTGCTTCTGCTGCGCCTGTTCACGGAGTCGGTCGACATCCTCGACCTTCATGATTTCATTCATGCCACCGGGAGATGGCAGTCCCGAGCCCGGATCGATCTGCACGGTGGCGATGCCGGGCGGCATGCCCAGGGTGTGCGACGGCTTGTCCTTCAGCACGCCGCCCATGTAGTCCATCCAGATCGGCAGCGCGGCCTTCGCGCCGAATTCGCCGCGCCCCAGGGAGCTGAAGTCGTCGAAGCCGACCCATACGGCGGTGGAGTAGTCGCCATTGAAGCCGACGAACCAGGCGTCGCGATGGTCGTTCGTGGAGCCGGTCTTGCCGGCCAGGTCGTCACGACCCAGGGCGCGGGCGGCGGAGCCCGTGCCGCGCTTGATCACGTCCAGCATCAGCGAGGTGATGAGGTAATCGTTGCGCACGTCGATCACGTGGGGTGCCAGCTTGGGCGCCTGCGACGCGTTGTCGTGCGAGTCGGCGGGAAGCACGGCGTCGCCGGTGCCGTTGCCGCTAGCGCTACCCGAACTGGCCGGACGTGCCGGGATCAGCGCCGTGGACGCCTGGGTCGGCGGACCCGGCGGGGCCGGGTTGAGCAGGCGCTCCTGGCAGTCCGCGCAGGCGCGTTCCGGATTCGCGGTGTAGACCGGCTTGCCGTCGCGGTCGTCGATTTTCGCGATGAAGTACGGCGTGACGAGGTAGCCGCCGTTGGCGAACACGGCGTAGCCGCGGGCCATGGCCATCGGCGAGACGGAGGCGGTGCCGAGGGCGAGGGAGAGGTTCTGTGGCAGGGCATCCGGCGTGAAGCCGAAGCGGGTCATGTAGTCGCGGGCGTAGCGCACGCCGATGGCGTCGAGCAATCGCACCGAGACCAGGTTCTTCGACTTCACCAGCGCCTCGCGCAGGCGCATGGGACCGTCGAACTTGTTGTCGTCGTTGGCCGGCGTCCACATGCCGTCCGGGCGGGACGGGTCGGGGAAGGCGACCGGGGCGTCGTTGACGATCGAGGCAGGGGTGAAGCCGCGCTCGAAGGCCGCCGAATAAAGGTAGGGCTTGAAGCTCGAGCCCGGCTGGCGGGCCGCC
This sequence comes from Luteibacter sp., assembly GCF_009912395.1. Taxonomy (GTDB): domain Bacteria; phylum Pseudomonadota; class Gammaproteobacteria; order Xanthomonadales; family Rhodanobacteraceae; genus Luteibacter. Next base: position 40,479 of record NZ_WNDO01000035.1, on the reverse strand, counting down.
ATCACGGCGCGGTTGAACTTCGAGCGGACGAAGCTGAAGCCGCCCACGAGTGCGCGGACGGCGCCGTCCTCGGGGTCGAGCGACACCAGGGCGGCCTGCGCAGCAGGGATCTGGGTCAGGCGCCACGGACCTTTCTGCGGCTCCGCCTTGCCGGTCTCGGTGCCGGCGGTCACGTCGGCGGCCTTGGCGTCCTCGGAGATGTCGTCCTTCTCGCTACGGATCAGGCGGACCACGTCGCCGCGCTTGAGCACGGCATCGACCTTGGTCGGCGCGGCACCGGCGCGACCCTCGTTGACGTAGGGGCGTGCCCAGACGACGGATTCGAGGCTCAGCGTGGCCGTCTCCTTCGCGGACAGGTACACCTTCGCCTCCTTCGGGCCGGTCTCCGTGACGATGCCGGGCATCATGCCCGCGACGCTCGTGTAGCCGGCGAGAACGCGGTCGAAGTCCTCGGGACCAGCGTTGGCCGGCAGTTCCTCGTGGCCTTCCGGCCCGTGGTAGCCGTGGCGACGGTCGTAGGCGGACAGGCGGCCGCGCAGCGCTTCGTTGGCGGCGGTCTGGGTCTCGCTGGACACCGTGGTGTGCACCACGTAGCCCTCGGTGAGCGCGTCGTTGCCGAGCTTCTCCAGGACCTGCTGGCGAACCATTTCGGCCAGGTAGGGGGCGTCGACCTCGATCTGCTGCTCGTGCGGATAGGCGTCGTTGGGTTCCTTGATGGCCTCGTCGTATTCCGCCTGCGTGATGAATCGGTTGGAGAGCATCTGGCCCAGGACCCAGTCGCGGCGGGCGATCATCCGCTTGGGGTTGTTCAGCGGGTTGACCACCGAGGGCAGCTGGAAGGTGGAGGCCAGGGTGGCGCTCTCGGCCACCGTGAGCTGGTCCAGTGTCTTGCCGTAGTAGTAGGAGGCCGCGGCGGCCACGCCGTAGGAGCGGTGGCCCAGGAACATCTTGTTGAGGTACAGCTCCAGGATCTGGTCCTTGGAGAGCTCGTTCTCCATCCGCAGCGCGATGAACATTTCCGTCAACTTGCGCGAGTAGAGTTTCTCGGGGCTGAGGAAGAAGTTACGGGCCACCTGCTGGGTGATCGTGGAGCCGCCGGGGCCCTTGTCGCCGCCGGAGAGGATCACGTGGATGCCGGCGCGGGCGATACCGTGCCAGTCCACGCCGGGATGGCTGTAGAAATCGCCGTCCTCGGCCGACAGGACGGCGTTCTTCAGGCGCGCGGGCACGTCGGCGATGTGCACGGGAATGCGTCGGGTCTCACCGAAGGATGCGATCAGCCGGCCGTCGGAGCTGAGCACCCGTAGGGGAACCTGCATGTGGTAATCGCGCAGGACCGCGACGGATGGCAGGCGTGGCGCCAGGAGCCAGTAGGCTACGCCAATGGCTCCGGCAACGAAAAGGATGCCGGCCAGGGCGAGGTACAGCGCGTAGCGCAGCAGACGCTTCAGGATTCGCATGGATGGGGACTTCGTCACCGCCTTTTGGGTCGTGGCGGAGTATAGAGCCTCGCCGCCTCCAGAAACGGGGGGAGGGTGCTCGACCAGAGCTCAACGGCATTCGCTAACCCAGTGATGGGATTTGTGAAATAGTGCCTATAAGTGGCCCTGGACGGCCGTTGCCAATCCGTTAAGTTTTCGATCTAATGCCTTCGCGCCGTACACACCTATTCCGACAAAGGCGCCGGGGAAAGGGGGACACAGTGGGGCTCTTTACACCCAAATCGACGCCTTTGATCGGCGTCGACATCAGTTCGACCGCGGTCAAGCTGCTGCAATTGAGTCAAGCCGGCGGCCGCTATCGGGTCGAGCACTACGCGGTGGAGCCCCTGCCGCCCAACGCCGTGGTCGAAAAGAACATCGTCGAGGTCGAGGCGGTGGGCGAGGCGATCCGCCGCGCCCTGGCCCGCTCGGGCTCGAAGCTGAAGCACGCCTCGGCCGCCGTGGCCGGCTCGGCCGTGATCACCCGCGTCATCCCGATGTCGGCCGACCTGTCCGAGGACGACCTCGAGGGCCAGATCCTCGTGGAGGCCAACCAGTACATCCCTTACCCGATCGAGGAAGTCAGTCTCGATTTCGAGGTGCTGGGGCCGGTGCGTGACAACCCCGAGATGAACAACGTGCTGCTGGCCGCCTCGCGCACCGAGAACGTGGACATGCGCATCGCCGCGCTCGATCTGGGCGGCCTGACCGCCAAGGTGATCGACGTCGAGGCCTTCGCCATGGAGAACGCCTTCGGCATGGTCGCCGACCAGCTGGCCGTGCCCCGCGACGCCCTGGTCGCCATGGTGGACATCGGCGCCACCATGACCACCCTGGCCGTGCTCAAGAACCAGCGCACCATCTACTCCCGCGAGCAGGTCTTCGGCGGCAAGCAGCTTACCGACGAGATCATGCGCCGCTACGGACTCTCCTACGAGGAGGCGGGCCGCGCCAAGCGCAAGGGCGGCTTGCCGGAGTCCTACGAGATGGAGGCCCTGGAGCCGTTCAAGGAGTCCCTGGTGCAGCAGGTGAGCCGCCTGCTCCAATTCTTCTTCGCCGGCAGCGAGTACAGCCGGGTCGACCAGGTGGTGCTGGCGGGAGGCTGCGCATCCATCGAGGGCATCACCGAGCTGCTCGAACAGCAGATCGGCGTGCCCTGTGTCGTGGCCAATCCGCTCGCCCGGATGGCCCTGTCCAATCGCGTGCAGGCCCAGACCCTGGCCCAGGACGCCCCCGCGTTGATGATCGCGGTGGGCCTGGCCATGAGGAGCTTCGACTGATGGCACGCATTAACCTCCTTCCCTGGCGAGCCGAGCGACGCAAGGTCCGCGAGCGTGAATTCTTCATCCAGCTCGGCCTGGCCTTCGGTGCCGCGCTGGTGGTGCTGATCATCTGGTCCATGTGGATGGATGCGCGCATCGACAACCAGAACGACCGCAACACCTACCTCCAGGGCGAGATCAAGCAGCTCGACGACCGGATCGCCAAGATCAAGGACCTCGAGAAGGTCCGCAGCGATCTCCTCCAGCGCAAGCAGATCATCGAACAGCTCCAGGCCAACCGTTCGCAGATGGTCCATCTGTTCGACGAACTGGTGAGGACGATTCCCGCGAGTGCGCGCCTGACCGGCATGAAGCAGTCGGGCGACTCGATGTCGCTCGATGGCGTGTCGCAGTCCAATTCCAGCGTTGCCGAGTACATGCGCAATATCGAGGCATCGCAGTGGATGGGGCATGTCGACCTGCGCAAGACCGAGAACACCCATGATGCGTCGCGCATGCCTTATGCCTTTGGCCTCGACGTGCACCTGAACCATCCTGGCGATAACTCGTCGTCCGACAACGGTGCGCCCGCGGCCTCGTCCACCGCCGCGACCCCGCCGCCGGCGGTGCCTGCACCGTTGGCACGCGCGGCGACGGCCGTTTCCGGAGCCCCGGCCGCACCCGTAGCGCCTGCGCCGGCGTCGACCGTCGCGGCCAAGCCGGCGACGGCCGCCCGGCCCGCTGCCGCCGGCACGGCAGGAGCGAAGCCATGAAGTTCATCGACGACCTGCGTAACCTCGATCGCAACAACATCGGTGGCTGGCCGAAGGCGGTGAAGATGTTCTTCGCCGGCCTGATCTTCGTGGTGGTCACGTTCTTCGGCTGGTACCTGCACGTCAGCGACCAGCAGGACGAACTGGAGACGCAGGAGCAGCGCGAAGAGACGCTGAAGACCGAGTTCTCGCAGAAGCAGTCCAAGTCGGCCAATCTCGAGGCGCTGGAACAGCAGCTCACGGAAATGCAGGACATGCTGCGCCAGTTACTGCGCCAGCTGCCCAGCAAGACCGAAATGCCCGAACTGCTCGTCGATATCTCGCAGACGGCGCTCGCCGCGGGCATCGAGACCGAATTGTTCCAGCCCGGTCCCGAGACGCCCCGCGAGTTCTACGCCGAAAAGCCGATCACGCTGCGCATGGTGGGTTCCTATCACCAGTTCGGTAGCTTCATCAGCGGCGTGGCTTCGTTGCCGCGCGTGGTGATCCTGACGTTGCACGATGTTTCGCTCAGCCCCAAGGACCCCGACAAGAAGGGCGCTTCGTCCGGCCTGCTGATCCTGCAGGGTACGGTGAAGACCTATCGTTACCTTGACGACGACGAGGCCGCCGCGCAGTCCAAGCAGGCAGCAGGAGCCAAGCGATGAAAGTCTCGTTCGCACGTGGCGGCCTTGTCCTGCCCCTGTTCGGCATCGTGGTGTCGCTGGCGGGCTGCGGCAGCGGTTCCGATCTGCACGAATGGGTCGATGCGCAGAAGCACAAGCCGGGCGAGCCGATTCCTGCCCTGCCGGTCATCCGCACCTTCGAAACCTTCGCCTACCAGGACCAGAACGCGCGCGACCCGTTCAGCCCCAGCACGGCCGAGGTGGATACGTCGGCGACCTCGGGTCCGCGACCGGACGAGAACCGGCCCAAGGAGCCCCTGGAGATGTACTCGCTGGATACGCTCCGGATGGTCGGTACGATCGGTGCGGGTGCGTCGCTGGAAGCGTTGGTGAAGGACCCGGGCGGGGTGATCCACAAGATTCACCGTAACGAATACATGGGGCAGGCCTACGGCCGCGTCACCACCGTGAGCGAGGATCGGATCGACCTGGTCGAGCTGGTCCCCAACGGCACCGGTGGTTGGATGGAACGCCCGGCAAGCATTTCGGTCGGCGACAAATGAGTATCTCGGGGATGACGCACATGACCACCAACTTCCACCACCTGCCGGGACGCGCGCGTCGCTGGATCCTCTGCGCGGCACTGGCCGTGTCGGCGGGATTCGCCGGTCAGGCGGCCGCCGCCAACGCCCTGCGCAACGTCAGCTACGACGCGCAGCCGGGTGGCCGCGTGGAGCTGACCCTGGCCTTCAGCGAAAAAGCGCCCGATCCGAAGGTGTTCACCACCAACAATCCGCCGCGCATCGCGATCGACCTGGCCGATACCACCAACGCCTATAGCTCGCGTCATCTCGACGTAGGCAAAGGCTCGACATCGGGCGTGTCCATTGTTTCGGCGGGGGGGCGTACCCGCGTCACGATCGAACTGTTCCGCGAATCCGCGTACAAGACCCGCGTCGACGGCAACAATCTGATCATCACCGTCAACAACGGCCCGACCGGTGCCACGACGACCACCGCGATCGTCTCCGATCCGACCAAGGCGTTGCCGTCGAGCGCGGGCGTACCGCTGTCGAACATCGATTTCCGTCGAGGCACGAACGGCGAAGGCCGCGTGATGATCAGCCTGGGTAACAGCGCGACGACGCCCGAGATGCACCGTGAAGGCGATCGCATCATCGTGAGCATGCCGGGTTCGAGCCTGCCGCCGAAGCTCGCGCAGCGTCTCGACGTGCTCGATTTCGCCACGCCGGTCCAGTCGATCGAAACCAAGTCCGCGCCGGGTGGTCCGCGCATGGAGATCCGCACGAAGGGCGAGGTGGAAGTCTCGTCCTACCAGAGCGGTTCCGACTATGTAGTGGAAGTGGCCGCGAAGAAGGTGACGCCGGTCGCGGGCAAGACCGCCAAGGGCCAGGATCCGACGTACTCGGGTTCGCGCCTCACCTTCAATTTCCAGGATATCCCTGTCCGCTCGGCGCTCCAGCTGATCGCCGACGAAGCCAAGCTCAACCTGGTCGCATCCGATAGCGTGGGTGGCAGCGTCACCCTCCGTCTGGTGAATACGCCGTGGGACCAGGCGCTGGACGTGATCCTTCGTGCCAAGGGCCTGGACAAGCGTCGTAGTGGCAACGTGATCTGGATCGCTCCGCAGGCCGAGCTCGCCAGCTACGAGCAGAGCCTCGCCGATGCGCGTCAGAAGGCCGAGGACACTGCAGAGCTGGTGTCCGACTACATCCCGATCAGCTACGGCAAGGCGGAAGACATTGCCAAGCTGCTGACCCAGGGCAGCCTGCAGGGCTCCGGCGGCGCGTCGAGCAACAACACGTCGCGTGGATTCCTCTCCTCCCGAGGCAGCGTATCGTTCGACGAGCGCACCAATACGCTGCTCATCAACGACACGCCGGACAAGATCCGTGATCTACGCGAGCTGATCGGCACCCTGGATCGCCCGGTACAGCAGGTGCTGATCGAATCGCGCATCGTGGTCGCCACCGATAAGTTCACCCGTCAGCTGGGTGTGCGCTGGGGTGCGCAGGCGTTCAACCACAACAATCGCAACCAGATCATCGGCACCTCGCCCGACCTCAACTCGGGTACCAATGGCACCGGTACGGCCGACCTGGTCACGAGCGTCCGCAACAGCGACGTGGCCTACCAGAACGCCTTGGCCCAGCAGGCCCTCAACACGCAGAATGGCACGCCGAACACCACGGTGGCCTCCCGCAATCCGTACAACTTGCCGGGCGGCTACAACGTCAACCTGCCGGTGTCCAATCCGTCCGGCAGCATCGGCCTGGCGATCCTCGGCGCGAACTACCTGGTCGATTTGGAGCTGTCGGCGGCGCAGACCGAAGGCCGCAGCGAGGTGATCTCCAGCCCGCGCGTCATTACCGCCAACCAGCAGGAGGCGGTGATCAAGCAGGGTACCCAGATCGGCTACGTCACCTACCAGGCATCGGGCAGCGGTGGTGGCGCGCAGAACGCCACGGTGCAGTTCAAGGATGCCGTGCTCGAACTGCGCGTGACGCCGACGATCACGGCCGACAGTCGCGTCTACCTCAAGATCAACGTGAAGAAGGATGCGCTGGCGAGCAACGTGGCCGCGCCGGGCGGTGGCTTCGTGCCGTCGATCGATACCCGCGAGATCAACACCTCTGTACTGGTCGACAACGGACAGACCGTCGTGCTCGGTGGTATCTATGAAATCACCAAGGGCAATACCACCGACAAGGTTCCTGGCTTGGGCGACATTCCCGGTATCGGTGTGCTGTTCCGTCGCACCAATCGCCAGAACGACAAGGCCGAACTGCTCATCTTCGTCACGCCTCGTATTCTGAGCGATACCTTGCAGTAAAAGGTGTCCACTTCGTTCCGCACGCCCGCGCTTGTCGCGGGCGTTTTTTTTGCCGGTTTCGTGATCGGCCGCAAGCCCGCCGCCGCAGAGACGCGCTATCGTCGAACAGTCATGAGGGAATACGGATTCTCGGGGTGAATCCACGGAGTCGTCGTCCTGGCGACTCCCTCAAATGTGAGGTTCGACATGTCGTTCAACGGAAAGAACCTGCTTCTCGGACTGTTCGTCGCCGGCCTGGCTTTCGTCGGGTCCGCCTCCGCCACCGTCGTCTCGGGCACCGGCCAGCACAATGCGCCCACGCTCTCCGGCTGCCTGTCCGACGCGATGCCCAACCAGACCTCCGGCTGGATCCAGACCAACCAGGGTTTCCGCATCCAGTGCGCTCCACCGGGCGGCATTCCGGGGGTGAACTGGCAGGAGGTGACCGAATTCAACAACCTGCCGGTCGGCACCACGCTCGACATCTGCGTGTCGTTCGGCTATCCGGCGGGATGGACCGTCATCAACCAGCGCAAGGACGCCAGCCGCTGCGGTTACTTCCAGGGCCAGGTGTTCTCCAACAACGTCGTGACCATCCGTCGCGACCAGTGATATCGCCCGCCACCACCGCGCTCGCGGTGGTGGCTTACGGGCTTCCGACGCGTGTCCCTGACCTCCGGCCCTAAACTTCTGCGGCTCGCTGTGGTCTGATCGGACCTCTGCCTTACTTCGGGATCCCCCTCGATGTCCGATCTGTCGACCGCCAAGCCTTCGCTCCAGGAGGCCTTCGTCCACCTGCGCGAGGAACTGGCTCGCGGCATCATCGGCCAGCCCCATCTGGTCGAATGCCTCCTTGTCGCCCTGCTGGCCGACGGCCATCTGTTGGTCGAGGGCGCGCCGGGTCTGGCGAAAACCACGGCGATCAAGGCGCTGGCGACCCGCGTGGAAGCCGATTTCCACCGTATCCAGTTCACCCCGGACCTGCTGCCTGCCGATCTCACCGGCACGGACATCTTCCGACCGCAGACCGGTACGTTCGAATTCGAGCGTGGTCCCCTGTTCCATAACATCGTGCTGGCCGACGAGATCAACCGCGCGCCGGCCAAGGTGCAGTCCGCGCTGCTGGAGGCCATGGCGGAGCGACAGATCACCATCGGCCGGCGTACCTGGCCGCTGCCCGAGCTGTTCATGGTCATGGCCACGCAGAACCCGATCGAGCAGGAAGGTACCTTCGCGCTGCCCGAAGCCCAGCTCGATCGCTTCCTGATGCACGTGACCATCGGCTATCCCGATGCGGACGCCGAACTGGCGATTCTCCGCTTGGCGCGCGACCAGGCCCGTGAAGCCATGCACCCGGCCGCGCCGGTGGCGCACCTGCTGCGCCCGGGCGACGTCTTCGCCGCCCGCGATGCGGTGCTGGACGTGCATATGGCCGAGCCGCTGGAACGCTACATCACGCAACTCGTCGTGGCTTCCCGTGAGGCCGGCAAGTACGGCCCCGAGCTGGCGCGCTGGATCGCCTGGGGCGCCAGCCCGCGTGCGAGCATCGCGCTCGACCGCTGCGCGCGTGCCCATGCATGGCTCGCCGGTCGCGATTACGCATTGCCCGAGGATGTCCACGCCGTCGCCCACGACGTACTGCGCCACCGCGTGCTTCCGAGCTACGAGGCGGAAGCCGAAGGCGTGCGGGTCGATACGATCATCGATCGCCTGCTGGACCTCGTGCCGCTGCCGTGAACGCCGCCGCCCCCGTCGCCGATGGGCGCGTACGCGTTTCGCTGCCCGAACTGATTGCCCTGCGCGCCCGCGTGGCGCGTGCGCCCGCACCTCCCGTGGTCTCGCGCGCGCCGCGCAGCGGACAGCGTCCCGGTCGCCTGCATGGACGTGGCATGGACTACGCCGAATCGCGCGTCTACCAGGCGGGCGACGACGTGCGCCGCATGGACTGGCGCCTCACCGCGCGTAGCGGCGTGGCGCATACCAAGCTTTTCCAGGAGGAACGGGAAGGGCGACTGCTGGTGATGCTCGACACCAACACCAGCATGCGCTTCGGTACGCGAACCCGCTTCAAGTCCGTGCAGGCTGCCCGTTCGGCTGCCATGGCCGCGTGGTACGCGATACGCGGCGGCGATCGCGTGGGCGTGTTGTCCTACGGCGGCCAGCGGCAATTGATCCGGCCGCAAGGCGGGTCGCGTGGCGCGCTCGCCGTGGCGGGTGCCATCGCCGCATGGGATGCGCTGCCCCCGGGTGACGACGAATCGCTTTCCGCGGCGCTGCAACGGGCGGGGCGTCTGATGCACGGCGCGTCGCGCGTACTGCTGGTCAGCGACGGATTCTGCGTCGACGAGGCCTCGCGGGGGCGCATGCTCGGTCTGGTAGGCAAGGCCGAAGTGTCCGTGCTGGTCGTCGCCGATCCCCTGGAGATGGCTGAGCCCCCCGCCGGCCGCTATCCCTTTGCCCACCGCGGCGTGCACTACGATGTCGCGCTGCACGGCGATCGCCAGCGCGCGGAATTTCTTCGCTCACTGGGCGAAGGTCGCCATCGCATCGACACGCTCGCCTCGTCTCTCGGCTTGCGACATCGCACGATCGACACCACGGCGGATCCGCTCGACGCGGTGATCGCGTTGCTCGGCACCACGAGGGCCGCGTGATGCCGCCGAAAGAACCCGAACTGCGTGACATCCATGTGCCCCACGTTTCCCTGTGGTGGCCCCTGGCCCCCGGATGGTGGGTGCTGTTCGCCGTGGCCGTTATCGCGATCGTCGCTGCCGTGTGGTTCTGGCGTCGGCGTCGCGCGTGGCAGCGCCGCGTCGACAGGGTGCTTGTCGAGTTGAATGACGCCCGTGAACATCATGCGCGTCATGGTGACGTGGCCGCGTTCGCCGCGGTGGCGAGCCAGCTCCTGCGCCGCGTTGCCCGCATGCGTGACGCGAAGAGCGTCACGATGACGGGTACTGCGTGGCGCGACCTGCTGGCGCGTTGCGCACCGCGGGTGCCCCTGGATCGCCTGGCCGACCTGGACACCGCCATGTACCAGCCGCGCACCGATCTCGACGTGACGGCCACGGCCCGTGACGCGGAGGCATGGATTCGCGCCGCATTGCGGCGCCGGCCGCCAGCCATGGGGAGGGCATCGCATGACGTTGCCTGATTTCGCGTGGCCCTGGCTGTTTGCCGCCCTACCGTTACCGTGGTTGCTGCGGCATGTCCTGCGTCCGCTGAAGCCGGCACAGGCGCTCAACCTGCCGCATCCCGGCCTCGCACTTACCCAGGGTGCGCTCACCCGTGCGCCCTTCGCCGCCACGGCGTTGCTCGTGCTGGCGTGGATCTGTCTTGTCGTGGCCGCCGCGCGTCCGCAGCACCTGGGCCCTCCGGAGCCGCAGCAACGCAGCGGTCGCGCCACGATGCTCGCGGTGGACCTCTCCGGCAGTATGGAACTGGACGACATGGAACTGGCCGGCCGTCAGGTCTCCCGTTTCACGGCGGTGGAAGCGATTGCGGGTGACTTCATCGATCGCCGCGTCGGTGACGAACTGGGCCTGATCCTGTTCGGCACGCAGGCGTATCTCGTCACGCCGCTCACCTACGATCTCGACGCCGTGCGCTCGCAGTTGCACGAAGCGGTCGTCGGCCTGCCAGGGCGGGAAACCGCGATCGGTGACGCGCTCGCGGTGGCGGTGAAGCGACTGGCCGACATGCCCGAACAAGCCCGCGTCGTGGTGTTGCTCACCGACGGCGTCAACAATGCCGGATCGATCGCTCCTCGCGAGGCGGCGCGCGCCGCCAAGGCGGCCGGCGTGCGGATCTACACCATCGGCATCGGTGCCAACGCGATGCGCGTGCCGGACTTCTTCGGTTCGCGGGTCGTCAATCCATCGGCCGATCTCGACGTGGGTATGCTGACCGATATCGCCAACGAGACCGGCGGCCGCTTCTTCCGCGCCACCGATACGAACCAGCTGGCCCAGGCCTATCGCGAGATCGATTCCCTCGAACCCGTGCCGCAGCAGGGCGCGGCGCTACGTCCGCGTTACGAACTGTTCCGCTGGCCGTTACTCGCTTCGCTGCTGTTGTTCGCCATCGCGACCTTGCCGCGCTACCTCGGACGGAGGGCGTTGGCATGAGCGAGGTGTTCACCCATTTCCATTTCATCGAACCTCGCTGGTTGTGGCTGCTGCTGGCCGTACCGGTTCTCGCCTGGCTGGTCTTGCGCCGCTCCGGCGGTACCCACGTGCTGGCGCGCCTCGCCGATCCGGCGTTGCTGCCGCACCTGCTCGATGGCAGCCCGGCGTCGTCGAAAGGCCCGGTCGCCGCGTTCATCGCCGCGTCCATCCTCGCGGTGCTGGCCCTGGCCGGCCCCACCTGGAACCGGCAGACGCAACAGCTCTTCGCGGAACGCGCGGCGCAGGTCGTCGTCGTTTCGATGTCGCCGCACATGCTCTCGCACGACGTGGTGCCCGATCGCCTGAGCCGCGCGCGCTACAAGGTGCGCGAGCTGTACACCGCCAACCGCGACGGCATGAACGCGCTCATCGCCTATACGGGCGAGGCCTTCATGGTGGCACCGCTGACCACGGACGCGCACAGTGTCGACGACCTCCTGTCGGCACTCGCGCCGGACACGATGCCCGTCGGTGGCGACGATCCCGCCAAGGCGATCGACATGGCCGCGTCGCTCATCCGCCGGGCCGATATCCGTGGCGGTTCCATCGTGCTGGTGACGGATCGCGTCGACGACGCGGCGATCGCCGCCGCGCGCCGTGCGCGTGCCGCTGGCGATCGCGTGTCGGTGCTCGGCATCGGTACCGAGCGTGGCGGTCCGATCGCCAGCAGCGACGGCGGCTTCCTGAAGGACGCGCAGGGCGCGGTGGTGATGGCGCCCCGCGACGACGCGTCGCTTACCTCGCTGGCCACGGCGGGTGGTGGTCGTTACGTGCCCGTGGCCGTCGACGGATCGGACGTGTCCGCCTTGTCGGCTTTCCTGCACGGCGACGATGATGGCAAGGCGGTGGATGGAGCCACATCGGGGCAGTGGCAGGATCGTGGCCCGTGGTTGCTGATTCCCCTGTTACCGCTGGTGGCGCTCGCATTCCGCCGTGGCTGGTTGCTCCTGCTCGCCCTGGCGATCCTGCCTTGGTCTCCTGCACGCGCGGATGGCCTGACCGATCTGTTCCGCACTCGCGACCAGCAGGCACAGCAGGCCCTCGTGACGGGCGACGCCAAGCGTGCCCAGGCGCTGGCGGAAAACGCTTCGCTGAAGGGCGCCGCGGCATATCGCGCGGGCGACTTCGCGACGGCCGAAGCCTCGCTTGCCCACGGCGCGGACAGCGACTCGCAATACAACCTCGGCAACGCGCTGGCGAAGCAGCAGCGCTACGAGGATGCCATCGCCGCCTACGATCGCGCGCTGAAAACCAACCCTGGCAACGCGGATGCGGCGGCGAACAAGAAAGCCGTCGAGGATTTCCTGAAGCAACAGAAGTCGCAGGACGGCAAGGATCCCAAGAACGACAAGAAGGGCGGCGGTGGCAGCCCGGACCAGAAGGATCAGAACAACAAGGGCCAGGACAAGAATCCCGGACAGGATTCGCAGCAGGGCGACCAGGGCTCGCAGGGCGGCCAGCCCTCGGGCGACAAGGGCGACAAATCCGACGAAGACAAGGCCGGCAAGGGTTCGCCGGACAAGGCGGGTGAAGGCGAGGGCGGTGATCGCAGCAAGGATCAGGGCAAGGGGCAGGCGCCGCAGGGCGATCCCGCCGCCAAGTCCGATGCCGAACAGGCGAAGGCCGACCAGGCGCAGTCCGCCCTGAAGGAAAAGATGGACCAGGCCCTCGCCGGCAAGGATGGCAAGGACGGTAAAGAAGACAAGTCCGCGCAGCAGGGTCACGATCTCGGCACGCTGTCGAAGGACGACGGATCGCAGCGCCTGCCCGCCGATGTACGTCGCGCGCTGATGCGCGTGCCGGACGATCCCGGCGGCCTGCTGCGCAGGAAATTCATGCTCGAGTACCAGCGTCGCCAGGGCGTTGCGGAGCCGGAGGAATGACGATGCGTGGTGTGCGGTACCTGACCTTGCTTGCCCTGTGGCCGATGTTGGCGCTGGCGCAGGCCACCGCGCCGACGGCCTCGCTCGATCGCAGCAAGGTGGGCCTGGGCGAAACGGTGACGCTGAACATCGAAGTCGGTGACGAAGACGCCGGCTCGCCCGATCTTTCGCCCTTGATGACGGATTTCGTCGTGCTTGGCACGTCCACGAATCATTCGCTGAGCATCGTCAACGGCCGCCGCGAGGCGCATACGATCCTCGGCGTTGCCTTGCGTCCGCGGCATGAAGGTCACCTCACCGTGCCTGCGCTCACCATCGGTGCGCAGAAGACGCAGCCGCTTGACCTCGATGTCCAGGCTGGCAGCCAGGGCGGTGCCGCATCCGCCGATCGCCCGGTGGTGCTGGAAGGCAAGGCCGATCCGTCGCAGGCCTATGTCGGGCAGCAGATCGACTACACCCTGCGCCTGTATTTCGCTGTGAACCTCGCGGACGGCCAACTCGGCGATCCTGCGGTGGAAGGCGCGGAGATTCGTCGCGTCGGCCAGGACGCGAATTACCAGACCACGCGCGGCAGTCGCCGCTTCAACGTCGTGGAACGCCACTACGCGATCTTCCCGCAGCATGCCGGTGGCCTGGACATCCAGCCCCCGACATTCCAGGGCACGGCGGTGGATCCCAACGACGCAGGTTCGTTCTTCGGCGCGGGCGACCCGGTGAACGCGGTGGCGGAGAAGGTCCACGTCGACGTGAAGGGGCGCCCCGCGGGAGCGACCGATGGCGCGTGGATTCCCGCGCGCTCGCTCAAGCTATCGATCGAGGGCTTGCCCGCCGACGGCAAGGCCACGGTGGGTCAACCGGTGACGCTGACGATGCATCTGGATGCGGTCGGCATGCCGTTCGAGGCGCTGCCCGCGTTGTCGCTGCCGACGCTCGATGGCGCGGATGTCTATCCGGACAAGCCCGTCACCGGCGGCGCCAGCAGCGGTCCGTGGATCACGGGGCGGCGCCAGCAGAGCTTCGCCGTGGTGCCGACGCGCGCGGGAACACTGCACATCCCCGAAACCACGCTGCACTGGTGGAACGTGGTGACGGACAAGCCCGAAGTGGCAACCCTGCCGGCTCGGGACATCGTCGTGGCACCGGGCTCCGGTGCATCTGCCGCGACGCCGACAGCTGCGGCGCCTCAGCCCGCGGCGACGACGCCGACGCAGGAAGCTTCCGCGCCTGCGTCATCGAGCGACACGACGGCGCCAGGCTACTGGCGCTGGGCGTTCTTCGCCGTGGCGGCGCTGTGGGTGCTGACCCTGCTGGCCTGGTGGCTCCGGCGTGGTCGCCGGCAAACAACGGTAAAGGATGCGACCGTGGTTCGCGTCGAGCCGGTACGCGAGGGGCCGGCCCGCGAGGCGTTCCGCAAGGCCGTCGCATCCGGCGATGCGCTTGCCATGGAGCAGGCGCTCGTGGCCTGGGCAAGGACCATTCGCCCAAGCATCCGTTCCGTGGGCACCCTGTCGGCGGCGCTGCGCGACGGTGCGCAGCGCGAGGCCATCGCGGCGCTGCAAAAAGCCCGGTTCGCTGGTGGTGAACTGCGCGGCGACGTGCTCGGCGACGCCTTCGCGAAGGGGTTCGACTGGCTCCCGCCGGTCGGCGGCGGTCCGGACGAGCCCCTGCCGCCCCTCTATCCGCGCTGAATCGCGATGCCTCGCGAGGCATAGGCCTGGGTGGCGGCGGCGCCGAAGGTGCAGAACAGCACCTCGGCCGGCTGCCATTCGGCCGTCTGGACGGCCTTCACGGCGATGTCGGTGGCCTCGTCCAGCGGATAGCCATACACCCCCGTACTGATCGCGGGGAAGGCGAGCGAGGCGATGCCGTGTTCGCGCGCCAGTTTGAGACTATTCCGATAACAGGCGGCCAGAAGCGCCGCCTCCCCGTGTGAACCGCCATGCCAGACCGGACCGACGGTGTGGATCACTTGGCGCGCGGGTAGCCCGAATCCCCCGGTGATCCGGGCTTCGCCGGTCGGGCAGCGTACGCCGGTCCGCACCTCCGGCATCGCTGCGCAGGCCGCCAGCAGGCCTTTTCCGGCGGCCCGGTGGATGGCCCCGTCGACCCCGCCGCCGCCGAGCAGGGAGGCGTTGGCCGCGTTGACGATGGCGTCCACGTTCAGGGTTGTGATGTCGGCTTCCCGGACAATGATGGTCATGGCTGTTTTCGCTGTGACGGCTGCGTTTCAAACCGCTAGGATGGGGCCTGAATCCCGCCGCGCCGCCCGTCAGAAGGTTTATGGTCGACCAGCTCAAAGTTGAAGATATCTCGTTCGCCTATCTCATCAACGATGTCACCTTGCTTTTCCGCAAGCATTTTGACCGTCGTGCGGTGAAATTCGGGCTGACGCGCGCCCAGTGGCGTGCACTCAAGGCGCTGCATCGCACGCCGGGCATGCGCCAGAACGAGCTGGCCGAAAGCCTCGACATGGAGCCCATCGCCGTGGGCCGCGTGATCGATCGCCTCCAGGCCGCGGGCTTCGTCGAGCGCCGCGCCGACCCGAAGGATCGCCGCGCCTGGCGCCTGCACGACACCGAGCAGGCCCGCGGCGTCATCGACGACATGGAAGACATCGCCAAGGGACTGCGCAGGGATGCCGTCGAAGGCATCGTGCTCGACGATCTGCAGACGACACTCGCGGTCTTGAACCGCATGAAGGAGAATCTGCAGGGTCTCGACGGTCCGGCCGAGGAAGGCTGAGCCAAGGGTCAACCGAATCGCCGGGCGACCGTTCCCTATAAGGTTGTCCGACCCAAAAACATGTCCGCGTCCCCGCGCGGCGACCGATCCAGGTGGAGTCGGCCGGAGTCCTCATGCAGCGATCCCCAGGGAAGAAACTCGTCCTCGTCGTAGGCCTCGTCGTCGTGGCCGCGGTAGCCGCCGGTATCTGGCGCCACGAGGCCGGTGGGAAAATGCCAGCGACCAAGAGCAAGCAGGCCCAGGCCCAGGCAGGGGTGCCGGTCACCACGGCGCAGGCCACGCGGGGGGAAATCGATCTCTCGCTGAAGGTCATCGGTCGCGCGGAGGCCTATTCCACGGTCAATGTGCGTTCGCGTGTGAACGGGCAGCTCGAACGCCTCGCGTTCACGCCCGGCTCGCATGTGAAGAAGGGCGACCTGCTCGCGCAGGTCGATCCGCGTCCGCTGAAGGCGACGCTCGATGCCGCGAAGGGCACGGTCGCCCGTGACGAGGCCTCGCTGACGAAGGCCGAGGCGGATCTGCAGCGCTACGAGAACATGCTCGGCAAGGGCTTCGTCAGCCGTGCGGACTACGATCTGTACAAGGCCAACTTCGGTGTGGCGCGTGCCAATATCGAAAGCGACCGTGCCGCGGTGCGCGCCGCGCAGGTGCAGCTCGACTTCACCACCATCGTCGCGCCGTTCGACGGCATCACTGGCGCGCCGCTCGCCTATCCGGGCGCGACGCTGAGCGCCGACACCACCGATATCGTGGTGCTCAACGAGGTCGATCCGATCCGTGTCGCCTTCGCCATTCCCGAGGACAGCCTCGCCGCCGTACGCACCAGTGCGCGACGCGGCACGCTGCCGGTGGAGGCGCACGTGCCTGGCGATACCGGAGGCCCCTTGCAGGGCGAGCTGGAATTCATCGACAACGCCGTGGACGTCACCACGGGCACCATCGTGCTGAAGGGCCGCTTCGTCAACGCGGACGGTCGCCTCACGCCAGGCCAGTTCGCCGAGGTGACGCTACCGACCACGCGCCTGGCCGATGTCGTGAGCGTGCCGGTCGTGGCCTTGCAAAGTTCCACGGCAGGCAGCTTCGTCTTCGTGGTGAAGGCCGACAACACCGTGGAACAGCGCACGGTCACCACCGGCGCCACCTCGGGCAACCGCGTCGTCATCGACAAGGGCCTGCAAGGCGGCGAGCGCGTGGTCACCGAAGGCCAGATGCTGCTCGTCGACGGCGCCCGCGTGCGCCTCGACAAGGCCTGAGGCCGCACGCATGAACCTGCCGGAACTCTGCATCCGCCGGCCCGTGATGACCACGCTGCTGATGGCGGCGCTGGTGATCTTCGGTCTCGCCGCCTATCCGAAACTGCCGGTCAACGAGCTGCCGAACGTCGACTTCCCGACGATCAACATCAGCGCAAGCTTGCCCGGCGCGTCACCGGAGACGATGGCCTCGTCCGTCGCCACGCCGCTGGAGGCGCAGCTGTCCACGATCGCGGGCATCGATTCGATGACTTCGTCCAGTTCGCTGGGCTCCACCACGATCACCGTCACCTTCGCGTTGGATCGCAGCATCGACGGCGCGGCGCAGGACGTGCAGGCGGCGATCTCCGCCGCGCAACGCCAGTTGCCGCAGGACATGCCCACGCCGCCGACCTATCGCAAGGTGAACCCGGCCGACGCGCCGATCCTGTTCCTCACCATGCAGTCGTCCACGCTGCCGCTGTCCACCGTCGACGATTACGCGGAGACCGAGCTGGCGCAGCGTCTGTCGATGGTCGACGGCGTCGCCCAGGTCAACGTCTACGGTTCGCAGAAATACGCCGTGCGTATCGCGGTGAATCCGGATCGCCTCGCCGCCAACGGCATCGGTGTCGACCAGATGCGCCAGGCCATCGCGGCTGCCAACGTCAACAAGGCGACCGGGTCGCTGAACGGCCAGCGTCAGCTGCTTTCCATCCGTTCCGACGGCCAGCTCATGCGCGCGGCCGACTACAACCAGGTGGTGGTGGCCTATCGCAATGGCGCGCCGATCCGTCTTTCGGATATCGCCGTGCCGCGTGACAGCGTGCAGGACGACCAGAAGGCCAGCTGGTTCAACGGCCATCGCGCCATCACGCTCGCCATCCAGCGCCAGCCCGGCGCGAACACGGTGGAAACGGTCGACCGCATCCTCGCCCTGGTACCTGGGTTCTCGGAGACGTTGCCGCCGTCGGTGAAGCTCGACGTGATGTACGACCGCTCCGTCTCCATCCGCGAATCGGTGGAGGACGTGCAGTTCACGCTGGTGCTCGCGGGCATCCTCGTGGTGGCGGTGATCTACCTGTTTCTCGGCAACGCCTCGGCCACGCTGATTCCCGCCGTCGCTCTGCCGATCTCGGTGCTGGGCACGTTCGGCGCGATGTTCGCGTTGGGCTACAGCCTCGACAACCTCTCGTTGCTGGCGTTGACGCTCGCCGTGGGCTTCGTGGTCGACGATGCGATCGTGATGCTCGAAAACATCATGCGGCACATCGAGATGGGCGAGAAGCCGTTCGACGCGGCGGTGAAGGGCGCGAGCGAGATCGGCTTCACCATCTTCTCGATGACGCTGTCGCTGGTCGCGGTGTTCATCCCCGTGATGTTCATGGGTGGCATCGTCGGCCGGTTGTTCCACGAGTTCGCCGTGGTCATCAGCGTGTCGATCCTCATCTCGGGCTTCGTCTCGATCACGCTGACGCCGATGCTGTGCAGCCGCTTCGTCAAGGCGCACGACCACGACAAGCGCAGCTTCGTCGTGGTGTGGTTCGACAAGGGCTTCAGTGCCGTCACCAACGGCTACACCCGTTCGCTGGGCTGGTGCATGCGGCATCCGCGCACCGTGGTGGGCGTGTTCGTGCTGAGCCTTGCCGCCACGGCGGTGCTGTTCATCGTGACGCCGAAGGACTTCATCCCCGCCGGCGACAGCGGGCAGCTTCGCGTCACGACGGAAGGCCCCACGGACATCTCCTTCGCCGCCATGTCGGCGCGCCAGCAGATGCTGGCGGAGATCGCCGGACAGGACCCGAACATCGAAGGCTATATGTCCAGCGTGGGTGCCGGTGGCGCGCGCGCCACGGTCAACTCCGGCTCGATCCTGCTGCGGTTGAAGCCCCCCGCCGAGCGCGGACACACCACGCCGGACGAGATCATCCAGGAGCTTCGGCACAAGTTCGCCGAGGTGCCGGGCATTCGCACCTATATCCAGAATCCGCCGGCGATCCAGGTGGGCGGTCGCCAGTCGAAGGCGCAGTACCAGTACACCGTGCAGTCCACGGACCTGCATGCCTTGTATGACTGGTCGGGCAAGCTCGTTAACGCGTTCCAGAAACTGCCGGGCTTCCAGGACGTCACCACCGACCTCGATCTCAACAGCCCGTCGATGGTCGTCACGGTCAACCGCGACAAGCTGGCGCCGCTAGGCCTCACGATGGAGCAGGTGCAGACGGCGCTCGGCACGGCCTTCGGCGAAAACCAGATTTCGACCATCTACGGTTCGGCCACGCAGTACTGGGTGATCCTGCAGGTGGAGCGTCGCATGCAGGACGACCCCGCCGTGCTGTCGAAGCTCTACGTGACCTCGGATACGGGCAAGCTCGTGCCGTTGAACACGGTAGCGCGCTTCGAGCGCAAGCCGCAGGTGCTTACCGTGAACCACCAGGGCCAGTTGCCGGCGGTGACGGTGTCGTTCAACCTGGCGCCGGGCGTGTCGCTCAGCGACGCCGTGCATAGCATCGACGGCGCAACACTGTCGTTGAAGCTGCCCGCCACGTTGAGTGGCAGCATCCAGGGCACGGCACAGGCCTTCCAGGATTCGGTGAAGGGCATGGGCCTGCTGCTCCTGCTCGCGGTGTTCGTGATCTACCTCGTGCTGGGCATCCTGTACGAGAGCTTCATCCACCCGCTCACGATTCTTTCCGGCCTGCCGGCGGCGGCGGTCGGTGCGTTGCTTACGCTGGTGATCTTCAACGCATCGCTCGACCTGTTCGCCTTCGTCGGCATCGTGATGCTGGTCGGTATCGTGAAGAAGAACGCGATCATGATGATTGACTTCGCGCTGGAGCATCAGCGCGATGGCACGGTGTCGCCGTTCGATGCGATCTACGAGGCGTGCCGCGTGCGTTTCCGCCCCATCATGATGACCACGATGGCGGCTTTCGCCGGCACGTTGCCGATCGCGCTGGGCATCGGCGCAGGCGCCGAAACGCGCCGCCCGCTGGGCCTTGCCGTGGTCGGCGGTCTGGTGGTGTCGCAGATCCTGACGCTCTACCTCACGCCCGTGATCTACCTCTACATGAACCGCCTGCAGGAACGCCTGGCCCCCAAGCTACTCGAAGGCGAGCCAAGCTCCGCACTGTAGGAGCGCGCTTGCGCGCGATGGCCGCAGGCGGTGAGTCGCGAGTGACCGGGCTTTGCATTGTAGGAGCGCGCAAGCGCGCTCCTACAACAAGCGGCAAGCGTCAGTCGTGTGCGCCGTCGTTGGCGAACGCACCCGGCGCCGAGCCGAAGTTGCCATCGGCCTGTGCCGCCAGGTACGCGAACGTGGCATACACCGCCACGTTCTGCGCCAGCGCCTTCGGATCGATCTTGTCGAGCGTGTCGTTGACGTTGTGGTGGTAGTCGAAGTAATCCGTGTCGTCCTGGGTGAGCGACAGTGCGGCCATGCCCTTGGCATGCATCTGCGACAGGTCCGAACCGCCACCGCCCGGCTTGCTCGCGTCGTAGGCGACACCGATCGGCTCAAGCACCTTCGCGATCTGCTCGATGGCCTTGCGCGCTTCCGGCTTCACCGACGCCGTCATGCGCCAGATGCGACCCGCGCCGAAATCCGACTCGGTACCCAGCTGGAACTTGGCGACATCCTTGCCATGCGCATCCGCATAGGCGCGACCGCCCCACAGGCCCATCTCTTCGTTCGCGAACGCGATCACGCGAATGGTGCGATCCGGACGCTGCGGCATGTCCTTGATGAGCTTGGCCGCGGCGGCGGCGATCGCCACACCGGCGCCGTCATCGATGGCACCCGTGCCCAGGTCCCACGAATCCAGATGGCCGCCGATGGCGACGACTTCGTTCGGGTACTTGCGGCCGGTGACCTCGGCGATGACGTTGGAACCTTCATAGGTGCCCTTGAAGCCGACATCGAGATCAAGCTTCAGCGTGACCGGCTTGCCTTCCTTCAGCACGCGCTCCAACTGGTCGGCATCGGGCAGCGACAACGCGGCGGCCGGGATGGCGTCCTTCGGATCGGTAAAGCCCGTGACGCCGGTATGCGGCGTACGGCTATGCGCATCGGTACCGGCCGAACGCAGCAGGTACGCGGCGGCGCCCATCTTCGCGGCCAGCACCGGACCGCGCGTACGCGTCGCCGAGCCCATGCCGTAGTCGTGGCCGTCCTTCTGCTGCGTCATATGCGTGCTGACGTAGACGATCTTGCCCTTCACGGTGGCCGGATCGGCCGCCTTCAGCGCGTCGAGCGTGTCGAAGCCCACCACCTCGGCAGTGAGACCACCCTGCGGCGTACCGGCGGAGTAACCCAGTGCGGTCAGCGCAAGCGGCTGCGGGAACGGCGCGACGATGGCACCGTGTTCACTGTGGCGTTCCCACAGCGGGTAGCTCACCTTTTCGGTGTAGACCTTGTCGAAGCCCATCGCCTTGAACTTCGCGATGGTCCACTCGACGCCACGCTTGTCGGCGGCGCTGCCGGCCAGGCGCGCACCTACTTCGGTGGTAAGGCCCGAGACGAACTCGTAGCCCGTGTTGTCGTCCATGGCCTTGTCGCGCAGCGTGGTCGCGGCGGCGACGGCCTTTTCCGGGATGGTGGTGTCCTTGCCGGCGGCATGGGCGGAAAAGGCGAACGCAAGGCACGCGGCAAGCGCGTGCAGGCGGAAGGTATGACGCATGATGACCCCCGGGGACGGAAAGACCCGATTATTGCGCCGGGGAAACGACCTTGTCATGTAGGAGCGCGCTTGCGCGCGATCGCGCGCAAGCGCGCTCCTACAGATGCCTGCTTACGGCGTGCGGTTCTGCTGCTTGAGCAGATCGCGGATCTCCTGCAACAGCACCACGTCGGCGGCCGGCGGTGCCGGCTTCTCGGCCTCGCGACGGGTCACGCGGTTGATGGCCTTGACCACCAGGAAGATCGCGAAGGCCACGATGATGAACTGCACGAGCACGTTGATGAAGGTGCCGTACTGGATCGCCACTTCGGCCGTCTTGGTGGCGGCATCGGCCGGCTTGAGCACCCACTTCCACTGCGAGAAGTCGATGCCGCCGATCAGCCAGCCGATGGGCGGCATGATGATGTTGTCCACCAGGGAGGTGACGATTTTGCCGAAGGCGGCACCGATCACCACACCGACCGCCAGGTCGATGACGTTGCCACGTAGGGCGAACTTCTTGAATTCCGCGACGAAACTCATCGGTTTCTTCTCCTTATCTTGATGTTGCGTCGTAGGTGGAAACTACCCACCCGGATGTCAGTGGTCCGCGAATGTCAGCTCACGCGCCCCTCGAACGTGGTGACGCCTTCCAGCGTCGCACGAAAGTGGTCGCCGCGCACGATGGCCGATACGCCTGCCGGGGTGCCGGTGAAGACGAGGTCGCCCGCCTTCAGTTCGAACAGGCGCGACAAATGGGAAAGGATGGCCGGCACGTCCAGCAGCATGTCGCCCAGGGTGGCGTCCTGGCGGACGACGCCGTTCACTTCCAGGGTGATGCGGGTTGCCTTCGTCGGCGTGACCTCGCTGGCCGGCACGAGGGCCGAGACCGGGGCGGAATGGTCGAAGCCCTTGGCGACATCCCAGGGGGCACCCTTGGCCTTGGCCTGCGCCTGGAGGTCGCGACGGGTGAGGTCCAGGCCCACGCCGTAGCCCCAGACCAGGGTAGCCGCCTCGTCCTCGGAGAGATCGGAACCGCCGGCTCCCAGCGCCACCACCATCTCCACCTCGTGGTGCAGATCGTTCGTGGCGGACGGGTAGGGCACGTCGGCCCCATCGGTCACCACGGCGTCGGCCGGCTTGGTGAAGAACATCGGATTCGACATGTCGACCGTGGCGCCCATCTCCTTCGCGTGGTCGGCGTAGTTGCGGCCGATGCAGAAGATGCGGCGGACGGGAAAGCGCTCGGAACGCCCGGCGACGGGAAGGCTCGGCTGGGCCGGCGAAGGGATGACGGTATTCATGCGGCTAGGGTAGCAGGCACCGCATGACACCTGTCACGAGCGATGGCTGATGGCCGGAAATGGTTCGCGATACCCCCGGATCGCATGATTTCACCGAATCGGGAGCGTATGGGGACGAGGGGTCATGAATGCGAACGCCGAGCTGCTGAAGCAGCTGAAGATCGACAAATCGCACAGGAAAACGCAGGGGGGAGGCGGCGGCCGTGGAGGCCGCACCGCCCTGGTGGTGGTCGGCGTGGTCGTCGCGGTGCTGCTCGTGGGTGGCGCCGCCTGGACCTTCCTGGCGAACCGCCCCGTGGAAGTCCATACCGCCACCGCCGTGGCCCCCGCGGCCGCCGCCGAGGCTGGCGCGGTGCTGCAGGCCACGGGCTATGTCACGGCGCGCCGCCAGGCCACCGTCTCCGCGCAGATCACCGGCACCCTGACCGAGGTGCTGATCGAGGAAGGTGACAAGGTGAGCAAGGGCCAGGTGCTGGCCCGCCTGGAGGACAACGCGTTGCGGGCCAGCCTGCAATCCGCCCAGGCCAATGCCGCCGCCGCCCACGCCACGGTGGCCCAGAGCGAAGCCCAGCTCAACCAGGCGCTGCGCGACGCCGACCGCCAGGAGGCGCTGGTGACCCGAGGGTTGGTCTCGAAACAGCTTGCCGAGCAGAGCCGCACGCAGGCCGATACCTATCGCGCGCAAGTGCAGACCTCCCGCCGCCAGGCCGCGGCCGCCGACGCCCAGGTGGGTGTCGCACAGGTCAACCTCGACTACACCATCGTCCGTGCGCCGTTCGATGGCGTCATCACCGACAAGGCCGCGCAGGTCGGCGAGATCGTTTCACCGCTGTCCGCGGGTGGCGGCTTCACGCGTACCGGTGTCGGCACCATCGTCGACATGGGCTCGCTGGAAATCGACGTCGACGTCAACGAGGCCTATATCGGCCGCGTACAACCCGACATGGCGGCGGAAGCCGTGCTCGACGCCTATCCGGACTGGAAGATCCCCGCACACGTGATCGCCATCGTGCCCGCCGCCGATCGCGGCAAGGCCACGGTGAAGGTGCGCGTGGCGCTGGAAAGCCGCGACGCGCGCATCGTGCCCGACATGGGCGTGCGTGTGTCCTTCCTGGAAAAGCGCGCGCCCACCGCCAGCGAAACGCCGAAGGGCGTGTTCGTACCTGCGGGTGCCGTGGTTCATCGCGACGGCCACGACACAGTGTTCACCGTGGATGCGGACCACGCGAAGCGTCACGCCGTCATCGCCCGCGCCGATGGCGATCCGCGCCTGGTCTCGCAAGGCCTCGCCGCCGGCGACACCGTGATCGTCTCGCCGCCCGATTCCCTGACCGATGGCGCCGCCGTTCGCGTCGCCTCTTCTTCTTCGCCCTGACACGTACGGAGACAGCACCGATGGCCACCTTGATCGACATCCAGGATCTTTCCAAGACCTACGAACGCGGCCGGCAGAAAGTCGAAGTACTGCACGGCGTGGACCTCAAGATCGAGGAAGGCGACTTCCTCGCGTTGATGGGCCCCTCAGGCTCCGGCAAGACCACCTTGCTCAACCTTATCGGCGGCCTCGACACGCCGACCGGCGGTAGCCTGAGCGTGGCTGGCGAGCGCATCGACCGGCTGGGCAGCGGTGCGCTGGCCAAATGGCGCGCCGCGCACGTCGGCTTCGTCTTCCAGTTCTACAACCTCATGCCGATGCTCAGCGCGCAGCGCAACGTCGAACTGCCGCTGCTGCTGACTAAGCTCTCGGCTTCGCAGCGCAAGCAGAACGCCTCCATCGCCTTGCAGTTGGTCGGCCTGGCCGAGCGCGCGTCGCACAAGCCGTCGGAACTCTCCGGCGGACAGCAGCAGCGTGTCGCCATCGCGCGTGCCATCGTCTCCGACCCCACGCTGCTGGTCTGCGACGAACCGACCGGCGATCTCGATCGCCAGTCCGCCGAGGACATCCTGGGCCTGCTGCGCGAACTCAACCGCGAACACGGCAAGACCATCGTGATGGTCACCCACGATCCGAAGGCCGCCGAATACGCCAATCACACGCTGCACCTCGACAAGGGCACCCTCGTCGAGCAAGCGACGGCCTGACGCGGAGGATGCCGGCATGAAATACCTGCACCTCATATGGGCGGCGCTGTTCCGCCGCAAATCGCGCACCTTCCTCACGCTGGTGTCGATCTTCGCTGCCTTCCTACTGTTCGGCATGCTCGACGCCACCCGCGCGGCGTTCTCCGCGGGCGACAGCGTGGCGGGCGTGGACCGGCTGGTCACGACCTCGCGCTACTCGATCATCCAGTCATTGCCGGTGAGCCTCCAGACGCGCATGGAAGCCATTCCCGGCGTGAAGTCGGTGGGGCATGCGAACTGGTTCGGTGGTGTGTACCAAGACCCGAAGAACTTCGTACTGAGCTTCGCGGTAAGCGACAACTACCTCGACATCTACAAGGAGATCGAGCTGCCGGCCGACCAGCGCAAGACCTTCGAAACCACGCGCACCGGCGCCATCGTGGGCGCGGCCTTGGCGAAGCGCTTCGGCTGGAAGGTGGGCGACAAGATCCCGCTGCAGTCGACGATCTTCCCGCAGCGCAATGGCGACAAGACCTGGCCCTTCGACATCGTGGGCATCTACACGCCGGCAAAGGGTGCCGCCAACGGCACCGACCAGCAGTTCCTTTTCCACCACAAGTATTTCGAGGACGCCAATGCATATCGCAGCCTCGGCAGCACGGTGGGCTGGTATGTCATGAAGCTCACCTCGCCCGATCAGGCGGATCGCGTGGCGAAGGCCATCGACGCACTCTCGGCCAACTCCGACCACGAAACCAAGACGCAGACCGAGCAGGCCTTCAACGCATCGTTCGCCAAGCAGCTCGGCGACATCGGCCTGATCGTGTCGGCGATCATGGGCGCGGTGTTCTTTACCTTGATCCTGCTCACCGGCAACACGATGGCCCAGGCTGTGCGCGAACGCACCAGCGAACTCGCGGTGCTGAAGACCATCGGCTTCTCCAGCGGTAGCGTGCTGGGCATGGTGCTGGCCGAAGGCATCTTGTTGCTCGTGCTCGGTGGCGTCATCGGACTGGCGCTTGCCGCCGTGCTGGTGCCCATCGTCGCCAAGGGCAGCGGCGGCATGCTCAACCTGCCGCCCATCGGCACGCAGACCTGGATGCTCGGCCTCGTACTCATGGTGGTGATCGGCGCCGTGGTCGGCGCGCTTCCCGCCCTCCGCGCCATGCGCCTGAATATCGTCGACGCGCTCGCCGGTCGCTGACAAGGACACCACTCCCATGAAACGTTTCGGTATCGGTGTATTGATGTTGCTGGTGGTCGCGGTCTTCCTCGTCGTGTGGATCGCGTTGCCTTGGCAAGGCGTGCTCGCCATCGCCCTCGTGCTTGCGCTGTGGATGGGGCTGACCCGTCGCGGCCGGCAGACCTGGCAGGTGACCCGTGTGGGCTTGGCGACGGTCACCCAGCGCCTGGGCTCCTCGTCGGTGGTGGTCGTCGGCATCGCGGGTGTCGTCGGCGTGCTCGTCGCGATGCTCGCCATGGGCGAGGGCTTCTCGGAAACGTTGCGCGCCACCGGCAACGATCGCACGGCCATCGTGCTGCGCGGTGGCTCGCAAGCCGAGTTGAACTCGGTGCTCGATCGCGACAGCGCCAACGTGGTGATGCAGGCACCCGGCGTGAAGAAGTCGGCGCAGGGTAAGCCCATTGCGTCGGGCGAGCTCGTGGTGGTGGCCAACCTGACGCGCAAGAGCGATCCGACCAGTGATGCGAACGTGCCCATCCGTGGTGTCAGCGACGATGTCTGGTCGTTGCGCGACCAGGTGAAGATCGTTGAGGGACGCAAGTTCCAGCCGGGCATGCGCGAGCTGATCGTCGGCTCGGGCGCGAAGGCGCAGTTCGCCGGCCTCGATCTTGGCAAGTCGATCCGCCTTGCCGGGCAGGAGTGGACCATCGTCGGCACCTTCGAATCCAACGACGCCCTGTCGTCGGAGCTGTGGAGCGACACGCAGACCGTCGCCTCGGCTTATCGCCGTGGCAGCAGTGTGCAGTCGGTCACCGTGCTGCTCGATTCGCCTGCCGCGTTCGACGCGTTCAAGGCCAACCTCATGGCCGACCCGCGCCTGAAGGTGGATGTGTCGACGACGCAGGCCTACTTCAGCAAGCAGTCCGAAGGCCTCACCAAGGTGTTGCGTACAGTGGGCATCGTTGTCGGCATCATCATGGCGATCGGTGCGGTGTTCGGCGCGCTCAATACGATGTTCGCCGCCATCCAGGCCCGTGCCCGCGAAATCGCGACACTGCGTGCGATCGGCTTCCGTGGCGTGCCCGTCGTGGTGTCGGTGATGCTGGAAACGATGCTGCTGGCCTTGCTAGGCGGCGTGATCGGCGCAGGTCTCGTGTGGATCGTCTTCAACGGCTATTCCGCCTCCACCATCGGTGCGAACTTCAGCCAGGTGGTGTTCCGCTTCCACGTCAGCACGGAACTGCTCTGGACCGGCGTGAAGTGGGCCCTCGCCATCGGTTTCATCGGCGGCCTGTTCCCCGCCGTGCGCGCGGCACGCCTGCCGGTCACCACGGCCCTGCGCGAACTCTGATCGACCTCAGGGCGCCTCCTCCATCCGGAGCGGGGCGCCCTCGATGCATACCTTCGATCGCGTCACCCAGCGCCCACCGTCGCCTTCGCACAGAGCCCACTCGTTGAGTTCCCGTGCCGGCGTTTGCCGCAGCGCACCGCCATCGCGCTCATACGTCTGGCACGACGCCAACGCCGCGACCGCCACGCCGAACACCGTGGCCAATCGCCCGGCACAGGCCGGTTTCCCATACCCACCACAAACCATCGATCGCTTCACGACAGCCTCCACTCATCAGTGGGGCGACGCTAGGAAGCGCTCCTGAGGCGCGGTATCGAATAATTCTCAAAATCGCCGAGGTCCGCCAAAAACGAGATGCGCATCACACTGTAGGAGCGCGCTTGCGCGCGATGGGGCTCGCGGTAGCGTGTGATCGCGCGCAAGCGCGCTCCTACAGGGGCAGCGTCGGGCCGTGGCAATGACGCAGGTTGGCAGGGCCTACGTCAGGCCTTGCGCGTGCGCATCATGGTGATGATGCCCACGCCGACCAGGATGATCGCCATGCCGGCCAGGTCGAACGGGCCTACGTGCTCGCCGCCCAGGGCGACGCCGAACAGCACCGCTACCGGCGGATTGACGTAGGCGTAGCTGGTGGCGAGCGCGGGGCGCACCGTCTTCAGCACGTATAGGTAGGCGCTGAAGGCGACGATCGAGCCGAACACGACCAGGTAGCCCAGCGCGAACGTGGCGCTCCACTGCGGATGCTCCGGCAGGCGCTCGCCGTGCAGCAGCGCGATGATGATCAGCGCCACGGCGGCGCAAAGCATCTGCGCAGCGGTGTTCATCGGGCCCTTCGGCATGTCCTGACCCTTCGACCAGACCGAGCCGAACGCCCAGGCGATGGCGGCCACGATCAGTGCCGCCGCACCCAGCGGCGAACCCGACAAACCGGCGCCGAGGTTGAGCACCACGACGCCGACGAAGCCGAGCGCCAGGCCGATGGTTTCACCGCGTGACGGACGCTCGCCATACAGGCTGGAAAACACGGCGGCGAACAACGGCATGCTGGCGACGGCTACCGCCGCGATACCGGAACTGACCGACTGCTCGGCAAAGCAGACCAGCCCATTGCCACCGGCCAGCAGCAAGGTGCCGACGACGGCGGCATTGCGCCACTGTCGACGCGTCGGCAACGCCACGCCGCGCACGCGCAGGATGGTGAAAAGCAACGTACCGGCGATAGCGAAACGCAGCGCAGCCAACAGGAACGGCGGGTAGCTCACCAACGCATAGCGGATGCCCAGGTACGTAGAACCCCAGATCACATACATCGCGAGCAGGGACAACGGCACGAGCCAGCGCGGATCGCCGAGCGTGGTCGTGGGCGCTTGGGTCGAGGGACTGGCGGCGTCGGACATGGGGACATCCAGGGGTGCACGCGCCGCATCATGCGGCGTGAATCCAGAACGATATCGTTGCCGGTGATACTTCGGTAGCGAAACGTGCGAGGGTCAGCCTTGAGCGGCGTTCATGCCACGCTCGGTGGCGAGCAACTGCCGCTTGATGTCGATGCCCCAACGCCAACCGCCCAAGCTGCCGTCTTCGCGGATGATCCGATGGCAAGGCACCAGTAAGGCCAGCTTATTGCTGCCGCATGCTCGACCGACGGCGCGCGCGGCCTTCGGCATGCCGAGCGTGTCGGCCAGTTCGCCATAGCTGAGCGTCTCACCGCGCGGGATGCGGATGAGGGCATCCCACACGCGCCACTGAAAGGCCGTGGCGGCGACATCCAGCGGCGGCATCGCCGGCGCGTCGCCGACGTTCCAGCCGAGTTCGTGGGTAACGCGTGCGATCACGGCGTCGAGCCATTCCTCGCGACCGGCATCCACGCGCTCGCGTTCGGCCAGCGGAAATTCCTCGGCGAGACGGGTTTCGAGTTCGTCATCGTCGTGGCCCAGCGTTACCGAGCAGATGCCACGCGCCGTGGTCGCCACCAGCAGGCGACCCAGTGGCGTATCGGTGGTGGTGTAGCGAATCGACGCCCCGGCGCCGCCCGCGCGGTAGCTCGCGGGCGTCATGCCCAGGCGACGGTCGCTTTCCTCGTACACGCGGCTGCCGGACCCGAAACCGGCCTCGTAGACGGCATCCGTCACCGCCGAGCCCTCGCGCAGGGCCTCGCGAAGCTGGCCGAAGCGGCGGGCGCGCGCGTACTCCGCCGGGCTGACGCCATAACGGCGGCGGAAGACACGTTGCAGGTGGGTGGGGCTGAGGCCGGCGATCTCGGCGAGGCTGGCGAGGTCGCCTGGACCGTCGCCCTCGTCGAGAGCGACGCGGACACGCTCAAGAGCATCGTCAGCGGGGGAGCGCATGGCCAGGACCTGAGAATTCATGGGGCCTCCTTCATGGGAGGCCAGCGTAGGCGGAGGGGCAGGGTGCCGCCATCCGCTTCTTGCGCGGTCAGTGGTGGACCGGACGACCCTGCTGGATCACGGTGAACTCGCCTTTCAGGACGTTCGGATCCCGCGCGCGCGACTCGGCCGCCGGAGCGGCCTGCGGGCCGACCTGACCGCCACGGGCGATCTTCCACTGGCGCCAGGCAAAGAACACCACGCTACCGACCACGAGCAGGCCGATCACGATGGTGCCGAAAACCAGCAACACGCCGACCACGGCCAGCCCGGCGATCACGGACAGGGCGCGCACCAGCGGGTTGCGGGAGCGGCGGATGGGCGGGAAGACGAAGCGCATTGGTTAAAAATCCGTATGGCACAATGACATGCGTGCGGCCCCTTTACCTTGGGGCATCCCCACCCCATAGACAAGTGCCATGACCGCTACCGCCGATACCGCCACCCTCTGCCAGCTCGACGACATCCCCGATGGCAACGCCATCGAAGTGGAGGCCATCGTCGGCGGCGAGCCCGAGTCCCTCCTCGTTTACCGGGACGGCGGCGACGCCCGTGCCTACCTCAACGTGTGCCCGCATGCGGGCCGCCGGCTCGACTACGCCCCCGGGCGCTTCCTCGTCCGCAACGGCCTGATCATCTGCGCCGCCCACGGCGCGACCTTCGCGGCCGGCGACGGCCACTGCCAGACCGGCCCGTGCAAGGGCGACCGCCTGCGCGCCGTGCCGGTCTCCGTCATCGATGGCGCCGTCCGCCTATCCTGAGAAATTCCTGTAGGAGCGCGCTTGCTCGCGACCCCAGGCCACCTCACCGATACATCAGGTTGATGGCCACCAAGGTGATAGCCAACACCAGAATCGTCAGCGGCAACCCCACCCGCAGAAAATCCTTCGTGCGATAACCGCCCGGGCCGGCCACCATCATCAAGGCCGGGTGCCCCGAGGGCAGCAGGAAGGTATTCGAAGACGATACCGCCACGATCAGCGCATAAGCCGACGGGTTGCCGCCCGTACTCACCGCGACGCTGATCGCGATGGGCACCATCATCACGGTGGCGCCCACGTTGGACATGACCTGCGAGAAGAGCAGCGTCAGCACGGCGATGGACAGCTGCAGCGTCCACTGCGGCGCGCCGCCGAGAACCGCCAGTACCTCCTGCGCCAGCCACGAGGCCGTACCGGTGGAGTCCATCGACCAGCCTAGGGGAATCAGGCAGGCGGTGACGAAGATCGTCTTCCAGTTGATGGCCTTGTAGGCCTCGTCCATGTTCAGCACGCCGGTCAGCAGCATGCCCACGGCGCCGGTCATCATCGCCACCGACAGGTCGAGGTGGGTGAACAGGGCCAGGCACTTGGCCAGCACGAAGAAGCCCACGGCCTGCCAGATCTTGCCGGGCCGCTGTTCTTCCTTGGGGATGTCGGTGACCACGACGATGTCGCGATCTTCCTCGGCCAGCATGAGGTCGCGCCACTTGCTGTGCAGCACCACGGTATCGCCCGCGCGCAGGCTCACCGCGCGCACGTCTTCACGGAACACTTCCTCGCCGCGGTTCACCGCCAGCACCGAGATGCCAAAGCGCTTGCACAGGCGCAGCTCGCCGACCGTCTGCTTGATGAAGCGCGAGGTGGGCGGGATCACCGCCTCGGAAATGCCCGCGCGGGTCGGGTTGAACTGGTCGCCCAGCTGGCGCATGCGCATGGACACGCGGCACAGCTGGTTGTTGGCGAAGGCGTTGATCGCATCGCGCGGGGCCAGCACGCCCAGCACCGTGCCGACCCAGATCATCTGGTCGGAAGGCGGGGCCACGCGGCTTTCGTTGCCGTTTTTCAGTGCCAGGATCAGCGGCGCGCCATGCAGTTGCTCGACCTCGCCGATGCTCATGCCCACCAGCGGGCTCTCGGCGGTGACGGTCAGCTCGGCCGTTTCGCCCGCGATGCCGTAGGTGTCGGCAAAGTAGCTTTCCGTGCGGCCCGGGGTCACCTTCAGGCGCTCGTCCTCGCGCTCGGGCAGCAGCTTGCGGGTGAAAATCCAGAAGAAAAGGATGCCGACCAGGGCCAGGATCAGGCCCACGGGCGTCACGCTGAACAGGCCGAACTTCGGGATCGTATGCGCGCCCGGCGGCAGGTTGCTGTTGGCGCTGGCGATCAGGTCGTTCAGCACGATCAGCGGCGAGTTCGCGATCAGCGTGGTGTTGGTGGCCGTGAGGATGCAGAAGGCCATGGGCAGCAGCAGGCGCGACAGCGGCACGCCCGTGCGCGCCGAAAGGCGGCTGGTGACCGGGATCATCAGCGCCGCCAGGGCCTGGCTGGGAATCACCGCGCTGAACAAGCTGGTGACGCTGTTCACCACCACGCCCAGGCGCGATTCCATGCCGCGCGCCATGCGCATCACGAAGGAGGCGGTGAGGTTGAGTACGCCGGCGCGGTCGAGGCCGGCGCCCATGATCATGATCGCGATGATCGCGATGACGGCGTTACCCGCGAAGCCGTTGAAGACCTGGTCGCCGGGGATCAGGCCGGTAAGGCCGATCGTGACCACGACGAGCAGGGCCACCATGTCGGCCCGGATCCACTCCAGAACGAGCATGAGCATGGTGAAGCCCACCAGGCCCAGCACGAGGATCATTTCAGGAGTGAGGGTGAGTGCCACTAGCCGGCTGCCCGAATCCGGTCGGTTGGAGCGTGCCTCGGCATGAAAAACCCGGGCTGCGAAGGTGATCGAAGGAGTATACGCAATAGGGGTGGCTCCGGGCTGAAGGAAAGCCTGCCGTTTCCACGATGGGCGTTCGCCGCGATTACTCCTTGTAGGAGCGCGCTTGCGCGCGATCCCGCGAATGCGGGCCAGATGGCCGCTGCCGCGGGATCGCGCGCAAGCGCGCTCCTACAAACCCCAGCCCGAAGACACTTAGCGACTGAGGTTGCTCAACGCCAGATCCACGATCGAATCCCCCCGCCCACTCATCACCGCCTTCAACGCATAAAGGCTGAACCCCTTCACCTGGCTGGCACTGATCTTCGGCGGCATCGACAGCTCCAGGCGATTGCTCACCACGTCGAGCAGCGCCGGCCCCTCATGGGCCAGGATCTCCGCGATAGCCGACGGCAGCTCCGAGGCCTGCGTGACACGGCGGCCATGGATGCCCATGGCGTTGGCCATCGCCGCGAAGTCGGGATTTTTCAGCTCCACGCCGGTTTCGATAAGGCCAGCGGCCTTCATCTCCAGCTCCACGAAGCCCAGCGTGCCGTTGTTGAGCACGATTACTTTCACCGGCAACTTTTCCTGGGCCAGCGTGATGAAGTCGCCCATCAGCATCGAGAAGCCGCCGTCGCCCGACAGCGACACCACCTGCCGCTCGGGAAACGCCGCCTGCGCGCCCAGCGCCTGTGGCAGCGCATTGGCCATGGACCCATGCACGAAGGAGCCGAGCAGGCGGCGCTTGCCGTTCATCGCCAGATAGCGTGCCGCCCACACCGTCGGGGTGCCGACATCGCAGGTGAAGATCGCATCGTCCTCGGCCAGCTCGCTCACCAGCCGGGTGACCTGCTGCGGATGGATCAGCTCACGACCCGGTTCGATCCGCGCCAGTTCGTCGAGATCGGCACGGGCGCGCTGGTAATGCGCGAGGCAGCGATCAAGATGGCCGCTGACCCGCTTGGGTTCGATACGCGGCAAGAGGGCGCGCAAGGTCTCGCCGACATCGCCGACCACGCCCAGGTCCACCCGACAGCGCCGGCCGATATTGCCGGGGCGGATATCCACCTGCGCGATGCGCGCGTCTTCCGGATAGAACTGGCGATACGGGAAATCCGTGCCCAGCATCAGCAGCGTGTCGCAGTCCTCCATCGCGTAATAGCCCGAGCTGAAACCGATCAAGCCGGTCATGCCCACGTCGAAGGGATTGTCGTATTCCACGAATTCCTTGCCGCCCAGCGCATGCACGATCGGCGACTTCAGCGCGTCGGCCAGGGCGATCAGGTCCGCATGGGCGCCGGCCGTACCGCGACCGCAGAGCAGGGTGATGCGCTTACCCGCGTTGAGCAGGCTGGCGAGGGCGTCGAGCTCGCGCTCGGCCGGCACCACCTTCGGCGACGGCGGCAACAGGCCGGCGGCGGGCGTCACCGTCTTCACCGGCGACTTGCGCATGGCGACATCGCCCGGGATCACCACCACGGCCACGCCGCGCTGGCCCACGGCCGCGCGGATCGCCGCCTCGAACACGTGCGGCATCTGCGAGGCATCCGAGATCATCTCGCAATACACACTGCACTCGCGAAACAGCTCGGTGGGATGGGTTTCCTGAAAGTAGCCCGTGCCGATTTCCGCGCTGGGAATATGCGCCGCGATGGCGAGCACAGGCGTGCGCGTGCGCTGGCAGTCGAACAGGCCATTGATGAGATGCAGGTTGCCGGGGCCACAACTGCCCGCGCAGACGGCGAGCTGACCCGTAAGCTGCGCTTCGCCGCCGGCCGCGAAGGCCGCGGCCTCTTCGTGGCGCACGTGGATCCAGTCGATATGCTGGCGCTGGCGCAGCGATTCGGTGATCGCGTTGAGGCTGTCGCCGACCACGCCGTAGATACGGCGGACGCCAGCCTCTTCGAGGGTTTCGGCGATCAGGTCGGCCAGGGTGGAAATGGACATCGGCGGGGGCTCCGTAGGCGCGAAGCCCCCTTTATGCCTATTCGGCGGTCAAGAAGCCGTCGTCGCCCCGTGCCACTCGTAGAGAAAGTCCCACACGCCATGGCCCAGGCGCATGCCGCGACGCTCGAAGTGCGTCTCGATGCGCCAGTCCGGCCGCTCGACGGCTTCGCCCGGCCCCACGCGGTTACGCCAGCCCTCGGCCGCCTCCATCACCTCGCGCATGTGCTCGGCGTAGGGCTCCCAGTCGGTGGCCAGATGGAGCAGGCCACCCGGCGCCATCCGCGAGGCCAGTAGCGCCACGAAGGCCGGCTGCACGAGGCGGCGCTTGTTGTGGCGCTTCTTGTGCCACGGATCGGGGAACCAGATGCGCACCTCGGACAGGCTGCCCGGCGTGATCTCGTTCTCCAGAACTTCCACGGCATCGTGCTTGTAGATGCGCACGTTGGTGGCGTCGCGCTCGGCCAGTGCGTTCATCAAGCGACCGACACCGGGGCCGTGCACCTCCACGCCGATGTAGTCGCGCGCAAGATCGTGCTCCGAGGCCCAGGCCAGTGCCTCGCCGTTGCCGAAGCCAATCTCCAGCACGCGCGGCGCCTGGCGGGCGAAGGTGGCGTCGAGATCGCGGGCGTTGCCCGTGTAATCGAGCCCGAATCGCGCCCAATGGTCGTCGAACGCGCGCTGCTGCGCGGGCGTCATGCGGCCCTCGCGCAGCACGAAGCTACGAATGCGACGCTGGAAGGGCTGGCTTTCGTCGTGCGTCATGTTCAACCGACCAACCCGTCCACCGGGCTCGACGCCGAGGCGAAGCGCTTGCGCGGAATGCGACCGGCATGAAACGCGGCGCGGCCCGCTTGAATGGCCAGCTTCATCGCGTGCGCCATCAGCACGGGGTTCTTCGCGCCCGCGATGGCGGTGTTCATCAGCACGCCGTCGCAGCCCAGCTCCATGGCGATGGCCGCATCCGAAGCCGTGCCCACGCCGGCATCGATGATGACCGGCACCTTCGCATTCTCGATGATCTCGAGCAGGTTGTAGCGATTCTGGATGCCCAGGCCCGAGCCGATCGGTGCGGCCAGCGGCATGATCGCGACGCAGCCGATCTCTTCCAGGCGACGGGCGAGGATCGGGTCGTCGGAGGTGTACACCATTACCTCGAAACCGTCGGCCACCAACTTCTCGGCGGCGGAAAGCGTCTGCACCACGTCGGGGTAGAGCGTGCGCTCGTCGCCGAGCACTTCCAGCTTCACCAGGTTGTGGCCGTCGAGCAGTTCGCGCGCGAGGCGGCAGGTGCGCAAGGCATCTTCGGCGGTGTAGCAACCGGCGGTGTTCGGCAGCAGCGTGAAAATATCCGGCGGCAGCGCGTCGAGCAGGTTCGGCTGGCTGGCATCCTGGCCAACGTTCACGCGACGGATGGCCAGGGTAACCATCTGCGCACCGGCGGCGTCGGTGGCGCGGCGGGTTTCGTCGAAATCTTTGTACTTGCCGGTGCCGGTGATCAGGCGGGAATGGAAGGTGCGGCTGCCGATCGTAAGCAGATCGTCGCCAGCGGGGGAGAAGTGGTTCATGCGGGGATCTTCCGTCGGGGGAGCGGAGGCGTCAGCCGCCGCCGATGGCATGGACGATTTCCACGCGGTCGCCCTCGGCGAGCACGTGGGTTCCGTGCTCGCTGCGCGGCACGATGTCGAGATTCACCTCCACCGCCACCCGCTTGCCGGCATAGCCGGAAGATTCGAGCAGGGACGACACGGAGGTGCCGGACGCGCACTCGCGCGCTTCGCCGTTGAGGGTGATATGCATCCGCCGATTGTAGCGGACCGACCTGCCGGCCGGGGCCGACCTCTAGTGGCTGTAACCCTGCCAGCCGCCCTGGCGCAGGGGCACGCCGGTACCCGGCTGGTTGCCGGTGCCCATGCCCGTACCGGGCTGCGGACCGCGCTGGTTGGAGATGCCGCTACCCGGCCGCGGCGGCGGCTGGTTGGTGCCGCCGTTCCAGCCGCCGTTGTTCCAGCGGTCGTGGTCGTGCCGGGGAGGCGGAGGAGGGGCGGGAGCGAGGTTCACGCCAGCCCCCGAGGCACCGCGTTGGCCGCCACTGCCAGCAGCCAATGAGGTCGAATTGCCACGCGGCGGCGGCCGATCCTGCCCATCGCCAGGACGCCCATGGTCGTGCCGACCCCGGTCCCGCCCGTCACGGTCGTCGTTCCAGCCGTAACCCGGCGGATAGCCGCCACCGTAGTAATAACCATCGTCCGCCACATTGCCGCCCGCGCGCGGATCAGGCCCCGGCGGCGGAGGCTGGGGTGGCGGATTGCCTGCATAGAAATGAGGCACCTCGGGCAGGGTGCTCACGGTCTCCCGCCGCACCGGCGCCGACGGCCCCGAGATATAGCTCACGCCCGGCTTGGGCATGTCCGCCGTGGACACGGTGCGCGACTGGGCGGCAGCCGAGGCGTTGACGCCCAGCACCAGCAGCCCCGCGACGATGGAAAACGACGTTGCCCGCAGCATGACCGGCCCTCGGAAGGATTCCCCGGCCCGATTATGCGCCGGGCACCCCAGGCCGGCATGAGGGCCCGCTCACAGGTTCAGCCGGCCGCCACCTTTCCCCGCCCGGCGATGTCGTATTACCATCCGGGTCCGACGCGGGTGTAGCTCAATGGTAGAGCTGTAGCTTCCCAAGCTACTGACGAGGGTTCGATTCCCTTCACCCGCTCCAATCCTTTTGTCAGGCCGCTGCAACTGCGTGCTGTCAAAGGATTTTTTGGGACGCGAAGGCCACCTCAAACCGACCTTTCCAAGGGATTGTTTGAGGGGCTGTTTTGATGCCGAAGCCCTTTTTGCTGCGTCGCCCGAGCGGGTTGTATGCGCGCTATTGGGTGCCCCTGGCGCTGCGAGAAGTAGTCGGGTCCAAGACCATTGTGCGATCGCTGGGCAGCTTGCGCGGCGATGCCGCGCGCCTGGAAGCGGCTCGGCTTGGGTATGCTCTGACTCATCGGCTTGCCGAGATGAAAAGCCAGAGGTCAGCACGGATGCCCACCCCGCCTTCTGCGCAGCTCAGTGAGCGCATAGACGCTTACGTGAAGACGCATGCTGCCGCGCGCCGGCCGTTGGAGCTGTTCTTGGCGCTGGTGGAATACAAGCCTGTCGCTGCGCCGTGCGGCGAGGATGTGGATCGGTTCGCGACGCAGATGTTCGACTGGCCCCGCGACGCTGGCCGCAGCGCACTTTTCAAAGACGCTTCCCCGCAAGAAATACTGGCCCGAGCCAAGCGCTCCCGGGCGGATCCGATTGTCCCGGAAACTTGGCGCCGATCCGTTGCTACGGTGCGCGTCTTCGTGACGGCGTTGATCGAAAAGGCTGAATTGGATCCGGATTTCATCCAGGCATTTGACCGCTGGATCGGCGCACGCGCGGGGTTGAAGGCACCCGAAGGTTTAACGGAAAGGATCTTGGGTGCGGCTTATTCCTACATCTGGCGCGCGGACGGTTCTCTCGATGTGCATGTGGACACTGAAGCGGACCACCGCCGTGTCATGGAATTGCACGACCTGGCAGTCGGTCGGCGCCGCGTGGATATTCGTCCAAGGCTTTTCGATCGCTGGGCGAAGCCCGCGATCTCTTCCTGACCCAGTTCAAGGTCAGGAACCCGGCGGCGGCGACCGTGAATGAAACGATGGCGACTATAGCTGGACCACGTGCTGGACGTCTTGGTTCCTGGCCCAACTCCAGCGAACGAGGACCGCAACCCCGCGCAACGAGCTCTCCGGATGCGAGCCGATGCGCCCGTGCGGAGAATGGGCTGACGTGCCGCCTCTACAACGCGGTCGTGCATGTGCTTCTTCTGCTGGAATGGTGGCGGGCTGCCCCGCTGCTTCACTTTTCCGATCAATTCGGCACTCCTCAAAGCATCCTGGCTGCAAACCCGGACGTGGCGCGCCGACGCTGGAATGCCTGTGACCGCCCGGAACGGTCTCAGACGACGCGACCGGTAACCCGTATTGTGCATTTGAGAACTGTGCCCTTGATTTCTTGCGATTAGTCCTTATTTGCCAAGAAAGGGGCTGTCAACATCGGAATCGCTTGGGATGCGGTCCTTTTTCGCCAGCGGATGGAAATGGGGAGAGGCATGGCAGGATCGAACCGATCGAACACTGGAAAAAAGGCACTGGATGCGGTCTGGATCCGTGCCGCTGGGCACTGTGAATTGTGCAGCAAAGACCTCACGCGGGACCGGATCACGCTGACCCCCGCCAAATTGGGGCAGGTGGCACACATTCTTCCGGCGAGTCCTGATGGCCCTCGATCGACCGACGGCCACACCGTTGACGCAGCGGAAGCGTTGACGAACGATCCTGGCAATTTGATGTTGCTGTGCGCGTCGTGTCATGTCGACATTGACAAGACGCCGGAAGGGTATCCGGCCCAAGATCTGACTTACCAGCATGAAGCGTTCTTGGATGCGGTGAAATTTGCAGCAAACAGTGCGCATTCAAACCCTGGCACTGGGATGATCGTGCTGGGGCAGCATTTTCAGACGAAGGTGAGGATCGATCCCAGCCAGCTACAAGCTGCAATGTGGCGAGATTGCATCAGGCCTGTGGGTGCTCCTCTTATTGTCGAACTGCCAGAACCTGACCAGGAGGGCAGGGATGACCGTTATTACCGTGCCGTGCGAAGCCGATTAGACAAAAATATTCGCCGTGATCTTAGCCCCGCACGCAGTGTGCTTGGCGACGAGCCCTGGCTTGGGGTGGCCGCTATCGCTGACATTCCGAGTTTGGTCATTCTGGGCAAGATGCTGGGAGACAGGCGGCGGCGAAAAATATACTCCTCTGACCGAACGACCGGGCTTGTGTGGAGGGATGGTAGTGCCGTCGCTTCGCCATTCACGTTTGATTTTAATGGGGATGGGGATGAGACACGTCCCATCGCCCTCGTGATATCCATCTCGGCGTTCATCCCAGAGCGCGACGTTCACGCGGTCCTCCCCAACGCCAGCGTCGCACGCTTCACTGCTGCTGCACCTTCTTATGATTATGTGCAAAACGCCGATTTTATCGGCCATTTTCGTGACCAAATACAACGGCGATTGAGCGAGTTGGAGGCATATTCGCCGCTCCCTATCCATGTGCTCCCGGCCATTCCGGCCGCGCTCGCCATCGAGTTTGGAGCAGTGCTCTCGACCAATCATCAGCATTGTTATTGGATCTACGACCGCGATGGCCCAACCGATGCCTTTCGACGTCATGTGTCCCTTGATCACCTTTCTAAGGAATATGCTGCATGAATCTTCGGTTCGATGAAACTCAGTTGAAGAGTTGGGAGGCCACGTTGTTTGAGGCCGCTCACGCCATTTCGCTGCCAGAAAGCCTTTACAACACTATTTCTGAACGCTATGGCACTCTGGAAGGGATATTGCAGGCTGCCGATGACCCGATTCTTCGGCGAGCGCATGTGTTTCCGCAAGGGTCGATACGGCTGCGCACGGCTATCAAGCCGGCGCCGGGAGCAACGGGTGATTTGGGAACGGTAGATGCAGATGCAGTGGTCTGGCTGGAACATGCGAATGACGCAGACCACGACCATGTCCTCAAAGCGATAACCGAGCGGTGATCTTGCCCCCGTTTCACGGACACCCCTATAAGCGATTAACTATCGCAATAGGAGGTGGACGATGACCAAGAGCAAGGCAGGCAGAAAGGGGCAGGAGTTCAGCCTGGAGTTCAGGCAGCAGGCACTGTTGCGAGCGGCCACAGAAGGGGTAACCACGGTGGCTCGTGATCTGGGGTTGCAGCCTGCCCAGCTGTACAGTTGGCGCGCCCAGGCGCGGCGGCACGACCAGGACGATCAGGCACAACGCTTGGAGTTGGCCGAACATGCACGGCTCAAACGTGAAGTGGCGCGGCTGGAGGAGGAGAACGCTTTC
>NZ_WNDO01000034.1 GCF_009912395.1 Luteibacter sp. | reverse complement strand
GAAAGCGTTCTCCTCCTCCAGCCGCGCCACTTCACGTTTGAGCCGTGCATGTTCGGCCAACTCCAAGCGTTGTGCCTGATCGTCCTGGTCGTGCCGCCGCGCCTGGGCGCGCCAACTGTACAGCTGGGCAGGCTGCAACCCCAGATCACGAGCCACCGTGGTTACCCCTTCTGTGGCCGCTCGCAACAGTGCCTGCTGCCTGAACTCCAGGCTGAACTCCTGCCCCTTTCTGCCTGCCTTGCTCTTGGTCATCGTCCACCTCCTATTGCGATAGTTAATCGCTTATAGGGGTGTCCGTGAAACGGGGGCAAGATCATCCTGTCCCCAAATGGGGGCCGTACGTCAACGGCTACTTCGCGTACCGGGGCGCACACTTCATTTTCTGCAATGTTGGAGTTGCAGGAAGGACTGGGCACGACTATCCAAATAGCTTTGATAAAGGAGATCTCATCTGGACAGGTAAAACCGGGGCCAAGGCCACTCATGAATCCATCGCACGCATGGTTCAGCCTGGCGCGGAGGTCCATATCTTCTTTCGTGAGAACAACTCCGAGCCTTTTATCTATATAGGCCTCGGATACCCCGCACAGGTGGACGATACAGTTCCAGTGGGGGTCCGTTGGTCATTTACGCCCCAGGACAACGCTAGCG
Source organism: Luteibacter sp. (assembly GCF_009912395.1). GTDB lineage: Bacteria > Pseudomonadota > Gammaproteobacteria > Xanthomonadales > Rhodanobacteraceae > Luteibacter. Next base: position 57,318 of record NZ_WNDO01000034.1, on the reverse strand, counting down.
ATATTCCTGACGCCACTCCGTATCAGGATGAGCTTCGTATCGAGGGCGCGACAAGTGAGACGATTGCCAAACGCTACGAACGAAGCCCCTCAGCCAGGGCCCAATGCATAAAGCATTATGGCCACCAGTGTCAGGTGTGCGGCATTGACTTCGGGAAAGCCTATGGCCCATGGGGCAACGGCTTCATTCACGTTCACCACCATACCCCGATCTCAACAATCAACGGGCCCTACGTCGTTGATCCTATTAGGGACTTGATCCCTGTATGTCCTAACTGTCACGCCATGCTGCATCGAAAGAAAGAGGTCATTACGGTCGATGAGCTCAAAGGACTCATTAAGAGGGACCGGGAGACTTAAGTAGTGGTGCGGGTCATGGGGTCACGCTTACCCGCACTTCGAATACCCACAATTCAAACACGTCTGACACCCGTCCATCATCACCAGGGCCTGGGTATTGCACTTGCTGCACAGCGTCGCGCCAGCAGGGAAGCCGGCTGCGTTGGTGTGGCTGGGAGGCTCGGCATCCGTCGGGGATGATTCGGCGGCTGGGTCGCGCGCAAGGCGCGCTCCTACAGGGGGTGTCGTGGCGGTGGCTTTTTCGTAGGCGGCGCGTTTTTCCGCGATGAGCTGGCGGGTGGCCTCGCTCATGTCGGGGTCGTGGATCAGGCCGATCGACTTCATGTGCTGTTCGATGACGGCGCCGATCTCGGCGACGATGCTGGGCATGTAGATGCCGCCGGCCTTGAAGTAGCCGCCACGGGGGTCGAAGACGGCCTTGAGCTCTTCGACGATGAAGGTCACGTCGCCTCCCTTGCGGAAGACGGCGGAGAGAATACGGGTGAGCGCCACGATCCACTGGAAGTGGTCCATGTTCTTCGAGTTGATGAAAAGCTCGAAGGGACGGCGCTGCTCGTGGGGGGTGCCTGGGTTGAGCACGATGTCGTTGATGGTCACGTACAGCGCGTGCTCGAAGAGCGGCGACTTGATCTTGTACGTGTTGCCGACGAGGGTCTCCGGGCGCTCCAGGCTTTCGTGCATCTGGATGACTTCGGCCTCGGGCTCCTCGGCCGGTGCGGCGATCGGTGCGGGCTTGTCGTCGGGTTTGACGACCTGGTAGCCCTTGATCTTCTTGTCGATCCTGATCGCCATGGTGCGTGTTCCTGCTGACCGGGTCGCGGGGTCGCCGCGGGTATCCGACCCGGCGCGAGCGCCGGGTCGGATGGGTGCTACTTACTTACGACGGCCACGGCCGGCGGTCTTACGCGCCGACGTACGGCCGGTCTTGCTGGCAGTGGACCTCTTGACCGCCGCCTTGGCGACAGTCTTCTTGCCGGTCGCCTTGCGGGCGACCGTCTTACCTGCGGCCTTGCGGACCGTCTTCTTGGCAGCAGCGCGGCCCGTCACCTTGCGGGCGACTTTGCCGACTGCCTTCTTCACCGCCTTCTTGGCGGCCGTCGCCTTGCGGACGACGCGGTTGGCTGCCTTCTTGACGGCCTTCTTCACAGCTGCCTTGCGGCCGCCCTTCTTGACGGCGACCTTCTTCACGGCCTTCTTGGCCGAAACCTTCTTCGCCGGTGCCTTCTTGGCGGCGACCTTCTTCGAGACGGCCTTCTTCACCGCCTTCTTGGCGGCAACCTTCTTCGAAGCGGCCTTCTTCACCGCCTTCTTGGCGGCGGCCTTCTTCGGAGCGGCCTTCTTCACCGCTTTCTTGGCGGCAGCCTTCTTCGGAGCAGCCTTCTTCACCGCCTTCTTGGCCGCAGCCTTCTTCGGGGCGGCTTTCTTGGCAGCGGCTTTCTTCGGTGCAGCCTTCTTCGAAGCGGCCTTCTTGGTGGCCTTCTTCGCGGACGACTTCTTGGCCGGAGCGGCCTCTTCAGCCGCGGCCTTCTTCGCCGGAGCCTTCTTGGCCGAGACCTTCTTCGCCGGGGCAGCTTCGACGGCGGCCGGCTTGGCGGCGACCTTCTTGGCGACCTTGCGGGCCTTCTTCACCGGCGCCGCGGCGACCGGGGCTTCGACGGCCGGAGCCTCTTCCACCACCGGAGCGACGGCGGCCGGAGCCGGCTTGGCCTTCTTCACGGCCGGCTTGCGCGGCTTCTTTTCCTTGACGACCGCGACGACCGGGTGGTCGGCGAAATCGGAATCGCTGTGGTTGGCTTCGCCGCCGAACAGGTCGGCCGGCGCCGGGGCCGGGACGGCCTCGATCACCTTCTTGGCGACCGGCTTCTTTTTCACCACCGGCTTCGGGGCGACCGGAGCATGGGCTTCGGTCGACTCCTCGGACGAGGCGTGGGTGTCCGAGGCAACGTCTTCACCGGTGACGGTGGTGACGTTGTCTTCGGGCTGGATGTCGTTAACGGGCAACTCGCCCTCGACGGTCTGGTTTTCAATGGACATAAATTTTCCCTCTCCGCGGGGGTCAGAACTTGCCGTAATAACCTTCCTTCAGGGCATCGAATAAGTTGGCGGCGGTGTGCATCTCGCCGTCATATTCAACTTCGTCGTTGCCCTTCAGTTCGACAACGCTACCGTCTTCCAATTCGAAGCGGTAGAGGGTGCTCTCAAGATCGGCCTCTTTGACGAGCACTCCCTGGAACGCGGCGGGGTTGAAACGGAAGGTGGTGCAGCCCTTCAGACCCTGCTTGTAGGCGTAAAAATAGATGTCTTTGAAATCGTCGTACGGATAATCGGTGGGCACGTTGGCCGTTTTCGAAATGGAGCTGTCGATCCATTTCTGCGAGGCGGCCTGGATGTCCACGTGCTCTTTCGGGCCGATATCGTCGGCCGCCACGAAGTATTCGGGCAGGCGCGCCTTGGGGTCGTCGGTGAAAGGCATGGCCTCGCCGTTGATGAGAGCGCGGTAGGCCAGCAGCTCGTAGCTGTAGACCTCGATCTTTTCCTTCGATTTCTTGCCCTCGCGGATCACGTTGCGCGAGTAGTGGTGGGCAAAGCTGGGCTCGATGCCGTTGGAGGCGTTGTTGGCCAGGCTCAGCGAAATGGTGCCGGTGGGGGCGATGGAGGTGTGGTGGGTGAAGCGGGCGCCCGTCTCAGCCAGGGCCGCCACCAGTTCCGGGGCCACGCCGGCCACGCGCTGCATGTAGCGGGAGTACGTCGCGTGGAGCACGCTGCCGCGAATGGTGTCGCCCACCTTCCAGCCGTCGGCCACCATCTCCGGGCGCTTGCGCAGCATGTCGCCGGTCACGGCATAGTCGCGCGCCAGCACGGGCGCTGGTCCCTTTTCCTTCGCCAGGTCCAGGGCCACTTCCCAGCCGGCCACGGCCATCTCGCGGGACACGTCCTCGGTGAATGCCACCGCCTCGGCGGCGCCGTAGCGCATCTTCAGCATGGTGATCGTGGAACCCAGGCCCAGGAAGCCCATGCCGTGGCGACGCTTGGAGAGGATCTCCTCGCGCTGCCTTTCGAGCGGCAGGCCGTTGATCTCCACCACGTTGTCGAGCATGCGGGTGAAGACGCGGACGACCTCGCGGTACTCGTCCCAGTCGAAGCGGGCCTTGGGGCCGAACGGGTCGCGCACGAACACGGTGAGGTTCACCGAGCCCAGCAGGCAGGAGCCGTACGGCGGCAGCGGCTGCTCGCCGCAGGGGTTGGTGGCGCGGATGTGCTCGCACCACCAGTTGTTGTTCATCTCGTTGACGCGGTCGATGAGGATGAACCCGGGCTCGGCGTAGTCGTACGTCGAGACCATGATCATGTCCCACAAATGGCGGGCGCGGATGTGGCCGTAGATCTTGCAGGCGACCAGGCCATCCTCGCGGACGACATAGTTCTCGGTGGTGGGCCATTCGCGCCAGACGACCTGACTGGCGTCGTCGAAGTCGACCTCGTCGCGCTCCTTCACGTGGATCGGGAAGACGGTCGGCCAATCGCTGTCGTGCTCCACGGCCTCCATGAAGCCATCGGTGATGAGCAGCGAGAGGTTGAACTGGCGCAGGCGGCCGTTCTCGCGCTTGGCGCGGATGAATTCCTTGGCGTCCGGATGGCTCACGTCGAAGGTGCCCATCTGCGCGCCGCGGCGGCCGCCGGCGGACGAGACGGTGAAGCACATCTTGTCGTAGATATCCATGAAGGACAGCGGACCGGACGTGTAGGCACCGGCGCCGGACACGTAGGCGCCGCGCGGGCGCAGCGTCGAGAACTCGTAGCCGATGCCGCAGCCGGCCTTCAGGGTGAGTCCGGCCTGGTGCACCTTCTCCAGGATGTCGTCCATCGAGTCATGGATGGTGCCGGAGACGGTGCAGTTGATCGTGGAGGTGGCGGGCTTGTGCGCCAGCGCGCCAGCGTTGGAGGTGATGCGGCCGGCGGGGATCGCGCCGCGGCGCAGCGCCCAGAGGAAACGGTCGTACCAGTGCTCGCGCAGCTCGGGCGTGGCTTCCACATCGGAGAGCGCGCGGGCGACGCGCTGCCAGGTGGCGTCGACGGAAGCATCCACCGCCTCGCCGGACTTGGCCTTCAGGCGGTACTTCTTGTCCCAGATGTCGTACGAGGCGGGCTGGAGCGGAATGGTCGCGGTGTCGAGCCCCATGGCTTGCGCACGTGCACTGCTCATGTCGTTGCGATCCTCGTAGCCGGTCGTGTGTCCGGCTTTTCTATGCCAGCGTCGGTGCATTCCTCGACGCCTCCCCCCGAGAGCGACGCCGACCATCTTTCGTACCACCCACGTCGTCTACGGAAATCCGTTTGCCGACGATGGCTTGTAGCGTGAACCTCAGGATCGACACCACCACAAGTTGATGAAGACCCGATAACAAAACACAAGATGTTGTGGTTGCGTTCGAGGCGAACCTTACCCCCGGCCAGTGGCGATGTAAAGTGTCGGAAACACCTTTCGCGCGTCATGAAACCGATGCGTGCCGGCGTGGTCGAAAGCGGCGATCCACGTGCCCGGAGCACACCTGCCAAGGAGCGTCTGCATGCCCTCTCGTCTTCATCGGTACCGTCGTCGTTCGCTACTCGGCGCGGCCCTTGCCATGTTGCTGGCCTCGCCCGCCTTCGCGGCCTTGCCGCCGGCCGTCAACGGTGAACCGCTGCCCTCTCTCGCGCCGATGCTGGCGAAGGTGACGCCGGCCGTGGTGAACGTCTCCACGAAGACGCGCGTGCGCACCCGCGATCCGTATTTCGACGACCCGCTGTTCCGCCAGTTGTTCGGCAACCAGGGCGTGCCCCGCGAGCGCGTAGCGCAGAGCCTGGGCTCGGGCGTGATCGTGGATGCCGAGAAGGGCTATGTGCTCACCAACAACCATGTGGCCGGTGGCGCGGACGACATCACGGTCACCTTGCAGGACGGCCGCGATCTGAAGGCGAAGATCGTCGGTACCGATCCGGACACGGACCTCGCGGTGCTGCAGATTCCCGCCGAGCATCTCCAGGCGCTGCCCATCGCGGATTCCTCGCAGCTGCGCGTCGGCGATTTCGTGGTGGCGGTGGGCGATCCGTTCGGCCTGGGCCAGACGGCGACCTCGGGCATGGTCTCCGCGCTGGGTCGTTCGGGCCTGGGCAAGGGCTTCCAGAATTTCATCCAGACCGACGCCTCGATCAATCCCGGCAATTCCGGCGGTGCACTGGTGAATCTGCGCGGCGAACTGGTCGGCATCAACTCGATGATCTTCACGCCGTCGGGCGGCAACGTCGGCATCGGCTTCGCGATCCCCACCGACCTCGCCACCGGGGTGATGAAGCAGTTGCTGGCCTACGGCAAGGTCCGCCGCGGAAACCTGGGCGTGGAGGTGCAGGACATCACGCCGCGCATCGCCCAGGCACTAGGGCTGAAGGACACCACCGGTGCCGTTGTCACGCGGGTGAACCAAGGCTCGCCGGCCGATGGCGCGGGCCTGCAGACAGGCGACGTGCTTACCAGCATCGACGGCAAGCCGGTGCGTGGTGCGCAGGACTTGCGCAACGCCGAGGGCCTGCTGCCGCTGGGCGCGAAGGTGAAGCTGGCGGTGAGGCGCGACGGCACGCCGCGCGACGTGGAGGCCACCATCGAAGCGGTGAAGCTGGCGACACTGGACGGCGCGAAGGTCGACAAGCGCCTGGCCGGGATCACGTTGAACGACCTCTCGCCGGAACAGAAATCGCAGGGCCTGTATGGCGTGGCACTGAGCGGGGTGTCGCCCAGCTCCGCCGCGTACCAGGCCGGGCTGCGTGACGGCGACGTGATCGTCGCCATCGCCCAGCAACGGATCAACGGCGTGAAGTCGCTGCCGACGACGGGCTCGCTGCCCATCAGGCAGCTGCTACTCTCGATCGTCCGTGACAACGCGGTCTACTACGTGGTCCTGTAGGAGCGCGCTTGCGCGCGATGGGCCCACGCGCCGACAGCGTCAGCTAACGTTCGGAATACCACCGGCAGGATGCTGAACGACGTCAATGGTGCGCGCGGGCCCTCAATAGCCCACAATTGCGCCCTTCCAGCCCAACCCCGTTCCTTCCGAGGTTCTTGCCGTCCATGTCTCTTCGTCTCGCGCGACTGTTCACCGCCACGCTGATCGGCCTTAGCGCCTCCGCCACCGTTCTTGCCGCCGGATCGCAACTGGTCTGGCGTGGCGACATCACCACCGCGCGCGGCGTGGTCACCGATGTCGCCAAGGCCTGGGAAAAGTCCGGCAAGGGCAAGATCGAACTGCAGCCCTTCAACACCGCCTCCGGCATCGATGCCGTGGTCAAGGGCACGGCGGACCTCGCCGGTTCGGCCCGTCCGAGCATGGGTGCCGCGGAACAGTCGCTGACCTTCACGCCGGTGGCGTGGGACGCGCTGGTGATGGTCACCTACCCGTCCAACCCGGTGAGCAACCTGTCGCTGAAGGATCTCCACGAGATCTATATGGGCCGCATCACCAACTGGAAGGAACTGGGCGGCGACGATGCGCCGATCAACCTTTACTCGGTGGCCAGCCCCGGCGACGGCGTGGAGTTCAGCATGCGCAAGCTGCTGTTCGGACGCGGCAACCAGCCGGTGGCCTCGCCGCGCCTGTACGTGAACGTCGCCAAGCTTGAAGAGGGTGTCACCCTCGATCGCCATGGCCTCGGCGCCACCACCCTCGCGGGTGCGGCGGGCAACAAGAAGCTCAAGATCCTTTCGATCGACGGTATCGCGCCGTCGTCGTCCACGGTGTCCAGCGGCAGCTATCCGCTCTACACCGAGCTTTACCTGGTCAGCAACGACACCAGCCCGAAGGCGGCCGACGTGAAGGAGTTCCTCTCCTTCGTCACCTCCAGCGCCGGCAGCTCGCTGCTGCGCGCGCATAGCCTGGTGCCGTACGCCGATGGCATGGCGCTCGCCTCGGGCGATGCCGCACGTCGCGCGAAGATCGCCTCCATCGTCGGCACGCGTCCGACGGCGGGCCAGCCGATGACCACGCCGACCGTGGCCGCTGCGGCCGCAGCCGCCGCCGAACCGTCGAAGGAAGCCGTCGCCAAGGCCGAAACCAAGGGCAAGGGCGGCAAGACGAAGGAAGCCAAGGCATCGGCCGTGGCCGCCGAGCCGTCGCAGTTCGCGAAGGTGCAGGGCAGCGTCGCCACCACGGCGCATGCGGCCTTCACCGGCATCCGCGCCGAAGCCGTCACCGTCTCCGACAACGTGAAGCGCGGCGGCAAGTTCGCCAAGGTCACCACCGACGTCGTCACCGTGAAGGGCAAGCCGGTCGCCAAGCCGCTGGCCCCGGCGGCCAACGGTGCCGAGAAGCCCTCGGACAAGATCGAAACCCCGAAGGTCAGCGAGGCCAAGCCTGCCAAGGCCGTCGACGCGAAGCCGGCCAAGGTCGAGAAGAAGGAAACCGCCAAGGCCGAGAAGAAGCCTGCCGCCGCGTCGCGCACCTACAAGGTGTCGGCCGGTGACACGCTCTACTCCATCGCCAAGCGCAACAACATCGACGTGGACCACCTTCGCGCCCTGAACGGCCTGAAGGACAACAACGTCAAGCCCGGCCAGGTGCTCAAGATCGGTGCGCGCTAAGCCGTGCTGATCCGCGCCGTCTCGCTCGACCTCGACGACACCCTGTGGCCGGTACTGCCGGCCCTGATCGAGGCCGAGCACTGCGCCGACCGCTGGCTCAAGGAACATCATCCCGTCGTCGCCCGCGCATGGCCCATCGAGGCCATGCGCGAGCTGCGCGAGAAGATCTCCAACGATTACCCCCATCTCGCCCACGATTTCAGCGAGCAGCGCCGCCTCACCATCCGTCATGCCTTCGCCACCTGCGGCATCGAGGATGCCCCGGTCGAAGCGTTGTGGCGCATCTACTACGTGGCACGCAACAACGTGGAGCTGTATCCCGACAGCCTCGCCGCGCTGGAACGGATCGCCGCCAAGGTGCCCATCGCCAGCGTCTCCAACGGCAATGCCGACCTGGAAATGATCGGCCTGCACCACCTCTTCAAGGCACGGTTGAGTGCCGGCCAGATTGGCGTGGCCAAGCCCGATCCGAAGATCTTCCTCGCCGCCGCCGCCGAACTGGGCGTCTCGCCCGCCGAGATCCTCCACGTGGGCGACGATCCGCTACTGGACGTGGTCGGCGCACATCAGGCCGGCCTGCGCACGGTCTGGCTTAATCGTACGGGCGAGCGCTGGTCGCATGGTCCCGAGCCCGATTTCGAGTTCGCCGACATGACCGCTCTTGCCGACTGGATTGACACCGCCGTCGACGCGCACCGGTAGAATAGGCACCCACCGATTGCAACCACCCATTGACGCGGTCGCCAACCACCGCGAGGCACGGGAGCCGTAATGTCGTTGATCGAACGCAGGTCTGGAAAGCGCAACGTCGTCCTCATCGAAACCGTCGATGCTGCTGGCATGGCAGCCTCCGAAGCGCGCTTGGGAGCGGCACACCGCCAGTGGCTGGCAACGACCGGGTTTCGGCCCGTGCCGGGTGCCGTCGCCCTGCTGCCGGATGCCAAGGGCCACGTCGCCCGCGTGCTGGTAGGCGTGGATCGCACCGATCCACTGCCGTCCTTCGGCGACCTGCCGCGCCGCCTGCCGGAGGGCAGCTACGAGATCGCCGACGACGGCGTCATCGACGACCACGACCTGCTCGCCCTGGGCTGGGCGCTGGGCGCGTATCGCTTTGAGCGTTATCGCAACACCAAGGGTCGCGAGCCGGCATCGCTGTGTGTGGAAGGCGCCACCCTGCGTTCGCTGCAGCCGGTGATCGAAGCCACCATGCAAGTGCGCGACCTGGTCAACACGCCCACTGAGGACATGGGTCCGGAGCAGTTGTCCGAGGCCATCCGCGCGCACGCCGCCGAGCACAAGGCGAAGGTGCGCGAGTGGGTCGGCGACGAACTGCTGGAAGCGAACTTCCCCACCATCCACGCGGTGGGTCGCGCCAGCCATCGTCCGCCGCGCCTCATCGAGCTGACCTGGGGCAAGAACTCCAACCCCAAGCTGGTCATCGTGGGCAAGGGCGTGTGCTTCGATACCGGCGGCCTGGACATCAAGCCGTCCGACGGCATGCGCTGGATGAAGAAGGACATGGGCGGCGCGGCACACGCGATCGCGCTGGCCGGCCTCGTCATGCGCGCGCGCCTGCCCGTGCGCCTTACCCTGCTGGTGCCCGCCGTCGAAAACGCCATCGCCGGCAACGCCATGCGCCCGGGCGAGGTCATCCGCACCCGTGGTGGCCACACGGTGGAAGTGGACAACACCGATGCCGAAGGTCGCCTGATCCTCTGCGACGCCCTCGCCTTCGCGGCCGAGCAGGCACCTGACCTGATCGTGGACTTCGCCACCCTCACCGGTGCCGCGCGCGTCGCGCTGGGGCCGGACCTGCCGGCGCTGTTCACCAATCGCGACCAGCTCGCCGACCACGTGATCGGCGCGGCCGAAGCGGTACACGACCCGATGTGGCGCCTGCCGCTGTGGCGTCCGTACCGCCGCATGCTCGACTCCTACATCTCCGACTTCGCCAACGCGGGGCCGTCACGCCACGCCGGTGCGATCACGGCGGCGCTGTACATGGAGCGGTTCATCCCCGACAGCCAGAACTGGATGCACCTGGACACCTACTCGTGGAACGACGGCGATCGCCCGGCGCATCCGCGCGGTGGCGAAGCGCAGGGCCTGCGCGCGTTCTTCCGTTTCCTGTCCGAACGCTATTCCTGAGCGACGATGTCTTCGGCAACCTGCGTGCGCTTCGCTTTCCAGGCGATGACCGCGCGCAGGTTGCGCTCCAGTTCGGCGATGGTCAGCGGGAAGTAGTTCTCGTCGCGATCAGACGCCTGCCAGCTCGCCAGTCGCTGGTCCGTGGCCGCGACACCGACGGCGTTCAACGCCTGGCGTACATCGGCCGGATCGAGGTCGGTGGCCTGCAACACCAGTTGCCATAACCAGTTCATGCGCTGCGGATCGACGCCACGCGTCATCGGGGGGCGGGTGTATTCGCGTGCCGGGGTGTCCTGGTCTGTCATGGCGTAGGCCCTTGAAGGGGAATCGGCGCCCCAGTATGCCTTTTGCCAACACGACCTGCGCATCGACGGCGTTAGTCTTGGGACATCCGTCACGGGAGTTTGCCCATGCGTCGCCTGTTGCTTTGCCTCGCCCTCCTTCCGCTTGCCGCTTTCGCCGATGACGCGCCCGCGGTGAAGGACCTCGGTCCTCGGCTGGAACGTGCCGAATACCCTTATCCCGTCGCCATGTTCCCGGTGGAAAGCCAGGGCCAGTCGCTGGAAATGGCCTATATGGACGTGAAACCGACAAAGCCGAACGGGCGCATCGTCGTGCTCCTGCATGGCAAGAATTTCTGCGGCGCGTATTGGGGCGCCACGGCCGAGCGCTTGCGCGGCGAAGGGTATCGCGTGGTGATTCCCGACCAGATCGGCTTCTGCAAGTCGTCCAAGCCGCATGGCTACCAATACAGCTTCCACCAGCTGGCGGCGAACACCCATGCACTGCTGGCAAGCCTGGGCGTGGACAAGGCCACCGTCGTCGCGCATTCGATGGGCGGCATGGTCGGCGCACGGTATGCGCTGATGTTCCCGCAAGGTGTCGAGAAGCTGGTGCTGGTCGATCCGATCGGGTTGGAGGACTGGAAAGCCAAAGGCGTGCCGTGGCGCAGCGTGGATGATTGGTATCGCGGTGAATTGAAGACCTCGTACGCGAGTATTCGCGCGTACCAGCTGAAGAGTTATTACGATGGCACGTGGAAGCCGGAATACGACCCGTGGGTGGTGATGCAGGCGGGGATGTACGAAGGCTCCGGCAAGGAGGCCGCGGCGTGGGCCGGGGCACTGACGTACGACATGATCTTTACCCAGCCGGTGGTTTACGAGTTCCCACAGATCCGCGTACCGACGGTGCTGATCATCGGGCAGCGTGACCGGACGGCGGTGGGCAGGGATGCGGCGCCATCGGATGTGCAGGCGAAGCTCGGCGATTACCCGGTGCTGGGGCGCGAGGCGGCGGAGCGGATCCCCGGGGCAAAGCTGATTCCGCTGGAGGGACTGGGGCATTCGCCGATGCTCGAAGCCCCCGAACGCTTCTACAAAGCGCTGGACGAAGCCCTGTAGGAGCGCGCTTGCGCGCGATCACACGTTACGGCACACCCCATCGCGCGCAAGCGCGCTCCTACAGTGTGCCGTCGCGTTGGACGGGGCGTACCACGTAGCCTACGGGTAGCCAGCCTTGTGCGCCGGGTGCGAGGGACACCGTCTCGTACTGGGTCGCGTGGGCGAAGCGCGAGATGAAGATCACGTTGAGGTAATCGCCTTCGGGCAACCCACTCGGGTCGCGTACGCGAGTCACCTCGAACCATTCGCGCGACAGCAGCGGCCCGCGATCGACGCGCATGCGGCGCAGGTAGCGAAGCCATTCACCGCGGGCGACGCGCTTCTGCATCATCGCCCCGGCTTCCAGCCACATCGCATCGGGACGACGACCGTCGGAAAGGCGTACCCAGTGCGTGGCACAACTGACGGCATTGTCGAGCGAGTTCGGTTGGGGTCCCAGGCGCGGCGATCCCGCGACCGTGAGCAGCGCGCCGAAGGCGGCAGCGCTGGGGGTGACGGTGGCCATCCGGGCACCGGGCAAGGTCGACACGCTCATGGAACGCCCTCCGTCGGCGACGGGGACAGGTTCGTCCCGGGGCGACGGCGAGGCAATTCGGCCGGATGGGGTAGCCGGGAGGTATTACCCTCAAGAGCGCGCTTGGTGGGAGCGGACCGTGTCCGCGATCCGGCGGCAGCCGGCATTGTGCGAGTGAAACAGGAAACCCCCACCATCAAAGACATGGCCTCCTTCGCGATAGCTGACCTGAGGGTTCGCGGACACGGTCCGCCCCCATCCCTAGCGCTTGCCGAACGCCAGCACCTCGGAGGTGTACGTCTCCACCACCAGGCTGAAGGGCTCGTTGGCGGCGGTGTAGAGGACCGCGCGATGGCGAAGCACCTCGTGCGGGATCGTCAGCGCGCCAGGGTGCGAGGCGGGTAGCGGCGCGTCCATTTCCCAGCCCTTGGGCAGCGGCGCCCAGAGCAGGTCGGCGCTGATCGTCTGGCGACGGAAATGTAGATCCTGCACGACCTTGCCGAAGGGCTGGTCGGTGGTGTCGAGGATGTGGTTCATCTCCGCGGTGAGGCGCGCGGGAACGTACCAGTTATCGGCCTCGGACAGCACGTGCTCGCCGCAGGCGAGTTGCACGCGACGGTAGCGCACCGGCTCGTCGGGACCGATGCCCAGGGCCTTGCGATCTTCGGGAGCCAACGGCTTGTCCTGGCCCTTCACGCGACGGGCGAGGATCTTCGCCTCGCCAGCCAGGCCGTGATCACCGCACCAGCGCTCCAAGGTGAGCGTGGCGCTGGGATGGCTGAGCAGGTCGGCGTTGAGTGTTTCCAGCAGCGCCAGCGCCTGCGTGCGCGAGGCGACGTCGTCGCTCCACGCCTCGCGGGCCTGCACGGGTGCATTGCTGGTGGCCGCCATGACGGCGATGGAGCCGGCGACGATGAGAACGCGGGTGTCCATGGTTCAGAGTCCTTTGGCGGCCTGGGCGACGGCACGGAACAGCGCGCGACCCTTGTTCATGGTTTCCTCCCACTCGGCGGCCGGGTCGGAGTCGTAGACGATGCCGCCGCCGGCCTGCACGTGCAGGCGGCCATCCTGGATCACGGCCGTACGGATGGCGATGGCGGTGTCCGCGTCGCCCCACCACCCCAGCCAGCCGATCGCGCCGGCGTAGATGTTGCGCTTGAAGGGCTCCAGCTCCTGGATGATCTCCAGGGCGCGAATCTTCGGCGCACCGCTGACCGTGCCCGCCGGGAAGGTGGCCTTGATGACGTCCATAAAGCTCATGTCGCCGCGGATATTGCCCTCGACCTGGGAGACGATGTGCATGACGTGGGAGTAGTGCTCCACCACGTAGGACTCGGCCAGTTCCACCGAGCCCGTCTCGCTGACGCGGCCCACGTCGTTGCGGCCCAGGTCGATGAGCATGAGGTGTTCGGCGCGCTCTTTCGGGTCGGCCAGCAGCTCGGTTTCGAGGGCCTTGTCCTCGGCCTCGTCCTTGCCACGGCGGCGCGTGCCGGCGATGGGACGCAGCACCACGCGGCCGTTGAGCAGGCGCACGAGGATCTCCGGCGACGAGCCGACGATCTGCGTGGTGCCGATGTCGATGAAGAACATGTACGGCGACGGATTCATCGCGCGCAGCGCGCGGTAGACGTCGACCGGGCGCGCGTTGAAACCGATGCTCAGGCGCTGCGAGGGCACCACCTGGAAGATGTCGCCGGCGCGGATGTATTCCTGCGCCTTGCGAACCATGGCCTCGTATTCCTCGCGAGTGAACGAGGATTTGAAATCGGATTCGTCGAGCGCGGCCGGCTGCTGCAACTGCGGGTAGGAGACGCCACCCTGGCGCAGGCGGAAGGCCAGCGTATCGAGGCGACGCGACGCCTCCGCATAGGCCTGCGGGCGCGACGGGTCGGCGTGCACGATGAGATACAGGCGGCCCTTGAGGTTGTCGAACACGGCCACTTCGTCGGCCAGCATCAGCAGGACGTCGGGCGTGCCGAGTTCGTCGCGCTTGTCCCACTGGGCGAGGCGTTCTTCGATGTAGCCGATGGTCTCGAAGCCGAAGTAGCCGACGAGGCCGCCGGTAAAGAACGGCAGGTCGGGAAGCTTCGGCACGTCGTACTGCTTGCGCAGCACCTCAATCTCGGCGAGCGGATCGTCGAGATGGCGACGCTCGATGACCTCGCCGCTCTCCTCCACTTCCAGTTCGTGGCCGCGCAGGCGATACACGCGCCGCGCCGGCAAGCCGATGATGGAGTGGCGTCCCCAGGTCGCGCCGCCCTCGACCGATTCGAACAGGAAGGTGTACGGGCCGTCGGCCAGCTTCAGGTACACCGACAGCGGGGTATCGAGGTCCGAGAAGACCTCGCGCACCAGCGGGATACGGGTGTGGCCCTGCGCGGCATAGGCGTCGAATTGTTCGCGGGAGATCATGGGCAGTGCATTGAGGGGTGACTCCCGATTGTAGGCCGAAAGGGCGATGTGACGCGCGCCGGGTCGGCCGATCGCGCGCAAGCGCGCTCCTGCAAGGGTGAGGCTCCTCAGGCCAGGCGCTGGCGGGGCATGCCGCGCAGGTGGAGGGTGAAGGCCACGCCGCCTTCGATGTTGCGGGCGCTGGCCGTGCCGTTGTGGCGCTCGGCGACCAGGCGGACGACGTAGAGGCCCAGGCCCAGGTGGGGGGCGTCGCCCGGGGTGGCCTTGTCGCGCAGGCTCACCAGCGAATCGAACAGTCGGCCCTGCATCGCGGCCGGCAGCGGCGGCCCCTGGTTGGCCAGTTCGATCTCGGCGCCGTCGGCCACCGTGCGCAGGCTGATGCGCAGCCAGCCGTCGGCGGGGGTGAAGGAGATGGCGTTGTCGAACAGCTTGTCCAGGGCCTGGGCAATCAGCTCGGGCGCGACATGCATATGCACCGGATCGGGTGGCAGTTCCGTGTCGAGGCGCCGCTGGCCGGCCAGTTCACGGTACCCATCGGCGCAGCCCTGGACGATCTCGGCGAGGTTCACGTCCTCGGCCTCGGCGGCCGCGATGGCGCGCTCCATGCGGCTGGCCTCGCTCATCGCTCGGACCAGCGCGCCCAGTCGCGCCACGCCGTCGCGGGCGCGGGCGAGATAGGGCTCGGCCTCCTTCGGCAGACCCGCATGGTCGAGGTTGTCCAGCGACGATTTCACGATCGCCAGCGGCGTGTTGAGTTCGTGCGAGAGCTTGGACGCCAGCGTGCGCAGGTAGTCGGTGTATCCGCCCACCACCTCGAACAGTCGCTCGAAGCTGCGCGCGAGGTCGCCCAGTTCGTCGGTGGCGTCGGTAAGCGGGAACGGGCCATCCAGCCGTCCGTCGTTGGCCTGCGCACGCTCGGCGGCGTTGCGCAGGCGACGCAAGCGGAAGGTGAGGCGCGTGGCGAACATGAGCAACACGCCGCCGGCAACCAGCAGCACGACAAAGCTGGTGATCAGCAGACCAAACAGCGCACGGTTCGCCAGCAACGGTACGGAACGGCTCGGCTGCTCCAGCAGCACGACGCCGTGCAGCTTGCCGCGCATGGTCACCGGCATGGCTGCGGCGAGCACCACGCTGCCGCGTGCTTCGCCGGCGCGCCATGCCGTGGAGGGATGATCCTGCTGGAGCGCCCGGCGGACCTCGGGCAGATCGATGCGGGGCGCGTCCTCGGCCCACGGCGCGGCATCGTCCAGACGCGTGGCCAGCAGCGAACGGTAGACCAGCGAAGCGAACCAGCCGGGGCGCTCGGCCGCCGGCATGTCGGGCAACGAAAGGCGGCCAGCCTGGCCCAGCAACCAGGCGTCCGGCGAAAGGACGCGGACACGCACGCCATCCGGCGCCAGCCGCGCCAGCTCCTGCGAAAGCGACTGGGAGAAATCGAGCAAGGGGCGGTTGTCGGCGGACAAGGGCTCGACATTGCCGTCGGCCGCCAGGTGCACGCCGACGCCGAAATGATCCAGGCGCAGGCCGCGCGGCAGGCGGAACTCCGCATGGAAGCCACCGCCGTCTTCCTGCCATTGCGCGTTGATGCGGTCGGGCAGCACGCCCGCCCCGGGATCGAGGGCGATGGCCGTGGTCGGTCCCGGCGCCGCGCTGGCCAATAGATAGCGCTGGGCGTCGTCACCGCTGGCGATGGTGACGATGAGATGGTCGGCCGAGAGGGCCAGGCGATCGCCCGCGTCGGCACGGCGACGCGAGGGCGCACGAACATCGATATAGGCGTAGAACCAGCGATCGTCTTCGGCCAGCATCACCCGCGCGTTGCGGTCGAGCGACTGGGCCCAGGGGCTCAGCGGCGCCCAGTCGTCACCGTAGCCGTCGATGGTGATGGGCACGTTGGCGCGCTGCACGTACCAGGATTTCCCGGCAGGCGGCAACGGCGCATCCACCACGACCAAGCTGCGCGCGAGCGCACGCGCCGAGGCCACCAGCGCCTGGGCCTGGCCTTCACGTAGCAGGGTTTCCATCTGCCGTACGTAAAGCCAGCCGGCCACGGGAAGGGCCAGCGTGCAGAGGGCGACGAGGAGGAGTTTGCGTCGGAGATTCATACCGCACCGCCACCCTGTAGGAGCGCGCTTGCGCGCGACAGGCGACGGCGCATGTCGTAAGCGGCATCACCGCTTCGTCGGCTTATCGCGTGCAAGCACGCTCCTACAACGGTGGCAGGCATCGGGCAGATCGCTTTACGGCGTCCAGCGGTAGCCGACGCCGTGCACCGTTTCGATCGCGTCGAAATCCGGCGCCAGCGCGACGAACTTCTTGCGGATGCGCTTGATGTGCGAGGTGATGGTGGCATCGTCCACCACCAGCTCGGCTTCGCGCATGAGCTGGTCGCGGTTCTTCACGTGGCCGGGGAATCGCACCAGCGTGTGGACCATCCAGAACTCGGTGACGGTCAGCGGGATCTCGGTCTGGTTCCAGGTGACGCGCATGCGCTCGGATTCCAGGCGCAGCGGACCATACTCGATCACCGTCTCACTCGACGCGGGCGCCTTCAGCGATTCGATGCGACGGAACAGCGCCGCGATGCGCGCGGCGAGCTGGTGCAGGCTGGTGTCCTTCGACAGGTAGTCGTCGGCGCCCAGGCGCAGGCCCGAGATCACGTCGAAATCCGAATCGCGGGCGGTGAGGAAGATGAGCGGCAGCGTGGCCGACTTGGCCCGCAGCTCGCGGCAAAGATCGAAACCGCCTTCGGGCTCGTCACCCAGGCCGATGTCGATGATGACCAGCTCCGGCAGGCGCATGGCGAAGGCGTTGGAGGCCTCCGAGCGCGAGCCATAGCCACGCGTCTCGTAACCGAAGCGGTTCAGCGCCTCGACGTAGTTGGCGCGGATCAGGGGTTCGTCTTCGACGATGGCGATGCTGCGGGCCATGTGCATTCCGTGAGAAGTGAATCGACGTGCGCAGGGTGCAACGCGCGGCGCGTCTTTCGCAAGCGCTGGGGCGCTCCAGGGTCACTTTGCCCGGGCTTTGCCATAAACAGTCGGTAGATTGCCCCTGCGGCGCCGTCGCCGCCGCCCCACGGGGCGATGAACTAGGCACCACGGCGGGCCACCTGGCGCCCGCCCGGAACAGAGATACGCATGAAGACCAAGCTCGACGCCGACAACACCGAACTGGAACGCGACTTCGAACCCCTGCGCGTGATGCTCGCCCTTGGCGCACTCGTCCTGGGCATCCTGTTCGGACTGCACTGACTTCGTGGAACGTGCCAGGGACGGCACAGGAACGACCGGCGCGCAGGGACGCGCGCCGGTCGCGGGGCCGGAAGCCCTGTTTATGCCCTGACTCCGCTTTCCCTCGGGACGCTCCGCCCCCGGAGCCCCTTCACTCCCCCACCGGATGGTCGGGGGAGCTTTTTTGCGTGCGGCGTACCACATCGCTGATGGGGACCAACTGCATGTCGCCCACCGTCACATGCTCGGAGTAGCCATAGAAGAACTCCTCCTTCTGCTCCCGCAGATAGTGAGTGAACGAAAGGCCGCTCTGCACGCCCCCTCCGATGGAGGGATCGGTTCCGCTGGGCGCGGTGACGCCATCGATGAAGATGCCGCCACCGAAGTTGGCCAACCAGAGGATCTGTCGGTATTCGCGATCGAAGCGGCGTTCGGCACGGGGGCCAGCCACCGCATCGGCATACTTCGCCTTCAGCTCTGTCCAGTAGACATTGGCCTGTGCGAGTTCGTCCGGCGACACCGACTTGAAGGCCGAAATGAAAGCGGGCTCGTAGACGGGATCGTGGCGCTCGGCGGCAAGGGCCAGCCAGGCTAGCCCCAGCGGCCGGTTTTTTTCCGTGCGGTCGCCATTGAAGTACATGATGCCGAGGGCGTACTGCGCGGGCTTGCTCGCCCAGGCGGCAGCATCCTTGAGGCTTTCGCGGGCCGCACCGAAGGCTCCGCTCCAGTAATGCCGCGTCGCGGCGCAGAAGTAGTAATCGCCCGGAAGAAACCGTTCCAGTCCGGCAGGGCATGGCGCCATGAGCTTGGACACCTGGTCCTTCTGGTCCGGCAGCGGCTCAGGCCGTTCGCCCGCCTGCAGGGCGGTGGCAAGGGTCAGGCCAAGGCACAGCGATAGAACGACGTACGTCTTCATCGGCGGTTCCTCCGTGATGTGCTCCCCCGAGCAGCGAGGAACATACCACCACGGAGGCTCCGCCGTCGTAGCGCCTCAAGCGGCGTCGATGGCCGCGTGCATGCGGCGGATCACGTCCGCGTAGTCGGGGGCGGTGAAGATGGCCGAACCGGCCACGAAGGTGTCCGCGCCGGCAGCGGCGATCTGGCCGATGTTGTCGACGTTGACGCCACCGTCCACTTCGAGACGGATGGCGCGGCCGCTGGCATCGATGCGCTCGCGGGCCTGGCGGATCTTCTCCAGCGCGTGCGGGATGAACTTCTGGCCGCCGAAGCCCGGGTTCACCGACATGATGAGAATGGTGTCGATCTTGTCCATCACGTGGTCGAGCCAGTCCAGCGATGTGGCCGGATTGAACACCAGGCCCGCCTGGCAGCCTTCATCCTTGATCAGCTGGAGGGTGCGATCCACATGCTCGGAGGCTTCGGGATGGAAGCTGATGCTGCGCGCGCCGGCCTTGGCGAAGTCCGGCACGATGCGGTCCACCGGCTTCACCATGAGGTGCACGTCGATGTGTTCGGTGATGCCGTAGTCGCGCAGCGCCTTGAGCACCATCGGTCCGATGGTGAGGTTGGGCACGTAGTGGTTGTCCATCACGTCGAAGTGCACCCACTGCGCGCCGGCGTCGAGGACCTTGCGCGTGTCCTCGCCAAGTCGGGCGAAGTCGGCGGAAAGGATGGACGGGGCGATAATGGGGGATTGCTTGGCCATGATCGGTACCTTGTGGGTTCGCCTGGGGATATCAACCTTGTAGGAGCGCGCTTGCGTGCGACCGCAGCCTACCGCGTCACCGCTTCGTTGGCTTATCGCGCGCAAGCGCGCTCCTACATGATCTATTTGAAACCGCGTTCGGCCTTGATGCGCTCGTACGCCGCGTTGATCTCGCTGGCGCGTGCTTCCGCGCCGCGTCGCATGTCTTCCGGCAGATCGCCGAGACGATCGGGATGGTTTTCCGAGATCAGCTTGCGATAGGCGCGCTTGACCGCACGCTCGTCGGCATCGCGCTGGATGCCGAGCACGGTGTACGGATCGGGGCCCTGGGTATTTCGCTGCGGCGGCACATAGCCACCACCGCCATGACTGCGGCCGCCGCCAGTGGCGCCGTTCCAGGCATAGCCCTTCATCGCCATGAGCGCCATCAGCTCCATGTCGCTCACGCGCAGCGCGAAGGCCAGCTGGCGCAGGATCGCCATCTTCTCGGGCGAGGGGGCGCCCTCGGCCAGCACCGTGTCGATCACGACATCGATCACCGGGAAGGCGTGGTCGCGGCGGTGGCCGACCCACTGGCGCAGCTCGTCGATGACCTGGGTGGCGTTGAACTCGGGCTGCTTGCCCTCGTTGAAGGCCTCGATGGCCTGGCGGCGCGCGTCCTGGTCGAGGCCCATGCGCGACATCATGCGTTCGGCGATGGCGATCTCGGCTTCGGAGATACGGCCGTCGGCCTTGGCCACCGCGCCGATCAGGGCGAACAGCGGGCCCACGTAGCCACCCTGGGTCGGCGCGCGGCGGCGTTGCTGCCGACTGGCGTCGAACATGAAGCCCAGCGCGCCGCCGACGAGGGCGCCGAGCAGGTTGTGGGTGAGCCACATGCCGATCACGGCGCCGATGAGAGTACCGGAGAAGTTCATGGAGCGGCCCTGGAAGGGGTCTGGGCGGAGAACCACTCGACGAGCTGGTCGAGCTCCGCATCGGAGAGGGGACCGACCGCGGCGCGCATCACGGGGATGTCGCGGCGGCCGTCGCGGTACTGGCGCAAGGCCTCGCGCAGGTAGTCGGGTTTCTGCCCGGCGAGATTCGGGGCCCCGGGAATCCGCGCCATGCCGTTTTCGCCGTGGCACGCCGCGCACAGCCCCAGGCGCGCCGGCTTCGCAGGCGGCGCGGCGAGGACAGGGGCACACAGGGCCAGGGCGATTGCCGCGGTCGTCAGGATTCGCATGGACAATTCGTGGGGGCTGAAGTCGCAGATTCTAGCAGGGCGTCCGCACGGACCGCGCTGTGTGGCGCGGCCTGCGACAAGTCGGATCCGGCGTCATCGCTTCGTGGGTTTATCGTGCGCGAGCGCGCTCCTACATGGGGAGGGGCCGGTACAATGAGGGGATTCCCCGCCTCACCGGAGCCCCGCCGTGCCCACCACCCTGAGCCAATCCGACCTGCCCGGCCTGGACCTCATCCATCGCGGCAAGGTCCGCGACGTCTACGCCCTGCCCGGCAACCGCCTGCTCATGGTGGCGACGGACCGGCTCTCGGCCTTCGACGTGGTGCTGCCCGATCCGATTCCGGGCAAGGGCGAGATGCTCACCCAGATCTCCAACTTCTGGTTCGCCAAGACGGCGCACATCCTTCCGAATCACCTCACCGGTGAAGACGTCGCCTCGGTGCTGCCGGCCGGCGTGGACCCGAAGCTCTACGAAAAGCGCGCCGTGATCACCAAGCGCCTGAAGCCGGTGCCGGTCGAGGCGATCGCCCGTGGCTACATCATCGGCTCGGGCTGGAAGTCCTACCAGGCCAGCGGCGACATCTGCGGCATCCGGTTGCCGGAAGGCCTGAAGCAGGCGCAGAAGCTGCCCGAAGCGATCTTCACCCCCTCGACCAAGGCCGCCGTGGGCGACCACGACGAGAACGTCAGCTTCGAGAAGGTGGTGGCCGATGTCGGCGCGGATCTGGCCAACGCCGTGCGCGAGGCCACGCTGAAGATCTACGCCTTCGCCGCCGCCTACGCCGCCGAGCGCGGCGTGATCATCGCCGACACCAAGCTCGAGTTCGGCACCGACGAACACGGCGTGCTGCACGTGATGGACGAGATGCTCACCCCGGATTCCTCGCGGTTCTGGCCTGCGGACCAGTACGATGTGGGCATCAGCCCGCCCAGCTACGACAAGCAGTTCGTGCGCGATTACCTGGAGCAGATCGGCTGGAACAAGCAGCCGCCCGCCCCGAAAGTGCCCGCCGACGTCATCGACGGCACGGCCGCCAAGTACGCGGAAGCGCTGGACCGGCTCGCCGATCTGCGCCTGAGCTGATCGACCCGACGCGGCACGAAATGCGGCGCCGCGAATTGAGCGCGCCGCCTTGGCGGTGTAGAAGGTGGAAGCGTCCCAACGAGGACGCTTTCCGCCAAAAAAGAACCTCCAGCCCATGCGCGACGCAGCCACCTGGTTCGGCAACTACAGCCGCGACCACCAGAACCCCACCAACCGCCTGATCCACTGGATCTGCGTGCCGGCGATCACCTGGACCGTCGTCGCCCTGGTCTGGCTCATTCCGGTGCCGTCCTGGCTCGGCCGACCTGGTCTTTGGGCCGTGCTGGCGATGTTCCTGGCGTTCTGCTTCTACTACTACCGGCTGTCGCGAAAGGTCGGCCTGGCCATGGCGGGGGCCTTTATCGTGCTGGCCCTGGTCACCGACCTGCTCTACCGCAGCATCGGCATGACCGGCCTGGCCTGGCTGGCGATCGGCGTCTTCGTGGTGGCCTGGGTCGGCCAGTTCATCGGCCACAAGATCGAGGGCCGCCGCCCATCTTTCTTCACCGACCTCCAGTACCTGCTCATCGGCCCCGCCTGGCTGATGAGCAAGGCGCTACGCCGCTTCGGTGTCAGCGACTGATGACCCAGTCGCTGCTGACCCTGCTCTCGGCCGCCATCTGGTGGATCATCTATTCCAGCGCCGCCGCCGTCGTTCCGGCGGTGATGGTATGGGCCAGCCTGCGCTGGCTCGAGCGCGTGCCCGTGGTGTTCAACCGGGCGTACTTCGCCAGCCTGCTCTGGGCCCTGGCGATCGTGGCGACCTGCGGACTCGTGATCGCCGCCCAGCACGGGGCCGCCGTCGGGCAGTCGCTGTTCGCCCTGCCCTGGATGCGCGGCGTGCTGGTGGCCGACATGCTGCTGGGTGCTTTCCTGGTGTGGCGCCTCGTGCCCCGCGTGGACGCGCGACGGGTCAAGCCCACCAGCGCCTGCATGGCGGTGGCCCTGGTCATGGTCGTCGTGATGGTGGTGGGGACGACCGTCCATCGATAGAAAAGATCTATCGGTATCATCCAAACCATCAGTTGGACTCCGGGAATGCCATCCCCATAATGAGATTCATTCTTATTGGAGAGTCCGGCCATGGCCAGGAAGATCAAGTACGCGGCGACGCATTTCAGCATTGCCTTTTCCATGAGCTACGCGGTGAACCAGAACGTCGCCATCAGCGCACTGGTAGGCATCGCCGAGCCGTTCGCCTTCGCGCTGGGCCGTAACGTGATTCGGGAGACCCGCGTCGGCTTGCAACTATCGCCCGCCGCCTGATCCGCCGCCAACGCGCGCGTTGACGGTCGTCACGGCGCGGGTAAACCCTTCGAACGGGATGTCGGTGATGCCGACAAGCCCGATATGTGCGTTCTCGCCATCGAGGATGCGCCCGGTGACCGGCTGGTCCACGTACTGGAACCAGTGGGTGCCCACGACGACGCCCGAGGCGGCGGCCGCGTCTACGAAACGCGCATAGGCCTTGCCCCGCTCGTCCTCGCTCGCCACGGCCGCCACGCCATTGCCGAACGGACCGCGATCCGCCGACCCGAAGTGGAATTCGGTGATCAGGACCGGCTTGTCCCACCGCTTGAATTCGGCCACGTCGAAACCGTGTTCCGGCAGGTCGGTATAGGTGTTGATGCTGGTGACGTCGGCGAAGCGCGAGCTGGCTTCCTCCACCTCGGGCGTGCGCACCGCGAGACGGCCGCCGAGGAACAGGTGGTGCGGATCGGTCTTCTTCAACGTGTCGGCGACCGTCTGGAAGTAGCGCGTCGCATACAGTTTCAGGAAGGCGATGTAGTCGCTGGCGATGGCGGGATGCGCTTCGGAAGGATCGGGCGCATGGAAACCGGTCGCGGCGACACGATTCCAGTCTGGTGCTTCCACGCCCCAGGCCTTGGCGAAGGCACCCGCGTCCGGGTAGGTTTTCTTCAGGTATTCGAGGAAGGCCTGTTTCGCGGGACTGTCCGGCCCCTGCGCCAGCGCACCCACCGCGAGCGCCCAGCGGCCCTGCGGCCCCTGCCCTGCCCATGCCAGTTCGTTATCCGCGAAGTAGCCCAGCAACCAGGGATCGTCGCGCACACCGTTTGTCGCGTTGGCGATCGCCGCTTCCGTCGCGCGGACGAAACGCGGATCGAAGGGATCGGGCATGCGTCCCCAGTAGTCGTATCCCGTGCTCACCGTGTTGAAGTCGCCGTGGATCAGGATCGGCACGGTGTAGGCCATGCGCTTGTCGTTCGCGAATGCGGGATCGCTCCAGTTGCCCAGCGTATTGAAGCGCCAGGCACGCAGGCGATCGGCGCTGCGCTTGCGCCAGGCGGCTTCGACGTCGCCATCGAGCGTGCGGGCGACGTTGTTCGCGTAGATGTCCCACCAGCGGCCATGATTCATTCCGTTGTCGCGCTGCGAACCGTTGTCGCTGCGACTGTCGGAAGCCCCACCAAAGGCACCCTTCGCGCCAGCAGTGTCGGTGAACATGAACTCGCGGCCCTGCACGTAGGTGCGGCCGTCGGTGCGATTCACCGCGTTGACGCCGAGCGAGAAGAAGGCGTGGCCTTCCGGCGAGACCAGCCACCAGCGGCCGCCCTGCTTTTGCGTGTGGAACCAGCCGGTGACCTTCAACGCCGGCAGGTCGGTTCGGCCGCCGTAACGGTCGAGTCCGCGCACCTCGGCCGGTGCGGTGACGGCGTTCGCGCGCTGTTTCAGCGAAGCGTCGCTGTCGATCTTTTCCGGCCAGGTGGTCCGGGTGAACTGCCCGTAGCGATCGACGATGCCGGTGTAGGCGGCACGCAGATCCGCGTCCCCGGGAACGGCGTCCACCTTGCCGAAGAGCACGGTTTGCGCAGCACCCGGCTGCGGCATCGACAACGTAACCGTCGTGACCGCGCCGCCGTCGATCGCACCATCGACACTGGTGGCAACCAGGCGTTTTGTCTTGCCGTCGTCGAACGGCATCGGCGGACCGACCTGCATGCCGAACGCACGCGGCGATGTCGCCGCGAGCGGAATCGAGAGGACCTGCGGCGGCCCGGGGGGCAGCCCGACCGTGGTCTTCAGATGCTTGTCGCCCGAGGCGATATCGACCACCAGCGTCACCGGCCAGGGCATGCCGTTCTGCACGTCCAAACGTAACGTGCCGCTGGCAGGCCAATGCCACGAACCTTGTTTCGGCGCGAGCACCAGCGACGGCGATGGCGATGGCCGGAACGTGGCAGCCACGAGGCTACGCCCGTCGGCGGCCTTGCGGACCGTGGGGTCTAGCGTGGCGTCCTTCGCGCTCACCTGGAGCGTGGCGCCTGGATTCGCAAGATCCAGCGTTTCCGCGTGCGCGGAAGCACTGGCACCTAACAGCAGGAGGGAGATGAGTGGACGCATCGGCCGACTGTGCCACGGAACAGATGAACATCCGACGACACCGGCCCGTGCCGGCTGCCGCCGGATCGCGGACACGGTCCGCTCCCACCCCTTCGGATGGGAGCCGCTTCAGCGGCGATCCGACGGCAGCCGGCAACAGGCCGATGACAGCCGCTTACTTCGCGCGATTCAGGCGACGCCGCCACAGGTAATACGTCGGCACGCCGATCGCGATGATCAGCAGGCTCATGCCGGCGTTCTGCGGTTGTGCGATGGCTGTGGCGACGATGACGCAGAGCACCGTCGTGGTGAAGATCAACGGCAGCCAGGGATAGCCGGGCACAAGGTACGGCGACGGCTCGGACGTCAGCTTGCGGCGATACCAGAAGATCGTCGCGATGCCGAAGGCATGCGATAGCCACTCGCCGACCGTGGTGTAGTCGACCAAGGCTTCGAAGCTGCCGGACAGGATCAGCGCGATCGCCCAGCCACCCAGGGCGATGAGCGCGACCTGCGGCGCGCCGGTGCGGGGTTCGATGCGGGCGATGGGACGGAAGAACATGCCATCCGCGCTCATCACCTGCAGCACGCGGGCACCGCCGGCGATGGCGATGCTGCAATAGCCGAACGTGGAGCATGCGATACCGACGGCGATGACCGTCGCGCCAGATTCCCCAAACACACGGCGCATCAAATCGGCGGCCGGCGCGGTGCTTGCGGCAAGGCCCGCGTGACCCAGGCCGGCCATGTAGGCGACGTTCACCAGCACGTAGCAGACGACGACACTGGCCATGCCCAGGCCGAGGGCGCGGGGCAGCGTGCGCTGCGGATCGCGGACTTCGCCGGCGAGATCGTTGAGGTAGTGGAAGCCGCCATAGGCGAACATCGCGGGAAGCAACGCACCGACGACCATGCCGGCCGGCACATCGCGAGTGGTGTCCGGGGCGAAGGCGAGGCCGAGGTGGCCATGCGCGAGATATAGGCCGACGACGATCAGGAGCGCCACGGCGCCGAGTTTCAGCACGGTGAAGATGTTCTGCACCAGGGCACCGGCGCGGATGCCAAACAGGTTCACCGCCACGATGAAGCTAATGGCGCCGACGGCGACGGGCTTGACCCACTCGTGCGGAAGCCCGATAGCCCGGGTGGCGTAGTCGGCAAACGTGGTGGCCACCGCGGCGACACTGCCGGGGTAGTTGATCAACGCCATCGTCCAGCCGAACAGGAAGGCCGGAAGCTGCCCGAAGGCCTCGCGCAGGTAGACGTAGGTGCCACCGGCCTGCGGGCGCCGGGCACCCAGTTCGGCGTAGCAGAGGACGCCGGCCAGGGTCAGCAGTCCACCGATGGTCCAGAGCAGCAACACCTCCCAACCGGACCCGGTGCTCTTGGCGACCGCCGCCGGCGTACGGAAGATGCCCGCCCCGATGACTCCGCCGATAACGATCATCGCGGCATCCCAGATGCCCAGGCGACGGAGGTAATGAGCTGGCTGAGGGGCTGGCATCGGGCGACGATGCCACAAGCGGCCGACCTTTGCGATATGGCTACAACCTGTCTGTAGGAGCGCGCTTGCGCGCGATGGCAGGTCGCCGCCAGCTCCCATCGCGCGCAAGCGCGCTCCTACAACATCCGGAGATATTCACCGATATCGCGAACAATCCAGGATCGCCATCGTTCCCAGATGAGTTGGAAACGCGGACATGCTTCGCTACGCCACGGCCGGGTCTCGGAACCGGGCCGCGTCTATGTCATCACATGCGTCACCTGGAACCGGGCGCCGGTGTTTCGCGACTATCGTGCGGCACGGATAGCCTCGCGACTCATCCATGCCCCTACGACATGGAAAGGTGCCGAGTGCCTGGCGTGGGTCGTCATGCCGGACCATATCCATGTCATGGTGAAGTTGGGTGACCGGGAGCTGTCCCGTGTCGTGGCGAGCTTGCGGTCGCGCCTCACCCGAACATTCAAGACGCAAGGACGTACGTCTCCACTCTGGCAGCGCGCTTTCCACGATCGCGCTTTGCGAACAGACGAAAACCTACGTGCGGTCGCTCGCTATATCGTGGCCAATCCGCTACGTGCCGGCCTCGTAAACCACATCGGCGACTACCCCTACTGGAACGCCATCTGG
Organism: Luteibacter sp.; assembly: GCF_009912395.1. Lineage (GTDB taxonomy): Bacteria > Pseudomonadota > Gammaproteobacteria > Xanthomonadales > Rhodanobacteraceae > Luteibacter. The sequence goes on along the minus strand of NZ_WNDO01000034.1, from coordinate 30,189 downwards.
CTGTAGGAGCGCGCTTGCGCGCGATGGGGCATATCGCGACGTGTGATCGCGCGCAAGCGCGCTCCTACAGAAAAGTGGTTCGCGCCGGAGACGCGATCTCGCACATGCCAGGCATAAAAAAACACCCGATAGGCGACGAGGTCGCTTACCGGGTGTTTCTTGAGCGGAACGTTACTTCTTTTTCGGAATATACAAATCGGTGATCGTGCCCTCGTACACCTCGGCCGCCATGCCGACGGATTCGCCGAGCGTGGGGTGGGGATGCACGGTGCGGCCGATGTCGCCGGCTTCGCAACCCATTTCGATCGCCAGGGCGAGTTCGGAGATGAGGTCGCCCGCATGCGGACCGACGATGCCGGCGCCGACGATGCGATGGGTTTCCTCGTCGAACAGCAGCTTGGTGAAGCCTTCGGTGCGGTCAATGCCGATGGCGCGACCGGAGGCCACCCACGGGAACTTGCCGACGCCGATCTTCAGGCCCTTTTCCTTCGCCTCGCGCTCGGTCACGCCGACCCAGGCGATTTCCGGATCGGTGTAGGCCACTGACGGGATCACGCGTGCGTCGAAGAAGCTCTTCATGCCCGCCGCGCATTCCGCCGCGACCTTGGCCTCATGCGTGGCCTTGTGCGCCAGCATCGGCTGGCCCACGAGATCGCCGATGGCGAAAATGTGCTTCACGTTGGTGCGCATCTGGCGATCGACCGGGATGAAACCGCGATCGGTAACTTCCACACCGGCCTTCTCGGCGCCGACCTTATTGCCGTTCGGCGAACGGCCGACCGACACCAGCACGCGATCGAATAGCGTGGTCTCGGGGATGCTTTCGCCTTCGAAGGTGACTTCGATGCCCTTTTTCGTCGCTTCGGCCTTCACCACCTTGGTCTTCAGGTGGATGCCCTTGTAGCGCTTGGCGATGCGCTGCTGCAGCGGCTTCACCAGGTCGATGTCGGCGCCCGGCATGAGCTGGTCGGCGAGTTCGACGACGGTGACATCCGCGCCCAGCGAGGCGTAGACGGTGGCCATTTCCAGGCCGATGATGCCGCCGCCGACGACGAGCAGCTTCTTCGGCACGTCACGCAGTTCGAGCGCGCCGGTGGAATCGATGACGCGCTCGTCGTCCCACGGGAACGACGGCAGCTTCACCGACTGCGAGCCGGCGGCGATGATGGCGTTCTCGAAGCGGATGAGCTTCACGCCCTCGGCCGTCTGCACTTCCATCTCGTTGGGCGAGATGAAGCTACCGACGCCGGTGACGGTACGCACCTTGCGCGCCTTGGCCATCTTGCCGAGGCCGCCGGTGAGCTGATCGACCACCTTTTCCTTGAACGATCGCAGCTTGTCGAGATCGATCTTCGGCTTGCCGAAGCTGATGCCGTGCGCGCCGATGGCTTCGGCTTCCTCGATCACGGCCGCCGCATGCAGCAGCGCCTTCGACGGGATGCAGCCCACGTTGAGGCAGACGCCGCCGAGTGTTTCGTAGCGCTCTACCAGCACGGTGTCGAGGCCGACGTCCGCACCGCGGAAGGCGGCGGTGTAGCCGCCCGGGCCCGAACCGAGCACGACGAGCTGGCATTCGATGTCGGCCTTGCGACCCGAGGCACCGGCCGCCTGCGGCGCGGCGGCGCGCGGGGCTTCCGGCTTCGGCGGCGGCGGGGCGGGCGACGGAGTCGCGGCTGCCGGTGCTTCCTTCATGGCGGCCTGGCCGACGGCCTTCTCCGACGACGAGTCGCCAGCCGCTTCGATGGTGGCGATGACCGTGCCTTCGTTCACCTCGGTGCCGACCTTAACCTTGATCTCGACGATCTTGCCGGCCTGCGAGGCGGGCACGTCCATCGTGGCCTTGTCGGATTCGAGGGTGATGAGGCTCTGGTCCTTCTCGACGGTGTCGCCGACCTTGACCAGGATCTCGATGACCGGCACGTCGTGCGAGCCGCCGAGGTCGGGAACCTTCAGTTCGATGTTTGCCATGTCCGTGTCCCTCGCGTCAGAGCAACAGGCGACGGATGTCGCCGAGCTGCTGGGCCAGGTACACGGCGAAGCGCGCAGCCAGCGCACCGTCGATGACGCGATGGTCGTACGACAGCGACAGCGGCAGCATCAGGCGCGGCGCGAACTCCTTGCCGTTCCAAACCGGCTTCATCTGCGCCTTGGAGACGCCGAGGATCGCCACTTCCGGCGCGTTGACGATCGGCGTGAACGCCGTGCCGCCGATGCCGCCGAGCGAGGAGATCGAGAAGCAGCCACCGGACATGTCAGCGGCGGTGAGCTTCTTGTCGCGCGCCTTCTTCGAGATCTCGCCCAGTTCGGCGGCGAGTTCGAGCAGGCCCTTCTTGTCGGCGTCACGGATCACCGGCACGACCAGGCCGTCCGGCGTGTCCACGGCGATGCCGACGTGGAAGTACTTCTTGAGCGTGAGCTTCTCGCCCGCTTCGTCGAGCGAGGCGTTGAAGGTCGGGAATTTCTTGAGGGCCGCGACCACCGCCTTGATCTGGAACACCAGCGGGGTGACCTTGAGGTCCTTGTTCTCTTCGCCGAGCTTCTTGCGGAAGGCTTCCAGCTCGGTGATGTCAGCGTCTTCGAACTGCGTGACGTGCGGGATCATCGCCCAGTTGCGGGCGAGGTTCGCGCCGGAGATCTTCTGGATGCGCGAGAGCGGCTTTTCTTCCACCTCGCCGAACTTCGAGAAGTCGACCTTCGGCCACGGCAGCAGGGTCAGGCCGTTGCCGCCGGCGACGGCGCCACCGGCAGACGGACGCGTACCGGAGGTCATCACGTTCTTGACGTAGGCGGTGATGTCTTCGCGCTGGATGCGACCGCCACGGCCGCTACCCTTCACCTCGGCGACGTCCACGCCCAACTCACGCGCGAAGGCGCGCACGGCGGGGCTGGCGTACGGGGCGTTGCCCGGCATGATGACGGACGCATCGAACGACACCGGCGGCGTGCGCGGCGCGCCACCGGCCGGCGCCTCGGCGGACTTCGACGGAGCCGGGGCGGCTTCACGGGCTGGCGCCGGGGCCGGAGCCTCGGACACGACCGGCTGGCTGGTCGGCGCCGGCGCGGCGGCTTCGCCACTGCCCTGGCCTTCGAGGATGGCGATCAGGTCGCCGTCGTTGACCTCGTCACCGACCTTGACCTTCAGCTCCTTGATGACGCCGGCGGCAGGCGCCGGGATGTCCATCGTGGCCTTGTCCGACTCGAGGGTCATGAGGCTCTGGTCCTTTTCGACCGTGTCGCCGACCTTGACCATGATCTCGATGATGGGCACCGGCTTGCCGCCGATGTCCGGGACGTTGACGTCGACCGGGCCGGAGGCCTTCGACGGTGCAGCAGCCTTGGCGGCGGCCGGAGCCGGTGCCGGAGCGGCCGGAGCGGGCGTGGCGGCCTTTTCCGCCGGCTTCGGGGCTTCGGCCTTGGCGGCCGGGGCATCGCCCTCGGCTTCGACCAGCGCGATCACGGCGCCTTCGTCGACCTCGTCACCGACCTTGACCTTCAGTTCCTTGATGACGCCAGCGAACGGCGCCGGAACTTCCATCGTGGCCTTGTCGGATTCGAGCGTCACCAGGCTCTGGTCCTTTTCGACGCGATCGCCGACCTTGACCATGATTTCGATGACGGGAACCGCTTTTCCACCGATATCGGGGACGCGGGCTTCTTTGACGTCGGCCATGGAACCTCCTCAGGAACTTGCGTCGACGGGCGGCAAACCCGGCGGCGGGGGAATGATGGGCGCCGTGCTGCGGCGCAACCCATCGATTGTAATCCCTCGCGAGGCGATTCCCACGATTCAAACGGTTGTTTGGGGCGTTTGAAGCCGCCCCAACCTCTCTGTAGGAACGCGCTAGCGCGCGATCCCCGGCCCAAATCGAAGAAGGAACAACGATCTGCGAAGCCCTCGCAGGCCTCATCGCGCGCAAGCGCGCTCCTACAGTGGGTGTCAGTTCGGTGCCTGGCCGGGCTGGATCAGGCGGATATCGGTCTGCGACGACGGGATGGTGAGGCCCTCCTCGGCGAAGCGTTCCTTGATGCGGCGCAGGAGGTTGGTCTGGGCGCCGTACATGTCCGCCACGGTGGCCCAGCCGCGGATGACCAGGTTCACGTTGGAATTGCCGAGGGTATCGGTCCACACGCCGGGCGCCGGGTCCTTGAGGATGCGCGGGTCGGCGGCGAACAGTTCCTGGATCACCTCCATGGCCTTGCCGATGTCGTCGCCGTAGCCGATGCCCACCTTGAACTCGAAGCGGCGGGTGCCGCGCACGTTGAAGTTGATGATGGCGTCGCCACCCACCTTCGCGTTAGGCACCACCGCCTCGCGGTTGTCGGCGGTGATGATGTAGGTGTGCATCAGGTTGATGTTCTGCACCGTGCCCTCGACGCCGCCGACCAGCACGTAATCGCCGATGCGGAAGGGGCGGAACATGATCAGCAGCACCCCCCAAGCGAGGTTGGACAGCGAGCTGTTCAGGGCCAGGCCGATGGCCAGGCCAGCCGCACCGAGGGCTGCGATGAACGAGGCCGTGGGGATGCCCGCCATGCCCATCACCTGGACGATGAGGAAGGCGATCAGCAGGCCGTAGATGCCATTGCGCAGGAAATTGGCCAGCGTGACGTCGACCCGGGCGCGCTCCAGGGCGCGTCGGCCAACGTTGGCGAGGCGTGCGGCGATCCAGAAACCTATGACCAGCGCGACGAGCGACAGGCCGATGCGTATGCCGTAGCCGAGGATCAGCACGCGAGTCGCGTGGTCAATGCCGAGACGGTCGAGAAAATCGATCATGGGCGGGCCCTTGCCTCCGTGGAATTCGCGGCAAAGGCTAGCAACGGCCATGTGAATACCCGGTTTTTGGACGGCGGCGTGGTGGCAATGGCGCGGAAATGCGAAAATTTATGGCTAGAGGTCGCCCTTTCGGCGCCCACACCACCCAAGAAATACGTGAAGACTCCCCAAGGCTTGCAGGCGCTGATCGATGACGGCGTCATCGACGAGGTACTGCGACCGCTCAAGAGCGGCAAGGAAGCGGCCGTGTACGTCGTTCGTACCGGCGACGACGTGCGCTGCGCGAAGGTTTACAAGGACATGGCGCAACGCAGCTTCCAGCAACGTGTGCAGTATCAGGAAGGCCGCAAGGTGCGCGGCAGCCGCGAGGCCCGCGCGATCGGCAAGGCCACCAAGTACGGCCGCAAGCAGCAGGAAGACGCCTGGAAGAACACCGAGGTCGACGCGCTCTACCAGCTGCGCGCCGCCGGGGTCCGCGTGCCGGAACCCTACGGCTATTTCAACGGCGTGCTGGTGATGGAACTGGTCACCGACCCCGACGGTTTCTCGGCCCCCCGCTTGGGCGAAGTCGAACTCACGCCGGAGCAGGCCCGCGATTTCCACCAGGTGCTGGTGCGCCAGGTGGTGCTGATGCTGTGCTGTGGCCTGATTCATGGCGATCTCTCGCCGTACAACGTGCTCGTCGGCCCGGACGGCCCGGTGGTGATCGATTTCCCGCAGGTGGTCAGCGCCGGCGGCAACAACGCCGCGCGCACGATGCTGCTGCGCGACGTGAACAACCTCACCGCCTATTTCGGACGCTGGGCGCCGGAGCTGCTGGATACCTGGTACGGCGAGGAGATGTGGGCCCTGTTCGAGGCGGGCGACCTGCTTCCGGATACCGAACTGACCGGCGAATTCACGCCGGACGAGAGCGAGGTGGATCTCGACAGCGTGCGCCAGTCCATCAACGACGCGCGCGAGGAATGGATCATCCGCCAGCAGGGGCGTGAAGCCGCCGAGGAAGATTGGGACTGATTTCGCATTGGTAATCTGGCCCGCTACGCGGGATCGCGCGCAAGCGCGCTCCTACAAGGGCTGGGTTAGAAGCGGTCGCCTACGGGGAGGTAGCGCCACGTCCCTGCCGGCATCGCGCCGTTCGGGCCCTTGCCCAGGGCGACGCGCCCGATGCGCAGGCGGCGGATGGACACGACCTCCAGTCCGACCTGTTTGCACATATCGCGCAACTGTCCCGCCCCGACACCCTTGATCGCGAAGCGCAGACGGGTCTCGTTCTGCCAACTGACCTTGCACGGCGGCAACGCGTAGCCGTTGAAGCGGAGGCCGTGACCGAGGCGCTCCAGGCCGCCGGCCGCGATCTGACCCGACACTTCCACGACGTACTCGTGCTCGATAAGAGCGGCGTCCTCGGTCAGGCGGCGCCAGACGCGGCCGTCCTGGGTGAGCACGACCAGGCCGCTGGCCTCGGCATCAAGAGGCACCAGCGCAGTTAACCGATGGAAATGGCGACGCAGCAGGCGCTCGCCGCTGGGATCGTCGACCCAACGGGTCTCCGGCGTCACCAACGAAAGAATGACCTTGCCGCCATCGTCGATATCGATACCCGCCGGCTTGTGCAGCAGGATCGTGGCGGGCTCCACGGCGTCCAGGCGAGCGTTTGGATCCAGTTCGACGCGCTCGGTCGTGACCCTGTGCTGCGGTGCCTCGACCACCTGGCCATCTACCGATACCCAGCCGTTCTGGATGAACTGCTCGGCATCGGCGCGGGAAAGCCCGAACAGCTCGCAGACGCGATGGGAAAGGCGGACGGGATCGGACATGGTGTGGGTCTGTTGTTGTAGGAGCGCGCTTGCGCGCGATGGGGGCATCGAGGCGCCCCATCGCGCGCAAGCGCGCTCCTACAGGGTTACGGCGACGTGGGTGCCGGCTTTTCGGCCTGGGCCGTCTGCGCGGCGTCGACCTTGCGGCCACCGTACGGAAGCACCTGCGAAGCGAGCTTCGCGTCGCCCTTGATGAGGGCCACTTCGTCGCTGACGATGTGGGCGGCCTCGTCGAGCGGGGTGTCCTTGGCCTTCTTGGCGTCGGCTTCCTGCTTGAGGTCGGACTTGATGCTGCGCTCGTTGGCGTTCAGGCCGTCGTCGCCGTTGTTCGCGTCGTCGGTGGTGTCTTCGCTGGCGTCGCCGAAGATCGCCTTGCGACGATTGCGGAAATCGGCCTGCGTGGCGTCGAACTGCTTGCGCTCGGCCTGACGGGTGGCGAAGTTCAGCGAGATGTCCGTCTTGTCGCGCATCTTTTTGTACTGCGCCAGCTCGTCGAGCATCAGCTTCCAAGCGGGCGAGGTCGCGACACGGGTCTCATGCTTCTGGTTGAGCGGACCGACGATGGGCTTGAGGTTCGCCACCGGCTTGTAGTCGGCCGGATCGATGTGGCGCCACGGCAGCGCGTTGTCGTAGGTCGACTCTCCGAATTCCTTCGCGTCGCCGTTTTCCGGGAAGCGGACGTCCGGTGTCACACCGTGCAGCTGCGTGCTGTCGCCGTTGATGCGGATGAATTCGGCGATGGTCATCTTGAGCTCGCCGTACTTGGCGTCCTCGCCCGTGGTGGCCTTGCCGAACTTGTCGAGATCGACGAGGTTCTGCACGGTGCCCTTGCCGAAGGTGGGCTCGCCGATGATGATGCCGCGGCCGTAGTCCTGGATGGCGGCGGCGAAGATCTCCGACGCCGAGGCCGAGCCACGGTTGACCATGACAGCCATCGGGCCGTCCCACGACATGCCCGGCTCGTCGTCGCCCTGGGCTTCGACCTGGCCGCGTGCGTCGCGCACCTGCACCACCGGGCCGGTGTCGATGAACAGGCCCGTGAGTTCGGTGGCCTCATTGAGCGAGCCGCCGCCGTTGTTGCGCAGGTCCATGATGATGCCTTCGACCTTCTGCGCCTTCAGCGCGGTCAGCAGCTTCTTCACGTCGCGCGTGGCGCTCTTGAAGTTGGCGTCGCCCTGACGACGGGCGCCGAAGTCCTGGTAGAAGGTGGGCAGTTCGATCACGCCGATCTTGCGGGTGACGTCGCCATCCTTCACGTCGATGACCTTGGACTTGGCGGCCTGCTCTTCCATCGTGACCTTCTTGCGCACCAGGGTCACGATCTCGTGTTTGCCGTCCACACCAGCGTCGGCCGGCAGGATCTCCAGGCGAACCGTGGTGTCCTTCTTGCCGCGGATCAGCTTGATGACGTCGTCCTGGCGCCAGCCAACCACGTCGACCATCGTGCCGGTCTCGCCCTGGCCGATCGCAACGATGCGATCGCCGGGCTTCATCTTGCCGGATTTGATCGCCGGGCCACCGGGGACCAGCTCGCGGATGGTGGTGTAGTCGTCACGCGCCTGCAGCACGGCGCCGATGCCCTCGAGCGAGAGACGCATGGCGATGTCGAAGGCGTCGGCCGCGCGAGGACCGAGGTAATCAGTGTGCGGGTCGGTGGAGTTCGCGTAGGCCGTCATGAAGGCCTGGGTCGCGTCCTCGTCGTCGAGCTGGCGCACGCGAGTGATGTAGTTCGCGTAGCGCTTGTCGAGCGTCTTGCGGATGTCGTCGTCGGTCTTGCCGGCCAGCTTCAGACGCAGCCAGTCGTTCATCGTGCGCTTGCGCCAGATGTCGTCCAGCTCGGCCTGGTCCTTCGGCACCGCGGCTTTCTTGCGGTCGAAGTTGAAGCTCTCGTTGCCCGTGAGGTCGAAGCCCTTCTTCAGCAGGCCGCGCGCGTAGTTCATGCGGTCGACGGCGCGGGTGATGTACAGGTTGAACACCGAGAACGGACCGGAGAGGTCCTGGTTCCAGATGGCGTCGTCGAACTGCGTCTTCAGCGGTTCGAACTTGGCCATGTCTTCCTGGGTGAAGAAGACCTTCTCACTGTCGAGCGAGTCGAAGTAGGCCTTGTAGATCTTCGCCGACATCGCATCGTCGAGCGGCTGGGCCTGGTAGTGGAAGCGGGTCAGGAAGCGCGCGGACAGCTGCGAGGCCTGCGCCTCGGCGGCCGTGGGCTTGAGCGGAAGGGTGGACTCCTTGCGCTGCGGCTCGGGCGAGGTGGCCGCCTCCGAGGCGTCCTTCGGCTGCGGCGCGGGGCTCTTCGCCGCGGGCGGCGTCGGACTCTTCACCGCCGGTGTCGCGCCCGGCTGCGGCTGCTGGGAAGCATTCTGGGCTTGCGCGCCGGCGGTAGCGAGGACCAGCAGGAGGGCGAGCGACACGGGGCGAAGGGTCATGTAATGGAAGCCTCGGAGTGCTATTCGGTTATTCGACGACGCCAGCGGCGTGGGCCATCAGGTCGGCATGGTAGGAGGATCGCACCAACGGGCCGGAAGCGACATGGGAGAAACCCATCTCCTCGCCGGCGACGCGCAGCGCCTCGAACTCGTCCGGCGTCCAGTAGCGGACCACCGGGTGATGGTGCGCCGTCGGCTGCAGGTACTGGCCGATCGTGATCATGTCGACGTCATGGGCGCGTAGATCGCGCATGGTCTCGATGACCTGATCGTAGGTTTCGCCAAGGCCCAGCATGATGCCGGACTTGGTCGGGACGTCGGGGTGCTGCGCCTTGAAGCGCTTGAGCAGGTCGAGCGACCACTGGTAATCGGCACCGGGGCGCACTTCGCGGTAAAGGTGCGGCACGGTCTCGAGGTTGTGGTTGAAGACGTCCGGCGGGAAGTCCTTCATCACTTCCAACGCACGCTCCATGCGGCCCTTGCCGCGGAAATCCGGGGTGAGGATCTCGATGCGGATGTTCGGGCTGGCATGGCGTACCGCGCGGATGCACGAGGCGAAGTGCTCGGCGCCGCCGTCACGCAGATCGTCGCGGTCCACCGAGGTGATCACGACGTACTTCAGGCGCATGTCGCGGATGGTCTCGGCCAGGCGTGCCGGCTCCAGCGGATCCGGCGCCAGCGGGCGGCCGTGGGCCACGTCGCAGAACGAGCAACGGCGGGTGCAGACCTCGCCGAGGATCATGAAGGTGGCGGTGCCCTTGGAGAAGCACTCGTGGATGTTCGGGCACGAGGCTTCCTCGCACACGGTGACCAGCGAGTTTTCGCGCAGGCGCGACTTCAGCTGCTGCACGGCGTTGCCCTGCGGCAGACGCACGCGGATCCAGCTGGGTTTGCGCAGCGCAGGCTGATCGGCATCGAAGCCCGCGCGGTTCAGCGCGATCTTGTCATTGCCCAGCATCTTCTCGCCGGGCTTGTCGACGACGGCGATGGGGATGCTGCGGGAGGGGGAAGTGGCTGTCTGGCTCATGGTAACTAGGCCTTCAGACCGCAAGGCGCGCGGGGAGTTCGGGGAGGGTGGCGTCGGCCGGCACGGCGTGGAAGCCGAACTGCTTGCAGAATTCCTGGATCAGGACATCTTCCACGTCCGCCAGCCGCGACGGACCGCCCAAGTCTATCACCTGGGTGGTCTCCAAACCCTTGTAGCCGCAGGGATTGATGCGGTGGAAGGGTTCCAGGTCCATGTTTACGTTGAAGGCCAGGCCGTGGAAGCTGCAACCCCGGCGGATGCGCAGGCCCAGCGCGGCGACCTTGGCGCCGGCCACGTAGACGCCCGGGACGCCGTCCTTGCGCTCGGCGCCGATATTCCACTCGCCAAGGGTGTCGATCAGGGCCTGTTCGATGCGGTCGACCAGCTCGCGGACGCCCACGCCTACGCGGCGCAGGTCGATCATGGGGTAGGCCACGATCTGGCCCGGTCCGTGGTAGGTGACCTGCCCGCCCCGGTCCACGCGCACCACCGGGATATCCCCGGCGAACAACACGTGTTCTTCGAGACCCGCCTGGCCCAGTGTGAAGACCGGATCGTGCTCCAGCACCCACAACTCGTCGACGGTGTCGTCGGTGCGGTTGTCGGTGAAGGCGCTCATGGCCTTCCAGGTGGATTCGTAGGGGACGCGCCCCAGCCTGCGGACGTTGAGGGGGAGGGTCATGGGGGAAACGACTTGGGCCCGGGTAGGCGGATTCAGGGAATTTGCGGGTGGGGCTTCACGGATGCAAGGGCCCGACCTAAAGACGGTAGGAGCGCGCTTGCGCGCGATCGGGGGGGCGTATCGCCCTGCCCGATCGCGCGCAAGCGCGCTCCTACGGGGGCGTCACATCGTGAAGCGGATATTTTCGTCGGCACGCAAGGTGCTGTGCGCTTCCAGGTACTTCTCGCGGCTGGGCGCCACGAAGGTCACCGTCACCGACTGGTAGTTGCCGGCCGGCGTGAGCTTGGTCGACAGGGTCTCGTGGAGCACCTCCAGGCCGATGCCGTGGAGCAGCACCGGCACGTGCTTGTCGAGACCGGCGTTGGCGTTGCCGATCGCGGTGATCTCGAACTCACCGGGAAACTGGAAGCCCTTGCCGTCCTTCTGGGCCTGGCTGAAGTCGATCTCACGCATGGCGCGCTCCTTACTTCTTGTCGCTGTCGCTGTGGAACCACAGCATGATCGTGTCCCACAGGCGCGAGAAGAAGCCGCCTTCCGGCGCGTCGTTCAGCGCGACCAGCGGAACGGTGACCACCGGCTGGCCGTCGAGCGTCACGCGCAGCGTGCCAACCTGCTGACCCTTCTTGAACGGGGCGATCAGGGTGGAGGGAACGTCGAGGTTGGCCTTGAGCTTGTCGTAGTCGCCACGCTTAACCGAGACCAGCACGTTCTCGCTCACGCCCAGCGGCAGGGTGTTCTCGGCGCCCTTCCAAAGCTTCGGCGTGGCCAGCGGCTTGTTGGCGTCGTAGAGCTTGTGTGCCTCGTAGAAGCGGAAGCCGTAGTTCATCAGCGCCAGCGCGGCATCGGCGCGGCCTTTCTCGCTGCCGGCGCCCATCACGATGGCGATCATGCGGGCGTCGCCCTGCTTGGCCGAGGCGGCAAGGCAGTAGCCGGCGGCGGCAGTGTGGCCGGTCTTGATGCCGTCCACCGTGTTGTCGCGCCACAGCAGCAGGTTGCGGTTGTGCTGCTTGATGCCGTTCCACTCGAACTCCTTCACGGCCGAGATCGCGTAGTCCTCGGGGAAGTCGTGGATGAGCGCACGCGAAAGGATCGCGATGTCGCGGGCCGTCGTGTAGTGATTGGAAATGGGGTAGCCCGACGCATTCTCGAAGTTCGAGTGCGTCATGCCGATCTGCTTGGCATAGGCGTTCATCAGGTTGGCGAACGCCGGCTCGGAACCCGCGGTGTGCTCGGCGAGCGCGATGGCGGCGTCGTTGCCCGACTGGATGATCAGGCCGTACAGCAGGTCCTTCAGCGGCACCTGGCTGTTGAGCTTGAGGAAGCTGGTGGAACCGTCGGTGCCGGCACCGCCGCCACGCCACGCGTTCTCGCTGATCGTGACCGGATCGGTCATGTGGATCTTGCCGTTGGCGACCTCGGCGGAGACGACGTAGTCGGTCATCACCTTGGTGATCGAGGCCGGCTCGACCTGGAGGTCCGGTTCCTTCGACGCGATGATCTGCCCGGTATTGTAGTCCATCAGCACCCAGCTCTTGCCCTCGACATCCGGCGGCGGCGGCACCGGTGCTTCCGGCATCACCGGACGCGGGACGCTGGGACGGGGCGGCGTCTGCTGCGCCACGGTCACGCCGGCGACGAGCGCGGCGGCGGCGAAAGCGAACAGGGAACGGGGCAAGAGCTTCATCATTTCAACGGTCCAGTCAAAAGCAGGAAAAAAGAGGGTCAGTCTACCGCGACCTGGGGCCTGGGCAGGCCCATTTTCGCAATCTGGTCGGTGACCCGGTCGGCGGTGTCCACATCGGCCAGCGGGCCGACGCGGACGCGTTTCACGGTGCGGCCACCGAGTGAGGTCTCGATGACACTGACCGGGCCAAGACCCGCCCGGTTCAATTGGTCGGCCACGCGGGAAGCGTTCGCCGCGTCGGAAAACGCGCCGACCTGGAGGTAGATGCTGGGCTTGCCGGGCACGGCGGTCGGCTGTGTCGCAGGCACGGCAGCGGCCACGACCGGCCTGGCCGGTGCCTGGCTCGCCGGCGCGGCGACCGAACCGGTCGACGCCGGTCGGGCGCCCTGCCCCGCCGCCGCCAACGGCGGCAAGGCCTCGGCGGCGGAGACCTCGGTCATGCCGGCCACGGGGCCTGCATCGTCGGGGTTACCGGTGGCCACGGGCGTGGAGGTGGTCGATGTCGGCGCCGGACGCGGTGCGGATGCCAGCGCCACGCCCGTCGCCACCGCAGACGGCGACGGCGCCGTGCGGCCCGAGGGCGGCGGAGGCGAATACGCCGGACGCGATGGCGGCGGCGGTGCCGTGACCGGCGCGGGCCGGGGTGCCGCCGCGACGATGGGCGGAGCCGCCGACGAGGACGGATCGCGCGGATCGATGGCGCGAACCTCGACCAGGCCGGTGCCCTTGGGCCAGACGCCGATCTTCACGGCGGCGGCGAAGGACAGGTCGATGACGCGGTTTTCGTGGAACGGCCCGCGATCGTTGATGCGCACGATCACGCTCTTGCCGTTCTCCAGGTTGGTGACACGCGCGTAGCTCGGCAGCGGTAACGTCTTGTGCGCCGCCGAGAACTGGTACATGTCGTATTCCTCGAGGTTCGAGGTCTTGTAGCCGTGGAACTTGTTGCCGTAGAACGAGGCGATGCCGCGCTCGACGTACCCGCGCGGGCTGTCGAGCACGTTGTAGGTCTGGCCCAGCACGGAATACGGCGTCTTGTTGCCGTAGAGCGAGCGCGGCTCCACCTTCGGCACCGGCTCGGGAAGCTTGCTGACGTCGGGAATGTCGGTGGGCACGCTGTCGCGGCTGGAGCGATAGCGCGACGACTGCGACTTGCTGATGTCGTCATAGCCACGGGAGGACGACTTGCCGCCGCGCGAGCTGGGGCGGGTGTTCTTTCCACCGCCGCAGCCGACGAGGAACATCGCGAGCAGCAGGATTACCAGCCAGCGGACGATGCTACCGATACGGCCGTTGTTACGGCGTGCGCGGGAACCCAGCGTCGGGCGCTCGGACGAAGCAGCGACATCGAGCGCTTCGCCCTGGGTTCCTGCGTACGCAGGAACGACGTGAGGCGGCGACGAGGTGGAGACCTCGTTCGTGGGAACGACGATGAAGTACCTGGCCAGCCCCCCGACCAGCCCCGTCATCGCGCGTTTGGACCTTTCACGCGGGCGCGGATCTCCTGCGCCAGCTGATCGACGGCGAGGGCGTACATCGGGCTGCGGTTATAGGCGGTGATGACGTAGAAGTTCTGGAAGGTGAACCAGTACTCGTCACCCGACGGGCCGTCGAGGCGCAGCACCTGCGCGTCGCGACCCGGGTCGAGATGCTTCACGGGTGCGAAACCGTCGGCCACGAAGGACTCGACCGGAGCCACCGGTTTCCAGTTTTTCGGGACTTCAGGCGCGCGAGCGCGACGGTCCGGCTGCGCACGGGCGGCGACCGGGCCGCCGGTTTCCCAGCCGTGCTGGGCGAAATAGTTGGCCACGCTGGCGAAGATGTCGCCCATCGAGCCCTTCATGTCGATACGGCCGTCGCCGTCGTAGTCGACGCCCCATTCGCGAATGGACGTGGGCATGAACTGGCCCCAGCCCTGCGCGCCGGCATAGGAGCCGGTCAGCGTGTCGAGCGGACCGCCCAGGTGGTTGGACGGCAGTTCGAGCAGGGTTTTCAGCTCACCGCGGAAGAACGGGGCGCGCTTGGGATAGTAGAACGCCAGCGTCGTGAGCGCGTCGAGCACCTTGTACTTGCCGGTGTTGCGGCCGTAGAAGGTCTCCACGCCGACGATCGCGACGATGTATTCCGGCGGCACGCCGTACTTGCGACCGATGGCGTCGAGCAGCTGGCGATGCGTGCGATAGAACTCCGCGCCGGCGGCAATGCGCTCTTCGGTGAGGAAGATCGGCCGGTAGTCCTTCCACTGCTTGCCCTCGGCCGGGCGGTTCATCGCGTCGATGATCGACTGCTGTTTCTTCGCACTGTCGAGCAGCTTGTTCAGCGCGGCAGGATTCTTGCCCGTATCGCGCGCCACCTCGCGCACCAGCGCGGCCTGCCCGGGATGGGTCTCGGCATGCGCCGACGCGGCGGCGAACATCAGGGGAAGAGCCATCATCGCGCCGGCGAGGCGCGGGAGGAGTCGAGCGGGTCGGGCGCGGCGCGCAGTCAGAACATCATCCATGCGCCGAAGCGTAGCACGCGTGGATGGCGGTTCCGGGGCACGCTTCGGCCCTCGTTCAGGCCGAGTCGTGAAGCTTCCGGTTCGCGTGGATCGACATCAGCACGCCGAAACCGGTGAGCAGGGACACCGCCGATGTACCGCCGTAACTCACCAGCGGCATGGGCACGCCCACTACCGGCAGGATGCCGGCCACCATGCCGCCGTTCACCGCCACGTACACGAAGAAACTCATGCCGATGGCGCCGGCCAGCAGGCGGGAATAGGTGTCGCGGGCGTTCATCGCGATCCACAGGCAACGGCCGATGATGAAGGCGTAAAGCACCATGATCGCGATGACGCCGACCAACCCGAATTCCTCGGAAAACACGGCGAAGATGAAGTCGGTGGTGTGCTCAGGCAGGAAGTCCAGGCGCGACTGCGTGCCGTGCTGCCAGCCCTTGCCGAACATGCCGCCGGAGCCCACGGCGATCTTCGACTGGATGATGTGCCAGCCGTTGCCGAGCGGGTCCGATTCCGGATCGAGCAGCGTGCGCACACGATTGCGCTGATACTCGTGGAGGAACTGCCAGGCCACCGGCACGGCGGCCGCCGCGCTGCCCACCAGCAGGCCGATGCGCCACCAGGCCATGCCCGAAAGGAACAGCGCGAACGCACCCGCGCCAGCCACCAGCAAGGCCGTGCCGAGATCGGGCTGCTCCGCGATGAGGCCGGCGGGTACCGCGATGAGCAGGCCCACCACGATGATGTCCTTCCAACTGGGCGGCAACTGGCGCGGGTGCAGGTACCAGGCCACCATCATCGGCATGGTCAGCTTGAGCAGCTCGGAGGGCTGGAAGCGCATCACGCCAAGATCAAGCCAGCGATACGCGCCGCGCCCTTCGCCAAGCACCGCCACCACGAGCAGCAAGGCCGTGCTGCCGGCATAAAGCCAGGGCGTCCAGGAACGCAGTACGGGCGGCGGGATACGCGAGATGATCACCATCAGCACGCCGCCGAGCACGAAACGCGCAGCCTGGCCGCCGACCAGCGAATAGTTACCCCCGCCCGCGCTATACAGCGTGGAGAGTCCGGCACCGGCCAGCACGATGAGCGCCAGCAGCAGCGGCAGGTCGAGGCGCGGCCGGGTGAGCAGGCGCAGGCCGAAGCGTTTCAGGCGGACGGAAAGCTGTTCGATCATGGTTACTGGTCCTCCCCGTCGTCTTCGGGCGGCACAAGCACGCTGGAGGCCTCGGCGGGCTGCGCGCCCTGCACGGACGAGTTTTCGGCCGGCGCGGCTTCGGGCAGCGCGTCGGCGGTCACGACCTGTCCCGGCGTGGTGTCGACCGGACGCTGGCCGCCCTCGTCGACCACCCACTGGTCGAGAATCTTGCGTGCGATGGGACCGGAATCCGCCGCGCCCCACGCACCGGCCTCGAGCACCACGGCCACGGCGATCTTCGGATCGTCCGCCGGGGTGTAGGCGATGAACAGCGCGCGGTGTCGGGTAGCCAGGTAGGCCGTGTTCTTGTTGGTGTCGTAGGCGTCGGTCTTACGCGAGAAGCGCTCCGCTGTGCCGCTCTTGCCCGCGATGAGGTACGGGAATCCGCCACCGAGTTTCCGGCCCGTACCCTTGCCCGAGTTGATCACCGCTTCCATGCCCTCGTTCACCGTGTCCCAGTCGGCGGGCTTGCGGATCAGTGACGGGCCGGTGGGCGGGAAAGCCTGGCGTTCGCGCGGCGCATCCACGCCGTCCTGCGTATCAAGCATCAAGTGCGGCGTATACGGAATGCCGCGGCCGGCGAAGGTCGCAGTGGCGTGGGCCAACTGCAACGGCGTGACCGCCCAATATCCCTGGCCGATGCCCGCAATGATGGTTTCGCCGGGGAACCAGCCGGACTTGCTGCGCGTGGCCTTCCATTGGCGCGACGGCAGGATGCCCGTCACTTCGCCCACGAGGTCGATGCCCGTCTTGCTGCCGAAGCCGAAGCGGCCCATCCAGTCGGAAAAGCGGTCGATGCCCATGTCGAGGGCAAGCTTGTAGAAATAGGTGTTGGTCGACAGCTCGATCGCACGGACCATGTTCACCGTGCCGTTACCGCCACGCACGTCGTCGCGATAGCAGCGCGACTGCCCGGGAATGCAGAACTCGCCGGTCGACAGCACCGTGTCCGACGGGCGGCGCAGGCCCAGCGTGAGGCCACCCAGGGCGATGAACGGCTTCACCGTCGAGCCCGGCGGATACACGCCGCGCAGCGCGCGGTTGTATAGCGGTTTGTCCGGGGCCGTGGTCAGCGCCTTGTAGTCCACCGAACTGATGCCGTTGACGAACAGGTTGGGATCGAAATCGGGCACGCTGACGAAGGCCAGCACCTGGCCATTGCGCGGATCGATGGCGATGGCCGCACCGGAACGCCCCGCCATCGCCTCCGCGGCGGCCTTCTGCAGGCGCACGTCGATGGTGAGGTAGATGTTTTTGCCCGGCGTGGGTGGCGTGGTGTCGAGCACGGCCTGGGTACGGCCGTCGGCGTTCACCTCGACCAGTTCGTAGCCGGGCGCGCCGTGTAGCAGATCCTCGTACGAGCGCTCGATGCCGATGCGGCCGATATGCGTGGTGCCCTTGTAGCGGGCTTCGTCCACGCGTTGCAGGTCGTCGGCGTCGATGCGGCTCACATAGCCAATGACGTGGGCCATCAGCGGACCGAGCGTATAGCGACGGGTGAGGTACGGCACCACGTCCACGCCGGGGAAGCGCCAGCGGTTCACGGCGAAGCGGCCGATCTCGTCTTCGGTGAGCTTAAGCTTCAGCGGCACGCCGTCGAAACGACGGCTCTGCTTCACCTGCTTCTTGAAGGTAGTGATGTCATCGTCGCTGATCGGCACCACGGCACCGAGACGGGCCAGCATCTCGTCCATGTTGCCGACCTGCTCGGGGGTGACCTCAAGACGGAAAGCGGGGACGTTGTCAGCCAGCAGGACGCCGTTACGGTCGTAGATCAGGCCACGCGCGGGCGGAATGGCCCGGGGCTTGATCCGGTTCTGCTCCGAGCGGGCCACGAACTCGTCGTGGTGGTAGACCTGCAGGTAGACATAGCGCGTGACCACCGCGCACAGGCCGAGCAGGATCAGCGCGAAGCCGGCGAACGCGCGCCGGCGGAACAGCGCCGTTTCGCCGCGAAGCTCCTTCAGCGAGGCGCGCTTGCGACTCATGCGTCATGGATGCGCAGGCGCGCACGCAGGTCGTCGAGGATCAGGAACACGAACGGCCACAGGGCCGCGCCGACCAGCGGCGAAATCCAGAACTCCGGCGGCGGCAGCGGGTCGCCGCCGAACACACGCACCAGCAAAAGCAGGATGCGATCGTTCACCAGCAGACCAAGCACGGCCAGCGACTGCTGCCACATCGGGAAGAAGCGCAGGCGCGAGCGGAAGCGCAACGCGATGAAGACCATGGCGGTGAGGCGCAGGGCCTGCTCGCCGAGCAGCATGCCGTCGAACAGGTCGGCGGCGATACCCAGGCAGAACGCCATGCCCAGCGAAACACGATCACCGGACTGCAGGCACCAGTAGAGCAGCACCAGCGCGGGCCAGTACGGCTTGAACGGCGCCAGCAACCCCGGCATCGGGATCAGCATCAGGAACAGCGAGAGGACCAGCGTGGCCGAGAACCACAAGACGCGGACGCGAACCTTGTTCATGGCTGCGTCCCCGAACTGGCCGCACGGGTGGGCGTAGGCGTGGCGCTGGGCGCGGTCACCGACGGCAAGGTCGGCGGTGGCGGCGCGTTCAGATCCGGCGCCAGGCTGGCCGGCGGACCGGCGTTCGGCGCGGGCGGCGGCGGACCGGCCGGCTCGGCCAGGTCGTGCAGGAGGAGGACGTCCTCGCTGCGGTCCAGGTCGGCGGCGGGCCGCGCCTGCGCGGAAAGGAAGGTGCCCGAGGGGGTCTGTGCCACGTCGCGGATCTCGCCCACGGGGAAGCCCGGCGGGAAACGACCGCCAAGGCCGGAGGTGACCAGCTTGTCGCCCACCTGCACGTCGGCCGCGACCGGAATATTGGGCAGCGTGAGCATGTCGCCCGCGCGCGAGCCATAGGCGATGGTGCGCAGGCCGGTACGTTCGATGGTCACGGGGATGGCGTGGTTCGGGTCGGTGATGAGCATGGCGACGGAGGTGGTGGGCATCACCTCGACGATCTGGCCCATGACGCCACGGGCATCGATCACCACCTGGCCGGGCTGCACCTTGTCGCGCGAGCCCACGTTCAGAACGATGCGATGGCGGTACACGCCGAGGTCCACGCCGACCAGACGCGCCAGCTGCACGTTCAGCGAAAGACTGTGCTGGGTGTCCAGCAGCTCCTTGAGACGCTGGTTCTGCTCGGCGACGGAGGCCATGCGGTTGAGCTTGGCGTTGGCCAGCAGCAAGTCCTCACGCAGGCGCTGGTTGGCCTCGGTGAGAGCCTGGCGATCGGCGAAGGCCACCGTGGCCGCGTGGAAGCCCTGCGACGGCAGACCCGCCACGCGGTAGATGGGCTCCACCACGAGCGACAGGCCATACCGCACGTTGGCCAGCCAGCCACTGCGGTGATCCATCACCATGATGACGCAGGCGAGCGCGAGGTAGACGATCAGGCGCAGGGTACCCGCCACCGCAGGCGAGAACAGCGGCGACTTGTCGTCGCGATTCAGGGCCATGGGTCAGCGCGCTCCGGCCAAATGCGCGGGGCGCGCGGTCATCATTCGAAGGCGAAGAAGTCGCTGCCGTGCTGGTCGATCATCTCCAGCGCCTTGCCGCCGCCACGGGCCACACAGGTGAGCGGGTCGTCGGCCACCTGAACGTGCAGGCCGGTTTCCTCGGAGATGAGGCGGTCCAGGTCGCGCAGGAGGGCGCCACCACCGGTAAGCACGATGCCACGCTCGGCCACGTCGGAGCAGAGCTCCGGCGGGGTCTGCTCCAGCGCCGCCTTCACCGCCGCCACGATGCCGGAGAGCGGCTCGTGCAGGGCTTCCAGCACTTCGTTGGAGTTGATCGTGAACATGCGCGGCACGCCTTCGGCGAGATTGCGGCCGGAGATTTCCATCTCGCGGACCTCACTCTGCGGGAAGGCGCAGCCCACTTCGAGCTTGATGCGCTCGGCGGTGGATTCACCGATCAGCGTGCCGTGGTTGCGGCGCACGTAGTTGATGATGGCTTCGTCGAAGCGGTCGCCGCCGACGCGGACCGACTGCGAGTAGACGATGCCGTTCAGCGAGATCACCGCCACCTCGGAGGTGCCGCCGCCGATATCGAGGACCATCGAGCCGCGGGCCTCGTGTACCGGGATGCCGGCACCGATCGCGGCGGCCATCGGCTCCTCGATGAGGAACACGTCGCGGGCGCCGGCGCCTTCGGCCGATTCCTTGATGGCGCGGCGTTCCACCTGGGTGGAGCCGCAAGGCACGCAGACCAGCACGCGCGGGCTCGGGCGCAGCATGCGCGAGCGGTGCACCTGCTTGATGAAGTGCTGCAGCATCGCCTCGGTCATGGTGAAGTCGGCGATGACGCCGTCCTTCATCGGACGCACCGTGGCGATGTTGCCCGGGGTACGACCCAGCATGCGCTTGGCGTCGCCACCCACGGCCGCGACGGCACGCGGGCCACCCGGGCCGCGGTCCTGGCGGATCGCGACAACCGACGGCTCATTGAGGACGATGCCCTGGCCCCGCACGTAGATAAGCGTATTCGCCGTGCCGAGATCGATGGAAATATCGTTCGAAAAGATTCCGCGGAACTTCTTAAACATGATGCGGCGGGCGCCAATTGCGGGAAAAAGTAAGCGTGGAAGTCTAGATTGGCGCCCTCGCCCACGCAAGGGCAAAGACGTTAAGAAAGCCTTGTAAGTCCGGATGATGCGTGAGAATGCTGTACCGATCCCGTAAATCTGTACGTACCCGGATATCGCCTGCGGGAAAGTTTTTGGGTACCATCGATGGGTTTACCGGACCCCGCGCGGTCCGAGTTCGCGGCGGCCGGGTCACGGCCGCGCCAATCACTTCAGGGTCACCAACGCATGACTGCCGTAATCTGCGGATCGCTCGCCTATGACACCATCATGGTGTTCCAGGACCAGTTCAAGAACCACATCATTCCGGATCAGGTTCACATCCTGAACGTGTCGTTCCTGGTGCCGGCCATGCGCCGCGAGTTCGGCGGCTGCGCGGGCAACATCGCCTACAACCTGAAGCTGCTTGGCGGCGACCCGATGCCGGTGGCCACCGTCGGCCAGGATTTCGGTCCGTACCGTACGCACATGGAAAAGCACGGCATCCGTCTCGACGGCGTGCGCCAGTACGACGACATGTTCACGCCGCAGTGCTTCATCACCACCGACCTGGACAACAACCAGATCACCGCCTTCCATCCGGGCGCCATGTCCAACGCGCACGACAACCATGTGCGTGACATCCCGGATTACGAGTTCGGCATCGTCGCGCCGGATGGCCGCGAAGCCATGCTGCAGCATGTGGACGAGTTCGCCGCGCGCGGCGTGCCCTTCATCTTCGACCCGGGCCAGGCGATGCCGCTGTTCAACGGCGACGAGTTCCGCTCGATGATCGAAAAATCGAAGTACGTCATCGTCAACGACTACGAGTCGCAGCTGTTGCAGCAGCGCACGGGTTGGAGCGCGACCGACATCGCGTCCAAGGTGGAGGCCTACATCGTCACCCTCGGCCCGCGCGGTTCGCAGATCCACGTCAACGGCGAAGTCATCGAGATCGGTCCGGCGCGCGAGCGCCAGGTCGTCGACCCCACCGGTTGCGGCGACGCTTACCGCGCCGGCCTCATCTTCGGCATCATGAAGGGCTACGACTGGAAGACCATCGGCAACATGGCGTCGCTGATGGGCGCGCTGAAGGTCGAACATCCGGGCACGCAGAACCAGTACTTCACGTACGAGCAGTTCGCGGCCGAGTTCAAGGGACAGTTCGGTTACGAGCTGGCTTGAGGCATCGATAAAGAAGGGGCGGCGCAGTGATGCGCCGCCCCTTTTTTTGCGTCGTCTTTCTGTAGGAGCGCGCTTGCGCGCGATGGAGGCTTCTTACCGAGTACCCCATCGCGCGCAAGCGCGCTCCTACAAACGCTTTAATTGCGGGGCTTGAAGCCCATCGTCGCGTTCACTGCCTGCTTCCAGCCCTCGTACAGGTCGTCGCGGCGTTCCTTCGACATCGACGGCTTGAACTGGTGGTCCACCGCCCAGCGCTTGGCGATGTCGTCCTTGCTCTTCCAGAAGCCCACCGCAAGACCGGCGAGGTAGGCAGCCCCCTGTGCCGTGGTTTCCTGCACCTTCGGACGCAGCAGGGTCACGTCGAGGATGTCGGCCTGGAACTGCGCCATGAAGTCGTTGGCGATGGCGCCACCGTCGGCGCGCAGTTCCTTCAGCTGAATACCGGAATCGCTCTGCATCGCCTCGAGGACGTCGCGCGTCTGGTAGGCCATCGACTCCAACGCGGCGCGGATGAACTGCTCCTTGGTGGTGCCGCGTGACAGGCCGAACACGGCGCCGCGCACATCGCTCTTCCAGTACGGCGCGCCGAGGCCCACGAAAGCAGGCACGAAGTACACGCCGTCGTTGTCCTTCGCGCGTTCCGCGTACGACTGCGAATCCGATGCCTTGCCCAGCATGCGCAGACCGTCGCGCAACCACTGGATGACCGAGCCGGCGACGAAGATACTGCCTTCCAGCGCGTATTCCACCTTGCCGTCGACGCCCCAGGCGATGGTAGTGAGCAGGCCGTTCTTCGAACGCACGGCCTTCTCGCCCGTGTTCATCAGCATGAAGCAACCGGTGCCGTAGGTGTTCTTCGCCAGGCCCGGTTCGAAACACGCCTGGCCGAACAGAGCGGCCTGCTGGTCGCCAGCGACACCCGCGATGGGGACCTCGCGACCGAAGAAATGCTTGGCGAGCGTCGTGCCGTACACCTCGCTGGACGACTTCACTTCCGGCAGCATCGACTTCGGGACGTTGAGCATCTTCAGTAGCTCATCGTCCCACTGACGCTTGTAGATGTCGTACATCAGCGTGCGCGAGGCGTTGGTGTAGTCGGTGACGTGCACCTTGCCGCCGGTGAGGTTCCAGATCACCCAGGTATCGATCGTGCCGAACAGCAGCTCGCCCTTTTCCGCTTTCTCCTGCGCGCCTTCGACGTGGTCGAGGATCCAGCGCACCTTGGTGCCGGCGAAGTAGGCATCGATCAGAAGGCCCGTCTTCTCGCGGACCATCTCCTCGTGACCGGCCGCCTTGAGCTTTTCGCAGATATCGGCCGTCTGCCGCGACTGCCACACGATGGCGTTGTAGATGGGCTGGCCCGTGGACTTCTCCCAGACCACCGCCGTCTCGCGCTGGTTGGTGATGCCGATGCCTTCGATCTGCGACGCATCGATGCCGGAGCTGCTGATGACCTCGGTCATGGTCGACAGCACGCTGGTCATGATCTCGCGCGGGTTGTGTTCCACCCAACCCGGTTGCGGGAAGATCTGCGTGAATTCGCGCTGCGCGGTGCCGGCGATGTTGCCGTCGTGATCGAACAGGATGGTGCGCGAGCTGGTCGTGCCCTGATCGATCGCCAGGATGTATTTCTTGCTCATGACTGGCCTCACTTAACGTTGTGCGTGGAAGACTTGGCGGCCGCGAGGCACGCTTCTTCAAGCGCACGCTGCCGGGCCGGCAGGAAGGGATGCACGAGCAGCTGGTACGCGCCACCGCCGACGACACCGCCGATCAGCGGACCCACGATGGGGATCCACCAGTAGTTGTCGGGTGACGGCAGGGCCGACGGGCCCCAATCGGCAAAGTAGGCGAACAGGCGCGGACCGAAATCGCGGGCCGGGTTGATCGCCCAGGCTTCGAGATAACCCATCGACGCGCCGATGGTGGCGACCAGCAGGCCGATGATGAGCGCACCGGAATTCGCACCCGGCGCCGTCTCGTTGTACTGCTCGGTGATGGCAAAGATGCCGAACAGCAGGAACGCGGTCAGGATGATCTGGTCGGACAGCGCATGCATCGGCGTGATGGCCAGGCCCGGATGCGTAAAGAACACGCCGGCCGCGCCACCCGCTTCGCGCGTGAGGTTATGCGTGGCGTTGAAGTGGTCGATCACCGGCCCGAACAGGGCATAGACGATGGCCGCGCCGAGGAAGGCACCGATGACCTGGGCGACCCAGTACGGCACCACTTTCTTCCACGAGAAGTCGCGGAATATCGCCAGGGCCAAGGTCACCGCGGGATTGGCATGCGTGCCCGATACCGAAGCCGTCGCGTAGATCGCGATGGTCACCGCCAGGCCCCACGCGATACAGACGCCCCAATAGGCGTTCTGGTACGGACTGGGATCGTAGAGCACATACATGCACGCCACGGAATCACCGAAGGCGATGATGATGAACATCGCCAACGCCTCGGATATCAATTCGCCTATCTGTTGCCGCATGACCTGACTCTCCATTGGTTGCACGGTGTGGAGCCCGTCCCCGTACTATGGGTTCGTTGTTTTTTCGTTCTTCGGGAAACGACGGGCGAGGTAATCGGTGAGCTGGCGCACGCCCTGCGCGTCGATACGCAGGCCGAGCTTGCTACGGCGCCAGAGGATATCTTCGTCCTCGGTCGCCCACTCGTGGCGCACGAGGTAATCGACTTCGGCCTGGTAGAGGTCGGCGCCGAAATGCTGGCCCAGCGCGTCGAGTCCGCTGGCCTCGCCAAGCAGGTCGCGCGCACGGGTACCGTAGCTATGGGCGAGGCGCCAGGCGTGGTTTTCGGTCAGCCACGGGCGGCTGGAGCGCAGGTCGGCGATCAGTTCGTCCATGTCGCGTTCGTCACCGCCGGGCAACGGCGGCGCGTCGGCGGTCCAGGCCGGCTTGGTGTTGCCCAGCAGGGGGGCGAGACGGTCCACGGCTTCCTCGGACAGCTTGCGGAAGGTGGTGAGCTTGCCACCGAATACGTTGAGCAGCGGCGCGCCGTGCTGGTCGATATCGAGCAGGTAGTCGCGCGTCACTTCGGAGGCCTTGCCCGAATCGTCCTGAAGGAGCGGACGGACGCCGCTGTAGCTCCAGACCACGTCGCTTGTCGTGAGTTGTTTCTTAAAGTAGCGGTTGGCCGCTTCGCAGAGGTAGGCGGTTTCGTCGTCCGAGATCGTCGGATGCGACGGATCGTCCTTGTATTCGATGTCCGTCGTGCCGATCAGCGTGAAATCGCGCTCGTACGGAATGGCGAAGACGATGCGCCGGTCCGGCTGCTGGAAGATGTACGCGTAGCGATGGTCGAAGATCTTCGGCACCACGATGTGGCTGCCCTTGATCAGGCGTAGCGAGTGATCGTGCTTCACATGGGCCACGTCGTCGAGGAACGAGGCGGCCCAGGGACCGGCGGCATTCACCAGGGCGCGGGCTTTGACGAAATGACGGGAACCGTCGCGGGCTTCCAGTTCGGCCGTCCAGCCATCGCCGTCGCGACGAGCGCTGACGCAGCGGGTATGTGTTTCGATGTGGGCACCGCGACGGGCGGCATCCATGGCGTTGAGGACCACCAGGCGGGCGTCCTGCACCCAGGCGTCGGAGTACACGAAGCCTTGGGTGAATTCGTCGCGCAGCGGTTCACCGGTGACGTGCTTGCCGAAGCGGACGCGGCGCGAGCCCGGCAGGGTGCGACGGCCGCGGCCGAGATGGTCGTAGAGGAACAGGCCGATGCGGATCATCCACGCCGGACGCAGGTGAGGCTGGTGCGGCAACACGAAACGTAACGGCCAGATGATG
Source organism: Luteibacter sp. (assembly GCF_009912395.1). GTDB lineage: Bacteria > Pseudomonadota > Gammaproteobacteria > Xanthomonadales > Rhodanobacteraceae > Luteibacter. The sequence continues at coordinate 4,507 of NZ_WNDO01000034.1, read as the reverse complement.
TGCGGCGCGGCACGCAGCAGCACTTCGCGCTCCGCCAGCGCCTTTCCCACCAGGGCGAATTCGAATTGCTCCAGGTAGCGAAGGCCGCCATGGATCAGCTTGGTGCTGGCGCTGGACGTATGCGAGGCGAGATCGTCGCGCTCGCACAACCACACGCTCAGGCCGCGACCTACGGCATCGCGGGCAATGCCCACGCCGTTCACGCCACCACCTACCACCAGAACATCGACCTGCTCGACCATCACGCACTCCGCTTGGCTGGAGGCGAGACGACGCTGAGGGGTGAAACCCTACGCTCGGGTACGTTCGTTTCGGGGACCGATTTGCCAAAACTTGCGCAAATACGAACATTTCACACGATCAGCGGCGCCTAGCCCGCGTTGAAATGAGCATATTCGAACACAAACGAACATCGCACGCTGCATTGCAGCGAATCGGCAAGTCAGCCGGCAGCCGGAAAGCCGGCTTGCCAGCCCTCCCCGGCTCACGCACAGTCGGAATCTTCGCCGACAGGAGCCCGGCCGTGGACTGGAGTGACGTTCGTATCTTTCTCGCCGTGGCCCGCCAGGGCTCGCTGGGCGCCGCTGCACGGACGCTGGGCCTCAGCCACCCGACCGTCGGACGACGGGTCCGGGCCTTCGAGGAGGACACGGGCCAGCCCCTGTTCCAGCGGCATACGGACGGTGTGTTGCTCACGGACGCCGGCGCTCGCGTACTCCGGCTTGCCGAGGAGATGGAAGCCTCCGCCCTGGCGATCCAGCGCCGGCTGGCCGGGGAGGACGGTACATTGGCCGGTCCGCTACGGATCTCGTCCGCCGACTGGTTCGCCACCTATATCCTGCCGCCGGTCATCGAAGCCGTGCTTCAGGATCATCCCGGCATCCGGCCGGAGCTGATGGTCAGTTCCCGGCGTTATGACCTTTCCCGTCGAGAAGCCGATGTGGTCTTTCGTGTCGTGCCTTTCGAGGAACCGGGTGTCGTGCAGTGCCGCCTCCTCCGGATCGACTACGGACTGTACGCACGGGACGATGCCACGACACCCACACGGGGCGACGGACGCGGGACCGATCTTGTACTGATGGATACCTCGGTCCACCGCTATCCCGAAGTGGACTGGCTGGAAGAAATGTTGCCGCATGCACGCCCGGTCATCGTGTCGAACCATCGCGCCCTACAGGCCCGGCTATGCCAGCGGGGCATGGGGCTTGCGGTGTTGCCCCGCGCAGTGGGCGACACCACGATCGGCCTGCGACGCATCGACCTTGGCGAGGAGCCGCCGTCACGGCATATCTGGATGGGCTACCACGAAGACATGCGCGGCATGGATCGCGTGCGCGCCCTCGCCGATATCGCCATGCGCATGCTGGGCGGCGAGCCCGAACATTCCTGAAGGACTGACGCACACGGCTGTCAGTGTGCGCGATGCGATGGGAACGGCACGCTGGAATCCCTTACCCAGGCATTCCTTCCCATGTGTGACAACCTCCCCGTACTGCTTCGACAGCCTTCGTCATCCACCAGGGACGACGCGACCTTTCACCGGACGGTATTCGGCGCGCTGACGATCACCGCCCTGTGCGACGGGCATTTTCCTCTATGCGCCCACGATGTCCTACGCAGTGGTGACACGCCGTTGGGCGATCTGCTGGAAGATGCCCACCTGGACGCCGTGGTTCCCAGTCACGTGAACGCCTTCCTAGTGGACGACGGTACGCACCGTACGCTGATCGATACCGGGGCGGGCCATCTCCAGGACGCCACGCTCGGGAGGATGACCCTGCAGCTCATGGCCGCCGGGTACGATCCGCACGACATCGATATCGTACTTCTGACGCACCTTCATCCGGATCACATGGGCGGCCTGACGCACCATGGCGAGGCCGTGTTTTCACGGGCCACCGTACATGTGCCTCGCGACGAATCCGAGTTCTGGCTGGATAACGGTGAACCTGCCGATGTCGACGGCAGCGTTCGCGCGACGTTCGAACATGCCCGACGGACACTCGCCCCGTATCTCCGGGAAGGACGCTACCGGCCGTTCGAGCCGGGAACGACCTGGCTCGGTTATATCTCGGCGGAACCCCTGCCAGGTCACACCTGTGGGCACACCGGATATCGGGTACGCACGGATGCCGGCGATATCGTGTTTTGCGGGGATCTGTTCCATGTCGCCGCGGTGCAACTGGTCACGCCCGGCGTGACCGTCTGTTACGACAGCGATCCTATGCGAGCGCACGCGACGCGCAAAGCGTTCCTCAATGCGATGGCGCGGCGAGGAGATATCGTCGGTGCAGCGCACGCGCCATTTCCGGGGTTGGGGCGTATCCGGAACGACGGCGCGGGATATGCGTGGGAACCCTGCGTTGAATGACAGATGTCGTTGCGAGGGCTCGCGCGGATGAACCGGCCCTCGCGGTGCAGGAAGGCTAGTCGCCGGCGATGTGGAGCTGCGTGTTCGAGCTTTCGAGCACGGGAAGCAACTCGTCCGGCGGCGTGCGATCGGTGAACCAGGCATCGACCCGCGAGAAGTCACCCAGGCGCACCATCGCGTTGCGGCCGATCTTGCTGTGGTCCGCACCAAGGAAGACCTGGCGGGAATGTTCGATGATCGCCTGCGCGACGCGGACTTCGTGGAAGTCGAAATCCAGCAGGGTGCCGTCGAGCTCGATGCCTGAAATGCCGATGATGCCGTAGTCGACCTTGAACTGCCGTATCAGCTCGATCGTCGCCTCGCCGGTGACACCATGATCGCGTCGACGCACCACGCCGCCGGCGACAATCACCTCGAAGGTAGGATTCTGGCTCAGCAGGATCGCGATATTGAGGTTGTTGGTGATGACGCGCAGGTCTCGATGGTCAAGCAGTGCCCGGCCGACGCCTTCGTTTGTCGTGCCCAGGTTGATGAACAGGGATGAGCCATCCGGGATCTCCCGGGCGATGGCCTGGGCGATCCGGCCTTTTTCCACGGCTTGCAGTGACTGGCGCGCGTCGTAGGCCACGTTTTCCACGCTGGAAGGCGCGCTGACACCACCGTGGTAACGACGGATCAGGCCACCGTCTTCCAGGAGGTTCAGGTCACGCCGGATGGTCTGCGGCGCCACGTCGAAATGGCTGGCCAGTTCGTCGACGCCGACGAAGCCTTCCCTCTGCACAAGGGCGATGAGTTCTTCTTGGCGTCGATTGAGTCGTGGATCCATGGTCTTTCCGTCGCTACGTCGTACGGAACCATCATGCCGCCTTATCGGTGAGGTGTCATGCGGCGGTCGCGCATCGGCCAACGGCGCTTGCTGCCAATTCAGCCTATCGATCGCCCGATTGCCGACATCCTTCACCGCGCGATGCACGGATCATGCTCGGGCCTTCGCCATGGCGCGGCGAAGGTTTCGTGCAAGGCCCCTCTTCGGACACGTTTATTCGAGCCGGCGAATCTCCTTGGCACCCGCGGCGATCGACGCGTTCGACGATCGCTTTCGTACCCTTTCACGAGTACCCCTATCGATGACCTACCGTGCCGTCCTATTCGCCACAGCGATGATCGTCTGTGGAGCCTCCCAGGCCCAGCAGGCCGCAGATGTCCCGTCAGCCGTCACTGCGCTAGAACCGCTTCTCCAGCGTGGCGACATTGTCGCGCCGCCGATGACGAACGGCTTTTCTGCCGCACCCTTCGCCCCTGCGCCTCCCCTGACCCGCATCATCGTCTACGCTGTCGGTTCCTCGAACTGTGGGTGGGAGTACCCGTCTGCGGGCCAGCTTTCGACCAGTTGCGACCATGGTGGTGCGCAGTTGCGTACGGCCGTGCTTGAGATCGGCTACGGCGGCAACCCCTTCGTTTCGATGAATGGTGGCCAGCTGCCAGGCTCGGCCCAGATCGGCCATACATCTGTCTGCATCACCGGCAACCAGTACACCTGGCCTTGTACCGCCGGACAAACGGTGGCCGGTTGGCTCAACGAATACAACCTCGATGGCCAGCAGTCGGGTACGTTCAAATATCAGAACACGTCGCTGAACTCCCCGTGGAATACGATCGTTACGCAGATCAACATCCGTTGAGGGATCACAACGAAAAAAGCCCGGGCCATCGCGGTCCGGGCTTTTTATTTGTGGTGTCGGGATATCCCTAACGATAGTCACGGCGACGGTGAGCCTTGGAACCGCCCCGCCTGGGCGGAGAGATTGCCTTTTCCGCCTATCGATGGGATGGACGTGTGTCACGAACCGTCATCTTGCGGATTGATCCTTCGTGGGCGGAAGCATCATTGCATCCGCCAGCGTCATACGAGTGATTGCGTCCGCGCGTATCCCCCACCCCACAGGCTGCCATGAGCCTCCGCCCACCGGAGGTTCGCGGAGTCTTGGCTGTGTTTGGAGTTTCGAGCTTTCTGTAGGAGCGCGCTAGCGCGCGATGGGGTGTTGCGGCGAGGTCCGATCGCGCGCAAGCGCGCTCCTACAGGGGCTTGGGGGCGGCGAGGCAAAAGAAAAACCCCGGTCTCAGAAGAGACCGGGG
>NZ_WNDO01000033.1 GCF_009912395.1 Luteibacter sp. | reverse complement strand
GAAAGCGTTCTCCTCCTCCAGCCGCGCCACTTCACGTTTGAGCCGTGCATGTTCGGCCAACTCCAAGCGTTGTGCCTGATCGTCCTGGTCGTGCCGCCGCGCCTGGGCGCGCCAACTGTACAGCTGGGCAGGCTGCAACCCCAGATCACGAGCCACCGTGGTTACCCCTTCTGTGGCCGCTCGCAACAGTGCCTGCTGCCTGAACTCCAGGCTGAACTCCTGCCCCTTTCTGCCTGCCTTGCTCTTGGTCATCGTCCACCTCCTATTGCGATAGTTAATCGCTTATAGGGGTGTCCGTGAAACGGGGGCAAGATCACTTCATCGCGATGTGGCCCGTCGCCGTCAGGTGCATGGCTGTGTCGAGGTAGTCGCGCAGCACGTCCACCTGAGCAGCATCCACGTCTGAACCGGTGGCGGCCTGTGCCAGCGCCCTCACCCCCCGCACTTCGCCTTTGCGCCGCAGGGAGCGAAGAACTCGTTTCTCTGTTCCGGTCAGCATCCTGCCGCCTTTACTCGCCATGTTTGCTTCTCCTACTCGAACACCTGTCCATGTCTCATTACCCCGGAACCAGCGCCCTCCTTCGTCGGGCGCGGTTGAGGCGACTGACGCGCCTGTTGAGCTGCTGACGCAGCGGGTGAAGTGGCTTCGCCACTGGGGTGAGCCGCTTTCGCGGCAGGGGACACGCTGTCGCGTGCGTTCGTGATGCGCTGATCGCGCACCACCCGATCCAACATGCCCCTTCCCCAACCCGCCACCCTTGCCAGCGTGCTGCGCCAAACCGGTTCCCGCATCAACCTCAGCACCCAAGGGTTTGCTCCCCCCAGGTCCTGCTGGCCGAACAGCTCAGCGTGGTACCGCTCAACGGCAAATTGCGCCACGGCAGCGGAGCGAGACACTCCCGCTTCGCAGCACACCAGCACCGCTTTCGTCTCCGGCAAACGGGCGTGGTGGTCGAGGAACACTCGCACATCACGGGCCTGCTGCCGCGTCATCAGCACCTGGTTGGCGAATCGCGAGGCGATGTCGTCGAAGCTCAGGTGCAGCGTCTCCCGGATGGCCGGGCTGAGCTGGAATGGAGGGCTCCCCACATCACGGATGCAGATCGCCACGGTCGGGAGCTGAGGGCTCCATGCCTGGGCACTTCTTCGGCTCAGAACGCAGACCGTTTCAAGCATCTGCGCAGCTCAACCGTGTCCCCGGCACTACCACCATCCCCTGCGGCCTAACGACCCGTTTTCCCGCCGTGCTTTCCAGCATGCGCAGCACTAGATCGTTCCAGCCATCCACTCGTCGCTCATGGGCGAATTTTCCCCCATAGAGGGCAGATATAAGAATTGCGATGGCCGCTGAGCGCGAGCGTCCGGCCTCGCAATGCACCAGTACCCCCGCATATCCAGGGTGGTCGTGCATCTCATCCAGGAAGGCCATGACGAGCCTGGCGTCCTTTTGCGTGAACGGCACACCTTGACTGCCCTGGGCCATCGCGTCCGCGTCCAGGTCATCGAACTTCAGGCGAAGCACCGGGCCGAAGCCATCGGGAACCCTGGCATCGGACTTGTCGGTGTCGGTGATCGACACGATCACCCATGCAGGGTCGCCTCGCATCGCCTCCAGGCGATTCAGGGAGACGCAATCCACCAGGTCGATCATGCGCCCGCTCCGGCGTGGAACTCACTTCCCTGGGCCTGGGCCGGAGGCTTCAGGAACGCGGTGATGCGGGGCAACAGGCCATCCGGCAGGTCGTCGTCACGGGTGAAGCAGGCCGACACCTCGTCGAGCAGCTTCTCGGCCAGGGCGAGCCGGCTGCCAACGTCTGCGGCTTCGATGGCCTGGGCGGCGAGGGCCTCGTCGAGGTCCTGGGTTTCACGGTACGGGGTCTTCATGCAGCCTCCTTGATCGCATTGAGCAGGTCCTCGGCGACCACCGGGCATACCGCGTTGCCCAGCAGATGAATGGCTTCGCGGCGGGTGGCCGGGAGGACGTAGGACTTGGGGAACCCCATGCCAGCGCGGACCTCGGAGGGCTGGAACATCCGCATCTCGTCGCCACGGATGATGGCCCACCGATCCACCGTGGAGAACGTGCCGACCGGGCGGTCAATGCTTCGACCGGTCAGCCCGCTCCCGTTGCTGTAGTACGGGGCAAGGAATGTGTGGCCGAAGCGACCTCGGCCAGCCTGGATGCGCTTGAGCGTGCGATCGCTGCGGCCAGGCTTGTGGATTCGGCTCCACCGGTAGGTGTCCCACTCGATGATCTCGGCCACAGGGCGATGAGGCCGTTTGGGCAGGTTGAGCCTGATCGGGTTCTTGGAGCGCGTGAGCACCAGGAACATCCGGACCCTGTGCTGGGCACCCCGTGATCGGCGGCGTCGATGATGTAGGGCGAGACCGAGTAGCCGAGGCGGCGCATGGCGTCTTCCCAGCACGGGTACAAGGTCCACTCCAAAAATTCGGGGCCGTTCTCGACCACACCGTAGGGCGTCTTGTGGAACTCGGCGCAGCTCACCACAGCCCAGGCGGTGCTTCGCTGTGCATCGTGGTGGGGTCTTTCTTTTCCGCGAGCCGGGGAGTGTCCCTGGCAGGCCGGACTGGCGAGGAAGATGTCGTGCTCGGGCACCCTCGACCAGTCGGCCTGGTGCAGGTCCTGGCAGACATGCAGGGTATTCGGGTGATTGGTGGCATGGAACTGCACGGCCAGAGGCCAGTGGTTTGCAGCCCAGGCCACCTGGAGCCCAGCACGCTTGGCCCCTTCGGAGAATCCTCCAGCTCCGGCGAACAGGTCAATGGCGATCACTTCGCAGCTCCCTGGTCGGCGACCTCTTTGGCGATGCGGCGCTTGCAGGCCGCGCAGTTGTCCTTGCTGTCGTTGTTGCCCAGCTCGTAGCCCTCGCTCGGATGCACAAACAGCAACATGCCACCGCAAATCGCCCGCTTCTCGCGGTAGTAGTGCCACTTGCGGCTTCCCTGAGTCCAGGTCCAGCCTTCCTTGGCCTTGTCCACTTCAGCCATTTCGTTCCTCATGACGTTCGAGCAACCAGGTCCACACATGGCGCGTGGCCTGCGCATCGGCCAGAGCCCGGTGAGCGGGGTCTGACCACTGGAAGCCGGCATAGGCGGCGGCGACGCCGAGCTTGTGCCGGCGGAAGTCATCGCGGTCCTCGCTCCACTCCCCCGCCCAGAGGGAGAAGGCCCGCATCGCGCAGCGCACCTTCGGGGCTGCGATCTCGCGAATGCGCGGCGGCAGGAAGGCGAGGTCGAACGGCCCGTTGTAGATGACCACGCACTCGGCCTCCTGCACCGCCGTCGCGAGCTGCTGCTCCAGCTTGGAGAGCAAGGGCGCATCGGCCACGTCGGCGGGCGCGATGCCGTTCACGGCTTGAGCCTCATCCCAGGCGGTCTTGGCGACAGGGCGAACCAGGGATTGCAGGATGGTCTCTCCGGCAGGACCCACCACGGCGATCTCGATGATCTCGTCGAGGGCAACCACGGGATCAAGGCCAGTTGTTTCGGTGTCGATGAACACCGTCCTGTCGTGACGGACGAGCAGCTCCGCCAGTTCTTTCCACCTGGCCGCCTCGCGCTCCACGAGGGCCTCACGTTGCTCTTGCCTGCGCTCCTCTTCTTCCTCCCACAGGAACCTGCTGACGCACGTCGGACACACGCCGTGGCGATCCAGCTCGGAGCGACTCACCTCCGCCTGGCAGGCCCGGCATTGCCCGAACATCCGCCGGCGACGGCCTGCAGCGAGGACCTCTTGCTGCCGCTGGGTCGGCGCTCGCTTGGGCTGCATCGCCACGCACTGCCCTGGGTCGAACAGCTCGATGTGCGCCCGCTTGCGGATGCTCCAGACCCGCTTGACGGGCGGCTGGCCGGGCGCGGGCTTGAGCCGCACGGCCTTCAGGGCGGTGCGGCTGAGCGGGCCTCGGACCGGCGTCTCCTTGAGCGTCATTCCGGAGCCTTCCCCTTCAACCGTTTGGCCCACCAGTCGTTGCTGGGAGACACCGCGTTGTCGGCCTCCATCGCTCTCATCAGCTCGATCAGAGCCATCCGGGTCTTGGGGGAGCGCCCACCTCCTGCGCCGGGGCAGCAGAACTCGACGCTTCCACCGCCGGACTCGTCCCAGACACTGACGTACACGTCGTTGTCGCTGTCGAGCCCGACGCGCAGCGAGGCAGACGGGCTCATGTCCCCGATGCGCCCGACATCTCGGGCCACGGGCCATTGAATGGCTTCCGTCTTGTCGGGACGGTCCACCTTGAGCAGGGCTTCGCGTGCTTCATCGAGTAGCTTGGCGATGTCGGTCGCATCATCGTTGCGACACTGGTCCGCTTCATCGGCAAGGCGATCGACCAAGGTCTTGGCGTCGTCGTTCATCACGCGCTCCTTTGAGATCAACCAGACTTGGCGGCCAGCCGCGCGTTCGCTTCGGCCATGTACTCACCGTGCGTCCGCAACGGGAAGGGCCACTCATCGGGGAACAGGCAGTGCATGCCGAACGACGTGAGGGCGTAGTGGCTGCCCGACGTGCGGCGCACAGCTCCGAGGTCGGCCAGGCGCTTCATCGTTTCGGCGGGAGCGTCGTACCCCTCGCCATCCGCGAACTGGTCTTGGATGCGCTCCAACCACTTCATGTCGTCTGGCGAGAGCAGCGGAGCAGTGGCGGGAGCCAGGCGCTTGGCAAACGCCGTCAGGGCGGCTTGCAGGTCGGCGTCCATGACCTTGGACATGCGAACCAGGCCGCATTCGACGGCCATCACCAGCAGGTCTTCGACTGGCGGGACCTCCGCCGTGGTGCCTGCCTCGTCGCCGGCCTTCAGAGACGCTGGAGACGGCATCGGGCACAACAGCACAGCGCCCTCTTCCTGGTACTCGGCATGGGCCAGGTACAAGCCATAGCCGGAGTGGCCGCCGCCGACAAGCAGGCGGACGGGCGCAGCCTCCTCGTCATCGCCGATGGTCTGGCGCAGCAGGTCTGCCGCGTCTTCATCGAGCACAACATCAAAGGGGACTGCAAACTTGTTTCGGGGGTTGCTCATGGTGAAGTTGATTCCGGTAAGTCAGGTGATCTGGCGAGCCCGGTACACGGGGCACGACTCGCCGCTGACGGTGAAGCGATGCTCCTGTGCGCCGTCGTGGTCCTCTGCCACCAGCACGGTGGCGTCGTTTCCGCGCACGATCAGGTAGTCGGCGCTGTCCGCGTCGTCCCGCTCCGCCCACTTCACGGCGGCAGACTCGGGGCTGAAGGCATCCACCCGCATGCCATCCTCTTTGGTGCTTCCCCGTTCTGGGCACCAAACGCGATAGGCCGTGCGATGGGACAGAAACTCGCTCATGGTCAGGTCGTGGCTCTGAGATCGGAAAGCGGCTACCAGCCGGCGAACTCTTCGAGGCGATCGAACTCAGCCTTGCGCATGCTGGTGACGCGGACCTGATAGGTCTCGTCCACGCCCAGCATGTCGATCAGCGCACTCAGCGGGACCGTGCAGGTCGATCCGTTATGGGTGATCTGCGCCACGCGGATCATGTGCCGACCGCTGTACCAATGGCCGTTGATCTTGGCCTTGCCGATGAACTCGTCAGGTCCGAGGTCTGGTGCAGACTTTTCGCGCCGGCAGTCGGGCGCGTGTCCACCGCGCAAGTCGCGCTCGCAGATGCCGCATTCGATGCTCATATCAAGCTCCAGGTCCAAGGGCGGGAAGGTCAGGCGCTCGCGATCAGCGCAGGGCCGCGCCCGTGTTGCGCAATGCAATAGGCGAAGTTGACGGCTTCGCGCTTCGTGCGGGTGACGCCACGAGGGCCGAGCAGCGTTTCTGTCTCCACGAACACGTCCCACGGTCCGCCGTTAGGCCAGCGGATGACGTGGACGCCTCGTGCGGCTGCTTGCTTTCGGCGGCGGTTCAGTCGGCTCATGGTCAGAATCCAGTTCCAAGGGTGTGACGGTTAGGCGGGTGCGGACAGCAGCTCGGCGGCCTTCAGGCAGGCTTCGCACGGCGTGCGGCCCGGACCCTCGAAGTCAGGCCAGAGATACCAGCCATTGCGCGACACCATCCGGTTGGTACGCCCGGCGGCCCCGGGCTGCTTTCCGCACAGCGCCTTCAGTTCGCCGGGCCTCTTCAGGTGGCCGGTGTACGGGTTGCCTTTGAGCGTTGCACCGCGCAGGCCGAGGGCTTGCAGGTGCTGCGCGTCGCCGTCCGTCATGGAAGGCTTCCAGTAGCTGATGACGGTTCTGGTGATGGTCATGTTCAGTTCCTGGGCCGGCATTCAGTCGCCGGTTGCAACGGCACGAGCCAGGTGAGCAGCGCTGCCCGTCGTGATGCCGGCGGCCTCATCCTCCAGCGCGGAGTAGTGCGCGGGCTTGCTGGCGTAGACGCCTGTTTTGAGCTTCTCAAGACTCGCTTCATTCCGCGCTAGCCACTCGCGGTAGTGCTCGATGTGCTTCTCGAACTTTTCCTTGAGCTTCGAGTGCGCCATGTCGTAGCTCCTGAAGTGCCTGTCACGCTGATACTGCTGGCGGTAGCCACCGACCAGCGTGAACATGGAATCCCCCTTCTTCTCGACCTTCAGGGGGTAGATTTCGGCCTTGTATTCGTCGATTTCGTACCAGATTTGCATTGGATGTCCTTGTCACTCAGGGATGGAAGGGCTCACCGCTTTCGGCGCGGCAACAGCACTGCGGCATGCCGCGCATTGACCGCCCAAGCCTTCCAGTAGGCCGCCATCGGTGGCTTGTGCTTTCGCCACGCGGTGTCGGCCTTGGTGCGGCACGCGGCTGAGAAGGCCACCAGTGCTTCTCGGAGCGCGGCCTGGGCTTCCGGAGGAAGGTCGAGGAATGCCTGAGCTTCGGGCAGCGCAGACAGCGGATTGCGCACGTCTCGACGGTTACTGCGATCGGTTTCCACGTTCAGCTCTGCCCCAGTAGCGCCAGGCGACCCGCTTCGGTCAGCGAAACCATCACCTCGCCAGTCGGCACAGCCAGAGGTCCACACAGCGCCTGGGCCAGCTTGCAGTAGCCGCGATCGACCAGACCTTGTATGGCTGCACTCGGCGGATTGGTAGAGCAGATGGCCCACCCATCGTTCGTGGTGAACTCGTCCCGCAGACGCTTCAGGAAAGCCCGTTCCGAGTCGGAGAGGCCCGACCTGGGCATTGCCTTCGTCGAAGGGGGCGCGAGCCTGCGCGTGGCCTGCCCAGAGGCTTCACGCTCGCCCATCATTGGGACACCCTCACCAGTGCGAAGGTCTGCCCGGTGGCGCGCTCGGCTGGGCCGTAGTCCATGAGCACCAGGACGCGGCCATCGCTCCCGCGACGCACACCGATGCAGCTCGCGGCCAGGTCCCGCTGCCTAGGCAGCCAGCCCGTGCCGCCGGCGGCGAACGAAGTGCTCAGCTCACCCGTAGCGGTGGAACGTCGCTGCACCAGGACCTGCGGCGAAGCCGCCTCGACCTGCTGGCTGACCTTGGTGTTGTTGATCCAGCTCTGGCACGAGAAGAAGCCCCCGGCGTCGTCGAGCATGCTGGTGACGTAGTTGCTCGACGTGCGCCGTTGATCCGGGCTGGCCTCCCAAATGAGCAGGCCACTGGTGCCGAACGTGCTGGCGGCCTGACCACCAGGTGTCACCTTCAGCCAGTAGGCGTCCGAGGAGATCACCGTGCCCACCAGCACGCCTGGCTGTGTGAGCCCGGCTTGGATGGCCGATCCGTCCGCAAGCAGCATCAGGGACTTCGGCACGACCACGTAGTTCGGGTCCGGTTTGATGGACACGAAGCCCCCGGTGCCGAAGGACCGGTCCAGGCTTCCATCGGCGAGCACCTGCACGAAGCCCGCCCAGTGGCCCACCTGACTGTTGTAGGCCATCGAGGCGGCGATCAGCACCCGGCCATCTGGCCGCACGGCGATGGCCGCAGGCTGAGGAGATGCGCCATCGGTCGGTGCCAGGGACACGTAGCCGGCTCCAGCGCCGAAGGTGGCATCAGCCACGCCTTGTGGCGTGAACCTCGCCAGCAGCAGTTTGCCGCTCATCGTCGATCCGGCGGTTGCAAGCACCCTGCCCTGCTGGTCGATGGCGACCGCGTTCACGCCGTCCTGCACCTCCGTGGGTGACGGCGCGGGCAGCACGGCTTGCCCGTTCTTGCCGAACGACACATCGACCGTGCAGTCCTCGCGCAGCGCCCACACGCTCGGCACACCCAGGTAGCCGCCCAGGACGTACCGGCCATCAGCAAGCTGCGCAACGCGCTGCGGCGCTGCTGGGCCACCCGTGGTGAAGGAGGACCACCCCGACTGGCCGCAGCTCGGGTCTGGCGAGCCATCGGCCAACAGCCGAAGGACCCATGCCTGCCGGTCGGCGCTGGTCCTGGTGCCCACGATCACGATCCGACCGGCGCGGTCGATGAGGAAGTCGCTGACGTTGAACAGGCTCAGAAACGCCTTGTCGCTGAGACCCGTGGAGAAGATGCGGTAGCCGGCGTCGCCATAGGCGGCGTCCAGGGCCACCGGGTAGTCGAACCGCGACTGCGTGCCATCGGCACCACCGCCGCCACAAGCCGCGACGGCGCACAGCACCGCGCCGCACAGAGCAGCCCGCACGGCGCGAACGCCGCTTTCAATCACCCTGACCATCGCATGCTCCCTTCTGCCAGCACGCCTTGCGCCACTCCCACGGCGCGATCGGCTGCTGGCTCCTGGACGCCCAGAGTCCCCTGCGCGAGGCCCTGGCTTCGTCCTCCAGCTCATAGACATGGGCATCGCGGACATACCGCTTGTCTGCCCGGTTGGCCCAGGCCATGCCGCGCCTGACCTGCTCCAGGTTGACATCCAGGCCGTCAACGAACACACGGCAGACCTGGCGCTGATAGCGGTCCGTGTCGTAGCAGTCCACGTCCGCCTGCTTGCCGTGCGCGAGCTGGGACAGGGATTCCTTGGAGCGCTGGCTGAAGGGCTGCCCCGGCCTGCCCTTGCCATGCGCCGATTCGGGCGCGTCGATGTCCGTGAGGCGGACGTTGACCTTGCTGTGGCCTTCGGTGAGGAGGATCAGCGTGTCGCCGTCGTCAACGTAGATCACCTTGCCGTGGAGGTGCGTGATTGGCGCAGCAGCAGCAGCAGACCAGGCAGCGCCCAGCAGCACCAGTACGGCGGCCCACGCCTTCAGCATGACGCCTCCGAGACCGTGGTGATGGGGAACTGCTTCCAGTCCACGCCGTCCAGCGCCGAGCCAGACACCTTGCGACCGACCCGCTCGACTCCGTTGGACACAGCACTCGTCGGCCCCCATTCGCCCCATTGCTTGAAGAAGAAGGCCACACCTTCCTCCACGCACTTGTCCCGTAGCGCACGAACGGCGTTGATCGGCATGGGGCGGGCCTTGGGGCCACTCTCACCCCCGGCGATCAACCAGGCGATGCCTTCGAGGTTCACGTCCCCGAGGTCATCGAGCAGCGGCTCCGCCGAGATGAACCGCACCGCCGCCGGCACGCTGCGCAGCATGTCGATGCGCGGCACCCCGTGCCGGCGATCCTCGACCGACACGCCCATCCACACATTCGGCAGCGGCCACGGGGTCTCACCCCAGCCCCAGTCCATGTATCCGTCGCTGGCCGACGCGGGCTTGGCCGACTGGAAGTAGGCGACCATGCGCTCAGGGCGCTTGGTGAGGACCTGGAACGTGTGGTGCTTCGCGCGAGCCATCGTGGCGAACACTTCGTCGATGAACTCGAAGGGCACGTCCTCGTGGAACAGGTCGGACATCGAGTTCACGAAAATGAGTCTGGGCCGCCGCCAGTGGAGCGGTTGCTCCAAGCGCTCGGGGTGGCAGGCGACATCGGTGAACTCGCGCCCGTAGTAGGACTTCGCCGAGGGATTGCTACCCAGTCGAATCCAATCCCGCTCGGCATAGCAGTTCTTGCAGCCTGCGGAGACCTTGGAACACCCCGTGACGGGGTTCCACGTCGCCTCGGTCCACTCGATCCCCGTCTTGTCAGCCATGCTCGACCCCTGCGGTGGCACAGCAATCGCTGTGAACGATGTCGGCGAACCGATGGAGGAACAGCGCCTTCGCTTCCTTCGGAGGCATGGGCCTGATGCGCTCGGCCAGCGGTCGCACGCCGGCGATCAGCTCCCAGCAGTCATCGTGCGCTGGCATCAGGTCGCGCTGCTCCGTTGACAGCAGCACCAGGTCTGCCCGCTTGATCTCCGGCGGCAGCTCTGCCGGTAGCCCGAAGGCCCGGAACAGAGCGGCTTCGACCCGTTTCTCGATGACGGTGTACTCGGGGATGAGTCGCTTCAGTGGCTTGGTCACATCTCCGAGGAACGCCTCCGCCGCATCGTGAAGCAAGCCTGCCAGCCGCATCTGGCGGGGCACGACCTGGCTCACGAGGACGCTGTGCTGCGCGACCGAGTAGAACTCCCGCGTGTGCCCAGCGAAGCGACATACGTGCGACAGCGCATGGGCGATCACCTCGATGTCGAACTGATTTCCCTCGGGATTCAGGAAGTCGAAGTACCGCCCCGAGACGGTCAGGATGTCAGGCCGCATGGCTGCCCCCTTCAAGCTGAAGTTGCCGCGTCATGCCGATGCCAGCTCGCGCTTCGGCATCGTTGACTGCGTGATGAAGAACCACATCCTTGGCCGCCTCGAAGCCGGCCACCAGGTCTTTGAGCTGATGGCGATCGAGCGGCTTGGTGCCGAGGTGCGGATCGCGGTTCGTGCTCTTGAGTTCGCCGATCTCCGGGTAGTGCAACTGGAGGTAGGCGGTGATCGCCTTCTCTTCGCCCAGGTCAGCAGCGAAGTCGTTGACCTGCCTCTTCACCTCGGACACCCAGGCCCGTGCGAACAGATCGCCTTTGCGGGTCCGCTCAGCTCGGGGCCAGCCGACCAGCTCGTTCTCGATGTAGTTGGTTCGAGCGCTGCGCACGCGGC
Source organism: Luteibacter sp. (assembly GCF_009912395.1). Taxonomy (GTDB): domain Bacteria; phylum Pseudomonadota; class Gammaproteobacteria; order Xanthomonadales; family Rhodanobacteraceae; genus Luteibacter. The sequence continues at coordinate 47,626 of NZ_WNDO01000033.1, read as the reverse complement.
GCAGCAGAACCTCGAACGTGTAGCGAGCCACCTCGGGCCTTGCGCTCGTGCCAACGAACTTCCAAGCCCCGGACATGCGCCCAGTCTTGCGACCCTTCCGGAACTTCAGGCCAGGCCCGAAGAACACCTGCGTGCCGAAGGCGGAGCCGACCATGTTCGCGAGGTAGCTCTCCCACACGGCAGGCCGCTTCGACGCCGGCGTGCGGGCATCAGCCTCGGACACCTGCGCTGCCAGGACCTCGCCCTCTTCGACCCCGTACTCGCGCATGAGCGCCTGCGCCTGGCGCATTGCGGCAGCGGCCTCATGCGGGTTGCTCGAAGCCGCGAGCGCTAGGCACTTCTGGATTTTCGCGAGGACTTTTTTTCGGTCCATGTCTTCACCTCTGACTCGTGGCGGCTCACCACAGCCTTGCCGCTCAGCACTCCCCAATCGCGGATGACATAGCCACGACCCCGGACCGCTTCCACGCTGACATCCAGTTCGTCCTTCGCCATGCGAAGCAGCCGGAACATCGCGGTGCGCGAGTAGCCCGTGAGGTCCATCAGGTCGCGAATCCTCGCGACGCCCGAGACCTCGATGTAGGCGAGCACTCGCAACAGCACATCCACTCGACCGCTTCGCTTCATTGAAAAAAACCGCTTACGCCCTACGGAAGACGCTTCGATGCCTGGTGGCATCCGGTGTAGACCATCTACAGCGTCCGAACCCGGATCAAGGAGACAACTCGGCCTTTCGACCGTGGCTCATGGTAGTGCCGCTTATGGGCACCGTCAAAGTATAATTTTCCCACAGTAAAGAGTCTAAGACGGCACGCAACGCAACGAAGACGCTTGACAGCCAGCTTGCGTCGCCATAACCTTCGCAGCAACTGAGTGATGTCCTCCAAGACTCTTCTCAGGTGGGAAAGCGTGATTCCTCGATTTGCCTCCTTCCCAGGAGTTCACGACGCCGCAAGGTAGAAAAGGGACCAAAGGCTCGCTTCGCGGGCCTTTGCTGTTTTCGGGCCATGAAAAAGACCCCGAACTCGATGAGTTGGGGTCTGGTGGGGTGGTTCAGGTGAAGTAGCGCGTCGGCAGCGCAGTCACCGCCAGCTCGGCCCTCGCGAGGCGGTTGGCGAAGGCGTTGGTGTGACTCCAACCGCCGCTGTCGCCGTCTCGGTAGACCGTCTGCGGCAGTCCCGTCTCGTCGGATGACCGGTAGGCCGTCTGGATCGCCTCCTCCAACCGCACATCGGTCAGCGGCGCGAGCAGCTCGGACACGGCACGCTTGGCCCAGTCGCTCCAGTGGTCCCGCGCGACGGCAAGACCCCGCTCGGCAGCACCCTGGTGGCCCTGCGCGATCAGCTCCTGCAAGCGGCTGTATCCGGCACCACTCAGGCAATCGAAGCCCTTGCGTGTCTTGCCGAACCAGGGATGCCGCTTCAGGACAAAGCCGGTCGGAAACAGGTTCCACTGCACCATGCCGAGCACGAATGCCTGGCGTTCAGCCGGCAGGCGGTCCACAGGGACCGGTTGAATGGCGGTGTTCGCGGGCTTGTCGCTCGCTGCCGTCGCCGTCGTGGTTGCGATCATCAGATGTCCTCCAGGTGTGCCGCCCTCCAAGATGGAGTGCCGTCGCTTTGCAACCTGGGTCATCCGTTGCACGGCCAAAGAAAAAGCCCCGGTCCAGGTTGGACGCAGGGCTTGGTGGGATGGCGAATGGCGGGTGCCATCGCCTGAACTTCATGCCAGCGCGCTAGCTCGGCGAATGATGGTCCCCATACCGCCGCCTTCTCGAAGCGCCCAGCCAAGGGTGCCGAGCATGCCAACCAAGTCGAGTTGGTGAGCCAGCTCGGGGGTCAGCGGTATCTCCGCCAACGGCTTGTACCAATCAGGGTTGCGCGAGCTGGTGTCCAGGAAGGTAGCTCCGCCGTCGCCGCAGTGAAAATCCGTAGCCAAGTGCGGCACAGCCTTCTCGCCGAATATGTCTTTCAGGCATTGAAGATTGGTGCGCCCGTCACGGGTGGCAACTCTGACCTTCTGCTGCTCGTATGTGGTCAGACTTCTAAATTCCTTCCGGTCCATCGGCTTTCTCCGGTTGCTATGCGGCGGCGCATCCAGCTTGTCGCCAGATTTTGCCGCACCCGCCCTACAGCCGGTCAAGTCTTCATTGCGTGTGTACCGCATCATCATCTCCAGGTGTGCCGCTCTCCGAAGTGGAGAGCCGTCGCTTTGCAACGGGGGCCATCCGTTGCGCGGGCGAAAAAAAGCCCTGGTCCAGGTTGGACGCAGGGCTTGGGGGATGGGACCAGGGCAGGGTCAGGCAGGTGACTGGGCGTCTTCCTCGACCACCTCATCGACGATCATGGACAGCATGCTCCAGTCGGAGTCGCTGGCATCGGCGCTGCGCTTGGCAAAGCGGTCGATGACGGCACGCTTCTGCTCGTCGCTCAGGCCGTGCTCGTCATCCATGTCCACGTCGGCGACCGACCAGGCTGTCGGAACACCGAACTGCTCGAAGTCACGCAGGACCTCTTCGAGCTTTCCGGCTGAGTCGGTCGGAAGACCTGGGAGCAGCTTGACGCACACGTCCAGGAGACGCGACACGGGGCCACATTGCCACCGGAAATTGAACGGCGGTGCAGCAGTACCTGCCTGGCCGCCGGGCTCTTGCTCTTGCACTGGAACTGAGTTCATCGGATCACCTCTTCACAGATGCCGCTCTCCGGGATGGAGAGCCGTCGCTTTGCAACGGGGGCATCTGTTGCGAGGGCGCGGAGGTGCCGGCCAGCAGATCAGCGGATCAGCAGCTCCTCCGGCTGCTTGCCGGCAGCCAGTGCCTCGGTGAACCAGGCTGGTCTCTTGCCCATGCCGGACCATGTGCGCCCAGCTCCATCGGTGTACTTGGGCGGTCGCGCGGGCTTGACCTTGGACTTCGCCGCAGGCACGGCTGCCGGCTCCCGCCTTTTGCGACGGCTGGTCGGCGCGTCGTCGAAGAGGTCTTGGGGGGTGATGCTGTAGTAGGAGATCGCCTCCTTGATGCGTGCCACGACTCCAGCCTTCTCCTTGTTGCGGAGACCATCTGCTTGCTTCTGTAGTTGTGCGATCTGCTTCAGCAGCGTCTGCAACGTCTTTGCCATCCACTATCTCCAGGATCGTCTGTGTGCCGGCATCAGCGCCGGGGTGCCGCGCAAAGATATCAAAGAAAAGCCCTGGTCCAGGTGGACGCAGGGCTTGGGTGGTGTGGGGTATCAGGAGGGGCCGCAGCTCTCGCCGAAAGCCCCCAGTGGCAATTGCCAGTCATCAACCAGGATCGGTTCCAGGTACTCGGTCGCCATCGCGGCGGCCACATCTTCGGGACGAACTGCGTAGGGCACGCCGATCGCCGCCTGCTGGTCCACGCTGAGCGAGCGGTGGATCGTGACACCGAACTCGCGCTCGTAGTCGCCGATCACACGAAATCCACTCGGGTCGATCAGCTTGATGGTTGCCCACTGCGCTGGCGAACCGAAGATGCACTTCATGCAGCTCGTGCGGCCCCAACCCAGCCTGTATGCGGGGTGCGGTGCCACCCTCCAGCGCTTGAGCATGTCCCATACCTCGCCGGTCTTCATGGCGTGGACAGGGCGGAGGTGATCGACCCAGCGGGCGACACGCCTGCCGTCTCGGTTGTCCGCACGATGCGCCTCGAAGACGTTGTAGCGGGCACGCGAAGGACTCTCCTCCGCTCGCTCGCCGGTCACGACGCAGGTCTTGCCGAGGCGGAACTTCGGGTCGTTGGTGATGTAGGCATCGCCAACGCCGATCTTGGCGTAGGCACTGCACCACCGGACCCGCAGGTCAGCAGACACCTGGGGGAACTTGCGCCGAGTGTTCTTCGGGCCAGCACCACCAACCGACACATGCGTCTGACCAGGTGCGGAGCCCGGCCAGGACACCGGCACCCATGACGGCGCGGTCGGTGCGTCTTGCCGAAGCATCTCGCGCTCGATCCCGCCCTCACGCCACGACATCGAGATGTCCAGTCCGAAAGCCCGTGCGAATGCCTCGCAGTAGGATTTCGTCACCGGCCAGTCCATGAGCGTGGAACCTTCGTTCCCGTCCACGAGGTGATGGTGCAGCTCGATGCGGTCCCGAGGCACGCCCTGCTCCAGCAAGCTGAGCACGCACGCGATGCTGTCCTTGCCACCGCTGAAAAACACGAGGTACCGGTCGTAGTCGTCCAGGCGGGGCAGCAAGTGCTCCTGAATGGACGGCACGTAGGCCCCCTCCTCTTCCGACACAGCCAGCATCGCCGGCACGATCTCCGTTCGATCCATTTCCTTGTCCTCCAAGACTTGCCGCCCTCCGGGATGGAGAGCCGTCGCTTTGCAACGAGGGCCATCCGTTGCGCAGCCAAAGAAAAAGCCCCGGTCCAGGTCGGACGCAGGGCTTGGGGTGGGAGGATCAGGCGACGGTCGAATCCGTCACCAGGTCAGCGCAGGATCACCGACACACGCACGAGGCGCAGCCGGTGCGTCTTGACGCCGCTGCTCGATGAGATCGCGCAGGTCCACACCGTCGAGCAAAATCAGCTCGGTGGGAGTGAACAGCGACTGCGTGGAGCGAATGACTTCGCACTCCGCAATCTGCGCCAGGGCGATCAGGTCCCCGAACGACAGGCGTCGGTTGCTGGCACCAGTGGCATAGCGCACCGTCCCTTTGACCGGTCCGGCATGCCACGGCGACATCGACACGGTGAAGCCGGCCAGCACGCCTTGGGCGTCAACCACGGAAGCGCCCTCGACCCGGTAGCGGAACTCGCGCAGAAGCCGTTCAGCTTCTCCACGCCCGACACGCTTGACCCGCTCTCGCTTCACGAGGTACAGGTCGCAAGCGCTGGACAGCTCCATCGCGGCGAACCCCTCCTCGCACATCTTCGGGTGGACGCCCAGTGCGATGAGGTGGGTGCCGCTCTCCCGAACGATCCACAGGTAGCTCGCATCGGTCGAGTGGTTCCGCTCGATGAACCGGCGGTCGTGCTCGTAGAAGTCCTGCCGGTAGTGCTTCAAGTACGGATAGGCCGGACTCTCGATCACGCCACGCATCGCCTCGAAGGTCTGCTTAGCCGACATGCTTCACCTCCTTGCCAGCCACAGCCTTGCGATCAGGCTGTTGCCGCACTTGTGCGAGATGCCGGGCCTGCACCACGAGCTTGTCTGCACGTTCACGCCAGCCACCAGGTCGCGAGAACTCGTGAGGCCCGATGCCGCCTGGGGCGCACGCGGGCTCCAGCAAGGCCAGCATCAGCAGCAGAACTTCGTTCTGACGCTCCAGCAGGCTTGCGGCCAACTCCATGCTGAGCTGAGTGGTCTCGATCTGTTCCTCGACGCTCGAATCACCGAAGTCCTTCGCGTCGTACCAGATGTCGGCCACCGCTCCTTCCCGCAGTTCGCGAGCCAAGCTCTCGACGACAGGCCCGTGGATCACCTGGCTGCCGTCCGAGCTGCCATACCAACCTTCCAGCAGCACGACACCATCAGCTCGCGTCAGCGACACGATCCGGTCGGCATCGGGCAGGTCCCACTGCGGATCGAACGCAGCGCCTCCGTCCATCAGCTCTCCCGAGCTGAACTTCTCCTTCGCAAGGCGCAGCGCGTCTTGATCGTCAGCCGCTTCGATCGCGACCGTCTTGTAGCCGGGGAAGTCCCGCGCCACCAATGCCTCGTACTTCATCATCATCTCCAGGTGTGCCGCTCTCCAGGGTGGAGAGCCGTCGCTTTGCAACGAGGGCCATCCGTTGCGCGGCCAAAGAAAAACCTCGGTCCAGGCTGGACGCGGGGTAGTGGGTTGGGCTCAGGGCCTCGGGGTCAGATGCAGAACGCAGACGCGACTTGAGCGTTCTTCCTTGCAGCTCGCTGAACAAGACGCAGGTACGGGTCCTCCCATTCGTTGAACCGCCAGCCAGTTGCCGCGATCGCCTTCACGCCATCGGCGAAGTCAGTGAGCGCAGCTTCCACGGCATCCGGCTGGTAGTCCTCACGGAACACCCGCTCAGCGTCCTTGAAGAAGCCGGCCTCCAGGTGTTCGCCTGGCGTGGCGCTGTAGAGGGTCTGGCCGGCTGCATTCCCCTGCTTGGACGTGTAGACGTTCACCAGCAAGTTCTTGCAGTCCACCACGTACAGCCACTCCAGGTCGGACTGATCGCCCAGGTGCAGCAGGCGCGGCGCACCCGTGTAGAGCTTCTCCACCTGCGCCGCGAGGGCGTAGTTGCTCATCATGTTGGCGATGATGGCGTGAGCCATCGGCTCCACAGCGATATGGCGTACTTGTTCCCGTCTCCAGCTCAGACTGGTTTGCACCAGCCGCTCCATCATCTCGATGGAGCGAGCAATCGCGGGAAGGCAGTCACCGGGGTTGCCATCGTTGTGACGATAGAGCCTGACAGAGCCCGAGTAGGCCCCGGCCTGGTCAGGGAGCGTGTCGGTGTTGCCGACGACCTGAATGACGCTTCTGGTTCCCATAGATGTCCTCCTAAGAAAAAGGGATGAGCCCTTGCGGGCGATCGAAGTGCGGAAGGCACATCCGTTGCCACGTCGTGCAGGCTGGCGGTGTCCGAAGGGCATGCGCAGGTCGGCGGCTTCCTACGGTGCGATGAGCGAACGCCGGCAGATTTCGAGAACGATTTCTCGGACAGTTACCCCAACACGGGCAAACCGTTAATAAGCCTCGGCAAAGCGCCGATCTAAGGGGTTGCAGAACCCCTTCAGAAAGACAATGCCCTCATGGTTCCGATGCGCAGCTCCCGTCTTCTCCTCGCCTTCCCAGTGCTGGTTGGCGTGGTGGCTGCCATCGACACCATCGCGGGCCTCGTCTCTTCGGGCGCTGAGCAGCAACAGGCGGCGTCAGCCTGGTTGACCGGCCTGCTGCTGCTGGCCTACGCCTGGATCGCGCCGTGGCTGCACGAGTTCCTGGCCGTGCCGTCCACGACCGGCCACGCTGAGACCCGCAAGCTCCTGGCCGTCGCCCTGAAACGGGATGCCGCCGCTGCTGGCATCAGCACGCCGAAGCTCGTGTTCGTCGAGCACGCCAGCCCGGTCGCCTTCGGCATCGGCATGCCTGGCGCAGCCACCGTCTTCGTGACCACCGGCATGTGCAAGGCGGTGGACGCCCGCACCCTGGACTTCGTGATTGCCCACGAGGTATCCCACATCAGTCTGAAGCACAGCCTCTTCCAGGCGATCGTCTTCGCTGGCCTGTACCTCGGGAAGGCCCTGCTCGGCTTGCCGCCGCTGCTGGCCCCCTTCATCCTGCTCGGCTACCTGGCCTTCATGCGCCAGTGCGAGTTCGCAGCCGACTGCGGAGCCAGCCGGCTGACCAACTGCTCGACCACCCGCCACGGGCTCGCCGCCCTGGCGCGGATGGTGAAGGAAGTGAAGCGCCCCAGCGTCCTGGTGGACCTGCTGAGCACGCATCCGAGCTTCCACCGCCGCATCGCTGCCACCTCTCCCGAGGCCCAGCTCGCGAAGGCGTAGACGCCCGCCTCGCCCTATTCCCAGGTCTCGATCAAGCGCTCACCGGACGGCGATCCGCCGGCGGCTCGAATCTCACGCATGGCCGCCAGCAGCTCCTGCGACGGGACGTGGATGAGAAGTCGCGCAGCCAACCCACGCACGGCGGCACAGATGCAGCAGACCAGGCCGAACACCAGCGCCGAGGGGAACTGCGCCACCAGGCCGAGAACGACCAGGACTGCGGCACCGGCAGCGCCGCCCCCAAGAGCAGCCAGGGCGACTCGTGTGCCCCGCCATGCAATCAGCTCGGCCTGGCTGCACTCCGACTCTGGCTTGTAGACGGATTTCGACATCATCTCTCCTCGACCGATTTAGGCTGCGCGGCCAGCCGACGCGATGTCACCACCGCGCCCAGCCTCTGCCGCGTACTGCGCGACCGCCGAACGCTGACCATCATCCAGCCGCCACCACAGATGGCCTGCATGCACCTTGCCGAGTCCCTCGGGCAGGTAGGCGCGATTGCAGAGGGCCAGGGCCACCATGATGGCCTCCGTCGTCGAGCAACGAACCTGGGCAGGCCCTGCCGCGTCGGCTTCGTGAATCTTCGCGAGATGCCGCTGGGCGGCGGACGATGGGGTCTCCGGCTCTAAGCCGGCGAGGTTGATGCTGTGCATGTTCGTTTTGGCCCTCAGTCTGTCTCTTAGAGCGCGGCATCCAACGCGGCGATCACCTTCGCCGTATCCCCCGGTCGCGATACGAAGGCCACGGAGTCCAGCAGATCGCGAGCTTGACGCAACGCCTGCGCTGCGCGAGCAGCACCGGTCTCAGCAACATCACGGCCCTCGACAGCCTCGGGCACCGCCAGTGGATCGTAGCCCAGCGCAGCGATGCGGCTGCGTGACTTCCATTCGTCGGCCATCTCGGGCAGATCAGGGTGTGCCTGGGCGTAGTCGTACAGACGCAAAGCGTCCATGCTGCTGCGGAGCCCAAACGACAGGTTCTCGTGCTGCCAGCCGAGCCAGTCAGCAACGGCGGCAAGTTGTTCGCGTGCATTCATCTCTTGCTTCCTCCAGCCTCGTCAGTTCGTGGCCTTAGCGAGGCGCTCGCGCAGGCCGGCGACGGGGACACCATGCTCAAGAGCGACGGCACGCAGTTCCTTGGCATCAGCCTGGGCATCGAGCCATTCGGCGACCTTTGCGGCCACCGCGCTCTGTTCGCCGCCGTCGTGCTCGTCGTCATAGGCGCGCAGCCACTCGGCAGCGAACCGCAGATCGTCGGGGGCAGGTGCAATCATGTGTGAGCACGAACAACGAAGTTGGGCCGTGCCCGCACCACGGAGACGTATTCGGCGGGCGTCTTTCTGGCACGGAAGAAGTCGTAGGCTTCGTCGATGCTGTAGCCGTTCTCGTCGCCATCCCCGTCGAGATCGCCGCCGACCAGTACCTCGGCTTGGCGATACCAGAGCGACCAGTCGCGATCGGTCTGATTGCCGACAAGGAGCTGATGCTCAAGCTCTGCAAACTCCATGTGCGAACTGTCCATGTTCGGCTTCCGATTCCTTAGTCAACCGAGCGACCCAGCCAGCGCAGCACGCACGGGTCCATCAGCGCCTTCGGCTTCAAGCACCTTCGTGAGCGCCGCATGCGTGTTCACTGCCTTCACGATGTGGTCGGCGAACCCGGGGTGCACGTCGTTCAATTCCGCCAGGAACGGCTGGCTGGTCCAGCCGGCGTCAGAGACTTCGAGTCGGCCGCTTACCGTGCCGTTGGGGTTGTCGTGAGCCTTCACGAACTTGATGTTGATGGTCATGGTCTCTTCCCTAGGAGCCTCGCGCCGCATCAATGCGCCCGAGAGACGCGCCGGAACCCCTTCGAGGCCGCCGCAACGAAGAGGGTCACTGCCAGCACCACGCACCAGACCGGCGTCGCAACTCCGAGGAGATGCGCCTGGGAGAACACTTCCACGATGGAGGCGAACGGGCGGGAGTCGTTCGGGACGCTGTTGAGCCACGTCAAGATCGCGAGCCCGCCAGCACTCAGCGCCGCGAACAGAGCCGGCAGGTGGAACACCTCAGCGAGGCTGACGAGGACCTTGCCGATGACAAGACCGACAACGATGTACGGGAAGAACACGACGACCAGCAGGAACAAGAAGAGGTCGATGAGCAGCGACATAGGAAATCCTTCGAGGTTGAGGAGATGAAGCAAATTGCTTTGTTGACGCTTCAATTTTTGGTGTACTTGTACACCATGTCAAGCGGTCTTTTTCACCTTTGCAAACTGCCGTTCTGCGTGCGCCAACATCTCGTCGCTCAGCGCACGGAACCGGGATGAATCCGGCCTCGACAGGAACGACTTCCAGGCCGACTCACTATAGGGTCTCGCGCCCAGGCCCCTGTTGAACACAGTCAGCGCTACCGGCTGGGTGAGACCGGACGCCTGGATCAACTCGCGTAGACGCTCGTTGTTGGTCTTTTCTTTGGTGCTCATGTACACCATCTTAAAGGTCAGACAGGACTCTCGTGACTCTGTCTAGGCTATTTAGCCCAGGTGAAGAAGGTGAGCCAATCCACGAAGCACCCTCATCAACGCCTGACCCACAAGACCCAAGAGATTCCCGTCTGCCCACCATGCCTGTGCTTCGTACCGGCGCTCTTCTTGGAGTGGCGGCTTGTCCGGCAGCACCCGGTTGATCTCTTCGATCGGCACTGGCCCGTACCGTCCTTCGCGCATGTTCATGCGGTCCTCCTGATTACTCGATCAATTTGGCATCAAGAGCCACCCGACGCAGCCCAGGACCGAGAGAACCCCGGTGATTGCCCAAGATGCCTTCTTACGGGCTGCGATCACGCTTGCGGACAGGAGGGCGAACAGAAACGGCCAGCCTACGAAAATCCCGAAGGGCGCATGCGCTGCCGACATCGCATCAGCAATCGTCACAAACAAACCCACGGCGGCCCAAGCCAAGAACGTGTGCCCCAGAATCATTCGATTGTTGGAATCTTGGTCCATTTCATCTTTCCTCTAGTCACGAGCGGTGGCCTAACTCGGCCATCCAGTCGTCGATCATCTGCGCCACGTAGTCAAGCTGGGTGGGATCGCCGTTGCGCCCCTTCTCCAGCCGCTCCTTCATTTCGCGCAGAAACGCTAGATCGCGTTCGTCCTTGGTCTGCTTTGGCATTGCTGGTTCCTTGGGCAATCACTCAGGCATTTCGTCGTCGTAGTCCCACCCGCAGTGCTTGCAGGGGCCATCACCATCTTCGCCCAGGCCATCTTGCCCGCAACGGTGACAGGTCGCCGCGTTCGGGAACGCACCACAAGGGTCGAACATCTGCTCGCCCGACCCACCCCGGAAACCATGCATCTCCGTGAAGCTGGAGCCGCCCCACCCACCGCAAGCTGCGCAATGCCGGGACCAAGCCCTGCGCCAAGCCTGAGCAGCAGCCTCGACCTGCTCGGCTCTGCGCCGCTCTTCGACCAAATCAAGGCCGCAGTCGTCTGGGAACACGGCGTCCGTCTCGATCGCATGGCTCATTTTGAAATGCCCTGCACTTGATCGTCTTCCAGCTTGATGGCGCTCCGCTGCATCTTGCGGACCTCGACGGCGAGCTGGTGACTGGTTCCTTCTGTGTAGGTCGGCCACGGCACGATGGGCGTACCGGTAAAGCGCCCCATCACGGCGATGCCGTCGAGAGGACACCGGTAGGTCGCAACGTCACTTGCCATGCCTCTGACGACCAGCATGTCTGACTGGCACTGGATGTCGCGGACTGCTCCCTCCTGTCGGAATATCCCCCAGTTGAGCATGCCGGCGTCTTCACGCGACGGCATGAAGAAGAGCACCTGGTCGGCCACAACGAAGACCATGTAGAGGCCGATCATGATCCCCGAGGCGTTCGCGCCGATCGCGAAGAACCCCGCGTTCGCGTTCAGGCGCTGTCGATGTAGGCGCAGCCCGAAGACGAGGACGGCCAGCAGCCCACCTGCGCCCAGAAACCAGAGCGGCACGTAGTCCCCTCGCGGAGACACCGGTTTGCCCTGGGAGAAGGCGGCCACGGTGACGAACTCCAGTAGCAGCGGAAAGCTGACCAACGCTGCGGCGGCCATCATGCCGAACACCGTGAGCATGCCCTCCGATCGCTTCACCGCGCCCTCGCGAATGAACCCTAGCGTGCGGAAGCACTGCACCGCGACCACCCATTGCAGGATCACCAGACTCAAGAGGAAGACCATCAGGCTGCCCTCCCCATGATCCGATCCGCAAAGCGTCCCAGCATCGCGACGAGGATCACGGTACCGGCCAGTGATCGCACGCGCTCCAGAGCCCGCTCGGACAGGCCGAGTCGCCCCAGTTGGGCGTTGAGCAGGTTGATCCGAAGTTGCTTCATCAGCAGCGCGAGCACGCCAACGGCGACCGTCACAACAGGGAGCCATTCCAGCGCGACATCGACCAGCGAACGAAACGGCAAGTCGCCCACGTCCTTGCGCAACGACGCACTCAACAAGCTCCCGGCCAACACCATCAAGATCGCGAGAACGACCATCCGCTGCTCTTTGGCAAGAACAACGCGGGCACCGATGTACCTGCGGACTTGCAGGAACTGGTCTTCGCTGAGACCGAGCCCTTGCAAGACCTCCGGCGTCTCGACCTCTTCATGCCTGCTCATGCTCACGGCGCTCCTTCCTGATTCGTTGCAGTGCGGACTTGAAGCTGGCGAGCGTCATCGTGAATCCATTCTCGTGCAGCTTCGCCAGCACAGCCTCGCGCCTCACCCCGGCTTTCAGGGCGGCTTCGACCTCATCCATGACATCCCGCAACCGCGCCGTGTCCGACCTGGCGGTTGCGTCTTCCGTCAGGGCTCGAAGCGCACCTGTCAGTTCACTCTCTTGTTTCGTCATCTGAACCTCAATCGCTGCTGGAACTGCTGGAGTCGGACGAGCTGCTGCCACTGTCACATGACGAGCTGCTGTCGCTCGAAGACCAAGACGGTGATGAGTCGTAGGAAGGCCCAGCATCCGATCGACTGCACTCGAAGGACCGAGCCGGCTCATAGGTGTCTGCTCCACCAGCAGAACTAGACGCATCAAAGAGCGATGACGCCGGCTCCGATGAGAACCTTCGGCCCACCCATTCGCTGCTGTCACTCGGGGACGGCGACGGCGCATCGTGATGCCGCTCGCCCGATCGCCAGGCTGACCACGGGCTGAGCGGGCTCAACGGGCTCAGCGGGTTGACCAGGTTCGTCAGATTGAAGGGATTCAACAGGTCAAGCGGGCCTGCGGTCGCCGTCTGCACAGGACTCACCGGGGCAGCCGCAGCAACACCGGCAGTTGCTTGTCGCCATTCAGGTGCGCGCACCGAGGGTGCCTGCCCTTGCGTAGCATTGACCGGAGTGGCCGCCAGTTGCGACAACTCGGCAGCAATGTCAAGCGTCTTCCCAGTGGGCGTCTTCATGTAGCGGTTGAACTCCTGCCGGATGAATTCAAGGCGCTTGCGCTGATCGCGATCCAGAGGCGTCCCACCGTGCGCGCGCTCCAACATTGGCATCAACTCAGACTGCATCCTCTTGATGGTCGAGAGAGCGTCCTGCACATAGTTTGGTCGGAACATGCCGTCGCCGGCATTGGCCTGTGGCAACGCTATGAACTCCCAATAGAGACGCAACGCATCGGCCCGCTCCACAGTCTCGATCACGGCACGCACGTCGAGCTTCACCTGACGAGAGTCGCGGCGCTTGCGGAGAGAACGCACAGCGAACCAGGACACTCCACCGACCGCACCGATAGTGAGTCCCAAAGGAAGCAGATGGCCGATCAACCATGACCATGCCATCGCGAAAAAGCCTGGCCCGCTGTCCTTCGGTCCGTCAGGAGCTTGCACGCCCATCGCGCCAAGGAACGTCCGCATCACCGCAAAACCACCGATCACGACGAACAGCGGTACACCGAGCTTGATGAGGGCGTCCGCCAGGTCGTCGCCGCCCGTGAAGACCTTGATGCCCACAAGCAGAATCCCTATGACAGCCATGATAGGAAGCATGGTCCCCATCAGCGCGAGGAGGTTGCTTGCCAGGGTGTCGAAGGCTGGCTCCATCGGACCGGCCGCCGCCGCAAGCGGCAACACGGCGAGCAGAGCTGCCCACTTAGCCCGCATGCTTCTTCTCCCCAACGCCCAGAGGAATCTGGACAGGTTGGCTATCGCCGACCGGCATGAGGCCGAGAGCTTGCAGCTTCTCCGAGATGGCATCCTTGCGCGAGTAGTCTTGCCGGCGCTTGTTGACATCGAGCGCTGCCTTGTCCTGCGCCATGTCCGCCAAGGCAGCGGCCTTGGCCTCTTGGCGGTCCACCCTGCGCTCCAGCTCGTCGAAATCGACGCCGGGCTTCTCGCCAACATTGCCGAGGTAACGGGCCGCCCGAGATTCAGCCTTGGCGACCTTGCTACGAGCATCCAGCACGCTGGTCTTGTGCTGCATTTCGAGCTTCTTCTGCCGAAGGTCCGAAAGACGTGCCTTCAACTGCTCCAGCATCGGTGCGAGCCGCGTCACGTTCGCCTTGTACGAGGAAGCGAGTTCCTCAGCTTGCACCTGCTGCTGCACCGCTTCCACCGCCGACGTGCGATCGCCGGAGTCAGCAGCGGTCTTCGCCACGCGGCCCCATTTGGAGGCCGCCTCGGTCGCCTTCTCGTGCTCGTGCTGCATCAGCCGCAGCTCGGCAGACACATCGGTGACACTCTCCTCCGCCTCCCGAATCTGGCCGTCCAGCTCTCGGATCGCCTGTCTGGCAGTACGACCCGCATCGCTCAAGTTGTCCACGGTGTCGTGCAGGAAGCCGCTGAGCTGAACCCACACCTTGCGCAAGAAACCAAACATCGCTTTGTCCTCCAAGTAGCCGCCACACACCATCGGTTGCGGATTGCATTCAGTATGCATCCGAAATGCATCCGTCGCAAGTCTGTTTTGCATCCTTTTTGCATCCCACAAAAGAGAAGCCCCGGTCCAGGTTGGACGCAGGGCTTGTGGGTGGAATCAGAATGCGCTTTGGACTGCCTCGAAGAACGAGGTAGCCAGACTCTCCCGAGTCAGCGCACGCGCTACGGTGTAGCCATCAGCCTGAAGCAGTCGCTGGAACTTGTACCCCTGCGCTCCGATGAAGAGCACAGCGAACTCGATTCCAAGCCTGCGGACTTCGTTCATCACGGCGACCGTTGCGGGCTCGTCGTGAGGCTCGCCATCGGTCACGAGGACCACGAGCTGCCTGGCCTCTTGTCGAAGCACCAGCTCGTCGGCGATTCTCATCACCGCGCAGTCCGTTGCCGTTCCGCCCAGCGAGTCCGTCAGCGCCAGTTTCCTAGCAACGGGCCACCGTGCGTCGAACGACTTCAGCGCCAGGTGGCGAGAGCCGAAGCAGGCCATCGCGAAGGGCACGTCGTGCTTGTCGAGGACCTGCGCAGCCGCGTAAGCGACAGCAGCAGCAGCCACGACCCGCGTCTCGTCGAGGGGAATGTCGCCAGCAACCCTGCCAGAGCCGGCGAAGTTGTTGAGCATCGAAGCCGAGCAGTCGATGAGGAAGTGGACCGAGGTGTCAACCTCTGTTCCCTCCTCCACCGTCCGGAAGACATCGAGTTTCCCCAGCGAGAGCCTCGGGGCTCGACGAGCCTCAAGACGCCGGCCTGCTCGCTTGTGCAGCACGAACGAATCCGTGCGAGCTTCGAGCAGCGACTCCAGCTTGGTGCCGAGCTTGACCTCGATCCCCCTGGACATCGCGACGGCGGCCTGGTTGTAGAGCCTGTAGCGGAACGCATCGGACTCTGCCTGCTGTGGTGCAGCAAGCGGATACCCGGCATCTGGACCTCCGGCGGCGTTCGACATCTGCCGGCGACCACAATTGAGGCCCGCGTGGCTCGCATCGTCAGCGCTCTTGCCTGCTTTGCCTTGCCCGTTGAGCGCGGCGAGCAGTCGATCGCCCATGTCGCCGCTGGCGAGCTGGTCAGCCGATGCGCCCAGGATTTGCCGGATGGCATCTCCCTTGCGCTGCGCGTCGTCGGAACCAGAAGAGCCGTGCGTCTGACCTTGTGGGCCACCAGCACCTCCACCAGCACCTGCACCCGCGCCAGTTGCCGTACCACCAGGCTTCCGTGCGCTCGATTCATCACCAGGTGATCCAGCCGAAGGTTGCGACCCGTTGCCCGGTGACGATCCGTCCTGACCAGGCTGGCTTCCGTCTGCGCTGGGCGCACCAGGTTGCCCCGATCCGCCAGCCTCGCCGGAACTGCCTTGGCCGGACCCCGACGTGGATTGGCCTTCGCTCCCTTGCCCAGCTTGTGCTGCGCTCGGTTGCGGAGACTCCGGAGGCATCGCTTGCCGAAGCAGCGCGACGATCTCCTTCGCCAGAGCCAACGCCTGCGAGGTACTGCTCACACGATCCACTTTGCAGGCGGTTTCCCAGATGCGCCGCACAAGGTCCTCACCGAGAACGCCGGCGAGCATCTTCCGATACTGCCTTGCGAAGCGATCGAGGACCTCGGACCGATACAGCCGCGCGAGCAGACCGTTGATGAGGAAGTTCGTCATCATGGTCGGCGGCGGCTCCTGCGATCCAGCGCTGGGACCGCGATACCAGCCCAGGCGAATCATCACGTCCATCGAGCGACGGATGTTGCGTGCGCAGCCAGGGTAAATCTTCCCCTGCTCGCGCTCACCCCACACGTCTTCGATCAGGTTGGTCAGCGAGGCCACGAGTGGCTCCAGCTTGCCCAAGGCCACCTCGAAGTCGGTGAACCGGCAGTGCATCGCTTCGTGGTCCAGCAGCCCCTCGATCAGGATCGCGTGATCGTCGGTGCCGAGGTTCGACACGACGGGCAGCGTGATCTTCTTGCCATCGGTGGAAGCCGTGTCCGCAAACGGACTGAATTCCACCTCCACACCGTGTCGTCGGCCAATGATGCGGGCCAACAGCGCCAGGGCGCGAGTCTCTTTCATGGGTTGTCCTCCAGATGGGTTGTGCCTCAGTGAGGCGATTCGGTTTGCACCTGGGGCATCCGTTGCGAGGGCGACCACTGGAGAACATGACACCGCATCACATCATGTCATGTGATTTCATATCATTTTGCGGACGTGAAAAAAAACCCCAGAACGATGTTCCGGGGTTTGTTGGGGGTGGTAGGTCAGATGATGTTCATCGCCTTGAGCACGGCGATGGTCGCAGGGACAGCAATCCCGATCGCGGTCAACGCAGTGCCGACAACCCAGCGAACACGCGAACGACGAAGCTCGCCATCAGCCTGGGATTCACGACGAAGCTGGGCAATGGCGTCGATCTTTGTGCCAAGGCCAGCGGTCGCGCCGTCGAGCTTCGCAGACAGCGAGGTCTGCATCGACTCCATCCGCTCGAACAGGGGTTTCACGGCGGCGTTCACTCGGTTGTCAATGTGTGTGTTCATAGCGTCTACCAGTTTGGTGGCGACTTCATCGGGAATATTAGCCGCGACGAGTGCCTTGTACAGCTCCAGTTGCATGGTTCACCTCTTCTGTCTTTCTAGTTATTCAGGGACCCACTCAGGATGAGTGGCTTCGACTTGCGAGCAGGACATCTGTTGCGCGGCGGCCTAAACAGAAAAACCCCGAAACGCGTGGCGGATCGGGGTTTGTGGGGTGACTGGCACAACGTGCCTCAAGCCAGGGTCTGACAAGCAGGCCGAGGCAAACGCATCACTGCGGGTCGAGCTGGCTCGCGTGCATCTTGACGATGGACGTGAAGTGCGTGGCCGCGCTAAGGGCAGCCTTCGCCTGGAAACCGTAATAGGCAACCAGGGCAACCAAGCCGAGAACGATGAGTCGCTTCATGGGGGAGTCCTCCAGTACAGGAAATGCCCGAAGAGGGCGGTCGATTTGCCTGGAGGGCATCCGTTGCGCGGAGAGCGATTGCGCATTAGCTTAGAACTCGGTTTTATTTACTGTTGCGTGACAGCTTGACACGCCCACACGGCTCCGGTAAAAGCTCAACCGTCCGCAGTGCCGAATTGCGGAACCAGAGACGCCTCCGAAGGAGGAGAGACGAAATCCGGCACCCCGACTGGTGCGCCGGTTGACGCCGCCGAAGGGCGGTAGTACGGAGAGATGGCATGTTGCACAAAGAGGAAACAAGCGGAAATCACCGCAAATGGGGGGCCTCGACACAGCAGGTGATCGAAGCCATTCAGAACAACTGCACCACGCTGCGGGAGATCGCCAACTACACGGGGATTCCCTACCGCAGCGTGAACGGCTTCATCGCGAGCCTGGAGAACCAGGAGCGCGTGAGAGCCGAGGACTACGGCGTCAAGCGCCGGCACCAGCAGTTCTTCCTGATGACGGAGGAGGAGAAGAGCGGCGAGCGCCGCAGCCGCAAGGCCGCGACCAGCACCACGCGCCCTCCCCTTCCGGCGGACGCGATCGCCGTGCGCAGCACGCCGCGCACGGTGAAGCACGCTGTGATGCAGCTCCAGTCGGTGTTCGGCATCGCAATGCCGCCGCCGGGGGCACGGACCTACGAGACGCGCGTCCACCGCGCGTACTGACCCTCACATCCTGACCATGAACCCTCTTCCGTTTCACTTCAGCCAGGCCGCATTCCTCGCGCACCACGGTGTACCCCGTTGCTCGAAGACGGCCCTGTCGCTCTGGCTGGTGATCCTGGAAGAGGGCTACTGCACATCGCGGCTCGACTGGGCCACTGTGAGACGCATCGCCAGGCGCTACAGCCTCGACGACATCGAGCTAACTTCTGCCGTGAGCGAACTGCTCCAGCAACAGGTCTGCCGGCTCGACACCTCCGGCTCGATAACCCCTATCGAGGCCGGATACCTGCTCCCGGACTTTTGGGTCAGAATCCGCACCCTCAACTCATGAGCACTCGCGTCTACACCAGCCGGTTCCAGCCGTACTACGCCGCCATCACCTTGGGCGGCGCGATCGCAGCGACCACCCTCCTCGAACTGCCGCAATGGGCCGATCGCACGATCTGGATCGCGGCCCTGGTTCTGGCTTCGCTGCTTTGACATGATTTCATGTCACATCATGTGGCATGCAATGAGTGAACATCATGTCGGCTGACTCCGCTCAGCTCTACCACCTCCAGTGCGACGGCTGGCTGCACACAGCGCTGTTCTCCAAGGATCGCGTCTCGGCGATCGCAGCAGAGAGCAACCTGCGTCGGGCCTTGCGCGATCACGAGGGCGTCGATGCCGCGCTGATCGCGATCGGCGAATCTCCCTGCCTGGTGCAATCCCAACTCCCCCGACTCTGGCTCGCACGCCAGGCCGCCATCGCCTCGCGCCGAGCGGCGGGGCACGCCGCGAGCTGACCAAGTTATACGCGCTCGCGCTGCGTATCATCTCGGGCACGGGCTGGGTCGAAGCCTGCTGCCTACCTTGGCACACCCGAAGGGACGACCTCCACACTTCCACACGCATCTGAATTCCATCCTTGCGGAGTTCTGGCAGGTAGGCACCAGGTTCATTCGCGAGAAGGACTTCAATGCACCACATCCACACCTCGCCCGAGGCCGTCTCCAAGCTCAAGAAGGCGGCCAAGCTGCTCGCTCGGGGCGACACCCTCCTCCAGCACGCCGAAGCGCTCGATCGCGTCGCCAAAGAGGCCGGCTATCTCCACTGGAAGCACGTCACGACGTGCGCCGAGACGACATCGGCAGCCCAGGCCACCAGCTCGCCCCTGGCGAAGGTGACGGCTGCTGAATGCACCGACCCACGGTTCGGCAAACCCAAGGACCAGGAGCTGATCCTGATCGTTGGCCCTTCAGGCTACGGCAAGACCTTTCGCGCGATCGACTACGCCTTGAACGCGCTCAGGCAAGGCAAGCCGGTCCACGTTCTCGACATCGGGCGCAGCTACTGGCACCTGTGTCGGACCGTGGGCGGCACGTACAGCACGTTCGCGCGTGACGGAAGCCGCTCCGATGAGCGCCACGGCAACACCCCGCTGGTCGTATTCGAGCTGGAGGACCTGGTTGGCCAACCGGAGGACGCCCGCACGAGCGTGCCGGTGAATGAGATCGCCCCCACGGCTCTTCTGGTGGTGGATGAACTCTGGCAGATGCCTCGTGTGCTGGGCGCACCAGACGCCCCGAAGCACCTGGTCGAGGCTCACTTGGCGACAGGTGGTTCTGCTGTGCTTCTGAGCATGGACCGCATCCTGCCCAACGGCCCCAAGCCCCACCTCGACATCGAGTCAGGCTCCGCCGTCCGCCGGAGCCTCGTCCAGCTCGATCGCATCTGACGCCGGAGCCGATGATGCGAACGACCGACCGGCTGGTGCGAGGCATCCGCACGATTCGCCTCGACGACGCCCTCAACGCGCTGACGGCAACGGCCTTGCAGCGAGCTGCTGCCGCCGCCTCCAAGGTGGAAGACCCGGATGCCGTGGACGGCCCGACCAGCATCCGGATGAACCGGCTCACGCTGACCTTCTACGACACCCTGGCGTCCGAGCTGGGGGTGTCGCGCAATGCCATCCTCAAGATGCTGCTGAAGCACCTGGTGCAGTCCACAACGTCCCCAGAAGAAAAACCCCAGGCTCAATGAGCGCTGGGGTTTGGGGTGGGTCAATCAGGCACGCATGGCATACGAGCTGAGGTTCTTCAGCTCGTCCAGCGCCTCTCGTTCAGCCTCCGGGATGATCTCCTGGTAGAGCGACTCGACGCGCGGGTCCATGCGGTCCACATGCGGCACGGCGTCAATGCCCCACAGAGACACTTCAGCCAGCACACGACTTCCACGCTTGGCCGAGACGACCAGGCCGTAGATGAACCAGGTCTCGCCGTAGGACGCGGCACGGTTCATGTCGTCGATCACAGCTCGACGGGCGAGGCTGCGGGCGTCGCTCAGCGGGCAACCAGCTCGGACCAGCTCGCTGACGCGGCTCGACTCGCTGGAGGCCGGGTAGAAGAAGCGCCCGTCACCAACCGGCACCGCGTCCTCACGGAAAGCGTCGCCGAAGGTGCCAAGGTAGGCCCCGACCGTCTGACGATCAACGACCAGCTCGCCGATGAAGCTGAAGCCACGTTGCTCGGTGACGCGCCGGTACAGCACACCGCCCGAGCCGACCCATTTCCATTCGGAGACCGGGAACCACGAACGGTCCAGGGCGCGGACGCCGGCGACGATCGCCTTCAGCAGCCAGCGAATCACGGCTCCGAAGAGACCGATCTCCTGACGCACAACGGTAAAACGCTCTTGCATGATGTCCTCCAGGTTGAAGATGCTCCCGAGGGGAGCGGTCGATTTGCCTGAAGAACATCCGTTGCGGCAGATTCTGGGCAATGCCACATGACATAATGTCATGTCACATTACCTCACATGGTAGGAGTTCGGATGAGCACACTCGCCACCCTTCCCGAGCGAATCCGGCAGGCCGAGCAGCAGGCGGCTCACGGCTGCGGCCAGTCCGATGTCCGCTACGAGTCACGAGTCCAGGCGGCGTACAGCTCCATCCTGGCGCAAACGCCCGAGGCCGACCGGCCCGCTGCCGAGGCCGCCCTCCGAGCGCGAGGCTTCGATCCGGAGTTCACCCCCTACGAGGCCGGTCCGGATGAGTGCAGCCTGACCGGCATCGACGTGAACTGCTGCCCGTGCGGTCGCCACCCCTGAAAGGTCGCATCATGGAACTCGACAAGATGGCTCGCCTTGGGGACTGCATCGAAACCACGGTGCGACAGCCAACGCCGGCGACGCTTCGGCTCAAGCTCAATACCCCGGCGGCCTGCGCCTACGCGAACCAGTTGCTGATGAACCCCGCCGGCGGCTGGCGGCTGATCCGATCCTCCTGACGGACGCCCAGGCCCAGAGCAAGAAACCCCAGACTCTTTCGAGTGCTGGGGTTGGGGTGGGGTCAGTGGTGGAAGGAATTCCAGGGCACGGGGCGCTGGGACTCCGGGTTCAAGAGCGGCTGTCGCCTTCCGCAGATACGCGCCCAGATGCGAGCGGCACGCTCCGTGGTCGTTCGCATGTCCCACGAGTCGCTCGCGAAGTCGAACCAGCCGATCTTGCGGCGGCCAGCTCGCAGTCGAGCAAGCCGTCGAACGATCGCCGGCCAGTTCAGGTCGCCGGAAGTAGATGTGCTCATGGTGAGGTCCTCCAGGTTGATGAGCTGCTCCACAAGGAGCGGTCGATGTGCCTGAAGGGCATCCGTTGCGCACGGCATGAGGTAATGTCACCTCATGTCATGTCACATCGCATGCAATGAAAAACCCCAGGACTCAATGAGTGCTGGGGTTGGTGGGAAGTGCAGTCGCAGACTGCAATTTCAGGCGTCGCCGTCTGCTCCACAGTGGCAGCAGTACGCACGCCCTTCACCGTGGAAGCTGTCATCGTCTCCGCCATAGGCAGAACCGGTGTAGCTCCAGGAATGGCCCTTCTCGGTCTCACACTCGAACTGCGGGAGCGAGAGCCCGTGGTCGTCACGGATGTAGCGGTGAATCGTCAGCGCCCGGATGCGCGGATGCTCGTGCCGCAGGCGCTGGTACTGCGAAGCGACCTGACCGAACGCGATCACCTCGGCGAAGGTCCTGGCCGGCTGGCCGTGGTTCATGTTCAAGCTCATGATGTCCTCCAAGAAGGCCCGTTGGGCCTGAGTTTGCACGAAATGCGTCAGGGCAGCGGGGTGAGAGCAACCCGGAGGTACATCCGGCCAGCACGGTTGCCCGTCCTGATCGGCTTCCACCAAGCTGCAACCCGGTAGCGCGTGGGCTGATGCCCGTCGAACTCCTTCGGGTCCTCGAACTGGCCGAGCATGTCCGGAGCGGTCGGCGACAGCTTGACCTCGGCTGGAGCCAGGTGCCCCGTTCCGAAGCAACGGCCATCGGATCTGTTCACCGTGCTGTTGCGCAGCTCGAACCGATCGTGCCCGACGCGAGTCGCCGTCAAGGTCGAACCGGTAGCGACGAACTCGTCTGCCGATCGACCAGGGAAAAGGCTCTCCCAGTTAGCAGCGACCTCGACACGCGGAGCTGGAGCGCTGCGCGGTGCCGGGGCCGTGGTCTGCTGATGAATCGCCATGATGATGTCCTCCAGTGGTGAAGTGAACCCTTGCGGGTGAACGAAGTTGCGCGAGGAACATCCATTGCATGCCCACCCATGCAACGTCATGTCATGTGACATGATTCGATCTAGAATCACCTCGGGACCGGGAATGCCCGATCGGCGGACGCTTGCTGGGGAACGCCCCACAGCGTCCGTTTTCACTTCGCCCTCGGTCAAGCCAGATGCGCCAAGCTGCCCGGCTACAGGTCACGCCCAGGGAGCTTCAGGCCACCCGGAGGACGCAAGGACGCCTGGAGCGGCTACGCCACCTCAGATGCTCAGGCACACCAGACCCCAGCGCATGACATGACATGACATGAGATGGGCTTGAGGTATCTCAGGCCACCCCAGCTCACACCAAGGCCACCCTGACATCCATCGGGCACCCCCAGGCCAAGCAAAGTTCCAGCGGCTGCAACAGGACCGGTTCCCCGGCGGGTTGGAGCGCCGGCAGGCCGAGGCCGAAGGCCAGGCCGCCGGCGCGAAGGGGGGAGGGCCACCGTTGCCGGGGCACGGTGGCAGGGGCACCAGGCGGGCTGACCAGGTGGGGGGACCAGGCCAGGGCACCGAACCGGGGGACATCGACAAGGGAACTGGACCAGGGGACCGGACGGGTTGGCCGAGGCCCAGCCGAGGCAGGGCGACCGGCCAGGGGGAGGGGAGGGAGCCGCCCGCCCGAGCCGCAGGCGAGACGCGGGCGGCGGTCTGGCGTCACCTCACTTGACCCTATCCCAGCTCATCTCAACTGGTCTGAACTCGCGTCAGTTCACTCCATGCCATCCGACCCCACGCCACCTCATGTGACATGACATGGGGCTACGAGCCACGCCTGCGGGTCTCGTGGACGACGCCGCGAGTGCCCCCGGTCGGATCGACTCGCGGCTTCTTGCGAGGGTTCGCCACGGCGTCTTCCGGCAGCCCTTCTTCCGCCGCCTCAACGCTCTCCCGCCACAGGGCGAGCAGCTCTTCGCGGCGGTCGCGCAGGGCAGGCAGCCACACCTGAATCTGGTCGAGCTTCTCGGCCATGTAGGTGTTGTGGCGCGCGAACATGGAGCCCAACTGCCGCTTGAAGTTGTTGATGGCCGCGAGCAACGCCTCACGGTGGTCGATCATCGCGATCGCCTCTCGGAGGATGGTCTTCACGTCTTCCTTCACCGGAGCGAAGACGGGGTATCCCTTCACCTTGCGCAGGACCTCGTTCGTCTTGAGCCGGTTGTAGAGCCAGCGCCCGTTGCGCGAGCGGTACCACTGGACGATCTGCGGATGCCGCCCCTCCACCCCGCCCCACGGCCTCTTCAGGAACCTGATCGCCATCTTCCCAGGGGCTGAGGGCTGAATGATCTCCAGGGCGTAGGCGTAGCGCTCGATCACCTCATCGAGCCGCAGCAGCTCGGAATAACAAGTACCAATGTTGCTTTGCAATTGTTCTTGGTCCCTTGTCAATTGTTCCGGTCTGTACCTCATCGACCCCGATTTATCGGGCCACGTCGGCATATCTGTCCTTGCCTACTATGTTTCGCATTCAGGCCATCTTAACATGCTCCGTTGCGCTGCCGTACAATTCAGTTATCACACAGTAAATTTATCCTTGTTCGTTGCACATTGTCCTATTACACTTGTGCCATGTTCATTGTTCAAACAGCCAAGAAGGAGTGAGCTATGCAGACCTGCATCGGGTTCGACATCGGGAGAAGTTCGGTCAAGATCGTGGCGGCCTGGGCCGACCAGCGGGCCGAGGTCCTCTATCCGTCCTCGGTCGTTCCCGCGTTCAAGATCACCGACGACCGCGAGGCCGAACGGGTCCAGGCCGAGACGGTCCTGGTCAACGGTCGCGAGTTCTTTTTCGGCGAGACCGCCATGCTCCAGGGCCAAGACGACCTGGCCGGCGGCATGCGTGACGATTGGGTCTACACGGAGCAGCACGCGGCGCTGTTCCTGGGTGGCCTCAAGAAGCTGAAGGCGGCCAACGTGCCGAACGTGGACACGGCCCTCATCATCATGGGCCTGCCTGCCGCCCTGTTCGCGTCGCAGAAGTCCGGGCTCAGCCAGGAACTCGTCAAGCTGGCCCCTCGCGCCGAGCTGCGCGTCATGCCGCAGTCGCTGGGTCCGTACCACCAGATGATGTTCACCAAGGACGGCCAGGAAAGCGCGGAAGTGCGTTCCGACGACGACAGTTGGGCGGTCATCGAGGTCGGCCAGTACACGACGGACTACGCCCTGCTGCTGCAAGGCCACACCATCGAGAACGCCTTCGGGAGCTGCGACGGCATGCGAATCGCCGCCGAGCACCTCCAGCGCGGTCTGCGCAAGCGTGACTTCTCGGTCTCGCTGGTCGAGGCCACGGACCTGCTTCGCACCAAGACGCTGCGCAACTTCGGCGAGCGGATCGACGTGAGCGAGGAGGTCGCACTGGCGGTGGAGCCCCTGGCGGCCACCATCATCGACAAGGCCAACCAGTTGATCGGTCGTTCGGCACGGTCGCTGGACGGCATCCTGGTCGCGGGCGGTGGTGCGCCGCTGGTCCTGCCGGCGCTCCGGAAGACCTGGCCGCACGCCAAGCTCACGGACAACTCCCGCTTCAGCGTGTCCGAGGGCTTCTGCCGCTACGCGCTGGCGTTCAACAACTACCGCCGCAGCCAAGGCAAGACCGGCACGGAGGGTTGAGCATGGCGACCAACTGGATCAGAGGGAAGGCCGAGCGACCCGAGAAGCGCCGCATCGTCCTGATCTACGAGACCGGGGACGCCAAGAACGCTGCGCTGGAGCAACTGCTGGAACGCATCCCCTACGGCCACGGCAACAAGACGCTGTTGGAATGCCTCCGGGTTGGCGCGAAGACCATGCTGGCTCAGTTGGGGGGCGCAGGCGGCGAGCAGACAGCTCGCCCAGCGCCGGCGGCCCAGCCGGCGCAATCGGCATCCCCGCCCCCCCCGGCACCAGTGCCGTCGTCCGGCAACGGCGCCGGCTTCAGCAAGTCAGCAACCCGTATGTTTGAGATGGGCGATCAGAAGGGCAGCTCCTAACCGGGCCAGAGCACCCAGACACGCCAAGTACCCCCTGGAGAAACCATGAGACAGGCTTCGTTCGAGAACTTCGAGACCACCTTGGTCGCCGGCAGCGTCAAGGCCGCCATGAAGGACATCGGAGCGTCCTCCCGAGACCTGTGGCAGGTCCAGGTGGGGGACCTGCGCGTCATCCCCAACTTCAACGTCCGCATCAAGGACGCCGCGTACAAGGCGCACATCCGGTCGCTCGCGGACTCCATGAAGTCCGAGGGCTACTACCAGGACAAGCCGATGGCCGGCTACGTCGCCAAGGAAGGCGACACCCTGGTCATCTACATCACGGACGGCCACTGCCGGTTCGAGGCGGTGCAGCTCGCGATCAGCGAGGGTGCCGAGATCGAGCGGATTCCCGTGGTCCCCGCACCGCAGGGCACGTCGATCGAGGACTTGACGGTCGGCCTGGTCCGCTCGAACTCCGGCAAACCCCTGGAGCCCTACGAGCTGGCCGTGGCCTGCAAGCGGCTGACCCGGTTCGGCTGGGAGCAGGCGGACATCGCCTCCCGGCTGGGCCTGTCCGGCAAGTACGTCGAGGGCCTCCTGCTCCTGATCGGCTCCGACAAGGACGTTCGCGAAATGGTCATCAAGGGCGAGGTCGCAGCCTCGACGGCCATCGAGGCGTTGCGCAAGTACGGATCGAAGGCATTCGAGAAGCTCCAGCAGGGGCTGCGTGCCGCCCAGGCCGCCGGCGGCGAGCGCGTCACGCGCAAGCACATGCCCGAGGTGGCCTTCAAGAAACAGGTGAGCAAGGCGGCCCCCGTCTTGTTCAACACGATGCGCGAGGTCAAGGCCGATCCCGGCTACCAGCACATCTCCCAGGACCTGCGGGACAAGCTCGACGCCCTGTTGGCCGAGCTGGACTCGCTGGAGCAGCAGCAGCAACAGGAAGCGGACGCCACTGGCACCGCCGACTGAGTTCAACCACCAGGAAGGAAAAGCAACACCATGTGGAATCGCTTCAAGGGCTGGATGGCCCGACTCTTCAAGGGCAAGGACGATCTGGCCGCCATCGAGGCGCTGCCCGAGGACCGCGAGGTCCAGGTCGCGCTGGCGAACACCGTGCTGGCCGACATCATCAAGGAACGACGGCACGACCGCACCTGGGCCTTCCTCAAGCGAACTGCGTTCGCGGCCATGTTCGGCCTGGGCTTCATCTACTACGTCGCTTTCCAGCTCTCGATCAACGGCTGGCGTGTGGTCCCCGACGATCCCCTGGTCGTCGTGATCCGCATCGAAGGCAGCATCATGAACACCTCGATCGCATCGGCGGAGAAGGTCGTTCCGGCGCTGAAGCGGGCCTTCGAGGCGGACAACGTGAAGGCCATCGTCCTGGCGATCGACTCGCCTGGCGGCGCACCGGTCGAGGCCGAGCGCATCAACTTCGTCATCGACGAGATGAAGGCCAAGCACAAGAAGCCGGTCTACGCCGTGATCCAGAACGTCGGCGCGAGCGCGGCGTACATGATCGCGCTGCACGCGGACAAGATTTACGCGGGGCGCTACAGCATGGTCGGCTCGATCGGGGCGGTGATGTCCACCTGGGATGTCCACAAGGCCCTCGCCAAGCTCGACGTGTACCAGAAGGTCTACGCGAGCGGCGAGCTGAAGGCCATGCTCAACCCCTTCATTCCGTCCACCCAGGCCGCTGAGGACAAGGCGCAGAGCATCGTGAACTTGATGGGCCATCGCTTCGCCAACGAACTGCACGACCGTCGCGGCAAGCTGCTCCAGGGCGACGTGAAGTACGACACCGGGGAAATCTGGGACGGGGAGGGCGCGAAGAAGCTGGGCCTGATCGACGATCTGGGCACCATCGAAGCCGTCGCAAGCAAGTACCCCGACGCCAAGGTGTACGAGTTCGGCCCCCGCAACGGCGGCTCCGGCCTGTTCTCGGCATCGGTCGGCGACTGGGCGCAGTCGGTCATGGCCGGCGCGATCCGTAACGCGGTGACGCCGGAGACGACGATTCGATGATGTCTCGCGCTGCACTGGTAGGACACCGATGCAGCGCCCTCAACATCCGCATCCCGCGCCAGATCAGCCCGGCAACGAACCCAGGACTTGAACAATGTTCGATCTAATCATGCTCGGTCTCGGAATCTCGGGACTCATGGAGTCAAGGTCCAACGACCCACTGACACCGGCGGAGCTTCGGACGCTGCCCAATGATGTACGGCAGATGCTCGGCAAAGTGGTGCCATCTGGCGAAGTCATCCGGAAGCGCCATGTCAAGGAGGCGCGCGAGCGGATCATGGCTCAGCAACAACGGGCGGCAATGCCATAGCTCATGCCATGAGCCACCAGAACTGAATACTCGGTCGGCTTCGTCATCAGGCTTTTGGAGATCATGCAATGGATAGTTCGAGAACGTCATCTGCACTGAAGGTCGGCTTCGTACTGCTGACGCTGCTGCTCATTGCTGGGGGAATGGTGGACAACCACTACTTCATGCGCAGGACCAGTGGCGTCATGAGTGCCGAAGCAGCCGCAAAGCTGGGCGTTATCGACGTGTCCGGCCCCTGGTTCAAGCGCATCTGGTTCGCAAGGCGGACCGATGGAAGCTACGAGGTCCGTCCAGCCGCTCCGTTCATCGGAGTCGTCCCGTTTACGTCTATCGGGACGGCGCTAGACCTCCAGGCTGCATGCGCGAGGCTCGGCGATGCCTGCAAACCGCGCGACTGACCAGCTCTCCGATCCAAGGATCGGCGTTCTGAACTCGGGGCGCTTCTACGCCTTCGTGAACGGCTACGACCAGCCGCACTTCGAGGGGACCCTGCACCAGGTCGAGCAAGCACTCGGCCTGCGTCGCCAAGAGGGTCCTGCGGCTGCTCGCCCCTACCGGGACTTTGATGTCCGGCTGAGCTTCGAGTACCCGGCCTGGGACGAGCGTGAGGGCATCTGGTATCGAGGCATCACAGCCAAGACCAAGGCCGAGGCCAACCGAGCCGCCAGGCACCAGGCACACGGTGACGGGCACCTCGCAGGGGGCAAGGGGCGCGTCACCTTCACGGCTTTCGAGGCCACCTGACATGAAGACCAACGACATCCGCGAGATCAAGACGGAATCGGGCCGCCGCGTGCGGCTCGCCGAGGACCTCGCCCACGTAGCCAGGCTCAGCCCCCGCGTGCCGAAGTTCACCGTCTCACGGTGGCTGCGCACTCAGCCCGACAGCGTGCTCAAGGCTCTGGGCGAAGCTGCCTTGGCCGTCGCCAGCGGCAAAGCCGAGGGGGTTCGGGCCGAGGACCTTGAGGACCTGCACGCGGTGACGCTGATCGGCATCCAGGCCGAGCTGCGCGAGCCTGGTGCCAAGCTGGACCCAGAGAGCTATCCGAGGATCGCGGTGCAGATGCTCGCGTGCGTTGCTGCGGAACGGTGCCGCCGCCTGGGCTGGATCGTGGTGTCGAAGCCACCTGGCGTGGCCGTCGCCCAAGAGCTGCACCTGGCCCTGACGGACAAAGGCCAACGTGAGTTCGTCGCCGGCGACGACGCGGCGCTGACGCCTCTGATGACCATGCTCCAGCGTGAGCTGACCTCCTCAACCCAGGCGACGTAAGGGGAGGCCGTGCAATGTTAAAGAGGCTCTGGTCCCGCTTCGCTCTCTCGCTAAAGTTGGTGCATGAGAAAGCGCATCACGAAGAGCCTTCGCCGAGCCGCCCGTTCACCGAACCGCCGCACCCGCAAGAAGATCAAGATGCTGGCACGCAGCCTGCTGCGCCTTCAGCACGGACTGACATCCTCAGCCCAGGAAATGTAGGAACAGGACGGGCAATGCTGAAGAGGCTCTGGAGCCGCTTCGCTGGTCGCTTGCTCCGCAGCCGCGAGCCCGAACTGTCCGAGGACGACTTGGACCACATGCGCTCTTGGAGCATCAGCGCACAGCTCGCCGCTGTCCCGCCGAACTACGAGCACCAAGTTCCCCGCGAGGTGGCTGCGCTGATCCGTGCGGCCAAGACGCTTCACCCGCAGATGGCCCGTGGTGCCATCGACCGGCAAGAGCGAGGCGAGCCGTGCCCTGACTTGGGGTAGGCCCAGCGCCGGCGGTGCAGAAGCGACATGACATGACCTCATGTCATTTCTATAGGCTGCGCCGCAATGGATGTTCTCCCTGCAAATTGACCGCTCCACCCCGGAGCACTTCACCTTTGGAGGACCACCATCATGAATCACACCCTGTACAAGTGCGTTGACTGCCAGAAGGCCCATTGCCAGTTCTGTGACGGCGGCCTTGCGCTCTGCACAGTCTGCAAGGGAGCCGAGGCCACGCTGACCTCGACCTGCACCGGAGCACCGTTGTCCGAGGATCAGGGCCGTCTGGTTCAAGCCGGGAAGCTCGACTTCAAGGACGGCAAGTGGCTTCGCTTCGGCCAGCTCGCACGCGAGTTCTGCAACAAGCGCCTGCCCCTGGCAGTGCTCAAGTCGAACGCCGGTTTCTACATCGGCACGTTCGATGAAGAAGGCCCTTGCTCGCGCGAATCCGTCGAGTATTTCCCGACGAAGACCCTCGCGGACAAGGCCCTGGAGAGCGGCGACTGGACCCAGAAGCCCTACCCCTGAACGTTGAAGCGATGGGCATGCGCTTGGCCGTACAGCCAATCCCGCACGACCACGCCTCAACAGCTACCCCACAAACCCCAGCGTCTCCTCGTGAGCCTGGGGTTTTTTCATGGGCATCTCGGGCCACACAGAAGTCCGAAGCGAATTCCTGTTGACAGGCGCACCGCGCGCACTAGAATGACATGACATGATGCGATGTCAGATCGCACTATGTCATTTCAACCCAACCTTGGAGGACACACGATGGCTGCAAGCAAAGGCAGGATCATCCTAGTCGGCGGCGAGAAAGGCGGCACCGGCAAAACCACCATCGCCACGAACCTGGCGGCACTGCGTGCCACGACGGGTCGCGACGTGGTGCTCATCGACACCGACCCGCAGGGCAGCGCGAGCGGCTGGTGTTTGACGCGAGACGAGGCGGGCATCACGCCGCGCATCGCGAGCGTGCAGAAGTTCGGCAAGGGCCTCGCTCGCGAGCTGGAGGACCTCTCCCTGCGCTACCAGGACATCATCGTCGATGCCGGCGGGCGCGATTCGGTCGAGCTGCGTGCGGCGATGACGAAGGCCGAGGTCCTGGTGTCGCCCGTCCAGGCCAGCCAGTTCGACCTGTGGACGCTGAAGGCCCTGGACGAGCTGGTCCGCCAGGCCCAGGGCTTCAATCCCGAGCTGCGCACGCTGCTCGTGATTTCGCGTGGCCCGACTCACCACCAGGTGACAGACGCCAAAGACGCCGCCGAGCTGGTGGGCGACTACGACACGTTCACCCTGGCGAAGTCGGTCATCCGCGATCGCACGATCTACCGGCGTGCCGCCGGCCTGGGCCAGGGCGTGATCGAGTTCGCCGAGCCGAACGACAAGGCCACCCAAGAGGTACAGCAGCTCTACAAGGAGGTCTTCGGCGATGAGTAAGTTCAGCAAGGCTCCTGGCGGCAAGGGTCAAGACGCTCGGTCCGCCGATGACTTCATCGCGGCGGCCAACAACTTGCCGGCCACCGAGTCCTATCCTTGGATCGGCCAGGACGACAAGAAGCGCCGCAGCGGCTTCAACATGCGCTTCACCGATGCCGAGTTGCAGAAGCTGAAGTTCATCTCCGAGAACACGCCGCACTCGATGCACGAGTTCTGCATCCGCGTGCTGACGCCGGCGATCGCCGCGAAGATCGCCGAGCTGACGCAGCAGAAGGGGTAGTCGCCATGCTGGACCAGCACTACTTCCCGCTGTCGCAGGACGAGATCAACGCGATCCGGCTCATGCCAGTGGACGACGCGAAGCGCCTGGAGGCCGCTCACCAGGCCGGATGGGGCGGTTGCCTCTCCTCCCTGCGACAAGCCGCCCGTCTCGGCGCGACGGATGAGCAGCAGGACCGCGAGGACCTGGAGCAAGAGGCGACGCCGCTCTTCGACACCAAGGTCAAGAGCCGCGACGCCGAAGCCAAGACGATCACCTTCGAGCTGGCCGACCACACCACGCGGACCTTCCCGCTGAAGTGGGGCGGCTGGGAGGAGGGGACGATCGGCATCCTGCGCGTGCGCGATGAGGACGCCAGCGCTGACGGCTACGGCTTCCAGACCTATCCGGACCAGGACCTTCGTCGGCACCAAGAGGGCGACCAGGACGGCAAGTGGGCCTGGCGCATCGACGGCGACATCGTGCTCGCCAAGGTCGGCGTGATCCCCGGCACAGGGGGTGCGCTGATCGAGGACCAGTCCTGGCCGATCGTGCTCGACCTGCCACCCGAATTCGTGGACCTGTGCTCCACGAAAGGCATCAGCGTCGAGCAGGTCCTGCGAGGCTTCATCGCCGACCTCTGCGGGCTCCAGAACTATCTCGACGAGCCGCGAGAGGACGGCTACAGCTCCAACGGAAGCGATGAGCGCCACATGGCTCACGACTACTTCGAGCGAGCCTACGGCATGTACTGAACCGAAACCCACCGTCATCTAGGCGGCGGAACAAAGGCGTTGGCCCGCCGTTGTCCGCCTGACCAATTGCACTACAGGAGAGCGCAATGGCTACTTTCGATTTTACCTTCCTGGTCCTCGGCACTGTTGCCGTGCTGGCCCTCGGCTTGGCCTTCAGCGTCGGCTATGCCCGCATCGCGTCGCCCGTCACGGTGCGACGGATCGCAATGCTGGCCCTGGCCGGAGTCTTCTTCGTCGCCCCGCCGGCGGCGGCGATCGCGGCCACCGGCCTGCTGACGATCGGTCTCATGGGCATGCCCGTGATGCCCAGCGTCGATCTCGCTGCGGCGGCACCATCCCCCTCCGTCATCTTCGTCACCAAGCTGGTCGAACCGAACGAGCGGTACGTCGAGCTGGAGAACGGCAAGGGCGTTGTCGTCTTCAAGACCGTCAACGGCAAGATGACCAGTCGCCTGAAGCTGTACCGCGCGACCGCATGAAGGGGAGGGTGCCATGTTCGACACCACCCCCTCCAAACGCGACGCCGCCGAGCGTGCGGCAGACCCCCTCTCGGACGCCTACGTCTACCGTCTGCGACGCGACACGATGATGATCGTGTCCAACCTCAACCGAGGGCTCGAACAGCCCAACATGGAGGCGCTCAAGCGGCAGATGGTGTTCGTGCAAGGCCAGCTCTGCAAGGCGGCCATGTCCGATCCGAAGGTTCCACGACGGGTGAAGGCCATGCTGTTGCAGTTCCAGCAGCTCACCGTGCGCGAGGACATCGACGACCGGCGTGGCAGTCGCCGGCGAGAGCCTTCCGCACAATCTGGGCAGAACCGCCAGAAAGGAGCCCCTTCATGATGACCGAACAGGAGCGAGCCAGCGCTCTCGCCAGGATGGACGAGACCATCCGGCGCTTCTACAGCTCGGCCATCCAGATCGGGAACCATCCCTTCATCGAGTTCGCCGGCGTGATGGCGGCCTACCTGAAGTCCTGCCAGCGAGCGCACGAGGCCGGCATCGACTTCACCGAGTGCAACCAGCACGCCGGCCACGAGCTGCCGATGGAGTCGTTCGAGATCACCTACCTCGCCGAGAAGCTCAACTGCATCTTCGGCGACAGAATCACCGCAACCACCAAGGGAGATACGCATTCATGAGTACAACGAACCGCGATCGCTGGATCACCGCAAAGCCGGCGCAGGCCAGCGAGAGCACGAACACGACCTGGCTTCGCTTGACCGACATCGAGCGAATCGACGTTGAGCAGACGTTCGACTTCGCTGCGCAGGAAGCCCAGGGCGGCGAAGCGAGATGGCGAGTCCTTTTCACCATCAAGGGAACCCAGTACCTGCACTCGTCGGACCATGACAAGGGTAAAGCCGAGGATGCTGCGTTCAAGCTGATGCGCCTGGTGGAAGTCGCCCACACCAAGGACGCCGGCGGCCCCACGGTTCCGCCCCAGGCCACGCAACCGTCCCTGGGTGACATGCTCCGGCGCATGCGCCTTCACAGCCTCGGCCTGGTTTTCTTCGGCGGCCCCGTGCTTCACAGCGCCGTGGGCACGCCAACCCAGCGCGAAACAGCCGACACCGCGCTGAACAGGTTCGTCGAGGACCTGCCCGATGAGCTTCGTGCCGCGATCGTCCAGTCGCTCTCCGACGCGCCCGTGTGGGACCTCAACAAGGTCGAGGCCTCGGACGCCGCCGTCACCGTGGCACGGTCCATTCACAACGCAACCTGCAAGGTCTGAAAGTACGTCATGAACATCAAAACCCTCTTCATTTCCTCGCTCCTGACCCTGGCCGCCAGCACCGCGTCTGCCGGCGTGGCAGACGCGGATGCCTGGGCCGCTCTCCAGGTGCAAAGCACGGTGCTGAGCATCCATCCCAAGTGCGACCAACCCTTCATCGCGCAGCAGGAGAAGCAGCTCGGCGGCACCCTCGCACGTCAAGACTTCTTCACTGCGGCGGCCCAGGGCAAGGTGATGTCTGCCAATGTGGCGGCGTGCGCCATCCAGGCGAAGAACTCGCTGTCCCAGTGGGCCGACCAGGCTGGCCGCATGCTCGCGATCGGCGTGATCGCGGCAACGCGGGTTCCCGGTGGCATGACGACGCCGGAAGTGGCTTCGAGCGGCGACCGCGCCACGCTGCTGCTCCAGTACGCAGCAGAGCACGGCTCGCCCACGGCCACCGAGATGCTCGGCATGCTCCAGCAGAGCAACTACCGGACCTTCAACTGAACCACGCCCAGGAGTCACGTTCATGAGCAAGCTGCAAGTGATTCAGGGCGGTGGAGGCGACGGCGGGCAACACGGCCAGCCGGACGGCGACACCCAGTTCAAGGCCAAGTGGCGACGCCTCCAGCAGATACGCGCGGTCATCACAGGTTGGCGCAAGGGCACGATGCCCACGCGAATCGGCAACGCGATTGGCCTGGGCACCATCGCCTGCTTCGCGGTGCTCGGCATCGCCGAGGGGCTGAATCGGCTGGGCCTCCACATCCACAGCCTGATTTCACTCGGGCTGGCGCTCCTCGGCGGCCTGGCGGTCTACCGCTACATCAGCATGTACAGCACGGCTCCGCGAACCCATGCGGAGCACGTTGACCTGCTGCTGGCTGCATACGATCCCGTGGACAAGGAGGCGCTCCGCACGCTGCAACACAAGATCGAGGAGCGGGGCATTTTCGACCTCGAACTGGTGTCCATGTGGACCGACATCGAGGCCGACGCTATCCAAGCAGCCGCAGGCTGGCGGATGCCGTCCGAGAGCAAGTTCTTGAAGCAGCGCGTCTAAGGTGAGCAGATGACCACTCGCATCAACATCAACGGCAAGACGATCATCTCCTCCGGTCGCGGCAACGTCGTGATCTCCAACGGGCGCGTCGTCGTCGATGGCAAGGATGTGACCCCCGACGCCAAGCAGATCACCATCGAGGTTCACGGTGATCTCCAGGCGATTGAGGCGGACGCCTGCGATCGCATCCAAGTCACCGGCTCTGTCGGGCACGTCAAGACCACCTCGGGCGACGTGCGGTGCGGCGATGTAACCGGCTCGGTGCAATGCATGTCCGGCGACGTGTCCTGCGGTCGAGTCGGCGGCTCCGTGTCCACGATGTCTGGCGACATCCGCCGGGGCTGACGGACGGCGCGTAGCGAAGCCATGAGCACCACCACCGCTCGGATTGCATTGGCTGCGCTGGCAGGTGGACTGCTGATCGCGGTCGCCAACCAGCATCAGCCCGCTCTGCCGGCGTCCACGCAGCCTGTCGAGAAGCCGTTCGACACGAGCGTGGACGCGGCTCCGGCTACCTTGAAGGCGACGGCTCCGACTGCGGCGGGTCGCCAGACCGGCGCTGGAGCGGCCCACAGCCCGCCAACGACGGCCCTGCGGGCACCCCCGGCCTGGTCCTGGGGCATGGTGAAGGGCGACTGGTCCAGCCTGTACTCGGCCTGGTCCAGTTGGCGCAAGACGCAGGGGCCAGACACGGCAGCGGCAAGAGAGTTCGTGGCCTACATCTCGACGGAACTCCCGTCTCTGGATGACGCGAGCGCCGCACTTGCGCCGGCGGCCAGGGTAGGCGATTGGGAAGTTCTCCTGACCGCCTTCGCGAAGGTCGCGTCAACAGCCACTACAGCCGATCAGCTTGGGAAGCTCGATGGCTTCATGCAGCAGACACTGGCCTTGTGCGGAACAGGAGGAGTAGCAGCCGAGTGCTCCAGCCCCGCATTCCTGTCCGCATTGAACGCCCTGGCACCTTCGCTTGCCCGATCCTTCGTCGTGCGCGTGGTACGGGACGCAGACGCCTGCGGCATGCCCCGTGACCAAGCACTCAAGCCCAGCATCGAGCAGGTGCTGAAGGCCAACGACTCAACCCCTTGGTGCCTTTGAGCACCGACGAGAAACCACAGACCGAGGAACATGAGATGACCACCAAGACTGAGTTCCGTGCCACGACCGATCTGACCGACTTGGAGGCAGCCCCGCCTGCTTTCGGGGAGGCGGTTCTCGGCAACACCACCACGTCCATCCAGATCAACTTCGATCCGAAGGACAACGGCCATACCCTCCTCTTCGGCAAGACGCGGGACATGGGCCGCCAGAGCGACGACGACTCGACCGGAGGTGACGCATGACCACCACCGAATCCCAGAGCTGCGCGGGCTACATCCAGCTCGTGTTCTTCGACGACACCACAGGGGAGACCGTGAAGCTCGGCGGGGCGGGTTTCCTGACGAAGGCAGATGACGATGCGGCCTGGGCCAACGTCCCGACCTTCGCCGGCGAGTCGAGCTTCATGGCCGACCGGCTGGATGCGAATCACGACATCGTGGACGACAAGGCCGTGTCCGCTGAGACCTGCGAGCGTCTGACCGGCAAGCCGATCCAGACGCTGATCGCCGAGGGGAGGGCGGCCCTGGCCGCCGAGCTGACGAGCTACTCGCAGCGCGGGCACAACGTTCACGCCTGAGCAAAGTTATCTTTTGGAAAACGCTGCTACATTCGCACGCACCTGCTATTCCTCCCTGAGCAGGGCGGGCACCGTTGATGACAGCAGTGACCCCGCAGTTGAGAGCCCCAGCATTCCTCCCTTGCTGGGGCTTTTTTTTCGCAAGGAATACTCGATGAAGTTCTGCAAGCTGATGAGCGATTTAGGCGAGCAGATCACCCAGCCAGAGCCAGTGGCTGGGTCTGTCTCCTTCGACGCACGGGACGGCAAAGCTCATGCGTGGGGTAACGACGGCAAGACACTGCTTGCCGAGCTGGTCGGCGCACGAGTCGTGTGGATCGGAGCAGCCGGTATGCGCCTTGAAGGACTGGAGCCGATTGACCTGGACTCGAAGCGGTTCAGGGCGCAGTCTTGGCAGGTCATCTTCTGAGAAAACTGGAGAGCGGATATGACGATCCCCACCACCTTGACGCCCCACCAGGCCGAGGAGCTGACCAAGCTGCTCCTGGAGGCCCGCAAGCAGCTCCGCGACGCCACCGGCTCGCGCATCTACCTGCCGAACTACGCCACCACGAGCAGCCGCATCGCGGAGCTGCTGCGCGAGTTCGGTATCGACCCCAACTAAGCCACTGGAGCGGCTATGAGCTTTCACGAAGAAGTCGAGCGCCGCGAGCGCGATTGGGCGGAGCGGGCCAACAAGGCGCAGGCGGCTGCCGCACAAGCCTACGAGCGGCTGGTGACGCTGGCCGAGCGAAGCGAATCCGGCCAGATCAAGCGTGTCGCGCAGTTCGTCGCTTCCACTTTCGACGGTGCGAGCTTCCCATTCGATCTGTTCGAGCTGCGCACGGTCGATGTCGAGATCAGCGACGACATGCTGGTCTGCCTCGACGCGCTGCGGTGGGGTCAGGCCGACCTCTGGAAGCTCATTCCAGACGGCCACGACCGCATCCTGCGGCTGTGCGAGGCATGGGGCATCAAGTGGCCGGACGCCTCCTGACCACACGTCTTCCAACTGTGTGAGGTGACAAGCATGCTGAACCGCAGAAGGCTCGCAGCGTTGGGTATCGTCGTCACGATGTCGGCGGCAGCAGTGGCGATGTCCCCGACGCCTATGCCGTGGAGCTACCCCGCTCTCGACGGGCTCTGCCTCCTACAGGAAACAGCCGCCGTGGACGGCGTTTCGGGTGCCTACCCGATTGGCTCCACCACAGACACGAAGTTCGGCAAGTGGACTTGCACCAAGGTCGTGGTGAGCCAGTCCCCGGTGAAGACCGGCGGCGTGTGGGTGCAGAAGTAGGCCAGCCGGCCAAGAAAAAACCCGTCTCTCAGATGAGGGACGGGTTGGGTGGGTCAAGGATCAGGCGAGGGCCTGCTCGATGTCAGCGGGCGTGAACCCACCAGCCTGGACAGCGGCGATCAGCGACTCGTAGGTGCTCGTGAAGATGCTGCCGGGGGCAGAGCCTTCACGTTCGAGGGCGTGGAACGCCGTGTAGCAGCCAGAGCCATCGGTCTCCGGGCCGTAGTGGCGGGTCTCCAGCGTGCCGGCGTCGGTCTTGGTGATCGCGACGGCATGCTCACCAGGCTTGGACAGGATCAGCCAGCGGGCCTTTCCGTCAGCCAGGCAGATCGAGTACAGGCGCAGCAGCAGCGGGAGCCACGGCGTGCCTGCGGGGGCGTCGAGGAACTTCTGGTCGAGAACCGACCGGCAGTTCACGGGGAAGCCCTTGGACTCGATCGTCAGGCAACGCTGAGCGAGGGCCAGGGCGGCACTCTTCTCGGCGACGGGATCGGTGAAGCTGTAGTGCTCCACCTCGATGCCCTTCCAGTACACGTAGCCCCGATCGTTCTTCGTCAGGTGTTCGATACCGTGCAACCAGATGGCGTTGCCCGAGTACCGTCCTTTCGACACGGCAGAGTGCAGCTCGCTCAGGGCGATTTCCTGCTGCTCGGTCAGATCGAACCGGCCCGCGCTCACGACGGCCTCGATGAGGGTCATGTGGTGCGGGGCGAGATCGGAGCCATCGCGGGTCTTGCCCAGGATTTCGATGGCTTGGTCGATGGTGGTAGCGGTCATGGGGATGTCCTCCAGTGAAAAAAGCTCCGGTCGGAGCGGTCGAGTTGCACTGGATTCATCCGTTGCGTGGTCAGTCAGGCCACGCCAACACCCTCATGTGACATGACATGAATTCATGCCATCAATGCAGCACGCTGGTGGCCGTGGTGCCTGTTGTGCCCGCAGCGGCGAAGCGCGAGGTCCTGGCGGCCTGGACCAGGGCCTCCAGTTGGCACAGCCACACGTAGGCCGACTCGTGGGTCTCCGGGGTGGCGTAGGCCGCCATGAACGACCGGATCACCGAGACCAAGATGCCCTTGACGTTGTGGTTTGACGCCAGAGCCAGCACCGAGAACTCCTCCAGCAGCTCCGGTGGACACGCGCGGAAGTGCTCGATACCGACGCCCTTGACGATCTCGGCGAACGACACGCGCAGGATGCGCTCTCGCTCCTCGACGGCCAGCGGCTCGCCGGCCTTGGCGACCGCCAGGGGTGCCGGCGACGACTGCATCGCCGCACGCACCTTCTCCTCGACTGCCTGCTCTACCTCGGTCATCACATCTTCTCCAACTGATCGCGCCACCGGCGCTTTTCCTTGTGGTCGTACCGCGCCGTCACCTTCAGGCTGGAGTGCCTCGCCTGGGCCTGCACGTAGCGGGGGTCCACACCCCGCTCCATCGCGTGCGAGATGCCCGTATGCCGCATCCAGTGCGGCGTGGCGCACCGGAGCCTGGCCGCAGCCGCAGCGTCCGTTTCGCCGAGACGGTCGGCGGCCATGCGGAAGATGGTCGTGCAGATCGCGTAGATCGCCTGGTCGCTGATCGGCTTCTCCTTGCCGATCACGGCCAAGATCGCAGGGCGGTCCTCGCCCGGTGCGGGCAGGGGAGGTAGCCCAAGGAACTGGCGATACACCGTCAGCTCTGCCATGAGCTTGCGTGAGGCGACGATCCTGGCGATCTTTCGGCCCTTGCCCAGCAGCTTGATGCGCCACCCGTCAGGGCCGTTCTCAAAGCTGCCCATGAGCAGCACAGACGCCTCCTCGCGGCGCAGGAAGGCCCGATAGAGGAGCTGGAAAATCCACCTGGTGCGGGCGTAGTGAGCGCGATCTCGCGCCGTCTCGCGCGGCAAGCCTTCGATGGTCTGCTGGACGGCATCCCACTCCTCGAAGGTGAGCGCCTCCTCGATCTCGTCGTCTTCCTCGCCCGTCGCCGCATCACGGACCAGGACCCAGGGATTCATGCGGATGTAGCTGCCCCCGTCCTCGTCAGGAACGTTGCGCAGCGCCTCGAACATCCCGTGCAGGATCACGATGGCCTGGCGCATGCTGGCACGCGCCAGAGGCCCGCGAAACGGCTGTTCGGTGCGGTTGTAGCGGACCAGCAGTTCGGCCTTGAAGGGCCTGGGCGCTCCAAGGAAGTCGAGGTAGCGGTTGGCATCGTCAGCCGTCGCCGCCGGCAACAGGCGGTCTGACGGGCCTTTGGTGGCGTCCAGCCACATCAGGAAGCGCTCAGCCTCCCTTCGGAAGTTCCTGGACGTGTGCGCGGAGCGCGTCTTGTACGAGGCCAGCCAGGTCTCAATGGCGTTGCGGTCCGTGGCCGCGACCACGAGGTCTGCGCGATCAGGGCGAGCCAGCTCAAGGACCTGGGTCGTAGCTGGCACGTCTGGAGTCTGGTCAGGCATGTGCGAGGACCTCCGACTCGGCGACCGATGGGAACGCCTCCAGAGCCTGCCCGGCGAGCAGCTCGAAGACGACGTGGGGCAGGCAGATGGAGGAGGGCGCAAGTTCCTCCCTGGCGGAGTACCGCTGGCCGCCGCCGGCGAAGAAGAGGCCGTGCGGGGCGAGAGCGCTTCCGCCCAGCCACATGCGAGCGCGGAGGTCGCAGATTCGCCCATCGGGCAGCTCGATCCACCAATGGGTCGGGATCGCCCCACAGCCCTCGACATCAAGGCGGCCAACGAACACCCGATGCTCCAGTAGATCGCTCTGCATGAGCGTCGAGAGCACGCGGGTCATCCCGTCGCACTCCAGTGGGGCGGGGTCGAGAGCATCAAGCCATGCGCCGATCCCCGTCACGGAGCAACGTCCTCGGCGTGCATCTTGATGGCCCGGAACATCGCGCAGCGCCGGAACGTCTTCACCGTGAGCGGCTCCTTCTTCGCCGTCGCGACGCGGAGAGCCAGGCGGAACAGCATCTTGATGTCGCGCGGGGCGATCTCTGGGAAGAGAGCGACCAACTCCGCGATCAGCTCGTCGCCCAGCTCGGCCTGGAACTGTGTTGCCATCACCCGCCAGATAGCGGCGGCGTCAGCGGCTGTCGGCGGGGCGTAGTCGATGATGGCCGCGCACCGTGAGATGATGGCCTCGTCGATGTCGTCAGGGCGGTTCGTCGTCATGAACAGCAGACCGTCGAAATATTCCAGCGTCCGCAGGAACTCGGCCACGATGGCGTTCTGCTCGATGTTGTTGCCCCGCTGGACAACGAACACGTCCGCCTCGTCGAGGAGGAGAACGCAGTTCCAGCGGCTTCCACGCTGGAAGATCACCTTCAGGTTCTCTTCGATGGCCTCGGCTGTGGTGCCCAGGGCACCCGAGTGGATCGAGTAGAGCGGGCGCTCGATCAGCTCCGCGTAGACCTCGGCGGTCAAGGTCTTGCCGACACCGGGGATGCCCTTGCAGAGGATCACGTTGCCGGCGCTCTTGCCTTCCACGAAGTCGTTGACGAACGCACCGAGGTCCGTGGTAAGAACGTCCAGGAGGTCGCGGTGTGTCGGCGGCAGGATCAGCTTTTCGCGCAGGGACTTGTCGTAGCGGTGCGGCTCCATGTTGTCCCCATGCACCCAGAAGAACTCGTGCGTGCGCAGGTCGAAAACCTTTACCACCGGATGCTCCGGAAGCAGCCCAAGCCCGTCGCCTTCGGCGAACAGATACGACTCAGCGTTGCGCTGCGCCGGCGCATAGTCCTTCGAGTCGAGGTCATGGATCACCTTGCGAGCCGACAGCTCCTGGCCTCGCCTCTGGTAGTTCTCCTCCTCATAGTGGTACACCGCGCCGGTCACGCGAAACTGCTTGGCAAAGGCGTCTTGCGTCACCTCACGGTGGCGCTCCAGCGACTTGAGGTGAGCCTCACGCAAGGCTGCCGTCTCCTTGTAGATGCCCTCGGCAGCCAGGATGTCAGCCGCCCGCCGGTTGGCGACGATCTGCGGGTAAAAGCCGTGGGCCTTCTCGTTCACGCCGAAGTGCGGCTTGTAGTTGCCATCGAGCGCAAAGCCATAGCTGATGGTGTGAATGCGAACAGTGGGATTCGACTTGCCACGACCGTAGCTCATGCCGTCGTCGTAGGTGACGGCAGTCACGAGCTGCGGGTACAGCTTTCCATCGTCACCCGTGACGTAAATCCAGCCGTCGATCATGTCGGCCTTCAGGAAGGCTTCCAGAACACCCTTGAACGCCTTGAAGTTCGCCACCGGCTTGTCAAAGCGACCGGACCGCGCGAAGAGGATGGACTCCACCGCGCGGGCGGTCTTGG
The DNA here is from genome assembly GCF_009912395.1 of Luteibacter sp. Lineage (GTDB taxonomy): Bacteria > Pseudomonadota > Gammaproteobacteria > Xanthomonadales > Rhodanobacteraceae > Luteibacter. The sequence continues at coordinate 5,528 of NZ_WNDO01000033.1, read as the reverse complement.
TGTCCCCAACAGCCTTCGCTGCGGCCAGCAGGTCGTTCAATCCATCGACATCGAGCTTGGCCGTGTCGATTTCCAGCTCGCGATCGCCACGCATGCCCTCGGCGTAGTCGCGATAGCTCTTGAGCTGGTCGGTGCCCGTCGCTTCGACGAGATCGGTGGAGACGGTCAGTGACATGGGAAATCCTTTCGTTCAGGCGGCCTGGTGAGCCCAGGGCACCGGCGTGACGGAGTAGCCGACGTACAGCGGATGTCGGGGCGTGCCGTCCTTGTTGATGACCAGCACATGCGGGACCACGCCGAGCTGGTCGAGCAGGCCAAGAACGTGGGCCTCGCGGCCCAGGTGGCGGGCGTGGGGGCTCCAGGCACACACGAGCGTTTCGCAGGAACGGGCCACCTCGGTGATGGCTTGGTCGTTCTCAGGCCCGATCGGGTCGATCCCAGGCGCGTAGAGGGCCTGGGGGTCGGTCGAGACCAGCGCGAACAGGTTGACCACCTCCAAGGCCCCGTAGCCGCCCTTGGCGGCCCTGGCGATGCACCGGGTGACGGTGGCATCGTCGTCGGTCTCGCCGGCGACGGACGGGTTGAGCATCAGGAAGGCGAGGGTAGGGCGCGAAGCGTCCCACCTGCGCCAGAGGCGATAGCGGTAGCTGCCGCACGAGCTGAATTTCGCGCCGCTGGAGCGGCCAAGAAGGTCTTCCATCACAGCCTCCCAACGTCCACGGCGTACTTCTGGCAGTCCGCCTTCGACGCTGCACGGAGCAGGTCTCGCGGAGCGATTGCCACCGGCTTCGTCCACCGGCCAGAGTTCGCTCGCCACTTGCGCACCATGTAGCCGTCGCTCTCCTGGTAGCCCAGGAACAGGCACACCTGCGTCGCGCCATTGAAGCCGTACCGACACAGGTAGAGCTTCTGGAACTTCGGGACCAGCGCCGGGGCATTCATGGTCAGCGCCAGACGAGCAGGGCGTCCAGAGGAAGCAAGGCATCGCCACGCTGCGTCGATGTCATGACCTGGGTGCCAGGCTTCTTGAAGTGGCGGGAGTGCCCGCTCATGAACGGCAGCGCTTCGACATCCCAGACTTCGATGAACGGGTGCATGTCGAACGCGAGAGCTTCACGGTTGACCAGGAAGGGCTCGCGCCCCTGGTCGATCAGCGCTCCCGCCGTCTCGTTGTTTTCCTGGTAGTCGCGCAGCGTGGAGAGAGGCAGCTTCGCGTAGTGCGGAGTCAACAGCGCCTTGTCGGCATCTGTGGCCCGAAGCACGTCCAGACCAGCAGCGACCCGGCGAGCCGCGTTGATGCTGGAGAGGGCATTGCCTTCCGCGTAGGCCCGCGCTGCGTTGCGGGCTTGCTGTGCTCGTTTCATGACGACTCCTTGATCCATCGTTGGGCCAGCGCAAGGCACGCCTTGCAAGTCACTTTGGGCTGATACGGCGTGCCCTCGCCATCGTGAGAGCGCTCGACCACCTTGGTGGACCAGCGCTTCCCGTTGGTCCCGGCAGCAGCCGTGCAGAGGAAGTCACCAGCCAGCCGCGACAGCCGACCAGCAAGCAGTGGCTCCAGCAGATAGATGTGCTCGACGGTCGCCTTGCTACGCCCATCACCCCAGGAGTTCTCACCGAGGCCCGAGAGCACGTCCTTGATGCCCACATCCCAGCGCACTGGCAGCGCGATCTGGGCGTTGAACGCTTCCGTGTCGGCACGCAAGGCGTTGAGTTGCTGACGCCGGCGCTGCGCTTCCAATTCCTGCGCTTCGCGCTGGGCCTGGGCAACGCGCTCGATCTCGTCGAGCGTCGCGCACACGAAGTAGCCCGAGGACGTGATCCAGACGCGAACGGCCTGGCCTGGTGCCGGAGCGTCGCCTCTCAGACGCAGTGGCACGCCCTCGACGCTGACCACGCCACCAGGCGAGACCACGGCGGCATGCTGGCCCTGGCGCATGCGGTTGAACCAGAACGGGTCGAGGAAGGGCGGCCCTTCGAGCTGGTGGGTCAGCACGATGCGAACTCCTCTCGCAGGCGATCGACCTCACCGGCGCAGACCTCGATCGCGCGGGCCACCAGCCGTGCGTCCTGCGGCGTCATGCGCCCGAGCGACGGCCAGGTGACGCCGTGGCGCACTTCGTTGCGCGTGATGATCGTCCGCTCGACCAGGCCATCGACGGTCGTGGCGTGGCCGTTGCTCAGTACCACCGTCACGGTGATACGGCGGCGCTGGCCCTCCAGGGACTCTTCGATCTCGACCTTGATGGCGTCGTTGGTGTTCATGTCAGTCTCGGCAGGGGGCGAGCACAGGATCGCTGGGATCGACGCCGTTGGCGATCGCCATCGCTCGATAGGACTCGTGCAGCTCGACGCCGCCGTCCGTCACGTCGTCACCAAAGCGGCCAGACCGGTAGCCGAGCCGAACAGCGAGGTTGTGGGCACCGCCACGCAGCAGGAAGCCCGCGCACACCGCCGGTCGCTTCTGGCCCGACTGGTGGCAGGCGAAGGTGTGCTGGCTCATGTCATAGGCCACGCCCGCCGAGTGTCGAAAGGCTTCAGCCGGGAACTCGTCCACAGCATCCACCCGCCACGGGCAATCGCTACACGGCTGCCGACGATAAGTGCCCCGGCCACCGACCACCGTCACGACCTGGTGGTCTGGACCGGCAGCCCGGACCTGCGTGACGGTTGGCTTTTCCTTTGAACTGGCCTTGACTTCCGCCGCCGCGATCGCCTTGCAGAGCTGCTTCACGAGCGCGGCATAGGCCCTGCGGGTGCCGCCCGGCATCTCTTCGGGGCCGCCCTTGATGTCGGCGTTGAACTCGGCGTCGGCCAGCACTTCCCGAGCCTCGGCGAGGGTCAGCTCACAAACCCCGATGTCCAACTTGTCGAGCGGCAGGAAGTCCGGAGCACGGTTCGCATACTCGTTGTCGATGGCGGCGCTGATGCGGACACGCACGGTCACTGCGCCGTTAGCGGCCTCAGACATAACCTTCCCCACGCGCGTAGTCGTTCCAGCACGCCAGCACGGCGGCGGCGAACTCCTTGTCGCTCAGCGCCTCCAGCGGCTCGTAGACCTGGCTGTATTCGCCCATCGAGCCACCGCGCAACTCGTCGGTCAGCTCGACACGATGGGCAGGCACATGGAAGGTGCTCCAGTACCCGGAGGCGACGTTGCGCACGTAGCGCTCCTTGTCGCCGCACACGCAGCCTCGAACGCCGCCGCCGGCGTCAGGGCATGAGAAGCCCTCGCACCCACCACACGCACACGGCCCGGCGTTGGCGATCGTCGCCGCCGCCAGGCCCGAACCGACTTCCTCTTGACCACTCATTTCCGTCTCCCGAGCCCGCGAGGGCGGCGGAGCGACCACTTCGGCGGAATGTTTCACGCCACCGAGGGTGCGCCGTCCAAGTCGTTGATTTGACTTGCGATTTCAAGATTTCGGGGCGATTCCGCGCTGATGTTTCACGGCGTCCCGAGCCTCAACGCAGGGCCGTCCCCACGTTTGTTGTGATTATGGCAGTAATCAAACAAGACTGCAAGAGAAAGTTATATTCATAACGTTGTACGCCGTATTACTTGACGTAACGAACGATCGTGCGTAGCATCGGAACTGACTTCTGTAGAGGGGGCCGCGAGCGGCTCCGAGCCCACGACACCCACGGACGACGCCACATGAAAGCTGGAAAAGTTGAGCCCGAGATCGACGCCAAGATTCGCGCCGAAGTCGCGGGCTTGGCCAACCGGTTCGATGCGCGGAAGGACCTGTCGAGGGAGACAGCCGCGATGCTGTTCTTCCGCTACGGCCTCTATCCCAGCGTGCAGCTCGTCTACAGCTACACCCGCAAGGGCAGCCTCACAGACATCAGCAAGGACCTGGACGAGTTCTGGCGCAGCATCCGGGACAAAGCTCGCGTTCGGATCGAGGGAGTCGATCTGCCCGAGGATGTGCTGACGAAGACGGGCGAGGTCCTGGGCAGCCTCTGGGCTCTGGCAATGCAGAAGGCGAACGAGTCGCTGGACGGCCAGCGTGAGGAGGCCCAAGCCAGGGTCGAGCACGCTCGGCTGGCCGCCGAACAGGCTGAGCAGCGCATGGAGCAGGCCATTGCCGATGCGGAGCGAGCCAGGGCGGAAGCGACGGCGGCGCACGCCCAGCGCGAAGAGGCCGAGCGCCTGCTTGCGATCGAGCGCACCGAGAAGCTGGCGGCACTCCAGCGAGCAGCCGACGCCGAAGGCCAGACGGCTGCCGAGGTCGAGGCTCGCCGGCAGGCCGAGGAGCGGTTCTCCGCTGATCTGGAGGCGGAGCGTCAGGCCCGCGCTCAATCGGAGGAGCGCCTGGCCGGCGAGGTTCGTTTCGCCAAGATGCAGATCGAAGAAGCTCGCGAGCTGGGCCGCGTCATCAAGGAACGGCTGACCGCAGTCGAGTCGGATCGAAGCCTGATGGAGGCCCAGCTCAAGCGACAGCTCAACACCCAGACGGAAGAGCTGGGCGGACTGCGGCTGGAGGTTGGCGAGCTGCGCGGACGCAACGCGGCCCTCACCGACGAGCGCGACCGCCTCACTCGGCGCGTGGACGAGTTGCTCGCCCGCCTAGAGCAGAACTCGGCAGCCAGAAGCAGCCGGCTGAAGGCTCAGGTTCGCGAAGGGCTTCGCGCCCAGCTCGTGACCAAGCCGGCGGCCTTCGAGCTGGTCGAGCTGCTTGAAGTGGCACTGTCATTCGACGGCTCTGGCGGCGACGACGAGCCGGAGCTGCTGTACCTGGGCGTCCCCTCGCCGACCGGCAGCCGCCCCATCACCCCCTCATTCCGCACGCTGGAGGAGCTGGAGGCGTTCTGCGCCCAGCACCAGGAGCGGTATGAGGGGCTCGATGTGGCTGATGGCGGCCTTCCCGAAACCTGGTTCTGGGAGAAGAAGACATGACGAGCGTGACCTGGCACCAAGTGCAGCAGGCGCTGACGGCCTGCATCGCCAAGCATCCGATCGTCGATCAGGTGCTTCCCAAGGAAAGTGGCCCTCTGGTCGAGCTGCTCGGGATCATGGCTTGCCAGCGGTGCGATGAACTCCGCGCCGACCAGGTGCGCCCCGAGTGCATCGAGGCGGTCCAGACGTGGACGGGCCAACAGGCCCCGAGCTAGAGCAACACCAGGTGTCCCATGTCATTCACCGGCGATGGGAGACCGAGGCCCGTTACTACGAGACGATCGTGATGACGGACCTGTTTGGAGACCGCGTGCTGGTCACGCGCTGGGGCGGCAAGTTCAGCCGCCTCGGCGGGAGCCGCACGACGGCGGTCGGTGAGAAGAACGTCAACGAAGGACTCAAGCGCGTCGAGGCTGAGCGGCGCAGGAACGGATACAGCGAGGTCTGACACAAAACGGTTGTTGCGTGGCGTATTGACCGCCCCATCGGCCCGGTTTAGGGGTTCGGGGAGCAATGGAACAGGGAAGTCAGTTAAGCCCTCACCAGTGACGGTCAGTGCCCTCCATGCGCGCATCGCTCTCTGAGAAGCAGTGCCGGTCGTCTGCACCGCTGGCGATGTCGGTCA
>NZ_WNDO01000032.1 GCF_009912395.1 Luteibacter sp. | reverse complement strand
GCGCGAGCACCGCGCCCTGTTGGAGCAATACGCTTTGATCGCCAGCATGAGTGCCAGAGGCAACTGCTACGACAACGCAGCAATGGAGAGTTGGAACCACAGTCTGAAGGTCGAGGCCATCCATGGTGAACACCTCGCCACACGGGAGCAGGCCAAGGCTCATGTGTTTGACTACATTGAGGTTGACTACAATCGGATCCGGCTGCACTCGACCCTGGGCTACCTCAGCCCAGAGCAGTACGAGCTGGCCAATGTCGCTTAGATAGGTGTCCGTAAATCAGGGGCAAGATCAAGGGGGTAGCCCTGGCCATCGAGCAGGAAGAGCACTCGTTCGCCGCCTGCAAGAACACGGACCGCTGTCTGATACACGACGCGTACTCGTTCTCAACCCTTTCAGGACGTGCAGCATCTCAATTCATTGTTTTCAAACATAAATAATTGAATACAAGAAAAAAGCCCTTGCAAGAGCAAGGGCCTTCTCAAATTAAATCAACTATTCACAACATGTGTTGTCTAGAACGGAATATCGTCGTCATCAAAGCCTTCGTTCGCCGGCGGAGCCGAACGCTGCTGCTGACCACCGCCACGCTGCTGGCCGTAGTCGTCACCACCGCGCGAACCGCCGCCGAAGTTACCGCCACCACCACCACCGCCGCTGCGCTGCTGGCCGCCACCGCCGCCCCAGTTGTTGCCACCGCCACCCGCGCCGCCACCCTGGCCGCCGCGCGACTGCTGCGGACGGTTGCCGCCCTGGCCGCCGCCGAAGCCGCCACCACCGCCACCTTCACCGCCGGCACCCTGGCCGCCGAGCATCTGCATCTCGTTGGCGACGATGTCGGTGCTGAAGCGCTCGACGCCGTCCTTGTCGGTGTACTTGTCGGTGCGCAGGGAGCCCTCGATGTAGACCTGGCGGCCCTTCTTCAGGTATTCGCCGGCGATTTCCGCCAGCTTGCCGAACAGCTTGACGCGATGCCATTCGGTGCGTTCCTGGCGCTCGCCGCTCTGCTTGTCGGTCCAGTTCTCGGACGTGGCGATGCGCAGCGAGGTGATCGCCGTGCCGCTGCCGGTGTAACGGACTTCGGGGTCCGCGCCGAGGTTGCCGACGATGATGACCTTGTTGATGCCGCGTGCCATGGATATCCCTCGTAATGCGTGTCTTTTGGCCCCGGGCCCGGGGCGCTGCCGATGTCCCGCCGGCGCCAGGGCGCGGGTGACCGTTCGGACCGTGTAGTTTGGGCGATGGCCGCCTCCGGATCAAACGGTGTCGCCCGGGCCTTGGCGTGGGCGGCTTCGCGCTCTAGCCGACGGGCTGGACGACCGAGCCGGCGATGCGCCGGGTGCCCCACAGCGTCAGGGGCAGCCAGGCCAGGGTGGCGGCGGCGGAGGCGACGAACACGCCCTGCACACCCAGGTGGCCCAGGGCGATGCCGCCCAGGGCGCCGCCGACGAAGGCGCCGAAGAACTGACTCGATGAGTAGGCGCCCATGGCCGCACCGCGCAGAGGCGTCGGCGCCAGGCGGGAGACCAGGCTGGGCAACGCGGCCTCCAGCAGGTTGAACGCGGCGAAGAACAAGGTCACGGCGACGCCCAGGAACGCGATATGGCTGGCCGTGACCGCCATGCCCGCCAGAGCCACGCCCAGCGCGAGCACGCAGCCGACGATCATCCGAGTGCTCTGGCCGATCTCCCGGGTGCGCGGCAGCAGGCCGCCCATGACCAGGGCCGCCACCAGCATCACGGGCAGGTAGAGCTTCCACTGGTCGGACACCGCCAGCTTCCAGGTGTCGGTCAGTAGCAGCGGCAGGCCTACGAAGCTGGCCGTGAGCAGGGCATGGAGGAAGAAGACCGAGCCGTTGAGCAGCAGCATCTGCGGATCGACCAGCATAGTGCGCAGGTCGCGCCAGGTGCTGCCGCCCGTGGTCCGCTGGATCTCGGGGGTGGGCACCAGCCACCAGAGCAGAATCATCGCCAGCAGGGCGAGGATCGAGGTCAGGCCGAACAGGCCGCCCAGGCCGGACACGGCTTCCAGCGGCGGCCCGAGGATCAGCGCCAGCAGGAAGGAGAGGCCGATGGAGATGCCGATGATGCCCATGGCCTTGCTGCGACGATCCTCGCGAGTGAGGTCGGCAACCAGCGCGCTGCCGGCGCCGGCCACCGCGCCCATGCCTTGCAGGGCACGGCCCAGGGCGATGCCGGTGAGGGTGTTCGAGGTGGCGGCCACGACGCCGCCAATGGCGAAAACGGCAAGCCCCAGGGTGATGGCCGGCTTGCGGCCGATCCGGTCCGAGAGCAGGCCCAGGGGCACCTGGAGGCACATCTGGCCGATGCCGTAGACGCCCAGGGCGAGGCCGATCAGCCAGGGCGTGGCGTCCGGCATGCCACGGGCATACACGGAAAAGACGGGCAGGATGAGGAACAGCCCGAACAGACGGAGGCTGATGACGGCCGCCAGCGTGAGCGCGCTGCGCAGCTCAAGTCGACTGAGTTTGTTCACCGACGGGTTCCGGTCACGGCGCACCAGGGCGACAACGGACTTCGATTATACGGATCGACCGCCCCGTGACGGGCTCATGCCTATAATGTGGGCTGATTTGCCGCACACACCACAACGGGCACCATGCATTCCCTCGCCGAAAGCCAGACCCCTATCGATTTCGCAGGCGTCCGCGCCCTCGCCGCCAGCGACATGGCGCAGGTCGACGCCCTGATCCGCAGCCGCTTGGCCTCGGACGTGGTGCTGATCAACCACATCGCCGACCACATCATCGCCGGCGGCGGCAAGCGCCTGCGGCCCATGCTCCATGTGCTGGCGGCCGGCGCGGCCGGTTACCAGGGCAAGGAGCACGCGAAGCTCGCGGCGATCATCGAATTCATCCACACCTCCACCCTGCTGCACGACGACGTGGTGGACGAGTCCGACATGCGTCGCGGCCGCAAGACGGCCAACGCCCTGTGGGGCAACGCGGCCAGCGTGCTGGTGGGCGACTTCCTCTACTCGCGTTCGTTCCAGCTGATGGTGGAACTGGACGACATGCGCATCATGCGCATCCTCGCCGACACCACGAACACCATCGCCGAAGGCGAGGTGTTGCAGTTGCTCAACATCGGTAACGCCGACGTGGACGAGGCCGCCTACCTCGCAGTGATCGAGCGCAAGACGGCCGTGCTGTTCGCCGCGGCCACGGAGCTGGGTGGCGTGCTCGGCGGTCTCGACGATACGCAGACCAGCGCGCTGCGTCGCTACGGCATGGAACTGGGCTACGCGTTCCAGATTGCCGATGACCTACTCGACTACGTTTCCGACGCTGAGACGCTGGGCAAGAACATCGGCGACGACCTCGCCGAGGGCAAGCCGACGTTGCCGCTGATCTATGCGATGCAGTCGGCCGATGCCGAGCAGCTCGCGTCGCTGCGCCATGCGATCGAACATGGCGGGCTGGATTCGCTGGATCGCATCGTTGCGTCCATTCGCGACTCGGGGGCGTTGGAGCGTACGCATGCCACGGCGGCTGCTCATGCGCTTGCTGCAAAGGACGCGTTGGCGGTGCTGGCGCCTTCGGCGCATCGCGATGCGTTGATGGCGTTGGCGGATTATTCCGTGGAGCGGCGGTTCTAAAGGATACGGTGAGGGGATCGCGCGCAAGCGCGCTCCTACAATAGGAGCGCGCTTGCGCGATTGACCTATTTGGCGGCGAAGGCTTCCGTCAGCCACGCGCGCATCGCGGCATAGGCGCGTTTCGCCGTCTTGCCGTTGTAGCGGCAGTTGCCTGTCGCGTCGGTGGCTTCCTTTTCCGTGAAGCAATGCACCGTGTTGCCGAAGTCGGCGGAGACCCAGTCGGCCTTCGCGGTGGTCATTTCCTTTTCGAACGCCTGGCGCTGTTCCGGCGGCACGCCCTGGTCGTCCGCACCGTTGAGTGCGAGCACGGAGGCGTGGATGTCGCTGGGCAGTTTGTCGTCGGTGCTGAGCAGGCCGTGGAAGCTCACCACTGCCGCCACGTCTGCACCGGTGCGGGCCAGGTCGAGCACGGCCGAGCCGCCGAAGCAGAAACCGATGGCTGCGAGTTTGGCCGGATCGATCGGTGCGGTCTTTTCTTGCGCCTTCAGTTCCTGGAGCGCGCGTGTCACGTGGTCGCGCATGATTTTGCGATCGGCGTAGAGCGGCTTTACCGCCGCACCAGCTTCGTCGGCGTTCTTCGGACGGACGTTTTCACCGTACATGTCGGTGAGCAGGATCACGTAGTCCTTGCCGGCGATCTCCTTGGCCTTGGCCACGGCCATGTCGTTCACGCCGAACCAGTTGGGCACCATCACGAGGCCGGGACGCTTGGCCTTCACCGCGTCGTCGTAGACGAGGAAGCTCTTATAGGTGACACCCTGCTCCGTCCACTGGACGGGCTTGGCAACCATCGCGGCATGCGCGCTTCCCGCGCAGCCGAAAACCACAAGGGACAAGGCAAGCAACGAACGACGCATGGGTGTATCTCCCTGGGACGATGGCCGGAGCATAGAAGGCCACGAGGCCAGGAGATAGTCCTGTAGGAGCGCGCTTGCGCGCGATGGGGTTTGTCGCGAGCACCCGTCGCGCGCAAGCGCGCTCCTACATGGTCATAGCCACGCAGCGTAACGGGCCTTCATAGGCCCGCGGCGTGGCGGGTGAGTTGGCGTTTCAGCGGGGTGAGGCGTTCGAGGAGGCGGATGCCCAGGCCGCGGGCGGCGACCAGCGGGGCCGCCTTCCACGAATAGATGCGGCCGAGCGTGTCGAATGACCATGCGTCCATGCCGTCGGCGCTGCGACGGCGACGTGCATAGCGACGAAGCACGTGCGTGGCGGCGATATCACGGCCGGCGTCGCGGGCGGCGACCAGCGTGTCGCGCAGTTCGGTTACGTCGCGCAAGCCGAGATTCACGCCCTGCCCGGCCAGCGGATGCACCGTATGCGCGGCGTCGCCGAGCAGGACGAGGCGGCCGGATTCGTAACGGTCGGCCAGCTTCAGGCGCAACGGGAAACCGACACGACGGGTCATCGCGCCAATGGGGCCGAGACGGAAGTCGCTGGCGACACCCAGCTCCGCACGGAACGCATCGTCGTCGAGGGCGAGCACGCGTTGTGCTTCTTCCTCGGGCAACGACCACACGATGGAACACCGTCCATCAGCCATCGGCAGGAAGGCGAGCGGACCGGTCGGGAGAAAACGCTGCCAAGCGGTACGTTCGTGCGGACGCGTCGTTTCCACATGGGCGACGACGCCGCGCTGGCCGTAATCGCGTCCGTGGGTATCGATGCCGGCCATGGCGCGAAGCGCAGAATCGGCACCGTCGGCGGCGACGACGAGTCGTGCGGCCAGCACCTGGCCGTCGGCGAGGTCGAGCTGGGCGCGGTCTTCGCGTAACGAGTAACCCACCACTTCGCCCGGAACGACACGGCGCACACCGGTGTCGTCCAGGGCATGCCACACCGTGGCCTGTACGAGGTTGTTCTCGACGATGTAGCCGAGCACGTCGCGACCTTCGTCGGCGGCGTCGAAATGGATGGTGGCGCCGTTCTCGGCATCCCACACCACCATGCGCTCATAGGCCGAGGCGCGGGCGTCGCGGATACGCGACCACACACCGAGACCGTCGAGCAGCGCGATGGACGAGGGCGCGAGGCCGACGACGCGCAGGTCGGGTTCGTCGGCCGCGGACCAGGGGGCCGGTTCGCGGGCATCCACGAGGGCCACCGAGAAACCGGCGCGCGCCAGCGCGAGCGCGGCGGTGGCACCGACCATGCCGCCACCCACGATGGCGACATCGAGCAGACCACCACGACGGCGGGGCGATTCCTTCCAGTCGGTCACGGCGTCTTCTCCCTCACGGCGAACGGCGCATTGGCACGGAAACCCATGCCTCGCCGGCTCATCGCATGGCGCAGCGGCGGAATGCGATCCAAGGCCAACATGGCGAGCGACCGGACCGGCCCGAGAAACGGCTGCTCCAGGCAGGCGAGACGGACCAGGCCGTGGCTCATCGCCATGGTGCCCTCGCGATCCGCCTCGCGACGCCGCGCGTACTCGGCCAGCAGGGTCGGGGCGCCGACGTCCGGCGCCTGCGCAACCAGTTCGGCCAGGGTCAGGGCGTCGCGCAGGCCCAGGTTGAAGCCTTGGGCGCCGATCGGATGCACCGTTTGCGCGGCGTTGCCGACCAGCACGGCGCGGTCGGCGACGATGGCCTCGGCCGCCACGCGACGGATGGGGTACGGAGAGCGCTTGCCGGGCCGGCTCAGGCGACCGAGGCGCCAGCCGAAACGCTCCTGGGCGAAGGCGGCGAAGGCCGTGTCGTCCATGGCGGCCACCTCGGCCGCCTGCGCAGCGTCGACGGTCAGCACGAGGCCGATGCGCCGGTCCGCCAGCGGCAGCACGGCGACCGGGCCTTCATCGGTGAAACGTTCGTAGGCGCGGCCGCGCGGATCGCGCTCCGACGTCATGGTGCTGACGAACAAGGCCTGGCGGTAATCGTGGTCGCGAGTACCGATGCCCAACTGAGCGCGGATACCGGACGTGGTGCCGTCGGCGCCGACCAGCAGGGGCGTCGTGCGCTCCACGCTGCCTTCGGGCGTGGTCACCGTGACCCGCCAGCCGCCCTCCGTGGATTCGATTCGCTCCACGCGGGCCGGGGCGAGACGGGTAAGCAGCTTGCAGCGATCGAGCCGGCGCAGCAGGGCGGCGCCGAGTTCACGGGCCGGAAGCGTCCAACCCAGGGCATCCACGCCCTCCTCAGCGGCATCCATACGCACGCTGCCGAAATCTCCGGCGCGGCTCGTATGAATATGCACGATGGGCGTCGCCCGAGTCTCGGCAAATTCCCACACCCCGATGGCCTTGAGGCCGTTGACCGTCGCCCGGGCCAGGGCGAGGTTGCGTTCGTCGTAGCTGGGCTGGTCGTCCACGCGGGGCGCAGCGGCTTCCACGAGCACGGCGGGGATGCCGGCCGAGTCCAGGGCGATGGCGAGGCTGGCCCCCACGAGGCCGCCGCCGACGATGAGGATGGGGTCTGGGGAAGTCATGCCGCGATGATAACGCCGTCGCGTGAAGGTGCCCTCGCTGCGGCCGCCTGCCGCAGTGCCCAGGCGATCGATAGAATCCCCGACATGGGCAATCGACTGACGAAGATCTACACCCGGACCGGCGACGACGGCAGCACTGGCCTTGGCGATGGCAGCCGCACCGGGAAGGACGCGCCTCGCGTGGCCGCCTACGGCACCGTGGACGAGCTGAACAGCGCGATCGGCATGGTGATCGCCGCCGATGGTGTCGATGCGGATATCCGCGAGGTGCTGGTCCAGGTCCAGCATGAGCTGTTCGACCTGGGTGGCGAGCTGTGCATCCCCGGCATGGCGATGGTCCAGGCGGACGACGTCACTCGTCTGGAAACCGTGCTCGATGGCTTCAACACCGACCTGCCCGCGCTGAAGGACTTCATTCTGCCCGGCGGTGGCATGGCCGCCGCGACATGCCACCTCGCCCGCACGATCTGCCGCCGCGCCGAGCGCGAGGTCGTGGCGCTCGCACGCATCGAAGACGTGCGTCCGGAAGCCGTCGGTTACCTGAACAGACTGTCGGACCTGTTGTTCGTGCTGGCCCGCGTGCTGGCGCGGCGCAGCGGCCATGGCGAAGTGCTCTGGCAACATGAACGGCGCCCACGCGGCTGAGGCCCGGACCATGTAAGCTCTTGGCGTCGAACGGCTTCCAGGGGCCTTGAGGCCGCAGGGGACGTAGCGCCAGGGGGGCGCGCCAGCGTGCGGCGTCGTCGACGATTCTGCTACTTTGGCGCCCTTTCGAACGGATAAGACCGAGCCCGTGACGTCACGCATCAGCATCCTGCCTCAACGCCGCCTGCTGGCGACCGCCGTCGCCCTCGTCATCGCCGGCACCGCCATGGGCGTGCAGGCCAAGACACCCAAGAACACGATCCAGGCGGGGTCGACCCAGCCTGTGGCCGAGACCTGCCCGCTGGGCTCGTTCATCTGCCCGCCGCGACCGGTCAGCTACGCGCTGTGCCGTCCGAACGCGATGCTGAGTTTCTACGAGCCGGCGATCACCAAGGACACCACGTTGCGCGACACGTCGCCGACAGATGTCCACTCGGGTATCGACGACGAGGGCAAGAGCGGCGTCAAGGTCGAAAGCCCGGAACCGAACGTCTACCACATGACCGGCGGCGTTCGCCTAGAGCGCGCGGACCAGGTCCTGCGCGCCGACGACGTCACCTACAACTCGGACTCCACCGCGTACGACGCCGAAGGCAACGTGCGCTACCAGGAGGCCGGCATGCTGGTCTCCGCGGATCGCATGACCGGCACCACCACGCCCAACCAGGGCGAGGCCGAGCATGTGCGTTACCAGTTGCTGCAATCGCGCGGCAACGGCGTGGCCGAACATGCCACCGTGATGGACCCGCAGCACGGCCGTTTCCGCATGGCGTCGTACTCGACCTGCGACGTCGGCAGCCGCATGTGGGAGTTCCGCGCCAAGACGATGAACCTCAACAAGGAAACCGGCGTCGGCGTGGCACGAAGCGGCACCTTGCGCTTCAAGAACGTGCCGATCATGTATCTGCCGTACTTCACGTTCCCGCTGGACGACCGGCGCAAGAGCGGCTTCCTGTACCCGACCTTCGGCTCGTCAAGTCATTCGGGCGTGTACCTGTCCACGCCGTACTACCTGAACCTCGCGCCGAACTACGACGCTACGCTCGATCCCAGGTACTACTCCGACCGCGGCTTCATGCTGGGCGGCGAGTTCCGCTATTTGCTGCCAAAGTCGAACGGCACGTTCTATGCGCAGTACATGGCCCACGACAAGGGCCCGGATGACGACATCAGTCACACCAGCGATCGCGACGGGTCCAAGCAGCGTTACCTGGTCCAGGTGACCAATTCGACCGACCTGGGCGCGGGCTTCCATTTCGGCGCAAACATCAACCACGCCTCGGATAACCAGTACTTCCGCGACTTCAGCAACGATCTGTATAGCTCGGCCACGGGTCTGCTCAGCTCCACCGCCTATGTTTCCAAGGGAGGCAAGTACTGGAGCGCATCGCTGGGCGTGGACGACTACCAGAACGTCGACGCGGGCCTGCCAAACTATGTCGTGCCCTATCGTCGGTGGCCGCGCGCCACGTTCAACCTGAGCTTCCCGGCGAACAACTGGCTGGACGTGGGTATCGACAGCGAGGCCGTGGCGTTTCGTAAGATCGACAAGGCGCCCGTGGCGAATCCGTTCCCGGGCCAGGTGGACGGCAACCGTCTCGACCTTGCTCCCTATGTAGCCGCCGATTTCTCTGGGGCCTCCTGGTTCATTCGACCACGCCTGGAATATCGCTATACCGCCTACAAACTGGACAGCGACTACCAGCATTACAACTATACCCAGCAAAGCCCCTCGCGCTCCCTGCCCATCGCCAGCCTGGACACCGGCCTGATCTTCGACCGCCAGACAAGCCTGTTCGGGAACAGCTACACGCAGACGCTCGAACCGCGCCTGTATTACCTGTACGTGCCATACCGAAACCAGAACAACCTGCCACTGTTCGATACCAGCGAGATGTCTTTCGACTTCTGGCAGTTGTTCACCACCAATCGCTTCTCCGGCGCCGACCGCCAGATGGACGCCAACAACCTGACGGCGGCCCTGACCACACGCCTGCTGGACGACAAGGGCGTCGAACGACTGTCGGCCAGCATCGGCCAGATCCATTATTTCCGCGACCAGCGCGTACAAGCCTCGCCATTCACCGCGCCTACCACGTTCGACAAGTCGGACTACGTGGCCCAGCTCGCCGTTCAGTTCAACGACAAGTGGCGCATGAACGCCTCTTACCAGTGGAACCCGAACAAGAAGGCCAGCCCGTACTACAGCGATCAGGGCCTGCCGTTCACCCAGGGTCGCGATACCGATCTGGCCACCATCCAGCTCCAGCGACGCATCCTGGGCGACGGCATCGTGAACTTCTCGTACCGCTACCGGCGGAACGTGATGGAACAATTCGACACGTCCGTGGTCTACCCGGTGTCCGAGCGCTGGCGTGCGCTGGCCCGCTGGGTCTTCGCCCGCCGCGACGTCGTTCCGGTCACGGTGGCCGGGTTCAATAACGGGCAGCCGTTCAACACCTTCACCTACTCCCATCGCACCCTGGACGCCGCGATCGGTGTCGAGTACGACAGCTGCTGCGCCGCCTTCCGCGTGCTCGGCCGCCACTACGTGCACGACTACACCCGATCCACGGCCAACGCGATCATGTTCGAGGTGGAATTCAAGGGCTTGGGCTCGCTCAACCCACAATCGGGCTCCTACCTGCGCCGTGCTATCCTTGGCTATCAATAAGTGGGGCAACGGCCCCGGGCATCCTTACTCGATGAAGCAGATCCTCGCCTACTCCCTGCTCGCCGCCTCCATCCTGGTGGCCGTTCCTTCCGCCCACGCCCAGCTCATGCCGGCCGCCCAACCGGCCACGCCGGGTAGCGCGGATATCGGCAACGGCTCCCTGGACCGCATCGTCGCGGTGGTGGAAGACGACGTCATCCTGCAGAGCGAGCTGAACGAGGCCATCAACGCCATCGTCCGCCAGTACGCCGCCAACCCGGAGCAGTTGCCGCCGAAGGACGTCCTTGCCCGCCAGGTACTGGATCGCCTCGTCCTCATGAAGCTGCAGGTCTCCAAGGCCAACGACCAGAACATCAAGGTCTCCGACCAGGATGTCGACCAGGCCGTGGCCAACGTGGCCCAGCAGAACAAGATGACCCCGGACCAGCTCCGTGGCGCGGTCCAGCAGGACGGCTACAGCTTCGCGGCGTTCCGCCAGCAGCTGTCCGACCAGATCGTCGCCCAGAAGCTTCACGAGAGCATCGTGCGCGACCAGGTCTCGGTTACCGATTCCGAAGTGAACAATTTCCTCGCCAGCCCGACCTACAAGGCCGGCGAAGTGCATCTGGCCCACATCCAGATCGGCACGCCCGCCAACGCCAGCGCCGAAGACATCGCCGCCGCGCAGGCCAAGGCCGAGAATGCCCTCAAGGCGATCAAGGGCGGCATGGACTTCAATGCCGCGGCCATCCGCTTCTCCGATGCCCAGGACGCCCTCGATGGCGGCGACCTCGGCTGGCGCCGTCTCGACGAAGTGCCGCCGGCCTTCGCCGACGCCGTCGCGGGCCTAAAGCCCGGCGAGACCACCGCCGCGCTGCGTGGCCCCACGGGCTTCCATATCCTGAAGCTCGTGGAAACCCGCGCCCCGGGCCGCCAGATCGTCACCGAATACCACGCTCGCCAGATCCTCATCAAGCCGTCCGAAATCGTCACCCCGGAGCAGGCCGAAAAGAAGGCGCAGGACATCTACACCCGCGTCGCCGACAAGCACGAAGACTTTGCCAAGCTGGCCAAGGACGAGTCCAAGGACAACACCACGGCCAATAGTGGTGGTGACATGGGCTGGTTCGCGAAGGACGCCTGGGGCGCCGCCATCTCGAACAACATCGACCAGCTGAAGGACAACGAGATCTCGCATCCCATCCAGACCGATGCCGGCTGGATCGTGCTGCAGCGCTTGGGCACCCGCCAGAGCGATCTCACCGACCAGCTCCAGCGCGACCAGGCTCGCCAGGCCATCGGCAATCGCAAGGCCGACGAAGCCTACGAGAACTTCCTGCGCGATCTGCGCTCGCAGTCCTACGTGAGGGTGGTCGCGCCGGAACTGAAGGATCCGGACGACAAGCAGGCGTCGACCAGCACACCGTAAGCCCATATGAACGCGACCACCCTGCCCAGGCTCGCCGTCACCGCCGGTGAGCCCGCGGGGGTCGGTCCCGAATTGCTCGCCCGACTTGCAGCGAGCGATCTACCCGCCGATCTCATCGCCGTCACCGACCGGGGACTGCTCGAGCGGGCTGCCGCTGTCTGCGGCCTGTCGCTTCAGATCCTCGACGACGACGGTAGCCGCCTCACCGAACGCTCCCCGGGCAGTATCCGTCTGCGGCATGTGCCGCTGGGTAGCGAAGCGCGCTTCGGCCAGCCCGACCCGGCCAATGCGCGGCACGTGCTCGATATGCTCGCACTGGCCGCCGAAGGCTGCCTCGACGGCAGTTTCGATGCCGTGGTCACGGGACCGGTGCAGAAATCCAGCATCAACGAGGCTGGCATCCCCTTCAGCGGCCACACCGAATTCTTCGCCGAGCGCGCCGCCGCCGAGGTGGTGATGATGCTGGCCAGCCCGGAACTGCGAGTCACCCTGGCCACCACCCACTTACCCCTATCCGCCGTGCCGGCAGCGGTCACTGCGCCGCTGCTGGAGCGCACGCTGCGCATCGTGCGCGACGCGCTCGTCGATCGTTTCGGCATCGCCCGTCCGCGCATCGCCGTGCTGGGCCTGAACCCGCATGCGGGCGAAGGCGGCCACATGGGCCGCGAGGAACTGGACACGATCATCCCGCTGCTCGATCGCCTGCGCGACGACGGCATGGACCTCCTGGGCCCGCTACCCGCCGACACCGCCTTCGTGCCCGCCATGCGCGAGCGCTACGACGCCGTGCTGGCGATGTATCACGACCAGGCGCTCCCCGTACTCAAGAGCGAGGCGTTCGACCGCACGGTCAACGTCACCCTCGGCCTCCCTTTCATCCGCACGTCCGTCGATCACGGCACGGCGCTCGACCTGGCCGGTACCGGCCGGGCCGATCCCGCCAGCCTGTTCGCCGCGACGCGGCTCGCCATCGACCTCGCCCGTCGCGGGGCCCACGCATGAACGCACGTCCCAAGAAAAGTTTCGGCCAGCACTTCCTTCATGAGAAGTGCTACATCGAGCGCATCGTGTCTTCCATCAGCCCGAAGGACGGCGATACCGTCGTCGAGATCGGTCCTGGCGAAGGTGCGATGACGATGCCCCTGCTCGCCGTCGCGAAGAAGATGACCGCGATCGAACTGGATACCGACCTCATCCCCGGTCTTCAGGAACGCGCTGCGTCCATCGGTGAGCTGCGCATCGTGCACTCGGACGTGCTGAAGGTCGATTTCACGGCGCTTGCCCGCGAACTCGGCGCAGAGCGCCTGCGTATTGCCGGCAACCTGCCTTACTACATTTCCAGCCCCATCCTCTTTCATTGCGTAGAGCATGCGTCCACCATCCAGGACATGCATTTCATGCTGCAAAAGGAAGTGGTGGACCGCATGGCCGCCGAGCCGGGTAGCAAGGTTTACGGGCGCCTCAGCGTCATGCTGCAGCTTGCCTGTAAGGTGACGCCGCTGTTTACCGTGCCCCCGGGCGCGTTCCGGCCGCCGCCGAAGGTGGATTCCGCCGTCGTCCGGCTTGTCCCCCTTCCGCCGGAACAGCTTCCCAAAGGCGATCCAGCGAAGATCCACGCCGTCGTGAAGGCCGCCTTCGCCATGCGACGCAAGACGCTCTCGAACACGCTGAAGGGCCTCGTGGACGAAGCGACGATCCGCGACCTGGGCATCGATCCACGTGCCCGCGCCGAAACGCTGGCTCCCGGCGACTTCGTCACGCTCGCCAACGCCATGTGAACGGACGAAAGGCGGGCTTGCCCGCCTCTTCCCCGTCCCGGACAATCGGTGCATGAATTCCAAGACTCCCTACACGATCGACGTGGAGGTCGAAACCCGCTTCATCCCCGACCAGTCGCAGCCGGCGGACAACCGCTACGTGTTCGCCTATACGATCACCCTGCACAATGCCGGCGACACGGGCGCGCAGTTGCTGACCCGCCACTGGGTCATCACCGACGCCAACGGTAAGGTCGAGGAGGTCCGTGGCGATGGCGTGGTCGGAGAACAGCCGTGGATGCGTCCGGGTGACTCGTATGAGTACACCTCGGGTGCCGTGCTGGAAACCTCCGTTGGCACGATGGAAGGCAGCTACCGGATGGTGGCCGACGACGGCACCCATTTCGATGCGAAGATCCCCGCCTTCGTGCTTTCGATTCCGCGCACGCTCCACTAGGAACCCATCCATGGAAAGCCCATACCACGCCATGGAGCGACTCGACTGATGGCCATTTATGCGATCGGCGACGTCCAGGGTTGCTACCCGGAACTGCAGCGCCTGCTGGAGAAGATCCGCTTCGACCCGGCAAACGACCGCCTCTGGTTCTGCGGCGACCTGGTGAATCGCGGCGGCGAGTCCCTCGCCACACTGCGCCTCATCCATTCGCTGCGCGAGCAGAGCGTCATCACGCTCGGCAACCACGACCTTTCCCTGCTGGCCATCGGCCAGCGGCGCGAAGATGCGCAGGCGCGCGTCAATCCAGAACTGCGCGAGGTGTTGTTCGCCGACGATGCACCGGTGCTGCTCGAATGGCTGCGCATGCAGAAGCTTCTGCATCACGACGAGACCCTCGGTTGGACGATGATCCATGCCGGGCTCGCGCCACTGTGGACGCTGCGACAAGCCCAGCGTGCCGCAATGGAAGTCGAGCGCGAGCTGAGTGGCCCGCGCCACCAGCGCCTGCTGAAGAACCTGTTCGGCAATCGCCCGCCAGGCTGGAACAACCGCCTGCAGGGCGTGGAACGTCATCGCGCCACCATCAATACCCTTACCCGCATGCGCTACTGCGACGTGAACGGCCGTATCGACTTCGAGGGCAAGGGCACGCCGGGTACGCAGAAGCCAGGGATGTATCCATGGTTCGAGGTGCCGGGCATGCGTCGTCGCGATACGAAGATCGTGTGCGGTCACTGGTCAGCGCTGGGGCGCTTCGCCGGGCTTGGCGTGTATGCCATCGATACCGGCTGCGTATGGGGTGGCCAGCTCACGGCATTGCGCCTGGACACCGAGGAGCCTGAGTACATCACCGTGCAAGCCGAGCCGCATCGGCATAAGCCCAAGGGTGGCGGAGACTGAGGCCAGGCCTGATCGCGCGCAAGCGCGCTCCTACGGGCGGATCATCACGCCCCAATAAAAAACCCGCCTTTCGGCGGGTTTTTCGTATCAGCTCAGCTGACCGTGGCAGTGCTTGTACTTCTTGCCAGAGCCGCACGGACAGGGATCGTTGCGACCGACCTTGGGCGCCTCGCTGAACACCGGCGCCAGCGCGGCACGCTCGGTATCAGCGCCACCGTCGGGCTGACCCGCGGCCTGCGCATCGGCGTGCTGGAACTGCAGGTGCTGCGACTCGGCGGCACGCTGCTGCTCGGCCTCCATGGCCAGCACTTCGTCTTCGCTGCGGATACGGATGCGGGCGAGCATCTGCACCACTTCGCTCTTGATGCGGTCGAGCATTTCGGAGAACAGTTCGAAGGACTCGCGCTTGAACTCCTGCTTCGGCTGCTTCTGCGCGTAACCGCGCAGATAGATGCCCTGGCGCAGGTAATCCATGCTGGCGAGGTGTTCCTTCCAGGCGTTGTCCACCACCGAGAGCATCACGTGCTTCTCGAGCGAACGCATGGTCTCGCCGCCAATCTGGGTTTCCTTTTCGGCGAACAGCTCGTCGACCGCCTGGCGGACGTGCTCGAGGATGCCTTCGGCATCGACGTCCTTCTTCTCCTCCACCCACTTCGGCAGGTCGAGACGAAGATTCAGTTCGCTGGCCAACTCGCGGTCGAGACCGGCGACATCCCACTGGTCGTCGATGCTGTCGGCCGGCACGAAGCGACGGACTACGCTCTCGACCACGTCGAGGCGGATATCGCCGACCATGTCGGAGATGTCTTCCAGCTCCAGCAGTTCGTCACGCTGGGCGTAGATCACCTTGCGCTGGTCGTTGGCGACGTCGTCGAAATCGAGGAGGTTCTTGCGGATGTCGAAGTTGTGCTGTTCGACCTTGCGCTGCACCTTTTCGATCTGGCGCGTGATCAGGCGATCTTCCAGCGCCTCGTCTTCCTTCATGCCGAACATCTGCATCCAGCGGCCGATGCGCTCGCCGCCAAAGATGCGCATGAGGTTGTCCTGCAGCGACAGATAGAAGCGCGAGGAACCCGGGTCGCCCTGGCGGCCGGAGCGGCCACGTAGCTGGTTGTCGATACGACGCGACTCGTGGCGCTCGGTACCGATGATATGCAAACCACCTGCGGCGAGCACCTGGTCGTGGACGATCTTCCAGTCGGCCTTGGCTTTCTCGCGATCGGCGTCGGTCGCCGTTTCCGGCAACGCGGCGAGCGCGGCCTCGAGGCTGCCGCCAAGCACGATATCGGTGCCGCGGCCGGCCATGTTGGTGGCGATGGTGACCGCACCCGGCGCGCCCGCCTGGGCGATGATGTGCGCTTCGCGCTCATGCTGCTTCGCGTTGAGCACCTCGTGCGGGATGCGTTCTTTCTTGAGCAGCCCCGAGACCAGTTCGGACACGTCGATGGACGCGGTACCCACCAGCACGGGCTGGCCGCGCTCGTTACAGGCCTTGATGTCGTCGATGACCGCCTTGAACTTGGCGTCCGGACCGAGGAACATGGCGTCCGGGTTGTCCACGCGCACCATCGGCTTGTGGGTGGGGATCACCACCACCTCGAGGCCGTAGACGCTCTGGAATTCGTAGGCTTCGGTGTCGGCCGTACCGGTCATGCCGGCCAGCTTCTTGTACATGCGGAACAGATTCTGGAACGTGACCGTCGCCAGCGTCTGGTTCTCGCGCTGAATGGGCACGCCTTCCTTCGCTTCCACGGCCTGGTGCAGACCATCGGACCAGCGACGACCAGCCAGCGTACGGCCGGTGAACTCGTCGACGATGATGACCTCGCCGTCGCGGACGATGTAGTCGACGTCACGCTGGTAGATGGCGTTGGCGCGCAGGGCCGCGTTCAGGTGATGCACGACCGCGAGGTTCTTGGAGTCGTACAGGCCGCTGTCCGGCTCGATGACGCCAGCCTGGCGAAGAAGCTGCTCGGCGTGCTCCATACCCTCTTCGGACATGTGCACCTGTTTCTGCTTCTCGTCGACAAAGTAGTCGCCGGCCGAGTCTTCCTTCTCCTGGCGGATGAGGCCTGGCACCACCTTGTTCACCGCGATGTACAACTGCGGGGAATCCTCGGCGGGGCCGGAGATGATGAGCGGCGTACGCGCCTCATCGATCAGGATGGAGTCGACCTCGTCGACGATGGCGTAGTGCAGGCCGCGCTGATGGCGCTGTTCCTTGCTGAGCGCCATGTTGTCGCGCAGGTAGTCAAAACCGAATTCGTTGTTCGTACCGTAGGTGATGTCGGACGCGTAGGCGCCGCGCTTGTCGGCGTGGTCCATGCCCGGGTACACGACGCCGACCGTGAGGCCGAGGAAGTTGTACAGCTTGCCCATGAGGGCCGAGTCGCGGCGGGCCAAGTAGTCGTTGACCGTGACGACGTGGACGCCCTTGCCTTCCAGCGCGTTGAGGTACACCGGAAGCGTACCGACCAGGGTCTTGCCTTCGCCGGTGCGCATTTCGGCGATACGACCGGAATGCAGGACCATGCCGCCGATCATCTGGACGTCGTAGTGGCGCATGCCGAGTACGCGCTTGGCGGCCTCGCGGGTGGTCGCGAAGGCTTCCGGCAGCAGCTTGTCGAGGGTCTCGCCGGCGGCCAGGCGCTGGCGGAACTCGTCGGTCTTGCCGCGCAGGGCGTCGTCGGAAAGCTTTTCGTACTCCGGCTCGAGGGCGTTGATGCGCTTGACCGTCTTGGAGAGGTCGCGCAGCACGCGGTCGTTACGGCTTCCGAAAATGCTCGTCAGGGCACGATTGAACATCGATCATCCGGATCAGAAACGAAAGAAATCGCCGTTCGCCCTCAGGACGGCCGGCATGAAGGAACGATCATACTACGTACGGCCGCCCCGGGCTTTCACCGGGGTGGCGGCACCCCGTCACGGTTTCAAGCCTTTCAGCGGTGGCTGCGGACGTACGCCAGCGGATTGACGACGCGGTCGTGGTACCAGACCTCGAAATGGACGTGGGACCCGGTCGAACGACCCGTGGAGCCTGCCCGGGCGATCTCGTCACCCACCCGCACGTGCTGGCCGGGCTTGGCCAGGATGGCGCTGTTGTGGGCGTAACGCGTCATGTAGCCGTTGCCGTGGTCGATTTCGACGACATCGCCATAGCCATTTCGCTGACCCGCAAAGGTGACCATGCCTTCGGCGACCGCCGTCACCGGCGTACCCTTCGGCGCGGCGATGTCGATGCCGGTATGGCGGGCGGCATGCCCGCTGAACGGGTCGGGCCGGCCACCGAAGAAGGACGAGATGTACCCGTTCACCGGCATGCCGGTGGGGCGCAGGCTCGACTCGATCTTGCGATCCAGGAGCATGTCGTGGAGGGCTTCCAGCTGCGCCTGCTGGGCGTCGAACTGGCCGGACAGCTGGTCGATGTCCTTGCCCAGGGCATCCGGCTTGGCGTACGCGCCGAGGTCGCCCGACGGCGCGATCTCGGGGCCGCCCTGGGGCGGCTCCTCGCCGAAGTTGAATTCGCCGTCGTCGAGCTTGCCCGCCTGGGTCAGCCGTTCGCCGAGGGCGTTGAGACGGATCGACTGGGCCTGAAGCTGGCCGAGCTTGACTGCCAGGGCGTTCAGTTCGCGCTGCGCATCCGCGCGAGCGGTCGCCGCTTGCGTTTCCGGGCTGCCTTGCACCGCGACCGACGACGGCCGGCCATGCGACCCGGAGAAGGCCAGGGCCAGCGCGGCACCGACACCGGCGACCCCGAGGAAACCGCCCACTGCCATGACCGCCACCTTGCAGCGCAGGCGCCGGCAGGTGAGATCCAGTGTTTTCGGCCCTTTCTGGCCACGTGACACGAGTATGATCTGCATACGTTCCACATCGAATCGTTGAAGCCGGTCCATGCCACCGCCGTACCAGCCGCCCCGCCGCTCCACGCGTGGACTCAAGTCCATCGCGGAAGTGGGCCCTGTCGCCTCGCTGGCCAAACGGGCCCGCGAACTCGACGGACTGGACCACCAGTTGCGCGCGACGCTGCCCCAACCGCTGCGTGACCAGGTCCGTTTTGCGGACCTGCGCGACGGCAGGCTCGTCTTCCTTGCGCCCTCGTCGGCCTGGGCATCCCGGGTGCGCCTGTACCAGACGCAGATCCTCGACGCCGCCCGCGACATGGGCGCGATGGCCTTCGCGGTGGCCGTGAAAGTGGCCCCCCTGCCGGTCGAGGAGGAAGTCCCCGACCTGCACAAACCGCTTTCCACCACGGCCGCCCGACACCTTCGGACCGTCGCCGCGACACTTTCCGATCCCACGTTGCGGGACCTCTTCCTTGGACTGGCCTCCCAGGCCGAAGAACAAGACTAATCAATCGCTTACGTGACTTCTCGCCTCGCAGCGAGCGCCCCTGGCCAGGCCAGGGCGGCGAACTTTATAGCACGCATGAAGCGGTCGAACACCTAAATTGCACATAAATTCGACAGACCCGACGCACTCGCGACAGGCGGGCTCGGTGGCCTGATCGCTACATTCCGGTACATATCGGCGCCCGGCCAAAAACACCGGGGATACATCGGCGCGGTCTCATGCAAGGCATTCCGGACCTGCCTCCGAGGGGCCTCGCCATGTCGCTTTCCAAGATATTTCGCCACACCGTCTCGCGCGCTGTCCTGACCGCTGGCGTCGTGATCGCCTCTGCCGCCAACGCGAGTGACGCCTACCGGAGCACGCTTCCCATCCAGGGCGCCCTGCCTTCGCTGGCCGGCGCCACGGATTGGCTCAACAGCGCACCGCTGACGTCGGAGAGCCTTCGCGGCAAGGTCGTCCTGGTCGATTTCTGGACCTATTCCTGCATCAACTGCATCCGCACCATTCCCTACGTCCGCGCCTGGGCCGACAAGTACAAGGACCAAGGCCTGGTCGTCATCGGCGTCCACACCCCCGAGTTCGACTTCGAGGGCGACGAGGCCAACATCCGCCAGGCCATCGCGCGCTTCGGCATCACCTATCCCGTCGCCGTGGATAGCGACCACGCCATCTGGGGTGCCTTCCACAATCGCTTCTGGCCGGCGCTCTACTTTGTCGACGCCAACGGCCGCATCCGTCACCACCAGTACGGCGAGGGTGACTACGACACCTCGGAGCGTGCCATCCAGGACTTGCTCGCCGAAGCCGCCGGGCAGCGCAAGGCCGATGAAGGCCTCGTCGTTCCGCGAGCCAAGGGAACCGAGGTCGCTCCGGACCCCGCCGGGGTCGCTTCCGATGAAACCTACGTCGGCTACGACAAGGCCGAGGGCTTCGCCTCACCCGAAGGCTTTGCGGAAAACCGCCGCCAGCACTATTCGGTCGGGCGACCGCGCCTGAACCAGTGGGGCCTCACCGGCGACTGGACGGTCCATGGTGACTGCGCCACGGTGGATCGCGAGGGCGGCACCATCACCTACCGCTTCCGCACGCGTGACCTGCACCTCGTGCTCGCCCCCGGCAAGGATGGCAAGCCGCTGCGCTTCCGTGTCCTGCTCGATGGCAAGGCTCCGGGCGCCGCCCACGGGACCGACACCGACGGCCAGGGCAATGGCACGATCGGCGAGACGCGCCTCTACCAACTCGTGCGGCAGGCCGGGGACACCGGGGAACACACGTTCGTCATCCAGTTCATCGACGCAGGCGCTTCCGCCTACGCCTTCACCTTCGGCTGAACATCTCTCCTTCTTAAGGACCACGCCATGAACGACGTACGCGATAACTCACCCGCCAATACCCAGCGCCGCCGCTTCATGGGTTTCGCTGCCGCCCTCACGGCGGCCGTACCGCTCGGCCTGCTCGACATCGGCAAGGCGTTCGCGGCGACGCGGACTCCCTCGGCTCCAACCGCCCTGCCCGCCGGCAACGGACTCGGCCCTATCCGCCAGATCAAGGCCGGCGTGCTCGATATCGGCTATGCCGAACTCGGCCCCTCGAACGGCCGCGTCGCCATCCTCCTGCACGGCTGGCCTTACGACATCCATGCCTTCGACGACGTCGCTCCCGCACTGGCCGCCTCGGGATATCGGGTGATCGTGCCCTACCTGCGTGGCTACGGCAGCACGCGATTCCTGTCGCCGGACACCATGCGCAATGGCCAACAGTCGGTCGTTGCCGTGGATGTCATTGCCTTGATGGACGCGCTGAAGATCCCGAAAGCGGTCGTCGCCGGCTTCGACTGGGGCGCCCGCACCGCCGACATCGTCGCGGCCCTCTGGCCCGAGCGCTGCGAGGCCCTGGTTTCCGTCAGCGGCTATCTCATCGGCAACCAGAAAGCCGGCGCCGCGCCGCTTCCGCCCCAGGCCGAGCTGTCGTGGTGGTACCAGTTCTACTTCGCCACGGAACGCGGCCGCCTCGGCTATGAAACGAACCGCAAGGAGTTCGCCCGCCTGATCTGGCATACCGCCTCGCCGAAATGGGCCTTCGACGACGCCACCTTCGACCGCTCGGCGGTCGCCTTCGACAATCCGGATCATGTCGACGTCGTCGTCCACAACTACCGTTGGCGCCTGGGGATCGTCGAAGGTGAATCGAAGTACGACGCACTGGAGGCCAGGCTGGCCACCGCCCCCACGATCGCCATCCCGACGATCACCCTGGAAGGCGACGCCAACGGCGCACCGCACCCGGAACCGTCGGCCTATGCGAGCAAGTTCACCGGCAAGTACGCGCACCGTACGATCACCGGCGGCATCGGACATAACCTGCCGCAGGAGGCGCCGAAGGCATTCGCCGACGCGGTAAGGGATGTCACGTCGCTTTAAATGTGTAGGAGCGCGCTTGCGCGCTCCTACAGACAAATAAAAAGGCCGCGATCGCTCGCGGCCTTTTTGCTTACCTCGGAACCGGGCGTATCAGACAGCCTGGGCCGGGTGTGCGTACGAGATCGGCGCCTTGGCCGGATCCTTGAAGCTGACTTCTTCCCACGCGGTGGCATCAGCCATCAGGCGACGGAGCAGCTTGTTGTTGAGCTCGTGACCCGACTTGTGCGCCGAGTAGGCACCGATCAGGCTGTGGCCCAGCATGTAGATATCGCCGATGGCGTCGAGGATCTTGTGCTTGACGAACTCGTTGTCGTAACGGAGGCCGTCTTCGTTCAGCACGCGGTAGTCGTCGAGGACCACGGCGTTGTCCATCGAGCCGCCGAGGGTGAGGTTGCGCTCACGCAGGGCTTCGATATCGCGCATGAAGCCGAAGGTGCGGGCGCGGCTTACTTCCTTCACGAACGAGGTGGTCGAGAAATCCATCTCGGCCTGGGAATTGCGCTTGTTGAAGAGCGGGTGGTCGAACTCGACCGAGAAGCCCACCTTGAAGCCGTCGAACGGCTCGAGCTTCGCCCACTTGTCACCGTCTTCGACGATGATCGGCTTCTTGATACGGATGAAACGCTTGGCGGCGTCCTGTTCCTCGATACCAGCGGACTGGATGAGGAAGACGAAGGGGCCCGCGCTGCCGTCCATGATGGGGACTTCAGGGGCCGACAGGTCGACGTAGGCGTTGTCGATGCCGAGGCCGGCCATCGCCGAGAGCAGGTGCTCCACGGTGGAAACGCGGACATCGCCATGGATAAGCGTGGTGGACAGGCGCGTATCGCCGACGTTCTCCGGGCGAGACTTGAGCTCGACCGGCGGATTGAGGTCGACGCGGCGGAACACGATGCCCGTATTGGGCGCCGCCGGACGAAGCGTCATGTAGACCTTGTCGCCGGTATGGAGGCCGACGCCGGTGGCGCGAATGATGTTCTTGAGCGTGCGCTGCTTAATCATGTTGTGTCGAACCTTGCTGGCAGCAGCCTGAGTAACGTACATGCTAACACAGTCTTAACCTCGGAATAAACAAACCGGACAGTACAGCTCAACCATCCTTTCACCGAGGCTTCAGTTTTTTCTGAGAACAGTTCTCATCGCTCGTGCGACAGAATTGCGCGACGCATCAATTACTTGCAACTCATTGAATTTTCTCCCGGGTTGCCTTCAAGGCGGCACGGCGTCGCCCCACCGCCCGGACGGGAGCGGCGATGGGGCGACGGGCGGCCCGGCATCGTGCCGGGTCGTCCTCACGTTTTCCTTAACGTGCCTTGGAGCGTTTGGCTGACGCGATCAGTCCGCCTGGCGACGCAGGAAGGCCGGGATGTCGAGGTAGTCGATCGCCGGTTCCTGGCTCTTGGCCGGCTGCTGAGCCGGTTCAGCGCGCGAGGAGACCGACGGGACCGGCTCGGACTGAGCGTAGTCGACCACTTCGTTGCCCGTGCCCGTGCGCAGCACGACCGGACGCGGACGCTGGCGCATCTCGACCTGCTGCTGCACCGGCTGGCGGACCGGCTGCTTGGCGGCGACGATACCGCGGTTCAGGCCGGTGGCCACCACGGTGACGCGGACGTCGTCCTGCATGTCCGGATCCAGCGAGGTGCCGATCACGACGGTCGCGTCTTCCGAGGCGAAGTCGTGGATCACGCGACCGATCTCGTCGAACTCACGCATGGTGAGATTCGGACCGGCGGTGACGTTCACCAGGATGCCGCAGGCGCCGGCCAGGTTGACGTCTTCCAGCAGCGGGTTGTTGATGGCCGATTCGGCGGCGGCCTGCGCGCGGTCGTCGCCGCGGGCGGTGCCGGAGCCCATCATCGCCATGCCCATCTCGCTCATGACCGTGCGCACGTCGGCAAAGTCGACGTTGATCAGGCCCGGGGCCGTGATCAGGTCGGCGATGCCCTGGACGGCGCCCAGAAGGACGTCATTGGCGGCCTTGAAGGCGTTGAGCAGGGTGACTTCGCGACCCAGCACCGAGAGCAGCTTCTCGTTCGGCACGGTGATCAGCGAGTCGACGTGCTGCGACAGGTCTTCGATGCCCTTCAGGGCGACCTGCATGCGGCGACGGCCTTCGAAGGGGAACGGCTTGGTCACGACGGCGACCGTCAGGATGCCCTTCTCCTTCGCGAGCTGGGCGACGACCGGCGCGGCGCCGGTACCGGTGCCACCGCCCATACCGCAGGTGATGAAGACCATGTCGGCGCCTTCGAGCATGTCCTCGATGCGCTCACGATCTTCCAGCGCGGCCTGACGGCCGACTTCCGGGTTGGCGCCCGCGCCCAGGCCCTTGGTGACGTTGCCACCGAGCTGCAGGTGCGTGCGACCGCCGCAGCTCTTCATGGCCTGCGCGTCGGTGTTGGCGACGACGAATTCGACGCCTTCGATGTTGGAGTTCACCATGTGGGCCACGGCGTTGCCGCCGCCACCACCCACGCCGATGACCTTGATGACCGCATTCGGTGCCAGCTTTTCGATTAGTTCGAACATTTCCCGTCCTCCGCAGAACTTTTAGTTTTTTTGGTTTATGTCCCGTGACCGACTCCTGTCGATCGCGAGCGGCGGGCCGTCCTTATGCCCCGGCGCCCCCCATCCTTTGGGCGCCGATGAAGCGTTTGGTCAGAAGTTCTTGCTGAACCAGCTGCGGAACTTCTCGACCATGTTGCCGACGTTGCCGACGGCGGAACTCATCTGACGATTGCCTCCACTGGCGCGCGAGCCGTGCAGCAGGAGGCCCACGCCCGTGGAATGCAGTTCGCTGGAAACCACGTCGCCCAGGCCCGAGACGTGCTGTGGCACGCCGATACGGACCATCTTGTGAAAAATTTCCTCGGCCAGTTCGAGGGCGCCTTCCATACGGGCGGCGCCACCGGTCAGCACGATGCCCGCAGCGACCAGGCTCTCGTAGCCCGAGCGACGCAGTTCGTCCTGCACCATCTCGAAGATTTCCTCGTAGCGCGCCTGCACCGACTGCGCGAGCGCCTGCCGGGCAAGGCGACGCGGCGGGCGATCGCCGACGCTGGGCACCTGGATGGTTTCCTCCGCGTGGGCCAGCTGGGCCAGCGCGCAGGCGTACTTGATCTTGATCTCCTCGGCATGCGCGGTCGGCGTGTGCACGCCATAGGCGATGTCGTTGGTGACCTGGTCACCGCCCACCGGCAGCGACTTGGTGTAGCGGATCGCGCCCTGGGTGTAGATCGCGATGTCCGTGGTACCCGCGCCGATGTCGACCAGGCACACGCCCAGCTCCAGTTCGTCTTCGGTCAGCACGGCCTTGGCGCTGGCGACGGCAGCGGGGACGAGTTCGTCCACCGACAGGCCGCAACGCTGGATGCACTTGGAGATGTTCTGCACGGAACTGGCGGCACCGGTGACCAGGTGCACGCTGGCTTCCAGGCGCACGCCGCTCATGCCGACCGGATGGCGAATGCCGTCCTGGCCGTCGATGCGGTATTCCTGCGACTCCTTGTAGAGCACCTTGCGGTCAGCCGGGATCGCGACGGCGCTCGCCGCCTCCAGCACCTGCTCGAGGTCGGCCGCCATCACTTCGCGGTCGCGGATCGCCGCGGTGCCGTGCGAGTTGCGGGTTTCCAGGTGGCTGCCCGAGATAGAGGCATACACCGAGCGGATGTCGCAGCCGGCCATCAGCTCGGCCTCTTCCACCGCGCGCTGGATCGAGTGCACGGTCGATTCGATGTCCACGACGGAGCCGCGCTTCATGCCGCGCGAGACGTGGGTGCCGATGCCGATCACTTCGATCGGTTCACCGGGCTCGTACTCGCCGACGATCGCGACGACCTTGGAGGTTCCGATGTCGAGGCCGACGACGAGCTGTTTGTCGTTCTTGTTTCTCATGTATTAGCTCAGCTTCCGACCTTTGGGGTGGCCGTGTTTTCCTGTGGCGGCCACCGGATAGCGAATCCGTTGGTGTAACGCAGGTCGGCGTAGGCGAATCCGCCACGATGACCTGAAAGGAGTTGCGGGTAGACGTCGAGGAAACGCGCGAGACGGCGGTCCGCCTGTTCGCGGTCGCCGATCACGATCTCCGCGCCGCTTTCGGTGATGGCGCTCCAGCTGCCGCGTTCGGACAAGCTGACACCCACCACCGACATCTGCGCGCGACCTTCGAAGGCCTTGCGTGCCTGGGCGTAGAAACTCACCACCTCGGCCAGCCGCGAGTCCGGTCCCGACAGACGTGGCAGATCGCCCATCTGGTCGGCACCCGGCGCGTCGAACACCTGGCCCTGGCGGCTGATCAGGCGAGTACCGTTCCAGCGCGCGAACGGCTGACGCTCGTAGATGCGCACCAGCAGCGTGTCGGGCCAGCGCTTGCGCACTTCCACCGACTCCACCCAGGGCAGGCCACCGATCGAGCGGCGCACGTTTTCCAGATTGGTTGCAAAGAAGCCTTTGCCAAGACTGGGCAGCACGGCCGCGCGGATCTGTTCCGCACTGACGTGCGTGAACTCCGCCTCGACCTTCAGCTGCGTCACCGGCCAACGATTGGCGGCAAACCAGCCCTGCATCACGCCGACAATGGGCAACACCACCAAGGTGATGGCGATGCCCCAGGCGACGATCCGCGTGGCAGCGGCTCCCTTCATCTCTTCATGCCCTCCTTTCCATGGAGGTTTCCAGGACGCGCCAGCACAGGGCCGGGTAATCCAGGCCTGCGACGGCGGCAGCCTTCGGCACGAGCGAGTGCGAGGTCATGCCCGGGGCGGTGTTCACCTCGAGCAGCCAGTTCTTGCCGTGACGGTCGCGCATGATATCCACGCGACCCCAGCCGAAACAGTCCACGGCGTCGAAGGCGCGCAACGCGAGCGCGCGCATCTCCTCCTCGGCGTAACCGGAAAGGCCGGGGCAGATGTACTGCGTATCGTCGGCGACGTACTTGGCGTTGTAATCGTAGTACTCGGTTGCCGGCACGATCTTGATCGTGGGCAACACTTCGCGACCCAGGATGCCGACGGTGAACTCGCCGCCCTCGTGCGCGTCACCTTCGATCAGCGTTTCCATCAGCAGATCGCCGGGATAGCGGTGCGCCAGTTCCACGGCGGCGTCCAGGTCGGACTCCTTGAAAACGCGCGTGACACCGACGCTGGAACCTTCCCAGGCGGGCTTCACGATTAGCGGGAAGCCCACCTCGCGCGCGGCGGCGTGCACATCGGCACCGCGCGGCAGCGCGCGGAACTTCGGAGTCGGCAGGCCCAACGCCTGCCAGACCTGCTTGGCGCGAATCTTGTCGAGCGACAGCGCCGAACCCAGCACGCCCGAACCGGTATACGGCACGCCGAGCGACTGAAGCGCGCCCTGCAGCTCGCCGTTCTCACCGCCCGCGCCGTGCAGGATGTTGAACACGCGCGCGAAGTGTCCGGCGCGTACGGCGTCGAGCAACGCCGGAATGCCGTCGATCGGATGCGCGTCGACGCCACCGGCGCGCAGTGCGTCCAGCACGCCCTTGCCGGAATTCAGCGACACCTCGCGCTCGGCGGAATTGCCACCGTAGACCACCGCCACGCGCCCGAATTGGGCGGGATCGGTGACCAGGCGCGGGAAACGGGTGGTGCTCATCACTTACGGGTCCTCAGGTGGCCGGCGTTGGCCAGCTCGATGGCCGCCGTGCCGATGTCGCCGGCGCCCAGCAGCATGATCAGGTCGCCGTCGCGCGCGAGCGCGGGCAGCGTGTCGCGCAGGTCGCGCGGGTGGTCGACCAGCACCGGATCGGTCTTGCCGCGCGCACGGATCGCGCGTGCCAGGGCCTTGCCGTCGGCACCGGCGATCGGCGATTCACCGGCCGGGTAGACCTCGGTAAGCACCAGCACGTCGACCTCGGCCAACACGTTGGCGAAGTCGTCGAGCAGGTCGCGGGTACGGCTGTAACGATGCGGCTGGAACGCCACGACCAGGCGACGGTCGGGCCAGCCACCGCGTGCGGCGGAGAACACGGCGGCCAGCTCGCGCGGGTGGTGGCCGTAGTCGTCAACCAGCAGTGCGTTGCCGGTGTCCAGCGCGATCTCGCCGCGACGATGGAAGCGACGGCCCACGCCCTGGAAACCGGCCAGCGCGCGGGCGATGGCCTCGCCTTCCACACCGAGCTGCCAGCCCACCGCCGCAGCGGCGAGGGCGTTCTGCACGTTGTGCAGGCCCGGCAGGTTGAGCGTGATGGCCAGCGCGTCGGCCATGCCCGGCAGGCGCACGTCGAACTGCATCTGGAAACCGATCTGGCGCACGTTCGTGGCGACCACGTCGGCCTTCGGGTTGTCGATGCCGTAGGTGACCAAGCGGCGCGAGGTGTCCTGCGCCAGCTTCGCGGTTTCCTCGTCGTCGATGCACAGCACGGCCATGCCGTAGAACGGCAGGCGATGCAGGAAATCGCCGAAGGCCTTCTTCACCTGGGCGAAGTCGCCGTTGTAGTTCTCGAGGTGGTCGGCGTCGATGTTCGTGACCACCGCGATCACCGGCGAGAGCATCAGGAACGAGCCGTCGGATTCGTCGGCTTCCGCCACGAGATACTGGCCCGTGCCCAGGCGCGCGTTGGCGCCGGCGGCGTTGAGCTGGCCACCGATGACGAAGGTCGGGTCGTACTCGGCCTCGGCCAGCACGCTGGCGACGAGGCTGGTGGTGGTGGTCTTGCCATGCGTACCCGCGATGGCGATGCCACGGCGGAAGCGCATCAGCTCGCCGAGCATCTCGGCGCGCGGCACGGTCGGGATGCGCTGGGCGCGCGCGGCGACCAGCTCCGGGTTGTCCTGGCGGATCGCGCTGGAGGTGACCACCACGTCGGCACCGTCGATGTTCGAGGCATCGTGGCCGATATGAACCTGGACGCCCAGGCTGGCCAGGCGTTCCGTGGTCGGCGAATGCGCGCGGTCGGAACCGGACACGCTATAGCCGAGGTTGTTCAGCACTTCGGCGATGCCGCTCATGCCGACGCCGCCCACGCCGATGAAGTGGACTCGGCGGAACGAGGTCATGAAATCGTCGTGGGCGCGCAAACGACCGGGCGTCATGCGGATACCTCCATGCAGTGACGGGCAATCGTTGATGCAGCGTCGGGTTTGGCCAGCGTGCGTGACGCATTGGCGGCGGAAAGGATGCGGTTGCGGTCGACGAGCAGTTCGTCGAGCAGCTTCGCCAGCATGTCCGGCGATTCGTGGCTGGACAACGCGCCGTCGGCGACGATGCGTGCACCACCCACGTCGACCATCGCGCGGGCGTTGGCGGTCTGGTGGTCGTCAACCGCGAACGGGAACGGCACCAGCACGGCTTCCTGGCCGGCGGCGCACAGTTCGGCGACGGTCAGCGCGCCGGCGCGGCAAAGCACGAGGTCGGCCCATTCGTAAGCGCCGGCCATGTCTTCGATGAAGGCCACGATGTTCGCGGCGCTGCCGGCAGCGGTATAGGCGTCGAGTGTTTCCTGCAGGTTGCGCTCACCGGTCTGGTGGACCACCTCGGGCACCATGGCGCCCGTTGCCGCCATGCGGGCCAGGGCCTTGGGCAGTACGGCGTTGAGCGTGCGGGCGCCGAGGCTGCCGCCCAGCACGAGCAGGCGCGGCGCACCGTCGCGACCGGCCAGGCGCTCGAAGGGAGCCGGCACGGCGGCGATGCGGGCGCGCACCGGATTACCCACCCACTCGCCGTTCGGCAGCACGTTGGGGAAACCGGTGAGCACGCGCTTCGCGAACGAAGCGAGCTTGCGATTGGTGAAGCCGGCGACGGCGTTCTGCTCGTGCACCACCAGCGGAATGCCCGCCAGCTTCGCGGCCACGCCAGCCGGACCCGCGACGTAGCCGCCCATCGACAGCACGCAGCGGGGCTTGAGCTTGCGCAGCAACGCCAGCGATTCGAACAACGCACGCACCAGCATCACCGGGGCGAGCAGTCGGGTCTTCATGCCCTTGCCGCGCAGGCCACCGACCTTGATCGTGTGCAGGTCGAGACCGTGCGCCGGCACGACACGCGTCTCCATGCCGCCTTCGGCGCCGAGCCAAGCCACCGGCACGCCACGCGAACGCAGCTCGTCGGCCACGGCCAGACCCGGGAAGATGTGGCCACCGGTGCCGCCGGCCATGATCAGGACGGGGGCGCTCATGCCATGCCTCCCGCCGGAGCCGAGGTCGGCACCGCGTTCGCCGGCTGGCGCACAGCGGACTGGCGCGCATCCTCGGCGCGGTTGATCTCGAAGGTGGCGCGCAGCAGCACACCGACCATCGCGCAGGTCATCAGCACCGACGAACCGCCGGAGCTGATCAAGGGCAGCGTCAGACCCTTGGTGGGAAGCACACCGAGATTCACGCCGATGGATACCATCGCCTGGAAACCCATCATCAGCGAGATGCCGTAGGCCACGTAGCCCGAGAAACGCTGGCCGAGCTCGACGCCCTTGAGGCCGATATACAGTCCACGCCCGACGAGCACGATGTAGAGCCCGATCACGACCACGATGCCGGCCAGGCCCAGCTCTTCGGCGAGCACGGCCAGGATGAAGTCGGTATGCGCCTCGGGCAGGTAGAACAGCTTCTGCACGCTGGAGCCCAGACCCACACCGGTCCATTCGCCACGACCCACCGCGATGAGCGCCTGGGTGAGCTGGAAACCGTCATTGAACGGGTCCTTCCACGGATCGAGGAAGGAGGTGAGGCGCTTGATGCGGTAGTCCTCGGCGGTGGTGGCGTAGATCAGCAGCGGGATCAGCGGCATCGCCAGCAGCACGAGGTTGCGCATGCGGGCACCGGCCAGCCAGACCATGCCGACCGTGGTGGCGACCACGAGGGCCGCCGAACCGAAGTCGGGCTGGGCCAGCAGCAGGAGCACCATGAAACCGGCCACGGCGATCGGCTTCACCACGCCGAACAGTTCGTATTCCACGCCTTCGCGATGGCGCACGAGGTAGCTGGCCAGATAGGCCACAAGGATCAGCTTCACCGCTTCCACCGGCTGGAAGCTGGTGACGAACAGGTTGATCCAGCGGCGCGCACCGTTGATGCGCATGCCGAAGCCCGGCACGAACACCAGCAGCAGGATGCAGATGCCGACGAGCAGCAGCAGCGTGCTGTGCTTCTCGATCGTCTTCAGTTCCGTGCGCATGGCGACACCGGCCAGCACGAAGCCAAGCGCCAGGAAGCTCAGGTGTTTCTTGAGGTAGTAGAACGCGCCCACGTGCGAGCCGTCGGCCACGGCGATGGAGGCGGAGGTGACCATCACCACGCCCATCGTGGCGAGCGCGAGCGCGGCCACGAGCAGCGGGAGGTCGAAACTCCCCCGCGGGCCCTGCCGGCGCTGTGCCTGCTTGTTGCCGAAGCCGAACATGATTTCTCAGCGCACCTTCAAGGTAGCCAGACCAATGAGCACCAGCACGACGCTGATGATCCAGAAACGCACGATGACCCGGGGTTCGGGCCAGCCCTTCAGTTCGAAGTGGTGGTGGATCGGCGCCATGCGGAAGATCCGCTTGCCGCGCAGCTTGAAGCTGGCGACCTGGAGCATCACCGAGGCGGTCTCCATGACGAAGACGCCGCCCATCACCAGCAGCACGATCTCCTGGCGCACGATCAGCGCGACGCAGCCGAGCGCGGCGCCGATGGCCAGCGCACCGACGTCGCCCATGAAAACCTGGGCCGGATAGGTGTTGAACCAGAGGAAGCCGAGCCCCGCGCCGGACAGCGCGCTGCAGAAGATCGCCAACTCGCCCGCACCCGGAATCGCCGGGATACCGAGGTACTCGGAGAACAGCTTGTTGCCGGCGAGGTAGGCGAAGATGCCCAGCGCGCCGGAGACCAGCACGCTCGGCATGATCGCCAGGCCGTCGAGGCCGTCGGTAAGGTTCACCGCATTGGAGAAGCCGACGATGATGAAGTAGCCCACCACGACGAAGAGCACGCCGAGCGGGATCGCCACCTGCTTGAACAGCGGCACGTACAGCGCTGTCTCGGCCGGAAGCTGGTGGGTCTGGTACAGGAACACCGCGGCGGCGAGGCCGAACACCGACTGCCAGAAGTACTTCCAGCGGCTGGCGAGGCCGCGGCTATCCTTCAACACCAGCTTGCGGTAGTCGTCGTAGAAGCCGATCGCGCCGAACAGCAGCGTCACCAGCAGCACGACCCAGACATAGCGGTTGCCGAGGTCGGCCCACAGCAGCGTCGAGATGCCGATGGCGAACAGGATCAGCGTGCCGCCCATCGTGGGCGTGCCGGCCTTGGAAAGATGGGTCTGCGGACCGTCGCTACGCACCACCTGCCCCGCCTTGAGGGCGGCGAGCTTGCGGATCATCGCCGGACCGAGCAGCAGCGACACGGCCAGCGCGGTGAGCGCCGCCATGATCGCGCGGAAGGTGATGTACTGGAAAAGATGCAGCGACGTGAAGTGCCGAGCCATCCATTCCGCCAGTTCAAGCAGCATGGGATGCTCCTTCAGCGTGTTTCTTCATCGCTGCCGCGACTCGCTCCATACCGGAGGAGCGCGACCCCTTCACCAGGACGGTGACGCCCTGGTGGATGTCGTGGCACGCGGCCGCGATCAGGGCGTCCTGCGTATCGAAGTGATGGGCGCCTTCGCCGAAGGCTTCCACCGCCGCGGCGCTCTTCGCCCCGGTCGCCAGCAGGCGGTCGATACCACGCTGGTGGGCCAGGCGACCGGTGTCGGCGTGCATCTTCACGGCGTCGGGGCCCAGTTCGGCCATGTCGCCGAGGATCAGCCAGCGCTCGCCCTCGGCCAGCGACAAGGTGTCGATGGCGGCGGCGGCGGAACCCGGGTTCGCGTTGTAGCTGTCGTCGATCAGCGTCCAGCCGCCCGGCATCGGCTCGAGGTTGAGGCGGCCCGCGACACGCGGCACCTGCTCAAGACCCTCGACGATGGTTTCCACCGGCACGTCCAGCGCGATGGCGATGGAGGCGGCGGCCAGGGCGTTCGCAACGTTGTGGCGACCCGCCAGCGGCAGGTGCACGTCGCCGTCGCCGTGCGGCGTCGAGAGCACGAAATGCGTACCGTCGATGCGTTCCTCGACGATATCGGCGCCGATGTCAGCACGATGGGTCAGGGCATAGCGAAGCGTGCGACGCGAACCAGCCAGGCCGGCGAAGAAACCGGCGAAGCGCTCGTCGTCCGCATTGATGATCGCGACGCCGTCGGGCGGCAGCGCCTGGTACAGCGCCCCCTTGGTCTCGGCGACGCCTTCGATGGTTCCCATGCGCTCAAGATGGGCAGGCGCGATGGAATTGACGAGGCCGATATCGGGCCGCGCGATGGCGGCGAGATAGTCGATGTCGCCCGGCTTGCCCGCACCCATTTCGAGCACGGCGTAGCGCGTGTCCGCCGGCATGCCCAGCAGGGTCAGCGGCATGCCCAGCTCGTTGTTGAAGTTGCCAGCGTTGACGTGGGTGCGGCCGTGGCGCGACAGGATCGACGCCGTAAGCGTCTTCACCGTGGTCTTGCCATTGGAGCCCGTGATGCCGATGACGCGGACATTGCTCTGGGCACGCACCGCGCTGGCCAGGTCGCCCAGCGCGAGCTGGGTGTCGTCGACGATGACCTGGGCGATCGGCGCGTCCACGGGACGGGTGACCAGCGCGGCGATGGCGCCACGCTCGGCGGCCATGGCCACGAAATCGTGGCCGTCCACGCGCTCGCCCGGCAGGGCCACGAACAGATCGCCGGCCTTGAGGGTACGGGTATCGATGGAAAAGCCGGTGACCTCGACATCGGCGCCATGCAGGCGGCCGCGAGTCCAGAGGGCGACGGCGGAAAGGCGCATCATGCGCGGGCTCCCTTGGTGCTGGATGCCATCGCCTCGCGGGCGACGGCGAGGTCGTCGAAGGGCTGCTTGCCCTGCGGACCTTCCTGATAGGTTTCGTGACCCTTGCCGGCGATCAGCACGACGTCGTCGGCCTTCGCATCGGACAGGGCCAGGGCGATGGCGGAGGCGCGGTCGCGCTCCACCATGACGGTGTCGGGGTGGGCGAAGCCGGCCACGATCTGGGCGACGATGGTGTCGCCGTCCTCGCTGCGCGGGTTGTCGTCGGTGACGATCACCACGTCGGCGAGGCGCTCGGCGATGCCGGCCATGATCGGGCGCTTGCCCTGGTCGCGGTCGCCACCGGCGCCGAAGACGCAGATGAGTCGACCCTTGGTGTGCGAACGCAGTGCCAGCAGCGCCTGCTTCAAGGCGTCCGGCGTGTGCGAGTAATCCACGACCACCAGCGGCTTCTTACCGTCGCCGCCGAGGCGGCTCATGCGTCCGTTGACGGGCTGGAGCGATTCCAGCGCGGCATGGATGCGGTCGAACGGTTCGCCCAGCGCGCCCAGCACCGCCGCGACGGCGAGCAGGTTGGCGACGTTGAAGCGACCCAGCAGTGCGCTGCGCACGGTGCGCATGCCCCACGGGGTGTTGAGATTGAAGGACAGGCCCTTGGCCAACGTGACGATGATGTCCGCGCGGATCTCGGCGTCCTTCTCGGTGGCCTCGTGGGCCATCGAGGTACGCAGCTTCGCCACGCCTTCCGGCAGGCCCTTGGCCAGCTTCAGGCCGAACGCGTCGTCGATGTTGATCACCGCCGCGCGTAGACCCTCGAAGGCAAACAGCTTCGCCTTGGCCGCGCCGTAGGCTTCCATCGTGCCGTGGTAGTCGAGATGGTCGCGCGTGAGGTTGGTGAACACGGCCACGTCGAAGGCGACGGCGTTCACCCGCCCCTGCTCCAGCGCGTGCGAGGACACTTCCATCGCGACGTGCGTGGCGCCGGCTTCGCGGAAGTCCGCGAACAGCGACTGCATGCTGATCGCGTCCGGCGTGGTGCGCTCGCCTTCGACGACGGCGCCATGCATGCCCGCGCCCAGCGTGCCCACCGACGCCGGCTTGCGACCGAGGAAGGCCAGCGCCTGCGTGATGAGCTGCACGGTCGAGGTCTTGCCGTTGGTGCCGGTGACGCCGATGACCTGCAGGGGCTGCGACGGCGAACCGTAGAAGCGGGCGGCGATGCGCCCCGTCTTCTCGCGAAGGCCCTTCACCGTCACCACTGGCACGCCCGGATCGACGGCGTCGAACGGCGCTTCGGCGAGGATGACGGACGCGCCCTGCTCCACCGCTTTGGCGGCGAAGTCCATGCCGTGGCCCTTCGTGCCGCGCAGCGCGACGAAGGCGTTGCCTTCGACGATGGCACGCGAATCGAGCGAGAGCCCGGAAACGAGAATTTCGCCGACACCCGGGGCGTCGGCGAAACCGTCGAGAAGATCCGCGAGGCGCATGGTCATGGGACCACCTCTTCCGCCGCGCTGTCGTCCGCTTGTGGCGGTGCGTTGTTCGTACTGATCATGCCACCCTGGCTCGGGCCACCGGCGTACCAGCGACCGACGTTGTCCGGTGGAATGTCCAGCAGGCGCACCGCGCCCTGCATCACCTGGACGAAGGCCGGTCCGGCGACCGAGCCGCCGTAGTAGCGGCCGCCCTTCGGGTCGTTGATGACCACGACGGTGACGATGCGGGGTGCGCTGGCCGGGATCATGCCCACGAACAGCGAAATGTAGTTGTTGGCGTAGTAACCGCCAGCGGAGTTCTTGTGCGAGGTACCGGTCTTGCCGGCCACGCTGTAGTTGGCCACGGAGGCGAAGCCGTAGCCGGTGCCGCCCGGGGCGACCACGGTCTCGAGCATGCGCACGAGTTCATGGGCCACTTCGGGGGTGACAACCTGATTGGGCGGGTTGTCGGCGCCCTTGATGAACGACGGCGCGCGGTACTGGCCGCCATTGCCGATGGCGGCGTAGCCGGTGGCCAGCTGCAGCGGCGTCACGTTGAGGTTGTAACCGTAGGCCAGGCGCGACTTCTCGATGGGCTTCCAGGTACGGCCCACCGGCAGGTAGCCGGAGGCCTCGCCGGGGAAGCCACTGCCCGTGCTGTTGCCGATGCCGAACGACTTGTAGATGCCGTAGAGGAAATCGGTGTCCAGCGTCATCGCGATCTTGGCCGCACCGACGTTCGACGACTTGGTGATGACGCCGGTCGGGGTGAGCGTGCCCCAGTTATGCGTGTCGCGCACCGGGTGGCCACCCATCATCCAGGTACCCGGCGAGGTCTCGATCAGCGGCGAGGTGGGGGTGTACTTGCCGCTGGTGAGCGCGGCGGCCATCGTGAACGCCTTCATCGTGGAGCCCGGCTCCACCACGTCGGTGACGGCGCGGTTGCGGCGCTCCTGCGGGGTGCTGCCACGCACGGCGTTCGGATTGAACGACGGCAGGTTGGCCATGCCCAGCACTTCGCCGGTGTGGACATCCATCACCACGATCGAGCCGGAGTCGGCCTTGTTCTTTTCCAGAGCGTCCTTGAGGGCGCTGTAGGCGAGGTACTGAATGCGGCGGTCGATCGACAGCGTGAGATCACGGCCCGGCTGCGGCTCGCGCACCAGCTCGACGTCCTCCACCACATGACCCATGCGGTCACGGATGACGCGCTTGGCGCCCGGCTTGCCGGCCAGCCATTCGTCGAAAGCGAGTTCCAGGCCTTCCTGGCCGTGGTCGTCGATATTGGTGAAGCCGAGAATATGGCTGTTCACCGCACCCGACGGGTAATAGCGACGGTATTCGCGCTGGGAGGCGATGCCGGGAATCTTCAGGTCGACGACCGCCTGCGCGTCCTCGGGACGCATCTGGCGGGCGATGTACATGAATTCCTTGTCGGCGCGCGCCTCGATCTTCTGCTTGAGGTCGTCGGCGTCCACGTGCAACGCATGCGCCAGCTCCGGGATGCGATCGGCGTTTTCGAGCACCTCGGGCGGGTTGGCCCAGATCGAGGCGACCGGCGTCGACACGGCAAGTGGCTCGCCGTTGCGATCGAAGATGGTGCCGCGCGACACAGCGATGGGCATTTCGCGCAGGAAGCGCGCATCGCCCTGGTCCTGGTAGAACTGCTTGCGCACCACCTGGAGATCGAACGCACGCACGACGAGGCCGGACGCGGCGATGCAGAGCAAGGCCACCATCACGGTCATGCGCTTGCGCGGGCTCGGTCCCTGGCCGCGGCGGCGGCTCGGCACCACGGGCTTGCCGTAGCGGGCCCTCATCGGCGCACCAGCTGGATGTCCTGCTGCTTCGGCGTGTACATGCCGAGGCGGGCGCGGGCTTCCGCATCGATGCGGCTGGGCTCGGCGTAGGTGGCTTGCTCCAGTTCGAGACGACCGTATTCGACGCCAAGATCGTCCTTCTGGCTTTGCAGGCGGGACAGCTCGACGAACAGGATGCGGCTCTCGTGACGCGTCCACACCACACCGATCGCGCTGGCGATGACCGCCAGCAGCAGGATCGTGAGGCAGAACGCGCCGAAGACCTTCATGCGAGTTTCTCCGCCACGCGCAGCACGGCGGAACGCGAACGCGGGTTCGCGGCGACTTCGGCATCGGACGGGAAGATGGCCTTGCCGACCGGCTTCAGGCGCGCAGCCTTGGCTTCGGTGGGCGGTGCGCGGCGATTGCCCTGCACGCGGCCTTCGTGCGAACGGATGAACTGCTTGACGGTGCGGTCTTCCAGCGAATGGAAGCTGATGACCGACAGGCGACCACCCACCTTGAGCAGTTCGAGCGCGGCGTCGAGGCCACGCTGCACGGATTCGAGTTCGGCGTTCACGCGGATGCGCAGCGCCTGAAAGGTGCGGGTCGCGGGATTCTTGCCCGGCTCGCGGCGACCGACGCAACGGGCGACCAGTTCGGCGAGTTCGCCGGTGCGGGCGATCGGCGCGGTGGCGCGACGCTCCACGATGACCTTGGCGATGCGACGACTGAAGCGCTCTTCGCCGAAGGTCCACAGCACGTCGGCGATTTCGGCCTCGTCGGCCTCGGCCAGGAAGTCGGCGGCGCTGATGCCGCGCGTGGTGTCCATGCGCATGTCCAGCGGCGCATCAGCCATGAAGCTGAAGCCACGGCTGGCATCGTCGAGCTGCGGCGAGGAGACGCCCAGGTCGAGCAGGATGCCGTCGAGGCCGCCTTCGAGGGCCGCCCATTCGCCCATCGTGGCGAAGTTGTCGTGGCGTAGGGACACGCGCGGATCGGTGGCGAGCCCGGCTTCGGCTACGGCGATGGCGGTCGGGTCGCGGTCCATGAGGTAGAGGCGACCGTCGGCGGACAGACGGTCCAGAATGGCCCGGGCGTGACCGCCCCGACCAAAGGTTCCGTCCAGATAGCGCCCGTTCTCGCGCAAGGCGAGGCCCTCCACCGCTTCGTCGAGCATCACCGGGATGTGTACTTCGCGCCCCGCCGTCACCACATCCCGCTCCCGTTACGCCACTACTTAGAAATTCAGTTCGTCGTTACAACCGCAGTTCCGCCATGTCGTCGCTGACCTCGTCCTCGCTGATCGTCTGCCGGATCTTGGCGAGGTGGGCCTGTTCGCTCCAAAGCTCGAACTTGTTGCCCATGCCCAGCAGTACGGCTTTTTTTTCTATGCCCGCCGCGGCGCGCTGACTGGCTGGCAAGAGGACACGGGCCGCACCGTCGGGCTCGACGATCGCGGCAGCACCCACCAGCTTCATCTGCAACGCACGGTGGACAGCCTTGACGCTGGACAGGGCATTGACCTGGTCGCGGACCTGCTCCCACTCCGCGTACGGGAAAATCCACAGGGATCCCGACTCGAAGGGGTTGTAGGTAATCACCAGTCGGTTTGCGCAGGCGTCGGCCACCAGATCCCGATACGAGGTCGGAATCGTCAGACGACCTTTGTCGTCGACCGTGATGGCGGTTTCGCCTTGAAACATGACTGAGGGCTACCCCACTAAATCCCAC
This sequence comes from Luteibacter sp., assembly GCF_009912395.1. GTDB lineage: Bacteria > Pseudomonadota > Gammaproteobacteria > Xanthomonadales > Rhodanobacteraceae > Luteibacter. The sequence goes on along the minus strand of NZ_WNDO01000032.1, from coordinate 23,082 downwards.
GATTTCACACTGGAGCCCACGATAGTCTCGCCCCTTGAGACTGTCAAGGAATTTTTTCTTGTGAATCAAGGAGAAAGCTTCCATTCATGACCAATTCCAGCCATTTCTCAGAAAGCAACCGAAGGTGGTTGAATCGCGAGGATTTTTTGACGGATGGCTCTGCGCGACGAGGGGCGGGGCGACGTGAAAATGGCGTGGAGACTGAACGAATGCCAGGAAATCGCATCCCACCCAACCATCGGCGTCGACATCCTCTTGTAGGAGCGCGCTTGCGCGCGATGGATGCTCGCCGCAACCCGACGACGAAAACGCGATCGGGGCACCGAAGTGCCCCGATCGCGACAGAATGAAAGGAGTCGGCCGGTAAGCCGGGTTCTGTGCGTCTTGCGACGTGACAGTCATTCTTCTCGGCCTAGCGTCACCGCCAGGCTCTAGCAACCTACCCGGGAACGACGCGGGCCGCGTCATGGTTCCCTTATTTGGTCTTGCTCCGGGTGGGGTTTACCGTGCCGTGCGACGTTAGCCCCGCACGCGGTGCGCTCTTACCGCACCCTTTCACCCTTACCTGATCCCCTTGCGGGGCCATCGGCGGTCTGCTCTCTGTTGCACTGGCCGTCAGCTCACGCTGCCCAGGTGTTACCTGGCACCCTGCCCTGTGGAGCCCGGACTTTCCTCGACGCGCACAAGGCGCGACGCGACTGTCTGGCCGACTCCACCTCCGATTATAAGCCATGCTGGCTAGAATGAGCGGCCAGTCAACGCGGAAATTCCGATGTCCCAGCCTCGCCCCGGCACCCTGCACGTCGTCGCCACGCCCATCGGCAACCGCGACGACATCAGCGCGCGCGCCATCGAGACCCTGCGCAAGGTGGCCGTGATCGCCGCGGAGGACACCCGGCATACGCGTCCGCTGCTCATCCACCTGGGCATCGACACACCGCTGGTGGCGCTGCACGACCATAACGAGCGTACGGCCGTGGATGCCCTGGTCGAACGCATCCGGGCGGGTGAAGACGTCGCCCTCGTGTCGGATGCCGGCACGCCGCTGATCAGCGACCCCGGCTTCCGTCTGGTCCGCGCGGTGCGCGCCGCCGGCCTGAAGGCCAGTCCGGTGCCGGGTCCCAGTGCGGTCGTGGCGGCGCTGTCGGTTGCCGGACTACCCAGCGACCGCTTCATCTTCGAGGGATTCCTCCCGGCCAAGGGCGGCGCGCGGCGGTCGCGGCTGTCCGAGCTGGCCGGCGAGTCGCGCACCCTCATCTTCTATGAGTCGTCGCATCGCATCGTCGAATGTCTGGAAGACATGCGTGACGTATTCGGCGCGGATCGCGAGGCGGTGATGGCCCGCGAGCTGACCAAGCTGTTCGAAACCGTGCTGGGTGCGCCACTGGGCGAACTGGTGCCGCGCGTCACCGCTGATCCCAACCAGCAGAAGGGCGAGTTCGTGGTGATGGTCGCCGGACGCGAAGCCGGCGAGGACGAACGCCTGGCCGAAGGCCTTCGCGTGTTCGGCATCCTCAAGGACGAACTGCCGCCCGCCAAGGCGGCAAAACTGGCCGCCGCGATCACCGGCGCGCCACGCAAGGCGCTCTACGGCGCCTGACGCCGAACCCCGTGGGAGCCGCTTCAGCGGCGAGAAGCCAACGAAGCGGTGTCGCGGGAACCCTTCGCACCTGATGAATAACCACCTACCTGTCGCAGCATAAACGGCGCCGGATCACGCCGGCCTCGCGAAGCGATGGGCTATGATCCGGGGCGTTTCGGCGCCGGAGGGCGCCTCCCGCGTTACCAAAGGAAACCGCGATGCGAGCGATGCGCGCCACCACCCTCGGCCTCCTGCTGTCCGCCGGCCTTGCCGGCTGCGTGACCCCGGGTGGCACGACCCAGCCACATGGCACGGCACCCAGCGGCGAGGCGACGCAAGCCGCGCAGGCGCTCTACACGAAGGGCCAGTTCGACCAGGCCGCGCAGGCCTATCTGGCCCTGGCCGACCAGGACGCCACGCATCGCGACTACTTCCGCCTGCTCGCGGCCGAGTCGTATCGCCAGGAAGGTGCCCTGGAGCGCGCCGCGCCCGTGCTCGGCGATATCCGCCGCTCGCGCCTGGAAGGCGAGGATGCCCTTCGCTTCGACGCCATCCGCGCGGAACTCGCTCTCAAGAAGGGCGACCCGGCGACCGCCCTGTCGCTCACCGGCAAGCCGTCGTCGCGCGTGTCCCCGCAGATCGAACAACGCCTTGCCGAACTGCGCGCCCGTGCGCAGGTAGCCTCCGGCGATCCCTGGAGCGCGGCGCAGACGCGTGTCGACCTCGACGGCCAGTTGCGCGGTATCGACCGCGAACAGAACCGCAAGGAAATCCTCGCGATCCTGACCAGCCTGGGTGCGCAGCCGCTCGCCACGCGTGGCGCGACGCTACCGGCGAACGATCCGCTGCGACCCTGGGTGATGGAAGCCCAGACCCAGTTGGGCAGCGCCACCCGCTCGCCCGCGGTGCTCGACCAGGCCGTGGGCACCGTGACCGGCGACAAGGGTGTGCGCGAAGGCTACAAGGTGCCGACCAAGGTCGCCCTGCTGCTGCCGCTGACCGGCCCGCTCGCGGGTGCGGGGGCCGCCATCCGCGACGGCTTCTTCGCCAACTACATCGACGCCGCGCACACCAACGCGCCCCGCCCGGAAGTGGTGGTCTACGACTCCGGCAACGACGCCACCCATGCCGTGGCCGCCTACGACAAGGCCGTGTCCGAAGGCGCCCGCTTCGTGGTCGGACCGCTGAACCGCGATGGCGTCTCCGCGATCTTCGCCAAGGGCGCCCTGCCCGCGCCGATGCTCACGCTGAACTACCCCAACGACAACAAGAACCTGCCGCCGTCCGGCGCCAATGAGTTCGGCCTGCTGCCGGAAACCGAAGGCGCCCAGGTCGCCGATCACATGGCCGATCGCGGCCTGCACTCGGCCGTGGTGATCGTGTCCACCGACGACTTCGCCCGCCGCGCCGGCAATGCCTTCAAGGCTGAGTGGCAGGCGCGCGGCGGCAAGCTGGCCGGACAGGTCACGCTGGACGCCAACAGCATCGACTTCGCCTCGCAGCTCTCCGGCGCAGGCATCGGCGCCACGCCGGAAGGCGATACCGACGGCGGTGTGTTCATCAGCATGAAGCCGCAGCAGGCCCGCCTGCTGATGCCCCAGCTACGCCTGACCCGCAACACCGAACCAGTTTTCGCCACCTCTCACGTGTACGCGGGTAGCGACGATCCCACCACGGATCGCGACCTGGAAGGCGTGGAGTTCTGCGACGCGCCGTGGCTGTTCGACGCGCAACCGGGTCTGCCGCATCGCGCGGATCTCGCCAGCGCGATCCCGGCCACGCGGGGTGTCGCCGCACGCCTGTTCGCCTTCGGCATGGATGCGTGGGGCCTGGTGCCGTACATCGACTGGATGCGCGGCCACCCCGGCAGCTATCTGCCGGGCGCCACCGGTCAATTGGTCGCCGACGAATTCGGTCGCGTGCGTCGCGTACTCATCTGGGCGCGCTTCACCGACGGCGTGGCCCGCCCGGTCGCGGGTAGCCTCGAACTCGAAGCGCCGGCCACGGCCCCCACCGTCGAGAGCGGCGGCGGCTGATCTCCCGCCGGCGCGGACAGGAGTCCGCGTTGAAACCACCCCGCACCACCACCCCGCGCCGCGCCCTCGGAGACCGCTTCGAAGGCGCGGCGCTTTCGTTTCTGCAGGCGCGTGGCCTGCGCCTGGTCCAGGCCAACTTTCTTTGTCGACACGGCGAGATCGACCTCGTGATGCGCGAGGGAGAGGTCGTCGTCTTCGTCGAGGTGCGCTACCGGCGTGGTGCCGCGTTCGGCGGAGCGCTGGCGTCCGTCACGACCGCCAAGCGACGGCGCATCGTCAGCGCCGCGCATATCTGGCTGACGGGGAGGCCGCTCGATGCGCGACGGCCGTGCCGGTTCGATGTGGTGGGGTTTGAGGGTGAGCGCATGGAGTGGGTGCGGGGGGCGTTCGATGGGGATTGGTGATCGCGACCTGGCCTGTCGCGCGCAAGCGCGCTCCTACAATGCGTAAGCGTCCTTGATATCAAGCGGTAGCGAAAAATGCCTCGCGCCCCAGCTTCGCCAGGTCGGCGACGGTGTCCACCGTGATGTCCGGCGGCGTGTCTTCCAGGTCCTTGCCCGCCGCCGCCGCATAGTGCCCCTGCTTTACGAACACCGTGGTCACGCGATCGCCCAGCAGCTTCTTCAGTGCCACGAGGATGCGCGGCTTGTCATCGACCATCACGTAGTGGTCAGCCGGGTAGCGGGCCTGCATGTCGTCGAGCATCTCTTCCTTGTGCACGTAGATCAGCACGTCCTCGCGGAAGGCTTCCCATAGCCCCGCGCGACGGATCTTGCGCGGCTGGAACACGGTATCGCCGTCAGACATGATCACCGGACGACCCAGCGTGCGCAGGTGGTCGATGGCTTCCAGCACGCCCGGGAAGCGACGCTGCTCGAAGGGGTAGTCGAGCAGGAAGAACGACATCTCCATGAAGGAGCGCTCGCTGCGCTGCCCGCGCAGGCGCTGCAAGACGCCCAGATAATCGGCGTAGCCCACTTGGCCGCGAATCTCCTTGTCGATGGCGTTGTAGCGCTCGCGGCCATCCGTGCCGAACTCGTGTTCGAGCCGGGCGGCGAGGTCGGCGCTGAAACGGTCGTTGTCGATCAGGGTGTTGTCGACGTCGAACAGGAAAACGATGGAGTCGCGGTCGGACACGGCGTTGCCTCTTACGGAAAGCGGATGCCCCATCATATGGGGACGCCCGTGACGATCCGAAGGCCGGCGGTCAGGAGGCCCGCTTGGGTGGCACCAGGGACAGGCGCTTGTTTGCCGCCGTGGAAGCCCGCGGCGCCAGCAGGCGCTCGATCTCGTCCGGCGGCAGCGGCCGCGAGTACAGGAAGCCCTGCCCTTCCTGGCAGCCCGCCTTCAGCAGGAAGTCGTGCTGGGGCTCAGTCTCGATGCCTTCGGCGATGGTGTGCAGGTCGAGGCTGCGGGCGATGGCGAGCATCGCCTCGGTGATCGCCACGTCGTTGCCATTGGTCGGCAGGCCGGTGATGAAGGAACGGTCGATCTTCAGATAGGCCACGGCCGGCAGCTTCAGGTAGGCCAGCGAGGAGTACCCCGTGCCGAAGTCGTCGATCGCCACGGCCACACCATGCTTGTGCAGGGCCAGCATCGTGCGCTCGGTATCCTCGCCAAGTCGAAGGATCGCGCTTTCGGTCAGTTCGATGAGCAAGCGGTTGGCCGGCACGCCCGTCTTCGCCAGGGCATGCTCGACGCCCGGTAGGAATTCCGGATGGGCGAATGAGCCGGCGGAGACATTCACCGCCACGCGCAACGGCGGCAGGCGAAGTTCGTCCCAGACCACCAACTGGCGGCACGCCGTTTCCATGACCCATTCGTCGATCTGGCGGATCAGGCCCAGGCTTTCGGCGATGGGGATGAACTCGTCCGGCGGCACACTGCCGCACTCGGGATGCCGCCAGCGGATCAGGGCTTCCACCGCCACGATCCGCCCGCTGCGGATCTCGACGCTGGGCTGGTAGAGCAACTGGAATTCGTTACGGACAAGCGCCTGGCGCAACTCCGAAGCAAGCTTCAGGCGGCGCCGCGCGTCGGCGTGCATCTTGGGCGTGTAGAAACGCAACGCGTTGCGTTCTTCCGTCTTCGCCACATACATCGCCGCGTCGGCGTTCGCGATGAGGGTGACCGGGTCGTTGCCGTCCAGGGGATAACCCGCGATGCCGATGCTGGCGCTGACGAACAGCTCGTAGTCGCCCAGGTCGAAGGGGCGCGCCAACGCGGCCAGCAAGGCTTCCGCGGTGACCAGGGCTTCCTCGCGCGAACGCAGGTCTGCCAGCAGGATGGTGAATTCGTCGCCACCGATGCGACCCGCCACGTCGTGCGGCGACAGCTGCGCGCGGATGCGCTCGGCCACGCGCATGAGCAGGGCGTCGCCCGTGGCATGGCTATAGCTGTCGTTGATGACCTTGAACGCGTCGAGGTCGACGAACAGCACCGCGACCGCGCCGCGCTCGTGGGCGGCGCGCGTGATCGCCTCGGCACAGAGCCGCTCGAATTCGGAGCGCGTGACCAGACCCGTCAGCGGATCGTGCGTGGCCATGTGCTGCAGGCGCTGGCGATCGGCCTTGCGCGCGGTGATGTCGGACACCACCGCGACGTAATGCTGCGGCTTGCCTTCCGCGTCGCGGATCGTGCTGATGCTCATCAGCTCGGGATACGTGCTGCCATCAGCACGGCGGCTTTCCACTTCGCCGAGCCAGTTGTCGCCGGCGGCGATGTTTTCCCACAGCGATGCAGGCAGCGGACGGCCATCGGGCAGCGTGCGCGTCGCGTCGAACTGCGTCTTGCGCAACGCTTGCACGGGAATACCGGTGAGCTTCGTATGCGCCGCGTTGGCGGTGGTCACGCGGCGCTCGGCGTCGGCGATGATCACGCCTTCCGCGATGCTCGCCAGCGCTTCGGCGGCGATCTTGCGCTCCTGCTCCATCGCGACGCGATCGGAGATGTCGCGCACGATGGCCTGGCAGACCTGGCGCGATCCCCACACCACGAGGCTGCTCTGCGTTTCCACCGGTCGCGTCTTGCCCTCGACGCCACGCAAGGTACCCACGCCGGAATACGCGGTGCCGTCGACGAACAGGCTCGACAACTGGATGCCGGTGAGTTCGTGTCGCGAGCAGCCGATCCAGCTCGCCGCGCGTCGATTGGCGTCGAGGATGCGGCCGGTTTCCTCGTCCACCATGAAGATGGCGTCGGCGGCGCTGTCGAATAGCAGGCTGTAGCGTTCCTCGGTGCCACGGATACCGGCGAGGATGCGACTCGCCAGACGCATCCACAGTGCCGAAGCGAGCGCGGCCACGCCGAGCACGGTGAAGAAAAGCACCCTGCCCAGCCACGAGGCGCCGTTGGCGATGTCGAGCGAGAACGCCTTGGCGCGTGGCTCGATGAAACGGTTCAGCGCACCGATGTGCGCACGCTCTTCCTCGATGTCCTGCGCGGTCAGCGTACCGGCGTTGTATCCGTGCTCCAGCCGCTCCGCGATACCGTCCAGTTCGGCGAGACTATCGTCGACCGAATGCCACTCCGTAATGGCCTCGCGCACGTAAGGCATGCCGGAGAAATGTTCGAAGATGAAGACCATGCCGGGGATGGCCTCGGGGATGACCCCGCCACGGGCGAAGTCGTCCTCCACCTCCGCATGCGAAAAATGACCGCTGGCGATGGCATCGCGCGCGGAGCGATCGGCCATCAGCACCGCATAGTTACGCTTGAAACCATTGAGGTCGTCAGCACGCCCATGCTGGGCGTAATCGTCCAGGTCGATGACCGCCTGCTTCTGGGCTTTCGACCAAAGACTCTCGCCGTTGAGAAAACCGGCGAGAGTCACCTGGGTCTGTAGCGCGACCCACGTCAGGGTGAGGATGAGGCACACGACCGCCACAAGCGCATAGGCCAAGGGCCTCAGGCGCCGTGCCAGTGGTCGTTGTTGACTGGCCTCAATGCGTCGCATCGAATCCCTCTACCTCAAACTATTCGTGATATTGCGCTACTTTGCTTGCAACTATCGAGTTACGCGGCCGCCTCGTTCAACTTGCGGATGGAGAGGATGCCATCCATGCAACGATCCAGCGTCACCGTCATGGCGACGTAGCTGCGGCGAACGCATTCCTTCACGTGCTCGATCTGGTCCACTGGCGGATTGCTCCCCAGCAGCGTGCAGACAATTTCCAACGCCTCCCACGGATGGGTATCGTCATACGCGGCATGGAGCTGAAGCCAGCGCAGACCGGCTTTTCGGCCGGAAATCGGCAGACTTTCCGCATAGGCCTTGCTTTCGTAGACAATCTGCGACCAATCACCGGTGGCTCCTTCCACCGCATAGTTGGTAGCGGCCATGCCCGCGGCCAGCGAATCGTGCCGGGACACTTCCTCGCACCAGTCGGCCAGGGCCTGGGAACCCTTCGGCGGCTCGCCGCCCAGGACCTCCTCGCGGGACACCCCCGCCGATTCGGCCCAGTTGAGCCAGTACTCGGCATGGTTCTGCTCCACGCGAATGTTGCGGACCAGCCAGCGGCGGGCGAGATCGTCGCCCGGGCTGCGGCCGTAACGGGTCTTGAGCAGGCTATGGGACATATAGCCGGGGAAGCGTTCGATCACGGGCCACACCCCCACCATGAAGTTGCGGGTGGTCTGCGGATCCAGCGTGGCCTCGACCATCGCCGACCACATGTCGTGGCGGACGATGGCCGCGCGGGCGTCTTCACAGGAGGACACCATGTCCTGGGCCCAGGTCGGGTAGCTGGTGATGTCCATCTGCGGACCGGTAAGTTCGAAACGAGCGTTCATAAGGCGATCTCCCTAAAGATCTTTGCCATTGGAAGGTCCGGGCGGACCGGGGCGACCCGCGGCCCGCCCAGCCGGTCCCCATTGCGGGGCCGGACGATCATTAGGGCACATCCCCCGTCACGACTTGCCGGATACGGGGGTGCCATCGGTCATGGACACGAGGGTGGGTAGCGGGTCTATCGTGGGCGACCTTTTCCACCCCAAGGAGCTTCCATGGCCACCATCCACCGGCTACTCGTCACCGCCATCGCCTGCGCGCTGGCCACGTCCACCGTCGCGGCGGCCGACCAGCCCTCGGGCGTGGACCTCAAGGGCATCGACCATGCCGTGAAGCCCGGCGACGATTTCGACGGATACGCCAACGGAAACTGGAAGAAGACGGCCCAGATCCCGGCCGATCGCGCCAGCACCGGCATCTTCCTGCAGGTGTTCCAGAAGGCCGAGAAGCGCAATGCCGACCTCGTGAAGGAAGCGGCCGCCGCCAACGCCCCCCAAGGCAGCAACGAGCGCCTGATCGCCGACTACTACAAGGCCTTCATGGACCAGGCCGGCATCGAGAAGGCCGGGCTGAAGCCGCTCGAACCTGCGCTGGCGAAGATCGACGCCATCGCCGACAAGCAGACCCTGTCCACCGCGTTGGGCGCCCAGCTGCGCGCCGACGTGGACCCGATCAACGCCACCAACCTCGACACCGGCCACCTGCTCGGCCTGTTCGTGGCGCAAGGCCTGGAAGATCCCTCGAAGAACTACCCCTATCTGCTTCAAGGCGGCCTGGGCATGCCCAACCGCGATTACTACCTGAAGAACGACAAGGATATGGTGGAGGCGCGGACCAAGTACGCCGCCTTCGTCCAGGCCGTGCTCGCCAAGGCCGGCACGCCCGATGCCGCCGCGAAGGCCAAGGCCATCGTCGCCCTGGAAACCAAGCTCGCCGAAGCCCAGGCCTCCATCGTGGAGAGCGAGGACATCCACAAGGCCAACAATCCGTGGAAGCGCACCGAGTTCGCGACGAATGCCCCGGGCATCGACTGGGATGCCTACTTCAAGGCCGCCCAGCTCGATGACCAGCCCACGTTTATCGTCTGGCAGCCGGCCACGGTGACGAAGTTCGCCGCGCTGGTCGCCAGCGAGCCGCTGGACACCTGGAAGGCATGGCTGCGCTACCACACCATCAGCGAAGTCACCTTCGTGCTGCCCAAGGCGTTCGACGACCTGTCGTTCGAGTTCTACGGCAAGACGCTCACCGGCACGCCGAAGCAGCGCGATCGCTGGAAGCGCGGCCTCAGCGTGCTCGACGGCGACCTCGGCGACGCCGTGGGCCAGATCTACGTGAAGAAGTACTTCCCCGCCTCCTCGCGCGCCGAAGTGCAGGACATGGTGAAGAACCTGCTGAAGGCCTTCGACCAGCGCGTCGATACGCTCGACTGGATGAGCCCGGCCACCAAGCAGAAGGCCAAGGCGAAGATCGCCACCATCAAGGTCGGCGTGGGCTACCCGGATACCTGGCGCAGCTACGCCGGTCTTGAAATCCGGCCGGACGACGCCCTGGGCAACCACCAGCGCGCCAACCTCGCCGAGTACCACCACCAGCTCGCCAAACTCGGCAAGCCGGTGGACCGCGACGAGTGGTGGATGACCCCGCAGACGGTAAACGCGGTGAACCTGCCATTGCAGAACGCACTGAACTTCCCCGCCGCGATCCTGGAAGCGCCGTTCTTCGATCCCAAGGCCGACGCCGCGTCCAACTACGGCTCCATCGGCGCCGTGATCGGCCACGAAATCAGCCACAGCTTCGACAACACCGGCGCGGAGTTCGACGCCCAGGGTCGCCTCGCCAACTGGTGGACCGACGCCGACCAGAAGCACTTCAAGGAAGCGGGCCAGCGCCTGGTGAAGCAGTTCGACCAGTACGAGCCGTTACCGGGCCTGCACGTCAACGGCCAGCAAACGCTGGGCGAGAACATCGCGGACGTGTCCGGCCTGGCGATCTCCTATGCCGCCTATAAGGAAAGCCTGGGCGGTAAGCCGGCTCCGGTGATCGACGGCCTGACCGGCGACCAGCGCTTCTTCCTCGCCTTCGCGCAGAGCTGGCGCGAGAAGACCCGCGACGCGGCGATGCGCCAGCAGGTGATCGGCGACGGTCACGCGCCGGGCCAGTTCCGCGCGCAGACCGTGCGCAACCTGGACGCCTGGTACGACGCGTTCAAGCCGCAGGCCGAGCAGAAGCTGTACCTGGATCCGGCGCAGCGCGTGAAGATCTGGTAAGTCATCCCACTTGTAGGAGCGCGCTTGCGCGCTCCTACAGGCGGCGTACGTAGCGTTCGAACGCGCCCAGCAAACCATCCACCGACAACGCCAACGCACCGACCAGCAGCGAACCCTGGATCACATACGCCGGATTGTTGCCGACCAGCCCTTCCACGATGGGCGAACCCAGCGTCGTCGCGCCAACCGCCGAGCCGATGGTCGCCGTGCCGATGCTGACGATGGCCGAAAGACGGATGCCGGCCATGATCGGCCCGGCCGCCAGGGGCAATTCCACCTCCAACAGCCGCCGCCACCGGCCGTAGCCCATGCCGTCCGCCGCATGCAGCGCAGCGGGTGGCACGGCGTCGAGTCCGGCGACGGTCTGCCCGAGCACCGGCAGCACGCCGTAGAGCACCAGCGCCAGGAAGGTCGGCGCCGCACCGAAGCCGAGCAATGGCACCGCGATGGCCAGTACCGCCACCGGCGGGAAGGTCTGTCCGATCACGGCCACGGCGCGCACCGTGGGCAACAGAGAGCGCCCGAACGGCCGCGTCGCGACGATGCCCAGCGACAGGCCCAGCACGGTGGCCACCAAGGTCGCCGCGAACACGAGTCCCAGATGGGCGAAGGTGAGCGCATGGAACGACGTACGCGCATACAACGGATGCGACAGCGTCGGCATCCACGCATGGAACCATGGCCCCGCGTGCGGAAGCACCAGCAGCAAGGCCACGAGGATGCACAGGGGCAGGATCGCCCTCACCCGCGACGCTCGACCAGGTCGGCCAACGCGATGCTGCCGACGACACGACCCTTCTCTTCTACCCGCAGTCGGTCCCGTCCTTGCGCGAGCATCGCGCCGAGGGCGTCCTGGAGGCTCGCGTCGATATCCACCGCGGCGCCACCGCTGGCGATCTCGTTGCGCATTCGCTCACGCACCGGCCGGATCGCCAGTTCGCGAAGACGCGCCCGCGAACCGCCGACGAACTCACGCACGCGCTCGTCCGCCGGCTGCCGGATCAATTCGAGCGGCGTACCCACCTGCACGAGATGGCCGTCGAGCATGAGGCCGACGCGATCGCCCAGCCCGAAGGCCTCGTCCATGTCGTGGGTAACGAACAGGATCGTCGTCGCCGTATCGCGCTGGATCGTGCGCAGGGCAGATTGCAGCGATTCGCGGGTGAGCGGATCGAGCGCGCCGAAGGGTTCGTCCATCAGCACGATGCGCGGACGCGCAGCGAGCGCGCGCGCGACGCCGACGCGTTGCTGCTGGCCACCGGAGAGCGTGCGCGGATAGCGATCGGCGATGCCGGGGTCGTCGAGCCGCAGCAGGGCGAGCAGTTCGTCGACCCGCGCGTCGATGTCGCGCTTCGACCAGCCGAGCAGGCGTGGCACCGTGGCGATGTTCTCTCCCACGGTCCGGTGCGGAAACAATCCCACCGACTGGATGGCGTAGCCGATACCGCGACGCAATTGCTCGACATCCACCGAGGCCACATCGTCACCGTCCACCAGGATGCGACCGCTGTCCGGCGTCACCAATCGATTGACCATGCGCAGCAAGGTCGACTTGCCCGAACCGGAGGGTCCGACCAACACGAAGAACTCGCCATCCTCGATACGCAGGTCGAGTCCATCGATCACCGAGCGTCCGCCGAAACGCTTGCCGACGCCTTCGAAGACGATCATGCCCGCACCTCCGCCAGGGCATGCAGCCCCTGGAACAGCAGGTCCATCGCAAAAGCCAGCGCGATGATCGCCAGCGTCCCAAGCAACACCATGTCGGTGGCCCCCTGCCCGATGCCTAGGAAAACGAAACGCCCTAACCCGCCCGCACCGATCAGCGACGCGACGGCGGCGAGGCCCACGGTCTGTACCGCCACGATGCGCAGCCCGGACAGCAACACCGGCAGGCCCAAGGGCACCTGGATACGCGCCAGCACGTGCCAACGACTCATGCCCAGACCGCGCGCCGCGTCGCGCGCGTCGGCGGGCGCGGCATCGAGCCCCGTCACCGTGTAGCGCAGCACCGGCAGCAAGGCATAGAGCACCAGCGCGAACACGGCCGGCGCGGCGCCGGTTCCGCCAAAGCCGAGCGCGCCCAGCGCCGGCCATGCGCGCGCGAGCCATGCGAACGGGCCGATCAGCAAAGCGAACAACGCCAGCGACGGAACGGTCTGGAGGAAAGAAAACACGCCCAGCAACACGCCACCCGCACGCTTCGCTCGCCACGCCCAAGCGCCCAGTGGCAAACCGATCGCCAGGGCCAGTAGCAAGGTCGTTCCGGAAAGCGCGACGTGCGTCCAGAACGCATCGATGAAAACGCCTCGTTGCGCGCGGTACTCACGCACGATGGCGATATCGCCGAACGCACCGCCCATGGCAAGGGATAGCACGGCGAGTGCTATCGCGGCCCAGGTCGCGGCGCGCCAGCGCAGCGACAAGCCGCGAAGGCGATCCAGCAGCAACAGGCCAGCGGCCAGCCACATCGTCCAGAATCCCGCACCGGTCTGCACGCGCGACGTGGGCGCCGCGCCGTCGAGCAGGCGCCCGGCGTCATGGCCCGCCAGCCAGGGCAACGCGACCACCATGGCGGATACACAGGCGATCGCCAGCGTCCGCGAACGAATGAACCACGCGAGCCCCGCCACTGCCAGCCACGCGACAGCCAGCACGATCTCGTGGGGACTGCGCGCCACGCCGCTCAGCAGGCGATTGGGCGCGACATGCAGGAAAGGCAGCCACACCGCTGCGAAACCGAGACAACAAAGCACCGCGACCGGCAGGAAGGGCGCCTTGCGTACATCCGTCGTCATAACGACACCTCGTCGCGAAGGTAGTCCGCCGCGACCTTCGCCGCGTCCTCGCCATCGATCTGGGTTCGCGCATTGAGTCGGCGCAACACGTCCACGGTCAGCGAACCAAACGCCTTGTCCAGCGCCTCGCGCATCCGCGGATAGCGCCGCAACACCTCTTCGCGAACCACGGGCGCGGGCTGATAGACCATTTCCACATGACGCGGATCGTCCAGCACCACCAGGCCCGTCACCGCCAGCGCACCGTCGGTCGAATAGACCATGCTCGCGTTCACGCCTGAGGTGCCCTCCGCCGCCGCCTTGATCGTGGCCGAGGTATCGCCACCGGCCAGCACCAGCAACTGGTCGCCGCGCAGGCGGAATCCGTAGGCAGACTGGAAGGCGGGCAACGCGGCATCGCTTTCCACGAACTCCGCCGAGCCGGCGAGATAGACATCGCTGCCCGAACGCACCCAGCGGGAAAAATCATCCAGCGTCTTCAGGCCCGCTGCACGCGCGACATCGCCGCGCACGCCGATCGCCCAATGGTTGTCCGCCGGGGCCGCACGCAACCACACCAACCGGTTCGCGGCCAGGTCCAGCGAGGCGGCCAGCGCATGGGCTCGCGCCGCATCGCGAAACGCGGGATCGGTCTCGCGATGGAAGAAGAACCCCGCGTTGCCCGTGTACTCCGGATAGATATCGAGATCGCCGTTGAGCAGCGCGCGCCGGACGATCGATGTCGGCCCGAGCTGCGTACGGTCCATCACCGGGATACCTTCGTGCTTGAGCACCTGCACGACGATCTGGCCCAGCACCGCGCCCTCGTTATCGGCCTTCGAACCCACGCGCACGGGTGTCTGCGCCTGGACGGAAACGGCGACCAGGCACAGGATGGCGAACAGGACGCGACGCAATGCTTAACGTCCCAGCAGGTCGGCGAAGGTGCGCTTGAACGCGTCGTCGATCGGCGTCGCGTCCACGCTGTTGGGCAAGGCAAGGAAACGTGCCTCGAAGGCCCGCACGCCCTGGGTGAACCGCTCTGCCCGGCCCTCGTCGTCGCCCTCCTCCACCGCGTAGGCGAGCACACGCGCCGCCTGCCCGGCCAGGTCCACGTCATCGGGCAGCGCGGAGATATCGCCCCACACCTGCTTGAGATAACTCACCGCATGCGCAGCACGCCGCATGCGATGCAGCAACCCGCGCGGCAAGGCGTGCTCGGGTGCAAAACGCGCGACGACATCGTGCGCCATGTCGACGGATGCCTCGCCCAGGTCGATGCGGATGCATAGCGACGCCGTGTCGAACAGCCACGTGCCGGGGGCGGCGGTCGCGCTGTACGGAAGTGCACGGCCATTCACCTCGACACTCTCCGGGATACCGGCATCCAGAAGTTCCACCACGTACGAACGCGTCGTCGGTCGTCCCGGGTAATGCCCGTCCATCGCATCGATATGCACGCGATGCGCACGATCACCACGGCGGCTGCGCACGGTGGTACGGGCGAACTCGCCACGCTGGTAACCTTGCGTCGCGCCATCGTCGTCGTAGAGCGACGCATGGCCCTCGTCGCCGGGGAACACCTGAAGGATCAGCGACGCCGGCACGCTCGCCAGATCGCGCAGGCCTTCGGGATACAGCGGCACCACGCTACCGGGGCGCACGAAGATCGGCATTTCCTCCAGCGCATAGTTACGCTCCAGCACCTGGCCGCCCTCGTAGGCTTCCGCGCCGTCACGGCTATACCAGAGCCCCGGGGGCAACCAGACGGCGAAAGCCGCCGTACCATCGTCGCCCACCGGCAGCGTGACCGGTGCGACGAGGATGTCGTCGCCGAACATGTACTGCGACGGATGCCCGTAGGCTTCCTCATGCTCCGGCCAGTGGTAGTACATCGGCCGGACGATGGAGGTACCCGTGTCGTACGCCGCGCGGGCGGCGCCGTAGATGTAGGGCGCCAGCTGGTAGCGCAGGCGGATCGCCGCGAAGATCGCGTCGCCGTACGGCGGCCCGAAATGCCAGGATTCCTTGTGCAGACTGGCTTCCTTCGCCGAATGCGTGCGCAAGACGGGGCTGAACACGCCCAACTGCATCCAGCGCGCGTACAACTCGGGATCGAGGTGCCGCTCCGGTCGTGGAATCTGCTTGTGGAAGGTGTGGCCGCCGATGTCGTGGCTCCAGTAGCCGTAAAGCACGTTCGACGCCATCGCCGTGAAATGCGGCTGGAACGCCAGCGATGTCCAGGAGATCACGCTGTCGCCGGAGAATCCGATCGGGTAGCGATGGTTACCGAGCCCGCCCCAGCGATGGTAGATCAGGCCACGCCGGTCGCCATCGCGCTGCATCTCGGTGAAGAACACATGGTTCAGCCACCAGGTGTTGGACAGGCCGGGAAAGGCCTTCGACTCCGGCCACTGCTGCCAGTCCAGCCACCAGAAATCCACGCCCTGCCGTTCCAGCGGGTGCAGAATGGTGTCAAACAGCGCGCGCATGTACGGCTGCGACGCGCCTTCGAAGGGAATGGGTTCGCGCGTGGAGGTGTCCCACGACAGCGCCTTGCCCATCGCCTCGTATTTCTCTTCGTGGGGCATGACGCCCGACGCGGGATGCAGGTTCAGGGTAATGCGCAGCTTCTCTCCACGCGCCCAGCGCATGAACGCGGCCGGATCGGGAAACAGGCTGCGATTGAACGTGTAGCCGGTCCAGCCGGATTGTTCGCCGAACACGTCGCGATGTTCGTGCCCGGGCCGCAACGAGAGGCCCGGGGTGGTGTGCCAGTCCATGTCCAGCACCAGCACGTCGAGCGGGATGCGCTCTTTCTCGAAGCGGGCACCGAGGATGCGCAGTTCCTCGTCGGAGTAGTTCCAGTAACGTGACCACCAGTAACCGAAGACGAAGCGCGGCGGCATCGGCTGCGGACCCGCGATGGCGGCAAAGTCGGCCAGGGCGGCGCGGTAGTCGTGCCCGTAACCGAAGAAATACAAGTCCTGGCGCTCGCCGCGCGGTGGATCCACCACCCAGCCCTCGTCGTCGATACCGAAGCCGGCGGTGTCGTCCACGACGTGCCAGCCATCGCGCGCGATGAGCCCCTCTTCCAGCGGCAGCTTGCTGCCGTCCTGCCAGGTGTCGCCGTCGTAGCGGTCGAGGGTGCGATAGGTACCGCCAAGGTTGTCGCCCTGGGTGTCGCCCGGATGCCAGGTGGCATCGCCCGAAGGACGGCGGACCAGGATCGCGAGATTGCCGGCCGTGAAGCGGCCTGGGCCCTTCTCGTAACGAAGACGCAGCGTGCCGGTGTCGATCTCCAGCGCCGTGTCGTCCTCGCTGAGCGTGAACGGCGGTACGTCGACCGCGCGGTGGACGACCACCTGCGTGCGGCCGTCACGGAACTGGCGGTCCGCGCTCCACTCCAGGCGGATCAGGCGTGGGGACAGCACGGTAAAGCGCGCCTCGCCCCGTTCCACGGTGGCTTCAGGCTGCGCGGCGGCGCCGAGCGGCGTCGGGTGAGTCGTGGCTTCCATGGGTCGGGTAGCACCCCTGTGGCGAACGAAGAGCCCATTATGACGCGTCGCCGCATGGACACGGTGAACGCGTCGGCTTGACGGAATGTGCACCCCCTTCCCGGCAACGTCTGCCGATCGTCAACCCAGCGAGGAGAGGACCATGAACGAAGACCAGATCCGCGGTGCCGCCAATACCATCGGTGGCCGTGTGCAGCGTGCCGCCGGCGCCCTCACGGGCGATCACGACCTCGAGGCCGAAGGCGCGGTGCGCGAAACCGCCGGCCGCGTGCAGGCCAAGGCCGGCGAAGCGGTGGAAACCGTCCGCGAGGCCGTCGCCGAGCGTCCGCTCGGCGCCATCCTGGGTGGTTTCGGCGTCGGCATCCTCGTTGGGTTGCTGCTCGCCCGTCGCGACTGACCCCGATCAGCCCACCAGGCAGCGATCGCGTCCCGCGCGCTTGGCCGCGTAAAGGGCGCGATCGGACCGTTCGAAAGCGGTGATGGCGGTATCGCGTGCGTCGAATCGCGTGATACCGCCCGACATCGTCACGGTCACCGGCTTGCCGCCAGCGTGGAAAGCCAGCTTCGCCACCGCCGCGCACAGGGCCACGGAGGACGCCAGCGCAGCATCGGTATCACGGCCCACGAACACCACGACGAATTCCTCGCCACCGTAACGGGCTACGAAGGTGTCGTCGCCGAGAATCTGGGCCAGAGTCCGCCCCACGATACGCAGCACGGCGTCGCCCGCCGCGTGGCCATAGGTATCGTTGATCGCCTTGAAGTGATCGATATCGAAGGCGGCAAGGCAGGCCATGCCACCAGCGCGCACGTCGCTTTCGACATCCTCCATGCGACGTTCCCAGGCCAGCCGGTTCGGCAACTCCGTGAGCGGATCGGTCAGGGCACGTTCGTGCTCGCGACGCAACGAGTCCTGCAGGGTGGTGGCCTGCGTTTCCAGCTCTTCGACGCGATGACGCATGCGTCGCGCGCCGTCGCGATAGGCCGCCAGTCGTGCGTCCTCACGCTCGCGGTGCTCGCGGAAATGCACGTCGATCATCGACAGCCGCTCGCTGACCTGCGCACGCAGGCCCGACAAGTCGGTGGCCGCCGCCACCTGTTCTTCCAGCAGCTTCATCTCCACGTGCACGCGGGCGTCGAGCGAGCGTGTCTGGTCTTCGCCCTCCTCCGCCTCGCGCATGCCACCGGCGAGGAAGCGGGTCACGTCGCCCAGGCGCGTCCCGACTTCGGCCAGAAGGTCCTGGAGACGCGCGATGTCCTCGCGCAGAGCCGCGACGCTATCGGGATCGTCGGCGCCACGCGGCACGTCCAGGGCCGCGACCACGGCGCTGAGATCGTCCAGCAGGGGATCGAGCGATTCGCCCGAGGATGCGGCGTGAAGGCTGGACGTGAGACGGTCGAGCAAGGCGTCGGCATCGGTACTCTGACCACGGGCGAGCAGCGCGAGACGCAGCGCGAGCCGGCGCAGGTTTTCCTCGACCTGGCGGAAATCGTGTTCGTCACGCTCCATCCGTTCCAGTGCGAGATGGTATTTCCGTTCCCAGACGTCCTGATCCACCCGATCCCCCGACCCGTTCGACGATGCCGTACATCGTACGCCGCGATCGGGTTTACGCCACGGTCTGCGCATCGTAGAAGCTGCAAAGGTCGCGGAACGGCATGGGGCGGCCGATGAAATAGCCCTGGGCGTGGTCGCAGCCGACGTCAGCGAGGTAGTCGAGGCTGCCCTCGTCCTCCACGCCTTCGGCCGTTACCCGGAAGCCCAAGCGGTGGCCCAGTTCGACCAGGGCGCGGACGATGGTGCGGTCGGTGACGTCCTGGCCGAGCTGGCGGACGAACATGCGGTCGATCTTGAGTTCGGTCACCGGCAGGCGGCGAAGGTAGGCGAACGAGGTCTGGCCGATGCCGAAATCGTCGATCACCACGTCGATGCCCATGTCCGCGAAGCGACGCAGCACGTCGAGCGCCACCTCGGGTTCGCCGATCACCGCGCTTTCGGTCACTTCCAGGGCGATCGCCGAAGGCGGCAGTTCGTGACGTGCCAGCAACTCGGCCACGCGCTCGGGCAGGCCGGTGTCACCGATGTCGTGGGCGGAGAGGTTCAGCCATACCTTCATCTCGCGCCCTTCGCGGTGCAGTTGCGCGGCCTGGGCGATGCCGCGCGCCAGCACCCAGCGGGTCACCCGGCGGACGTTGCCGGTTTCCTCGGCGACGCCGATGAACTGGTCGGGCGGCACCATGCCGTGACCGGGACGATGCCAGCGGACGAGGGCCTCGGCGGCGTCGATGCGGCCATCGAGCAGGTTCCGCTTCGGCTGGAACCACAGTTCCAGCGCGTCATCGTCGATGGCGTCGCGCAGGTCGCTCATCAGCGAAAGGCGCTCGGGACGATGCGGATCGGTGCACGGATCGTAGATGTCCACGCCGGCGTTCGAGCCGATCGCGGCGAATTCGGCGACCTCCGCGCGGCGCAACAGGGCTGAGGCATGCTCGCCATGATCCGGAGCGAGCGCGATCCCGACCGCCGGGCCGATATCCATCGAAACCTGGGCTTCCTGGTACGGCTCGCCCAGCACCTTCACGACGCGGCGCGCGACGCCCACGGCACCCGTGCTGTCGCCACCGCACAACCAGACCGCGAACTGGGTATCGGTGACGCGCGCCACCATCGCCTCGCCCGCCACCGAACGCACGCGCTGGCCGGCATCGGCCATGAGGCGATCCGCGATAGCGTGGCCCAGTGTCTTCACGATATCCGGCAGGCGGTTCACGCCGACGACCAGCAACGCGCCGCCACGCAGGGGAGCCTGCGCAAGGTCCGCGTCGATTGCCGTTTCGGCCGCCGCGCGGTTGGGCAGACCGGTGACGGGGTCGTGCATCGCCTGATGGCGGATGCGGCGCTCGCGCTCGTGGACGGCATCGCCCATGGTCCGAAACGCCTGCGCCAGGTCGCCAATTTCGTCGCGCCGCCGAATGGAAGGTGTGCCCTGGTAATCGCCGCCAGCGATGCGCCGGGCCGCTTCGGCCAGGGCTTCGAGCGGACGTGATACACCACGCGCCACGAGCCAGGACGCGATCAGGCCGCTGACCAGTCCCAACGCCAGCAGGCCCAACCACGCACTCCAGATCGCCTTGTAGGGCCGCATCGCGTCGTCGAGCGAGTATCCCATCACCGCCAGCACCGAGCCGCTGGCCGTGGGTTGCCGCAGGGCCTGCGCCAGCGCGAGGTACTCACGGCCGCCCATCCGCGTCACGGTGGGATGGCGCGGCAGGTCTTCGCCGCGCTCGACGAAACTCGCGGTGAGTTCCGGGCGCGAATCGCCATGCGCAATCGCCTTGTACGCGCCGTCGTCGTCACGGGCGACCAATTCGACGTCGCGCGGCAGCGCCGACAGTTGCTGCATATGCGCCACGAGGGCGTCGTCGAGCGGAATGCTTGCCGCCACCAGGCCGACCGGCTGGGGGGCGTAGATCGGCACCACCACGACCCAGTAGGCCTTGCCACCGACTGTCGCGACCGACGCCGCATGACCGTCGTAGGCGCTGGCGACCAATTCGGGGAAGGCGAACGGCTTGCCGTCGCCGGCGGTGGTGGTGGAGTCCATCTGCACCAGGCCGTCCAGCCCGATCAGCTGCATCCGGGCGGCGCCGACGCGATGGCCGTGGTTACGAAGTACCGAGAGGATCGTGCCGCGGTCCCGCGTGCCGATCGCCGAGCGCAGCGCATAGTCCAGCGACATGATCTGCACGCCGGAGGCCACGCGCTCGGACAGGTCGTTCATCTGCGCCACGAAGGCGTCCGCATTGGCGGTGAGCTGCCTGCCGCCCTCGGCCAGCAGGTGCCGGCGCGCGACCTCGTAGGCCAGACCGGCGGTCAGGCCCTGGACGACGATCAGCGTGGCGACGAAGAACATCGCCAGGCGCGTGCGGAAACCCGGTAGCCGCATGGAGGGCTCAGGACCCCATGGACATGTGGTCCATCGCGGTGCGGGGGTCGGGCAGCAAGGGCGCGACGATGAAGCGCACGGAACCGCCATCGGCCCCGACCATCACATCCTGGATCGGCAGGGTGATCGCCGGGCGCAACTGCGGATGCCAGGCGTGCGCCGTGTAGTGGCCGGCGGGTACGCCTTCCATGCGGGCTTCGCCCTTCGCGTCGGTCACCACCACGTCGGGATCCTTGGTCACGTATAGGTAGGTCAGCATGCGGTCGTGGATATTGCAGCCGACCGCGGCAACGCCCGTCTTGTCCACTTTGAGTGGTTTGGACGATTCACCCGTGTCCAGCACGAATTCGAAACGGGCGATGTCGGACACCGAGTAGACCTGGTGGTCGATATCGTCGCTATTGCGGAACACGACGCTGTCGCCGGGGTGCAGCGCCGTGACGTAGGGAATGAAGGTCTGTGCCTTCTGATCCACGTTTCGGGTGACGGCATGGACAGCCCGCGGCGCCTTGTCGACCGGACTGAGGCTCACGACGGCATCGGCCACCGGGTGGCCGTCCACGTCCACGACCTGGACGCGGACCTCCCCGGCATGGGCGAGAGAGGCGGAAAGCGCGATCGTGGTCGCGGCGGCGATCAGGCGGAACATGGGCTATCTCGCGTAAGGGTCGCTTAGCCTAGCCTAGTCGGGGGGCGCCGCTCTTGGATGGAATTTCCGGCAGAAACGCACCGCCCGGGCCTGTCCGAAGGATCTTGCGACCCGGCTGGCGTAAAATGCCCGCATGTTCATCGGTCCCCATTCCATCGCCCCGGCCGTGGTGCTCGCCCCCATGGCCGGCGTCACCGACAAGCCCTTCCGTCTCCTGTGCAAGCGCATGGGGGCCGGCCTGGCTGTGTCCGAGATGACCACCGCCGATCCCCGCCTGTGGAATACGCGCAAGTCGCTGCGCCGCATGGACCACGACGGCGAGCCGGAGCCGATCAGCGTACAGATCGCCGGCTACGACCCCGGCATGCTCGCCGAGGCAGCGCGCTACAACGCCGACAATGGCGCGCAGATCGTCGACATCAACATGGGCTGCCCGGCCAAGAAGGTCTGCAATGTGTGGTCGGGCTCCGCGCTGTTGCAGGACGAGCCGCTGGTGGGCCGCATCCTCCACGCCGTGGTCGCGGCGGTGGACATCCCGGTGACACTGAAGATCCGTACCGGCTGGGACCGCGATCATCGCAACGCCCTGACCATCGCGCGCATCGCGCAAGACGCTGGCATCGCCGCGCTCGCCGTGCATGGCCGCACGCGCGCCGACAAGTACGAAGGCGATGCCGAATACGCGACCATCGCCGCCGTGAAGGCGAGCGTCTCGATCCCCGTGCTCGCCAACGGCGACATCATCACCCCGGCGAAGGCCCGGGAAGTTCTCGCCGTCACCGGCGCCGACGCGGTGATGATCGGCCGCGGTGCGCAGGGTCGTCCCTGGATCTTCCGCGAGATCGCGCATCACCTGAAAACCGGCGGGTTTCTACCGGAGCCCACGCCGACCGAGGTCCGTGACATCCTCCTCGGACATCTCGAACACCTCTACGCGTTTTACGGCGAGGTCATGGGCGTGCGCATCGCGCGCAAGCACCTGGGTTGGTATGCGAAGGACCGTCCCGAGAACGCGGCGTTCCGTCATGTCGTGAATCGTGCCGAGGATGCCGATACGCAGCTGCGCCTTACGCGCGAGTACTTCGACGCGTTGGCCGCGGGCGTGTCGCTCGCGGCCTAAGGGTGACATCGTTTTCAGCGAGTTGGCGCGTTCGGCGCGATAGGCCAGTTCGCGGAACAGCGCCGCCGCACGGCCTGTGCCCGATGGTGTCAAAGGTGGTGCCCCTGATCTTGCCCCTGATTTACGGACACCTATCTAAGCGACATTGGCCAGCTCGTACTGCTCTGGGCTGAGGTAGCCCAGGGTCGAGTGCAGCCGGATCCGATTGTAGTCAACCTCAATGTAGTCAAACACATGAGCCTTGGCCTGCTCCCGTGTGGCGAGGTGTTCACCATGGATGGCCTCGACCTTCAGACTGTGGTTCCAACTCTCCATTGCTGCGTTGTCGTAGCAGTTGCCTCTGGCACTCATGCTGGCGATCAAAGCGTATTGCTCCAACAGGGCGCGGTGCTCGCGC
>NZ_WNDO01000031.1 GCF_009912395.1 Luteibacter sp. | reverse complement strand
GGCAACTGCTACGACAACGCAGCAATGGAGAGTTGGAACCACAGTCTGAAGGTCGAGGCCATCCATGGTGAACACCTCGCCACACGGGAGCAGGCCAAGGCTCATGTGTTTGACTACATTGAGGTTGACTACAATCGGATCCGGCTGCACTCGACCCTGGGCTACCTCAGCCCAGAGCAGTACGAGCTGGCCAATGTCGCTTAGATAGGTGTCCGTAAATCAGGGGCAAGATCACAAAGCGGCATTCCTGGTGAAGATCGATGCCCTCCCCCATCACCGAACTGGCGACCAGTAGCTCAGGTGCGAATGGAGTGTTGAACATCGCAATGACGCGTTCGCGCACATCCGCCCGGGTTCCCCCGTGTGCACGTCGTACGGCATGGAGGCTTCCGCCGCGACCTGCGGCTTGATCGTCTTCAGAATGGGCGCCAAGAAGTGCAGCTCTGATACGAGCAAATTCGCTGTCGCGCTCATCGTCCTGATTGACCGGCTCGATCTGATTACGCGCTTGAGCCAGGCGCTGAGCGAAGTGGCGCCATCGGTCGAGAAGAACGATCCTGTACGGATTCTCTCCCTGAACACCCGCCCAGACCTCATCGTCCGTGATGCCGATGTGCAGGTGGGTGTAACGAACAAGATATCCGGGCGTGCGCAAGTGTCTCATGGCTGCATCAACGACGAGCTCCAAGACATCTTCGTGCCGACCGGCATCCTCCAGGAGCGCTTCTAGTAGTCGTTGGCGAATACGCTCATAGGGTGACGCATCGCGACGGAAGAGCCGATCAGCGATTCGTTCCAGTTCTCTTCTGGAGTCGTCCGTGGACGTCGTGGCGAGTGCCTTTGATGCCAGCTCCATAATGAGATGATCGAGGCGTCTGGACAACGCGTGCTCGACCGCCTCTCCCGTTCTAACAAACCAACAGAAGATAAGGCACTTTTCACCAGCCTGCCACAATGCCACGGCCTTCTCGACGGTAGCTTGGACTTTTGGGTGTGCTTCACGAACGCTGGGTTCTACTAGCGCGTCATCGATTTCTTTTCGGTACCAATCCACAGCCTCAAGCGTTGAAGGCGTTGAGATGCCTGATGCTTCGCTATTCTTTTTGTCATTATCAGCCGAATCGCTATCGCGCACATTTTCTGCGTGCCCACCGCCAAGGCGCGCAAACGCCTCATAGGACGAGGCAATGCCATAGGCGAAAAGTGGGCGCGTGCTCTTATGATCCAGGGCGATTGATTGCGCCCGCGCCGCCAACAGGAACGGAAGCGCCGCGCTTTCCGGGATGGGAAGTCCGCCCGGGACGCGGTTCCAGTTTGGCGCTATGGCGGCTCCGGGGCGATACGTACGTCGACGCGGTCGTTCATGGCGAATGATCCATGGCCGCAAGGCATCGTGCATCGCATGGCGGGCCTCAACGGCCAACTGGGCGTGCTGCCAAGCCTCCCTTGCGGCTGCACTGAGGTTATGGGGAGCGGCTACCTCGGGTCCCCAGGTATCGAATACTGTGATGTCCTCGGGTCGAAGTCGGCCCCAGGCGTAGTCGAAGATTATTGCACTGGCTTGGGCTTGAGTGAGTACTTTTTCCAGATCCTTGAGGCGCTCCCCCAGCGAAAGAGGTGTTGGCGGCGCGAGTGCGCGTACGGCGCCCATTCGACTGAGCACCTGAATGAGCTCAGCATGCCCGAGTTCGAACGGAGTCGCTGTCAGGAAAAGCATCCGGCGGAAAATGCCATGGAGGACACCGGCATCGGAGCCGTCAGAGCGTGAGCCGAACAATTTGCTGATCTGTGTCCCAGGATTCTTGAGTCGATGCGCCTCATCCACGATAAGCAGTGGAAGTTCCAGCTTGATGGAAGACAGAATCCATCTCCATACGGCTTGGGTAGCCTCGCCGAGTAATCTGCGGGCATGCCTCAAGCGCTTCTCGATATCGATGGATGATCGTATGGGCAACGCATCAACGGCCGCATGCAATTCATGTAGCGGGATGTCACGTACAGCCTCTTCAACGGATGCTGGTACAGGATCATCCGGTAGATATTCACCGGTCATGCGTCGCCAGGTATCTCGCCATTTCGATGGAGGTGTGTCGAGAAGCCGGGCAACGTGGTCGGTGGTGAAGCGAGGGTTGGGAAACAATCCCTTGGCGCCTGTAGACCATTTGGCAATGCGCTCACGAAGCGCGGAGCCGTCGCGCACATATCGAGTGGCATGGTGGAGTAGCGCAAGCTGGATGAATGTGTCCTTCAGGGGCATGGTCAAGGCGGTGTGCGTCAAGACAATGAGGTGGTCCCGATCATCCGGCTGATCGTCCAGTTTCTTGAGGAATGCCTCGCCGCTACGAATAGGGTGCTCAACACAACGGATGCCGATACCGGCTGGGAGCAGCGATTCGCTGAATTTTTTCCACTCCCGTATCCATTTTTCCGCCACCGCAGGCGGCACGAAGACGACGACCTGACTCCGCTCGGGGGTAGCGAGAATCTGGCTAACCGCCACCGCCAAAGCTACGTAGGTCTTTCCCATGCCGACCTGGTCAGCGAGAACGATCCCTTCCTGGCCCTGGAGTCGGTGAAGAATATCGGCCGCGGTACGCCGCTGCCGTGCCCAGTCGGCCTGAAAGCGAGGCGCGGTCGTTGTGAAAAGCTGATCGGTCAGGCGGACAGGCATGAGCGAACCTCCTCCATGGCGCGGCCGGCGTATGCCGCGAGGTCGGCCGGGGCACCCTTGATACGTACGCGTAGGCCATCCAGGCGATCGATGCATTCGCGGACCAGCGCAGTCCCTTCGATTCGATCAACGTGATGAAGTAGCTGTGCCCAGGGTACACGGCTCATCGTGAGCGCAATCTCGGCAACGGTGAAGATGGCCTCCGCTTGCGTCTGATGCCCCATTTCGGCTGCTTCAACGACCTTCACGGCGACAAATACCGGGCCCAGCGGGCTAGCCAGCCTCGCACGCAACGCGTCGATGGTCGTGACCTGGCGTTCGAGGCGGCGTTGCATGGCATTGAGCGACGCCGCCAGCGCGCGCCCCCTACGGAGCAAGGAGCGATCGGTATCGAAGCGCTTGAGGGGGTTCAGCTCAATCCCGGAGGATGCGAAATCCCCTGCTCTCATGACTTCGTGGACACTTCCCACCAACTGGGCCAGTGAGCGCCCCGTTGCCAATGCATGGAGTAAATGATCGGCTCCCAGGCTTGACAGCGCCGGGGCCGGCGGCAACCGGTGTCGATCGTCCGACAGTACGGCCCACGGCACCGTGTGATCGCCCCATTGGACGAAGACCGACATCGGCAACGCGCCGTCGTCCAGGGCAACCATGACCGTGTTGGGCTTGTCCCGGGCTTCCCATCCTTCCCGAGTTAGCATGGGCTGACCTCTTTCGGTGAGGCTGATCGTCCATGCGCAGGGCATATCATGGGTCGGGGTGATGCCAAGACGCAGCTCCCAATAAGCGTCATCGGGATCGCGAGTCAAGCGACACAGACCAAAACATGAGGAAAGCACGGGAAGTTCGGTTTCGTCTTCATCCATGGGGGCGACCTCCTCTGCATCCAGCGGGACATCACTGCCGAGCACGATAAGATCTTTCAGCGCCCTGCCCTCCATGCTGTCCAGAGGAGCACCAAGCCAAACATTCATTTCGCGATGCCTGCCACCCGGCATGAGACCGAGCCCGGCCTTCGTGTGATTGGAACTCCCGACTAGCGCTGCGATCCACTCCTTGCTCGTAACAAGAAGGCATTTCGCATGAAGAGTGCGAATCTCCTTGTCCAGCTCCTTGAGTTGGTGGACGGAGTCAACCGCCGAAGCGAGGTGCTTGGAGAAGGTCGATTGACCGCGTGTGAGAACTACGGCGACCTGCTGTCGACGTTCATCGGCAGGGCGACCGGTAAGTAGCTTCCGTACACTAAGAAGTGCGTTCTGATCGGACATATCCCAGAACGGCGAAAGGTGGGTTGCGCACAGAGGCTGGGGGCCGCTCCATGCCGCGCTCAACGCGTCGAGAGGCGCGGCGGTGGTATTCGTCGGGGCAAAGGCTACCCGTACAAGGGGTCGCCTTCTTTCCTGATGACCGATCCGCTCCCGGAACATTTCAAGTGTTCGCATCGCACGCACAAATACCGCACTACCAGGGTCGTAGCCTGGAACGAGGCCAAGGTATGACTCAAGCTCATCGGCGATAGCGTTGAGAACCGAGGGCGGAAATAGACACCCCGGCCCCAGGTCGGCCGCTAGCCCCAGTTCAATCTGGCGACGGTAACCTGCAGCTGTAAGATTTGCCGAGCCCAGTATGACCCGGGCGGACTTTTCCCACAGAAGAATGGCTACCTTGGAATGCAGAAGCCCTCCTTGAACGCGACAACTCAATACATCCCACAGTAGCGACGTGCGCTGCACGGGCGCGCTGCGGTCAGCCAGGATAGTCACGGGTGCATGCTGAAGCAGTTCATGCAGTTCGACGCTGGCAACGATGTCGTCGACCGAGCCGGTCTCTTCGTCGACACTCGATACTTCAAGAAAACGTGCCAGGCAGTTTCGTTCAAAGAATTCTGACTCGAGCGCAAACGTGGTGGCCAGCATCGCGACGGGTTCGCCTGCGCCGTCAGGCTTTTGCCAAAAATCGAGCAATGGACTTGGCTTCATGCCTGGCGGGTTTCCCTGAGAAAATGAGCAAGCGTGACTAATCGCATGGGATGCGTCCAGATGGCGTCACTCAGATCACCGTTCTGGTTTCGGTACGGAATGCGAACCGTCCAATCCTTGCCGATCCGGTCGAGCCAGGAGAGTTTTTTCTTGTTCGCCTGAACCTCTTCGTGACGAAGGATGAGCGCATCGAGCAATGCGTCTGCTGTGAATATGTCCACAAAGCGCTCCAGGCCATAGGCAACGTCTTGGGTTAGTCCGTTGTCGCCAAGGTCCGCCACCGCATCGATGGCGCGCTTTACCCGGTCGCCGATCGACGCGGCCAATTCTGCCAGCCCCGGTGTCCGTAACGCCGTTGTGGGGTCGATGGCTGATCCGTGTTGCTGCGTGGTAAATGCCAGGAATCGCCGAAATACATTATCAATGGCGGTAGCTGCTTCTTCATAATCGAAGCCAGCTCGGAGCGCTCGTGCCGTGGAGGCCCCCAAGCTGGGAGCCCGTTGCAACAGTTGCTGTGCAAGATCTCGCTGCGAAATGCCTTCCGCCGGCAGATTCGAGATAAGCAGTGCCGCAAGCTCATTGCGAACCTCGTGCCGCCCGGTAGCGATGAGTTCACGCAGGACTCCACGCTCCTTCGCCTTAGCTTCACGTGGCGCGAGAAGCTCGGATAGCGAGCGCAAAAGCTGTCCGTTTTGAGGCGCTGAGCACTCCCCCTTTTCAAGCGAGCGCTGGCAAGCCTCTGCAATGTCCCTACGTAGTTGTGCACCACGCGTACCGTGCAAACCATCGACGTAACCGGGAAAATCCACGTCGTGTTCCCACGCGCGCACAAGGCGTGCGGCATGCTCATCCGGGCGGTCATCAGGCGTGAGTACCCCGGCGTCGCGAGAGAACGGTCGATAGACGCCGGTGAAACCAAAAACGCGTGGGCCGTTCAGGTAGTTTCCACGACTCAGTCGCTCGTTCTTGATCTTGGCCTGGGCTGCTTTTTGGTTACCTGGAAGACCCTCGATGCGGCCATTTCCAGGGTACCGAGCCATCGCTTCAACAACGAGCCATTCGAATGCGATGTCGACGGTGGTTTTTCCGCCGTCGGCCGTCAAATCGTGCAACCCCTGATAGGCAATGGCGCCGATCGCGGAAACCGTCGTAAAACGAGGCTGACTCATCCTAGCCCGGATTCCCGGCACCATCACATCGGCAATCCGATCCGCAACGGCACCGAGGCCAAGCGGATCAAGGCCGCCTTCGCCCTGCGCTCCCGGGTCATAGGCCGATAGCCGAGGAAACTGATCGAGTATTTGCATTCCCTGCCCCTGTCCCTATTTTGTTGTCCCTTCGTCGCACGCGAAATCGACGGTCATTACGGTGCGATACGGACCCAAATAATGAACGGGTGGTCTTCCCGACATCAAGCTTGGAAGCTAATTCATTGTTTAATAAGGTCTGTTTCTTACGCGCACAGCATGTGTCATTGCGATGTGGTTCGCAAGGACAGTGCGTCCTTGGCGCGGCTGGGGATCCGAGCGCCGGCGTGTCGCTTTGCCAGGACGAAAACCGTGTCGCGATCGACCACGTTGCCATGCATATGGGCCAGCCCCGTATAGATGCCATGGGCGCAACAGCGGCGTGCGTGGTTCGAGGCGATAGAAACTATCGCCCTCAGGAAATGATTCATTTTTAGTCCTTGACGCGATGATCTTGGTCGGAATCTCAGCGCACCGATGGGCTAGGCGTCGTCGTCCTGGCGTTCCGTGGGTCCGTCCCTCAGGGAGGACAATGACTCGGCGGCTTCAAGTCGCAACCAATCCCGAAAAATAGCGATGGGCGTGGAGTCGTCCAGTTCGGTGGCATAGACGAGTCCATGGGGCGGCACATCGGGTCTCACACTCACGATGTCGAAGACCTGCTGAAGCGCGCCGCTGCATAGCGCATCCACCACGAGGATTTCCCTTGCCATGCACACGCCCAGGCCCTCCTCCGCGGCATTCAACAGCAAGGTGAGGCGGTTGAATGCCGCGGAGGGTTGTGGCGTGCCCGTAACGCCTGCCAGTTCAAACCAGTCGGCCCATTCATCGCGGGCACCCAGCAATCGCTCTTCAAGCAAGGTGGATGGCGATCCGGCCAGGAGGCGTTCCGCCATCACGGGGCTGGCCACCGCCACGAAGCGACTGGGCGCCTCGTACAAGGGGTGCCACGTCATGCCGGGCCATGGGCCTTCGTTTGACCGGATCGCGCCATGAAAGCCATCGCGGTAGAGGTCCCGAACCTGCGGTGAAGCGTCCACCTCGACATGGATATCCGGATGCGCCTGGTACCAACGGGCCACGCGAGGAAGAAACCAGCGCTGGGCAAATGCGACAGGCATGGTGATCTTCAGGGTGTATTCCGCCCGGCGCGACGCGGCGGTCGCCTGCCGAACGCCGTCTTCGATGTCGGCCAGCGCACGGCGTGAGCTTTCAAGCATCAACTGACCGGCAGCCGTGAGGATCAGGCGTCCTTTGCGGCGCTCGAATAACGGGAATCCAAGCCGGCTTTCGAGTTCGGAAATCTGTTGGCTGACGGCACTATGTGTCAGGTGCAGTACCCGGGATGCCGTGCGCAAGCTCTCGCAATCAGCGACGGCCACGAACGTCGGAAGGAACTGGAAAGGAATTCGTAGCATGGTCGTACACCCTCAGAGGAACATGTCCTGCCAATCGTCATGACGACGGGACGTGTTCAGCGCCGCATCCAGATCGGCTTCCCACTGTGTTCGCGGCCGCTCATAGACAAGCTCGATGAGCAGCCCATCGGGGTCGTTGGTATGAATGCTCCAGATGGGGCCACGCTCGATCATCGTGTGCAGGCGCACACCGTGGTCGTGCAGAAAACGGATCTGTTCGATCCATTCCTGTTCACTGCCGTACTCGATGGCCAGATGGTCCAGTCGCTGTTGGCTCGACGTATCGAGGTTTGAAACTTCATACAGTGCGAAGTCGTGATGGCTGACCTGCCCGTCCCTTACGCCGCTATAGAACCGCATGGGAGCCAGGTGGTCGGCACGGGGCCTGGTTGATGTCGCGACATGTCGAAAGCCCAGTAGATCGGTATAGAACCGATGGGAAGCCTCGATGGAGCTGACGTGGAGCAGCAGGTGGTTCAGGCCTCGGGGGGCCTGGGCGCGTCGCTCCGTCCCGGGCGGGGCCAACACCGCACTCGACGAATGGATTTCCATGCGATAGCCACGAATAGGGAGAGATGGCCACAGCATAGGAGCGTTGGGATAGGCGGTAAATCGATACGTTTTGACCGGACTGTTCGGCCAGGCTTACCGCCTGCCCCGTTGTCCCTGTGTTATCGCTAGCTCCCATCGCGCGCAAGCGCGCTCCTACAAGGTCTCGATTGCGTCGTAGAGTGCGCGGGCCTGCTCGATCTCGGGGAGGTGGTCGATCGACCACCGATAGACCGCGCCGAAGGGAACCTGCAAGGTCCGGCCAAGCGGGGTGATGGAGTATTCGACGGCGACCGGAGACCTGGCCAGGACGTGGCGGACGATCAGGCCGTTGCGTTCCATCCGTCGAAGCGCCTCCGTGAGCGCTTTGTGCGTGATCCCTTCCAGGCGCCTGCGCATTTCATTGAATCGGGTGGGTTTTTCCGTCAGAACGATGAGAATCATCACTGACCATTTGTTGGCGACCTGGTCGAAGAAGGAGCGCGCCGCGCAATCCGCGAAAAACAGGTCATCCGACTTGCATGACATGACGATATCCTCACCTATATCTGCGCACGTTCGGGTGCCTGATAAACGCCCGACCTCCAGCGCATATCATGACCCTCGATCATTTTTTCTGCGAGTGCATGGCATGGGCTGGTCGGAGCTGACGAGGATCGGCGGCAGCGGGAGGCCGTAAACGCCATGTGACCAATGGCCCGTGCCCTAGGGGGCAAGCGGATGTAGCTTGCTCTGCAAGGCACGGAGGGCCCGTGTCGGTCACAAGGGGAAATCATGCGCTATCGCCTGGGTCTCGTGCTTCTGCTTGCGCTGCCCGCTGCGCAGGTCCTGGCTAACGATGCGCTGCTGGACGAGGCGCTGGCCCGCACGGCCCAACCCAGGAGCGCGATCAGCGGCATGATCATCACCACCAATACGCTCACGGGTGGCTCGGAACCCGAGGTCGAGCGCGAAAGCATCGACCTCAAGGCGAAGCCTGATGAGGCCCTCGCCTCGTACGAGCAATTGAAGGATGTCATTGGCGCGGATGCCCGCCGAGTGGGCGTCGAGGCTGGAAGAACCCGGTATCGCTTCAGGACTTACCGAATTCCCAGCGGCACCAATACGCCCAAGGGCGTCAAGATCGATACCAATGGCGAGATCGAGTTCGATGGCATGGCCGATGTCGTCAGGGACAGCGAGGGGCATCCCTATGTCAGTCACCTGCAGCTTCGCATGCGACGCGCAACCGGGCCGCTGATCGGTCGTGTCAAGGCCATGGAGCTGGGCTACGGATTTGCTCCTTCGATCCAGGGCGACGGCATGGTATCCACCGATGTGTCGGCGGACGTGAACGTCCGCGTCTTTTATTTCGTGCATCGGCGGTTCATGCTCGAATCGCGACTTGTCGCCTCGGATGCTCCCATCCCTGGTACCCGCCCGGTCGAATGAGGCATCCAGACCACTTCGCCCATCTTCGATGAAAACGTCGTACATTTCGATTTCATCGTAGACGGCGGGTGGGGCTTTCCGAATGCATGATCCAGATCGGTCCGGGCGGAGGGGATTTCTTCGTGCTTCCCTCATTGGTGCGCTGACGCCATGGTTGCCCTTGGACGCCATGGCGACGACTTCGGCATCGAAAGCGGCCGTCTTTCCATCGGCTCCCTTGGCTCCCCAGCCTTTCCAACTGCTACCCGCCGGCTCGATTCGTCCCTCCGGCTGGCTACGGCGACAACTGGAAATCCAGGCAGCGGGCCTTGGCGGTCGAGTCGACGAAACATGGCCCGATCTTGGGCCGGACAGTGGCTGGCTCGGAGGCAGGGGTGAGTCGTGGGAGCGCGGCCCCTACTTTGTCGACGGCTTGCTGCCCCTGGCCTGGCAACTCGACTCGCCACCGTTGAAAGCCAAGGCCCAGCGCTTCATCGACTGGACGCTCGAGAATCCGTGGCCCAACGGCATGTTCGGGCCCAGGAGCAACGACGACTGGTGGCCGCGCATGGTCATGCTCAAGGCCCTGACGCAATACCAGGAACTGACCGGCGACGCGCGGGTCGTGCCGTTCATGACGCGATACTTCCATTACCAGTTGGGAGCGCTTCCCGGCCGGCCGTTGCGCGACTGGGGGCGTATGCGTTGGCAGGATGAAGTGGCCTCCATCCTCTGGCTCCACAGCCGCACCCAGGATCCACAGCTGCTCGAACTGGCCGCCCTGCTGAAGAAACAGGGTTATGACTGGCAAGGCATGTATGCGAATTTCCCCTTCCGGGAAAAGACCGATGCGAAGCAGATCGAAGCGAAGGCCGGAAAAAACGCCTTCATGGAAGACGACGGCTTGCAGGTGCACGGCGTGAACGTCGCTCAAGCCCTCAAGGCCTCCCCGGTATGGTCGCTGGTGTCGCGCGATGCGAACGATCGCGCGGCCATCCACCACCAGTTGGCGGAGCTGGATCGTTACCACGGCCTGGCCAACGGCATGTACTCCGCCGACGAACACCTGGCCGGACGCAGTCCGTCGCAAGGCGTCGAACTGTGCGCCATCGTGGAAGCCATGTATTCACTGGAAATGTCGCTGGCGATCACCGGCGACGCCGTTCTGGGCGACCGGATCGAGCGCATCGCCTATAACGCGTTACCAGGCGCGTTCACGGATGATATGTGGGCGCATCAGTACGACCAGCAGCCCAATCAGGTGGAATGCAGTCTGCATAGGCGTCCTTGGACAACCAATGGGCCGGAGGCGAACCTGTTTGGCCTGGATCCCCACTTCGGCTGCTGCACGGCCAATTTTCATCAGGGCTGGCCCAAGCTGACGGCCAGCTTATGGATGGCCTGCTCCGATGGCGGCCTCGCCGCCACCGTCTACGCACCCTGTCGCGTGAGCACGATGGCCCGGGGCGTGGCCATCGAGATCGACCAGGACACGGACTATCCCTTCCGCGACGATATCCAGATGACGATACGCCCTGCGTCGTCCGTCGTTTTCCCCCTGCGCCTTCGCATACCCGGCTGGTGTCGTTCGCCGTCGGTGCGGGTCAACGGCAAGGCTGTGGACGTGAAAGCTGGCGAAGGCTTCGTCACCGTGGAGCGGCAGTGGTCGGCCGGGGATACGGTCCAACTGTCGTTTCCCGCCGAGGTCGTCACGGAGAAGGGCTACAACGAGTCGATCAGCTTCAGTCGTGGCGCGCTGGTGTTCTCGCTGCCGATTGGCGAGGCTTGGGTCAAATGGCGCAAGCGTGGCCTCACCAACGATTGGCAGGTGTATCCAACCTCCGCCTGGAACTACGCCATCGGCGCTGAAAGCAGCGTCCAGCAACACCCAGTCGGCAAGCGCCCGTTCGCGGGCGATACGCCTGCGGTGACGCTATCGGTCAAGGGACGGCTTGCCGCCTGGAAGGCCGAAGAAGGCGCCGCCGACCCCGTGCCCTCGAAGCCCGCCCTGGAGGACGAGCCTTACACCACGCTGCGTCTGGTGCCTTATGCGGGGGCCAAGTTGCGTATCACGTCGTTCCCTGCCCTTCCATCCTGAGCATGGAGGGCATTCGTGTCGGAGCGACGGATGACTCCGCCGCCCCGACACGTTTCGTACTTACCAGCCGATGCCGAGTTCGAGATGCTCGGGCTGGCTCTCGATCAACGTCGAGCTCTGGTCCGAGACATCGTCATAGGCGAAGCCATACGCCTTCTGGTTCACGCCATGCACGTGCCAGAAGCG
Organism: Luteibacter sp.; assembly: GCF_009912395.1. Classification (GTDB taxonomy): domain Bacteria; phylum Pseudomonadota; class Gammaproteobacteria; order Xanthomonadales; family Rhodanobacteraceae; genus Luteibacter. Next base: position 53,386 of record NZ_WNDO01000031.1, on the reverse strand, counting down.
CGAGTAGTAGTTCGCCGGGGCCTGCTGGTAGAACGCATCGGCGTTCTTCCACTGCGTCGTGTCTTCCATGACGTGACGGTTGAACGCCGCGCAGATCTGGGCTTCGAGCTGGGGCGTGACACCCCATACGTCGCCGTCGCTGGCCCGGGCCAGGTTGCCCTTGCCTTCCAGCACGTCCTGGGTGGTCGGCTTGTACACATTGAACTGGAAGCCTTCCGGCTCGTTTGCATTGGGGGTCTGCGCCCAGTTGGTGTGCTGGAAGACAAGCACGCCGTTCACCACGCTACCCTGATACTGCTCGGCACCACGATTGATCGTCAGCGTGTGGGTCTGGTAGTAGTTCCACACCTCGTCGATGTACGCGTCGAAGTAATGCCCCTGCGGCTTGCCCTCGTCGAAGGCGTCCTTGCCCGGCGCGAGAATGCGTACGGGATTCGCGTTGGCCAACTGGAACTCGACCGGCACCTCGGCGTTGTATTCCTGGAGGACCTGCGCACGGGTCTGCGTGATTCCCGAATTCAGGTGGCGCGTCTTGTTGCCACCGTAGACATCCAACGCCAGCGGAATCGAGAACTGGTCGACCTGGGTCGTATTGATGAACAGCGCGTTGTCGTTCCAGGTGTACTCGTACCAGTCGTAGTAGATGCCTACGTTCGGGTCAGTGCCGTTGAGCGGATTGGGGCCGGCGAAGCCGATGCTGCCATCGGCGCCCTTGACCACGCTCATGTACATGGGCTCGCCGAAGGAGACGAAGATGCGGCCCGACGACGACTCCGGCAGCTTGAGCAGCTTCGCCTGTGCAAGCGTGAAGGCGTAGTTGGGGTAGTTGTTGCCGTTCTTGGTCAGGTGACCCGGGCCGTTGTTGTCTGCTTCGTTCAGTGCCACTAGCTGGCCGTCAGGCGTGATGTACGACATCGCATCCTGGTTGGCGGCATCTTTGTGGTTGGGGTCGCGGGCGAGGATCTCGACGAAGATCTGATCGTCACGCCACTGGCCATTGGTGACGTTGCGCAGTTGGGTGCCTATGAAGCCCGGGTACACCTGGTAGTTGAAGCCTTGCGACGGATCGTTCGTGCCACTGTTCGGCGGCGTCCCCGTGGTGCTGTCAGGTGCGTAGACACCCATTTCCCACAGGGAGTAACCGTAGCCCGTAGCGCGCTTGACGCCATGCATGCGCACGTAACGGGCCGACACGGCCGGGAAGGTGCGGGTTTCGACACCGCCGACACCAGCGGGGTTTTCATCGGCGACCTGCCAGGACTGGCCGTCGACGGAGACTTCGATCCGATAATCCGCGGCATAGGCATTTTCCCAGTTGAGGGTCACCTTTCCCACGGACTGGACCGAGCCGAGGTCGACCTGGATCCACTGGTCGTCGGTGAAGCCCGAGGACCAGCGGGTGCCAAGATCGCCATCGTTGACGTTGTCTGCCTTGAACGCGATCGGGTTTTCCACGTCCGAGGCGATCACGGGAGCATTGAGGGCCAGGTTGGTACCGGCGGACGCGGCCTGTGGCGATGACTGCGTCGGGGCTGCCTGGGGAGCGGCGTGGGCGGCTACCGTCGCACTCATCATGGCCAAGGCCAGGGCGGAGACGATCGCGCGGCGACCGATCCGGTTGAGGGTGGGTTTGGAATCAAGCTTCATTTCGGTAGGTTCCCTGATTGACGTCGTTGTCGGACAGCCAGGCCCACGCGCACGCCTCCCTTGCCGGCGAACGGATCGCAGACATCCCATGCGTGCTCGTGAGTGGATCGTCCGATCCCGGCATGGCCATGGAAAGCCAAGCATCGCGATTTGGACGTCCATATGCTGTCGCTGCGATGGATCATCCATGTCCGTATGCATGATCACAATCATCAAAAGAGGGAAATCTCGCTATCGTCCCTTTGCGTCTTCACGTTTGTGACGCGATTGGATATTCCGTCCGTCGCGATAGCTTGAGGCAAGACGCCTGACAGGTATCGCGGACGATGCGAGCACCTGCCAGTGCGTCGATATGGGAAGGTCGTGGGGAAAGCCGCCCCTGGGGGCGGCTGTCGATCTTCGTGGGCTCTATCGATGGCTAGACCATCAGCCGTGATCGCCCCCGGGGTGGCGGGAGCCGAACAAGCCCAGGTCCGTGCTTTCAGCGACTTTCGGGTTGATCTTGGTGCTCGTCGAGCCCGGCGGCATGGGGCCCTCCATTTGGATGATGAACGGGTTGGCGATGGTGTCGTCGTGCATGGCCTTGCGTTGCTGTTCCATGGGAATGCTCCATTGGTTTATGGGCCGCGACATGGCGGCACGCTCGAACCTATCATGGCCGGCCGGTCGCCTCTGGTTATTTAGATCGATCTTGCCCTGGCTGCCGAAATCGCACATTCTCCGTCGAACGTGCCTTGGGCACCGTCGTTGAAGGGAGTGGGGATGCGTACTTTTTACGGTCCGGGCCACCGTCGCGGTGGATGGTCGCTGGCCTTGCTGGTGGCGCTGGGAGCGATGCCTCCCGTCCATGCGGAGCCGACGCACACGGTCGCCTACGATCGCCATTCGTTGATCATCGATGGCAAGCCGACCTATCTCTGGTCCGGATCGTTCCATTACTGGCGCCTGCCAAGCCCCGACCTCTGGAAAGATGTCCTGCAGAAGATGAAGGCTGCTGGGTTCAACGCAGTGGAGATCTACTTCGACTGGGGCTATCACTCGCCACGACGAGGCGTCTACGACTTCTCCGGTATCCGCGATGTCGACCGGCTTCTCGATATGGCTCGGGATGTCGGCATCTATGTCATCGCCCGACCAGGCCCCTACATCAACGCCGAAACGGATGCCGGCGGCTTTCCGGGCTGGCTCGTGGACACAGGAGGCAAGCCGCGTTCCCCCGATCCGGGCTACACGGCCGCCTATCAGGAGTGGTTGACCCATATCGACCGCATCCTTGCACGTCACCAGCTTACCGACGGGCGCGGTACGGTGCTGATGTATCAGGTCGAGAACGAGTTCTACGACGACTCCCCGGATGGCCGCCGTTACATGCAGGCCATCGAGGACAAGGCCCGGGCGGATGGCATCACCGTGCCGCTGTCGGGCAACCACAACAGCAGCTTCATCGATGGCGTCGGGGCCGTCGACCTGCCGGGCCAGGACTCCTACCCACTGGATTTCGATTGCTCGCGCCCGGAGCGGTGGAACGCCGTATACGACTTCAGTCGCGAACGCCGTGAACTGACGCGTTCGCCGCTGTTCTTCCCCGAATTCCAGGGCGGTGCCTTCGACGTGTGGGGCGGCCCGGGTTACGAGGCCTGCCGCAAGCTCACCGGTCCGGAGTTCGAGCGCGTGTTCTACGAGGCCACGATGGCGGCCGGGTCCACGATGCAGAACTTCTACATGACCTACGGCGGCATCAACTGGGGCTGGCTCTCCTCGCCCGGCGTGTACACCTCGTACGACTACGGTGCGGCCATCTCCGCCAGCCGGCAACTGACGCCCAAGTACGACCAGCAAAAACTCATCGGCTACATGGTGCGTGCCGTCGCCCCACTGGCCCGCACCGACGCGGTAACGACTTCCGTCCCCGACAATGGTCGCCTACGCGTCGACGCGCGAATGAATCCGGATGACGGTACGCGCTTCTACATCGTCCGGCACGACGATGCCCTCGACACCACGAACGATGCGACGCACCTACGGATCGCACAACGCGGTGCGAAGGGCATCACGATTCCCCAGCAAGCGGATACGGCGATCCACATCGACGGAAGGGATTCCAAGGTGTTGCTGGCCGACTATCGCTTCGGCGGCCAGGACCTCGCGTATTCCACATCCGAGCTGCTGACCCAGCTGCACATCGGTCAGCGCGATGTCGCGGTGTTCTATGGGCGGCACGGCGAGGATGGCGAGACCGTGCTGCGCTATGCGAGCAAGCCGGCGCTCCGCGTCATCGAAGGCGATGTCGCTACGCGCTGGGACGAGGCCACTCATACCCTGCGCCTCAACTATCGACACGACGGGCTGGCACGCGTCGCCGTCGGCGAAGGGAATGGATCGCTCCTGCTGCTCATTGGCGACAATGACGCCGCCAGGCGCTTCTGGCAGCTCGATACCGCCAAGGGGCCGGTGCTTCTGAGTGGGCCTTATCTTGCACGCCAGGCTGTCGACAAGGGCAACGAGATCGCGCTGACTGGCGACACCGAGCGTGCAGGCGATATCGAACTCTTCGCGCCCTCGGAGGTTCAGGCCATCACGTGGAACGATCAACGCATCAAGACGGACACCACGCCATCGTCGAGCCTGCAAGGCCATGTCGACGGACCGCTTCCGGTGACCTTGCCTAAGCTGACGTCATGGCGCGTCACGCGGGCTGCGCCGGAGATCGCTCCGGATTTCGACGATCGCGGATGGCTGGCGACCGATCGTACGTCGTCACCGAATCCCTACTGGGAACACCAGCTCCCCATCCTCGATAGCGACAGCTACGGCTACCACCATGGCAATGTCTGGTATCGCGGCCACTTCAAGGCGACCGGCAAGGAGCGCAGCATCATCCTCGCCGCCAATACCGGTGTACACCTGGGCAACCATGGCATCTTCACCGCGTGGCTCAACGGCCACTACCTGGGAAACAACCCCAGTGGTGCGAGACAGTTCGCCATCGATCCGTCGTGGTTGAAGAAAAGCGGTGACAACGTGCTCTCGGTGCTGGTCGACAATACCGGCCACCTCCAGGAAGAACACAGCGGCGCCTTCCGCGAGCCACGCGGCCTGATCTCGGCGACCTTCGCCGATGCGCCCACGGCCATCCAGTGGAAGATCCAGGGCAACGAGGGTGGTGAAAACCTCCCCGATCCCGTGCGCGGGCCGTTCAACGCCGGCGGCCTCTATGGTGAGCGCGTGGGCTGGCACCTCCCCGGTTTCCCGGACAAGGGCTGGTCCAGCACGCCCCTGCCCCGCGCGACCGATATTCCCGGTGTCGACTGGTACCGCACGACCATCCACCTGGACCTTCCCGCCGACCAGGACGTCCCCATCGCCCTGCGGATCCACGATGCCGTGCCACACCATTACCGGGCGCTGGTCTTCATCAATGGCTGGCAGGTAGGTCGCTATAACAGCGATGTCGGCCCGCAGACGGATTTCGAGCTACCACCGGGTCTGTTGCACGCGCACGGCGACAACACGATCGCCATCGCCTCATGGAGCACGGCGTACGACGGCGGCCTGGGCGAGGTCTCCCTGGTGATCCAGGGCAATTACCGCACGAGCCTCCGCCCCGCCGATGTCCAGGCACCCAACTACAAGACCAAGCCCTTGTAGGAGCGCGCTTGCGCGCGACGGGGGGTGTTCAGAGCCCCCATCGCGCGCAAGCGCAGGATGCCATCAAAAAACGCCCGGATCTTCCGTCCTCGACGTATCCGGCGCCCCATCCGGATGCGTGAACCATAGCAACCGGTTGCGGGCCTGCGAGCATCCACCGCCATCCGTCGCGGCGGTCAGCAGGCCGGAAGCCGTCGTGACATCACGGCCGTAGCAGCTGCCCAGGTTGTCCTTGAAGCGGAACTGCTGCGTACTGCGCTGCCCGGTATGGCCCGAGACCGCACCGTTGGTGAAATTGAGCGTATCGGCGGTATCGATGCTGTTGTCAACATCGCTACGGTAGATCAACAGGTGCCCCAGGCGCTTGCTGAACTGGCGCGAGAAGCCCTGGGTCACCGCGCTGGGCGCGCTCACCGTATTACCCGCGCTGTCGAAGGTGTTGCCGAAGCTTGCCACCAGCGGATAGTCGAAATGAATCTCGGTGGTGAGCGTGATGCCCAGCGGGCCCTGGCGCGTCTTCGTCGTGCTGTCCACCGTCGACAGCTGGTCGATACCCTGCTGGTAGCGAGTCGGATCGATTGCGAAGGTCTGCGTGTTGCGGAAGCTCACGGTCTGGTTCACGTCGGTGACGATCCGACCGCGCGAGGTATCGACATAGCCCGCGATACGGAAGCTTCGGGATGCCTTCGTGGCAATCGATCCCCCCACGACGCCGCCGGTATCGGTGAGCTGGTTGTCGACGGTGGCGACCGCCGCCTGGCCCTGCAAGGTGTTGGCGGTCATCGCGCCAGTCACCACCTTGCGGCCGCGATCCAGGTGCACGAACAGGTTGCCCGTGACGGCGAAGTTGCCGTTGGCGCCGGTGACGCCAATGGCCAGCGCATGCGGCTTGCCATCGTTGAGCAGTGCCGCGAAAGGCGTCAGGTCCATGCGGTAGGGCAGGAAGTTGAGCGTCTGCACGCCCGGCGTCGGTCGCCACATGTAGGGATCGATGCCGCCGGTGAATATCCACGGATACACCGGCGCGACGCCGGCCTGCTGTCCGTCGATGGACACCTGCACTTCGCGGTAGGAACCACCGCCGCAGCTTTGCGCCTGGCTGGCCTGCGCATCCGGCACACAGGTGTACCAGAATTCGTCGCCGCCCTGCCCCTGCGCAAACACGTCCAGGTAGGCGCGTTCCACGTTCGTGGGCAGCGTGAGTGTGCGCGACAGCACGTCGCTGCCGGTGTTGAGGGCGACGGTGCCGCCGGCGGTACCATCCGATAAGGGATAGACCGCATCGGGGGCGTCGATCTTCGGTGCGAGGATGTTCGCCGGATAGAAGACAAGGCGGGCCGACCCGCTGATGACGCCCGTATAGGTGCCGTCGACGATATTGCCCAGGATGGCCTGCCCGGTCTGCGGCTGTCCCAGCAAGCTGGCGAAGTCGCTCACATCGCGTTCGATATGCCAGCTGGGTGCCACGCTGGCGGAGGGCTCCTGGGTCGTGCCGAAGTAAATGTTCGCACCTCCGAGCCACAGCGACGCCGTACGGTCGAACTGTCGGCCCGCCGTCACCGCGAAATCGGCTTCGAGTACGACCTTGGACCACGACGTGCCACACCCCACCGGCGGCGCGTAGGTGTACGGGTGGTTGGAAAAATCACGGAAGGTGAATCCGTTGAAAAGCTCGACCGTGCAGGCCTTGCCGGGCGGCCGCGGCACCGCCGGATCGGCTATGGCGACATTCGCCGACCCCACGTTGAAGCCGGGCGACGTCGCTGCCAGGGCGGCAGGCGTCAGGCACGTTGCGATGCAACCGAACAATCCCACCCACAGGCTCTTGCGGCCTGCCTCGTTCATGACTGCCATACACCTTTTCTCCCCAAGAATAGACCCCCTGTCGGCAAAACGTAGCACAGGGTGGACGGGTATCGGTGTGCTGGATACAGCATGACTGGGCGAGACGACCGAGCCTTTGCGGGTGCAAGCTTTCGTTTGGCAACGAGGGCTTCAGGGGGCCTGGATGCGTCGCGTCTTGACAGTCCATCGCCACCGACCTATGGTCATTTGTATTACAAATGCCGGCTTCGTCGGGGCGAAAGAGGCATTTCAGGGAAAAGGGGAATGCGCCGATGCAGCATGAAGACGAGTCGACGTCGGCGGCACGCCGCCGCTTTCTGAAGATGAGCGGCCTGGCGGGCCTGCTGCCGTTGCTGGGCATGCCGGCATTCGGTGCCTGCGCCGCCGTGCCGCGCCCTGCGGGCTCATCGGCCTCCTCCACGGGTCCGAGCAAGCTTACCCTTTGGTATGGCGCGCCCGCCCATGAGGCGGATGTGCTTCGCGAAGGGCTTCCCATCGGCAACGGCCGCATCGGCGCCCTTGTCGGTGGCGATCCGGGTCGCGATTTTCTCTATATCACCGACGGATCCATGTGGCTGGGCGGTCGCAACGCGACGCTCGACGGCGATGGGCAGTTTGGCTATACGACCAACGACTTCGGCAGCCTGGTCATGCTGTGCCGGCTCTACCTGCGTGTCGACGGACACGACATGGCGGACGTGCAGGACTTCCGCCGCGAGTTGGACATGGCCCAGGGCGTGGTCCGGATGTCGTACCGCAAAGGTGGCGTGCAGTATCGGCGGGAGGTCTACGCCAGCCATCCGGACGATGTCATCGTGCTGCGTCTGACCCAGGATGGCGGTGGCGCTTTCAGCGGCGTCCTCGATCTTCAGGGGGCCCACGACGAGGTAGTGCGCAGCGTAGAGCAGGCTCGCCAATGCGAAGGCGCCTTCGACAACGGCCTGAAATATGCCGCCGCGGCACGCATCCAGGCGACCGGGGGCTCCTTGCGGAGCGAGGCCGAAGGGATTCACTTCGAGGGCTGCGAGGCGCTTACCGTGGTCTTCTGTGGTGGTACCAATTATGTGCCAGACCCTCGACAGAACTACCTGGACACGACGGTGCATCCGTTGGTTCGCGCGCACGAGAAGATCGAGGCTGCGCTACGCCTGCGGCCCGAGGTGCTGTCGCATACCCATGTGGCGGATCATGCACGGCTGTTCGACACCATGCGCGTCGATCTGGGCACCTCGACCCTCGCCCAGCGTTCACTGGACACCTGGGCGCGGCTACAGGCGCGAGCGAAGCGCGGCGCCGCGCCCGACCCCGAACTGGAGGCCAGCTACCTGCAGTTCGGTCGTTACCTGACGATCGCGGGTTCGCGTGACAGGTTGCCGACGGGCTTGCAGGGCCTGTGGCTGTCGGACAATGCGCCTCCGTGGATGGGCGATTATCACACCGACATCAACATCCAGATGAACTACTGGCTGCCCGATCGCGCAGGGTTGGCGTCGTGCTTCGACGCGCTCACAGAATATTGCCTCTCCCAAGTGGAATCATGGGCCAAGGTCACCCGCGAGCTGTTCAACGATCCGCGCAACCGCTATCGCAACAGCTCGGGCAAGGTCGCGGGCTGGACGGTCGCCTTCTCGACCAATATCTATGGCGGCAACGGCTGGTGGTGGCATCCGGCGTCCAACGCGTGGCTCTGCAACAGTCTTTGGCAGCACTACGAGTACACCCAGGATCGTCGTCACCTGGCCCGCATCCATCCGCTGCTCAAGGGCGCCTGCGAGTTCTGGGAGGCCCGGTTGATCCCGACGACGGTGACGGATGCCCTCACCGGCCAGCCCAAAGAGGTTCTCATTGATGATGCCGACTGGTCGCCCGAACAAGGTCCGGAGAACGCGAAGGGCATCACCTATGCGCAGGAGCTGGCGTGGGACCTGTTTGGCCATTTCCAGCAGTCCAGTCAGTTGCTGGGCATCGATGCCGACGCGGCGGCTCGCTTCACCGCCTTGCGCCAAAAACTCTACCTGCCGCACATCAGCGAAAAGAGTGGCTGGCTCGAAGAATGGATGAGCCCGGACAACCTGGGCGATGTCATCCATCGGCATCTATTTCCCTTGATCGGTTTCTTCCCGGGTGACCGTATCCGCGTGGAAGATTCTCCGCCCGAACTGATCCAGGCCGTCACCCGCCTCCTGACGGCCCGCGGCATGACGGGTTACGGCTGGGGTTGCGCGTGGCGTGCCATCTGCTGGGCACGACTGAAGAATGCGGACAACGCGTACCAGTTACTCCTGACCAACCTGCTGCCGGCGATGAACCACAGCAACGGCACGACAGCGAACTTCTTCGACTTCTATCAGCTGGACGCGAATGCCGACGCATTCCAGATCGATGCGAATTTTGGCACGCCCACGGCCATGCTGGAGATGCTGCTGTACTCCCGCCCTGGCCGTATCGAATTGCTGCCCGCGTTGCCCACGGCATGGCGCGACGGCAGCATCACCGGCCTCGGGGCGCGGGGTGGTTTTCAGGTCGACATGACATGGCGCGACCGCAAGGTCACCGCGCTGACGCTTCGCAGCGCCGTTGGCGGAAAGACCGTCGTCGTGTCGAATGGCCGATCCCTTCCCGTATCGCTGCGTCCCGGCGAAAGCCGGACCTTGGCATGAGGTCACGATCATGAACCTTCGTCGTTGCGTGGCCCTCGTCTTCGTTGTCCTCGGCTCGGGCCAGGCCGCCATGGCCGGCGACGCCGATACCCGTGTCGCGACCTGGGCGACGGGTGTGACGGACGGTGGTGCGGCTTTTCATGCGCAATCAGTACGAATGATCGTGCATCCGTCGATCAGCGGTACGGCGCCTCGCCTGCGCCTGTCCAATCTGCGGTCGGCCACGCCGCTGCGCGTATCCCACGCGACACTGGGCGTGCAGGCGACCGGCGCGGCAATCGCGACAGGCAGCCTTCGGCCGCTCACCGTGGAGGGTAAGACAAGCTTCGTCATACCCGCTGGCGAAGAAGCATGGACCGATCCGGTGAAGATGACGGTCACGGCGGGACACAATCTCGTGGTCAGCCTGCATCTTCCCGACGCAACGGCACCCTCGACCTTCCACCTCGATGCGTTCGAGACGACGTACGCCACCCCGTCCGGCACGGGAGATCACGCCGCCGACCTGGGGGCGGCCGCCTTTACCCTGACCAGTCCGTCCTGGTATGACCTTTCGGCCATCACCGTGGTCACTCCCGGCACCGATACGCTGGTGGCCTTCGGCGATTCGATCACCGATGGCTACAAGACCCCGACGAGTGCGAACGCGCGCTGGCCAGATGTCCTGGCGCGGCGCCTCGTGGCCGCCGGCAAGCCGTTGACGGCGGTCAATGCGGGTATCGGAGGTAATCGCGTGCTCACCGAGGCTCCCGATGTCGTTCGCGGCGTCAGGGCGCTCAATCGCTTCGATCATGACGTGCTATCCCTGCCCCGGGTGCGCATCGTGATTCTGTTCGAAGGTATCAACGATATCGGCAATGACGCCGGTCCCGATGGCAAACCACTCACGGCGGCCGATCTTATCGACGGTTATCGGCAACTGATCCAGCGCGCCCATGCGGCGGGTATCCGCATCCTCGGGGCCACCCTGCTGCCCTGTGAAGGTGCCGGGTATTTCAGCGAGTCGCGTGAAGCGATACGGCAGGACGTAAATACATGGATCCGTACCAGCGGCGCATTCGACGCCGTGCTGGATTTCGACAAGGCCTTGCGCGATCCCACTCATCCTCGGCGGCTACGTGCTGAATACGACGCGGGGGATCACCTGCATCCGAACGCCGCGGGCATGCAGGCGATCGGCGGGTCCATCGATATCGCGCTTTTGCTGCGCTGATGTCAGGCGCCTAAAAAACTATTGCGCTGCAGCGAGCATCCAGGGCGATCCCCGGGTTACATTCCCCGCAGGCATCTTGAGTCGAGCATCCGTATATCGGGGCCAGACGTCACGGCCTTTTTTTGGGGTAGAAATTTAGATCGATTTAGATGCGGTCGTCAGGGGGCGTGCGCATCCATTCGCCATCGAGCCATTGCGCCGATGGTTCGCTGAAGGGCCTGTGTCGTATCGCGTAGCTGGAGCCGTCCAGACGGCTGACTGCGCGCGCGTTTCCCGCCGGATCACCGCCCACGGTCCGGCCGTGGGTATGGACCGTGGGTATTCCGAAAGGAGCGCTTCCGATCATGAGTCTTGAAGCAGTACACGTACGCGTGAAGACGCTGCTGGCCGCGGCCAGCCTGACCGCCCTGTTTGCCGCCGCCCCTGCCTCCGCGGCCGAACCGTCGTATGCCGCACCTCCGCGTATTGATGGGCCGACCGCGGTCGCCCGCGCGCGGGTGGCGGCGGACGTGCTGATGGGATCGTACGATCCGGACAAGGCCTGGTTTCCCTCGAGCTGGTGGAACTCGGCGGTTGCCTTGCAGACCATCGGCGACTACATGCAGCGCACCGGGGATCGCCGATACCTGGCGCAGCTCGACAACACCTTCGAGAAGGACAAAGGCGTATTTCCCGCCGGCGTACTCTCAGGCGATCCGCTGCTTGGCAACTTCACGAGCCGCGCCATCGATGACTCGGAATGGTGGGCCCTGACCTGGTTGCAGGCCTACGACCTGACCCGGAACCCGAAATACCTCGACATGGCGGTCACCATCGCCAACTACGTCAACGGCTACTGGGACACCAGCACCTGCGGCGGTGGCGTCTGGTGGGATGCCGAACGGACCTACAAGAACGCCATCACCAATGGCCTGTGGATCCGCCTGACCGCCGAGCTGCATAACCGCATTCCCGGAGACAGTCAGTGGCTGGCACGTTCACGCACGGCGTGGAACTGGTTCCAGGGAAGCGGCATGGTCAACGCCGACGGCCTGGTCAACGACGGCCTGACCAACGCCTGCACCAACAATGGCCAGAACGTGTGGACCTACAATCAGGGCCTGGCCATCGGTGGCGGCCTGGAACTCTGGCGGGCCACCCGCGATCCGCGCATCCTGGCGGACGTGCGACGCCTGGCCGATGCGGCCATCGGGCCCAAGGCCCTGGTGACGGATGGCGTGCTCACCGAGAGTTGCGACGCCACGGACCAGACCTGCGACGACAACGGCAAGCAGTTCAAGGGCATTTTCATGCGCTATTGGACCGACCTGGTCGATACGACCCGTGACCGTCGATATGCCACCTTCCTTGGCCAGCAGGCCGGCACACTGTGGAAGAGCGATCGCGATGCCGCCGGACGGTTCGGCACCCGCTGGTCCGGTGCGACGAGCGATGGCCATCCCAACGTGTTCGACTGGCGTACGCAGGCCAGCGCACTCAGCGCCCTGGTCGGCGATGTACCCTCCTTCCCTCCGCTGGAATCGCTGGCAGCCACGATGTCGCCTGCGCAGCCGGTGATCATGCCATCCGCCTCCGGTGCCACGTCGCTCGCGATCGACCTCGGTGCGTCGGCGACCGGTTTCTTCCCCTTGCTGGCACTCACGTCCATCGACGCACCCGCGGGATGGAACGTGACGCCTCGCGTATCGGTGATGCGTCTGCAGCCCAGGGGTAACGCCGTGCCGGCCAGAGCGACCCAGGCACTGACGGTCAGCGTGCCCGGTTCAGCGGCCGATGGACACCACCAGGTCACCGCCAGCCTGTATGCCGCCGGGTTGCGTTTCACGACCCAGGCGGATGTCCTGGTCGCGCACAAGATCGACTTCGATACGGGCACGGTCGACGAGAACCCATGGCTGTTCGATGCGGATCATTCGCAGAGTAACGGTGTGCAGAACCGCTTCGCGGATGGCAGCGCACACTTTACCTACCGGTTCCCCTTCCCGTCCGATACCAAGGCGGCGCATGTCACCCTGACGATCGACAACGAGTATCAGGTGCAGGTCAGTAGCGACAACGTGCACTGGACCACCGTGGCCCAGGTGGCCAGTCCCATCACCGACGGATCGAACAAGGGCGATCTCACCATCGACCTCACGCCGTACCTCGGTACGGTGACGAATGGCGCGCGGCCGATCTACCTTAAAGTGTCGGATGCCTACCCCAACGACGGCTGGGGTGGCCGCGTCTACCACGTCGCGGCCACGATCGCGGAGTAAGCCCGGGATGCTTCCGCTCCCGACCAGGGAGCGGAAGCATCGACATGTGACACGCATCCCATCTTGATGCGCTGTCACAATGGGCCCGCCCCAAATGTGAAATCTGTCATCACGTTTTCGTCGACCAGTCAAAAATGGCCGATAACGTGCCCTTTCGAAGTGAAGGGAATGTCGCTTTAGATCGATTGAAACCCTCTAAAACCTGCGTTTCTGTGGCGACGACATGACCGACTTCCCTCTTCGTATTTCTCTTTCGCGATGGGCCTTTGCCATCGCGATGACGGCGCCTTGCGCGGTCCTGGCCACCCAGGCCACCCGCATCACCGACGTGCAGTACATTGGTAGCCACAACAGCTATCACGCCGGCCTCGCTCCCGGTGAAGCGGCCATCTGGCAACGGGTCGATCCGCAGACCTATTCGATTCTCACCTACTCCCATCCGTCGCTGTCTCGACAGCTCGACGATGGTGTGCGACAGGTCGAACTGGACGTCTATGGCGACGTGCACGGCGGTCGTTACGCGAAGCCCGCCGTGGTGGCGCAGGTAGCGGCCGCGGGCCTTCCCGCCGACCCGCCGTTTGCCGACCCGGCCGTGATGGCCGCGCCCGGCTTCAAGGTGATGCACATCCAGGACATGGACCAGCGCGCCACCTGCCAGCCGCTGAAGGCATGCCTTCGCGAGTTGCTTGCGTGGTCGACGGCCCACCCCCGGCACCTGCCGATCTTCGTGTTGTTCGAGACGGAGGAAACCCCGCTCAAGATGCCGTTTGCGACCGTCGTGCCGGAGCCGTTCGACGCGGACGCGATGAACCGGCTTGAAGCGGAGGTGACGAGCGTGTTTCCCCGTGTCTCGTATATCGCCCCCGACGACGTCCGCGGCAAGCGCGCCACGCTCAACGACGCCGTACGCCATGGCGAATGGCCGTCGCTCGACGCATCACGCGGGCACATCGTGTTCCTTCTGGACCAGCACTCCGTTGGCAAGGCCTATCTCCAGGGGCATCCGTCGCTGAGTGGACGCGCGATGTTCACCAATGCGACGCCGGGTGAGGACGACGCGGCATTCATCGAATACAACGATGGCCCGGCCGCGGAGATATCCCGCCGTGTCCGCGAAGGCTACCTGGTGCGCACGCGCACCGACGCAAACCTGAAGGAAGCCGCGACCAACGACGGGCATCGCCGCGATGCGATGTTCGCCAGTGGCGCGCAACTGCTAAGTACCGACTTCCCCAAGCACGAGCCGGCGTCCACCGGCTATGTCGTGGCCTTCCCGGGGAGCGCGATCGCCCGCTGCAATCCCCTGACGGCGAACGCTAGCTGTACGCGGATCGACCTGAGCCACTGATTTCTCGCATCCGGCCGCTCCCCAACGGCCGCCAAGCCTTCCCCAAACCCCTGTCCCAGAGGTTCCCATGCGCACGCCCCTGTCTCCGGCCCTGTTGTCGCTGGCCATCGCCGTCGCCCTTTGTCATGTTCCGACGGTTCGCGCGGACGATGTGGATACCACCAAGGACGAAAAGAAAGTCACGGCGCTCAATGGCATGAGCGTGGACGCCCAGGTGGCGACCGGTACCGTGGACGAACAGCGCCTGTCCACCGGCGTGACCACGGTGATGAGCAAGCAGCAGATCGACGCCATTCCCACGGCGAACATCGCCGACGTGCTGTCGCACCTGCCCGGCCTGTCTTCCTACAGCGACATGCACCTGGGCCAGGCCGCGACGGGTGAAAGCGAGTACGTGACGATCCGCGGTCTCGACTCCAGCTACAACTCGTATACCCTCAACGGATTCGCGCTACCGGAGACCGACTCCTCGACGCGCGCGATCTCCCTGAACATGCTCGCGCCCTTCGGCATCCAGTCGGTCAAGGTCTCCAAGACCCCCTCGCCGGACATGCCCGGCGACTCGATCGGCGGTGCCATCGACATGCGCACGCCCACGGCATTCGATTTCGCCCGCGACACCTATGCCAAGACCTCGGTGCAGGGACGCATGAACGACCTGGCCGAGCATCGCGGCGTGCCCGACAAGGGCGGCGTGTTCCAGCAGGAAATCGCCCACAAGTTCGGCGACTCGAAGCAGTTCGGTATCTATGCCGCGGGGTATTACGGCAAATACAACAACGCGGCCCAGACCGTGGCGCCCAATTTACAGTACAAGCCCATCGACCCAGCCCAGGCATCGGCGACCGACCTGTCGCAGGCCGGACCGCTGCAAAGCTCGCAGTACAAGTACAGCGTGTATACCAACCAGATCAAGCGCTATGGCGGCAATGTCTCGCTGGACTGGAACGGTGAAACGACCTCGCTCTTCGCACGCGCGATCTACGGGGCCTACGAGGTCCAGGGCGAACAGAACCAGATGTCCGCCCGCAACCAGGGAGGCAACCAGGTGCTCCGCGGTGGCTATTTCAATACCCGCGACATCAAGGAAAAGACGGGTGCTCTCCAGCTCGGCGGCAGCAGTGCGATCGATGCGCTCACGCTGGACTATGGCACCTCCTACGGTGTCGGTACGCGTAACGTGCCCGACTACGTGGAAGCCAGCCTCTATGGTCAGCAGGCACCGGGGCAGTTCCAGTTCAACCTCCGCAACCCCACCTTCCCCAGCCTGGCGGGCAATTCGGCTGCCTTGCAGAACTATGCCTATAACCTGTCCACGGACAGCTTCTGGAAAACCCAGGGCAGCGACTCGGGTAGCCGCGATACGCGCATCAACGCACATGTCGACGGGACCTATGCGTTCAGCGATTCGGTGCTCGAAAACGTGAAGTTCGGCCTGTCGGGCGACACCTCCAAGCGAAACGCCTATAGCCACCCGTTCAGTCACGACAACAATAACTTCATTTACGGCGGACCGTTCTTCGGCGGCCCCAACTACTCGTCGAGCGCCCCCGGCGGTCCCTCGCTGGCCGACCTGCCGGGAAGGCTGGTCAGTAATCCGTTCGGCGGCCGCTACGCAGGCCCCTTCAAGCTGATCAACCGCCAGTGGGTGCTCGACCAGGCCGTACCGTACAAGTATCTCGACGATCCCAACGGAACCGGCATCTACACGGCCAACGACTACAACGCCAACACGACGTCCAGCCGCGAGAACATCTATGCTGGCTACCTCATGGCGACGTTCCACATGCAGGACCTGACGATCACGCCAGGCGTGCGTTACGAACTGACCGATTATTCGGCGACGTCGTGGCGCTCCAATGGCGACGACGCCACCGGTGCCTTCGTGAGCCAGGGGCGTCGCTATGGCGAGGTGTTGCCGGGCATCAGCCTGAACTATCGTCCGGATGAGTTCACCGTTTACCGCGCATCGCTGCGCCGCAGCTTCAGCCGACCGGCTTTCGGCCTGATCTCGGGCCAGACCTCGTACTCCATCGACGACATCACCGGCCAGGTCAACGGCATCTCCAAGCCCAATCCCAACCTGCGCCCGACCACTGCGGACAACCTCGACCTCTCGGCCGAGTTCTACGACAACACGGGTGGCCTGCTCACCGCCTCGGCGTACTACAAGCGCCTGAGCGACTTCATCTACACCTCGCAGTCCACCACCGGCAATGACAACACGCTGGGAGGCAATGTCCCCACCGGCACGGTGCTGACCGGTGGCGTGCCCGTCAGCATGCCGGAGAACGGTGGCGACGCGAAGATCTACGGCGCGGAACTGGCCCTTCGCAAGCAGTTCGTCACCTTACCCGGCGTATGGAGCCACTTCGGCATCGGCGGCAACATGACCGTGCAGCACAGTACGGCGCAAAGCGGTCGCAGCGACCATCCGGGTAGTACCTGGCTGCCGCGCGCGCCGGAGCGCATGTACAACGCCACCGTCTTCTATCATGACGATCGCCTGCGCGCGGACCTCACCTACAACTACACGGGCCTGCAATTGATCGGCCTCAATGGCAATGGCCTGGATTACTACCTGCAGCCGGTGAAGACCCTCGATTTCTCCACCTCCTACGACCTGCCCTACGGCTTCGGTGTCGGCTTCTCGGTGAAGAACCTCCTCAACAGCGCCACGTTCTACGAGACCTCCGGGAAGTCCAAGCGCTATCTGGCGTACGATCCGGGTGCCGATGGCGCCTATGTCGAAACGGGACGGATCTACATGGTCAACCTGAGCTACACGTTCTGAGCATGCGACGCGCAATGACACCTCACGCGCGTCCCTGGTTGCGCCACCTCGTGGCGCTTCTGGGCATCGCGGTCGCCCTGCCGGCATACGCCGGAGAAGACCTTCGCCTTGACCAGGTCATCCTGATCTACCGTCATGGCGTACGTTCGCCCTTGCCGGGCGAGATCCAGGTGGACGAGGTACATGGCAAGCCGTGGCCGACCTGGTCCGTGGCGCCGTCCATCCTGACCCAGCACGGCCGCGAGGGCGTGATGGCGATGGGCCGCTACGACCGGGCGTGGATGTCCGACGCAGGCCTGTTTCCGAAGGACGATTGCCCCGCCAACGGCAGCGTCGCCGTCTGGGCCAACACCGACCAGCGCACCATCGCCAGTGGCCAGGCCTATGCGGACGCCTTCGCGCCGGGATGCACGCTTGCCGTCGGCCATCTGCCCGAAGGCGCCACCGATCCGCTGTTCAATCCCGTGGCGGCCGGTGCCGTTACCTGGGATGGCAAGACGGCCCTATCCACGATCCGGCACGAGACAGGCGGGCCCGACGTCCTTACGGCGTCGCGTCGCGACGCGATGATGCGCTTCGCCCAGGTCATGGGCTGTACGAATGGAGACGTGCAGGCCGTCTGCCGCCCGGCGACATGGAAAGGCACCCTCACGCTGGCCGATGACGGAAAGGGCATCGCGCTCGGCGGCCCCATCGCGATCACCTCGGGTACGGCGGAGGCCATCATCATGGCCTGGCTCGAAGGCATGCCGCTTGAGAACGTCGGCTGGGGGCGCGTGGATGCCACGACGTTCCGTGCCCTGTCGCAGTTGCATTCGCTGCTCTTCGACATCCATGCGAGGCCATCTTACGTCGGGGCCCATGTCGCGGCCGTCCTGGGCAACCGTATCGCGACGCTGATCGACGACCCCGCGGCTCCTCGGCTCAATGTCTTCGTCGGCAGTGACAACAACATCGTGGCGCTCGCCAGTGTCCTGGGCGTCCACTTCGACATGCCCGGCTATGGCAAGGACGATCCGCCGGTCGGAGGCGCATTGGTGATCACCGTCTGGCGCTCAGCGGACAAGCTCCACCGCTACGTGCGGGTCGCTTACCAGGCCCAGACACCGGACCAGCTGCGCGAGCTGCGAGCCCTCAGCGTGGCCCAGCCGCCTGCCAGGCAGTCGCTCGTTCCAAAGGCGTGCCTTACGACCCCGGCTCGCTGCGATGTAGGCACGGTGCTGGAGGTGCTACACCGCCTGCCCCGGCCCTGACGATCAGGTCACCCGCCTGGCCAGGGGAAGCTTCCTGAGGACATGCACCACGATCGCCGTCGACGCGAAGACAGCCGCCCAGACGATGGGAATCCTGAGCCAGGGCGCGTCGATCGACGCGTCCATATGAAGGTGCTTCACGTAAAGCCACAGGAACATCGGGTGCAGGCAATAGATGCCCAGCGAACCGTCCGAGATGAAACCCACCATGGCGGTCAAAGGGCCAGGTAGCCGTGTGATACCGGACAGCGCTACGTAGGCAGACGCCGCCGATATCGCGACCAGCGGCGTAAGGTAGGAAAAGAAGTATTCGTTGGGGACACCCAGGTAGGCAGAATACCGACAGGTGGCGAATGCGATGGCGGCCCCGCACACGCAGAAGGCCACGGCACCAATCCAGCATCCGGTCGCGGACGCGTGGGGACGATAACGTTCCAGATAGGCGCCCAGGACGAAAAACCCGATGAATCCCGAAAACAGCTGGGCACCAAGGTGCGACGGCGGGTCCCAGTCGATCGCCCATAGAAGCCGGACCTGGTTGAGCACGCAGGCAACGACAAACCAGACGACAAGGAAGACACGGATTTCGCGTTCCGTCGAGCTACGGAGGATTCGTCCGAGGTAAGGCGCGGCCAAGTACAGACCAAACGCCGCATACAGGTACCACAGGTGTTCGTACGGGCCCATCAGGTAACGGGCGACCAGCGCACCCGGCGAGAGTGTGTGGTCGCCAAAGAGAGCCACGTAGACGACCGTCCAGAACACCAGTGGTACCACGATGCGCGGCAGGCGCTTTTTATAGAACGACAGGACGGGCTCGTCACGCCAAAGGAGCAGCGCACCCGACAGCATGAAGAAGATCGGCACCGCCGCCCGGCTGAAGGCGTCGAAGACCACCGCTGGGACCCATAGCGGCCCGAAGGTGTAGAAATAGCCGGCCGCCGTGTGCACGAGCACCACCATGGCGCAGGCCACGACCCGGGTCACATCCATGGCCAGGGAACGGCCTTCTCGCGTGGCGCCCTGCATCCCTTCACTCCACTGATCGCGTGAGCGACCGATCATACCCGGCTGGCGGCGAGCGTCACTAGTGATCGCAGTAGTCCTGTGAATGGTAGCGTCGGCATTCCTCGTAGCGGCTTCGATCCAGTGGTCGATCACGATCGCTGGTGCGTCGGTTCACGGAAACGCACGCAGTGAGCGAGATCAGGCAGGCCAAGCCTAAAAACAGGGCTTTCTTCATCGATAGGTCCTTTGGAATGGGAGGCGTCGCCAATTACCGCAGCGTCGCCAGGAGCGCATCGGCGCCCTTGTCGATGCCTCGCTTGGAGGCGGTCAACTTGCCGAAGGTCGATGCCATGCTCATGGCGTTCGGGTACTGCTTGTCCACGTAGGCCGCAAGAAGGCGTTGGTCCCGTGCATCGTAGATTTCGACGGCATAGCTGACCGAGCCCATGAAAAGACCCTCCCTTCCCCGGATCGCCTGAACGGCGTTGATCGGCGCGCCGACAAGATCCATGCGGGTGACCTTGGACGCCACCGCGGGCGTTGCCGCGGCACCGGTCAAGGTCAGGTGGACACGAAGCGTTCCGTCCGACGGCGTGGCCACGACCGGATAGCGCTCACGCAAGCGGGCGCCGAACGTATCCCGCATGTAATCGGCCAGCTCCTGCTTGTCGGCATCGCTGACCTTGTCGAACTGGGCGTCGTCACCCCGATAGATCATGACCGGGTCGATAACGATGCTGTCGTATCGTTTCCAGTCGACATCCGGGTCGTTGTACGCATAAGGCTTGTGACCATGACCGCCGTCGTCGCCCGGACGAAGATAGTGCGACGAATCAAGCTGCTGGTAAGGCTTGGGCTGGGAGGCGGGGCATCCGCCGATCAATGCGATGGAAACGAGAACGATCGCGGTGGCGGGCCTTAAGGTGGCGCTCATGGATAGGTCCTGGGGATGAGGCGGGCGTCGATGCCCGCGATTGCCATCCTAGGGAGCGCTTTTTAGGAATTGATTAGGGACGGAAAGGTCACCCGTATCCGGAATCCCCTGTCGGCGGAGCCGACGCCCGTATCGATCGAGCCCCCGTGTAGCGCGGCGATGCCAGCCACCAGCGAAAGGCCAATGCCGCTGCCCGGGGTCGCGGCGCCGGAGGCACGATAGAAGCGTCTGAATACCGCGGCATGCTCGTCGATGGGGATCCCGGGGCCGTCGTCGCACACCTCAATGAAGGGGGCCGATGCCTGCCCTTCCTGGCCACAGCGGACCTCGATGACGCCTTGCTCCTTTCCGTGGCGCAGGCCGTTATCGATCAGGTTGCGCAAAAGGACGCCGATATCGTCCACATCCCCGCGGATGAAGCATGGGCTTCCTGCAAGGATCAGTCGGGTGCCACGGGCATCGGCCCGGATCGTGAATTCGTCGATGACATGGCGCGACAACGTCATCAGGTCGATCTGCTGGCGTCCGGTCGCATGCAAACCGGCATCCAGGCGGGCCAGGTCAAGCAACTGATCGGCAAGCCGATGTGTCCGGTTCGATACCTCGAGCAGCTTGCGGATCGCATCGTCCTTGCGCTGAAGGGTGTCCGCCTTCAGCGCAACCTCCGCGTGGACATGCAACGCGGCCAAAGGCGTGCGCAGTTCATGCGCGGCATCGGCGATGAATTGCCGCTCGGCGTGCATGGCGGCGTCGACGCGGGCGAGCAGCGAATTGAACGCCTCGATCAAGGGACGAAGCTCGGTCGGTACGCTCTCGTTGGGCAAGGGGGTCGAGTCGAAGGGCTGCCGGGCCCGAATACCGACGGACAACGTCCGCAGGGGACGCAAGGAGACGACCACCGCCAACCACGTCAACAGCCCGACCACGACCATCTCCACCGTGTTGAGGACCATGGCGGTGAGGATGCTCTCGGGCTCGCTGGACGTGCCCGATGCCGCAGGAACCATCTTGAAGTAGCGATGCGTCCCGGCGCCGGCCGATGACGGGTTCCAGTCCGCCGGCAGGAAGCCGGCCAGGTAGCGACCGATGGCATGCAAGCCCGATTGCCATGAACTGGATTCGCCGGCCGTCAGATAGGAGGCGAGCATGGCGATCGGAATCGCCCAGGCCACCGCGATGACCAGGCCCAGTGCCGTGAACATGCGCCCCCGCAGGGATTTCATGGCCTGGCGCCTAGAGTGTAGCCATGGCCATGGACGGTCTTGATGAAGTCCTCGCCTAGTTTGCGACGAAGCTGGTGGACAAAGACCGATACCGTATTGCTGCCCACCGTGGCAGTGTCCCCATAGATGGCGCGCTCGAGATCATCGCGCGTGAGGATATGCCCGTTGCGCTTGAGCAAGGCCCGGAGCATCAGGTACTCGTGAGCGCTCAGCGGTACCGGCTCGCCACCCCGCGTGACGCAACGCTTGACCGGGTCGAGCACGACATCACCGTGCTGAAGCACAGGCACCATCTGCCCCTCGCTACGTCGGGTCACGGCCCTGACCCGTGCGAAGAGTTCATCCAGCTGGAAAGGCTTGACGAGATAGTCGTCCGCTCCCGTATCCAGCCCCTGGATGCGGTCGCTCAGCTGTCCACGGGCCGTGAGGACGATAACGGGAACCGTATCGTATCGATCGCGAAGGAACCGAAGCACCGTCAGCCCTGACTCCCCTGGCAGGCCCAGATCCAGGAGGACGGCCGCGTAGGCATGGTCGACCAGGGCCGCCTTCGCGGCGCTCGCGTTGGCGACGCGAGCGATCGTCCAGTCGTGTTGGCGTACACCATCGCAGATGGCTTCGGCCAGCATGGGATCGTCTTCCACCAGCAACAAGTTCACGAGGGCAGACTCTTCGGGTACAGGGGGTGCGGCGCAAGCATGCCGGGGCGTGTTTAGGATTTCATTAAGCCCCGCCTCCGCGGCCCCGGCTCAACTGGCGACCGGCGCCGCAGTTATAGCCAATCAGGCCCCGACCTGTCGCGCGAAGCGCTCCAGCCAGAGGAAAGATGCCAACGCGGATGTGGCGCCATGGTTGCTTGTGGTGGCGACCCGCTGGAGCAGGTCGAGGACGGCGCGGCGATCGACCAGGCCAATATCCGCCAGGGCGCATTCGGACAGTTGCAGGGCAAGGGTCGTCGCATGCTTCGCGAACAGCGGAGGCAACACGTTGACGAAGGTTTCCTTCACGTAGCCGCGCTGGAACGTATCGTCCCCCAAGTGCGACTGCAGGTATTGCCGCATCACTTCCCTGCCCTGACGGCTGGCCTTGGGGAATCGGTGGCATAGCGCGACCAGGTGGGGATCGCTCAGTGGATTGATCGGCCACTGCCCATGCCTGAGCAAATCGGGGGCATGACTGGCATGGGCCAGCAACGATGTCGCGGGTACGGGGCTGGCCGGGGCGTCGAAGGTACGCAGGCTGCGGGCTGCGCTGAGCGCCCTGGGTGTCAGCAACCCTTCCGCGTAACGGAGCGTGTCGGAGGCCCAGCCGGGGTCGGTCGGGTCGCCATCGGAAAGTTCGCCGGAATAGGTCGGAAACAGCTCGTCGCCGCCAACACCGGTAAAAAGCGTATCGCGCCCCTGGCATCGGGAAGATTCCCACAGGGCGGAACAGGCCTCCAGATAGAGCTCGCGATAGAGCCCGTATGGACGGTCTGGGGAGGCGGACAGGTCCAGGCTGGGGGCGTGGTCCGCGATCTCCACCGTGTCGTCCAGCAGGCCGCGGCGTTGCACGATCAGGTCGCGCCTCTGCAGTTGCGGTAGACGAAAGTCACCATCCAGCAGGATGCCCCGGCTGGCGATACCGCGATGATGCATCGTGAGCGCCGTGGCGACGGTCCCTGAATCCATGCCGCCACTCAGTTCGACGGATGCGCCGCCCTCGCGCATCGGCCGCTGGGCAATGACGCGTTGAAGGCCCTCACTGAAAGCGGATAGCGCTTCCTCGCCCAGTCCCTCACTCGACGGAATCGTGGGCGGAATGGCTTCGGGGTAACGGAAACTCGCCTTGCCGGGCTGCACATGCAGGATCGCCCGCTCGGTAAGCATGACGACACCGACGTAGAGCTGTCGTGCGGAGTAGATCGTACGCATGGCCAACTGGTGGCTCGCGATTTCCGCATCGATCGCTGCCGGTCCGCGACCGAAGTCCGCGGAGTCCCATGACACGGCGAGATGATCGTCCGTAGCTCGACAGTAAACCGGTACCGAGCCGAACACGCCCGAACGCACGCGAACGCGGTGTCCGGCGCGGGCCACCTCGATCATCACGTAGTCGAGAGGCCAGAGCAGGCTTTCCTGATAAAGGCGATGGAAGCCTGTGTCGTCCACGTCGTGCCGTATCAGACCGGCATCTGTCGACGACGCACGACGTTCCCTGACCGAGACAAACCACTGATCGGTGGTCTGGACGAGCACGGTCTCCAGCATGGTGTGACGATACGGCGTGATCCGGCTTGTCCCAAGGATGATGGAACCCTCGCTCCATGTCGGGTCGAGCGAAAGGTCATGCAACGCGATATCGGCCTTGATCACCACAGGTCTCCATTAAAAAGCCGCCTCTCGACGAGAGGCGGCTTCATGTCATTCGTCACTGATGACAGGACGGATGTTCCAGCGGCATCAACCCCAGTCGCCGCCGCGCGAACCGAAGCGGCCGATGTCGCCGCTGTCGTTGATCTTCGGCTCGTGCTTGACAGCCGCCATGCAGCGCTGCATCGGTCCTTCCGCGTGGATCCCAAACGGGTTGGCCATCCCTTCGTCATGCACAGCTACGTCAAGCTTTTCCATGAGAATGCTCCACTGGGTTATATGCCGCGATATGACGGCGATAACGAACCTACCATGCAGGTTGCCGTAAAACCACAGAGCGCACGCACTCATGGCGCGAAATCATGCGACGTCTTGTGCGCGTTTTCGGCATGCACGTTCATGATGCATAGTGTGCGCTCTGTCCCAGTTCGATCCACGATCGTTTCGGGATAGGGGGATGCATCGAGGCACCGGCGTTTTCAGGAAAGGCTGCCTTCATCCGGGGAACACCTGCATGTCGCCTTTCCATGGCGCTCTCCGGCTCTGCCAGCCGAACAGGCGGAAAACCTTCCGCCCCTTCCGGTCCATCTGTGCATCCGTGATCAGGAGAGATACATGCCATCGATTCACCGCACCCTTGTCCGCGGCGTTCTTGCCACGACCTTGCTCGCCTCGACGATCTCGACGGCATTCGCCGCGACCCGCGACGTGGACAGCCTCATGCCGCCACTGGCGAATGCGCAGGCGACGTCGCGATCGGCGACCACCAACGCCCTGTCTCGCGTCGCGCTGCGTGTCGAGAGCTACGACGCCCTCGTTCGGCGCGATCCATCGATCAAGGCGTCGAAAGCAGAAGTCGCGCGCATGCAGCACTATCTGCGCAACACCTATCAAGGCATGACGACGAACGGCACCTTCGTCGTAGGCGCCGAAACCTTCGATTGCGTGCCCATCGCCCAGCAGCCGTCGCTTCGGGGAGGTGGCACGGTCGCTGCGCCGCCGCTCGGCCTCAGGACGTCGCGTAGTGGCACGTCCGCACAACGGTGCGCCGAGGGTAGCGTTCCCTTCCGTCGCCTGACCATCGACGAAATCGCCGCGCACCGCACGCTGGAGGACTTCCTCTCGAAGGAGCGGCCCGAAGCCGCGGACGATCGCCACTACTATGCCCACGTAGCGCAGACCGCACCCTCCAACATCCTGGGTGGTGGTGCCGGCCTCAACCTCTGGAAGCCGGTGGTCGACAACCACACGATGTCATTGCTGCAGATCTGGTTGTCCGGCCAGAGCGAGGCCAACGCGACGCAAACGGCTGAGGTCGGCTGGCAGGTGCAACCCGGCGCATGGAACACCTACGATCCGACCATCTTCGTGTATTGGACCGCTGACGGCTATTCGCAGACCGGCTGCTACAACCTCGGTTGTACCGGCTTCGTGCAGACGGCATCCGATCTCGCGCTGGGCTCGTCCATCCCATCGGATCGGTATAGCGTCAAGGGCGGCAGCCAGGGGATCGTCAACGTCAGCTGGCAGCGGAACAACGACGACGGCTCGTGGTGGCTGGTGCTCGATGGCGAGGCCGTGGGCTATCTGCCTGGCAACCTCTACGGGCAAGGCGACCTCGGTCGCGCCGACGGCAATCGCCTGATGGATGCCGGCGGCGAGATCGCGGACGGTGGGAAGCCGGCTGCTCCGATGGGTAGTGGCGAATATGCGGACGCGGGCTACCGGCAGGCTGCCTTCGTCACCGACCTGCACTATCTCGACGGCAATCTCGCCAAGCAACCCGTCGACCTGATGTCTGGCAATACTTGGATCAATCCGACGCCGCATTGCTATACGTTGTCGCTCATCGGCGTGAATGCATCTGACATACCGGGTGGATTGCCCGAAGGTACGTCCACCACGCCCAACCATGAGGCGGGCATGTCCGGCACGAGCTTCTACCTCGGTGGCCCGGGCACGGCCAACGCCGATTGTCAGGCGGCCAATCCGTCCATCGCCAGCCGCTCGTTACGGTAAATCGGCGAGGCGTGCCGCCGCATGGCGGCACGCCTCGATGCGATCTCGGCCCACCTGCCCGTAAACGGCGTTACGCGATAGTCTGGTCGGCCCACCTCATCAAGGACGTGCCATGCGCGTAACGCGATTCCTCGTGCCGGCATGGGCGATGCTTGCCAGCGCTTCCGCTTTCGGCGACACCACCGCACCGGCCCCGGCACACGACGCCTTTACCCTCCAGGCGTCGCGTCCTGCGGAGGTGCGCCATATCAACGTGTACAAGCCGCCTGGCTACGAAACCTGCAAGGGGCCTTACCCCATCCTCTACATGCCGGACGGCGGCGTGCAGGAAGATTTTCCCCATGTGGTCGAGGCCGTCGATAGCGCCATTCGCAAGGGCGAGATCCAGCCCCTCATCGTGGTCGGCATCGAAAACACGCAGCGGCGCCGTGACATGACCGGTCCGATCCAGGTCGCGTCCGACAAGGACATCGCGCCCCACGTCGGAGGCTCAGCCGCATTCCGCGACTTCATTGCCAAGGAGCTGGTCCCCGCCATCGAGAAGCGCTATCGCGTCAACGCGCACCGCGGCATCATCGGCGAATCGCTCGCGGGCCTGTTCTCGGTGGAGAGCTTCCTTCGCCAGCCGGATCTCTTCGACACCGTCATCGCCATCAGCCCCAGCCTGTGGTGGAACGACGCCCGTCTTCTCGGTGAAGCGCCAGGCCTTCTTCATGGCAAGAGCGCGACACGACGTATCTACCTCACCTCCGCCGACGAAGACCAGATTCCAGCCGATACGGCGAAACTCGCCACGATCCTTAAGAAGCAGGCGTCGAGCGGATTGAACTGGACATATGTCCCGCGCCCGAAGGAACACCACGACACGATCTACCTCGCGTCGCAAGCCGATGCCTTGCGCTGGGCCTATGGCCCGGCAGGTCATTCGGGGGGAACCTGTCCCGTCGACGAGTCGAACATCAAGTAGCCTCACCAGCCCCGAACCACCGGCAGAGGACCTGCCCTACGCTATCCGGCGCGAGCCGATCGTCACCGACCCACGCCACGATGCCGTCCGGTCGAATGAGTAAGGTGGAGAGCTCACGCTGGGAGGCCGTCTCACCTGTCGTATAGGTGAGACGGCTTTCGAATCGTGCGCTCATCCGTCGAAGCACGGGATCGTTCGCGCCATCGACGAAGACACCCTTACCGTTAGCGAGAAGATCATGGATCGACTGTCCATCGGCTAACGGCAGATCAGGCACGCTGCGACCGACAAGCGGATGCGGTTGACCGAGGTCGTAGCGCACGGACAACCCACGCATACGTTCCGCGAAGTACGTGGCGCCATCCCGGGTACCGATGAGGTCGCGAAGTATGCCGCCCAGTGCGCGACTTCCGGGATCGGGACGCATCAGTGCGACCTGTGCTCGCGACAGGTCGAGTACGTCCGCGCCCACGGGATGCCGTTCCGTCGTGTACGTGTCGAGCAGGCCGTCGGGCGCGTCGCCTCGCACGGTGGCGGCAAGTTTCCATCCCAGGTTCATCGCGTCGCCCAGGCCGAGATTGAGACCCTGGCCGCCCAAGGGCGAATGGATGTGCGCAGCGTCGCCCGCGAGCAGTACCCTGCCCCGGCGATAGTTCGTGACCTGGCGGGCGCGGTCGGTCCAGGTCGTGGCGGCGTCGAGCGCTTCCAGGGTGACATTCGTTCCGGAGACGCGGCGAAGGACGGCCTGTACATGGTCGATCGTGAGCGCGTCGCCGCGATGGAAGGCTCCGCCATCGAACTCGACCATGGCGATGGTGCCCGGCCTCGATTGCACGTACATGCCCGTGTCCGTATGGATGCGCCCGGAGCGCAGCACCTCCGGGTTGGCCAGCTGCACCTGTGCGGAGTAGCCGGTGAATCCCGGCTCGGTGCCGACGACGTCGAAGCCGGCCAGCTTGCGGACGACGCTGCGACCGCCATCGCAACCGACCAGCCAGCGGCTTCGGAAGATGCAGCCACCCGCTTCCACGAGCACATCATCGGGCGAGGATGTCATGGCCTGGACAGCCATACCGCGACGGATCTCGACACCGAGTGCCATCGCACGCCGGGTTAGCACGGCCTCTACCGCGGCCATATCGGTCGCCATGCCCTGGCTTGGATCGTCCGGAAGGCGCCAGGTCCATGCCGAGGTATCGACCTTGTCGTCGTCGATGGGAATACCCGCGAAATGTCCACCCAGTTGGCGAGATCGGCCATCCTCAATGGGGGCTTGCGCCGCGACGAGCTCGTCCAGCAAACCACGATTCCGGAAAGCCGAGACGGTCGGCACCGTCAGGCCGCGGGTGCCGAACGGGGCGTTCTTCCAAGGCGACGCCGGGGTCGCCTCGCGCTCCAGCAGCAGGACGGAGAGCCCTCCCAGTCGGAGTTCGCAGGCGAGGAAGAGTCCGACCGGGCCCGCTCCGGCGATGATGACGTCATGGATCACGCGATGGCTCCTTGCTCGACAGGTATCGGCAACGAAAGGTAGCGATCGGCCCGCGATCGATCCAATGGTATATATGCAGCATGTCGATGCATGAAATTGATTTGAGTCGGATCGACCTCAACCTCCTGGTCGTCTTCGAAGCCCTCATGGAGGCTCGGCACGTGGGGCGCGCCGCCACTCGGCTGTCCTTGTCGCAATCCGCGACCAGCCATGCCTTGGGCCGGCTCCGGCAGTTGTTCGACGATCCCCTGTTCGTCCGGCATCCCCGTGGCGTCGAGCCCACGCCAAGGGGACGCGAACTGGCCCAGCCCGTGGCGGACGTGCTCGCCCGATTGCGCGAGGTCCTCGGCCCGACCGCCCCTTTCGATCCCGCGACGCTTCGCCGGACCTTCACCGTCGCCACGCACGACTACGCCATGGCCTCCCTGATGCCTGCGCTCATGGCCGACCTGCGCATCCATGCCCCCGGCGTGGAGATACGCTGTGTCACCGTCCATCCATCCCGGGTGATCGATGGCCTGGACCGCGGCGAACTGGATTTCGCGCTGGGCGGTTTCGTGGGCATCACGGCGGAGCGCGTCCAGCGAACGCCGTTGTTCACGGATCGCTTCGTCGGCGTCGCCTGCAAGAAGCACCCGTCGCTTCGCAAGGGCCGCATGTCGCTCGACGCGTTCATGGCGCTACCGCATGCCGTCGTCTCGCCCGGTGGCGAGTCACGCGGTGACATCCATCAGGTACTCGAAGCCCAGGGCCTGAGCAGACATGTCGCGATCACGGCGCCGAATTTCCTTGCCCTGCCCCTCGTCATCGAACGCACCGACATCATCGGCGTGCTTCCTGAGCGGCTCGCATCGCGTGCGGCAACTACCGCCGCGCTGACGTTGTTCGAGCTGCCGATCGATACGCCTCCTTTCACGTGCAGCATGCTCGCGCTCGCCCCCCTCATGAACCAGCCGACGATGCGATGGATGACGCAGGCGCTCACAAAGGCGGGGGCGCACGCCTCCGTCGGGAGGGCTTGGGATCTGTGAGGAACGTCATGACAAACAGGAAGACGAGATTCACGAACACGGCGAGTAGATAAAGCCCGGATCCATCGGCTACGCCCTTGGCGTGTGCCGGGCCATGCGACGCGATAGCGAGCGACAACGGCAGGCCGCCAAGCAGGCGGTCGACATCGCGTACGACGAGATAGTTCTTGAATTGCTCCGCCACGAGCGCCTGCTTCAGCCGGGCAAGCGCCTCCGCCGTCGCCCACGCCTGGACAGGATCGTCCGCCACCGGACTTTCCAGCAGCCGTGTCGCAAGCGTTGGTATCGACTCGGCACGGCGCGCAACGACTGGCGCTGCGGCGAGCAACCCGAGGAACAAGGCCAAGAGCGGCCGCATGCTCCTCACTGGGACACCTGTTCGATCACCATCGAATGAAGTCCGTCTCTCTTCATGGTTTTTCCCGTTAGTTACGGGCCACCTGCCTGGCGGTCCGAGCCGGGATTTTAGCGTCGTTGGACTGCACTTGGCGCGTCACCATGAGGATGCAAAAATGTCGCTCGCACAGGGGGGCAATCAAGTGAGTAAGGCGCGGCCCTGAGCCGCGCTCGACGCGCACGCTCACCGAGGGCGAATGCAGCGCGACACTTACCACGCCCATAGAGGACGAGCATGATTCTTTTCTCGATATATCGCGTCATCGCCATGTGCATCGCCCTGGTTACGGGGCCCTGCGTGGCCCGCACTGACGTGGAAGGATCCACGTATATCGGTGTTTACTCCCTGGGCCGATTTACGACGCTTGTCGGTGACATGCCCTTTGACGACAGTCCGGATGCTCCCGGCCCTGGCAAGCCATTACAGCGACCCTATGCCGAACTGATTCCAGTCGGACGCTGGGAGGGAGGGCGCTTTCATGGGGTCGGCCATCCCGACGATCGGGACACGCCTGGGGTCTACGGTTCGGCCCTTCGCGCCTGCTACGCAGGAGCTTCCCACGCCCGGGTAGCGTGTTCGATCAAGGTGGCCGCGGCCGCCTCGGGTTTCAACGACGCAGGGCTTGCCCGGACCACATGGTTTTGCGATGGAAAGCCGCTGCAAATCATGGGGGCGTCCGCAGCCTTCAACGATACCGATCGAGCCGAATACCCCGCATCGGGGCTGGCATATGCGGTAGCAGCCTCCGCATGCGGTACGACGATAGCCTCTTCTGCATCGCAGCGTGCCGTCGTCACGACGGATCCTGCGGCAAGAACTGTCGCCTTTCGTGAACTTGATGCAAAAGCGCGTGGCAAGGCGGAGAACGCGCTCGACGAGGAACTATGGGCGATATCCCGCCCGGCCTGGCAGAACCGCATCGGCCGCCTGGTGGCCGATGCGAAGCAGCAAAGACCATGCTATGACTCCGTCCTACCCGATCCCGTGAGCCTCGATCGCGTGAAGAAGTCGCTTACCGTGAACGCCTCCTGGCGCGACTATGTGGCAGCGGGCGGAACCCTACGCGCGCTGGAAGCAAAACCCTCCGACGGTGCACCATTACTGCTCGTCGACCTGATGACGATCGTCGCCGGCGAGAACAACAAAGCCTGTCGTTGGAAGGCTCATGTCCAGGTGTGGCTGACCGAGGAGGCAGGCGCATACAAGGTCGTATCATCACCGGTGACGGATGTCGTCGTCCCCATTTCGCTGGTTACCGCAAAGGGGCGGCATTACGTGTTCTCCGTCGCTTCCCCATCCAACATCGTGCCGCATGCGACGGACGACTTGCGCCTGCCTGACATGGCAATCGATCGCTGGGATGGTTCGGCCATGGAGCGCATCGGGTATCCGGGTGTCGATACGCGCGTGGCCAAACCGTTCCCATTGGGCAGCGCGCGGCCTTAGGCCGCGCTCGCCGTTCATGGGGCTGGTTGTGAAATAACGTCCGCGGCGGACGTCCGCGGACAGTCGCCCGGCGCCGTAGGCCCCGGCGCGGCGCTACCTGGGGATGGCATGGTCCTTGCGAGATGGCGGTATTCCATCGCCAAGGCCTCGACACGCTCATGCCTCGTCATCCCTCCATTTCTCCGATCACACGCATTGCCTCGTCGTTCAAAGTCATGGCGAAATCCGTCATCGTGCTTTCGATCGCTCTCGCCACTGCAAGCCACGCCACTTCCCCCGCCCCGAAGGCGCCGCGTCCGATCTACCAGGGTTGGGCCGCCATGGCGGACAAGGACATCGATTTCGCCATCGACTGGTTCAAG
Source organism: Luteibacter sp. (assembly GCF_009912395.1). Classification (GTDB taxonomy): domain Bacteria; phylum Pseudomonadota; class Gammaproteobacteria; order Xanthomonadales; family Rhodanobacteraceae; genus Luteibacter. The sequence continues at coordinate 21,493 of NZ_WNDO01000031.1, read as the reverse complement.
GGCCACGACATTCTCGCGGTCTATCCCGATCCGAAAGCGTTTTCTGCCGTCCTCGCCAAAGCCCGGCGACAGGCGGATGGCGACTTGAAGCAGGTCGATAGCTTCGAAGGCTATCGGCAAGCGATGAAGCACTTCTTCTCGACGTTCGACGATGCCCACGCCTACATTTCGTTCAAGCTGACTCAGACGCGATTCCAATGGCCCGGCTTCATCGCGGTCTACCGCGGCGGTCGTTTCGTCGCTGCGCAGTCAAAACTGACGAGCGTGCCGGACGGTACCGAGATTTCCTCGTGTGACGGCGCATCGCTTGTCGACTGGTCGCAACGCATCGCACCTTACGAGGGCATCATTCCCGGCTTGGAGTCCACGCGGTTGCGTGCGGCGCCACTGATCTTTCGCGACGCAGGCAGCCCTTTCGTCAAGCGGCCGGTACGTTGCGTCGTGGGCGGCAAGGACATGGATCTGGCGTGGCATGGGATCGCAGGCAGCGATCTGGCGCAGCGCGTGGAGCACGCCACTCCCGAGCCAGGCAGAGATGTCTCGGTGACGCCCTTCGGGAACGATGGCGCCTGGGTAAAGCTGGGCAATTTCGATCCCTTGAACCGCAAGGAATCGGACGCGTTCGAAGCGCTGTTCCGGCAGGCGCCGTCGCTAAGGGACAAAGCGGTGATCGTCTTCGACGTGCGCGGCAATGGCGGCGGCCCCTACGAGTGGTTCATGGGTGTGCTGCGCTCGCTGTATGGCGATGCGTACACCGATTACTACGCCAGGGCGCGCATGCAAATTGATCCCGTGTACCGACTGGACAAGCAAGAAGGACAGGATCCCCAGCCGCCGGAGACAGGCGACAACGCGCCTTCGGCGCCGCCTCGCGACACGCCGCCCGACGATGGCACCGAGGATCGCCTGATCGCCGCGGCCAAGGCCCGTGGCGATCGCTTCATACAGCTGCCCAATTTCCATCGCGTGCCCAGGCCCGCGACGGAGCCCGCCAATCCGGTGCATGCCCGGGTGCTGGTCCTCACCGATTACGGCTGTGGCAGCGCCTGCATCGGCTTTGTCGATGAGCTCAAGCGTTTTCCCGGCGTGCTCCAGATCGGCACCGAGACCTTCGTCGACTCCCGGACTGGCACGGCGTTGGCCACCCGACTGCCCAGCGGCAATGGGACGATCGGCGTGCCGACCATGACCCGCGATGGACGCGAGCGCAACGACAACGAGCCCCAGAAACCCATGCTGCGCTTCGAGGGCGATATCGGCGATACGGCGGCCGTGCAGGCATGGATCCGCGACATCGTGCTCGCCAAGGACCGGCACTGACGATGGAGCCCTTGCTTTTTCAATAAAATCAAACACCAACGAATCAACGAGATAGCAAAAATTCGTTGGCGCTGACGGGTTTGCCGCGTCGCCGGGTCCCGCGATGGCCGTCATACTTCTATACTTCGCCTTTAGCCTTTACCGGTCATTGCCCGAATATGTTGAGAAGCGACCAAGTCCTCGTCACCGTCGGTACCGCCTGCACCATCTCGGCGGTGGGTTCCACGGAAACCTACCAGGCCCGCGTGGCCCAGTCCGAGGAATTCCTGCCGCTGGCGGCGTTCGACGCGGGACTGGTCGAGATCGACCCGGAAGCGGCAAGCGCCGCCGACGGTATGCGCTGGGGTACCGGTGAGCATGCCGGCCAGCCGGTCACGCTCGACGAGCTCAAGCGCCTGCATGGCGATGCCCTGCTCAGTGGCAGCGGCATCCGCCATGTGCCCCACGTCCGTGAGCTGGCGCCGCGCGTGGTCACCGACATTGCGGCGCCGCTGCCGCACGACCTGGAAACCGTCGGCCTGCGTCGCCTTGCCGGTCTTCGCTACGAGGACATCCGTGGCTCGAAGCTCAAGGACATGCACGGCCTGTTCCAGGACGATCCGTTGCTCAGCCCCTCACTGCAGGCGCAGTTGTTCGCCTACGGTGCGCTCGGCGCGCTTGCCGGCCTGCCGCGTCCGCTGTCGGAGCTGGTGTCCAATCCGTTCGGTTTCCGCGTGGCGGCCGCCACGGCGTTCGGCGGTCAGGAAGCGCTTGGCCAGTGGCTGCGTCCCGACGCGCCGCTGCCCGAGGGCGGTTTCCCGAAGGACACCTTCGCGGTGCGCCTCGCGCACTCGCTGGGTTCGCACGGCCCGGCTCTTGTCTCCACCATGTTGTCGCCGGCATACAGCATCAGCCGCGTGCTGAAGAACCCCGAACTGCGCGAATCGCTTCGCTCGGACGACGTCGGCTTCATGCGCGTGCCGCAGGCGCCCATGACGGCTGTCGGCGCGTGCGCGTCGAGCCTCATCGCCCTTGCCGATATCGCCCCGCAGCTGTTGTTCGACTACCCGGGCTTCCAGAAGCCGCAGATGGTCCTGCTGACGGCGGCCGACGCGGCCCTGCAGCCACGCTTCGGCATCCTCGAGGCCTTCGGTGGCGGTGCGCTGATGACCGGCGACAAGCTGGCCGCCAAGAACGCCGCGCACGGCGACGACGAGCGCACCGTGCACGATTCGCTGGCGCCGTTTGACATCGACGCCGACGGCACGGTGGTCGGCCATGGCGGCTCCGGCCTGCTGGTGACCACGCTCGACTTCGCGCTGCGCAACAAGCTCGACATCACCTCGATCATCGTCGGCTGGGGCCAGAGCGCCGAAGCCGGCGGCAAGGCACACTTTGCCGGTGTCGGCTTCGGTGGTGAAAACGCGCTCGTGCAGGCGCTGGACATGGCTCACCAGGGTCACGGCTACGGGGTGGCGGACTTCCAGTACCTCGCCGCGCACGCCACCGGTACGCGCACCAATTCCAAGACCGACCTCGGTACCGCACTGGCCGCGCTACGTGGCGCCGCGCAGCGCCAGGGCCTCGACGGCGAACCGCCGAAGCTCTTCGTCGGCACGCCCAAGGCGGTTGGCGACGGCCATACCATGGGCGAGACCGGCCTCAAGGCGCTGTCTCAGGCTCTCCAGTACGTGCTGGGTCGCAAGGCGCCCGGCGTGCCGACCCTGCGTCGCCTCGATCCGGATCTCGCCGAAGTGGCCAGCCACTTCCATCTCCAGGCCGAGCCCTCGCCGGGCAACGCCAACGGCGGCGCGATCTGCGCCACCCAGGGGTTCGGCGGCTACAACGGCGCCGTGGCCCTGCGCTCGGCTACGCCGGAATCGATCGCTCGCTATACCAGCGACAAGGCGATCCTCGACGCCTATCTCGCCGAATGGCCGGCGATCCGCGCCGAACGCGAAAAGAGCGAGCGTGTGGCCCGTCGCAGTCCTAAGCTCGCGCTCGCGATGGCCGAAAAGCATCGCTGGAACGGCCTGGACTGAGTCCATACCGATAACCCGGGGCCTCCGCCGGACGCCCCGGGTTACTCGTCAATGCGAACCCGGTGACGGTGAAGCATCCCCGCCGAGGTCGCCGATCAGCGACACCGTATCGAGCAGTCGCTGCTCCTTCACGCTCAACGCGTTCTGTTCCGTGCCGAGCAAAGTGGTCTGCGCGGTGACTGCCGTCGTGTAGTCGACTGTGCCCGCCTGGTACTCGTTGAAGGCGATCTCCGAACCGCGACGCGCATCGGTGACGGCGCTATCCAGTACGGCCGCCTGCCGCGCCAGGATGTCGATACCGGAAAGGTCGTCCTCCACGTTCTGCAATCCCGTCAGCACCGCCTGCCGATAGTTCGCTACCGCGCCTTCGTACGATGCCTTGGCGGCGGCGACCTGACCGTGACGTGCGCCGCCATCGAAGATCGTCTCGCCCAGGTCCGCACCCAACGACCAGACGTGGTTGGCCACATGCAGGAGGCCCGCCAGGGGCGACTGCGAAAATCCGTCGGCTGCCGACAGTGTGATGTTGGGATAGTAGGCGGCGACGGCCACGCCGATCGCCGCGTTCTGCGCCGCCATCTGGCGTTCGGCAACGGCGATGTCGGGGCGGCGCTGGAGCAACGTGGACGGCACGCCCGCAGGTACCGCCGGCAGGTCGGGCAAGGTGATGCCTTGCGGTATGTCCAGTTCTTCCGGTGTCTTGCCGACGAGCACGGCGATGGCATGCTCGTACTTCGCGCGCGATACGCCCAGCGCGACGAGGCTGGCCTGCGCGTTTTCGAGCTGGGTCCGTGCGGTGATGACATCGGAAGGCGGCCGGATTCCCGCTTCGCCCTGGTTGTTCACGACGCGGAGGTATTCCTTGTACGCATCCACGGTCTTGGTCAGCAGATCGATGTTGGCGTCGGTCACCCGGAGGTCGATAACGGCATCCGCGAGCGCTACCTGTTCCGACAACGTGGCGTTGGCCAGCGTGGCTTCGCTGGCCTGCGCCGTGGCGCGGCTTTCCTCTACGCCACGCCGGACCTTGCCCCATAGATCGGGCGCCCAGCTGACGTTGCCCTCGAGCGAACCGGAGGTCCTCACCGCGGAACCCGCCGCCGCGTTGGACGTCGCGCTACGCGCCTTCGTCGCCGAGCCGCTGAGGTCCACGGTCGGGAACAGCCCCGCACGCGCCACCTGCACTTCAGCCAAGGCTTCCTGGTAGTTGGCATAGCTCTGGCGAACAGTCTGGTTGGAAACCGAAACCTCCGGCTCCAGGCGATCCAGCAAGGGATCATGGAACGGTTTCCACCATTCGCCCTTGGGGGCATCGTCCGCCGGCCTGGCGGCGTCCCAGCCGGGCGTTGTCTTGTAGGTCGCCGGCATGTTGACCGTGGGCCTGCTGTAGTCCGGACCGACCATGCAGCCGTGCAGCAGCCAGGCCAGCGATACCACGAGGGTCTTGTGCGATGTCTTCATATGCGTGCGCTCGCGTCTGCCCGGTTCCACGGCAGGCGGGCGGACCAGGCCGCCAGCCTGGCTCGCAGCCCGTCGAGATGGATGTAGATCACCGGTGTGGTGTAGAGCGTGACAATCTGGCTGAGTACGAGTCCGCCCATCACCGTGATGCCGAGCGGCTGCCTCAGCGAGGCACCCTGCCCCAGGCCAATGGCAAGCGGCACCGCGCCCAGCACGGCGGCGGCCGTGGTCATCATGATCGGCCGGAGGCGGATCACCGCCGCGCGGTGGATCGCCGTGCGCGCGTCGAGACCTTCGTTTCGCTGCGTCTGGATGGCGACGTCGATCATCATGATCGCGTTCTTCTTGACGATGCCGATGAGCAGGATGATGCCGATCATCGCGATCACCGAGAACGGGATGCCGAAGATCAATAACGCGAGCGTCGCGCCGATGCCCGCGGACGGCAGCGTCGACAGGATGGTGAGCGGATGCACCGTGTTCTCGTAGAGGATGCCGAGCACGATATACACCGCCGCCAGTGCAGCGAGGACCAGCCACGGCATCGTCGACATGGACTGCCCATAGGCCTGCGCGGCGCCGGCGAAGCTGCCGTGGATCGACGCAGGCATACCGATCTGCCGCGAGACGCGGTCGATCGTGGCCGAGGCGTCACTCAACGAACCACCTGGCGGCAGGTTGAACGAGATCGTGGCGGCGACCAGGCCATCCTGATGGCTTACCTGGGTGGCCGTGTGGTTACCGATGTAGCTCGCCATCGCCGGGAACGGCACCAGGGTTTCCGCGGCCGTGCTGTCCGCGCTGCCGCTGGAGCTGCCGCCCTTGGTATTGGCGATGGCGTTGGTCAGCTGGTTGGCTTCGGCATCCGCGTTGCGTGTATTGACGGTGCCCGCTTGTGTCAACCCCACCGCCTTGACCAGGGCCGACGACATCTGCGTCTGCTGCGTGCCGCTGGCATTTCCCGCCGCGGTGCTGAAGCGCATTCGCTGCAACATCGTCGGATCTTGCCAGTACTGCGGCGCCACCTCCATCACCACGTAGTACTGGTTCAAGGCGTTGTAGATCGTCGAGACCGTGCGCTGGCCGAAGGCGTCGTACAGCACGCTGTCGATCTGGTTGGGCGCGAAGCCGTAGCGGGCGGCGGTGGCCCGATCCAGGGTGACGTACACCTGGAGGCCGTGCTGTTGCAGGTCGGAGTTCACGTCGGACAGCTGGCCGCGCTCCTTGCCCAATGCGTCGACCAGTTTTGGTACCCACGAGAACAAGGCGTTCGCGTCGTCGCCGGTCAAGGTGTACTGGTATTCCGCGGCCGATTGGCGACCGCCGATGCGCAAGTCCTGCGCCGCCTGCAATAGCAGCCGTGCTCCGGAGACGGCGCCCAGCTTCGGCCGCAGGCGATCCACCACCTCGGCCGCGGAGATCCCGCGTTCCGCTAGCGGCTTCAGTTCGATGAAGACATTCGCCGTGTTGAGCGCCCTGCCCCCCGTGAAGCCGGCGACCGAAGCCACCGCTGGGTCGCGTTGTACGATCGCCTGGAGCTGGGCGAGCTTCTTCTGCATCGCCTGGAACGAGATGTTCTGGTCCGCGACGATCTGCCCGGTCAGGATGCCGTTGTCCTGTTCGGGAAAGAAGGTCGACGGCAGGAAACGCAGCAGGACCACGTTGAGCACGATCAGGCCGAGCAGAATCGCCGTGACCAGCGCCTTATGCTCCAGCGCGATGCCCAGGGAACGATCGTAGCCGTTGCGGAAGCGATCAAATTGCCGACCCGTCCAGGCGCCCAGCCGGCTTTCCGTGACGCCCTGGCGGCGGCGACTCAACACATGGGCCGTCATGGTGGGCGTAATGGTCAACGACACCACCAGCGACAGCAGGATCGCGATGGATAGCGTCACCGCGAATTCGTGGAACAACAGGCCGACGATGCCGGGCATCAGCAGGATGGGCAGGAAGACCGCGATGAGCGACAGGCTCATGGAGATCACCGTGAAACTGACCTCGGCGCTTCCCCGCAAGGCGGCCTCGCGAACGTCCATGCCCTCGTCCACGTGGCGCACGATGTTCTCCAGCACCACTACCGCATCATCCACGACGAAGCCCGTGCCGATGGTGAGGGCCATCAGCGACAGGTTGTCCAGGCTGTAGCCCAGCAAGTACATCGGCCCGAAGGTGCCCACGATGGACAGCGGCAAGGCCATCGCCGGTACGAGGGTCGCACGCGGCGAGCGCAGGAAGGCGAAGACGACACCGATGACCAGCACCACCGCGATGACCAGCGTCCGCTCCGTATCGTCCACGGCAGCGCTGACCGACTGCGAGCGATCGACGGCGATGCCGATATGCACGTCGCTAGGCAACGAAGCCTCTACGGAAGGAAGCACTTTCCGGATCTGCCCGACCGTCCGAACGATGTTGCTGCCGGGTAACGGATAGACGATCACCAGCACCGCGTCCTTGCCGTTGTACAAGCCCGCATTGCGCAGGTTTTCCGCCGAATCCTGCACGTCGGCGACATCGCGCAGGAACACGGGGGAGCCGTTCCGATAGGCCACGATCAGGTCACGATACGGCGCGGCCTTGTCGATCTGGTCGTTGGAGAGGATCTCGAAGCGCTGGTCGCCCTGGTCGATATGACCCTTGGCGCTGTTGGCATTGGCCGACCCCAAGGCCGCCCGAACGTCCTCCAGGCCGATGCCGTAGCTGTTGAGCTGATCCGGGTTGAGCTCGACACGCACGGAAGGCAGCGCGCTGCCGCCCAGGGTGATCTGCCCCACTCCGTCGACCTGCGAAAGCTGCTGCTGGAGGATCGAGTTCGCCGAGTCATAAAGCTGCGCGCGGGTCAGCGTCGGCGAGGTCAGCGCCAGGACCATGATCGGCGTATCGGACGGGTTGTACTGGCGATACGTGGGATTGTTGCGCAACGTGGACGGTAGGTCGGCGCGCGCGGCCTGGATGGCCGCCTGCACGTCACGGGCCGCACAGTTGATGTCGCGATCCAGCCCGAACTGGATGACGATCATCGCCGAACCGACCGAGCTGGACGAGGTGAGTTCCGTGATGTCGGCGATGGAACCGAGCCGGCGTTCAAGCGGCGCGGCGACGGTGGAAGCCATGATGTCCGGGCTGGCACCCGCCATGCTTGCCTGCACCACGATCACCGGGAAGGTGACGTTCGGCAACGGCGCCACGGGCAGCTTCATATAGGCCAGCGCACCGGACAACAGGATGGCGACCGCGAGCAGGGTCGTCGCCACGGGGCGCCGGATGAACAGCCCGGGGATGTTCATGACGCCTGTCCGATCGCAGGCGAATCACGCCTGCCGGAGCGTCGCGACGCCAACCGGTCGAAGAACAGGTACACCACGGGTGTCGTGAACAGCGTCAGCAACTGGCTAAGGGCCAAGCCGCCGATGATCGCCAGGCCCAGCGGACGCCGAAGCTCCGATCCCGTGCCACTGCCGAGCAGCATCGGCAACGCGCCCAGCATCGCCGCCAGGGTGGTCATCAGGATCGGACGGAAGCGCAGCAGGCAGGCTTCGAAGACGGCATCGGCCGGCGACTTGCCATGCGTCCGCTCACCTTCCAGCGCGAAGTCCACGATCATGATCGCGTTTTTCTTCACGATACCGATGAGCAGCACGATGCCGATGATGCCTATCACGTCGAGGTCGTGCCCGGCGACCATCAGGGCCAGCAGCGCGCCGATACCCGCCGAGGGAAGTGTGGACAGGATGGTCAACGGATGGATGAAGCTCTCGTAGAGCATGCCCAGCACGATATAGACCGCCACGAGCGCCGCCAGCAGCAGGTACACCTCGCTGGAAAGCGAATCCTGGAACGCCTGCGCCGCACCCTGGAACGACGACGTCACCGAGGCCGGCAGCTTGGCGGCGTGTTCCGCGCTGGCGATATCGGCGACCGCGGTACTGAGCGACGCACCGGGAGCCAGGTTGAACGACAAGGTGACTGCCGGAAACTGGGCAAGATGGCTGATCGCCAGGGGGGACTTCACGACGCGGATCGACGCGATGGCCTTCAGTGGCACTTGGCCGCTGCTGGCGGTCTGGCTTGGCAGGTAGATATCGCCCAGCGAGTCGATCGTGGGCAGGCTCTCCGGCTTGGCCACGAGGATCACGCGGTATTGCCCGGCCTGCTCGAAGATGGTGGAGACGATGCGCTGCCCCAGGGCGTCGTACAGCGCATTGTCGATCGTCGCCGCCGTGATTCCGTAGCGAGCGGCCAGTTGCCGGTTCACCTCCACGTCCACCGCCGGGCCCTCGTTGGCGAGGTCACTGGTCACGCCGGTGATCGAGGCGATGGCGCGCATGCGTCCGAGCAGGTCGGGCACGTACTTCGCCAGTTCGTCCTGGGAGGAGCCGCGCAACACGAACTGGTACTGGTTGGGCGACACAGTGGTGTCGAGCGTGAGGTCCTGCTCCGGCTGGAGGAACAGCTTGATCCCTGCGACACCCGCCGTTTCCTGCTGCAACCGTCGAGCGATGCCCGAGGCGTTGGTCGAGCGGTCGCCGATCGGCTTGAGGTCGATGAGGAAGCGGCCATTGTTGAGGGTCTTGTTGGTGCCGTCGACACCGACATACGACGTGAGTCCGGCGACATCCGGATCCTTGAGCACGGCGTCCGCCAGGGCCGCCTGGCGCTGGACCATCGCAGCGTACGAGACGGAGTTATCCGCGACGCTGATGCCTTCGATGACACCGACATCCTGCGTGGGGAAAAGGCCCTTGGGGATCATCACATACAGCGCGAACGTGACGCCCACCGTGATCACGAACACGACCAGCGTCGGCACCTGCCGAGCCATGACGAAACGCAGCCCGCGCTCATACGACGAGAGAAGACGATCGAACAGCGATTCGCTCATGCGTTCGAAGCGGCTTGGATGCCGGTCGGCCTGCGCGCGCAGGATACGAGCGCAAAGCATCGGCACCAGGGTGAGCGAGACAATGCCGGAGATAACGATGGTCACCGCCAACGTCACCGCGAACTCCTTGAACAACCGACCAATGACGCCACCCATGAACAACAGCGGGATCAGGACGGCGATGAGGGAGACCGTCAGCGACACGATGGTGAACCCGATCTGCCCCGCGCCTTCGAGCGCGGCTTCCATGGGCGTATGCTCTTCTTCCAGGTACCGCACGATGTTCTCGATCATCACGATGGAGTCGTCCACCACGAAGCCGGTGGCGATGATCAAGGCCATCAACGACAGGTTGTCGATGGAATAGCCCAGTTCGTACATCGCCGCGAGCGTGCCGATCAGCGATACCGGCACGGAGATGCTGGGGATGATCGTCGCCGGCAGGTTGCGCAGGAAGACGAAAATCACCAGCACGACAAGCACGATGGCGAGCACGAGTTCGAACGCCGCATCGGATACGGAGGAACGGATCACCCCCGTGCTGTCGGATACCACGGCGACCTTCATGCCCGCGGGCAAGGTGGCCTCCAAACCGGGCAACTGCTTCTTGATCTGGTCGACCGTGGCGATGACGTTGGCGCCCGGCTGGCGTTGCACGTTGAGCACGATCGCCTGCTGGTGGTCGTACCAGGCACCCTGCTCCGTGTTCTGGGCCGATTCGGTCACCTTCGCCACGTCGCGCAGGTACACCGGCGCCCCGTTCTGGTAGGAAATGACCGTTTGCAGGTAATCCTTCGGATCGCGGATCTGGTCGTTCCCGTTGATGGTGTAGTCGAGCTTGGGGCCATCGAAATTGCCTTTCGGCTGGCTGACGTTGACGTTGGCAAGTAACGAACGCAGGTCGTCGATGTTGAGCCCATAAGCGGCCAGCTTGGCGGGATCAGCCTCCACGCGGATCGCCGGCACGTTGCCGCCGGCCGGAACAACCAGCCCGACGCCGGGCACTTCGGCGATCTTCGAGCCGAGGCGGTTGTTGGCCACGTCCTCCAACTGGGTCAGCGACATCGAGGCCGAAGTGACCGCCAGCGTGAGGATTGGGCGATCCGCTGGATTCACCTTCGCATAGGTCGGCGGCGCGGGCAGTCCGCTGGGCAACAGGCTGGACGATGCGTTGATCGCTTCCTGCACGTTCTGCTCGGCGACATCGAGGCTGAGCGAGAGGTCGAACTGCAAGGTCACCACCGACGCGCCCGCGGAGCTGGTGGAGGTCATCTGCTGCAGCCCGGGGATCTGGCCCAACTGCACTTCCAGCGGAGCGGTGACCGTGTTCGCCATGACGCTCGGGCTGGCCCCGGGATAGAAGGTCTGGACCTGGATGACCGGGTAGTCGACGTCCGGCAGCGACGACACGGGAAGAAAACGCACGGCCACCAGGCCCACGAGCACCAGGGCGAGCATCAGCAACGCGGTGGCAACCGGTCGCAGGACGAAGGGGCGCGAGATGTTCATGCGCGGCCCCTACGAGGCATGCCGCCGTGATCCACCCGACGGCGTGCCGGCATGGGCACCATCGCCGGCTGGCCGGATCTTCGCACCGTCGCTGAGGCGATCCATGCCGTCGGTCACCACGACCTGTCCCACCGCCAGCCCGGAGGTAATCACGGTGTTCGTGCCGTCGCTCGGACCGAGCGTCACCTTGTGCACGGACACCGTCTGATCCGCATTGACCAGATAGACGAAGTCCCCTGGGGCACCGCTCTGGATCGAGAGCGTCGGCACCACGACGGCCTGCTTGAGCGTATCCACGAGCAGCCGGACATTGACGAACTCGTTCGGGTAAAGCGCTTCGTCGTCGTTGTCGAACATCGCGCGAAGGGTCACGGTGCCGGTACCCGTTGCCACCTGGTTGCCCAGGGCATAGAGCTTGCCCGTCGCGATTTGCCGCGTATTGTCGCTGTCATAGACGGTGACCGGGAGAGACGAGTTGGCTCCGAAGCGCTGGAGCACCCGGCCAAGCTCGTTCTGCGGCACCGTGAACTGCACCGTCATAGGCTTCATAGAAGTGATCGTGACGATGCCCGGCGACGTGGACTGGGTCACGTAGTTGCCGGGATCGACCAGCCGCAGGCCCACGCGACCGGCCACGGGCGCCACGATATGGCAGTAAGCGAGGTCGAGTTCGTCCTGTGCGATCGCGGCCTGGTCGGCCTTCACGGCGGCCTCGTCCTGTTGCACCGTGAATTTCTGGTCGGCGTAGGTCTGTTTGGCGATCGATTTCTGCTCGTTCAAGCGGGCAAAACGGGCCAGGTCCGCGCGGGCTTGGCCGAGGCTGGCCTGGTCCTTTGCGAGCTGTGCCTGGGCCTGCTGTTTCTGTATCTGGTACTGCCGAGGGTCGATCTGCGCCAGGAACTGGCCCTTGGCCACGTCCTGCCCCTCCTTGTAGGCCACCTCGGTCAGGTAGCCGCTCAACTGCGGCAAGACGTTCACGGTGGCCACGGGGGTGACCGTGCCGAGTTCGCGCAGTATTTCCGGCATGTCGGCAACGCCTACCTTCGCCGTGCCCACGGTCTGTGCCGCCGCGCCGCCTCGCGTCTTGCCCTGGCCGCCGATCAGATGGACCACCACCAGCACCACGACGACAAGGGCGGCAATCGACGCGATCCAGCGCCCTGTGTGTCGTGGCCTGCGTACGGTATCGGTGGGCTCGCTCATCGGTCGTACTCCTGGCCTTGCCGGTCGGCTAGGCAACATGAACGCGCCAGGACGCCGTCCGTTTATCTGCGATGTGTCATGTTCACCGGGCGCTCATCTTCGTGAGGCGCATCAGAGGGTGACCATATAGGTGATCAGGAAGCACACGACCGTCAGCATCACCATCGCCAGGATGAAGGCCACATCGGCGATACGCTCCAGGCGATGCAGCCTGACGTCGGAATCGACACGCATCGCGAAGTACGCTGCCAGCGTCGCGATGAGGAACAGGATCGCATCGAAGGCGAGCAGGTCGTCCGTGATCGTGTCCGTGCGCGTGTACGAAATCACCACGCGAAGCAGGCTGATGCCCGTCAGGCAGACACCCACCATGGCTGCCGATATCGTGCAGATCATGCGGCAAGTGCCTTCGGCGAGCGGGGTGATCACGGGTCGATGCTGCGGCATGTCGATGTCCTCGAGGGCGACGGGCAAGGGAACGAGCCGGTTCGACCACGGGTTGACGCGAGGATTCCCCATACGGCACCTGACTGTCGCAAGGGCGCCTCGTAAACCCTGGCTATGTGCGAGCCGTTTTTGCGCCCAGCCACCAGGCCGTGCGTGCCAGCCTGGCGACACTCCCCCATCGCACGAAATCGCGGGTGACGCCATGAACATGCTTCGATCGATCGCGATGACCACTGCACTGGTCGCCTGTACGGCCGGTGCCGCGGCAGTCCATGCGCAAGCTTATGTCGATGTCGGCGTAAACATCGGGCCGGCGCCGATCTGTCCCTATGGCTATTACGACTATGCGCCCTATCCGTGCGCCCCTTACGGCTACTACGGTCCGGAATGGTTCGTCAGTGGCGTGTTTATCGGTGCCGGCCCGTGGTTCCATGGACCGCGAGGCTTCCGCGGATACGTCGATCCGCGCTTCGACAATCGCCACGGCTACCGGGGGCCGTTGCCCGGTCCGCATGATCGCCCGATGCCATCGCAGCGCTTCGACCGTATACCCAACTTCCGCGGTGACGAATGGCGTGACGGTCATGGCGGCGGAGGCCGGGGACGCTGACGCGTATCCCGCCACGTTGCCGGCACGTATGCCGTCGACGTGGCGGGACCGCGATAGGACAAACGGAACGTCAGGGGCACGGATCGCCATCCGGACCGCAGTAAAGGGCGACGCTCGCCACGCCTGACCCTGAGTACACGATATCGCCGACGAGGGTTCCCTGGGTTCCCGTCGTATAGACGGCGTTCTCGATCTCCCGGCGCTCCGAACCTTGCGTCTTGCCGCAGTCCAGCCAGTGCTTGCCTGCTGCAAGCACTCTTGCATTCTCGGCGTCCAGGTAGTGATCCACCGACTCGCAACGAGGGTGCCCGTAACGCACGCCGGCGCTGGCCAGCAGATACTTCGGGCGGGTTGCCTTCGCCCACGCCTCGCTGTTGCTACCGGCGCTCGCCGCGCCATGGTGGCTCATTTCCAGCAGATCGGTCACCAGCATGTCCGCATGGCCCGTCGTATTCTCGATCGCCTCGTTCTGGGCCGCACCCGTCGCGTCGCCCGGAAGGATGGCGGATCGTCCGCCATACGCCAGCCGGAGCATCAGGCTGGAAGCGTTGGAGCCGCTCCCGCTGTTTACCGTGAGGACGTAGCTTTCGGCGGTGCCGCACGACAGCTCGGGCACCGGCTGCAGGTCGTTGTCCCAACCGCTGCGCAAGGGTGGGCTACTGGCAAATCCATCGATCCTGACGTTGGCACCCCAATCCTTGTTGGCGTCCCTGATCCAGGTCTTCACGTCCGGGGGATAGGTCGCGTAGTCGCCCGCCGCCCACACCTGCTCCAGCGACGTTCCGGATGGAAGTGTATCCAGGACATAGGGGATCCAGTTCACATGGTCGGCATCCTTGTGGGTGAGCACGACCTTGAGCGGGTGACCCTTGATGACATCCTGGATAAAGGAACGGGCTTCGTCCTTGCCCATCGCATGGGTCGTATCCGTGGACCCGCAATCGTCCACGATGACCGTACCGTCGGCGCCGGGGCACTGGATCACGTGGCACATGCCCGAACCGACATCGAGGTAATGGATTCTGAGCGTATCGCTAGTCCGAATCGGCAAGCTTGCGAGTACTGCTCCGGCCGGGGCCTCGTGTTTCGGGACGGTTTGACAACCTGCGACAGCCAGCGCCACGCAGAGCAAAGCGGTGCGCAGGCCATGATGTGTCTTCATTCTCATTCGATGCTTCCCCTTCGATAAGTGGCCCGATCGTCGCGATCGACCCGTCATCGGAGCCTGCGCGACGGGCTTCGACAGGGACAAGCGAATTGCCGTGCATGCCACGAAGTTCACGTGCGTCGTCGGCAATCCATGTGCGCTGACGGTTCGGATCGGGTATGACTACCCCATCGACGATCGCCGCCAGGGGCGCGGATGGGGGGAATGCATGAGCGAGGCACGGGGTAAACGGCTACGCACCGCGATGTATCGACGGGGCATACGCAAGCACGCCGCGATCGCGGCGGCGGTGGGTGTCAACGAAAGCACGATCAGTCGATGGACCCACGGTGGTCCCATGACGGTCGATAACGTCGTGGCCGTCTGCGGCATCCTGGATGTATCCGCCGACTGGCTGCTGCTTGGACGTGGCGAGATGGAGTCGCATCGGTACACGGTGCAACCTGCCGTCGCCCTGCCCCACGCCGTCACCGATCTTCTGCCGCCGACGCTGGAGCAACTGGCCGCCGCGCTGCGCACGTTGCGCGACTGAGGACGTTTACTCTTTCAGGATCGCTGGCAAGGGGCGCCTGAATGCGGCACAAGCGATCGCGACGACGATGCCCAAAGCAATGACGGTAGTCGCCGTAGCGATGTGGAAGGCATCCACGAGGGCTCCGGCCAGCAACGCGGCTACAGGCGTCGCCCCCAGCGTAGTGGCCGAAAGCCAGGTCATTTCCTGCCCAAGGCGATGCGCGGGGGCCGTGGTCTGCAACCATGACTGGGACTGGATGCCGTACACGTTCGAGGCGGCGGCCAGCAGGAAGAACGCAAGCAATACGGGTAACAGATCCTGCGATGTCGCAAGCGTCAGATAGCCCAGAACAGCAACACCCCAACAGGCAAGGATGCGCCGGATCACCTGGCGAATGTCCGCTCCGGCCAGCGTGTCCAGTGACGAGGCCAACGCGATGCCTGCGAACTGCGCGACGTAGGCAAGCAGGTAACGGGCATCGTGCCGTTCGACGAGCACGATTGGCAGCAACACCTGTACCGGGCCGAAGACGATCAGCGAGCTGACCAGCAGGTAGGCGTAGAAGCGACGGGGTATCGTGGATGCCGCGTTGACGACGTCTCTATCCTTCACGGCCGCCGTGGTCTGACGAATGCATCCTCGTCGTCCGATCGCCACGAGCAGTGGCAGGGAGACCGCCACGCACAGTGCGTCGATACCAAAAGCGATGGCGAGGCCTTCATCTCCCCGTGTGCCAAGCACCAGCGAGCCGGCGACCAGCGGAAGCATGACGGCGGCCGCTCCGGAGATGAGTGCCAGCGCAGCGTTGCCTGCCGGCACTAGACCCTTGCGGACATACAGCGGAAACACGGCACGCCCAGCCGGAAAGGCGATGGCCCATACGATGCCGCCGATCAACGCCGCGAGGTAAACGATGCCGATGGACATCGCACCGTGCCAGGTCAGGAGACAGATCGCCAGGTTGATGCCGACGAATATCAGCCGGCAACGCCTGAGCACACGTAGCGGATCCGTACGATCCAGCCAGCGCGGAAAGAAAAGCAGCAGGCACAGGCTTGGCAGGGTTTCGATGGCCGCCGTCACGCCAAGATCCAGCGCCCGGCCACTCAGGCGCATGACCAGGAAAGGCAGGGCCAGCAACGTGAAGCTCGCACCCAGGGTCGTGACCAGGTTGTCCAGCACGAGCAGGCCCAGGCGCGGCTCCCGCTGCGCCAGACGAAACAGGCGGAGCATCCGTCCGATCAGCGGATCCGCCGCAGGAAGAACAGGTCGCCCTCACGGAGTACGGCCAGGCCGAACGCGCTGGCGATGGTTTCCAGCTTGCCTGCGTCCAGACGCCAGGCCGGTTCGACGTCGTCAATCCCGACATCGAGCACCCACTGCATGCCGTTCCAATGCGTCACCAGCACGCCATCGTCGGCCAGCAGACCGGCGAGCGCTTCGAAGTAGCGTTCGAAATGCCGCTGGCAGCACGCAAAGCTGGCTAGGTTGTTGTCCACGACGATATCGAACGTCGTGTCGCGAAACGTCGCTGTGAACGGCTCGCCATGCTTGTTCAGGAGCTTCACCGAATACCCGGGCAAGCCGAGTCGTTCGCCATGCAGGAGCTCGTTGACGGCGACCGTCACTCCCACCACGCGGGCGCCGCGCTCCGCCGCCAGTTGGGCCACGGACGAATTGCCTGCCCCCACATGCAGGATGGATCGACCTTCCAGCCCGGCGTGGCCCAGCCAGCGATTGATCGCGACCTGGTCGGTGGTGGGCTCGCAAGCCGAGTAATCCACGAGAGGCCAGGAAATGGCGTCGGCTGCGGCGTCGTAACGCTCCACGTCCGGCTCCCTCCCGCAATCCATTGTGATGACACCGATGTCAAATCGTGGCCTGAACACAGATGCCGAAACCGCATGATGTGCGGACGCGTTGGACGCTTGGGACATGACCAGAACCTCGACAGCCGAAGAATGGGAATGAGGCGAATCGGCATCCACGCGCAAGCCAGCACGCGGACGAATAAGCGGTTTTCGTACTTTAGGGCCGTTCTTGCCGGTAAAAATGCAATTTCGGCAAGAATGCACCCTCCCCCGACAAAACGTGTCCGCCTTCACGGTTTGAGAAGGTTCGCACACGGATGATCCGGAGCCGTTGCACGCGGATTGACATCGTTGTCATCACATCGCGCGCCATGGACAGGTCCTTCGTCGAGGACGCGCGCGCTCCATGGAAGTGCCATCCGGTATCCACGACCGGCCTATGGCTGGGCATGAGGGGCTTTATGATCAGTTTGCCGGTGTTGCTCGGTTTGATCGGGTTCTCGACGTTTCTGTTGTTCCTTTGCACGGTGTTCCTGGTGGGGCTCTACCTGGTCCGTACGCTGCGTCCACCACGACAGGAATCGCGGCTGGAGCAGTACCCGTTCGTATCCATCCTGGTGCCGTTCTACAACGAGCCCGAGGCCTCGTTCCTGAGGACGCTCGAAGCGATCGAAGCCGCCGACTACCCCGGCAAGCTGGAAGTGATCCTGATCGACGACGGATCCAGCAACAGCACGCCTTCGATGCTTCGTACCTGGCTGGAGACGGAGCGCGACAAGACCTACGTACTGGTGCCCCTGGAACAGAACAGTGGCGCGAAAGGCCGTGCATTGGACGCGGCGTTGCCACGCCTTTCTCCCGATTCGGACGTGGTGACGGTGATCGACAGCGATACCGTCATCATGCCGCATGCCCTGCGGATCGCCGTGGAAGCCCTCTACGCATCGCCCAATCATGCGGCCGCGTGCGGGCTGATCGTGCCCGAAGGTCGGGACATGTCATGGCTGCACCGGCTGCAATTCTATGAGCACGTCGGCGCGCTCGCGATCATCCGCTACGTGCAAAGCCGCGTCGGCGTGGTGAATGTCGTCGCGGGTGCGTTCTCCCTGCACAAGACCTCGGTGATCCGCGAGCTGGGCGGCTGGGGCGAGTGGCTCGTGGAGGACATCTCGTGGACATGGCGCGCACTCGCGCATGGCTACACGATCGGCTACGCACCGGAGGCCATCGCATACACCGTGTGCCCCTCGACCCTCTTCGGCCTGTTCCGCCAGCGTCGTCGCTGGGCGCGCGGTCGGTTGGAGTCGTTCCGCGTCGCCTGGAGCATCTCATGGTCTAACACCGTGAAGATGCTGCCCTGGTGGCTGCTCTGGGCGCAGTCGGCCCTACTGCCCACCCTGCTGCTGAGTATCGCGGGCGCATGGATCTACCGGAGCCCGCTGCTCCTCGACCTCGCCATCGCCAACTGGCTACTCATGGCGGTGCTGAACGGCGTAGCCTGCGTACAGGCACGTCATCGCCTGCAGCTGCGCTGGTTCGACATCGTGCTGGTATCCATCTACAACACCTGCATCGACACGTTGCTACTCCCGGCAAACGTCATCGGACTGGTGGACGAGCTCACTGGCCACCGCAAATCCTGGCTGACCCGGTAGTCGGCCATGAACTATCACGGCTTTCTCTCGTCGTTTCCCCGCACCTACGTAGGGCGCGGTCCGGCGGATCGTCCCGATGTGTGCCTGACGTTCGACGATGGGCCCGGCGACGCGACGCCGGTCTTGCTGGAAACGCTGCGCCAGCTTGAGGTCAAGGCTACGTTCTTCTGTCTTGGGGATGCCGCACGACGGCATCCCGACCAAATCCACGCCATCGTCGCCGACGGCCATGACCTGGGGAGTCATGGCCTGTCCCATCTCGATCTGCGCCAGCTTTCGAGCGATGCCTTCGGCCACGGCCAGGTCATTCCTTCGATCCGCGTGATCGAAGATATTGCCGGCCAATCCGTCCGCCTGTTCCGTCCGCCCTACGGGGAAATCTCCGCGCCGCAGGTGCAATGGCTCGAAGACGCCGGCTACACGCTGGTCGGCTGGTCGATCGATCCCCAGGACTGGGCGGATCCGATGGCGACGGGCCATGTCGAACGGGTCGTCGGCGAAGTGCTTCGTCACGTCCATCCCGGCGCGATTGTCCTGCTGCACGACGGTGATGACGATGATGTCGATCGCCGCTCCATCAGCGATGTCGTCGAAGGCCTCGTGTCGCCCTTGCGCAAGAAGGGATTCCACTTCATCGGGGTGGAAGACATGCTGGAGCGCCGGATTCCGGCACCGTGACCCTGTTCAGCTTTGTCGAACACGGATTTGACATGACCACCGTCCATGCATGAGCATGCATAACGGACGTCCAGACGTCCTTATGCCAATACGGACCCTTCCTTTCGATGAATCACCCGTACGCCGCCATCCCGCACGCCTCCATCGCCTTCGTTCGCGGTGCGTCGTGCCTGTGTTGTCGCCGCTGACGCCCTGATTCCTCGCGCCGCCCACCGGGCGGCCATCACCCTCTCCCCGCCACGTGACCGCCGGTCGCGATCGCGCCCCCGTACCCAAGGAAGCCACCCATGAGGACGTCGTCCGCCAAGCGTTCCCGCTTGTCCCTTGCCATCACGCTGGCCCTGGCCGCAACCACCGTCCATGCCCGCGACGATGCCGCGGACAAGGACACCACGAGCCTGCAAACCGTTGTCGTGACGGGCACCCGTTCAGTGAACCGCAGCCAGAGCAGCTCCTTATCACCCATCGATATCGTGTCCGCACAGGATCTCCAGTCATCCGGCGACACCCAGCTTGGCGCCGTGTTGTCGCGGCTGGTTCCTTCGCTCAACTTCCCCCGGGCACCCGGCAACGATGGCTCCGGCATCGTGCGCCCCGCCGCGCTGCGCGGTCTTTCCCCCGACGAGACGCTCGTCCTGGTGAATGGCAAGCGCTGGCATACGGGCGCCCTGCTGAACCTTCAGGGTGCCCTGGGGCGCGGATCGGCCCCGGCGGACCTCAATGCCATTCCCGTATCGGCGATCGACCACATCGAGGTACTGCGTGACGGCGCGTCGGCGCAATACGGTTCGGATGCCATCGCGGGCGTCATCAACGTGGTTCTCAAGGGCGCGGCGACGCCGGGCAGCAACGAAGCCAGCCTGACCGCCGGCCGTTACAGCGCCGGTGACGGCAAGCAATGGCAAGGCGACGCCAGCATCGGCATTCCCCTGGGGGGCGACAAGGGCTGGGCGCGACTGAGCGTGATCCAGGGGCACTCGGACACCACCAACCGCGGCGGGCGCGACCTGCGCGATCCGACCTCGCCGGTCTACGGCCAGCGCACACAGCGCATCGGCGAACCGGATATCCGCACCCACCAGGCCCTGCTCAACGTGCAATACGCGCTCGCGAAGAACGTGGACTTCTACGCATTCGCCAGCACCAGTAGCCGCGAAGGCACGTCGCCCGCCCTGTTCCGCACGTATGACAGCAGCCGCAACATCCCGTCGATCTATCCGCTGGGCTATCTTCCGCTCAACGATGTGCGTGCCATCGACAGCGCTGTGGTCGCCGGTATCCGGGGCACGACCGAAAGCGGTTGGCGCTGGGACGTGAGCGGCAACTACGGACGTAGCCGCGTGAGCATCGATCCCACGCATACGCTCAATGTCGATCTCGGCCCAGCCAGTCCGACACGATTCGACGCGGGCCGGCTCGTCGCCACGCAGAAGGCGGTGGATGTCGACGTGGCGAAGGATCTATCGGTAAGTTGGCTGGCCAATCCGCTGACCCTGGCCTTCGGCGTGGAATATCTCTACCAGGGCTATCGCATCGCGGCGGGCGAACCGGCGTCCTACCTTGGTACCGGTTCGCAGGGTTTTCCCGGTTTTCGCCCGGGCGACGCGGGTTACCACGGCAGGCATGACGTGGCCGAATACATCAGCCTGGAAAACCAGATCACCGACAAGCTGAGCGGCTCGCTCGCGATACGC
The DNA here is from genome assembly GCF_009912395.1 of Luteibacter sp. Classification (GTDB taxonomy): domain Bacteria; phylum Pseudomonadota; class Gammaproteobacteria; order Xanthomonadales; family Rhodanobacteraceae; genus Luteibacter. Next base: position 520 of record NZ_WNDO01000031.1, on the reverse strand, counting down.
CACGAGGACTACACCGACTTCGGCAAGACCACGTCGGGCACCTTGTCTGCGCGCTACGACTTCACCGACACCTTCGCGTTGCGCGGCACCGCCGCCACCGGCTTCCGTGCGCCGTCGCTACCCCAACAGTTCTATTCGACGACCTCGACCAACGTCATCGGCGGCCTGCCCACGCAGATCCGCAATTTCGCGGTGAGCGACCCGGTCGCTCGCGCCCTCGGCGCGGAGCCGTTGAAAGCCGAGAAGTCGCACAACTACACGCTGGGCGCGGTGTATGCGCCCGGTGCATGGACAGTGTCACTGGACGTCTACCAGATCACCATCGGCAATCGCATCGTTCCTTCGGAAAACCTGGTGGGCGACGACGTGCGCGGATACCTCGATAGCCATGGCTGATCTTGCCCCCGTTTCACGGACACCCCTATAAGCGATTAACTATCGCAATAGGAGGTGGACGATGACCAAGAGCAAGGCAGGCAGAAAGGGGCAGGAGTTCAGCCTGGAGTTCAGGCAGCAGGCA
>NZ_WNDO01000030.1:0-65000 GCF_009912395.1 Luteibacter sp. | reverse complement strand
AGCGATCCTCGGGCCCGGCGCGATCATCGGTGTCTCTTGCTATGGGTCGCTGGAGCGCGCGCGGGAACTGGCCCCCCAAGGCGTCGACTACCTCGCCTTCGGTGCCATGTATCCGTCGAGCACCAAGCCGCACGCCCCCGTCGCAGCGCATGACGTAGTGACGCAGGTGAAGGCCTTGGGCTTGCCCGTCGTGGCGATCGGCGGCCTCACGCCGGACAATGCCGGGGTCGTGATCGATGCCGGCGCGGACTACATCGCCGTCGTCTCCGCGATCTTCGCCGCTCCGGACATCCAGTCCGCCACGCGCCGTTTCGCCGACCTCTTTACCGGAACCACCCGATGACCACGAACCACGAACTCTTCGCCCGCGCCCGCCAGCTGCTGCCCGGCGGCGTGAACTCGCCCGTGCGCGCCTTCAAGTCGGTCGGCGGCGAACCGTTCTTCACCGAGCGCGCCGACGGTGCCTACCTCTGGGATGTCGAGGGCAAGCGCTATATCGACTACGTGGGCTCGTGGGGTCCGATGATCGTCGGCCACAACCATCCTGCCGTCCGCGAGGCGGTAGAGCGCGCGGTGCGCAACGGCCTTTCCTTCGGCACGCCGTCGCCCGCCGAGGTGACCATGGCCGAGACCATCGTGAAGCTCGTGCCCTCGGTGGAAATGGTGCGCATGGTCAACTCGGGCACCGAAGCCACCATGTCGGCCATTCGCCTGGCCCGCGGCGCCACCGGTCGCGCGAAGATCGTGAAGTTTGAGGGCTGCTACCACGGCCATGGCGACAGCTTCCTCGTGAAGGCCGGCTCCGGCGCGCTCACCTTCGGCGTGCCTACCTCGCCGGGCGTGCCCAAGGCATCCGCCGACCTCACCCTTACCCTGCCCTACAACGATATCGATGCCGCCCGCCTGCTTTTTGCCCAGGAGGGCAAGGAGATCGCCGGCCTCATCATCGAGCCGGTCGCGGGCAACATGAATTGCATCCCGCCGAAGCCGGGCTACCTCGAGGCCCTGCGCGAGCTGTGCACCGAACACGGCGCCCTGCTGATCTTCGACGAGGTGATGACCGGTTTCCGCGTCGCCCTGGGCGGTGCGCAGGCGCATTACGGCATCACCCCCGACCTGACCTGCTTCGGCAAGATCATAGGCGGCGGCATGCCGGTCGGTGCCTATGGTGGCCGCCGCGACCTCATGGAGCAGATCGCTCCGGCGGGTCCGATCTACCAGGCGGGCACGCTGTCGGGTAACCCCGTAGCCATGGCGGCCGGCCTCGCGATGCTGGAGCTGATCCAGGCACCGGGCTTTCACGACGACCTGGCCGCACGCACGGTGCGCCTCACCGACGGCATCGCCGCGGCTGCGACGAAGCACGGCATCCCGTTCAGCGTGACCCGCGTGGGCGCGATGTTCGGCCTGTACTTCACGAGCGAGACGGTGGAGACCTACGCCCAGGCTACCGGCGCCGATGTCGCCGCGTTCAACCGGTTCTTCCATGGGATGCTGGAGCGCGGCGTGTACCTCGCGCCGTCGGCGTTCGAGGCGGGCTTTGTTTCCAGCGCGCATTCGGATGCGGTGATCGAAGAGACGATCGCGGCGGCCGACGCTGTGTTCGGGACGCTGGTGGCATGACCGCGCCGCGGTAACCCGCCGCCTCGCCGTGGGCACCGGCCTGCGCCGGTGCGACGACCCGCGTGGAAACAAAATGCCCGGCCATTGGCCGGGCATTTTGTTTCAGGCCACCTTGGCTTCTTTGGCCGCGAACTCGGCCAGGGCTGCGTGGAGGCGGTGCAGGCCTTCGGCCACTTCCTCGTCGGTGATGGTCAGCGGCGGCACGATGCGCAGCACGTCGGGGCCGGCCTGGAGGATCAACAGGCCATGGGCCGCGGCGATGTCGAGGATCTCGCCGGCACGTCCCTGATGGGCGCTGTCCAGCACCGCGCCGAGCATGAGGCCGCGACCGCGCACTTCCGAGAACAGATGGAACTCGTGGTTGAGCTTGTCCAGGCCCTTGCGGATGTCATTGGCCTGGCGCTCGACGTTGAGCAGCACTTCGGGCGAGGCGATCTTGCGCAGCGCCACGCGGGCGACGGCGGCGGCCATCGGGTTGCCACCGAACGTGGTGCCGTGGGCGCCGAACTGCATGACATCGGCCACCTTCGGCCCGACCAGCATCGCGCCGATGGGGAAACCGGCGCCCAGCGCCTTGGCCAGGGTGACGATGTCGGGCGTGACATGGTCGTGCGTGTGGGCGAACAGCGAACCTGTACGCCCCATGCCGCACTGGATCTCGTCCAGCACCAGCAGCGCGTCGTGGGCGTCACACAATTCACGCACCTTCTTCAGGAAACCCGGCTCGGCCGGCATGACACCGCCCTCGCCCTGCACCGGCTCCAGCATCACAGCGGCGACACCACCCTGCGCGAAGGCATCTTCCAGCGCGGCCACGTCGTTGAACGGCGCGTAGCGGAAGCCACCCGGCAGCGGCTCGTAGCCTTCCTGGTACTTCGGCTGCGCGGTGGCCGTGACCGACGCGAGGGTGCGGCCATGGAACGAACCCTTGAAGGTGACGATGACGCGGTTCTCGGGCGAGCGGCCCTGGCAGGCGGCCCACTTGCGGACCAGCTTGATCGCGGCCTCGTTGGCCTCGGTACCCGAATTGCAAAGGAACACGCGTTCGGCGAACGGCGAATGCTTGACCAGTTCTTCGGCCAGGCGCAGCGGCGGCTCGGAATAGAACACGTTGCTGGCGTGCCAGAGCTTATGGGCCTGGGTGACGAGGGCCTCGACGAGGTCGGGATCCTGGTGCCCCAGCGCGTTCACGGCGATACCGGCGCCGAAATCGACATAGTCACGGCCCTCGGTGTCCCACACGCGGGCACCCTTGCCGTGATCGAGGATGACGTCGCGGGGACGGTACACGGAAAGCCAATAGCGCTTGCCCAGGCCGATGAGATCGGAGGGTTCGACAGGATGCGACGACATTGCAACGACTCCGGGCCCCGGCCGCAGCGCCAGGACCCACTCAGGGATGGATGGAATCGCACGGTACGCTCTGCGGTCCGACATCGATCCTTCCCTCACGAGCGGCGAGCGGAACGGGTCCGTGGGGGCGCTCGGGTGGAATCCCCATCCTATAAGGCGCGGACCACGCGGACAACGGCCCTGTAGCGACCGTGCAACGCAGTGCATAGCGGACGCTACAACCGCCGAGCCGCCCTGCTCACCGACGGCTCGGAAAATCCTTGCGAATCAGTCGTCCCGTCGCATGGCACGGCGCTTGCTCTTTCCATCACCGTGGTCCTGTGAGCCCGCGGATTCGCCTGCCGGTACCCCTGCCAAGCCCGGCGGTGAATGGGAAACTCCCGGTTCCCCTGTGAACCGGGAGTTTTTTTCCGCCTCGCGAGGTCACTCAGCGCAGTTCGTCGAGCACGAGCTGGTGTTTCTTGCAGAGCCGATAGACGGTGACGCGGGATACCCGCAGGCGACGCGCGCATTCGCTGATGTTGAAGGCGCTGGCCCGCAGGCAGTCCACGATGGCTTCGCGCTCGGCCATGGTCCGCGCGCCGCCCAGGCTGTCGCGATCGCCGCCGGGCGCATCGGCGTTCAGTTCGAGATCGTCGGGCGTGATCAGCGCATCGTCGGCGATCACGGCTGCGCGCTGCACGCGGTTCATGAGTTCGCGCACGTTGCCCGGCCAGGGAAACGCGCTCATCGCACGGCGTGCCGCCGCGCTGAACGTGCGCGCGCGAGTGCCGTAGTTTTCGCGGAAGGTATCAAGAAAGTGCTGCGCCAGCAGGTCCAGGTCACCCATGCGTTCGCGCAGGGGCGGCATCCGCAGGCGCAGGACGTTGAGTCGATAGAAAAAATCTTCGCGAAAGCGGCCCTGCGCCACCGCCTTTTCAAGGTCCACATGCGTGGCCGCCAGCACGCGCACGTCGACCCGGATCGAACGGCAACTGCCGATGCGCTCGATCGTGCCCTCCTGCAACACGCGCAGGAGGTTGGTCTGGGCATCGAGCGGCAGGTCGCCGATCTCGTCCAGGAAGACCGTACCACCGTCCGCCGATTCGAAATGCCCGATACGGCGCGACGTGGCGCCGGTGAATGAGCCACGTTCGTGGCCGAACAGCTCGGATTGGACCAGGTTAGCCGGCAATGCGCCGCAGTTGATGGCTGCGAAGGGCTTGTCCTGGCGTGGAGAAAGCTGATGCAGCGTACGCGCCGCTACTTCCTTGCCCGTGCCCGTCTCACCGGTGATGAGCAGGGGCAGCTCCACGGGAGCGAACTTGCGCAGGTTATGCAGAAGCGTGCCGATGGCCGGACTCTCGCCCCAGATGGCGCAAAGCCCCGCCGATTCGCCGTGCGACATGACTGATCCTCACCCCGTGCCCGTGGCCTGCTGCGGCCCTTGCGGGTGTTCCCTGTCCCGCCGCCGACGCCCCCTGCGAGCCGGCAAGCCCCACGCGCCGCCTGTCCCGAAAGGGTGGCGGCGACCGGAACCGACGTTATAACGGCCTGCCGAAAGCGGCCATACGCCAAACGAGCTAGCCCACGTGGCGCTCCTGGCTCGGTGGTCAGAGAAACAAATCGGGCAGCAGCGGCTCGCCGGGCTGGACGGCGTAGGCATCGAAATCGACGACGCCCTGCTCGCGCAGGATGTCCTCGTCGATGCAGAAGCGGCCGGTGAAGCCTTTCGCCGGCCGGGTGAGGATCGCATGGGCCGCGTCGGCCACGATCTCGGGTCGGCGGCAACGCTTGGCCTCCACGCCGTCGATCATGCCGATGGCGGCGGTGGCGATGATGGTCTTCGGCCACAGCGCGTTCACCGCGATGCCCATCGGCTCGAACTCCGGCGCCATGCCCAACACGCAGTGGCTCATGCCGAACTTCGCGATGGTGTAGGCGACATGCGGCGAATACCACGCCGGATCGAGGCTCGGCGGCGGCGAGAGCATCAGCACGTGCGGATTCTCGGCCTCGCGCAGGAACGGCAAGCAGGCCTGCGTGGTGAGGAAGGTGCCGCGCGTGTTGACCTGGTGCATCAGGTCGAAGCGCTTCATGGGCGTGTCTTCGGTACCCGCGAGCCAGATCGCACTGGCGTTGTTCACCAGGATGTCGATACCACCGAAGCGTTCCGCCGCGGTCGCCACGGCCATGCGTACTTCCGATTCCTCGCGAATGTCCACCTTCAACGGCAGCGCCACGCCACCGGCGGCCTCAATCTCCGCCGCCGCGGTGTGGATGGTGCCCGGCAGCTTCGGATTGGGCACGCCACTCTTCGCCGCGATGACGATATTGGCGCCATCGCGAGCCGCGCGCAGGGCGATGGCCAGACCGATGCCCCGGGAGGCACCTGTGATGAAGAGGGTCTTTCCGGCGAGCGAGGTCATGGCGAAGATCTCAGGTGCGTTGGAAGCGGGGCAGGATGTCGCGCAGCTCCGCCAGCCGCTGCAGGGGGTCGTCGAGTTCGAGCATGTGCTGGCACTCGTGGGCATCCAGCGGCAACAGTTCGCACAGGCGGAACCCTACCCAGCTGGCATCGTCGGCGCGGCCGGCCACGTCATTGCGCCACGGCGGCATCATCTGCTCGGACAGGCGTTCGAGGATGGTCGCCAGCAGGCCGAACTCAGCCGGCACCGGCAGGGTGTCCTCCGCGTTCCACACGGTGACATCGCCGCGCACCTGGCCATCCGAGCGCACGCGCGTACGGGCGACGCGGAAGCGCTTGCCACCTTCCGCCACGATACCGAGCAGGCCATCCTCGCGGGTGTGGAAGTCGGTGATGCGGGCCAGCGTGCCCACGGCGGCCGGTACGGCCGGCTGCCCCGCCTCACGGCCTTCCAGGATCATGCATACGCCGAACTCGCGTCCCGTACGGGCGCATTCGCGTATCAGGTCGAGGTAGCGCGGTTCGAAGATGCGCAACTGGAGATGACCGTCCGGGAAGAGGACGTTCGACAAGGGGAACAGCGGCAAGTCGTGCGTGGGCGTGGTCGCAGCCATGCCCGCCAGTCTAACCCGCGTCGAGTGTCGTGAAGAAGCGTCGCGGCGCGCCTTCGAAACCGCCGTTGGACATGAACACCACATGGTCGCCCTCGCGCGCATCGGCGGCCAGTTCGGCGACCAGCGCATCCACGCCGGGGACGGTGGTGCCGCGACCATCGAGCGCGGCGGTGACTTTGCCCGCGTCCCAGGCCAGTTCAGGGCGATGCAGGAAGACCACGCGATCCGCATCGGCCAGCGAGGGTGCCAGCGCATCGGCATGCGCGCCCAGGCGCATGGAGTTCGAGCGCGGCTCCAGCGCCACGACGATGCGCGCCTTGCCGACCTTCGCTCGCAGACCCGCCAGCGTGGTGGCGATGGCGGTGGGATGGTGCGCGAAGTCGTCATAGACGGTGACGCCATGCGCCATGCCGATCACCTCCATGCGACGACGCACGCTGGTGAAACCGGCGAATGCCGGCAGCAAGGCCACCGGATCGGCGCCTGCCGCGGTCGCGGCGGCCAGCGCGGCCAGCGCGTTCATGACGTTGTGGCGACCGAGCGAGTTCCAGCGGATCTCGCCCAACGCCACGCCCTGCCGCGTGACACGGAAATGCGAGCCATCGGCGGCGATCAGCTCGGCGCGCCAGTCGCCGCGCTCGATACCGAAGGTTTCCACCGGCGTCCACGCGCCCATCGCGAGCACCTCGGCGAGATAGGCGTCCTCGGCGTTGACGATCAGTCGGCCGTTGCCGGGTACCGTGCGCACGAGGTGGTGGAACTGGCGTTGGATGGCGGCCACGTCGGGGAAGATGTCCGCGTGGTCATATTCCAGGTTATTGAGGATGGCGATGCGCGGCCGGTAATGGACGAACTTGGAGCGCTTGTCGAAGAAGGCCGAATCGTATTCATCGGCCTCGATCACGAACGGCTTGCCTTCGCCGCGGCGCGCCGACACGTCGAAGTTACCCGGCACGCCGCCGATCAGGAACCCCGGCGACTGACCGGCCGATTCCAGCAGGTGCGCGAGCAGACTCGTCGTGGTGGTCTTGCCATGCGTGCCGGCCACGGCCAGCACCTCGCGACCGCCCAGCAAGGTCTCGCCCAGCCACTGCGGTCCGGAGATGTAGCGCATGCCTTCGTCGAGCATGTACTCGACGGCCGGATTACCACGCACCATCGCATTGCCCACCACCACGAGATCCGGCGTGGGCTGGAGATGTTCGGAGCGATAGCCCTGCATGAGCGAGATGCCCAGTGCTTCGAGCTGGGTGCTCATGGGCGGATAGACGTTGGCGTCGGAACCCTCGACCTGGAGACCCAGTTCGCGAGCGAGCGCGGCGACGCCGCCCATGAAGGTGCCGCAGATGCCGAGGATATGGACGCGCATTGCCGTAGTTCGTCGTCTGGCGCGATGGCGCAGGGCCATCGCGAAAGGCCCGCCATGAAGGCGGGCCGGGAAGGATCAGGCGCTGAGGGCCTTGGCCTCGTCGAGAGCGGCCTTGATACGGACGGTGACGTCCTTGAGCTCGCCCACGCCGTCGATCTCCTTGAGCTTGCCACGCTTGGCGTAGAACTCGGCGACCGGGGCGGTCTGGTCGGCGTAGATGGCCAGGCGCTTCTTGACCGTGTCCGGGTTGTCGTCGGGGCGGCCTTCCTTCTCGAAACGCACCACGCAGCGATCGACGATGGCCTCGTTCGGCACGTTGAGCTTGATCACCACGTCGAGCGGCTGGCCGATTTCCTTCAGCACCACGTCGAGGGCGTCGGCCTGGGCGAGGTTGCGCGGATAGCCGTCGAGGATGAAGCCCGGTTTGGCGTCCGCCTGGCTCAGGCGATGGCGGATGATGCCCAGCATGATGTCGTCCGGCAGCAGCTGGCCGGCGTCCATGAGCGACTTGGCTTTCATGCCGAGTTCGGATTCCGCCTTGATCTCGGCGCGCAGGAGATCGCCCGTGGAGATGTGCGGAATGCCCAGATCATCCTTGAGGATGGTCGCCTGGGTACCCTTGCCCGAACCGGGGGCGCCAAATAGCACGAGTCGCATGGATGCTCCGTTTCGCCGGCAGGCGGAAACCCCTCCGCCGGACACAATAAAATGGGTCCCAAGGTAACGGCAGCTGCCGCGCCGCGTCAAACGGCTGTTACAAAGGCGTGGCAGGACGCCGCAGGGCTCCGGCTCGCTGTACCCTCGGGGCTTACGACCCGAAGAAGGACGCGACGCATGGCCTCCGGCAAACTCCTGTACGCCCAGTCGGGCGGTGTCTCCGCCGTCATCAACGCCACCGCGGCGGGTGTCATCGAAACCGCCCGGGACAAGGGCATCGTGGTGTACGCCGCCCGCAACGGCATCCTCGGCGCCCTGCGCGAGGAGCTGATCGACACCAGTAAGGAAGCCAAGGCGAACATCGCCGCCCTGCGCCATACGCCAGGCGGTGCCTTCGGCTCCTGCCGCTACAAGCTGAAGTCGCTGGAAGAGAATCGTGCCGAATACGAGCGGCTGATCGAGGTCTTCCGCGCCCACGACATCCGCACCTTCCTCTACAACGGCGGCAACGATTCCGCCGACACCGCCAACAAGGTGTCTAAGATCGGCCAGGCGCTGGGCTACGAGGTGAACTGCATCGGCGTGCCGAAGACGATCGACAACGACCTGGTAGTTACCGACACCTGCCCCGGCTTCGGCTCGGTGGCCAAGTACACCGCTATCGCCGTGCGCGAAGCCAGCCTCGATGTCGCCTCGATGGCCGACACGTCAACCAAGGTCTTCATCATCGAAGTGATGGGCCGCCACGCCGGCTGGATCGCGGCCGCCGCGGGCCTGGCCGGCAGCAAGGCCGGCGATCCGCCGCACGTGATCCTGTTCCCCGAGAACGTTTTCGACCCCGAGGCCTTCCTGGCCAAGGTGCAGGCCACGGTCGAGAAGGTGGGCTACTGCACCGTGGTGGTGTCCGAAGGCGTGAAGGACGCCAGCGGCGCGTTCCTCGCTGAATCCGGCGCGCGCGACGCCTTCGGCCACGCGCAGCTCGGCGGCGCCGCGCCTGTGCTGGCGGCGCTGGTGCGCGAGAAGCTGGGCTACAAGTACCACTGGGCCCTCCCGGACTACCTCCAGCGCTCCGCCCGCCACATCGCCTCGAAGGTCGACGTGGAACAGGCCTATGCGGTCGGCAAGAAGGCGGTGGAATACGCCGCCGAGGGACTGAACGCCGTGATGCCCGTGATCGTGCGCACGTCCGACGAGCCGTACAAGTGGAAGATCGAGGCGGCGCCGCTGGACAAGATCGCCAACCACGAAAAGAAGATGCCGAAGAACTTCATCGCGAAGGATGGCTTCGGTATCACCGCTGCCGCGCGCCGTTATCTCGCCCCGTTGATTCAGGGTGAGGTGCCGCCGCCGTATGGGGACGATGGCCTGCCGGAGTATGTGGTGCTGAAGAATGCCTCTGTGCCGAAGAAGCTGAAGAAATTCAAACCGGCGTGACCTGTAGGAGCGCGCTTGCGCGCGATCGCGCGCAAGCGCGCTCCTACACGAGCAGGTCCCGCATCAGGGACAGGTCCCGCACGAAGTCCGCATAAGCCCGTTCCTGCTCCGCCGGATCGGGCAACCTCAGCAAATACGACGGATGCACCGTCGCCATGGCGCGGCGCCCGTCGGGCAGCTCGATCCAGCGACCGCGCTCTTCCATCAGGCGAAACGACGCGCCGAACACGGCCTGCGCGGCCATCGCGCCGAGGCAGACCAACGCCTTGGGCCGAATGCGGTCGATCTCCGCCGCCAGCCAGCGCCGGCATGCCGCCTGTTCCTCGGCGTTCGCCCGCTTGTGCAGGCGGACCTTGCCGCGTGGTTCGAACTTGAAGTGCTTCACCGTATTGGTGACATAGAGTCTGTCGCGCGGCACCTCGACCTCGGCCAGCGCCTGGTCGAACAGCTTGCCCGCAGGCCCAACGAACGGCTTTCCTGCCAGATCTTCCTGGTCGCCCGGCTGTTCGCCGATCACCACCACGCGGGCATCGACGGGGCCTTCGCCGAACACCGTCTGCGTCGCCGGTTTCCAAAGGTCGCATGCACGGCAATCGGCCGCCTGGCGTCGCAGCTCAGCGAGACTACCCTCAGGCGCTTCGTCCGCCGCCTTCTGCAAGGGCGTGATCTTCTTCCTCGGCACCGTGGCCTGCTTCTCGACCATGGCCTGCATCCTCGGCAGCGCGTCACGCACCAGTTCGGGGATGAGGCGCGCCTCCGGCAGGTTCTTCCAGTATTTCACCGGCATCTCGCGACGCATCGCGTCGACCTTCAGCCGGGCGGGATTGAAGATGCTGGCGTAGTAGGTACGCCACAGGTCCTCCAACGCATCGTCCGATGGCGCGTCCTCGCGCCGCGCGCCCGGCCCGAAGGTGAGCGTCGTGCCGTCCCAGTGAGCCGTGCGTGACGGGGTGAGCAGGGACCAGCGCATGCCGGTGAAGCGACGCACAAAGAACGGCGCCACGCGACGGACGATATCGTGCGCCGGTTCGAACCACGCCACGTAGACGCTGCCGTCCTCGGTGGTCACTTCACGGAAGCGCACGAAGGCCTTCATCTTGTGCGCGTCGCGATTGACCTGCTTCGCACAGGCGTACGCCCAGGCGACATCGTCGTCGGTGGCGAGCGCCAGCAGGCCCTTCTCGCCATGGGTGAGTCGCCACAGCATCCGATAAAGCACCGCATGGCGCTGCTCGTCGCTATGGGTCAGCACGATCGCCGCGAGATCGAGGAAAGCGCGCGGCACGGGGGCCAGCCTCTTATCGCCCGGCGGCGGCAAGACGTCACCGCCGAACAGACCATCCTCCTGCCAAGCCACGTCGCGCGGATCCACGTCGGCAAGCAGCAGCGCCCGGGCGGTCGTCCGCCAGGTATCGAGGTCGGACGGATCGTCGAGGGTGACGCGGTACATCAGCCGAACAGGTCGGGCTGGGCCGGTTCGCGCAGGTCGCGTCGAAGGACGACACTCTCGTGGTCACCGCGCGGGCGATGGTCCACCGTCTGCACGAAGGGGGCGACCTTCTTGACCGGCACGCGCAGGCGCACCAGGTCGTCGTAGCGGATGCGCTTGTGCGTGCGCATGGCGATCAGCTTGTCCACGGTCTTCACGCCCAGCCCCGGTACGCGCAGGAGCATGTCGCGCGAGGCGCGATTGACGTCCACGGGGAACTGCTCGCGATGACGCAGCGCCCAGGCCAGCTTCGGATCGATATCGAGCGGCAACATGCCGTCGTCGCCCGCCGGCGCGATCTCGTCGGCAACGAAGCCATAGAAACGGATCAGCCAGTCGGCCTGGTACAACCGATGCTCGCGCACCAGCGGTGGCGGCTTCAACGGCAGGATCTTCGACGCGTCCGGAATCGGGCTGAACGCCGAGTAGTAGACGCGGCGAAGCTGGTAGTTGTTGTAGAGGTTGCTGCTGGTCACCAGCACGTCGCGGTCGTTGGCGCTGTCCGCGCCGACGATCATCTGCGTGCTCTGGCCCGCCGGCGCGAAACGCGGCGCCTTCGCTTCGGCCTTCGCCTCGTCGATCGACAACCGCAACCGACCCATCGAGCGGCGGATATCGCGAAGGTCTTTCTCCGGCGCCAGCGATTTCAGGCCGCCCTCGGTGGGCATTTCCACATTGATGCTCAGACGATCGGCCCAGCGTCCGGCGGCGTCGATCAGCTCGGGCGCGGCGTCGGGAATCGTCTTCAGGTGGATGTAGCCACCGAAGCGGTGTTCGGTGCGAAGCGTGCGGGCCACGCGCACCAGCTGTTTCATCGTGTAGTCCGGCGAGCGGATGATGCCCGAGGACAGGAACAGCCCCTCGATGTAGTTGCGCCGGTAGAACTCCAGCGTCAGCTCCACCACTTCTTCGGGCGTGAACCGGGCACGACGCACGTTGCTGCTGCGCCGGTTCACGCAATACGCGCAGTCGTAGACGCAGAAGTTGGTGAGCAGGATCTTCAGCAGCGAAATGCAACGCCCGTCCGGCGCGTACGCATGGCAGATGCCCATCCCTTCGGTCGAGCCGATGCCTCCCGTACCGAGCGAGTTGCGGCCCTTGCCGCCGCTGGACGAGCACGAGGCATCGTACTTGGCGGCGTCGGCCAGGATGGCGAGCTTGTCTGAGAGTTCCATGGGGAGGCTTATGGTGCCGTATCCGAAGGCCGATCGGCGTGAAGGTTCCTATCACCGCTATCATCCGGGGTCGTTACCCGGAGCCCCGCCATGGACCTGATCATCCGCCACGCCACCCTGCCCGACGGTCGCCGCGATGTCGACATCGGCATCCGCGACGGACGCTTCGCCGCCATCCGGCCGGCACTGGAAGCGAGCGCGGCGGAGGAGATCGACGCGCAGGGCCGGCTGGTCTGTCCGCCCTTCGTGGACGCGCACTTCCACATGGATGCCACGCTCTCGCTGGGCCTGCCGCGCCTGAATGCCTCGGGTACCCTGCTCGAAGGCATCGTCCTGTGGGGCGAACTCAAGCCGCAGCTCACCATCGACGCGCTCATCGCCCGTGCGATGGCCTACTGCGACATGGCCGTGGCCCAGGGCCTGCTCGCCATCCGCAGCCATGTGGATGTCTGCGACGACCGCCTGCTCGCCGTCGAGGCACTCCTGGAAGTGAAGCGCCGCGTCGCGCCGTACCTGCACTTGGAGCTGGTCGCTTTCCCGCAGGATGGCCTGCTTCGCTCGCCCAGCGCGAAGGCCAACCTCATACGCGCGCTCGACATGGGCGTGGACGTGGTCGGCGGCATCCCGCATTTCGAACGCACGATGGCCGACGGAGCCGCGTCGATTCGCTGGCTGTGCGAACTCGCCGCCGAACGCGGCCTGCGCGTGGACATGCATTGCGACGAGTCCGACGATCCGCTGTCCCGCCACATCGAGACACTCGCGGCAGAGACGCAGCGCATCGGCCTGCAGGGACGGGTCACCGGCTCGCATCTCACGTCCATGCATTCGATGGACAACTACTACGTGTCCAAGCTGATCCCATTGATCGCTGAGGCCGGGGTGCATGCCATCGCCAACCCGCTGATCAACATCACGTTGCAAGGTCGCCACGACACCTACCCCAAGCGTCGCGGCATGACCCGCGTGCCGGAGCTGCTGGCGACCGGGGTCAACGTCGCCTTCGGCCACGACTGCGCGATGGACCCGTGGTACGGCATGGGCTCGGGCGACATGCTCGACGTGGCCCACATGGGCCTGCACGTCGCCCAGATGACCTCCACGGCGGGTGTCGCCCAGTGTTTCGACGCAGTCACCGCGAATCCGGCGCGCGTGCTGGGCCTGGAGGGCTATGGCATCGCGGAAGGCCATCCGGCCGATCTGGTGCTGTTGCAGGCCGGCGACGCCTACGAGGCGATTCGCCTTCGAGCGGCCCGCCTGCTGGTGCTGCGCGGTGGCCGCGTGCTGGCCCGCGCACCGGAACGCGCCGCGGCACTCCAGTTGCCCGGCCGGCCGGCGCGGGTGTCGCTGGAATTCCGCCCGGGTTCGATCGCCTGATCGAGCTGTCGCGGAAGTGAACGACCCGTGACGTCGTAAGACCTTGCGTTCAGGCGAACGTTCCTAGCATCCGGGTCGACGGTTGGCCGCAAGGAGCGCGGCAGGTGACCGCACCTGGAGACCCGCGATGAAAACCTTCCTGCGCACCACCCTCGCCTGTCTGGCCCTGGCCGCCGTTCCGGCCGCCTTCGCCGATCCGGGCCACCACGATCACGACCGCGATCGGGATCGTCACGGCTACGACCGCCATCACGATGGACGCTGGCACGACGATCGTGGCCGGTACCCTGACCGCGGATGGCACGGCCATCGCCCACCGCCCCCGCCGCGCTACTACGGTCACGACCATTACTATCGCCCGGCCTACTACAACCGCCCGCCCCCGCCGCCACGCTATTACGGCCACTGGGAGCGCGGTCACCGGTACTACGGCCGGCAGACGGTGATCTACGATTACGGCAGCTATCGCCTGCGTCCGCCGCCGCGCGGTTATCACTGGGTGCGCGATAACAACGACTTCCTGCTCGTCGCCATCGCCACAGGCATCATCCTGGATATGGCCACGCGTTGATCCCGCACCGGCGACGGTGCAGCGCACAACAGCTTCGAGCGCCTCCCCTGCCTATACTCGGGCCGAGCCCTGCCGGGGCTCCTACAATTCGGGGAGGCTTCGATGCTGCAACAGTACGGTTTATGGATCGCGCTGGCATGTGCGGTCGTGGCGATTCTGTACGGTGCGTTTTCGGTCAGCTGGGTGCTGGCCCGATCGCCGGGCAACGAACGAATGCAGGCGATCGCCACGGCGATCCAGGAAGGCGCCCGCGCCTACCTCAACCGACAATACGCCACCATCGGCGTCGTCGGCATCGTGCTTTTCCTGCTCATCGGCATCTTCCTCGACTGGGGTACCGCGATCGGTTTCGCGCTGGGGGCGATCCTCTCGGGGGCAGCCGGCTACATCGGCATGAACGTTTCGGTTCGTGCCAACGTGCGTACCGCCGAGGCCGCCAGGAGCGGCCTTTCTTCTGCTCTGGCGGTGGCCTTCCGGGGCGGGGCGGTCACCGGCATGCTGGTGGTGGGACTGGGCCTGCTGGGCGTGGCCGGGTACTACGGCGTACTGATGCACCTGGGCTACGAACGCAGCCACGCCCTGCACGCGCTGATCGGACTGGCCTTCGGCTCGTCGCTGATCTCGATCTTCGCGCGCCTGGGCGGCGGCATCTTCACCAAGGGTGCGGATGTGGGCGCCGACCTCGTCGGCAAGGTGGAAGCTGGCATTCCCGAGGACGATCCGCGCAACCCGGCGGTGATCGCGGACAACGTGGGCGACAACGTCGGCGACTGCGCCGGCATGGCCGCCGACCTGTTCGAGACCTACGCGGTGACGCTGATCGCCACGATGCTGCTCGGTGGCGTGATGGCCACGGAGACCGGCCCCTCCGGCGTGCTGTACCCGCTGGTGCTCGGCGGTGCGTCGATCGTGGCCTCGGTGATCGGCACCTTCTTCGTGAAGACCCGCGGCGGCAAGATCATGAACGCGCTCTACGCTGGCGTGTTCGTTTCCGCACTGCTCGCCGCCATCGCCTTCTGGCCGATCACGCAGTCACTGATGGCCGACTCCGCCTACGGCGCGGGTCGCATCTACGGCTGCGCGATCATCGGCCTGGTGCTGACCGGCGCGATGGTGGTGATCACCGAGTACTACACGGCCACGGAATACCGACCGGTACGCCATGTGGCGCAGTCGTCCACCACGGGCCACGCGACCAACATCATCGCGGGCCTGGGCGTCTCGATGAAATCCACCGCGCTACCCGTGCTTGCCGTCTGCGCGGCGATCTGGGGTGCCTACGCGCTGGCCGGTCTCTACGGCATCGCCATCGCCGCCACCGCCATGCTGAGCATGACCGGCATGATCGTGGCGCTGGATGCCTACGGCCCGGTCACCGACAACGCGGGCGGCATCGCCGAGATGGCCGAACTGCCTGCCGAGGTACGCGGCGTGACCGATCCGCTGGACGCGGTCGGCAACACGACCAAGGCGGTGACCAAGGGCTATGCGATCGGCTCGGCCGGCTTGGCGGCGCTGGTGCTGTTCGCCGACTACACGCATAACCTCAGCCTGCATTTCGGGGGCGCGGAGGTGCGCTTCGATCTGTCCAACCACTACGTGATCATCGGCCTGCTGATCGGTGGCCTGATCCCCTACCTGTTCGCCGCGATGGCGATGGAGGCCGTGGGTCGCGCCGCCGGGGCCGTGGTGGAGGAAGTGCGCCGCCAGTTCCGGGAGATCGCCGGCATCATGGAAGGCACGACCAAGCCGGACTACTCCCGCGCCGTGGACATGCTGACCCGCTCGGCCATCCGCGAAATGCTGGTGCCCTCGCTGTTGCCGGTGCTGGTGCCGGTGGTGGTGATCTTCGGCTTCAAGTGGCTGGGCGGACCCGAGGCGGGGGCGCAGGCGCTGGGCGGCGTGCTGATCGGCACCATCGTCACCGGCCTGTTCGTCGCCATCTCCATGACCACGGGCGGCGGCGCCTGGGACAACGCCAAGAAGTACATCGAGGATGGCCACTTCGGCGGCAAGGGATCGGACGCGCACAAGGCCGCCGTCACGGGCGATACGGTCGGCGATCCGTACAAGGACACGGCCGGCCCGGCAGTGAATCCGCTGATCAAGATCATCAATATCGTGGCGTTGCTGTTGATTCCGCTGCTTTGAGGCAAGCCTGATCGCCGACACGGTCGGCTCCCACCCCTTCGGTCGTCGCCATGTCGCCTGCCGAAGGGGTGGATATCTAGGACGAAAGTCATGGGGGCCCCATGGCCTCCCCTGCGTTAAGGTCAGAAGTCACGTTCTTCATCGACCCCAGGGGACACTTCACCCATGCAACGACGCTGGATTGCGCTTGCCATCGCCCTTACCTTCAGTGGCATGACCCAGGCACACGACACCCCCAAGACCGCGCCCGCCGCCACTCAGGCCGCCGGTGACGACGAAAACCTCTGGCTCGACGACATCGACGGTGCGAAGCCGCTCGAGTGGGTCAAGGCGGAAAACGCCAAGACCGTCGCCAAGTACACCGAAAGCCAGGACTTCAAGACACTCGACGCGCGCCTGCTCGAGGTGCTCGACTCCGACGCGAAGATCCCGATGGTCTCGCGCATCGGCGATAGCTACTACAACTTCTGGCGCGACAAGGAACACCCCAAGGGCATCTGGCGGCGCACCTCCCTGGCCGAGTACCGCAAGGACAAGCCCAACTGGGAGACCGTGATCGACCTCGACGCGCTCAACGCCGCCGAGAAGGAAAACTGGGTGTGGCACGGCGCCCAGTGCCTGAAGCCGGACTATCGCCGCTGCCTGCTGTCGCTCTCGCGCGGTGGCGCGGACGCGGACGTGGTGCGTGAGTTCGATCTGACGACCAAGTCCTTCATCAAGGATGGCTTCACCCTGCCCGAGGCCAAGAGCCAGGTGGCCTGGATCGACCAAGACCACATCTACGTGGCCACCGATTTCGGCCCGGGTTCCATGACCGATTCCAGCTACCCGCGCATCGTGAAGGAATGGAAGCGCGGTACGCCGCTCGCCTCCGCGACCACGGTATACGAAGGCCAGAAGACCGACATGTCCATCTCGGCCTTCCGCGATCGCACGCCGGGCTTCGAACGTGATTTCGTCAATCGCGCGCTGGCGTTCTACAACTCCGAGACCTACGTCCGCGGCAAGGACGGCAAGCTCACCAAGATCGACGTGCCCAACGATGCCGAGACCGACGTCGAGCGCGAGTGGCTGTTGATCGAGCCGCGCACCGACTGGACCGTGGGTGGCAAGACCTATCCCTCCGGCTCGCTGCTGGCGGCGAACTTCAACGACTACATGGCCGGCAAGCGCGACGGCATCACCGTGCTGTTCAAGCCGGATGCGCACAGCTCGCTGGCGGCCCATTCGTGGACCCGCAACCATCTCATCCTCAACGTCATGCGCGACGTCGTCACGCAGATCAGCGTGCTGACGCCGAACACCGGCGGCGAGTGGAAGACCGAATCGCTCGGCGGCGCCCCCGCACTCAGCACGGCGCAGGCGACAGGTGTCGATGCCGACGACAACGACGATTACTTCATGATCGTCTCGGGCTTCCTGCAGCCGTCCACGCTGTACTTCGGCACGCTCGGCAAGAGCCAGCCGGAAGAGCTCAAGCACAGCCCGGCGTTCTTCGACGCCTCGAAGTTCGCTGTGAGCCAGCACTTCGCCACCTCCAAGGACGGCACCAAGGTGCCCTACTTCGAGATCGCCCCGAAGTCGCTGAAGACCGACGGCAGCAACCCGACCCTGGTCTACGGCTACGGCGGCTTCGAAATCTCCCTGCAGCCCGCTTACTCAGCTGGCGTCGGCCGCGCGTGGCTGGAGAAGGGCGGTGTGTATGTCATCGCCAACATCCGTGGCGGCGGCGAATACGGTCCGCGCTGGCACCAGGCGGCGCAGAAGGCGAATCGTCCGCGCGCCTACGAGGACTTCGCGGCCGTGTCGCAAGACCTGATCGACCGCAAGATCACCAGCCCGAAGCACATGGGCATGATGGGCGGCAGCAACGGCGGCCTGCTGGCGGGCAACATGCTCACCAAGTACCCGCAGCTGTACGGCGCCGTGGTCAGCCAGGTCGCCCTGCTCGACATGAAGCGCTATCCGCACATGTCGGCCGGTGCCTCGTGGATGGCTGAATATGGCAACCCGGACAAGCCGGAGGAATGGAAGTACATCCAGACCTTCTCGCCGTACCACAACCTCCACAAGGGCACCCACTACCCGGCGGTGCTGTTCACCACCTCCACCCGCGACGACCGTGTGGGTCCGGTGCACGCCCGCAAGATGGCCGCCCGCATGCAGGCCATGGGCTTCGATGCCAGCTTCTACGAGAACATCGAAGGCGGCCACGGCGCCGCGGCGGACAACAAGCAGTCGGCCTTCATGAACGCCCTGTCGTACACCTACCTCTGGGAACACCTGAAGTAAGGACTCGGCGCCTCACGCTTGTAGGAGCGAGCTTGCTCGCGATGGGGGCTCCTCGCGACGTGTGATCGCGAGCAAGCTCGCTCCTACAGCCAAATATCCCGACGTTTACCTACCGTTTACGCTTTCTGGGCCGCCCGGCAGGACGGCTGACTTACCCCGGCCCTGCCGGTATCCTAGGCGGCTAAGTACCCTTTACCCTCCAAGGAATCCCCATGGGCCTGCACCTCGTACCCGCCGGCAAGAACGTGCCGGACGAAATCAACGTCATCATCGAAATCCCCAAGGATGCCGAGCCCGTCAAGTACGAGGTGGACAAGGACAGCGGCGCGATCTTCGTCGACCGCATCCTCTCGACCCCGATGCGTTACCCGTGCAACTACGGCTACGTGCCGGGCACCCTGGGCGGCGACGGCGACCCGCTCGACGCGCTGGTGATCCTGCCCCTGCCGCTGGTCCCGGGCTCGGTCATCCGCTGCCATCCGGTCGGCATGCTCAAGATGACCGACGAAGCCGGTTCGGACGAGAAGCTGGTGATGGTGCCGGTCGGCAAGATCTTCGCCGGCTACTCGCACATCAAGGACATCGACCAGGTTTCGGGCCACTGGCTTGAGCGCATCGGCCACTTCTTCGAGCACTACAAGGATCTCGAGAAGGGCAAGTGGGTCAAGATCGAAGGCTGGGTCAACGCCGCCGAAGCCAAGGCCGTGATCAACGCCGGCATCGAGAGCTACAAGGCCTCGAAGTAAGCCACGCGAACCGCATGTCGTACAAAAAAGCCCGCTAACGCGGGCTTTTTTTTCTTCTGTAGGAGCGCGCTTGCGCGCGACGGGGCCGCCGCTACATCCGATCGAAGGATCAACCGCGGCTCAACAAAGCCCGCAGATCAATGATCGCCGCGTTAGCCCGCGAGATGTAGTTCGCCATCACCAGCGAATGATTGGCGAAGAACCCAAACGGCGAACCGTTCAGCACCACAGGGCTACCAAGCGATTTCTGCGATTCCTCAAGCTCGCGGATCACCTGCTGCAGGCTGGCATCGGCATTCTTCGATTTCAGGATCGGCCCAAAATCGTGGCGGATGGCCTTCAGCTGCTCCAGCAGCGCCCAGGTATAGCCACGCGCCTCATAGAAGTTGTCGTCGATCTTGTTCCAGGGCGTCTTCACGTACACGGCCTTGGCAGGTGCCGCATTGGCCGCCACGTCGGCGTTGGGGGCGGCGTCGACCTTGAGCTGGCCGACACTGGCCGAGAGCCGCTGGGACAGCGAGCCCAGGCGGGTGGAGACGGTCTGCAGGTAGTCGGCCAGGTTGTCGGCGCGGGCGTAGAAATGGGCGTTGCCGTCGGGCGAGTCGCTCAGGCGCCCGAGGTAGTCTTCCAGGTCGCCCATCGCCTTGGTGTACTGGGATTCCGAGCTGGGGAAGAGCCAGCGGTCGTTCGGGCTGTTGAGCAGGGGGTCGGCCTCGCCGAGGGACTTGTCCTCGACGGACTGCGTCTGCGAGCGACTGAAGTCGTTGCGCAGTGCACGGACCAAGTCGCGGGAGGCGGTCAGGGAGCCGAACTCCCAATTGGGGATGTTGTCCATGAACGCGCCGGGCGGCAGCTTGTCATTGCTGAGATAACCACCGCGCTTGTCCATCAGCGTGTCGACCGAACGGATCAGCGTATACGTGGTGACGGCGCCCGTGCTCATCGGCCGGCCGAGGTCCTTCATGTGCGCGGTGGTCACGGCGACCGGATCGAACTGCTCCGGCTCCTTGTCCCACCACCACATGAAAAACAGCACCAGCAGGACGAGGATCGCGATCGGCAGCGCGATCGCGAGGGTCACAGGGTTGCGTCGACGTTTCGGCGCGGGGGCGGCGGTCGCGTTCATGGTCATCCTTCGTCAGAGCGAGCGAACGCCCCTAGCTTACCCCCTCAGTGCCGGGCAGGTGCCGCCGGCTCGCCCTTCTTGCCGAGGTTCTCCAGCAGCGTCGCCATGTCTTCGGCGTGCTCTTCTTCCTGCGCGAGGATGTCTTCCATGATGCGGCGCGTGGTCGGGTCGTCGTCACCGATGTAGTTGACGATGTCACGATAGCTGTCGATGGCGATGCGTTCTGCGACGAGGTCTTCCTTGATCATGTCGATGAGGTCCTTACCTTCGACGTAATCCGCGTGACTGCGTGAAAGAAGGCCTTCCGGGTTGAAATTGGGGGTGCCGTCGAGCTGCGTGATGCGCTCGGCGATGCGGTCGGCATGGGTCTGTTCCTCGTTGGCGTGTTCGAGGAATTCGGCCTTCACGCTCTGCGAATGGATGCCCGGCGCCATGTAGTAGTGGTACTTGTAGCGCAACACGCAAACGATCTCGGTGGCCAGCGCTTCGTTGAGCAGTTTGATCACCGTTTCACGGTCGGCGCGGTACCCCGATGTGATGGCGCCCTTGTCGATATGCTCGCGGGCACGCTTACGAATGTTCTCGATATCGCTGACGAATGGCTTGGCGCTGGACATGGCCTGGGTCTCCTTGGAAGGTGACGTGGGGAAGGCTCCAGACGGTAGGACCGGCGCTGGGAAAAGCGGGTGAAGGCGGCCGAATGGGAATCGTGTGCGTTTCCCTCGGAGCCTTCCGCCGTAACCCCGGGCATGCGCCCAGGGCCACGGCGAAGCAGGCGCGATCACGCCTTCCGGTAGACCTCCCCGCCCTGTTCGCGGAATTCCAGCGCCTTCCCCTCCATGCCTTCGGCGTATTCGCGTACGTCCTGTGTGATCTTCATGGAGCAGAACTTCGGCCCGCACATCGAGCAGAAGTGCGCGGACTTGTGCGCGTCCTTGGGCATCGTCTCGTCGTGGAACTCGCGGGCCTTGTCTGGATCGAGTCCAAGGTTGAACTGATCGTCCCAGCGGAATTCAAAGCGTGCCTTGGACAATGCGTTGTCGCGCACCTGGGCACCCGGATGGCCCTTGGCCAGGTCGGCGGCATGGGCGGCAATCTTGTACGCGATGATGCCGTCGCGCACATCCTGGCGATTCGGCAAGCCGAGGTGCTCCTTCGGCGTGACGTAGCAGAGCATCGCCGTGCCGAACCAGCCGATCATCGCGGCGCCGATGGCGCTGGTGATGTGGTCGTAGCCCGGCGCAATGTCGGTGGTGAGTGGCCCCAGCGTGTAGAACGGCGCCTCGTGGCACTTCTCCAGCTGGCGCTCCATGTTCTCCTTGATGAGCTGCATGGGTACATGGCCAGGGCCTTCGATCATGCACTGCACATCGTGTTTCCACGCGATCTGCGTGAGTTCGCCCAGCGTGTCCAGCTCGCCGAACTGGGCCGCGTCGTTGGCGTCGGCGACGCATCCCGGACGCAGGCCATCGCCGAGACTGAAGGACACGTCATAGGCCTTCATGATCTCGCAGATATCCTCGAAATGTGTGTAGAGGAAGTTCTCGCGATGATGCGCCAGGCACCACTTGGCCATGATGGAGCCGCCGCGCGAAACGATGCCCGTGACGCGTTTCGCGGTCAGCGGCACGAAGCGCAACAGCACGCCCGCGTGGATCGTGAAGTAATCGACGCCCTGCTCCGCCTGCTCGATGAGCGTGTCGCGGAAGATCTCCCAGGTAAGATCCTCGGCGACGCCGTTGACCTTCTCCAGCGCCTGGTAGATCGGCACCGTGCCGATGGGCACCGGCGAATTGCGGATGATCCACTCGCGCGTCTCGTGGATGTGCTTGCCGGTGGAAAGGTCCATCACCGTATCGCCGCCCCAGCGGATCGCCCACACCAGCTTTTCTACTTCCTCGGCGATGCCCGAACTGACGGCGCTGTTGCCGATGTTCGCGTTGACCTTGGTGAGGAAGTTGCGGCCGATGATCATCGGCTCGGCTTCGGGATGATTGATGTTGGCGGGAATGATCGCGCGGCCCCGGGCCACTTCGTCACGCACGAATTCCGGCGTGATGAGCCGGGGCAGCGCGGCACCAAAGGCCTCGCCAGGATGCTGGATGCGCAGCGCGCTCTCGCCCAGCGCCTCGATGCGCTGGTTCTCGCGGATGGCGATGTATTCCATTTCCGGCGTGACGATGCCACGGCGGGCATAGTGCATCTGGGTGACGTTGGCGCCCGTCTTCGCGCGCAGCGGACGACGCGTCGCGCCAAAACGGATGGCGTCCAGTCGGGCATCGGTCTCACGCGCGCGGCCGAAGTCCGAGGACAGTCCCGCCAGGCGCTCCACGTCGCCGCGCTCCTCGATCCAGCCCGCACGCAGGGCGGGCAGGCCCACCGCGAGATCGATCGCGTGGGCGGGGTCGGTATAGGGGCCGGAGGTGTCATAGACGACAACGGAGGGATTGGTTTCGCCGCCAAACAGCGTCGGCGTGGCGGACTGGGCAATCTCGCGCATGGGCACGCGCAGGTCGGGGCGACTACCGGTCACATGGATCTTGCGCGATCCGGAGATCGGCTGGGTGACGGATTCGGAAAGCTCGCGCGCGGCGCGGGCAAGGTCGGACGGCATGGCATTCATCGGCTTCTCGGTCCTCACGGGGAAGGGAGAAGCGGACGGCGCCGCCACGGGCCCGCGCGCAGACGCACGTCACCCGTGGACGAAGCTTCCTACGCCGGTACCAACCGGATCAGGTTCGAAGGGACTCTCTCAGCCCGCGCTTTTCGCATGGGCACCCCCGCTTCGCCGGCCATTCAAGCACGAAGCGGCAGCGGATGCGAGCGATATCAGGCTTCGCTGCGCGGCGAATACGCGCGCATGAACATCTCGACCGCCGCCTGCGCGTTGGCGCGCACCTCTTCGGCGAACTGCACGGCACAGTCCTCGCAACCGAACAGGCGACGAATCAGCAGGTCGCCCTTGAGCAGGGCCAGGAACTGCGTGGTAGCGCGGGAGACATCAGGAATGTCGAGCTGACCACGGCTGGTGGCACCTTCGAGCAGTCGCTGCACGAGCTTGTGCATGCGTGCCGGGCCTTCTTCCCAGACCAACCGGCCGAAACGCGGGTTGCCGCCCGAATGGCAGTCCGAAAGGATCGCGCGGAAGGTACCCACGGACTCCGTGTTGGTTTCCATCGCCGCATGACGGCTGGCGATGTTGCCCAGGGTGATGCGGATGTCCGCGCCGGGGCTGAAGTCGAAGAGGTTGTCCGGCAGGCGCTCCTGCACGTGCGCGCGGATCACTTCACGGAAAAGGTTGTCTTTGTCGCCGAAATGGCTGTAGACGGTGAGCTTGGATACGCCGGCGGACGCGGCAACGGCGTCCATGCTGGTACCCGCGAAGCCGCCCTGGGTGAACAGGGCCTTGGCCGCGTCGAGGATGGCCGCGCGTTTCTCCATGTCCTTCGGACGCCCCGGGCCCTGGGGTTTCATTTTCGGGCTGGCGTTCATGGCTACACCTTCACAAACAAAGATTATGACTTTATTATACGCATCGGTTTAGTTATTTCCAGCACGACGCGGTTGCCGTCCACGTCACCGGAAAAAGCGGAGCATCGCCGCCCGTCTACCTTAGAATGTGAGGTGGGGCCTCCGATCGGCGGTTCCCATGGCCTGAAGGGATGCTCGCCATCGGTCGTTCAGCCGCCAGAGTCCTGGATCTCACGGAAGCATGACTTCCGTCAGGTCCGTCCGGTGACTTCCGGCACTTCGTCCGATGGCACGGCGCCCGCAGCCTTTACACATTGGGAATGTAGGCGGTAAGCGCTTATCCTTCCGAACCTTTTTTGCAGATTTCGTACGGGATTGAACACCATGGCGATGAATTTCGAGCAGGCCCGGCAGAACATGGTCGAGAACCAGGTCCGCCCCTGGGAGGTCCTCGACTATGACGTCCTCGAAACCCTGAAGGCTGTCCGTCGCGAGGACTTCGTCGCGCCGGCTCACCGTAACGTGGCGTTCGCCGACCTCACCCTGCCCCTGGGCCATGGCGAGGTGATGATGAAGCCGGTCATCGAAGGCCGCGTGCTCCAGGCCATTGCCCTGAACAAGACCGACACGGTGCTCGAGATCGGCACCGGCTCGGGCTACCTCACCGCCTGCCTCGCCCGCCTTGCCGGCAAGGTCACCAGCATCGACATGCATGCCGACTTCGTCGACGCCGCGCGCCAGCGCCTGGCCGCCGCCGGCGTCACCAATGTCGCGCTGGACACCGCCGAGGCCGTCAACGGCTATGCCCCGGCTGGCGTTTTCGACGTCGTCGTGGTCACCGGGGCGGTCCATGCGGTTCCCGAGAAGTTCGTCCGCTGGCTGAAGCCGGGCGGCCGCATGTTCGTGGTCCGTGGCGACTCCCCCGCCCAGACGGCGGTGCTCCTCACCCATGAGGGCGAGGGCCGCTTCCGCGAGGAATCCCTGTTTGAAACGGACCTTCCCTACCTGGCGCATGCCGCGCCGGTGAAGCGCTTCGTGCTCTGACCCCACCAGATTTCCCATCATCCACGAGGCGATACCATGCGCTTGAAGCTGTTCACCGTCGCGTTCGCACTGGCCGCGATGCCGTTCGCCAGCCACGCGGAAGACCTGCTCGAGGCCTACCGCCTGGCCCGTGCCAACGATCCGACGCTGTCCCAGGCGGATTCCCAGCGCCTCGCCAGCGGTGAAGGCGTGGTGCAGGCACGTTCGGCCCTGCTCCCGCAGGCCAACGCTACGCTCAGCCTCAACCAGGCCGATCCGGCCGGTCCGTCGCGGACCCAGCTGACCGACGCAGCGGGCAATCCCCTGCGTGATGCCCAGGGCCGCCCGGTTCTCTCGGACGACGCCGGTCATACCCGCACGCGTACGCTCAATGCGAACATCACCCAGACCGTGGTCGACTTCAGCAAGCTGGCCGACCTGAAGGCCGCCCATTCGTCGGCCGACTCGCAAAACGCCGCCTACGACGCCTCCGCGCAGCAGTTATTTGCCCGCGTGGCCTCGGCCTACTTCCTGGTGCTCACCAACGACGACGCGCTGACCTTCGCCAAGGCCAACGAACAGGCGCTCGCCCGCCAGCTCGAGCAGGCCCAGCAGCGTTTCGACGTGGGCCTGTCGGCCATCACCGACGTGCAGGACGCCAAGGCCCAGCACGACTCCGCCGTGGCCTCCGTGATCACCGCCGAGAACACCCTGGCCGACTCGCGCGAAGCCCTGACCCAGATCACCGGCAAGCCGTCCGAGAACCTGAAGAAGCTGCGCGAGCAGCTGCCGATGGACGCGCCGACCCCGAACGATCCGAACGCGTGGGTGGCCCAGGCCGTCAAGACCAACCCGACGATCATCTCGGGTCAGTACAACGTCGATGCCAACGAGCATTCGATCTCGGCCGCCCGTGCCGGCCACCTGCCGACCCTCGGCGCCACGGCGTCATACGGCAAGTCGTCGTCGTGGACCGAGAACCTGGGCGCAGTGAACAGCGCCAACAACCCGAACGGCCGCGGCACGACCACGGTCGGCCTGACCCTGACGGTGCCCATCTTCTCCGGCGGCTACACGCAGTCGAAGGTGCGTCAGGCGATCTACAACCGCGATTCCGCCCAGGATTCGCTGGAGATTACCCGCCGCCAGGTCGTCCGCGACACGCTGAACTACTACCGCTCGGTCGTCGCCGGCATCAGCAAGGTCGGCGCGACCAAGGCCGCCGTGGAATCCGCCGAGAGCGCGCGAGACGCCACGCAGGCCGGCTTCGAAGTGGGTACCCGTACCATCGTGGACGTGCTCATCGCGCAGCAGAACCTGACCCAGGCGCTCAGCAACTATTCGCAGGCGCGCCACCAGTTCATCCTCGACAAGCTGCTGCTCAAGCAGACGGCCGGCACGGTGGACTTCAAGGACATGGAAACGATCAACTCGCTGCTCCAGTAAGCACGGCGAAAGCCACGCAAAAAAGGCGGGCCCGCGAGGGTCCGCCTTTTTTCATGGGCGACATCCGGGCAGGAAATCGCTCGCCATGGACACGGCATGCGCCTGCGTGAGCACAGGGGTTGATCCGCTGGCCGCCGACACGGGCCACCACAAGAATGCGTGGGCCGCTCCATGGCGGCATTCCCTCTCCTCAAGGACGAATCATGAAACGTCATCTCGCCTTTGCCGGCGTGGCGCTCGCCACGACCTTCGCCGCTTCCTCGCTGCGTGCCTCCGACCTACCAGAGCCCGGCAACGCCATCGTCATCGCCTTCGAGTACGCCGTGCCCGAAGCGGCAGGAATCCGTGGCGATGCACCTGCCTTCCGCAAGCACTGGGTCCGGGCGATGCGCGTCTGCGACGAGCACAAGGGCTTCGTCACCGGCTACGCCGAGCTACCGGCGAACGAAACCTCGTCTGCCCCGTACGCGAGTGCCAGCATCACCTGTCATCTTCAGGACGACACCTTCGCCGCCACCGATCCGTCGGAGCGCAAGCACACCACCATGGCTTTCATCTACGACACGGAGGATGGTCTCTCGGCCATCGGGCGCGTGCATGCCGTCGGCGATCGTGAATCGGCTTACGAGGCAGCTCGCGACAAAGTTCGCGACAACTGCATGGCACAGGGTCAGCGCGTGGGCTCCATGCGCCTGTCCCATCGCAAGAACGCGCTCGGCGGCGAAACCGTCGAAGGCCACTTCGCCTGCACCATCGACTGAGTGGAAGCCAGCTTCGGCTGCAACGACGGCTTCGCCGCGTCCTTCCACGGCGGCTGAGGCCTCACTCCTGGAGCAGGCCGTCCACCAGCTTCATGACCTTGCCAACGGAACCCCGTTCGGCTTCGAAGACCTGACGCGCCGCGCGCCCCATGGATGCGCGGCGCGTCTCGTCACGGAGCAGGGAAAGGACCTCGGCACCCAGCGTATCGCCGTCGGGAATGCGCAGGCCGCCACCGCGGTCGAGGAGTTCCTGGGTGATCTCCTCGAAATTGAAGGTATGCGGACCGACCAGCACGGGCTTGCTCAGCGCCGCCGGTTCCAGCACGTTGTGACCACCGATGGACACCAGGCTGCCGCCCACGAACGCGACATCGGAGGCGGCGAAGAAACGCAGCAACTCACCCATCGAGTCGATCACGAAGCACTGCGTGGTGTGGCCGGGGACACCGTCCACGCTGCGTGTGGCGACCGTAAAGCCGAGGCTGCGCACCGAGGCCTCGACCGCCTTGAAGCGCTCCGGATGCCGGGGTGCGATCAACAGCAGGGCGTCGGGCAGGCGCCTGAGCACATCGAGATGGGCCTCCAGCACGCACATCTCCTCGCCCTCGTGGGTGCTGGCCGCGATCCATACCGGGCGCCCCGTTCCCCAGGCCTCGCGCATGGCGATACCGGACTCCAGGGCCGCCCGCGGCACGGGCATGTCGAACTTGAGGTTGCCGCATACGGTGAGCTGGCTGGGTTCGGCACCCAGAAGGCGGTACCGGGCCGCGTCGGTCCGCGACTGCGCGGCAATGTGGCTCACGCAACGCAGGGCACGGCGGACCAGCGAGTTCAGCCGGGCGTATCCGCGTAGCGAACGCTCGGAAAGGCGCGCATTGGCGATCAACAGCGGGATGCCATGCCGGCGGCAGGCGAAATACAGATTCGGCCAGATCTCGGTTTCGACGATCACCGCCAGGCGGGGACGGGTATTGCGCAGGAACCGGCGCACCGCGAACGGCAGGTCGTAGGGCAGATAGACACTGTGCACGCTGTCGCCGAACAGCTGTCGGACTCGCTCGGAGCCCGTCGGCGTGACCGTCGTGACCAGCATCGGCGCCCGTGGATAGGCCTCCATCAGCGCCTTCACCAGCGGCTCGGCCGCGTTCACCTCGCCGACGGATACGGCGTGCACCCAGAGGCAACCGTTGAGCCTGGGCTCGCGAAAGCTGCCGAAACGCTCCCTCCAGCGCACATGGTAATCGCCATAACGCATACCCCTGGCCATCAGCCGCAGCATCACCAGCGGCGTGAACAGGTACATGGCGAAGTTGTAGAGCAGGCGCAGGAGCACGCGTTTCCCGGGCATGAGGGGTGGCCGGGCAGTATAGCCGCCCCCATTCGCTACAATGGTCGGCCATGCCCGGAATGCCCTATCCCTCCCTGACGCGTCGCCTCCTTACGCCCCGCCACTGGCCGGCGTGGATCGGCGTGGCCGTCATCTGGCTGATCGCCCACCTCCCGTTCCGCCTGTTGATGGGGCTCGGACGACTCGCCGGCCGGCTGGCCCTGCATCTGAACCGGGAGCGCCGGCGCATCGCGGCCACGAACATCGCCCTGTGCTTCCCCGAACTCGATCCGGAGGCCCAGCGGGCCCTGGTCAGGGCCAACCTGTGCGATGTCGGCATGATGCTCGCCGAATTCGCGCTCGGCTGGATGGGCTCGGACCGAGCCATCGCGCGCGTCCCTGTCCGCATCGAGGGCCTGGAGCACCTGGAGGCCGCCAGGGCCTCGGGACGGGGTGTCCTGCTGGTCGGGGGACACTTCTCGCACCTGGAACTATGCGCCCGCCTGGTATCGCAGCGTATCCGCATCGCCGGCATGTACCGGCGCATGGATTCGGACGTCTTCGAGTTCGCCGTGCTGCGCTCGCGCTTGCACTATGCCGACGCCATGTTCGACAAGGACGATATCCGCGGCACCGTGAAGTACCTGAAGGCCGGCGGCACCGTCTGGTACGCCCCCGACCAGGACATGCGCAGCAAGGACAACGTATTCGTCCCCTTCTTCGGCGTGCCCGCCGCGACCATCACGGCCACCCATCACCTGGCGCGCATGTCGGGCGCGGCTGTCATTCCCTTCTATCATCGCCGTCTGCCCGACGACACCGGTTATGTCATGCGCCTGGGTGCGCCGCTGCCCGATGTCCCGAGCAAGGACGCCGCCCTGGACACCGCCGTGGTGAACGCCCAGATCGAGCAGATGGTGCGCGAGGCGCCGGAGCAATACCTCTGGGTTCACAAACGGTTCAAGACCCGGCCGCCCGGCGAGCCCCGTATCTACTGAGGCCGATGCTTGCATGCGCAAGCAACTGCTTAAGCAGGCATTTCCCAGGCTTACAGACGAAAGCTTCGCGAAATTTCGCGGGCGTAGAATGTCGTCCATTCCCCGAAAAGATGGACGTCCATTCATGCAGTCGCTCTTCCGTTTCGCGCGCTCGCTGCGCGGCCGGTCCAGCTGGCACAGCAAGCGCATCCGTGGCATCGGTGCCACGCTGACGTATGTCGGCCGTTCGGTCGTGCGCTTCGCCCGCCACGACGCCTGGCTCGCGCTGCTGGAATCGCCCGACATGGCCGGGTTGACCCAGGTGGACGCGACCCTGATCGAGCGCTATCAGCATCGTTACATGTCCCGCCGCTGGTCGCGCGACCGTCGCCTGGAAGCGTTGCGGGCGCACTACGAGTTTGCCCTCGCCCGCTTTCCGCGCGAGCTGTTCGACACGCTCTATCGTTCGCGCCAGGTGCGCCTGGGGCGCATCGAACTGCGCGACGGTTCCGGCCTCAACCTGATCCTCAAGGCACCGCGCCTGCGTGACCGTGAAGGCGAACTCAGCCTCTCGCTTACCGACGACAACGACCTGCAGATTTCCTATGCCGCCATCTCTTTCATCGATGGTGGACGCAGCATCGTCATCGGCTGCCTGCAGGGTGCGGCAAACAACGCCGGGCGCGACGTCGTGCGCGATTTCACCAAGCAGTGCCATGGCCTTCGTCCGAAGAACCTGCTGCTGTCGATGATCCGCTCGCTCGCGGAGGCCTTCGAGGTGGAGCGCGTGCTCGGCATCGGCAACGCGGCGCATCCGTTTGCGAACCGCCCGGGCAAGATCAAGGCCGATTACGACGCCTTCTGGCTCGAAGCCGAAGCCGTACCGGCGGAAGACGGCTTCTTCGCCGTACCTCCGCGCGAACCGGTGCGCTGTGCGTCCGAGGTCGAGAGCAAGCGTCGCAGCGAGTTCCGTCGTCGCGAAGCCCTGCGTCACGAGGCCTGCTCGCTACTGGTCGCGGCGTTCGGCTTCCAGCTTCGCCAGGAAGCCCTGGCCGCCTGAGCGCTCGCGCTCGTAGAGCTTCGCGTACTTCAGGAACGCATAGAACGCGTGCACTCGCGCGGCGACGAAGCCGGCCCAGCCTCCGCGCCAGTGGCCGCGCCAGAAGTAGTAACGGGCGAAGGCGATCGTCGGGTACACCACCATGCGGGCGCGCAGGAACGACGGTAGCCGGGTGTGACGGTCTGCCACCTGCAACGACGAATAACGATTCGCCTTGTCGACACGGCCTTCGATGTCACGTTCGCCATAGTGATCGATGACGGCGTCGAGTCGTCTTACCGGACCATCCACCACCACGCTCTCATGCACTTCGTGGCCGCTCATGCGGGCCCGTGTGCGATCGAACAGGCGAACATAGTGGTTAAGCCGTGCGCGCGCCGGCTGCCAGCGCCAGAACACCCATTCCCTGCGCAGCAACTCGAAGCCGGCCACCTGGGGTGACACCAGCGCCGCCTCGACGCGTTGCGCCGCCACGGCAGGTAAGGCCTCGTCCGAATCCAGCAACAGCACCCAGCGATGCGATGCGAGATGGATCGCGGCCTGCTTCTGCGCGCTGTAGCCGGCAAAAGGCTGCACCATCACGCGCGCGCCGAGCCGTTCGGCGATATCCCTTGTCGCATCCGTCGAGCCCGAATCGAGCACCACGATCTCGTCGGCAAAACGGACCGACGCCAGGCAGGCTTCGATGGTGTCGGCGTTATCGAAGGTCGTGACGACCACCGAAAGCGGTTCACGCGCCATGGGTGCCCTCCCCGTCCGGTAGATCGGCATACAGCGCGGCGCACCAGATCGCCAGCAGCCACGCCGCCAACAATCCCCACCAGGCCGAATAAAACGCCATGTGCGTGTTCAACGGAAAGAGGATCGCCACCAAGGCGACCGTGACGGGGAACGCCCGCGCACGAGCCGCGACGCCGGCCCTCCACCACTGGCGCAGGGCGAACACCGTTGCCGCCAGCCATGCCAGCAGGCCGATGGTGCCGGTCTCGGTGGCGACCTCCAGCAGAACCTGATGCGCGTGGCAGGCGCCCTCGCCCTCCCCGCACTTTTCAGCCGTGAGGAAGTGGTCGTCGGGTGCCGCCACCTCGGGGTAGGCGACGCGGAAGCCGCGGACGCCGACGCCGTTGATCGGATGCGTTTCGTAGAGGCGCACGGCCGTCGTCCAGATGTCCAGGCGACCGGTCAAGGCGCTGTCCAGTCCAGCCTGGGTGCCCTGGAGTACCGGCAGCGTGCGGGCGATCCGCTCGTGGAACTTCGGCGAGACCTGCCAGGCCAACGCGCCGGCAAGCAGCAGCACGCCGCCGGTGCCGACACAGGCCAGCGCAAAACGACGGAATGACCCCGCCTCGCGCCAGAGGAACCCGAGGGCGACCAATCCATAGCAAATCCACGAGGCGCGCGATCCGGACAGCAATACGGGCCCCAGCGCCAGCAGAAAGGCCATGACCAGCCCCTTCCGGCCCCAGCGCTCGCGCGCGGCCCAGAGAAGGAAAGGCGAAAACGCCGAAAGCGCCGGCCCCAGCTTGAGGTTGGTGGCACCGAAGATGCCCGAGAGACGATCCGCGTTGGAAGCGCCGGCCAGCCCGTAGCCCGTGAGGGCCTGGACCCAGGCATCTACCACCCAGATGGCCACGACGACGGCCGTGGCCATGTAAAGCGCACGCAGCTTGCCGGGCCGCCGCACGGCGAAACAAGCGTAGACACCAAGAGGGGCGAAACGCAGGATGCCCACCACCGTCCCCCAGCTCTTGCCAGGGGCCACCGCATCCACGGCGGAAACCAGCGCGGCGCCAGCGTACGCGGCGAACAGCCAGAGATAGAGTTTCGCGCCCTCGTGATGGGACAGCACCCTGGGCTCGCGGACCAGCAGCAACATCGCGCCCAGCAGGCAAAGGAACACGCCGAACTCGGCGCTGCGTCCCACGGGCAACAACGCGGGCACGAGCCAGAGGGGAAACAGGGGGGATGCGAGCCCCGCGCGGAGCTTCGCCGCCAGGCCGGCGCTCATGCGGTGGGTACGCCTTCCACCACGTCGGCGTACAACGCCAGCGTACTGGTCTGCATGTCGACGAGACGGTAGCTGCGCGGCGGCGGGATGGGCGGCGCGAAGCGAAGCAGCTCCGCGGCGCGTTCCACCAGCTTCTCGCGATCGCCCAGCGGAACGCGGCCTGCCGGATACAGTTCCGCCAGCAGCTCGCCAACGCCGCCGTGGGCATAGCCCATCACGGGACGGCACAGCGCCAGCGCCTCGACCACGGTGCGCCCAAAGGACTCCGGTCGGCGGGACAACTGCAGCACCAGCGCGGACATCGCATAGATGTCCCTGATGTCCGAGCGGGCCGGCAAGATCACCACCTTGTCATCGAGGCCACGCGCCCGGACGAGCTGGCGCAGTTCCTCGATATAGGCCTCGCGCCCCGGCTCGTCGGCGCCCAGGAGGAGCAGGCGCACGTCGATGGAACGCTGGGCCAGGTCGCCGACCAGCTCGATCGCGTCGGCGTGTCCCTTCAGGCGCGTACCGCGCCCCGGGAGGGTCAGCAACGGCGCCCCGGCCAACTGCGGATACTGCTCAAGAAACGAGCGTTGCCAGTTGTCGTCGGGACGGTATCCGTAGGGAAACGCCTCGGTGTCGATCCCCCGGGGAATCACCGAAATGCGCGACGCTTCGATCTCGCGCGGGTAGTGGCGCAGGACGTAGTCGCGCAGGGTCTGCGAGACCACGATGACGCGCTCGCCGCGCAGCAGGATGGCGCTGTAGCGTCCCGGCGTGTTCAGCCCGTGCACCGTGGTGACGAAGTGCGGACGGGGACGCAGGCCACGCAGCGCCCACCAGCCGAGCCAGCCGGGTAAGCGTGAACGAGCGTGGACGATATCGGGCTGGATCTCTCGCAGGATGCGACGCAGCTTGCCGGTCAGGAACAGCGTTGAAAGCGCCTTTTTCCCGATGGGCAGGCTGATATGACGGCTACCCTCGGCCTCCAACTGGGCCACGAGACGACCACCGGCCGAGATCACGATGGATCGATGGCCGGCCTGGACCAGCGCCTTGGCGATTTCCAGGGTCGAGCGCTCGGCGCCGCCCGAATGCAGGGCGGGGACGAGTTGTACGACGGTCATCGTCCGACTAGGAAAGACGGTGGCCATGGGCGGTCCGTTGGGGTAGCGAGCGGGCTCGACAGCAGGCGGGCCCGCATGGCGACGTCAGTCTTTCAGAACGTAGGTGGCGCCGCAGTACGAGCACTTCGACGTGCCGCCGTCGTCCTCGATGGGCAAGTAGACGCGCGGATGCGAGTTCCACAGGTACATGCCCGGCATGGGGCAGGAAAGCGGCAGGTCGGCCCGGGTGACCTCGTAGCGGTTTTCGGCGTTCGCCGGGATCAGCGGCGCGGCCGCGGGGTTGGGACGCGCAGCGTTGTGGGTGCTCATGGAAAAACTCCGGGCGATACGATTTGCACTGGGAGGAAATGGTAACAAGAAACAAAAAGGCCCGCGCCGTCGCCGGCGCGGGCCCCTGGGGACGAGCCCCGGAAAAACTTACTGCTTCTCGCCGTGCGCTTCGGTCGTGATGCGGATCTTGATCTCGTCCGACACGTTCGGCACGTAGGCGCCCACGCCGAAGTCAGAGCGCTTGAGCGTGGCGACGGCGTCGAAGCCGGCAACCGGGGTGCCCTTCATCATCGGATTCTCGCCGACCTTGTTCACGGTGACGTCGAGGGTGACCGGCTTGGTCACGCCGTGCACAGTCAGGTCACCGGTGACCTTCAGCTTGCCCTTGCCCGCCGTGGCGACCTTGGTGCTCTTGAAGGTGATGGTCGGGTACTTGGCGGCGTCGAAGAACTGGTCCGACGACAGGTGCTCGTTGAGCTTCGGCACGAAGGTGTCCAGGTCGGCCAGCTTGAACGTCGCTTCGACGGTGGCCTTGGTCGGGTCCTTCTCGTCATAGACGAGGGTGCCGTCGACGTTGTTCAGGTTGGCGGTCGGGTTGGAAAAGCCGAAGTGGTTCCAGCTGAACAGGACCATGGTGTGGGTCGGGTCGAGCTTGTAGGTGACCGGGGCGGCAACGGCGGTGCCGGCGGTGGCGAGCAGGCCCGCGAGGGCGAGGTAACGAAGAGCGCGCATGGTGTGTCTCCTGCAGTGAGGGTGGGTACTGCCAAGTGCAGCGGGACCGGACGGTCACCGCGGGAAAGGAATCAGAGGATCTGGGCGGCTTCGTCGAAATCGAGGCGCGGCAGTCGGCCGAACAGGCCGACGTCCGGGTTGCCGTAACCGATGTTCACGAGGAAGTTCGACTTGACCTGGGTACCGGCGAAGAACTCGGCGTCCACGCCAGCCTGGTCGAAACCGGACATCGGGCCACAGTCGAGGCCGAGCGAGCGGGCGGCGATCATGAGGTAGGCGCCCTGGAGCGAACCGTTGCGGCGGCCGGCTTCCTGGATCAGCGGATCGTTACCAACGAACCAGCTGCGCGCATCGGCATGCGGGAACAGCTTGGGCAAATGCTCGTAGAAGGCGAAATCGGTGGCGACGATCGCGGTCACCGGGGCCACCATGGTCTTCTCGACGTTGCCCTCGGACAGGAACGGCTTCAGGCGCTCCTTGGCGTCCTTGGACTTGATGAAGGCGACGCGCATCGGCGACATGTTCGCGGCCGTGGGACCCATCTTCGCCAGTTCGTAGATCTGGCGGATCTGTTCGTCGGTCACTTCCTTGTCCTGCCACGCGTTGAAAGTGCGCGCGGTACGGAACAGTTGGTCAAGCGAGGCGTCGGACAGCGGAGCGCTCATGGGAATCCTTGTACAGTGGCGAAAAGGGCCCAGAGGGGCCAGCGTCCGGAGAGTGTAAGCGTGAAGACGGGTTTCGTGGATCGCCCTGCCGGGGAACGTACTGTCGCGATATCGATAACAATCGACCACGGCATCCCCTCGTGACCCAGCCCGCCCCGCCATTCTGCTGGGTCGTCACCGATGGCCGGGCGGGAAACCGCCGGCAGGCGTTGGCCCTGGCCGAAGCCCTCACCCCCTCCATCCGCGAAGTCGCGATCGACCTGCGTGCCCCTTGGTCGTGGTTCGCGCCGCGACTCCTGCCGGGAACGAGCATGGCGCTGGCGGGAAACACCGACAGCCTCCTGCCTCCCTGGCCCGCCCTGGCCATCGGTTGCGGTCGCACGGCCGCCTGGGTGACTCGTCTGATGCGGCACTGGTCCGGTGGGCGCACCCTCACGGTGCAGATCCTTGATCCGCGCATCGACACTGCGCACTGGGATCTTGTGGTCGCACCGAAGCACGATGGCCTGCATGGCGACAACGTGCTCTCCCCGCTCGGCTCGTTGCACCCTGTGGACGATGCCTGGCTGGCCGACGCCCGCTCGGCCTTTGCCGGCTTCGCTGCCCTGCCGGGTCCCCGCCTGGGCGTGCTGTTCGGCGGCGAGCGGCATGGCAAGTCGGTGGACGCATCGGTGACCGCCGCTTTCCTGGAAGCCGTGAAGGCGCGCCATGCACGTGACGGCGGCTCGGTGATGGTGGTCACCTCGCGACGCACGCCCGCCGAGCACATGCCGATGATCCGCGCCGCGCTGGCAGGGTTGCCCGGTTTCGTATGGACGTCGCCACGGGACGGGGCGAACCCTTATCCCGGCATCCTGGGCTGGGCCGACCGGCTGGCAGTCACCCCGGACTCGGTGAACATGCTGTCGGAGGCCTGCGCCACCGGCCGCCCCGTGCATACCCTCGTCAGCGACCCACTACCGGAGAAACTGGCGCGCTTCCATGCCGAGCTGCGAGCCACCGGCCGCCTGCACGACATGGACGCCATCACCGGCGACACCCAGCCCGTGCTGCGCGAAACCGCGGCCATCGCCACCCACCTCCGCCAGCACCTCGGCCTGCGCACCCCACACCTGTAGGAGCGCGCTTGCGCGCGATCACACACCACGACAAGCGCGCTCCTACAGGAAAGGATCAGGCGTCGACGTAGCGCGCCGCGTCGCCGACCCAGCGGGCGATGAGGCGTTCGCAGCGCGCCGGATGGTCGCGCATCATCGCCTCCGCCACGCGTTGCACATCGGGCATCAGGTGCGCATCGCGCGAAAGGTCGGCGATGCGGAATTGCAGCTGGCCGGTCTGCCGCGTGCCGAGCACTTCGCCCGGCCCGCGCAGCTCCAGATCCTTCTCGGCGATACGGAAACCATCGTTGGTTTCGCGCATCACCTGGAGCCGCTCTTTCGCCAGCCGCGACAGTGGGGTCTGGTAAAGCAACACGCAGGACGACGCGATGGAACCACGACCCACGCGCCCACG
Organism: Luteibacter sp.; assembly: GCF_009912395.1. GTDB lineage: Bacteria > Pseudomonadota > Gammaproteobacteria > Xanthomonadales > Rhodanobacteraceae > Luteibacter. Next base: position 28,255 of record NZ_WNDO01000030.1, on the reverse strand, counting down.
CAGCTGATGCAACTGGGCAAGGCCCAACCGCTCGCTGTTCTCGATGACCATGAGGCTGGCGTTGGGCACGTCCACGCCCACCTCGATGACAGTGGTGGCGACCAGCACGGCGATCTCGCCGCGCTTGAAGGCATCCATCACCGCCTGCTTTTCCTTGGGCTTCATACGCCCATGGATCAGCGCCACGGCCAAGTCAGGCAAGCCGGCGACGAGTTCCGCGTGGGCCACCTCGGCGGCCTGCGCGTTGAGCTGCTCGGATTCTTCGATCAGCGTGCACACCCAGTACACCTGGCGACCTTCCATGCACGCCGCGTGGATACGCTCCATCACGTCGTAACGGCGCTCGTTCGAAATGGCCACCGTCTGCACCGGCGTACGTCCGGGCGGCAACTCATCGATGGACGACACGTCGAGATCCGCGTACGCACTCATCGCCAGCGTACGTGGAATCGGCGTCGCGGTGAGCACCAGCTGGTGCGGAATGAGTTCGCCTTCCGCGCCCTTGTCACGCAGTGCGAGGCGCTGGTGCACGCCGAAGCGATGCTGCTCGTCCACGATGACCAGGCCGAGCTTCGCGAAGGCGACGCCTTCCTGCATGAGCGCGTGCGTACCCACCACGACATGCGCGCTGCCGTCGGCCACGCGAGCCAGCGCGCTCTTGCGCGCCTTGCCCTGCACCTTGCCGGCGAGCCATTCGACCTCAAGCCCCATCGGCTCCAGCCACGCACGGAAATTGCGCAGGTGCTGCTCGGCGAGCAATTCAGTCGGCGCCATCAGCGCGACCTGGTAGCCGCTTTCCACGGCGGCGACGGCGGCGAGTGCAGCGACAACGGTCTTGCCGCTGCCCACGTCGCCCTGCACGAGACGCAGCATGGGGTGCGGACGGGACAGGTCGCGCGCCACCTCGGTGGACACGCGCGCCTGCGCTTTCGTCAACGCGAAAGGCAAAGACGCGAGCAAACGGTCGCGTAGGCTCCCGGCGCTCTTCAACGCCGGCGACTTGCGCTTCTTCACCGCCGCGCGCATGCGACGCAGGGTCAAGTGCTGGGTCAGCAATTCTTCGAACGCCAGCCGTTTCTGCGCGGGATGTGTACCTAGTTCCAGCTGGCGTAGATCCACGTCCGGCGGCGGTCGATGTACGTACAGCAACGCATCGCGCAACGAGGCCATGCCCAGCGGCTGACCGACATCCTCGGGAATCAGCTCCAGCCGATCATCGGCCGGCAGGTGGGCCAACGCCTTGGCGATCACGCTACCCAAGCGGCGCGGTCCCAGGCCTTCCGTGGTGGGATAGACCGGCGTCAGCCGCTCATCCACCACCACGGGTTCGCCGACCTCGATGCGCTGGTACTGCGGATGCACCATCTCCAGGCCCTGCGGCCCCTGGCGCACTTCGCCGAAGCAGAGCAGGCGCGTGCCCTTGGGCAACTGGTCGACCTGGCTCTTGCGGAAATGGAAGAAGCGCAGCAAAAGCGCGCGCCCCGAATCGTCGGAAACGATGACCTTCAACTGCGGCCGGAAACGGAAACCGCGCTCGACGAAATCGACCGTGCCCTCCACCTGTGCGTGATCGCCAGGGCGCAAGTCACCGATGGATACGACGCGCGTGCGGTCTTCATAACGCAGCGGGAGGTGAAACCAGAGGTCCTGCACCTCCCGCAGGCCGAGCTTGCCCAGCGTCTCGGCGAGCGCCGGCCCGACGCCGCCGAGCGTCGTCAGCGGCGCGCGTCCCGGGTCCACCGAGGGTGCGGTGGACGTCGATCTCACGCTGGGAGCCACGGGGATGGCGTCGTCCTTACGGCAGGACGAGGATCGCGTCGACCTCGACCTGGGCGCCCTTGGGCAGGCCCGAGACCTCGATGGTGGAACGCGCCGGGTACGGCTGCTGGAAGTATTCGGCCATCACGGCGTTCACTGCGGCGAAGTTGCCGAGGTCGGTGACGTAGATGCCCACGCGCACGATGTCGGCCAGCTTGCCGCCGGCGGCTTCGGCCACGGCGACGAGGTTGTCGAACACGCGACGGGTCTGCGCGGTGATGTCGCCCTCGACGAGGTTGCCGGTGGCCGGATCGAGCGGAATCTGGCCCGAGAAGTACACAGTGTTACCGGCGCGGACGGCCTGCGAATACGGGCCGATGGCGGCCGGAGCCTTGTCGGTGGCGATGATGCTACGGGTCATGGGATGTCCTCGTGGTGATGCAGGCGAGTCTAGCCGCAGGCACCGCGCCGCCGCCACCAAGGACGCATGTAGGAGCGCGCTTGCGCGCGATCGCGCGCAAGCGCGCTCCTACAGGGGATGCCGATAAACGCCGCTGACCACGCCCGTGCGACGCACGCGACGCATCACGTCCGCCAGGTGCTTGCGACCCTTCACCTCGATGGCGAAGAGCAGCGTCGCGGCCGTGCTGTCGCGCTCGATGTATTCCACGTTCTCGATGTTCGAGCTGGCATCGGCGATGGCCGCCGCCACCGTGGCGAGCACGCCCGGACGGTTGAGCACTTCGATCCGCAGTTCGGCGCGGTAATCGCCGCTAACGTCGCGATCCCATTCGATCGCCACGATGCGCTCGGGCGATTTGCGGAACTCAGCGACATTGGGGCATTCCACCCGATGCACCACGATGCCCTTGCCCGACGAGAGGTAACCGACGATCTCGTCGCCCGGCAGCGGATGGCAGCAGTTGCCGAAGCTCAGCACGCCACGCTCCGAGCCACTGATGCGGATCTTCTCGGCGCTGTGCTGATCCACCGGCGAAGGGTGACGATCGTCGCCCGGACCGAGCAACGACACGAGCTGGTTGGCCACCTGGTCCGCGAACCGGTTGCCCAGCGCGATCTCGGCGAGCAGTTCTTCCAGCCGACGCAGCTTGGCATCGTCGAGGAAACGGTCGAGCGTGGCCGGCGGGATGGAATCGAGGCTCAGGCCCCGCGCATCGAGCGCGCGATCGAGCATGCGATGACCGAAGTCCACCGCGTCCTCGTGCTGGAGGTGCTTGAGGTACTGGCGAATCGCGGTGCGCGCCTTGCCGGTGACCACCGCTTCGAGCCATGCCGGATTGGGCACGGCCGAGGGCGCGGTGATGACCTCCACCACCTGGCCGGAGATGAGGCGCGTGCGCAGCGGTACCAGCTTCTTGTCGACGCGCGCCGCCACGGCGTGGTCGCCGACGTCGGTATGCACCGCGTAAGCGAAATCGAGGGCCGTGGCGTTGCGCGGCAGCGAGAAGATGTCGCCACGCGGCGTGAACAGGTAGACCTCGTCCGGGAAGAGGTCGATCTTGACGTTCTCAAGGAATTCGGACGCCGACGGCGTGTTGGCCTGGCTGTCGGCCAGCGCCGAGAGCCATTCGCGCGCGCGCAGCTGCGCGCTGTTCGCGGGACCGGAGTCGCTCTTGTACGCCCAGTGCGCCGCGATACCCCGCTCGGCCACGGATTCCATTTCCGAGGTACGGATCTGGATCTCGATGGGGGCGCCGAACGGCCCGAGCAACACGGTATGCAGCGACTGGTAGCCATTGCCCTTGGGAATGGCGATGAAATCCTTGAAGCGTGCGTCCACCGGCTTGTACAGGCCATGCACGGCGCCCAGCGCCATGTAGCAATGCATCGCCGTGTCGGTGATGACGCGGAAGCCGTAGACATCCATGAGCTGCGCGAACGACTTGTGCTCGTTGCGCATCTTCGAATAGATGCTCCAGGCCGACTTGATGCGGCTGACCGCGCGCCCCGGGATCTTCTCCGCGGCGAGGCGGCCTTCCAGCGCCATCTCGATTTTGGCCATCGCCTCGCGCCGGTTGCCCAGCGCGGCGCGGATGCGCTCGCCGATGATGCGGTGGCGATCGGGATACAGCGCCTTGAAGCCGAGATCCTGCAGCTCGGCCTTGAATTTGTTCATGCCCAGGCGCTGCGCGATGGGCGCGTAGATTTCCAGCGTCTCGCGCGCAATGCGGCGGCGCGACGAGGAGTCCTTGGCGCCGAGGGTGCGCATGTTGTGCAGGCGGTCGGAGAGCTTGATCAGGATCACGCGCAGGTCGCGCGCCATCGCCAGGAGCATCTTGCGGAAGCTCTCGGCATCGGCCTCGGCGCGACTGGAGAAGCGCATCTTGTCGAGCTTGGTGACGCCATCGACCAGTTCGGCGACGGTCTCGCCGAACGCGCCGGCGAGTTCCTCGCGACCGAGCTTGGTGTCTTCAAGCGTGTCGTGCAGGATCGCGGCGATGATCGTCTCGGCGTCGAGTCCGAGATCGGCCAGCACCTGGGCCACGGCGACGGGATGCGTGATGTAGGGCTCGCCCGATTTACGCGTCTGGCCTTCGTGCGCGGCGGCACCGACCAGGAAGGCGCGGCGGATGCGCAGCACCTGCTCTTGCGGCAGGTAGGCGCCCACGCGCTCTTCCAGCGCCTGCACATAGGGCGGCACTGGATCGGTATCGACCACGTCGGTCAGTTTTTTGGCAGGGATGACTTCCATGGGAGAACTCGCGCCTCAGCGGGCGACGCCTCCCGCGCGCGGCATGGAGAGCCGCGCGTCAACCTGCGCAGTGAACGGATGAATGCAGGGCCGACAGCGACCCGGCGTCATCAGTCATCTCCGCCCTTCGAGAGGTCGTCGTCCACTTCGGTGGCGGCCCACTCGAGGGCTTCACGCTCGGCACGCTCGCGGGTGGCCTTGTCGATCGCGTCGATCATATCTTCGGTGACGCGACGCTCGGCGATTTCGCGCAGGGCGACGACGGTCGGCTTGTCGTGATCCGGATCGATCGTGGGTTCGGCACCCTTGGCGAGCTGACGGGCGCGCTTGGTCGCAAGGAGCACCAGCTCGAAGCGATTGTCGACTACCTCTAGGCAGTCTTGGACAGTAATACGGGCCATTTCAAATCCTTGACAATAAAGACACTTCTGACCGCACAGTCTACCGTCGAGGCCGGTTGGCTGGCAATCGGGGCGGGGGTATGATGCCCGGTTCCGGCCCGGATGGACCCGGCGGATGAAAATAATAAAACCAAGCGGTACACTAAAGTATCGCCTCACCCCGTAAAGTAGACCCCATGCCTTCCAGCCTCCTGTCACGGATCGTCCGCCCCGCGCTCGGCCTGCTGGCCACCGGCCTCCTGGCCGCGTGCCATATCGCCCCACCGCGCACCGACGACCCGAACGAGCACTTCAACCGCAAGGTCTACGCCTTCAACGACAGCCTCGACAAGACCCTGATCCGGCCTGTCGCCGTGGGCTACCGCAAGGTGACCAACCCGCCGGTCCGCACCGCGGTGAGCGATTTCTATACGAATATCCGCCTGCCGATCACGGTCGCCAACGAGCTGCTGCAGGCCCGTCCCAAGCAGGCCATCCAGACCACCGGCCGCTTCGTGGTCAACCTAACCATCGGCTTCCTGGGCTTCAAGGACCCAGCCAGCCTGCTCGGCATGCCGCTGTATGACACCGACTTCGGCGTGACCCTGGCCCGCTGGGGCGTGCCCGAGGGCAGCTACCTGGTCCTGCCCTTCGTCGGCCCGACCACGCCGCGCGACGTCTGGCGCCTGCCGGTCGACAGCTACTTCTTCGATCCGCTCAGCTATTTCTCCCGCAATCACGACTTCAAGGCCGGCCAGTACTACATCCCGTCGGTCCTTTATCTCGTGACCCTGCGCGCCCGTGCGATCGACGCCGAAAGCTTCCTGAATTCGGCCTACGACCCGTACGTGTTCATGCGTGACGCCTACCGCCAGCAGCGCCTCTACCAGATCTACGACGGCAACCCGCCGGCGGACGTGGTCGAGCGCATGCAGGGCATCACCGGCAACGACAACTCGAACTTCGACCCCGAAGAGCTGCTCGACCAGCAGCACAAGTGGGAACAGCAGAACGGGCAGAAGCCGGAATAAAGAAAAAGGGGCCCATGGGCCCCTTTTTTTGCTCGTCGTTCCTGTGAAAACAGGAATCCAGCGCCTCGGTTCACCAGCATGGCGAGGGCATCGCATCGGCCTTTGCGTAGGAGGCGGCGACGCGACAACCGATTGCCTCGCGCTGGGTTCCAGCGTGCGCTGGAACGACGGTTCGCGGGCTCGTCGTTTCTGTGAAAACAGGAACCCAGCGCCTCGGTTTACCCGCACGGGGAGGGCGCCGAATCGGCTTTACGTAGGAGGCCCCGATGCGATAACCGATCGCCTCGCGCTGGGTTCCAGCGTTCGCTGGAACGACGGATCGCCAGCCTCGTCGCTCCTGCGAAAGCAGGAGCCCAGGGCCATGAGTACGGTTATCGCGTAACGCCCACGCGTCAAAGAAGCGGTTCGACGCCCGAAACGCGGGCCAGGGCCTGGAGGCCCGTCGGTGCATGGGCGACGCGGATCGCCCTGCCCTTGCTGCGGCCGTGCGCCAGCAGCGCCAGCACCGTGGCAAGGCCGGCGCTGTCCGCCTGGGCGACGCCGGAAAGATCCAGCACCGTCTGCGACCCACGATCCAGCTCGGCACGACCGGCACCGAGCGCGGCCGTCGCCGTGGCGAACGTGAGCGCACCGGATACCGCGAGGGTATCCGGTGCCGGGGTGGTCAGCTGGAAGGCCGGCTGGCTCACTTCTTCTTGCCGCCAGAATCCTTCTCAAGCTGGTCGATCGCCGCCGAGCCCTTCTGCTCGAGGTCGGCGATCAGCTTGTCCAGACCTTCCTTCTTGATCTCGGCGTCGACCTGGTTGCGGTAGTTGGTGATGTAGGAAATACCTTCGATGATTACGTCGTAGGCCTTCCAGTCACCACTCTTGCTCTGGCGGAATGCGTAATCCACCGACACCGACTTGCCGTCGTCCAGCATGACCTGGGTACGAACTACCGTGCGCTTCGGGTTCTGTTCGCCGGTGAACGGCAACACCTTCACGCGGCCACGGGTGTAGTTCAACAGGCCTTCGGCGTAGCGATGGGTGATCGAGTTGTAGAACGCCTTGGCGAAGCGCTCCCGCTGTTCGGGCGACGCCTTCGAAGCGTTCTGACCCAGCACCAGGATGGAGGCGTAGTCGATGTCGAAGTGCGGCAGGAAGGTGTCGTCGATGACGGCGATCAGCTTTTCCTTGTCGTTCTTCAGCTCGGCCTGGTGTCCTTCGATGGCCTTGCCCAGGTCGTCCGAGATGGTCTGGACGATCTGCTGGGGCTGCTGGCCCTGGGTGGCCGCCGGGGCGGCGTTCTGGGCGAGGACCGGCGCGGCCACGACCGTGCCGACGGCCAGGGCGATGGCGAGGGAAAGCTGACGCAGCATGCGAGTCTCCTGGGCCGGCATTACTTCTTGCCGGCGTTGTCTGGTTTGGCGTCGCCGGAGGCGCCGCCGTTTTTGTTGTTGCTCGGCGAGCCGTTCACGAGGAACTTGCCGATCAGGTCTTCCAGTTGCATCGCCGACTGCGTGAGGACGAGTTCGTCGCCTTCCTGCAGGTACTCCGGCGAGCCGCCCGGCTGGAGGGCAACATACTGGCTACCGATCAAACCGCTTGTGAACACCGCGGCGGCCGAGTCATCCGGTATCTGGGAGTAGCGCTTGTCGATCGCAAGGGTCACCGTGGCCTCGCTGGAGCCCGGCTTGATGACGATGGAATCGACGCTGCCGATGGGCACGCCGGCCATCTTCACCGCGGCGCCTACCTGCAGGCCGCCGATATTGGTGAAGTTGCCCGTCACGTGGAAGGTACCGCCCAGGTGGTCCGGGGCACTGCCGCCGCCGAAGAACTTGCCGAGCATTTCTTCCAGCTGCTGCGCCGGGCGGGTCAGGCCCAGCTCGCCGCCTTCCTTGACCGGGTTCTTCGACCGGCCGAACTGGATACCCACGTACTGGTCGCCCAGCAGGCCGCTGGTGTAGATCGTAGCGACCGAGTCGTCCGGGATGTCCTTGTGGTTGTCGTCGATCGACAGCGTCACCTTGGCTTCTTCCTTGCCCGGGACGAGGTCGATGGCCTGGACCGAACCGACGCGAACGCCGGCGATCTTCACCGGAGCGCGGACCTTGAGCTGGCCGACGTTGGCGAAACGAGTCTCGACCGGGTAGCTGGAGCCCTGCCGCGAATTGGCCACCGAGGTGGTCTGGGTCGCGAGATAGGCCAGCGCGGCGAAGCCGAGCACGATGAACAGGCCGGTGCCGACGGCATAGGAGCGTCTCTGGGTCACGGCACGATCCTCGGGTTGGATGCGGAAAGGGATGCGGTCATGGCGGGCCTCCGTGGCCTCAGATCAGGAATGAGGTGAGGACGAAGTCCAGCGCCAGGATGGCGATGGACGATGCGACCACCGTGCGCGTCGTCGCGTAGGCGACGCCTTCGCTGGTCGGCGGGGTGGTGTAGCCCTGGAACACCGCGATCAGGGAGACCACGATGCCGAAGGCGAAGGACTTGAGCAGCACGCCGTTGATGATGTCCTTGTGGACATCCACCGCGGCGGTCATGTTGGACCAGAAGGTGCCGTTGTCGATGCCCAGCCAGGTCACGCCGACGAGGTGACCGCCGAACACGCCCATGGCGCAGAACACCACGCCCAGCAACGGCAGGGCGATCACGCCGGCGAGGAAGCGCGGCGCGGCGACGTAGGCGACCGGGTCCACGGCCATCATTTCCATGGCGTCGAGCTGGTCGGTGGCGCGCATCAGGCCGATCTCGGCGGTGATGGACGTACCGGCGCGGCCGGCGAACAGCAGCGCGGTCACGACCGGGCCCAGCTCGCGGTAGATCGCGATGGCGACGACGGTGCCCGTGGCCGAGGTGCCGCCGAAGATCGACAGCACGTCGTACAGCTGCAGGCCCAGCACCATGCCCACGAACAGGCCGCAGGTCATGACGATGGTGAGGCTCATGGCGCCCACGAACCAGATCTGCCGGAGCGTCTCGCGACCATGGCGCATGCTGCGCGGGATGGCCGCCAGCACGGTAAGGAGAAACAGCCCGCAGGCGCCGATCTGCGTCAGGCTGCGAATGACGACGTTGTCGTCCCTGGTGGTCATGCCTTGCCTCCGGGGAAACCGAGCGCCGTGGCGTAGTCGCCGGCGGGGTACTGGAACGGGACGGGGCCATCCGGCTGGCCGCCGAAGAACTGCGCCGTCCACGGCGAGCCGTCGTTGGCGAGCGTGTCGGGCGCACCCTGCGCCACGACCTTGCCGTTGGCGATGAGGTAGACGTGGTCGGCCACCTTCTGCACCGCCGCCAGTTCGTGCGCCACCAGCACGCTGGTGATGCCCAGCGTCTCGTTGAGCGTGCGGATCAGCAGCAACACCTGGTTGAGCGCGATGGGATCGAGGCCCACGAAGGGTTCGTCATACAGGATAAGCGCCGGATCGAAGACGATCGCGCGCGCCAGCGCCACGCGACGGGCCATGCCGCCGGACAGCTCGGTGGGCATGAGCTTGGCCGCCCCACGCAGGCCCACGGCCTGGAGCTTGTTCAGCACGATGTTGCGGACCAGTTCCTCCGGCAGCTTCGTGTGCTGGCGCAGGGGGAAGGCCACGTTTTCGAAGACGTCGAAATCGGTGAGCAGGGCCGAGTTCTGGAACAGGTAGCCGATGCGCTCGCGCAGCTCGAACAGCTTCTCGCGGGACAACGCCGGCACGTTCTGACCATCCACCTCGATGCTGCCGGCGTCGCCGCGCATCTGCCCGGTGATGTGCTTGAGCAGGGTGGTCTTGCCCGTGCCGCTGGGCCCCATGATCGCCGTGACCTTGCCACGCGGGATATCGAGGTCGAGCGAGTCGAAAATCGTCTTGCCGTTGAGGACGGTGGTCAGTCCGCGTACGCGGACGATGGCGTCGTCGGTCATGGGGCGATCAGCTCCTGGATCAGTGCCTCATGGCGTTTGGCCGTGTGCGGCGAGCGCAGCCGCACGGCATGGACGATGGCCTGGAGGTCGCCCAGGGCGTCCTCGAAGCTGTCGTTGACGATGATGTAGTCGAATTCGTGCGCATGGGCGATCTCTTCGCGTGAATTGATCAACCGGCGCTCGATGACGTCCGCCGCGTCCGTGTTACGACCGCGCAGGCGGCGTTCCAGTTCCACGCGCGACGGCGGCAGGATGAACACGCTGACACAGTCCGGCTTGCCTTTGCGCACCTGGCGGGCGCCCTGCCAGTCGATTTCCAGCAGCACGTCGGCGCCGGCGTTCAGCTTTTCGTCCACGACGGTGCGCGAGGTGCCGTAGAGGTTGCCGTGCACCACCGCGTGTTCGAGGAAGATGCCGTCCTCGATTTCCTTCTCGAAATCGGGGCGCTCCACGAAGAAATAGTGGCGACCGTACATTTCGCCCACGCGCGGCGGGCGCGTGGTGTGCGAGATGGAAAGGGAAATCTGCGGCTCGCGTTCAAGCAGCGCGTTGACCAGCGTCGATTTGCCCGCACCCGACGGCGCGGCCACCACGAAAAGGGTGCCTGGCGTCATCCGTGGGTATCTCGATGGGGGTTCATGGCTCTCTCCCGGAACACCGCCCCGCCGGACAAGGCCGGAAAGGCGCGGCATTTCGTTGCGCAAAACGGGATTGTAGCCGGATTCGCCCCCTAGCCGTGGCCCAGGGCCGCCATCAAGGCCAGCAGCACGACCAGGACAACGCCGACCGGCACGCACCACAGCACCCAGAACACGGCCTTCGGCGCGGGCGGATCGACGCGACCGGTGGCCCGCCAGCGGGCGACCCAGCTCATCTGGCCCTGGAGATAGAACGTGGTGAAGAAGAACAGCGTCACGCCGCCGATCTCGGGCACGAGGCCCAGCGGGGTGAGCACGCGGCGCATGGAGTCGGCCATCGAGAAGAAGGCCACGATCAGGCAGGCCCACTGGGCCAGGCCGACCAGCCCCTGGAAACCGATCAGCGAGATCGGCGGCAGGCCGTCGCCGGCATCGGCGAACTGGCCGACGATGGCGAACACCCAGACGCCGACGGTCAGCAGCATCGAGGCGATCAGCCAGTTCGTCGCCTTGCTGGACGGATCGATCTTCTTGATCCAGGACGCCTGGACGAACGGCCAGATCACACCCATCAAACCCAGGGTGGGGATACACAGGAGCAGGACGAGGAACCAGTGCAGGTTGGGCGGCTCGGGCAGCGCCAGGACGCTGGCATCGGAAGGCGCCAGGCTACCGAAGGCGCCCGGTGGCATGGGCGGGGGCGTGGACTCGGGCGCCAGGCCCAGCACCTCGTGCAGCGGACGCCAGCTTTCCATGCCGTCGACCCAGGCCAGCATCGAGAGCTTTACCTTGCCCTCGATCAGCCACTGCCGGATGACGGACTCGGCATAGGGACCGAACTTCTCCTGCCCACGACCCAGCCAGATCTCGCGTTCCTGATCCATTGCCCACTCCCCTGGTCATTCCGGTGGCCGGGGAGTATGCCCAAGGACGCTGTCATGGGCGAGTTTCGTTCGACGGGTTCGCCCGGGCGTCCGCAGGGGCTATGCTCGACCCTTCCCCTCCCCGCCACGCCGTGCCTTCGTCAGTGAACACGTTCCGCGCAAGAGACATCCTCATCCTGGGATTCATGAACTTCGCCCTGTACGTCGGGGCGGGCAACATCATCTTCCCGCCCTTCATCGGCCTCCAGGCGGGGACCTCGGTCTGGGCGGCGGCCATCGGCTTCCTGCTCACGGGCGTGGGCCTTCCGGTGATCACCTCCATCGCCATGGCGCGGGCCGAGGGCGCGATGTCCGCGCTGACCCAACCCGTGGGCCGCACCAGCGGCATGGTGCTCACGATCGTCTGCTACCTCTGCATCGGCCCGCTGTTCGCGATCCCGCGTACGACCACGGTGTCGTACGAGACGGCCATCCAGCCTTTCGTCGGCTCGGACCACTGGCTCTGGCTGTTCAGTCTTGCCTATTTCGCGGTGGTGATCGCCGTCTCGCTGCACCCCGGCAAGCTCATGGACACTGTGGGCAAGGTCCTCTCGCCGATCAAGATCGCCGCCCTCATCGTGCTGGCGATCACCACCCTGCTGTGGCCCGCCGGCCAGCCGGGCGCCCCGAGCGAGCTGTACGCGCACGCCGCGTTCTCGCAGGGCCTGACCAACGGCTACCTCACGATGGACACGCTCGGTGCGCTGGCCTTCGGTCTGGTCATCGTCAACGCCATCCGCTCGCGCGGCGTCGACGCGCCGAAACTGATCACGCGCTACGCGGTGCTCTCCGGCGTGATCGCCGGCGTGGGCCTGGCGCTGATCTACGTCTGCCTGTTCCTGTTGGGCACCGGCAGCACCGCCATCGCGGGCAACGCCACCAACGGCGCCGAGGTGCTCAGCGCCTACGTGCACTTCAGCTACGGCGTCGGCGGCAGCGTCTTCCTCGGCGTGTTGATCACCATCGCCTGCATGGTCACGGCGATCGGCCTCACCTCCGCGTGCGCCAGCTACTTCAGCGGCATCACGCGCATCAGCTACCGCACCTACGTGTGGATCTTCGCGGCCTTCTCGTGGATGGTGTCGAACCTGGGCCTCACCCGCCTGATCGGCGTGTCGGTGCCGATCCTCACCTCGATCTATCCGGTCTTCATCGTGCTGATTGCCACCTTCTTCATGCGCCCGCTGTTCCGCTCGCCGTCGCGCGTGGTGGTGCCGGTGTCGATCGTCGCCCTGACCATCGGCAGCGCCGACGCGCTCAACGCCGCCGGGCTCGACGCGCTGGCGCTGGTGAAACAGTTGCCGCTGCACGAGCAGGGTCTGTCGTGGCTGCCGCCTGCCTTGGTAGTGATGGCGGTGATGGCACTGGTGGATCGTTTCGTCGGCCCCGATCGATCCCCCGTAAACGCCGACTCGCCGTTGTAGGAGCGCGCTTGCGCGCGACCCGGGGGCGCGAATGACTGGCCCGCTGCCGCGGGATCGCGCGCAAGCGCGCTCCTACAGGTTATGCCGCCAGGTAATGACTGGGCGCCACGCCCACGATGCGCTTGAACGCATGGCTGAACGCGCTTTCCGAGGCATAGCCCAGGTCACGCGCCAGCACCGACACCGGTTGTTCGCCACGACGCAACGCATGGCAGGCCAGACGCATGCGCCACTGCGCGATGTAGGTCAGCGGCGCCACGCCCGCCACGCATTTGAAATGCGCGGCGAACGCGGTACGCGACATCGCCGACAAACGTGCCATCTCGTCCAGTCGCCATGACTTGCCCGGCTCCGCGTGGACCCGGCGCAACACGTCCGCCAGCCTCGGATCCGTCGCCGCACGCAACCAGCCGGTGCGTGGCACCTCGCCCATGGCGAGATAAGCGCGAAGAATGTGCAGGAACAACAGGTAGGCCAACTGCGTCGTCGCCAACCCCGCGCCCGGACGATCGCCGGATTGTTCCGCCACCATGCGATCAAGCAACCAGCGTATCACGCCGGCTTCCGGCGAGGCGCCATGCACGTGGATGAACGAGGGCAACGCATCCACCAGCAAGGGCGCGTACGCGGGATGCAGGCGGATATGCCCGCCGACGAGCAGGTCGTCGTCGCGATCGTTCAGCGCCGCGATAGGCCCGCCATTCGCGACGAGGGCTGCACTGTACTCCAGTGGCTCCAACGCCGGATCGCTCGCTAGCACGAAACGCTTCCCTGCGATCAGCAGGATCACGTCGCCCGCATGCATGCGCACGGGCGCCGGCTCGTCCTCCACGGATAGCCAGCATTCGCCGCGGACCATGGCGAAGAACTTCATCTTGTCGGGCGCGGGAAAACGGACCGCCCAGTCGCCGCCGACCTGGAATCCGCCGGAGACGACCGATTCGACGTCGGCCAGACGAAGCATGTCGGTAATGGGATCGTGGTTCATGACCTGGACGATTGCGCATGGAACAGGGACTTTCAAGTATTCATCGTTCGGGGCACCGCCCCTACTTTGTGGACTCCCCTACCAAGGAGCCCACCATGCGCACGCCCCAGCATCCCCTTCCCTCGGGCCACGGCCCGGCCACGACCGCTGACGACATCCTCGCCGGCGTCGACCTCACGGGACGCACCGCCATCGTCACGGGCGGCTACTCCGGCCTGGGCACCGAGACCACCCGCGCCCTGCGCGCCGCTGGCGCCCGCGTGATCGTGCCGGCCCGCGACCTCGCCAAGGCCCGCGAGAACCTCAAGGGCCTGGATGTCGAGATCCTGCCGATGGACCTCGCCGATCCCGCCTCCATCGACGCCTTCGCCCGTGATTTCCTCGCCCGCGAAGAACCGTTGCACATCCTCGTCAACAGCGCCGGCGTCATGGCCTGTCCGCTGGAACGCGACGCCCGTGGCTACGAGCGCCAGTTCGCCACCAACCATCTTGGCCACTTCCAGCTCACCGTGCGCCTGTGGCCCGCGCTGGTCCGCGCCAACGGTGCCCGCGTGGTTGCCCTGTCCTCGCGCGGCCATCGCTTCTCCGCTGTGGACTTCGACGATCCGCACTTCGAACGCCGCGCCTACGATCCGTGGGTGGCCTACGGCCAGTCGAAGACCGCCAACTCGCTGTTCGCCCTCGGCGTCGACGCACGCGGCCAGGCGCAAGGCATCCGCGCGTTCGCCGTGCATCCGGGCGCGATCATCACCGACCTCGTCCGCCATCTCGACGAAGACACCCTGCGTGGCTTCGGCGCCCTCGACGAACAGGGGCGTCCCGTCGCCGACCTCGCCAAGGGCCTGAAGAACGTGCCGCAGGGCGCCGCGACCAGCGTCTGGACGGCCGCCAGCCCGCAGCTCGATGGCATGGGTGGCGTGTACTGCGAGGATGCGGACATCGCCCCGGTGCTGCCCGCCAGCAGCCCCGCCGAACTCGGCCAGATCCCCCAGGAAATCGGCGTACGCCTATGGGCGATCGACCCGGACGCCGCGGAACGCCTGTGGACGTTGAGCGAAACGTTGACCGGCGCGGGCCTGCCGCGCTGATCAGCCCGACGTAGCCTGCCGCGCGTGGTCGATGAAGCGTCGTACCGCGTGCGGCACATGCCGCGTGTTCGGATAAACGGCGTACACGCCCTGGTCGGGGAAACGGTGACGGCGCAGCAACGCCACCAGCGCGCCCTCGGCCAGGTCGCGTGCCGCCAGCCAGCGGGGCATGATCGCCACGCCATGCCCCGCGCGGGCGAAGGCAAGCAGGGTCGCCGCGTTGTCGGCGCTCAGCATGACGTTGCCCGGGTTGCTGGGAAAGACGGTTTCCGTGCCGTCCGAGGCGCGCAACACCTGGTCCGGCAGGCGTGGATAACCGATGCGTGGAAGACCGATCACCCAGGCCGGATCGTCGGGCCGGGCACGCCCCCTGCCCCGCAGCAGCGAAGGCGCCGCAACCGCCACGATGTCGTAGCGCGACAGTTCCGCCGCGCGGTATTCGGCGTCCTGTAGTCGCCCAAGGCGAATCGCGAGATCGAAGCGTTCCGGGATCAGCTGCGCCGGTGCGGAACTGGTGGACAGGTGAATACGTAGTCCGGTATGCGTGGCGTGGAAGGTGTCCACCCAACCAATCACGGCATGCGCCGCATACTCCGGCGTGGTGGTGATGCGCAGGCGACCGATCAGCGGGGCGTCGTCGCCGCGCGCCTCGTCGATGGCCCGGCGTGCGCTTTCCAGCGTTTCGACGCAACGTTCATAGAACCGTTCGCCCGCATCGGTCAGCGTCAGGCTGCGCGTGTTGCGGATGAGCAGCGCCACGCCAAGGTCGGCTTCCAGCCGCTTGAGGTTGAAGCTGACGACCGCCCGGCTGAGGCCGAGCGCGGTCGCGGCCGCCGATAGCGAGCCGGCGTCGACCACGGCCTTGAAGATGTCGAAACGGTCCAGGCTGATCATGGGCTACTCGTCAAACTATTTTTGACAATCTATCCGTCTGGATGGGCTATTTCCAGACAGGCGGATTCCCTACGCTGCGCGCTTTCTCCCTGGAGTCGCGCCGTGGACGAGCGCAACCGTGTCGCGTGGATCTATCTGCTGGGCTTCGCGCTCGACCTGGTCAACATGTTCGCCGCCAACGTGGCCATGCCGCGCATCGGCCAGGACCTGGCCGCCAGCGTGGGCCAGCTCTCGTGGGTCAGCGGCATCTACACGCTGGGGCTGACCGTCGTAATCCCCGCCGGCCCGCGTCTCGCCGCGTGGCTGGGCGAGAAACCGCTGATCGGCGTCGCGCTGGCAGGCTTCGCCGCCATGTCGGCGCTGGCCGGCGCCACGCACGACATCCATGCGCTGATCGGCTGGCGCTTTGGCCAGGGCCTGTTCGGCGGGCTGCTGATTCCCGTCGGGCAAGCCTGGGCCTATCGGCTCACGCCAGCCAGCGAACGCAGCGCCCTGACGACGCGGGTGATGTTCGTCGCCCTGCTGATTCCGGCGCTGTCGCCGATGCTCGGTGGCGCGCTGGTGGACGCCGTGTCCTGGCGCTGGCTGTATCTGGCCAATGTGCCGCTGGCTCTGATCGTCCTGGCACTGGCCGTGGTGTGGCTGCCGAAAGGCGGCCACCCCGCCGGTAGTGCCGCGTTCCTTCCCGCCATCCCGTCGCTGCTACGCCTGCGTGCGCTGCATACGGCGATGCTGGTCTATCTGCTGGTGCCCGGCGTCTTTGTCGGCGTGAACCTCATCGCCGCACTGCACCTGACCACACTGGGCTATTCACCTGCCGCCATCGGCGCCCTGATGCTTCCCTGGGCCGCGGCCTCCGCCGTGGCGATCATGACGACACGCCGTGGCTTCGGACGCTTCGGTGCGCGTCCGCTGCTGTTCGTCGGCATGGTCGCGCAGGCACTGGGCATCCTTGCGTTGGGCAAGATCGTCGGACCGGGAGACGCCTGGGCACCCTGCGCCTTCGTGCTGATGGGACTGGGCGGCAGCCTGTGTTCCAGCACCGCACAAACCCTCGCGTTCACCGGCGTTCCGGACGCGCGCATGGGCCAGGCCAGCGCCCTGTGGAACATGAATCGCCAGCTCGCCTTCTGCCTCGGCCCCGTGGCCATGGGCGCCGCATGGCAGGCCTTCGGCGGATCGAACGCACCGTATACAACGCTTGGCCTCGCCGCCCTGCTCACCCTGCTTCCCACGACCGTCGCGCTGCGACTATCGCGCCGGCATACTTTTCCCCTTGAGGAGACCTCCGCATGAATGACATCGCACATCGCGAAATCGTCGAGCTGCATCGACAGATCGAGACTTGGTTCGGCGGTGACGCCGAAGATGCGGCGCTCGGCGCCTTGGTCGAACGCTTCGATCCTGGGTTCCGCATGGTCACCGTGCGCGGCGACCGACTGGATCGCGCCGGTGTCGAAAACCTGTTCGGCAACCTGCGCGGCGCACGCCGGGGCCTTCGCATCGACATCGCCGACGTGGTGACCCATTCATCCGCCGATGGCCTGTGGGTGTCGTACACCGAAACGCAGACGCTACCCGACGGCAGCGGCAATCGTCGTCATTCGACGGCGTGGCTGATCCCGCAGCAGGGTGACCGACCGCTGTGGCGTTACCTGCACGAAACGACGTTGCCAACCTAATCCCCCTGCCACTGTAGGAGCGCGCTTGCGCGCGCCCCCTCAGGACAGCCCCAGGCGAATGATGCATTGCGATGATAAGGCGGGCGTTTCAACCGCTCGCCCGATCACCGCAACGCATCATCTATTTTATAGGGTTAGCTGAGGGTTCGCGCGCAAGCGCGCTCCTACAGTGTTACCGGCTGAAATCGGCTTTGATCGACGCGACCAGGTGGGGATGGAACGGATCGCCCGCGTCATGGGCATCGGTGTTCCAGTAGCGCAGGTCGGCGCTCCACGTCGGGGTAAAGCGCCAGGTCGCGCCGAGGTTCCACGCGTTGTAGCCAAACGAACCGATATGCCCGTTCGGACGAAACACCGCGTGCGCTTCCTGCTGGTGCGCGACCACGCCCGACAGGGTCCAGGCGTCATCGATGGCCCAGGCGACCGTGCCTTCCGTGTAATACGCCCGCTGCACCATGCCCGGGTAGTCCGGCGAGTAATTCACGGACAGGCCCATCACCACCGGGCCCACCGGCACGCTGCCGCGTACATACCACTCCGAATACGACACGCGCGTATCGCGTGGCTGGTGGCTATAGCCGTAGTACGCGTAGCCGACGTCCAGCGTGACGATACCCACCTTCGGGCGCCAGCCGGCGTAGACGTCGTACTCGCGCCGGGTATGCGTATCGCCCGACGCGGAAAAATCCACGTTGGACGACCACATGCCCACGTATACGGTATCGCGCCACGCGACATCGGCGCCGAAGAACCGCGACGACTTCCCGTCCGTCTGGCCGATGCCGCGTGACATGTACGTGCTGCGCAGGCCGAGATTGCCCGAGAAGGCCCAATCGTCCGCCGCATGCGCCGACGGCATCGCCGCCAGCGCACACACCAGCACCACCACTCGCGACCTCATCCCGCGTCGATCAGACGCGACGGACCGGGGCGCCATTCGCCTTGTAGTACGGCGCGGTGCTCGGAGCCAGCGCGCCGCGGCCACGGATCGCATCGGCCATCTTTTCCGCGATCATGATCGTCGGTGCATTGAGGTTACCGGTGACCACCTGCGGCATGATCGAGGCATCGATCACACGCAGGCCTTCCATGCCATGCACGCGGCCGTAGCCATCGACCACCGCCATCGGATCGCTGGCCGGGCCCATCTTGTTCGAGCACGACGGGTGGTAGGCCGTCTCGGCGTGTTCGCGGACGAAGGCATCCAGCTCGGCATCCGTGCGCAGGTGCTGTCCCGGCGAAATTTCCTTGCCGCTGTACGCGGACAGCGCCGGCTGCCCGAAAATCTCGCGGGTGATGCGGATCGCGGCGCGGAACTCACGCCAGTCCTGCTCGTGCGACATGTAGTTGAACAGGATGCTCGGATGCACACGCGGATCGCGCGAACGAACATGGACGCGACCGCGGCTCGGCGAGCGCATGGAGCCCACGTGCATCTGGAAGCTGTGCACCTTGATCGGGTTCGAGCCGTCGTAATTGATCGCCACCGGCAGGAAGTGGTACTGCAGGTTCGGCCAGTCGAAGTCTTCATGGCTGCGGATGAAACCGCCCGCCTCGAACTGGTTGCTCGCGCCGATACCGGTACCGGCGAACAGCCACTGCGCGCCGATCGCCGGCTGGTTGTACCACTTGAGCGCCGGCGCCAGCGATACCGGCTTCTTGCATTCGTACTGCAGGTACATCTCCAGGTGGTCCTGAAGGTTCGAACCCACGCCCGGCAGGTCGTGCACCACGGGGATATCCAGCGAACGCAGCAGCGCGGCCGGGCCGACGCCCGAGCGCTGGAGGATCTGCGGCGAGGCGATGGCGCCGCTGCACAGCAGCACCTCGCGACGCGCGAAGGCCTTCTGCATTTCGCCCTCGCCGTTCTTCAGCCAGGCCACGCCTTCGGTGCGCTTGCCGTTGAACAGAATGCGGTCGGTGAGCGCATGGGTGACGATGGTGATGTTCGGACGCGGACGCGCCTGGTCGAGGTAGCCGCGCGCCGTGCTGGCACGGCGGCCCTTCGGCGTCACCGTGCGGTCCATAGGGCCGAAGCCTTCCTGCTGGTAACCGTTGAGGTCATCGGTGCGCGGATAGCCCGCCTGCACGCCCGCATCGACCATGGCCTGGAACAGCTCGTTGTTGCCGTGCTTGGGCGTGGTCACCGAGACCGGGCCATCGCCGCCGTGGTAATCGTTAGGGCCGATGTCGCGCGTCTCCGCCTTGCGGAAGTACGGCAGGCACTGGTTGTACTGCCAGTGCTCCAGGCTCTCGGCCTTGGCCCAGTTGTCGTAGTCCATCGCGTTGCCGCGGATGTAGCACATGCCGTTGATCAGCGACGAACCGCCGAGGCCCTTGCCGCGACCGCAATCCATCACACGGTTGTTCATGTACGGCTCGGGATCGGTCTTGTAGCCCCAGTTGTAGCGGCGACCCTGCAAGGGATACGCGAGCGCGGCGGGCATCTGGGTGCGGAAGTCGAGACGGTAGTCCGGGCCGCCCGCTTCGAGCAGCAGCACGGTGACGTCGGCGTCTTCCGTGAGTCGCGTGGCGAGCGTGTTACCGGCGGATCCCGCGCCGATGATGATGTAGTCGTATTCGTTGGGCTGGGTCATGGACGTTTTCCTCAAGCGTGCGGCGCCATCGCAGCGCCTGGCCACGATCCCGCGTGAATAGGGAGAGGGCGCGCCGCGACCGCGGCGCGCCCGAGGTTCGTCAGAAGACGCTGGCGAACTCGCCCATCTCGACCTGCACCGACTTGATGCGGGTGTAATGGGCCAGGGTGGACAGGCCGTTCTCGCGACCCACACCCGACTGCTTGTAACCGCCCACCGGCATTTCGGCCGGCGACTCGCCCCAGGTGTTCACCCAGCAGATGCCGGCCTGGAGACGGTGGATGACGCTGTGCGCGTCGGCGACGTTCTTCGTGACCACGCCGGCCGCCAGGCCGAAATGCGTGTCGTTGGCGCGGTCGATGGCTTCGTCCACGGTGTCGTAGACGAGGATGCTCATCACCGGCCCGAAGATTTCCTCGCGCACGATGGTCATGTCGTCACGGCAATCGCTGAACACGGTCGGCAGCACATAGGCGCCCTTCGCGCGCGCGCCTTCCGTGTCGCGACCACCACCGATGAGCAGGCGGGCGCCTTCGGCCTTGCCCGACTCGATCATCGACAGCACCTTTTCCATATGCGGGAAGCTGGCCATCGGCCCGAAGTTCACCTGCGGGTCGAGCGGATCGCCCACGCGGATGCGCTTCACGCGCTCCACCACCGCCTGTTCAAACGCGGCCTGCATGGCGCGCGGCACGAACACGCGGGTGCCGTTGGTGCACACCTGGCCGGAGCTGAAGAAGTTTGCCATCACCGCGATGTCGGCGGCGCGGTCGAGGTCGGCATCGGCCAGCACCAGCAGCGGCGACTTACCGCCGAGTTCCATGGTGACTTCCTTCAGCGACGAGGCCGCCGCGCTGGACATCACCTTCTTGCCGGTTTCCACGCCACCCGTGAACGAAATCTTCTCGATCACCGGATGCTCGGTGAGCCACTGGCCGACGTCACGGCCCGGACCCTGCACCACGTTGAACACGCCGTCCGGCACGCCGGCTTCGGTGTAGATCTCGGCGAGCTTCAGCGCCGTGAGCGGGGTGACTTCCGACGGCTTGAACACCATCGCGTTACCGGCGGCCAGCGCCGGGGCCGACTTCCACATGGCGATCTGGATCGGGTAGTTCCACGCGCCGATGCCCGCCACCACGCCCAGCGGCTCGCGGCGGGTGTAGAAGAACGAGCTTTCGCGCAGCGGCAGCTGGATGCCCTCGACCACGGTGGCGAGGCCTGCGTAGTACTCGAGCACGTCCGCGCCGGTGACGATGTCCACCGTGGTGGTTTCGGCGATGGCCTTGCCGGTGTCCAGCGTTTCCAGGTGGGCGAGTTCGTCGTTGCGCTCGCGCAGGATATCCACGGCCTTGCGCAGGATGCGCGAACGCTGCATGGCGGTCATGGCCGCCCACACCTTCTGGCCTTCGGCGGCGCTCTTCACGGCACGCTCCACGTCGGCGCGCGAAGCGCTGGCGACCTGGGCGATGACTTCGCCTGTGGCGGGGTTCACGGTGTCGAACGTGGCGCCGCCTTCCGCGTCGGAGTAACGGCCATGGATATAAAGCTTGTGCAGGGGAAGGGACATAACGCTCCTTGGGTCGGGCGACAGCGCGGGCCTTACGGCGTCAGCTGGCTGTCGATGTAGTCATAGGCGATGCGGCGGGCGTTATCCGCGTCGAAGTCCTTTCCGACCAGGCTGCCACGCAGCCAGAGACCGTCGATCATCGCGGCGAGGCCGCGTGCCGCGCTGACCGCGCGTTCGCGCGGCAGCACGCGGCTGAACTGGTGCGCCAGGTTCGAATACAGGCGCTTGTCGTTGGCTCGTTGCAGGCGCGCCAGGGGCGGCTGGTGCATCGAGGCCGACCAGAAGGTGAGCCACACGCGCATCGCTTCGGAGTTCACCTGGGTGTCGTCGAAGTTGCCATCGACGATGGCGCGCAGGTGGTCGCGCGGCGCATCGCTGGGTGCTTCGGCCCGACAACGGGCTACCGCGTCCTTCAGGTCGCGGAGGATCTTGCGCATGGCGGCGTTGAGCAGGCCATCCTTGTCGCCGAAGTAATGCGCCACGATGCCCGTGGACAGGCCGGCCTTGCTGGCGATGGTCGCCACGGTCGTCTCGGCCAGTCCTTTCTGGTCGATGGACTCCAGGGTGGCGCGGATCAGCTGTTCGCGTCTCAGGGGTTCGACGCCACGCTTGGGCATTTGAAGTCACCTCCATCGTGACCGCCTGGGCGGCCGGGCAGTCCTGTCACTGTAGCGGATGTTGATTGCACGTTCAATCAACTAGGCGTACGATCCAACCGCGCCTTGGTCCGACAAAGGACGTCGCGGAGGCGAAGCATGGTGTTCCACCTCTTCCTGAGACCTCCCGATGTCCCCTCCCGCCACCGCGCCGATGCGCCTGAACCGCGCCGTCTTTATCAGCGCCTCCCTTGTCGCCGCCCTCCTCGGCGGCCTCACGGTCGCCTTTCCCCAGGCGGCCGAACGCTGGCTCGAATCCGCCCAGGGCTGGATCGGCGCCAGCTTCGGCTGGTACTACATGCTGTTGGTCGCGGCCTGCCTGGTCTTCGTGATCTGGCTGGCTTGCTCCCGCCACGGCAGCATCCCGCTAGGCCAGGACGGCGAGAAGCCGGTGTTCGGCTATACGGCGTGGGTGTCGATGCTGTTCTCGGCGGGCATCGGCATCGCGATGCTCTACTACGGCGCGTTCGAGCCGCTCGATCATTTCGTCGAGCCGCCCACCGGCCAGGGCGGCACCGCGTCTGCCGCGCGTGACGCGATGGTGCTCACCTTCCTACACTGGGGCCTGCACGGCTGGGCACTGTATGCCCTGGTCGGCGTGACGCTGGGTTACTTCGCCTACCGCCGCAACCTGCCGCTGGCCCTGCGTTCCGCGCTGGAGCCGCTGTTCGGCGAGCGCATCCACGGCTGCATCGGCCACTTCGTCGACGGCTTCGGCATCGTCGCCACGCTGGTCTCGATGATCACCAACCTCGGCATCGGTGCGCTCGTGTTGCACTCCGGCCTGGTCTACCTGTTCGGCGTGCCGAACACGCCGCAGGTGCTGGTGGCCATCGTGGTGGTGATGATGATCGTCGCCACCCTCGTGGTGGTGACCGGCGTGGAGAAGGGCATCGTCTGGTTGTCCAACCTCAACGTGCGTCTGCTTGTGCTGCTGCTGGCCTTCGTCCTGTTCTGCGGCCCCACGCGCTATCTGCTCGATGGCCTGCTGCAGAACACCGGTGATTACCTGTCCCGCTTCGTTGGCAAGACCTTCGACATGTACAACAACGACAAGGGCGGCCGTCACTGGCTGGGTGCATGGACGATCTTCTACTGGGCGTGGTGGATCGCCTGGGCGCCGTTCGTGGGCCTGTTCGTGGCGCGCATCTCGCGCGGCCGTACGATTCGCGAAGTGATCCTGGGCGTGATGCTGATCCCACTGGGCTTTACCCTCGCGTGGCTCTCGATCTTTGGCAACACCGCGATCAACCTCGTGCTGAACAAGGGCCAGGACGCACTTGCCGCCGTCGCAAAGACGGATGCCGCGATGACGCTGTTCAAGCTGATCGAATACCTGCCCGGCGCGCACTGGGTGGCCGGCGCCGTGATCATCATTGGTTTCGTGCTGTTCCTCACGCCGGTGGACTCCGGCACGCTGATGATCTCCAACCTGTGCATGCGCCACGACGCCACGCCCTCCGCCGACGAACACGCCGACGCCCCGGCGTGGGTACGCGTGTTCTGGTCCATCGCCATCGGCGTGCTCAGCATCGGCCTGCTGCTCGCAGGCAACTTCGGCGCAATGCAGACCGCCGTAACCCTCTGCGGCCTACCCTTCTCGTTCGTGCTGATCCTCTACATGGCCGGCCTGGTAAAAGCCCTCCGCACCGAACCCACACCCCCACCCCAACTGTAGGAGCGAGCTTGCTCGCGACCCCTCAGGACAACTAACGCGAATGAGGCATTGCAATGATCAAGCAGGCGTTTACCGCTCGCTTCATCACCGCAATGCCTCCTTCGTTTCATAGGCACGGTTGAGGCATCGCGAGCAAGCTCGCTCCTACAACAGCCGCCGCCGACGACATCATCGCAACACCGCCCACCCCCACCTGTAGGAGCGAGCTTGCTCGCGACCCCTCAGGACAGCTAACGCGAATGAGGCATTGCGTTGATCAGGCAGGCGTTTACCGCTCACTTGATAACCGCAAGGCCTCATTCGTTTCATAGGTACAGTTGAGGCATCGCGAGCAAGCTCGCTCCTACAACAGCCGCCGCCGACGACATCGTCGCAAGACGCGGACGGATTCAATTGCCGGGGCGCTTGTAGATCAGGCCACCCTTCATCACGAAGCGCACGTTCGACAGCACACCGATATCCTTCGTCGGATCTCCCGGCACCGCGATGACATCGGCATCCAATCCGACCTTCAACTGGCCGATACGATCCTGCTGACGCAACACCTTCGCGTTCACCGAGGTCGCCGCCAGCAAGGCCTGCGTCGGCGTCATGCCATCGCGGACCATCCACTCCAGTTCCTTGTAGTTGGTACCGTGTGCGAACACGCCCACGTCACTGCCCGCGCCGATAGTGACGCCAGCGGCCATCGCCCGCTTGAACGCCTCGGCTGACTTCGTCATCGCCTCCGTCGGCGGTGCATCCGGCTTCCACCCGCCGAAATAGCTGGCATAGGCGGCACTGGCCTCCAACGTCGGCATATAGGCCACGCCGCGCTTCTTCATCAGCGCGAATACCTCGGCCGTTCCGTCGTAACCATGCTCGATGGTGTCTACGCCGGCCATCACCGAACGCCGCATGCCTTCCGCCGTGGTGGAATGCACCGCCACCGGCAGACCCAGCGAATGGGCCGTTTCCACCGCGACGTTCAATTCCTCCTGCGTCAACGTCGGCATCGAGCCCTTCGCCTTGCCGCAGTGGTAATCGGCATACAGCTTGATCCAGTCCGCACCATGCGCCGCCTGATCACGCACGGCATCGATCATCTGCGCCGTGCCACTGACCGGGATCGCCCCTTGCGGCAGGTCCAGGTCCTCACGAAAGCCCAGCGGCCCCGGCCCATAGCAATGCGCCGCCACCGTCGCCCGCGTGGCGACATACAGATGCGGCCCCGGAATCAGCCCCTTGTCGATCGCCTTCTGCACATCGACATCGGCGTAACCGGCGCCCTCGGTGCCCAGATCGCGCAGCGCCGTATATCCGCTCATCAGCGTATCGCGCGCATGCTTCACTGCCTCGATAGTGCGGAACGGCAACGTCTCCTTGAGCATCTGGTCGTTCCACAGAGTCTCGTTATACGGATGCAGGAAGATATGCGAGTGCGCGTCGATCAACCCAGGCAACAGGGTCATGCCCGGCAGGTCGATCACGTCCGTACCCACCGGCACCTCCACCGACCCGATCGGCCCGACGGCGGCAATCCACTCGCCCTCCACCAGCACCACCCAGCCAGCATGGACCTGCCCATCCTTCGCATCGAAGACCCGATCCGCCTTGAGCATCACAGGATGCAGGGGCGGCGACGGCACATCGTCCGCCCACGCAGTCGACACCATCGAAAGACCGATCACCCACGCCAGCACACGGCGCGACCCACGAAGCATGCCCATAACCCCTCCCGCCGATTCACTCACCCGGATGATAGGTCCGCTCGACATGCCCTTGCAGGTCGTCCGGCCAGAAGTACACCTTGCGCAGGTTACCCGTGGTGTAGCGCTCCGCCTCGTCGTTGAAATGCGGCGACGACGGGTTGCCACTCTCACCACCGATGGTGATGGCCCGCGCACTCACCTTCGGCCCGAACTCCACCACCGCCACAAAGCTGTTGCCGCTGGTGCCGTAATAACGCTTCGTGCCCGGCCAGCGATGCGCGCCGAACGATGCCAGCGAGCCCCAGCGTGACGACGTAAACGGCACCGGGATGCTCGGCTTTGCGTCGTCGAAGGTCTGCACGATGGCCGCGTCGTTGCGCTGGTAGCGATTCGCCTCGCCCCACGGCACACCCCAGCTGCCGAAATCCTTCTCCAACCGCTTCACCGCATCGGCCAGGGCCTTCAACCACTTTTGCGGACCGGCACGATCGGCCATCACGTCGTAGATAGTCAGGCCTTCCTGGGTATCCTCCTTGCTCACGGCATCCCACAGGATGTCGCCCCAGTACACCGCCAGCGTGGTCGGCATCGAGGCGATGCCCCAGCGATAATCCCAGCCGCGTAGCAAGCCGACGGGACCGGCCAGACGAGCCTTCAAGGGATCGCTGTCCGGCAACGCGTCATAATCGCGGATAAGTATCGGCAACTGCCGCTCGAAGGCCGGCAAGTACGAATCGAACGCCGCCGCGATGAGCGAGGCCTGGGTCATGTCGCGCTGGCCGGTCAACACACGGACCGCATGCAGCCCTCGCGGGTTCTCGCCGACCATGTCCATATAACGCGGGAAGTCGGCCTTCTTCGGGCTGTCCTCGCCCGCCGCCGTGTACGGCCAGTCGTTGGTATTGAACGCCCAACCCGTGCGCGGATTGATCACCCGCGGCGCCTTGTCCAGCGGCAGCAAGCCCTGCCAGTCGGTGGCCGGGTCGCTGCCATCCACGGGCTTCGTATAGTCAAAGCGATCGTCACGCTTCGGGATGAACTGCGGATGCAGGTAGGCGATATTGCCCTTATCGTCCGCATAGAGCGTGTTGTTCGACGAGTTGGCCTTCAGCACGGCCACCTTCATATAGCTGGCGAAGTCCGTCGCCTTCGTTCGCAACCAGCTTTGCTGCAAGGCCTCCAGCGGCTTGTTCATCAAGGCCACGGCAATCCACTTGCCGTCCTTCTCGCGCACCACGGGACCATGATGCGTGGCGTAGGTGGTGAAACGCCGCTCGGTCACGCCGCCATCCGCACCTTTCACCTTGACGATCACCTCGCGCGTACGCACCGGTCGGCTTGCACTGCCGTAGCGGTACGAGAGCTTGCCTCCGTCACGCACGATCGTTTCGGCAAACTCATCCACCACATCCACGCCAGACGAGGTATGCATCCAGCCCAGATGCGGATTGAAGCCCTGATAGATGAAGAACTGACCCCACGTCACCGCGCCATAGGCGTCCAGCCCCTCATCGCTGCTCATCTGCAACTCGGAGCGGAAGAAAAACGAGGTATGCGGATTGATCAGCAGCAAGGCATGTCCGTCGGCCGTGATCTTCGGCGCGATGGCGATGCCATTGGAGCCCGTCGGCTCCCACCAGCTCGACGGCGGCGTGACCTGGGCCAGCGCCCCGGCCGGGTCCTTGCCGTAGAACGCCTGCAAGTCCTTCGTGGACACCCGCTCGATGTCACCACCGATACTGCCCTCGCTGAAACTCAGCGCCATCCACGGCTCGAAATGGGTGATGACGCGCGGATGTACGTCGGGATGCGTGGCGAGGTAATAGTTGAGGCCGTCGGCCCAGCCCTCCATCAAGGCCTTCAACCAGGAAGGGCTGCGCGAGTACAAGGCCTTCAACTCGGCTTCGTCCACGAACAACTTCTGGCGAAGATCCTTCCACAGGGCGGACTCGCCTTCGGCTTCCGCTAGGCGGCCGAGTGAGACGAGATAGTTCGTCTCCACGCGGTTGAAGTCATCCTCGGCCTGGGCATACGCCGCACCGAACACCGCCTGCGCGTCGGTCTTGCCGTGGACATGGGCAATACCCCAGTCGTCACGGACGATGGTCACCGCCTTGGCCGTTCGCTGCTCGCGAGCCGTGGGCGCATCGGCAGCGTGGACCGCAGGCACAAGCAACGCCACCAGCAGCAACGTCAGTCGATTTCGGCACGGCATCGTCTCTATCCCCTGGAACCAGTCACCGATCGTACCGGCGCAAGGCGCGGTAGCGTCAAGTGCCAGACCGACCACCTCCTGTAGGAGCGCGCTTGCGCGCGACCCGCGACAGCGGCAATCTGGCCCGCTATCGCAGGATCGCGTGCAACAGGTCAGGCCTCGCGCGAGCTCGCAACCCGGCTCACCTTCTGTAGGAGCGCGCTTGCGCGCGATGGGTGCTCGCGACAACCTGGCATCGCGCGCAAGCGCGCTCCTACAGTTCGGGCTCCCGCGAGATGAACCACATCCAGATCGCACCCAGCGTCGAACCAATCAGCAAGGCGCCGGAGAATTCCAGCCAGTTATCCGGCCATTCGTATTGGTGGGGACGTAGATCATAGCGACCGGCGAAACTGCCTAACGCGAAGGCCGCGACGATAAAGGCGATCAAGGAAATCC
>NZ_WNDO01000003.1 GCF_009912395.1 Luteibacter sp. | reverse complement strand
GAGCACCGCGCCCTGTTGGAGCAATACGCTTTGATCGCCAGCATGAGTGCCAGAGGCAACTGCTACGACAACGCAGCAATGGAGAGTTGGAACCACAGTCTGAAGGTCGAGGCCATCCATGGTGAACACCTCGCCACACGGGAGCAGGCCAAGGCTCATGTGTTTGACTACATTGAGGTTGACTACAATCGGATCCGGCTGCACTCGACCCTGGGCTACCTCAGCCCAGAGCAGTACGAGCTGGCCAATGTCGCTTAGATAGGTGTCCGTAAATCAGGGGCAAGATCAGGTCGAGGATCTGGCCGCCGATATAGGCGACGGCACCTCGTACGGTTCCGGTCGCATCGTTGATCTGGATATAGCGAATCCCGTCACGTTCGAAGCGATAGACGTGGTACTGGGGGCTAGCGCTTACGTCGGTCGCGTTCGGCCACGATGATCCGAGGCCGGTGGTCGCCGGTTGAGCCGCGGTGGCCGCGCCTCCGAAGAGCAGGGACGTGGCGGCGAGAAGGGAAGCGGCTGGGCTGGGCAAACGCATGAGGACTCCTTGTGCTGGATGATGGCGCTGTTGGCGTGATGACCCCACGGGCTTGCAGCCGGGCCTTGGCGACTCCGTCATACCGGGTACAGATAGCTCCGTGGTGTGATGGCACGTTACCTGTGTTCCGGGTGTCACGGGAGGTGCGGTGGCGTGGTTCTCCCTGGGTTCGTCAGCGTAGATGCCTTGATGCGATTCCGATCAACAAACCCGGTCGGACTGCAATGCTCGGCGGCCTGATTCATGGGGCCGGAGGCTGGGAGTGAAAGACCCGATGGACCTTCGGGTGACTCATCCTTAAAATGGCGCCGCGAGCGAGAGTGGCGGAATTGGTAGACGCACCAGATTTAGGTTCTGGCGGAGAAATCCGTGAGGGTTCGAGTCCCTCCTTTCGCACCACGTGTTTCTTCCTTGAGTCAGATACTTGGCTCTTGCGCCCCGCCAAGGGCCGCATCTTGTCCACGGTGGTCCCTGGGGTGGTGTCTCACACCGTCACCATCGCGCAATGCGGGTGACCGGGCAGTCCCATGGGGCATTGGCAGCGGGCCTATCCGGTTTAGTTCTCCCGTGTTGCGGCCAGAGGCCGAAGGCCGTTTGTGTGGCCGCGGTCGACGACACGTGCCCCAATGACCAACGGAAGAATTTCTTACGAATCGATATGCATTTTCGGTGGACCGACGAAAAATGCTGCCCCAGCCCGAGGCCAACCGTATATTGGCGTCGAGGGGCTCGGGGTGCGCATTTCCTAGTCAACGACCACAGAGAAGGCGCAAAGTGACATTTTGCAAGCAAGGGATTGTTGTGTTGGTCATGGCGCTTGCCAGCGCCACCGGGTCCGCGTTTGCCCTTACCGCCCAGTCGGGTGAGCAGGGCTACAGGCTCGTCGAGTCCCGCCAGGTTTTCGCACTGAAACCCGGCTCGCCTCTGCACGCGGAATGGGCCGCCTGGATCAAGCTCCATGATGGCGACGAGAAGAAGCCGGATGGCACGACATGGGGCCATGGTGAAGTAGGAGAAATCGTCCTCACGGCCACGACTCCGCCATCAACGGTGGATGCAGCGAGCATCAACGATACGGACGCTACCCCGGATGTCGGTCCGCCTCGTCCATTTCCCGCCAAGGGGCAATCCGGACAGAGGATCACGATCGTGAACCACACGTCCGCGTTCTATCAGCGGTGGACCTACCGCTGGCAGGAGAAATCGGATGGCGGCACCGGTTGGTCCCGTGTTGCCACGTCAGGTCGTTCCTGCGAGACCGAGCATGAGCCCGGCAAGCTGTGCGAAAACCCCGATAAATAATCTGCCGCCGAAGAGGCGGAGCATCGGCGGGCTGGACGTCACGGCATGACGTTAAGCACTTCGTGGAAGGTGGGGGACGGGCATAACGTGGCTGCAAAGCGGCTCGCCGTCGACTCCATCCATGATGCGGAGGCATACGTATGCCACAGTCTGCTCGTCATCCTCGGCGGCGGCGATTCGCCGCGCTGGGCGCATCGATCATGATGGCTGCGGTGGCGACGGCGCACGCCGTCTCCACTCAGCCTGCCTCGCTGGTGCTGCAAACCTCGAAGGAAACGGGTCAATCCATCGAAGCTCGCATCGATGGCGTGCCCGGCACGTTCCTGTTCGACAGTGGCTGGGGCGTGACGGCGGTGACACCCGATGTCGCCGCGCGGATCGGGTGCACGCCCTGGGGACAGATCACGGGGTTTCGTGCGATCGGGGAGCGGCTGGATATGCAGAAGTGCAACGCCGCCCGATTACAGATCTCCGGTGTGACCTTGCCCATTCCGACACTGGGCGTTTTCGACCTGATGAAGCTCATGCCCAAGGGCATGGCGCCATTGAGCGGCGGAATTGGCCTGGACGTGTTCGACGGGCGGCAGATCACGATCCAGTCGCGAGCGCGACGCCTCGTGCTCGAAACGCCGGCAAGTCTCGCCAAGCGCGTCCAAAGCGCGCACGCCATTCCGATCCGGCTGGTTCGCGATTCGGGTGGCGTCGCGCTCACTGTCCACGCCGGGCTGCCGACATCGGCCGGCATGGTCTGGATGGAACTGGATACCGGTAACCGCAGCGGCACCTATCTGGTCGGAAAACATGTCGCCGCGCTACTGGGGCTGAAGCCAGACGTGGCCGGTCCGCAGGCGATCCATCGCGACATCGTCCCGGGCGTGACGCTTGCCGGCAAAGCGGTTGTCTCCGGCCTGATCATGGATGGCAACATCGGCTCGTCGTTTCTCGACGACTGGGATCTGACGCTCGACCTGAAGGCAGGGAAGGGCTGGCTCGCGCCGGCCCAGCCCTGACCAATGGCTGGAATCAGCCGTACGCCACCGCGACATCGATCACCCAGACGATGCCGAACCGATCCTTCAGCATGCCGTACTGAGGCGACCACGGGGAGGGCGCGATCGGCTGGATCGCCGTGCCGCCTTCGGCAAGCGCGTTCCAGAGCGAGAGCGCCTCGGCCTCGCTATCGCATCGCAACGAGATGTAGAAGGCGTTCTCGCCAGGCTGCCACGGCTGGTCCAGGCGCACGTCATAGGCCATGACCTGGAAGCCCGCGTCCGTGACCACCTGTCCCCACAGGACATAGGAGGGATCGGAGGCCTTGTCGCCCTGTCCTGCGTCGGCATAGCTCACCAGGGTCAGTTGTCCTGCCAGGGCCTTTTGATAGAAGGAAAGGGCGTCACGGGCCTGGCCGCGGAAGTTGAGGTGGGGCGTGGTACGCAGGGACATGGGCGAAGGCTCCAGGTGAGGGATGTGATGGGGCGTAAGATACGAGTCCCTACTGCCAGTTCCTGTCAGCTGAATGCCGCGCTCCGATCGTCTGTTTCGCCTGCTGCACCTCCTGCGCAGCCTGCCGCCTCCCGTCACGGCGCAGCAGTTGGCGTCGTCGGCGGGCGTCTCGTTGCGCTCGGTCTATAGGGACATCGAGGTATTGCGTGCGGGCGGTGCCGACATCGACGGTGAGCGTGGCTACGGCTACACGCTCGTCAACGACGGCATCATGCGACCGCAAGCCTTCACCCGCCTGGAAATCGAAGCCATCGCGCTGGGCATGGCCGAGGTGCGTCACATGGGCGATGAAGCGCTGGCGGAAGCCGCAGGCGCCGTGCTGGCCAAGGTGGCGGCCACGCTGCCATCGAAGACGCAGGAGCATATGGTCCATGCCATCTCCCATGTCAGGCGATACGGCCAGCGCTATGCACCGCTGCCGGATGTCGACGCCATCCGCGGGGCATGCTGGATGGAGAGGGCGCTGGTCATCGATTACTCCGACCGGCACGGCGCGTCGACCCGACGCACCATCTGGCCCTTGGCCGTGGTGTACCTGGAGCAGACCCTCGTGCTGTTGTCGCGCTGTTGCCTGCGCGACGATTTCCGCATGTTCCGGCTGGAGCGCATCCGCAAGGTCGAGGCGACCGCCATCAGTTTCCGACCGCGACGATCGGGGTTGCTACGTCGCTATCTGCGCGAGCTGGAGGAGAGAGGGGCGGATTCGAAAGCGAGCGACGCGGTCAGCGCGGAATGAAATTCAGAGGCACGTTCTCAGCATCGCGCGTATCGTTTGGCCTTCCGTTCCGTCGGGCAACTCTCTAAGCAGAATTTTCGTCCGGAGGCCTCCGATGAGGGAAGGCCCAATGCTGATTTTCCACGCGTGTGTAGTGCCCTCACCGATCGAGAGGATCAGTAGACTATGATGCTCTACGATCGTGGGAGTCTCGGGTGCGAAAGCATGTATGACGCATGATGCGTAGTCCTGGGCGGATTTGGATGTGCCTGGCTCGAGGAATTCGGCGGTGCGCCCTGGCTGTGAGGGAGGGTTCGTGGCGCAAGACTGAGCAACAATCGCCATCATGATGATCGCTATGATTCGATGGCTTTTCCGAATCACTTGAAGATACTCATGTCGCAGTTGAAGTTGGCGCAAGGTGTAAACAGATTTATGTTGTTCTTGAACTGGTCTATGTAGTCGGGATCATTTAATTCGTAATGATCGGCAGTTCGGATGTTCCAGGTATAAGCACCCACCTCGCTCCGGGCTCTCAGTGCATAACCTTTGAAAATATCATTCGAATGATTGTAGCGACCATGGGTGTAGTCGGCGACGTGATAGAGCTCGTGGCCAAGAATTCCACCTATCATCAGTGTGCTCGAACCGGACAGGATGTCTGAATTGAGGAAGATCGTTGCTCCGTCGAAGGATGCCGCATCCGCTGTGTTGTAGGAGAGCTCGACCCCTACGCGTGTTCCAGGCTTGAAGCGATGATAGCTGCGCGAAAGGTCTCGGACGATCTGCCTCTTGTTGTCGTTCCAACTCTTTTGGGCGTCTTCCGTACCCTTGCCAAATGTCAGCTGAGGCATGTTTTCCCCTGAGATCATGGGTTGTCCAAAAGTAAAGTTGTCCGACACCCAGCGCATCTGCATGCAGGCATCGCTGCAATCCTGGGCTCCCGAAGGATCAATGAATGTATAGGGATTATTGCGCGCATAGGCGTAGACGTTCATTCTCCCGGCGATGGGATCAACGCTTAAGAATCGTCCCAGCGTCGGATCGTAGTAACGAGCCTGCATATAGATGAGGCTTGTTTTGCTATCCTCGACATGCGCGGTAAATCCCGGACCCGTTCCGGGTGTCAGTGCGTCAATTCCGAAGGGCTTATGGTCGAACGTAGCGGTTACATTGCCTTGTGCATCCGTTGTCGCCAGGATGGTTCCTTGTGGGTCGGTGTAGTAGTAAGTAACAGTCTGCGCTTTGCACTGGCCGGGTGCGCCATTCGCGAATGCGACTATGATGGCGATGGCCGTGGGAACCGCCGTCGATGCGGCGTGGATGCGTAGCCTGGTACGGACGAGTGCCGACCGGAGCCTTGTTCTTAATGCTTTTCGATCCATACGCCTGCCTTTCTGAAGGACTTGCTGCATAGACTTTGGGCATACCTGACGGACCCGGCTCGTTATGCGGGTAGCGATGGCTGTGTTCTTTGCCCCTGATGGCGTAATGCGTCGGCATCGACGGCAGTTCCGCTTCTCGTATGAAATTACGATCCGAGTGATCTGCTTGTCAATGGCCTTTCCGGATCACGGCCACGCCTATCCATTTGGAGGCCTCAGCTAGGCACGTTCGTCCGGTAGGCCGCCAGCACGCCGAGCAGGGCAAGCAGCGCCGTAATGATGAAGTTCGCGCTGAAGGCAGCGGTGTAGGAAATGGTCAGCAGGGCGGCGAACAGGGAGCCGCCGAGGGCGAGTGTCGTGGAAACCGTGAGCGATTCGCAGAGCTGGAGCGCCGAGCTGTTCGAGCCTTGCTCTTCGGTGGACGACATCGCCAGCGTGGCCACCGAAACGGAGGCATAGGTCATGCCCATGCCGAGGCCGCAAAGCGCCCAGCCCGCGATGGACGCCGCCACCGGCATCCAGGCGAAGGTGCCCAGGCCGGCCGCCGTGGCGCCGACCAGCATCGCGACCGTGCCGCGATGGATGATCGCCTGTCGGGTGATCTTCGCGTAGTGGCCCTGATACCAGGAGCCCGCGAACCAGCCCAGCGCGCCGCAGCTGATCGCGAGGCCGGCCCGGGTCGGCGACATGTCGTGTTCGTGCGACAGCATCAAGGGAAGGAAGGCCTCGGTACCGAAGAAGGCGGAAGCGATGATGCCGCGTAGCGCGATCACCGAAGGCAGTCCGCGCGCGCCGCTCAGGGTGCCCTTGGGCAACAGCTGGCGGCCGCAGCCCACCAGCAAGGCCAGGGCGGGGATGAGGATCGCCACGGTCAGCCAACCGGTCTCCTGGCCGGCGACGAAGAGCAGGCAGGCGCCAACCGATGCGCCGACGGCGTTGAGCATGCGGCCGTGTTGCTCCGCTGGCGTATGTGTCGGGGGCGCTAGCGAGGCCAGCGCACCGCGAAGGGCGAGGGCGGCCGGTACGGCGAGGACGGGGACGGCGAGGAATACCCAGCGCCAGCCGACGTGCTCCACGACGGCGCCGCTGATGGCGGGGCCGATCAGGGCTGGCACCACCCATCCGGCCGAGAACGAGGCGAAGACTTTCGGCCGCAGGCTGTCGGGGTACAGGCGTCCCACGATCACGTACAGCGCAGGATAGAGGCAGCCGGCACCGAAGCCCTGGACCAGGCGGCCGGCGAGCAGGGTCGGCATGTTCATGGCGAAGCCGGCGATGAGCAGGCCGGCGACGAAGGCCACCAGCCCGGTCCAGATCGCCGGCGCCGGGCCGCGGCGGTCGCTCCAGCGACCCGACAGGGTCATGCCGACGACGCTGGTGGCGAGCACGCCGCCGAAGGCCAGGGCATACAGCTTCAGGCCGTCCAACTCGCGAGCCACCGTCGGCATGGCCGTGGTCACGGCCAGCGCCTCGAAGGCGATCAGGGAAATCAGCGCCACCATGCCGATGGTGGCGGCGCGGTACGTCGGGGAAAGGATGCCCTCGGGCGGGATAG
Source organism: Luteibacter sp. (assembly GCF_009912395.1). Lineage (GTDB taxonomy): Bacteria > Pseudomonadota > Gammaproteobacteria > Xanthomonadales > Rhodanobacteraceae > Luteibacter. Next base: position 248,550 of record NZ_WNDO01000003.1, on the reverse strand, counting down.
CCTTCCTGGCCGCGGCGAGGTCTGGGTCGCGGGTGCTCACGTTCATCCGTATGAATCCTGGGTAGGGGCAGTGTCGCACGCTTGCGCTCGGCGACCGGGGCGTGCAGCATAGAACCTCAACCAAAGTTGAGGTCAACCCCATGCGCGAACTCAGTGTCGGCGAGGTGTCCCGGCGGGCCGGGGTGGCCGTCTCGGCGTTGCACTTCTATGAGCGGAAGGGGCTGATCCAGAGCCTGCGCACCGCGGGTAACCAACGTCGCTACGGCAGCGATGTGCTGCGCCGGATCGCCGTGATCCGGGTGGCCCAGCGGGTAGGCATGCCCCTGGAGGCCGTCGGCAAGGCCTTCGCCAACCTGCCTTCCGGTCGGCCGCCGAGCCGCGATGACTGGGCGGCGCTGTCCGCCCTGTGGCGGGACGAGCTCGAGCAGCGTATCGCCCAACTGCATAATCTCAAGGATCGGCTGACCGGCTGCATCGGTTGCGGCTGCCTCTCCCTGGAGGCCTGTTCGCTCGCCAATCCGGGGGATGCGCTGGCTGCCGGGGGCGACGGTCCTCGCCGCTGGGCGGGGGAATAGGGCATGTTGCGGGGGCGGGAAGGCAAAACGTAGAATGGGCAGTCATTTGCGGGGTTTTTCGCCACCGGGGAGGCGATCGATCCGGCATCCGTGTTAATTCCCTTTGTTTCGGTTCGGCGACGGATGGTCGCCATCGCGCCACGTACCGTGGTGGTTTCAGGAGAGGTCATGCAGGTTTCGGTTGAGAATGTCGGCAAGCTCGGGCGCAAGCTCACGGTGAAGTTCCCGGCTGAGCGCCTTGAGGCGCAGGTCAGCGAGCGCATCGCGGAAATGGGTCGCACGGTCCGCCTGAAGGGCTTCCGTCCCGGCAAGGTGCCCACCAACGTGATCAAGCAGCGCTTCGGCGCGCAGGTCCGTGGCGAGGCGCTGTCCGAGCTCATCGGCTCCACGCTGCGCGACGCCGTCACGCAGGAAAAGCTGCAGCCCATCGCCAACCCGTCGGTCGACACCACGGGTAACCCGGTCGATGGCGAAATCGCCTACACCGCCACCTTCGAGATCATGCCGGAGTTCCCGGCGATCGACGTCGCCGCCATCGAGATCGCCCGCCCGAAGGCCGAGGTCAAGGACTCCGACATCGACAAGATGATCGAGACCCTGCGCACCCAGCGTCGTAGCTTCGACGAAGTGTCGCGTGCCTCGAAGGACGGCGACTTCGTCATGTTCGAATACGCCGCCGAAGCCGGCGACTACCGCTTCCCGGCCGAAGGCCTGGAGCGTGCTGGCAGCGTGCTCGGCTCGGGCACCCTGTTCAAGGCGCTCGACGAGGCCCTCACCGGCCGCACCGCCGGTGACGACCTGGTCGAAGACGTCGCCTTCCCGGAAGACTTCCGCAACCCGGATCTCGCCGGCAAGACCGCCAAGGTCACCCTGAAGATCGTCAAGGTCCAGGAGCCGAACCTCCCGGCCGTCGACGATGAGTTCGTGAAGCTCTTCGGCGTGGTCGAAGGCGGTATCGAGACCTTCCGCAAGGAAGTCCGGTCGAACCTCGAGCGCGAGCTCAAGGCCACCCTGATGGCCCGCCTCAAGTCCGAAGTGGCCGAGAAGCTGGCCGGCGCCTACCCGGAGCTGGACGTCCCCGACCTGATGGCCAACGCCGAGGCCCAGAGCCTCGCCGCCGGCAACCTGCCGCGCGGCCAGCAGCCGTCGCCGGAGATGGTGGCCGAGGCCCTGCCGTTCGCCCGCCAGCGTGTCATCGCCGCCCTGCTGATGGGCGAGATCGCCCGCAAGAACGAGCTCCGTCTCGACCGCAAGCGCATGGCCGAGATGCTCACGGCGATTGCTTCTACCTATGAAGAGCCGGAAAAGGTCATTGAACTGTATAACGGCGATCCCCAACTGATGCAGGGACTGCAGAACCGCGTGATGGAAGATCAGGTGGCCGAGTGGGTGGCGGACAACGCCAAGTCCACCGACCAGGAACTGAGCTTCGACGAGGTGATGCGACCGGTCGGCGCGTAAGCGCCGATCCTCTGGTTACCACCCCGGGCCCCATACGAAGGAGAGACCGCATGTCCATGGCTCCGATCCAGAACCTCAACCTGGTGCCCATCGTCGTCGAGCAGACCTCGCGCGGCGAGCGTTCGTACGACATTTATTCGCGTCTCCTCAAGGAGCGCATCATCTTCGCGGTCGGCCCGGTCGACGATTACATGGCCAATGTGATCGTCGCCCAGATGCTGTTCCTCGAGTCCGAAAACCCGGACAAGGACATCAACCTGTACATCAACAGCCCCGGTGGTTCCGTCACCGCGGGCATGGCGATCTACGACACGATGCAGTTCATCAAGCCGGACGTCAGCACCATGTGCATCGGCCAGGCCGCCTCGATGGGCGCCCTGCTGCTGGCCGCGGGTGCGGCCGGCAAGCGCTTCTCGCTGCCGCACTCCCGGATCATGATCCACCAGCCGTGGGCGGGTGGCATTTCCGGCCAGGCGACGGATATCGAGATTCACGCCCGTGAAATTCTCACGATGCGTGAGCGGCTGAACGCCATCCTGGCCCACCACAGCGGCAAGACGGTGGACGAGATCGCCCGTGACACCGAGCGCGACCGCTTCATGAGCGGCGCCGAGGCCCAGGCCTATGGCCTGATCGACTCGGTGGCCGAAAAGCGCACGGACGAAACCGTCCGTTCGGCTTGATTGAACTTTTCGCTTGTGAAAACCGGCACTTCGCCCCTGCGTTCAGGGGCGGAGTGCTGTGCTATTCTCAAAGCGCACCTGGATTCTCAGTAGGGCCCAAAGCATGAGCGACGAGCGGCAGAGCCGTTCCAATGACGGCGGCAAGATTCTTTACTGCTCCTTCTGCGGCAAGAGCCAGCATGAAGTGCGCAAGCTGATCGCCGGCCCCAGCGTGTTCATCTGCGACGAATGCGTTGAGCTGTGCAACGACATCATTCGCGAGGAACTGGAAGAAAAGGCGGCCTCCGGCCGTACCCACCTTCCGAAGCCCCGCGAAATCATGGAAGCGCTCGACCAGTACGTGGTCGGCCAGACGCGCGCCAAGAAGGCGCTGTCGGTTGCCGTCTACAACCACTACAAGCGCATGGAATCGCGCCAGAAGAACGACGAAGTCGAGCTTGGCAAGTCCAACATCCTCCTGATCGGTCCCACCGGTTCGGGCAAGACGTTGTTGGCCGAGACCCTGGCTCGCCTGCTCAATGTTCCGTTCACCATCGCCGACGCCACGACCCTCACCGAGGCGGGCTACGTCGGCGAAGATGTCGAGAACATCATTCAAAAGCTCCTGCAGAAGTGCGACTACGACGTCGAGAAGGCGCAGAGTGGTATCGTCTACATCGATGAAATCGACAAGATCTCGCGCAAGAGCGAGAACCCGTCGATCACCCGCGACGTGTCCGGCGAAGGCGTCCAGCAGGCCCTGCTCAAGCTCATCGAAGGCACGCTCGCCTCGGTGCCGCCGCAGGGCGGTCGCAAGCACCCGCAGCAAGAGTTCCTGCAGGTCGACACGCGCAACATCCTCTTCATCTGCGGCGGTGCGTTCGCCGGACTGGAGAAGGTGATCCAGCAGCGTTCCGAGACCACCGGCATCGGCTTCGGCGCGGAGGTGCGTTCCAAGAACCGCACCGAAAACGTCGGCAAGATGCTGTCGGAAGTCGAGCCGGCGGACCTGGTCCGTTTCGGCCTGATCCCGGAATTCGTCGGCCGCCTGCCGGTCGTGGCCACGCTCGACGAACTCGACGAGGCCGCCCTGGTGCAGATCCTCACCGAGCCGAAGAACGCGGTCACCAAGCAGTTCCGCAAGCTCTTCGATATGGAAGGCGCCGAGCTGGAGTTCCGTCCGGAGGCCCTGTCCGCTATCGCCCGTCGCGCGCTCAAGCGCAAGACCGGCGCACGCGGCCTGCGCACCATCCTGGAGCAGGTCCTGCTCGACACGATGTTCGAACTACCGTCCCTTGAGCACGTGAGCAAGGTGGTGGTGGACGACGCCGTGATCGAAGGCCAGGCGGAGCCCTACCTGATCTACCGCGGCAACCTGCAACAGCAGCGGATCGCGGGCGAGGGCGGCGACGCGGCCTAAGGGCCCGTGCCTCCCTCCCGACGGCCCCGGCGTCGCAAGGCGTCGGGGCCGTTTTCGTTTCATCGCGGACTCTTGATCGCCTTTCCCGGCGCCACCACTTGACGTTCATGGTGGCTCCGGCGCAGTGTCGGGGCGAGCCCCAAAATCTCCGAGGGAAATCCCAAGCACATGGCGAAGAATCGCAGCCAAACCACGAGCGGAGCCGCGCTGGACCTGTTGCCGGTCCTGCCCCTGCGTGACGTTGTCGTCTACCCGCACATGGTCATTCCGCTGTTCGTGGGACGCGACAAGTCCATGCGTGCACTGGAGCAGGCGATGGAAGGCGAGCGGCAGATCCTGCTCGTCGCGCAGAAGAGCCCGGACATCGACGACCCGGCGGTCGGCGACCTGCACCAGATCGGCACCCTGGCCGGCGTCCTGCAGCTGCTGAAGCTGCCGGACGGCACCGTGAAGGTGCTGGTCGAAGGTCAGTCGCGCGTGCAGATCGACTCGTTCGAAGACGAAGCCGGCATGATGAGTGGTCGTGCCCGTGTGATCGAACCCATCTACAGCAGCAACGAGCGTGAGCTGGACGTCGTGTCGCGCTCGCTCGTTTCCCTGTTCGAACAGTTGGTCAAGCAGAGCCGCAAGCTGCCGCCTGAAATCCTCGCCACGCTCTCGGGCATCGAGGATCCGTCGCGCCTTGCCGACTCCATCGCTGCGCATCTGTCGGTTCGCATGGCCGATAAGCAGAAGGTGCTCGAAACCTCTGATGTCGGTGAGCGCCTCGAGCTGCTCATCGGTCTCGTCGATGGCGAGATGGATCTCCAGCAGGTCGAGAAGCGCATCCGCGGCCGCGTGAAGTCGCAGATGGAGAAGAGCCAGCGCGAGTACTACCTCAACGAACAGATGAAGGCCATCCAGAAGGAGCTGGGTGAGGGCGAGGAGGGCGCGAACGAACTGGAGGAACTCCAGAAGAAAATCGAAGCCGCCGGCATGCCCAAGGCCGTGCTTGCCAAGGCCAAGCAGGAATTCAACAAGCTCAAGCAGATGTCGCCGATGTCGGCCGAAGCCACGGTCGTGCGCAACTACCTCGACTGGGTGGTGGGCGTGCCGTGGAAGAAGCGCAGTAAGGTCCGCAAGGACCTCGCGCTGGCCCAGGAGACCCTCGACGCCGACCACTTCGGCCTCGAGAAGGTCAAGGAGCGCATCCTCGAATACCTCGCCGTGCAGCAGCGCGTCGATCGCATGAAGGGCCCGATCCTCTGCCTCGTCGGTCCGCCCGGCGTGGGCAAGACCTCGCTCGGCCAGTCCATCGCCAAGGCGACGAATCGCAAGTTCGTCCGCATGAGCCTGGGTGGTGTGCGTGACGAGGCCGAGATTCGCGGTCACCGCCGTACCTACATCGGTTCGATGCCAGGTCGCATCGTGCAGAACCTCAACAAGGTCGGCTCGAAGAACCCGCTGTTCGTGCTCGACGAAATCGACAAGATGTCCATGGACTTCCGTGGCGATCCGTCGTCGGCGCTGCTGGAGGTGCTCGACCCCGAGCAGAACAACGCCTTCAACGATCACTACCTCGAAGTCGATCTCGACCTTTCCGAGGTGATGTGGATCGCCACGGCGAATTCGCTCAACATCCCGGGCCCGCTGCTCGACCGCATGGAAGTGATCCGTATCCCGGGTTACACCGAGGACGAGAAGCTCAACATCACGCAGAAGTACTTGCTGCCGAAACAGCTCAAGGCCAATGGCCTGAAGGTCGAGGAACTGGGTGTCGCCGAAGATGCGTTGCGTGACATCGTGCGCTACTACACGCGCGAATCCGGCGTGCGCAACCTCGAGCGCGAAATCTCCAAGATCTGCCGCAAGGTGGTGAAGGAGTTGGCGCTGGGCACGGTGCCGGCCAGCGCGAAGGCCAAGGTCAAGAAGCCGGCGGCGAAGGCGGCGAAGGGCAAGGCGCTTGCGCCGGACCTCGTTCGCGTCGACGCGTCGAACCTCGATCATTATCTCGGCGTCCGTCGCTTCGACTTCGGTCGCGCCGAGCAGCAGAACGAGGTCGGTCTCGTCACGGGCCTGGCCTGGACGCAGGTCGGTGGCGATCTCCTGAGCATCGAAGCCTCGGTGGTGCCGGGCAAGGGCCGTCTGGTCCACACCGGTCAGTTGGGCGACGTGATGAAGGAATCCATCCAGGCCGCGCTCAGTGTGGTTCGTGCGCGCGCCGAGGGCCTGGGCATCGCCGCCGATTTCCACGAGAAGCTCGATATCCACATCCACGTGCCGGAGGGCGCCACGCCGAAGGACGGCCCGAGTGCGGGTATCGCCATGTGCACGGCGCTCGTCTCGGCGCTTACCAAGGTGCCTGTGCGCTCCGAGGTGGCGATGACCGGCGAGATCACCCTGCGCGGCCGCGTGCTGCCCATCGGTGGCCTCAAGGAAAAGCTGCTCGCGGCGCATCGAGGTGGCATCACCACGGTGATCATTCCCGAGGAAAATCGCAAGAATCTTGCGGATTTGCCGGAGAACATCACGTCTTCGTTGGAGATCCATCCGGTGAAGTGGATCGATGAGGTGCTCGACCTTGCGCTTGAGCGTCCGCTTGGCCCGAAGAAGGCTGGCGAGAGCGTCGAAGTGCCGCGATCGAAGGGCAAGGGCAAGGCGAAGGATGCGCCGTCCGTCACCCATTGATCGTTTCGTGTAACGAACAAGAGCGCACTGTCGTGCGCTCTTTTCGTTTTCGTCGTCCTGTCATTGTGCACCCGCAATAATCGTTTTTCGTTGTCGGCGCAACCCTGCATTTAGCATGCATATGCGCTGAAAGCCTTGGTATTGCTTGTATTGCGGCGGGGGTAGGGCACTGGTATAAAGGCGACACCGCGATCATCCGAGCCGCAACGGCTCCATCGATCACGGGGTCGCATTCCAGCCCGAAAGGCCCTTACGACCTATTGCCTTCTTCGTTCAGGATCGCTGTCCGGCGATTCGAATCACCTTTAGGAGTCACGTAATGAATAAATCCGAACTGATCGCCGCCATTGCCGAAAAGTCCGAGCTGTCGAAGGCCGACGCCGGTCGCGCGCTTGAAGCCTTCATCGATGCCGTGAAGGAAGGCCTCAAGAGCGGTGGCGACGTGGCGATCGTCGGCTTCGGCACGTTCAAGGTGCGCAGCCGCGCCGCCCGTACCGGCCGCAACCCGCGTACGAACGAAGAGATCAAGATCCCGGCGTCGAAGGTTCCGGCCTTCACGGCTGGCAAGGCGCTCAAGGATCACGTAAACTAATTGGTCTTACCGTCGGGGGTGCTTAGCTCAGCGGTAGAGCGTCGCCTTTACACGGCGCTGGTCGGGGGTTCGATCCCCTCAGCACCCACCAAACGGAAAGTGGAGTGGTAGTTCAGTTGGTTAGAATGCTGGCCTGTCACGCCGGAGGTCGCGGGTTCGAGTCCCGTCCACTCCGCCATTGGTCCGCAAAGGCGCCCGTGTGGCGCCTTTGCTTTATCTACCGTCGGTAAGGATTTGCCGGCGCAACCGTTGCGAGTCGCATCATGTTGCAAGCCCTGCGTAACAAGATCCATGGTTGGCCGGCGGCCATCGTCCTCGGCGTCTGCGTTTTCGCTGTCGCGTTCTTCGGCATCGAGTCGTACTTCGTCTCGCATGTCGATACCTATGTCGCGAAGGTGGGCGACCAGGAGATTTCGCAGCAGGATTGGCAGAATCGCCTGAACGAGCTGCGCCAGCAGATCTCGCAGACGCCGAACTCGCCGTACACCGCCGCCGATCTCGAGAAGCCCGAGTTCAAGCAGCGCGTGCTCGACGGCATGATCAGCCAGGCGCTGCTGCAGCAGGCGAACACCAACCTCAAGCTGACCGTGTCCGACGCCGATGTGCGCAGCACGATCGGCACCGATCCGGGCTTCCAGGTCAACGGCCAGTTCAGCCCCGAAGCCTATCGCGCCATCCTCAACATGCAGGGCATGACGCCGGCGATGTACGAGGCGAAGATTCGTTCCTCGCTCTCCACGCAGCTGATCCCGCAGGCGATTTCCGCTACCACGCTCGTCAGCGATGCGGATGTCGACAATTTCTTCCGTCTGCGCATGCAGAAGCGCGACCTGCGTTTCGTCGAGCTGCCGCGCCCGTCGCTCACCGACACCACGGTGTCTGATGCCGACATCGACGCGTTCTACAAGCAGCACATCGCCGATTACACCGTGCCCGAGCAGGTCTCGGTCGACTACCTCGAAGTGAAGCAGGCCGACCTGAAGATCGGTACGCCCACGGACGAGCAGCTGCACGAGTACTACGACAAGTTCAAGCAGCGCTACGCGCAGCCTGAGCAGCGCGAGGCGTCGCACATCCTCATCGACGTGCCCAAGAACGCCACGCCGGACCAGCAGAAGGCCGCGCTCGAGAAGGCGAAGAAGATCGCCGCCGAAGCCACGCCGGAGAATTTCGCCAAGCTCGCCGCCGAGAATTCGGACGATGCCGGCTCCAAGCGCACCGGTGGCGACCTTGGCTGGCTCGAGAAGGGCGTGGCCAATGCCGCGTTCGATACCGCCCTGTTCGGCATGAAGAAGGGTGACATCACCCGTGAGCCGGTGCTGTCGCCGGAAGAGGGTTATCACATCATCTGGCTGCGCGACGCGCGTGCTGGCGATGCCAAGCCGTTCGCGGAAGTCCGTGGCCAGCTGGCCGAAGACTGGGCGAAGAACGAAGGCGAGCGCCTCTACAACGAGCGTGCGGGCCAGATGGCCGACCTTGCGGAGCGCAACCCGGGCTCGCTCGAATCGGTGGCGAAGGAGCTGGGCCAGCCGATCCAGACCTCCCCGCTGTTCGGTCGCCAGGGCGGTCAGGGCATCCCGACCGATCCGAAGTTCGTGCAGGCCGCCTTCGCGGACGACGTGCTCAACCAGGGCAACAACTCCTCGCTGGTGCAGATCGGTAAGGGCGACGCGATCGTCATGCATCTCAACAAGCACAATGCCGCGGCGCCGAAGGCTCTCGCCGAGGTGAAGGACGCCGTCCGCCAGCGCATCCTCGACGACCGCATCGATGCTCTCGCGAAGAAGCAGGCCGACGATGTGGCGGCGGAGCTCGCCAAGGGTGGCGACGCTGCCGCACTGGCCAAGGCGCCCGTGCATACCCTGGCCGATCTGGAACGCGACAAGCTCGCCACCACCAAGGACGTGCCGCAGGACATCCTCATCAAAGCGTTCGCCCTGCCGCGTCCGGTCGACGGCAAGCCCGTCTGGTCGGTCATCCGCACGGACAACGCCGCCTACGCGCTCGTGGCCGTCGACAAGGTCACGGACGGCGATCCGTCCAAGGTCGAGAAGGCCCAGCGTGACGGCCTGCGCGGTCAGATGACGGACGCCATGGCCCAGGCAGTCACCATGGACTACATCCAGGCGCTGAAGGCCAAGGCTGAGATCAAGGTCGCCCAGGACCGCATGTAAGCCGAGCCGCCAAGGCAAACAAAAAAGCCCCTCCCCGGAGGGGCTTTTTTGTGGCTCCCTCGTAGGAGCGCGCTTGCGCGCGATGGACGTTCGCGGCAACCCTGAATCGCGCGCAAGCGCGCTCCTACAAGAGCAAAATCCCAAGTCCCACCATGCGGAAGCGAATGTCCCGTCCCGCCAGTACAATGGCCGCCTAAATCGCGTCAAAGGAATCATCCGTGATCATCCAACCCAAGGTCCGCGGCTTCATCTGCACCACCGCCCATCCGGTCGGCTGTGCGAAGAATGTCGAAGAGCAGATCGCCATCACCAAGGCCAGCGGCACGTTCGCCGCCGGCCCGAAGAACGTGCTCGTTATCGGCGCTTCCACCGGCTACGGCCTGGCTTCCCGCATCACCGCCGCGTTCGGCCACGGGGCCGCCACCCTGGGCGTATTCTTCGAGAAGCCGTCGAGCGAGACCAAGACCGGCACGGCGGGTTGGTACAACTCCTACGCCTTCGACAAGCTGGCCCACGAGGCGGGGTTGTTCGCCAAGTCGATCAACGGCGATGCGTTCGCCAATGAAACGCGCGCGAAGGCGATCGAGATCATCAAGAACGAGATGGGCGGCAAGGTCGATCTCGTCGTTTATTCGCTGGCTTCGCCCGTCCGCAAGCTGCCCGAAGGCACGAAGCTTGGCGAGCCGGGCACGGTGGTGCGTTCGGCGCTGAAGACGATGGGCGACACCTTCACCGCGTCGTCCGTCGACACCAACAAGAACGAAGTGGTGCAGGCCACCGTCGAGCCGGCCAACGAGCAGGAAGTGAAGGACACCGTCACCGTCATGGGTGGCGAGGACTGGGCATTGTGGATCGATGCGCTGGCCGAAGCCGGCGTGCTCGCCGACAACGCCACCACCATCGCCTATAGCTACGTCGGCACGTCCATCACCTGGCCGATCTACTGGCACGGCACGCTGGGCCAGGCCAAGCAGCATGTCGACCGCACGGCGAACGAACTGCGTGAGCGCCATGCCGCGCGTGGCCTGCGTTCCTATGTGGGCGTGATGAAGTCGGTCGTGACCCAAGCCAGCTCGGCCATCCCCGTGATTCCGCTCTACGTGTCGATGGTCTTCAAGATCATGAAGGCCAAGGGCATCCACGAAGGCACGATCGAACAGATCAACCGTCTGTTCCACGATCGCCTGTATCGCATCGACGGCGCGCCGGCAGAGACGGACGCCGAAGGTCGCGTGCGCCTGGACGACTGGGAGCTTCGCGACGACGTGCAGGGCGAGTGCAAGGCACTGTGGCCCACCGTCACCACGGCGAACCTGTGGGACGACACCGACTACGCCGGCTACAAGCACGACTTCATCAAGCTGTTCGGTTTCGAAGCGGAAGGCGTGGATTACAACGCTGACGTGAGCGCCGACGTGCAGTGGGACGTGGTGCAGCTCTGAAGGAGTAGCGCGACGAGCTGGCCCCCCAGCTCGTCGTTCCTGTGAAAACAGGAACCCAGCGCCTCGGTTCGCCAGCTCGGCGAGGGTGCTGCATCGGCCTTTACGTAGGAGGCCGCGACGCGATAACCGATCGCCTCGCGCTGGGTTCCAGCGTTCGCTGGAACGACACATCACCTCACGTCGTTCCTGTGAAAACAGGAACCCAGCGCCCCGGTTCGCCAGCACGGTGAGGGCGCTGCATCGGCTTTACGTAGGAAGCCGCGACGCGACAACCGATCGCCTCGCGCTGGGTTCCAGCGTTCGCTGGAACGACGCATTACCTCACGTCGTTCCTGTGAAAACAGGAACCTAGCGCCCCGGTTCACCAGCACGGCGAGGGCGCTGCATCGGCTTTACGTAGGAAGCTGCGTAGCGATAACCGATCGCCCCGCGCTGGGTTCCAGCGTTCGCTGGAACGACGCATTACCTCACGTCGTTCCTGTGAAAACAGGAACCTAGCGCCCCGGTTCACCAGCACGGCGAGGGCGCTGCATCGGCTTTACGTAGGAGACCTCGATGCGACAACCGCTCGCCTCGCGCTGGGTTCCAGCGTTCGCTAGAACGACACATCACCTCACGTCGTTCCTGTGAAAACAGGAACCCAGCGCCCCAGTTCGCCAGTACCGCGAGAGCGCTGCATCGGCCTTTACGTAGGAGGCTGCGAGGCGACAACCGATTGCCTCGCGCTGGGTTCCAGCGTTCGCTGGAACGACGGTAGGCGGGGTTCGGTTCACCGACAGCGCGACACGTCGGCTACGACATTACCGTGAAGCGGTGAGCTTCAACACCTGGCCCGGCTTCACAGCCTTCGACGGCAGGTCGTTCCACTTCACCAGCTCATCGACGCTTACCTGGTGCTGGCGCGCGATCGACCACAGCGATTCGCCGTTGTTGACCTTGTGGATCGCCAGCTGCGGGGCTTCCGCCTTGCTTGCCTTGCCGGCGGGCTTCTTCGTCACCTTCGCCACGGCTTTCGCGTTCTTTGACGAGCGCGCAGCCTTACCATGCTTGGTGGACTTCGCCGGTGCGTCTTCCACATCGTCGGCGGGGGATGCGGTATCCGCCACATCGGCCACCGGATCGACCGGGCCGAGCTTGTACTGGTCGGCGGCTGTCTTCGGCAGCAGAAGGGTGGAGTACACCGTGCCCTTGTTCGTGCGATAGGCCGGATTGAAACCACGGAAGTCGTCCATCGACAGGCCGGACTGCTTCGCCGCCTGGGCCAGCGACTGCGGATTCGACACCTGCACCACCTGGAGCGCCTCGTCGCCGTCCTGGCGAGGCAAGCGGACATTGAAGCGTTCCGGATTGCGCACGATGCACGCGATGGCCATCAGCTTGACCAGGTGTTCCTTGGTATTCGCCTTCATCGGCACATCGGGCAAGCCGTCGTCGTCCGACGGGCCGCCGTGCTTGTCGATGGTCTTCTTGAGGCCGAACTCACCCGCGTTATAAGCCACGTCGACCAGGCGCCAATCGCCGAGGTCGTCGTAGTAACGACGCATCATGGACATCACCGACTCCGTGGACTTGGTGATGTCGAGGCGCTCGTCGTAATTCTTGTCCACGCGCAGTCCGAGCGTGCGCGCGGTCTCGGGCATGATCTGCCACATGCCGGCGGGGCGATTCTTCTTGCCGGGCACATGGCGGTACTGGCTTTCCACCCATGGCAGTAGCGCGAACTCACCCGCCACGCCATGCTGCATCGCCGACTTGTGTGCGTAGATGATCAGCGGCAGCACTTCGTTGATCTGCTGTTCGAAGCGATTGGGGCGCTGCGTATAGGTGCGCGCCCAGGCCGTCACCTGCGGATCGGCCGAGCAGCCCTGCATGCCAAAGCTGTCGCGCATGTTCGACCAAAAATCAGCCGGTGCGGGCGGGCGGATCATCTTCGGCACGATGGTCACGTCCTGCACCGGCTGCACGGGGGCAGGGGCGGGCGGCGGGGCGACCGGGCGCGACGGCGTGGCCGCGCAGGCGGTCAGCACGAGCGGAATGAGGGTGGGTAACAGCCGCCGGGTGAGAGCGATCATGCTTTGAAGGTGTCCTTGGCCTGGCGGAGCGCGGCGAAGCGCTCCACCCGCGTGGCGTTTTCCTTGCCTTGCGTTTCGACCCAGCGGGCGATGGCCTCGCTGTCGACACGGAGGAAGGGGTTGGTGGCGTACTCGTTGGCGAGTTGGCTGGGCACGCTGGGGCGGCCCTCCTCGCGCAAGCGCGCCACCTCGTCACGACGGAGGCGCAAGGGGCCGTTGTCCGGGTCCACGCTGAGCGCGAATCGGATGTTGGCCGCGGTGTACTCGTGGGCGCAGCAGACCAGCGTCTCGGGAGGCAGGTCGGCGAAGCGATCAAGGGAGGCGAGCATCTGCTCCGGCGTGCCCTCGAAGAGGCGGCCGCAGCCGACGCTGAACAAGGTGTCGCCGCAGAACAGGAAGCCCTCGCCGAAGTAGGCCACATGCGAACTTGTGTGCCCGGGGACGGCGATGACCTTGAAAGTGGCCTTCGGCGACGCGAGGGTGATGGTGTCACCGTCTTCGACGAAGTGGTTCTTCGGCTGGATGCGCGGATCGGCGGTGGCGTAGACCTCGACGTCGTGGCGAGCCACGAGATCGGAGACGCCACCGACATGGTCGTTGTGGTGGTGCGTGAGCAGGATCGCACGCAGCTCCCAGCCACGCTCGGCGAGCGCGGCTTCCACGGGGGCGGCTTCACCGGGATCCACGACGAAGGCATTGCCTGCGTCGTCGGCGACCAGCCAGATGTAGTTGTCGCTCAAGGCCGCGACGGGTACCCAATGCATCGGGCCGGCTCCGTTACGTCGATAGGGCGCGAACACCCAAGAAATGGCCGCCTGGAGGGGCGGGGGAGCCGGACTATATCAGCGCGGTATACCGTACTCGTTAGTTGTGCGTTAACGGTGCGGGAGCCGTTCAACCTCACTACACTCAGGTCTCATGCCGCATCCAGCCTCCGACATCTACGATTCGCCCCAGATCGGCAAGCTGCTGGCCGATGAGGCTCGCGTGCTCGGCCCCCTGCTGACCCGCTGCACCGGCGAGCATGGCCTGCACCTCACGGCGGCCCTCCAGGCCCCGGCGCCGGCCATCCCCCTGCTGGGCCACTGGGCCACGGTCCGGGTGGCCGGTGCGGCCCTGGGTGGGGACGTGAAGGCCAGCGGCCTGGAGCGCCTGCCGTTCGTGGACGACGCCTTCGGGGTAGTGCTGCTGCGCCATGCCCTGGAAACCACCTCCCGCCAGGACAACCTCCTGGACGAGGCCATCCGGATCCTGGCCCCCGGCGGCATGCTGGCCATCACCGGCATTCACCCCGTCGGCCTGTGGTCGCCCTGGGTCGCCCGGCACAGCAGCCGCGGCCCCCGGCCGCGCCTGACCTGGCCGTGGTGGTGGAGTCAGCGCCTGGTCCGCGACGATTTCGAGCTGAGCATGCCTCGGCGCCTGGGCAGTCCCTGGCCCCGCGCGAGCGGCTCGCCGTTCGCCGAGACGGTGCTGGGCGGCGGCTATCTACTGCTGGCGCGCAAAAAAAGGCCGACGGCGTTACCCTTGCGCCCCCGTCCGGTGGCGGTGCCGGCACCGATGTCCGGTACCTTCGCCTCCGGCGCCCGCCGCAATGCCCGACAGAACCTCAGTTGACCACATGACCGATACCGTTGAAGTCTTCACCGACGGCGCCTGCCTCGGCAATCCCGGCCCGGGTGGCTGGGCCGCCCTGCTGCGGGCCAAGGGCATCGAAAAGATGCTTTCCGGCGGCGAAGCCGACACCACGAACAACCGCATGGAGATGATGGGCGCGATCTCGGCCCTCGAGGCCCTGACCCGCCCATGCAAGGTCCACCTCATGACCGACTCCAAGTACGTCATGCAGGGCGTGCAGGAATGGGTGCCCAAGTGGCGCCGCAACGGCTGGAAGACCGCCGACAAGAAGCCGGTGAAGAACCAGGACCTCTGGATCCGCCTCGACACGGCGGCCAACGTCCATTCGGTGACCTGGGAATGGGTGAAGGGCCACAACGGCCACGTGGAGAACGAGCGCGTGGACGTCGCGGCACGCGACCAGGCGATCATCTACAAGACGAAGGGCAAGGTGGCATGAGGCAGGTCGTACTCGATACCGAAACCACGGGCCTGGAAGTGCAGCTAGGTCATCGCCTCGTCGAAATCGGCGCGGTGGAGATGGTCGGCCGTCGTCCGACGGGCAACAACTTCCATACCTACCTCAACCCCGAGCGCGCGATCGACGAAGAGGCCAGCAAGGTTACCGGCATCAAGGACGAAGACCTCGTCGACAAGCCGCTGTTTCGAGAGAAGGTCGAAGAATTCCTCAACTTCATTCGCGGCGCGGAGCTGATCATCCACAACGCGGCGTTCGACGTGGGCTTCCTCAACGCCGAACTGCGTCGCGCGGGCTCGCAATACGGACAGATCGCCGACCACGCCACGGTGCTCGACACCCTGGCGATGGCGCGCACGATGTACCCCGGCCAGCGCAACAGCCTCGACGCGCTCTGCAAGCGCCTCGGCGTCGACAACACGCACCGCGACCTCCACGGCGGTCTGCTCGACGCCCAGTTGCTGGCCGACGTCTACGTCGCGATGACCTCGGGCCAGGTCGGTCTCGATTTCGTCTTCGACGCCAATGCGGAGAATGGATCGAAAGCCGCGTTCGACGACATCGTGATTACGCGACGCCCCATCGTGCTGCGTGCGACCGACGAAGAAGAATCGCTGCACACGCGACGCCTCGACGCGCTCGACAAGGCCGCCGGCGGCCAGAGCATCTGGCGCAAGCTCGAATCCGACACCGTCCACTGAGCACGCGTTTATCCACACGGAATGTGGATACGCACTGCATAAGCATGTGGATAACCGCAAAGCGCGCTTCCCCATCAACACCTTGCGTTGCGCTGCTCAATCCCTGACCACATGCCGCTACCGCTGTAGGAGCGAGCTTGCTCGCGACCCCCGCCACACCGAAGCGTTATCCACACGAAATGTGGATACCCCCTGCATAAGCATGTGGATAACCTGAAAGCACGCTTCCCCATCAACACGTTGCATTGCGCTGCTCACTCCCTGACCAGGTCGTCACCGCCTCTGTAGGAGCGAGCTCGCGATCCCCGCAACATCGAAGCGCGTTATCCACACAGAATGTGGAAACCCCCTGCATAACCATGTGGATAACCCCAATCCACACTTATGCGTCAACGTGTTGCCTTGCGCTGGTCAACACATGACCAGCGATGTCATCAGACAGCCGCGCGCAACAAAATCGCTGTGACGTTATCCCGCGCACTTCCCGACAGCGCCTGCAACAGCAACTGATCCACGCACTCCTGCGCGGCGATGTCACCACGCGACACGATCTCTCCGAGCCGTTCATCGGTGACCTCGTCGGTCAGGCCGTCGGTGCACAGCAGCAGTCGCGTACCCGGTTGCAGCTCGCCACGGGCCAGCCCGATATGCAGCTGGTCGGGCAGGGTGATACCCAGTGCCTGGGTGAGCACGCTGCGCTGCGGATGAACCCGCGCCTGCGCCTCGGTCAGCTCGCCGGCCTCGACCAGCGCCTCGACGATGGAGTGGTCGTGCGACAGGCGTTCGAGTCCGGCGTCCCACCGATAGATCCGGCTGTCGCCCACCCAGGCCGCCTCGTAGCTTCGGCCGACGACGCGGACGGCCGCGATGGTCGTGCCCATGGGGCGCGACTCGGCCAGCCCGCTGGAGCGGGCGATCAGGGCCTCGTTGACCCGCTGGATCGCATCCACCAGCGACTGTCCTGCGCTGACCTGGGCCACCACGCCATCGCGCGCCGTGGCCGAGGCCACCTCGCCATGCCGGTGTCCGCCCATGCCATCCACCACCAGGAACAGCCCCAGGGAGGCGTCCGCGTAGTAGGTGTCCTCGTTGCGCAGGCGACGAAGCCCCGTGTGCGTGCCGTGTCCGAACTCGATCATGTGGGCCTTGCGATGCGGGTAGTCGGGCGGAAAACACCCGGGAATGCCTGGGCAGGATGCCGCAACAAAAGCCTGTTGTCACGGCGCGAAAGACCCACTATGATTGCCAACTCGGCAGGCCCCACAGCCCGCCGTCGACCCTGCGGAGAGGTGGCAGAGTGGTCGAATGTACCTGACTCGAAATCAGGCGTACGTGTAAGCGTACCGTGGGTTCGAATCCCACCCTCTCCGCCATTATTCAGATGTTCGCGAAGCCCCGCCATGTGCGGGGCTTCGTTTTTTTCGCCTTTCCTGTTATTCAGCCACACGCCCAACGTCGATCGAACGTGCTGGTGGTGGTTATTCAACCCCAGGGATGATGACGTTCGTATCCGACGCGTCGTGCGGCCTCTCTTCGATGGAAGGAATCATGATCAGTCTGCGTCATACCCCTCTTCGCCGCCTGGGCTACCTGCTCGGCGTATCCGTGCTGATCGCTGGGATCGCCGCCTGTAACGACACCCAACCCCTCGCCACCGACCAGTACGTCCGCCTGGAATTCGACAAGCCGGCGCGCCTGGAGACATTCGATGGCAGCGCAGGGCGCGATCTTCCGGGGCTGCCGAATCTCGGTCGCTTTGACGTTAGCCGGGAAAGCGCGCGGTTGTGTGGGGCGGATTACGACGAAAACTACCTGCTCTACGACCTGCGGTCGGGCAGTATCACGGCCAAGGCGAAGCAGCCCTCGGGCGTGCCGCAGCCGGCGATCGACAGTCACGGGCGTTGCCTGGTCGTGCTCGGTCCGGGGCACCTTGGCGTGCTCGGTGATGGGGCGGCGGTGACGGAGATCGCCTTGCCCGATGCGGGCGACAAGCTGCCCTACGTGAATTACGCCGCGCAGGCGGATCGTTTCATCGCCCGGACCGACGAGCGCATCTACGTGATCCATCTTGGGGAACAGAAGCCCGAGGTCGTCGCCATGACGCCGACCGGGCAGATCGGTAACCTCAAGGCGTCGGATTGGCAGTGCTGCGCGCAACTGTCACCGGACGGGAAGACGCTCTACACGGTGATGGACGTGGTGGACGATTTCCTCACCGGCACCACGTCCCTGGCGGCCGTGGACGTGCCCAGCGGAAACCTGCGCAAGATTTACCTGTCGCACATCGACGAGCAGGGCACGCATTACGACCTGCCCAGCTCCGTCGACAACGCATTCGCATTGAGCGAGGACGGCAAGACGATCTTCATCGCCGCGGTGATCGATTCCGATCACCTGGCGTGGCTGCGTGTCGATACCGTCAGTGGCAAGGTGAGTAAGGTGCGTGATGGTTCGGGCGATCCGCTCTTGTCGGATACCGGCGGATTTGCCTTGATGAACAAGGGTGATCACGTGGACATCGTGAAGCTTCCGGGTGGCGAGACCGTGCGCAGCATGCCGTCATCGGTGGCCCGTCCCCTGCATCGTTGATGTTGTAGGAGCGCGCTTGCGCGCGATCGCGCGCAAGCGCGCTCCTACAGGTGTCATCGCGACGGTTTTGAAAAGACGTTGACCAGATTCCCGTCGGGATCACGCAAGATCAGCGATGTGTTCCCCCAGGGCATGACCGTGACAGGCATCGCGACGGCCGAACCATCGATACGGGACAGCACCGCCGCGACGTCGTCCACCTCGAATTCCAGGATGGCCGAGCGATTGCTGGCCGCGACGGCCAGTCCGTTGTTGTGAAGTCGGATCAGGTACTCGTCGCTGATCGCCAGCGTCGCGCCGTCGAATCGGATTTCGGCGAAACCTTCGGCGAGGCGGGTGGGTTCGATGGTCGACAGGGCCTGGTAGAACCGGACGAGGTCTTCGAATTGGCGGGTGGCGAGACGGATGGAGGCGAACTTCATGGGGACAACCCGGAGGGGAGGGAGCCCTTACCCTAGGTCCAGTCGATGTCAGTTTCTGACAGGATCGTTTTGCCGATCACGTCCTCCGTCTGCCGCCACTGCTTGAGCAAGGCTCGTTTGCGTGTCGGATAGCGGTTCGGCAGCAGCGTCACCGATTGGATGCGATCGGTGCGGAAGTTCCGGAAATCCCCCCGCCATTCGCACCAGCACATCAGGATGTGCGATTGCTCGAAGTGGGCGATGGCGAAGGGCCAGACCGTGCGCCTCGTACGCCTGCCGTGCGGATCCAGGTAGACGATGTCGAGCTTCTGTTCGAGGCGTAGCGCGTCGCGGAGGAGACGAGCGTCGATCGTGTTGCCGGGTGGTCGGGGCCCGCTGCCGATCAGCAAGGCCGAGTCTTCCAGTTCCCGCCGCAAATCCGGTGGCAGCACCGCTGCGATCTTCGCCAGCGTGTTCGCCGCGCCCTGTGCCAGGTCGCGATCGCCCCGTTCCAGGACAAGGCGCATACCCAGCACCAGCGCATCGAGCTCGGCGGAGCCGAACATCAGCGGGGGCAGCATGAAGCCGGGACGGAGGACGTAGCCGATGCCGGCCTCGCCTTCGATGGGCGCCCCCTGGGCCTGGAGGCTGGCGATATCCCGATAGAGCGTCCGCAGGCTGATGCCCAGCTCGTCGGCCAGGACCTGGGCACTCACGGGGCGCCTGCGGCGACGCAGGCGTTGCAGCAGGTCGAGAAGTCGTTCGGAGCGGGACATGCCGCGATCTTAATCAGGCGTGCCTTCCCGCACCATGAGTGGTCGCTACTGGCGGGTCACTTTCACTTCCGACACGCTCAGCAATCCGGCGAGGGGCACGTCCACGGTCGTTTGCGCCGGACTGACGGCCATGCCCTCGTTGCGCAGGATATCGAGCAGCATGCCCGCCAGCGGCATGACCATGTGCCGTCCCCAGCAACGTTCCGAGCGATGACCGAAGGGCAGGTAGCCTGGATGGTCGTCGGGGTCGATGCCGGCCCAGCGTTCCGGACGAAACTCGTCGGGCGCTTCCCATAGGGCGGGGTCGCGCTGGCTGAGCAATGGCAGGATCAGGATGTCGTCCTTGGGGCCGATACGCGGATCGATCTCGGCATACTCGGGCGACGCGTTGCGCAGCATGTTCCACGAGGGCGGGAGCAAGCGCATGGCTTCGTAGAGGATGTGGTCGTTCGGGGTGTTGTCGTCAAAGGGCGAGCCGAGCCACAGCGCATTGGCGACAAGGGTGGAGATGGTGAAGCAGACAGGGGCGACCGTGCGACGGTACAGCCCCATCGCGTAGCGCCGGTCGTGGTAGCTCGTTGCGCCAGCGGGAAGCCCCGCCACCACCGACGCGTCGTCGCGCAGGTCGAAACCGCGCAAGGCGCCGACGGCGATCACGGCCCAGGTGAGCTTGGGCGTCAGTTCCAGCACGCGGCTCATCAGCACGCGCAGGCGATGCGGATCGTTGGGCAGCAGCAGGTCGCGCAGGTAGTTATGTCCGACGCCGGGCCATTCGCCCGACAGATCGGTGGATGCGGGAAGCGGTTTCTTCAGTGCCGCGCGGACGTCCCGGCCGATGGATTGCATCCATTTCGTCGCGTCGGCGCGCTGGATGGATCGGCCGTGGAGTGGCTTGAACGTAGGGCGTTCAAATTCCGTGGCGTAGCGGGTGGCGAGGATGCAGTGGGTGAGCTCGGGGCCGGCGACACCGATGGTGTCGTCGTCGATGCGGAACATGTCCTTGCCGCGGTGTTCGCGTAGCAGGTCCTGGAGTCTCGGTGCGAATACGGTAGTCCTGGCCTGTGCGGCTGGATGCATGATGTCCGTGTCCCCGTGCGGTGAAGCCGCGCCCTGCAAGCCGATGGATCGCCTCGCCTGGCGCGGCGTGGATCGACGGTTGTGTCCCTTCAGTTCAAGGGCGTGCCGTCGCGATGGTTCAGTACCAGAGGTACCAGGCGTAGGCCTTCAGGCTCTTCTTCGGGGTGAGCTTGTTCTTCAGGGAAAAAAGCATCTTCATGAGTAGCATCTTCCTCTCGTGTGATTGGGAACAGGTGTTGCCTTGAACGTATGCGAGATCGTCGATATGACAATCCCGTGTCCATGGTAGTCACGTCGGCGCATCCGGGTGTTCGATCAAAGTGTGATGGATTTTCCAGGTTCGATCTTCATCCCCGATGCGACGATGGGTTTTATTTCGACGTCAAAGCATTCCGTCCGATTCGTTCATGTTCGTAGGATTTCACGCTTGCGATAGGATGGCGCGCCGGCCTGCACTCACTGGCGGATTTACATCGGAGAGGACATGGACACCACGAAAGACCGCGTCAGGCACGTCGACACCACCGTGCTCTCGGACAACTGGTACGTACTGAGGAAGATCACCTTCGATTTCCTTCGCCGTGACGGCACCTGGCAGCGACAGAGTCGCGAGGCCTATGACAGGGGCAACGGCGCCGCCATCCTCCTGCACAACCCGGCCACGGATACCGTGCTGCTCACGCGCCAGTTCCGCATGCCGGCCTTCGTCAACGGTCATGACGGCATGCTGGTCGAGGTGGCGGCCGGCTTGCTCGACGACGCTACGCCGGAGGATCGCATCCGCCTGGAGGCGGAGGAGGAGACCGGCTATCGCGTGCGCGACGTACGCAAGGTGTTCGAGGCCTTCATGAGCCCCGGTTCGGTCACGGAGAAACTGTATTTTTTCGTCGGCGAGTACGATGCGGACATGCGCGTCGGCGATGGCGGTGGGTTGGCGAGCGAAGGCGAGGACGTCGAGGTACTGGAGATGCCGTTGTCGGCGGCGCTAGCCGCGATCGGCAGCACGATCGTGGACGCGAAGACGATCATGCTTTTGCAGCACATGGCGCTGAACCGGCAGCCGACCTGATAGGCTCGGGTACCCCTGGGCGGAGCGACACGCTTGAAGACCATCGGCATCCTCGGCGGCATGTCCGCCGCCTCCACGCAGACGTATTACCGTGAGCTATGCCGGATCACGGGCGAACGCCTAGGTGGGCTGCATTCCCCGCAGCTGCTGATCCGCTCGCTGGATTTCGCCGATATCGAAGCCTTGCAGGTCGCGGGTCGGTGGGACGAAGCGGGTGAGGTGCTGAATCGGGAGGCCCTGGCGTTGGAGCGTGGCGGCGCGGAGGTGCTGGTGCTGGCGACAAACACGATGCACAAGCTGGCCGAGCCGATGATGCGCCAGGTGAGTATCCCGTTGCTGCATATCGCAGACGCCACGGCGTCGCGCATCGTTCGTGCCGGTCTTCGTCGACCGGGGCTGATGGCCACGGCCTTCACCATGGAACAGTCGTTCTATCTGGATCGACTGGCCGCCGCCGGCCTGGCGCCGATCGTGCCCGAGGCCAACGACCGGGCACAAACTCACCGGATCATCTACGAGCAGCTATGCAGGAACATCGTGGATAAGGACAGTCGCAACCGCTACGTCGCCATCGCGGAGCGCTTGCGCGAACGCGGTGCGGACTGCCTGATCCTCGGTTGCACGGAGGTAGGCATGCTGTTGAACCAGGGCAATGTCGCCGTGCCGGTGTTCGATACCACCTTGATCCATTGCGAGGCGGCACTGGACGCCGCGCTCTGAGCAAAGGTCCCCGGCAGGCGCCGGGGACCTTTGCTGATTACTTGCCGCTACCTAACGCCTGCTCCAGGCCCGGCACGAAGGCCGCGCCATGCGGCACCTTCGCGGTGGATGCCTTCAACGCGTTGCCGATCGGCTCGCTGCGACCGCCAAGGCATTTGCCCAGGAACTGCTCGGCCACGGCATTGAACGCGATGTTGTTTTCCGGGCGTGCGAAGCCATGGCCTTCGTTGGGGAACAGCACATAGGTCACCGGGATGTGCTTCGCGTCCATGGCCTTCACGATCTGGTCCGACTCCGCCTGGTTGACGCGCGGATCGTTGGCGCCCTGGCCGATGAGCAAGGGCTTCTTGATCGCATCGGCCTTGGTCAGCGGCGAGCGCTCCTGGAGCAACTGGCGGCCGGCTTCCGTGGTCGGATCGCCCATACGCTTGTAGAACTGCACCTTGCCGGCTTCCCAGTACGCCGGAATCGTCTTCAGCAGGGTTTGCAGGTTCGACGGTCCCACGATATCCACGCCGCAGGCGAAGGTATCCGGCGTGAAGGTAAGGCCCGCGAGCGTGGCGTAGCCGCCGTAGGAGCCACCCATGATGGCGACCTGCTCGGGTGAGGTCACCTTCTGGTCGACGGCCCACTTCACGGCGTCGAGCAGGTCGTCGTGCATCTTCTTGCCCCACTGCAGGTCGCCGGCGGAGATGAAGCGCTTGCCGAAACCGGTGGAGCCGCGATAGTTCACGGACAGCACGGCGTAACCGCGATTGGCGAGCCACTGGTGATAGCGGTTATAGCCGTAGTTGTCGCGAGCCCACGGGCCACCGTGCACGAACAGCACCATCGGCAGTGGATGGTCCGGCACGCCCGGATGCTTGCTGTCGCTGCCGGCGAGCAGGGTGAGGTAGGAGACCAGGGTCAAACCATCACGTGACGCGATCTCGCGCGGATACATCGGTGCGAGGGTGGCCTTTTCCAGTTCGGGCCGGCTGACGAAGAGCTTCGTCAGCTTCTTGTTCGCGCGCTGGTAGAGGTACGTCGTACCGGGCGCGTTCACCGGGTCGACGTCCACCGTCCACAGGTCGTCGGCGTCGGTGCGCGAGGTGACGTCGTACTGGCCCTTCAGCTGGGTCTTGAGGAAGTCGAGGTCTCCCGCGATGGAGGGGTCCAGCGCGGTCCATTCGTTCTTGAGGTAGTCGACCGCGTAGGCCTGCACTTCGCCGGTTTTCGGGTTGGCCATCACGCCACCGATGTCGGCCTTGGGGTTTTGCGCGACTATGGTCGTCTTGCCGCTGCCGACGTCCTGTTTTGTCAGTGCAGCGGTATCGCGGTCGCGCGAATCGAGCCAGTAGAGCGTCTTGCCGTCATAGGTGAAGCCACTGGGCTGGGTGGTCTGCGAGTCGTCCAGGCCGACGCTGCTGAACGGCTTGTCGTCGACCTTGTCGCCCTGCACATGGAAGAAGTCGTTGCCGCCATCGGGGCGCGAACGAATGGCGATGCGCAGCGCGAGGTTGTCGTCGGCGAGGAAGCCCGCGTAGTCACCGTGGTTCTCCAGCACCTTGGTCAGCTTACCGCTGGCCAGGTCGAGGCTATACACGTCGTGCCAGCGAGCGTCGCGGTTGTTGAGGCCGACGAGGATGCGGTCCTTGATGTGTTCGCTCGTCCCCACGATCTCCACGCGGGTCTTCTCGAACGGGGTGAGTGACTGCTGCTTGTGATCCTTTATGCCCACCTTGTAGAGCAGGAAATTTTCGTCGCCACCCTTGTCGTTGATGAACAGCAACGCGGAGGAATCCGGCGACCAGAGGTACTGGCGGATGGGTCGCTTCGTCTCCTCGGTGAGGGGCTGCCCCTGGGTGGGATGGTCGATCGGCGCGACCCACAGGTTGAGCACGCCCTTGTTCGGCGCGATCCAGGCCAGCCATTTGCCGTCGGGGCTCAGCTTGGCGGCGACCCGGCTCGGATTGCCGAAAAGGGCGGTACGTTCGATGAGTGGCGTGGCCTTCCCGGCCTCGACGGCGAGCGCCGGCGCGGAGAACCAGGTGGCCGCCAGGGCGGCGGTCAGCAGTACGTGACGCATGGATACCCCTCCGATTGTTATGTTGTACGGATCAGGGTGCGAGGTGGAAGGAAGGGGCGCAAGGTGCCGGAAGTCACCGCCGGTCCATGGGCCTCATGAAGGGGTGCCCTTTCGCGAAGTCTCGGCGAACTGCGAGGGCGTACGGCCCAGCACCTTGCGGAACATGGTGGAGAAAGCGCTGGGGCTGTCGTAGCCGAGGTCGAGGGCAATGGCGGTCACCGTGCCCCCCGCGATCAGGCGTGGCAGCGCCGCGAGCAAGCAGGCGCGTTGGCGCCACGTGCTGAAAGGCATGCCGGTCTGTTGGCCGAAATGGCGGTGGAAAGTCCGTACGCTTGTGTTGAGCCGCGCGGCCCAGGTGTCGACGGTCTGGCGCGCGTCCGGATGCCGCAGGAACGCGATGCACAGGGCGGCCAGCGCGGGATCGCCAGGGATGGGCGCAAAAAAGGGAAGGGGCGGGGCGACGCGCAGTTCGTGCAGGATCAGGGTGACGAGCGCACCGTCGCGGCCGGACACATCGTAGAGCGCATCCAGGTCGGCCGAGGCCAGCAGTAGTTCGTGCAGCAGCGGCGACACGGCGAGCACGTCACAATGCGATTGTTCGCGTGGATCGGCGTCGGGACCGATATAGAGGCTGCGGGTGGTCACGCCCTGCATCCGTACGGCATGCGGCTTGCCGGCCGGAATCCACACACCGCTGTAGGGAGGGACCACCCAGGCACCGTCGTCGGTACGGACTTCCATCAACCCGGTCATCCCGTAAAGGAACTGCGCGCGTCGATGGCTGTGCGTATCCAGCAGGGTGCCGGGTGGGTAATCGGTACCGATCGCGATCACGGCGCGGGGCGTGTGGTCGACGGTGGTGAGGGGCGTATTGCGCATGGGCGTCCCGATTGGCCGATTTGCGAGGATTATCGTCCGATCCTCGAAGGTAGGCCAATCGTACGGGGGCTATGGTGCAGGCTGGATTTCCTTCCTCCGGTACGAGTCGTGTATCTCCTCCTCCTGTTCTGCGGTGCCCTGGCCGGCGTCACCACCGTGTTGTTCGGCTTTGGCGGTGGCTTTGTCGTGGTGCCTTTGTTGTACGCGGTGCTGACCCTTTCCCACGGGGCAGATAGCGCGATCGGTGCCGTGGCGATGCAGGTGGCCGTGGCGACGTCCACGGCGGTGATGGTGTTCGGTGCAGGGATGGCCTCCTGGCGCCACCATCGCGCCGGCACGGTGGATTGGGGGCGTGTCCGTGCGTTCGCCGGCTACATCGCCCTGGGGGCCATCGGCGGCGCCTGGATGGCGACGGCCTTGCGGGGCGACTGGGTGCGCTGGGCGTTTGTCGCGTACCTGGGCGTCACCATCCTGGATTGCCTGGTGCGCCCCGGCTTCATGGCGCCTGCCGCGACATCGATGCGCACGATGTCGCGTAGGGCCACCGCGCTCGCGGGGCTGGTCATCGGCGCGATCGCCGCATTCCTCGGCGTGGGGGGCAGTGTGATGACCGTGCCGCTCATGCGTCGCCAGGGAGCGAGCATGACCCAGGCCACGGCCATGGCCAATCCGCTGTCGCTGCCGATGGCGGTGGCGGGATCGCTGGCCTACGTGGCGTTCGCCTGGCGGCAGGGTGCCATGCTGGGCGCAGGCTATGCGGGTTACGTGGACCTGCGCGCCTTCCTCGTGCTCGCCGCAGGGTCGTGGATCGGCATCCGTGCCACGTCGCCTTTCATCGGTCGTATCCCCGATTCTGTCCACGCTCGCGTCTACCTGTTTCTGTTGGTCCTGGTGCTCGTGATGATGGCGGTGGTTTGAGTGCGCCTGCCGCGCGTGATCACGGTGTTCATGCATCGAAGGTGGGGTGAATCGTTTTGACTGCGTTTACCTTTGGATGGCTATTTTCATTTGATGCCATGATTCATGGGGGAAAGTAGGGTGATGCGTTGAAGGATGCGTTCTCAATGTGGCATGCATCGGCATGGTGCCGGTGAGCCCGACTGAGGATGTCATTGATGTCTCATGTAAATAGCCGTCTCGTACTTGCCTTGTGGTCCGCCCTGGGTGTGGTCACGGCGGCAAATGCGCAGCAGGATCTTTCACCCACGCATGTGGGGCCGGCAGTATCGACGTCGGAACGCGCCAGCGGCACAAACGCCAAGCTGGATAGCAAGCTGCTTCGGTTGAAGCAGGAGGTGTCGCCGGCGTCGTCGTTTTCCGCGCCATCGCCGTCTTCCACCGCGCAATCCCGAAGCAGCGCCAGTACACCGGTCGCCACTCAGGACTTCGTGAATGTGGACGTCGTGAGCAAAGGGGATCCGGGTGCGCTGAGGAAACAGTTGGAAGCGCTTGGTTTCAAGACTGAGGCCGTATTCCGCAACAATATCGGGGGACGCCTTCCCGTATCGAAAATCGACCAGGCCGCCGCGCTCGATGGCGTGCTTCGCATCAGTGCCCCCGAAGTACACACCAATGCGGGCGATGTGCGATCCCAGGGTGATTCGTCGCAGCACAGCAAGCTGTTGCGCGACACCTATGTGCCGAAGGTGGACGGCAAGGGCCTGACCGTAGGTGTCATTTCCGACAGTTTCAACTGCTCGGGTCAGCGCAACACGGCCAACAAGAACAACGTTTCCTGGTCGCACGAGCGCAGCATGGAAGACGACATCAAAAGCGACGATCTTCCGGCTTCCCCGCAGATCGTGAAGGAAGAAGGTGACTGCATCAATAGCGGTACCGACGAAGGCCGGGCCATGGCGCAGATCATCCACGACGTGGCGCCCGGTGCGAAGATTGCGTTCTATGCACCGTCGACGCAGACGGATTTCGCCCAGGGCATCCGTACGCTGGCGCTGCCGGTAGGGCAGAAGGACAGCTTCGGGCGCGACGGCGCGGGTGCGCAGATCATTGTCGATGACCTGGGTTTTTTCGATGAGCCCCTGTTCCAGGAAGGCATCATCGGCGACGCCATCAATGAAACCGTCACGCAGGACGGCGCGGCCTATTTTTCGGCGGCCGGCAATGGTGCCAAGGGTGGTCGGGGTGCCTATGACAACAGCAGGCCGGCGTTCTCGCCGACGGCCGTCGCAAGGGTTCGCAGCGGAACCCAGCCGCTTAACGTCGGCGAGCGACTGCTGAACTTCGATGTATCTGGCAACTCGACCACCGTGAATATTCCGGTGAACTTGCAAGGGGTGAATCCCGGTGGCGTCAACTCCTTTACGGTGTCGGCGTACTGGGATCAGCCAGCGACAGGCCCGGGCTCGGCGTCGTCGCTGAACCTGTGCATTGGTGACCAGAACGGCAAGACCCTGAATCCGACCGCACCGTATTGCTCCGGTCCATCGGGCGTGGGCCAGCCTGCCCAGGCACGCGTCGGCGTGAGCTACACGGGCAACCAGAACCTGGGCATCACCTTGCGCCTGGGGCTGGTGCAAGGGACCGCACCAGGGCGTGTGCATCTGATCATCCAGAATGGCTTCGCAACCTTTAGCCGCTTCGGTACCGATTCGGGGACCATCTACGGGCATCCTTTGGCCGACCATGCGGCAGCCGTCGGTGCAGCGGACTATTTCAGTACGCCATACTGCCAACCGACCTTGCGCACCGCCCTGTTGGAGGATTTTTCGTCCTACGGCGGTACGCCATTCCTGTTCAATTCCGATGGCACGCCTCTCGCGGCGGCACGCACACCGGCCAAGCCGGAATTCGTCGCGCCCGATGGCACAACGACGACGTTCTTCGGCAGCGACAGTCGTAACCGGGCCGGTACCCGTGCCGCGGTCGCCGATTGCAGCCAGATCCCGGGTTACCTGTCCTACAATTTCTACGGTACCTCGGCCGCCGCGCCGCATGCAGCCGCGGTAGCGGCGTTGCTATGGCAGGCAGCTCCTACGGCGAAGACCGACGACCTTTACGGCGCACTGAAGGACTCAGCGCTGGACATGGACGATCCCGGCGTCGACTACAAGTCCGGGCATGGTTTCATCCAGGCCGACCAAGCCCTGGCGACCTTGCAGGAAGCCTTGAAGCGAAAGGGCGTGTCCGTAAGGAAGGCGGCCAGCCGCTGACGGATGCCGTGATCGAGGGCCAGCCTTCGCGTCATGGCGAAGGCTGGCCTTCAACGGTAATCCCCCGAGCCGTTGAACTGTCTTGCCAGGTGGGTCACGTAGTTGTCGGTCATGCCGCTGACGTAGTCGAGGGCACGCATCAGTGCGTGGTACTTCGGCGACTTTTCACCGGGCTCGTGCAACTCGGGGTGGAACGAGTTCTCGCCGATCAGGTCGATCACGCGCTTGGAGCGGTAATTGTCCTTGCCCCGGCCTTCCGCATGTTCGACGGCCACGCCGCAGACGACCCGTAGCACGGTGGCGATGGTGTTGTAGGCACCAATCTCCAGTTCCACCTTGCGCGGGTGCTGGTAGACGCGGTTGCGTGCCAAGTCTTTCGCGGCCTGCACGCACTGGCGCACGCGTGTTTCGCACAAGGGCAGCAGCTCGCTGACCTCGCCACGGAGGATGGCCTCCTCGTTGGCCATGAAGGCCTCGGTGCCTGCATCGACGAAGCCGGAAATTATCTTGCCACGTATGAGGGGCGGCTTGCGTCCGGGACGAAGGCCGCGCAGGTCGCGCTGTAATTCGTCGATGCGACGCTCGTCCAGCATGGGGCGCAGCAGGTCGAAGACTTCCTCCCATTGCAGGATACCCATCTCGATGCCGTCCTCCAGGTCGAGGATGGCGTAGCAGAAGTCGTCCGCCATCTCCATGAGGTGCACGAGCGGATGGCGCGCATACCAGTGCGGTCCCTTGGCGATGAGGCCGGTGGCACGGGCCACCTCTTCGAACAGGGCGGTTTCCGAGCGATAGACACCGTACTTGTTGCGCTTGGGGCGTTGACCGCCCACCGCGTCGGCCGATAGCCAAGGGTATTTGACGAAGGCGCCGAGCGAGGCGTAGGTGAGGCGCAGCCCACCGTCGTAGGGGTGGTACTCGGTCGTGGTGAGCACGCGGAAACCCTGCGCGTTGCCTTCGAACAGGCGCAGGTCGGACGCCTCCTCGTCCGCGAGATCACGGATGAGTTCCTTGCCCGCATCTTCGGCAAACCAGTGCCGGATGGCTTCCTCGCCCGTATGGCCGAAGGGTGGATTGCCGATGTCGTGGGCGAGGCAGGCGGTCTGCACGATATCGCCCAGGTCGGTCGCCGTCAGGTGATCGGGGATATGGTGCTTGTCCAGCAGTCGCTGGCCCACGCGCATGCCCAGCGAGCGACCCACGCAGGCGACTTCCAGGCTATGCGTCAGGCGGTTGTGGACGTGGTCATTGGTGGCCAGCGGATGGACCTGGGTCTTGCGGGCCAGGCGCCGGAAGGAGCCCGAGAAGATCACCTTGTCGTGATCCGAGTGGAAGGGGGAGCGGCCTTCTTCTTCCTTGGACGGCCGGTTGCCCAGCCGGTTCGCGTTGAGCAGCGTGTCCCATTGCATCATGACGGAGCCTTCGTTCCTGACGGGAGAGGAGCTCACAGTGTAGAGCGTCCGCCGTCACGGGCATGTAGGTTGACTCTGGGAAGAGAACGACCTGCCTCCTGATGGAGGATTTGCGAATGACGTCCCCCCGGAATCGGGCGTTGCGGCGGGTCCAGGGACCCTTTCAAGCTTTCTGTCCCGTTACTCCACCGATGAGGGCGACACCATGACAGACCAGGGCGATATCTATACCGTCGATGCAAGCGGCGATGTGGCGGCAGGTGGGCCGCAGATCGCATGGCCGGGACTTAATGTCTACCGGGATACGGAGGGCCGCCTGGTCGCCTCTTCGTCTAGTGGAGATATCGATCTCTTCATCCCCGGCCGCTTCAAAAAAGAGAATATCAGCGTGATAGTCGATGCCCAGCGGGGAATCCTAATCCGAATCCGTATGACAGCCGCCGTGGACGCGGAACCTTCGCCGGGCGGTCCGGACAGCGAGCCGGTGCCGGTCGAAACGGCTTGACCCGCTCAGGGTGCCATGCGCAGAAGCACTCGCATGGCTTCCTGGTTCCCTTGTTTTTCGGCGACCTGATAAGGCGTGCTTCCCTGTGCATCTCGGTGGCCGGGATCGGCGCCGCGATCGACCAGTTCGCGCATGATCCCGACGCGGCCGAACATCGCGGCGAACGACAATGCGGTTTCGCCCGCGTTGTTGGCCTGGTCGATGAGGCAGCTCGTCTTCAATAGCCGTCGCGCTATATCGAGTTCGCCCTTGTACAACGCGCCCATGAGCGCGGTATTGCCGTTGCGGTCGCCCGCGCACGCATTGGCGCCTCGACCGAGCAGGTAGTCGAGCGCGGCGGGTTGCTCGTCGTAGGCCGCCAGGATGGTCGCCGTATAACCGGACTTCGTCGTCGCGTCGATGGGATACCCCGCGTCGAGCAGGGCACCGAGGATATCGACACGTCCGACGCGGGCGGCGTCGAACCATGCGTCGTCATAGGTGTGGGCGTCCACGTAGTGCGCCTTGCCGATGCTGTCCGCATCGATGCCATGGACGGCGAGGCGCAGCGACGGCGACATGAGCCACGTACCGGCGAGAACGAGCACGCCCAAAAGGGGCAGCCAGAGGGAAGGGCGGCGGA
The DNA here is from genome assembly GCF_009912395.1 of Luteibacter sp. Classification (GTDB taxonomy): domain Bacteria; phylum Pseudomonadota; class Gammaproteobacteria; order Xanthomonadales; family Rhodanobacteraceae; genus Luteibacter. The sequence continues at coordinate 217,404 of NZ_WNDO01000003.1, read as the reverse complement.
GCAGGGAAGGCGTCTTCATGCGGTCAGGCCTCCGGGGATGTCCCGGAGGCCCTGTCTCCCTTAGTCCTGCAACGTATCGGACAGGCTCTTCACCTTCGCCAGGTCCGCATGCACGGCCTTGGTCAGGCGCTCGCCGTAGTCGTGGTCCGCACGATAGAAGTACGACAGCATGCGGTACAGGTTGTCCTGCGTTCGCACATGCGAGAGGTCGCCACTGAGTGCGGTCACGAGGTCGCTTTTGTCCTGGGCGGACAGCGAACGGTAGTACTCGCCGGCCTGGAAGAAGTTGCGCGGCTTGCTCGTCGCCTGCTGCTGCGTCGTGCCCTGGAGGGCCGTGCGCACGCTCTTTGCCGACGGATCCTCGGACACCTCGTTGATGCCGGAGGGCTCGTAGTTCGTCTCGCCCTTGCGGCCGTCCGAATTCATGGCGCCATCCTGGTTCTCGTTGCTCACGGCGACGGCGGGACGGTTGATCGGCAGGCTGTTGTAGTTGGCACCCAGGCGGTACATCTGCGTGTCGGCATAGGCGAATAGGCGACCCTGGAGCATGCGGTCTTCCGACGGCTCGATGCCCGGCACGAGTCGCGACGGGGCGAAGGCCGATTCCTCGGTGCTCTCGAAGTAGTTGTCGGGCACGCGGTTGAGCGTCATGGTGCCGATCTTGCGCTCGGGCACGCCGGTCCAGACCTTGGTGTCGTCGAGCGGATCGAAGTCGAACTTCGTCAGTTCCTCCGGCGTGAGTACCTGCACGTACAGATCCCACTTCGGATCGTTGCCCTTGCGGATCGCGCCGTAGAGATCGTTGGTGCTGAGGTTCCAGTCCTTGCCGATCGACGGACCGATCTCGTTCGGACGCAGGCCGTGGATGCCTTGCAGGCTCTTCCAGTGGAACTTCACGTAATGCACTTCACCCTTCGCGTTGACGAACTTGAAGGCGTGCACCGCGAAACCGTCCATGTGGCGGTAGGAGTCCGGCATGCCTTCCACCGTGTACAGGCGGGTGAGCATGTGGGTGGCCTCGGGCGTATGCGCGAAGAAGTCGAAGGCCAGGTCCGCGTCCTGCACGCCGGTGACGGCACTGGGCTTGTTGGCGTGCACGAAGTCCGGGAACTTGATCGCATCGCGGATGAAGAAGATCGGCCAGTTGATGCCGACCATGTCCCAGTTGCCGTCCTGCGTGTAGAACTTCACGGCGAAGCCGCGCGGATCGCGCGCCTGCTCGGGCGAGCCGCGATAGCCCATCACGGTGGAGAAACGCACGAAGACGGGGGTGCTCGTGCCCGGCGTGAAGACCTTGGCGCGGGTGAGGTCGGAGACATCGCCGCTCGGCGTGAAGCTGCCGAAGGCGCCGGTGCCGCGTGCGTGCACCACGCGCTCGGGAATACGCTCGCGGTCGAACCGCTGGAGCTTTTCGACGAGGTGCGAATCCTGCAACAGCACGGGACCGGCCGGCCCGGCGGTCTGCGAGTTCTGGTTGTCTCCCACCGGGGCACCGCCGTCGGTGGTCAGATGCTTGTCTTGAGCGACGGCGGTGCCGCCGAGGATCGCGGCCAGCGCGAAGGCGAGCCGTCCCATCGTTACCTTGTTCAATGTCTCATTCCTTCCATACACCCCTCTGGTGCTGGCAGGCATGGTGCGAACGGCGCGTTCGGCCTTCCAATCGTTCGTTGCTATGGTCGCCATAGCGGCAATGAATGCATGGTCGCGAGTGTGACGCGCGCCGCATTGTTTCGTGGTATCGCATAGTTTTTCGCTAAGTGACACGGCGCCGCATTGCGAATCGCCTATGGTCGGATCGTCGCGATCCGTTCCGCGAGGCGATGCATGTCGGCGCGATGCGCCGTGTTCGTGCGCCAGGCGATGACGAGTTCGCGCTGGCGCTCCACGCGCATAGACCGTCGATAGACCACGCCGGGAACGAGGCGTTCGGCGAAGGCGGGGACCAACGCGCAGCCTTCGCCTGATGCAACGCGGTAGAGCAGCGCGTCGAGCGTCGGCGACGCTTTCGCCGAGCCGGGAGCGCCCGCTGCGTGGATGGCCTGGTTGCGCAGGCAGTCCGGTTCCGCGAGCAGCAGGCGGGAGGCGTCGTCCAGCTCATGCCAGTCGGGCCCGTTGGCGCGAGCTGCCGGATGGGTCGCGGGGCACGCCATGAGCAGGCTCTCGCCTCCCAGCGGGCAGTGATCGAGCGCGCGGTGGATGACGGGGGCCGACATGATGACGGCATCGATGTCGCCGGCCATGAGTTTCGCGCAGAGATCGTCGCCGCCGCCCTCTCCAAGCTGGAGCTCCAGGTCGGGGAAGGTGTCGCGAACGGGTTCGAGCAGTCGCGGAAAGTAATAGGGGGCCAGCGTCGGAATGGCGGACAGACGCAACGTGCCATTGAACGCCCTGTCCGGTCGCCGGGCGAGGGCGAGCAGGGCGCGTCCTTCCGCCAGCGCCCGCCGCATCTGTTCAACGATGGCCCGGCCGGCGGATGTCGTGACCACGCCACGCGCCGTGCGTTCGAAAATGGGCGTATGCAGGCGCTCCTCGATACGGCGCACCTGCACGGAAAGCGAGGGTTGGGCGACGTGGCAATGGCGTGCGGCCGCCACGAAGCTGCCCAGGTCGGATACCGCGACTACGTATTCGAGGTCGCGGAAGGACAATCCCGTGAAGTTGGGTTTTGGCGAGGTCGCGATATCGTCCATTCCGTTCCCTCGCCTGACAGGCCCGTGAGCTTAGTCGGTGGGGCGAGGGCGCTGGAAATCGAACCTTCCGATCATCCCGATAGGCATCCGCTATCGAGCGTGGGCCGATGACTCAGGCGGCGGCACGTCCTGCGTCGGCATCCTGGCGGGCGCCATCCGTCGACAACGCCGCGATCATCCGGCGGGCCAGTTCATGTCGCAGCGCCTCGCGCTGACGGAATGCCGACCGGTGCTTGCTGGCGACCTCCTGTTCGTCGCGAACAGGCTCCGAGGGCGGCAGGTCGAAAAGACCATCGCGGGCGAGCACGCCGCCGGACTCCAGCCAGAACGCATCGTACGAGGCCTTGACCTTGCCCGAGCGAGCCAGGGCATGGCGTGCGTTGCCGATGCCACGAATGCGACGGATGCCATGTTCGGCGGCGAGCGCGTAGAGCAGTGACAGCAGCAGGTTCTTCGGGCGCAGTCCGTGGCACTGTCGGGTGACGGTGCGCACGCGGTCCTGGCCATCCTCGGTAGACGGACCCTGGAGACAACCGACCAGCAATTCGCGGCGGGACGGTACGAGGGTGATGGTGGCCGAGAACAACAAGGTATCGTCGGCCGTAGCCAGGGCGAGGTTGAGTTCGCCTTCGCAGCCCTTGCGGACCGGTGGCATGAGCAGCACTCGGAGGGGTTCGCCGCTCTTCATTGCCGCTTCCGTCAGCTCGACGCGGCCATCCACGTAGAGTTGCTCCAGCATGCCGGCAGGCAGCCGGGTGGAGACGAAATCGAAGTGATCGAGCAGGGTGCGCAGCGTACGGCGCGGGCCAAGCCCGCGACGCAGGAACCGGTGCTGCCAGCGTTCGATGAGGCGACCGTCGCGGCGCACAGCGGCGCGCAGACCCGGGTGGCTATCCAGCAGGGTCAGCCAGCGCAGGTGCAACAAGGGGGCGCCGAGGCAACGCAGTGCGTAGCGCAGGGCCGAAGCCTGGTAGGACCGGCGGCGGGACCAGTCGTCACGGTCACGGAAGCTCTGAAGCATCCTGTTCAGGGCGGGCATGGCGGGATTTCACGTGGGGACGTGAGCGCCAGCCTAGTCGCAATAACTTTCGAGTCCCTTTCAGGCCACCGGAAGGGGGCCTCAGGCCTCGAGAGGGTCGTCCGAATGCAGCTCGTCCATCCAACCCCGGCGGCGATGGAGTACCCACTCCACATGTTCGGCGAACATCACGTCGATGGCGCCGCCACGGTCCATGGCAGAGAGGCGACCTTCGGTGATGTTGCCCAGGTACTGGGCCTGTTCGGCGTAGCCGGCGACGCCGTCCGCCTCCAGTTGGGCCAGGATAGCGCGGAGGTTTACGTGGCGGGCGTTCTGGACGGGCATGGACGCAGCATCGATGAAGTCACCTGAATAATCGGCGAGTCCCCTCCGGCCTTTAGCCCGCAAGCGTGAAGACCCGGCCGGCATCCCTGCCGATCCGGGCCCTCGATGGTCAGAAGACGACCTGGGCGCGCATGCCGATGGAGTTGCCGGCATCGGGGCCCTGGAAGCTGCCGACCTTGTTGGCGGTGTTCCAGTGGATGTAGTTGAGCATGAGCCGCGACCAGTCGTTGAGGTACCAGTTGAGGCCCAGCGTATAGCTCTTGCCCTTGCCGCCGCGTGGCGCGTCGGCGAAGTCGTAGTGGTCGACGCGGGCCGCCAGTTCGAACGCGCCCCAGCCGCCGGACGTGACCGGATGGTTGACCTTCACCCCCTTCCAGCTACCCGAGCGCGACGAGAACCCCGGTGCTTCGCCCGTGATCATCCAGCCGGCGGCGAACGACGATCCATGGCGGCTGAGCGAGCCCGCGGTTCGCGAATCGATCGTCCTTTTGCCGTATTCGTTCATCATCCAGAAGTTACGGAGCACGCCACCCAGCTCGAAGCCCTTGCCGCGGTCCTGCGTCGGATTGGCGATGGAACTGGCGGAGACGGCGAGGTTGTCGTTGTAGTCGAGCGCGATGGACGGGGTGTTGTTGATGCTGGTGACGCCGTCGCTGATCTTCTCGTAGTAGTACCAGGCGCCGACATGCAGGAAGCCGTTCTCGTTCTTCAGCGGGTTCCAGTGCGCACGGGTGAGGTAGGTGGTGGAATCGGTGCTGGTGCCCGAGGTGGAACTGCTGGGCGCGTTGCCGTTGATCGACAGGCTGTAGTGCCAGTTGTCGCCGTACATGCGCATCTGGGCGCCCATGCCGAAGTAGCTCACCACCGGCTGGCCCACGGCCGTGGCCGCGTTGCGCAGCATGAACGGCACGCGCGCGGATTCGGACGAGCCTTCGGTGCCGAGATCCTTCAGGAAGTTGCCGAGGTAGAACTTGGTGGTGTTGCCGAACAGGCGCGTGGCGTAGGTGAGGTAGGTCTGGCGCAGGGCGACCTTGTTGTCGGCGAAGTCGGCTTCGACGTGGTAGCCGAGGGCTCCCACCGTGCCCTCGCCGCCGAGGCGTGCGCTGGTGATCTGCGCGCCGCTGATATTGCGCGTCGCGTAGCTGGAACCCTTGGTCCGGGTGAAATCGACGAGCAGGCGGCCGTCGGGTTTGAAAGTGAAGAAGCCATCGTCGCTGCGGAACATGGGGCCGGCTTCGTTGCCGCGTCCCCAGCGCGTGCTGCCGCCACCGGATCCGCCGTTGCCGCCACCGCGCGCGAAGGCTACGGCCATCTCGCTCTCGCGGGTATCGGCGATGGCGGCTTGCACTTGCGCATCGCGTCGGGCACCCGGGTCGCCCGTCGAGGCGACGGCGGTCGTTGGGGTATCGGCGGTCGCGGGGTGGCGTTCGTGCTCGACGGTGGCGAGGCGGCGCTTGAGCGCTTCGATCTCGGCGGATTGCGCCTTGATGAGCTTGAGCAGTTCGGCGTTGCTGACGGTGTCGGCAGCCATGGTTGGGCCGGCGAGCAATACGGCGGCGATCGCCGTGCAAAGGCGAGTGTGATTACGCATGATGGGTTGTCTCCCCTGGAGCGCCGGCAGGCGCTCAGTTTTCGTCCGGACCGCTGTCGTCGTTCGCGGCGTTGGTCTTGCTGGCAGGCGTGTCGCTCGCGGCACGCGCGAAGGGCGAGGTATCCACGGCCGAGAAAAAGCCGTTACGGCGCGCCCATGCGGCGAACAAGCGAGGCCACGCGGCGACCGCGGAACCCGGATCGCCCAGGCCCCAGCCATGGCCACCCTTGTCGAACACGTGCAGTTCGGCATCCACGTCGTTCTTCTTCAGCGCGTCGAACATCACCAGGCTGTTGCCGATGTTCGCGATCGGGTCGTCCGCGGCCTGGGCGAGGAAGGTCGGCGGCGTGTCATGGGAGACATGCAACTCGGCCGAGTAGGCCTGCACCGAGTCCTTCTGTGTCGCCAGTTCGCGACTGGAACGGGTGGTGTCGTACGGCGCCCGCAACGATACGACCGGATAGATCAGGCCAGCGAAGTCCGGACGGGCCGAGACCTGATCCGTGGCATCGATCGGCGCGTAGAACGCATCCGCGAAACGCGTCTCCGCGATGCCGGCGAGGTTACCGCCCGCCGAGAAGCCGAGGATGCCGATGCGCTTGGGATCGATGCCGAGTTCCTGCGCGCGGGCGCGGACGATGCGGATGGCGCGCTGCGCGTCCTGGAACGGGGCGACGGCGGGCCAGTGATCGGCGGGCAGGCGGTAATAGAGCACCACCGGCGTCACGCCGAGCGCGGCGAGCCACTTCGCGGTGGGCATCACTTCGTGGCCGATGCCGATGCGGAAGTAACCGCCGCCGCCCAGCAGGATCACGGCGGCGCCGTTCGGGTTGGCGGGCTTGTAGATCTCGATGCGTGGCCGGCTGACGTTCGACACCGCGCCGACGCCGGTACCGCTCTGGCCGATGCGCTCGGGACCCGAGGGGCCACTGCCGCCCGGAGCCTTGCCCGGCCACAGGTCGATTGTCGACGGTTTGCCTGGCGCATCCTGGGCGAGAGCGTTGCCCGCACAGGCGAGGGCGACGGTCGCGGCGAAGATCGCGACACGGAAAAAGGTCATGGTGTTTTCCCCTGGGTAACGTGAAGCGGTTGCCCGTCCCGGGGGACAGGCGGGTTGGCGAGGGCCTCGTCGAGGGCCTTGCGGTCGAGCGCGCCTTCCCAGCGCGCGACGACGACGGTGGCGACGGCGTTGCCGATGAAGTTGGTGAGTGAGCGACATTCGCTCATGAAGCGATCCACGCCGAGGATCAGCGCCATGCCCGCCACGGGTAGCGACGGCACCACTGACAGCGTGGCGGCGAGGGTGATGAAGCCGGCACCGGTGACGCCGGCGGCTCCCTTGGAACTGACCATCGCCACCAGCAGCAAGGCGATCTGCTCGCCGAGCGTGAGCGGCGTATTCGTCGCCTGCGCGATGAACAGCGCGGCGAGTGTCATGTAGATGTTGGTGCCGTCGAGATTGAAGGAGTAGCCGGTGGGTACCACGAGGCCCACGACCGACTTGTCGCAGCCGGCGCGTTCCATCTTTTCCATCAGCGAGGGCAGCGCGGCTTCCGACGACGAGGTGCCCAGCACGAGCAGCAGCTCGGACTTGAGATAGCGCAGCAGCCGGAAGATCGAGAAGCCCGTGAGACGCGCGACGCTGCCGAGTATCACCACCACGAAAAGCAACGACGTGCCGTAGAAGGTGGCGACCAGCAGGAGCAGGTTCGACAGCGTGCCGACGCCGTAGCAGCCAATGGTGAAGGCGATGGCGCCGAACGCGCCGAAGGGTGCCGCCTTCATCAGCAGGTGCACGAGGCGGAACACCGGTGCCGTGAGGGCGTCGAGGAAATCCACCACCGGACGCGCGCGCTCCCCGGCGAGCGTCAGCGAAAGGCCGAACAGCACGGCGATCAGCAGCACTTGCAGGATGTTGCCGGAGGTGAACGCGCCGAGCATCGTGTCGGGGATGATGTCCAGCAGGAAGCCCACGAGCGAGATGTCGTGTGCCTTGGCCGCATAAACCGTCACCTCGGCGGAGGTCTGCGTCGGGATGTGCATGTTCAGGCCCGCGCCCGGCTGCACCACGTTGGCCACCACCAGTCCCACGATCAGCGCCAGGGTCGAGAAGACGAGGAAATAGGCGAGGGCCTTGAGCACCACGCGGCCGACCGCCTTCATATGAGGCATGCCGGCGATACCGGTGACCACGGTGAGGAAGATCACGGGGGCAATCACCATCTTCACCAGCTTGATAAAGGCGTCGCCCAGCGGCTTCAGCGCGGCGCCGGTCTCGGGCCAGTAATGGCCGACGAGGGCACCGAGGGCGATGGCGACGAGGACCTGGACGTAGGTCTGGCGCCAGAACGGCTGGGGCGTGGCGGGAAGGGCGTGGCTGGAGGGAGACATGGCGGGGGCCGGGCATGGGATGCCGTTTTGTAGCCCTTTCCGGCCGATTCACCCATAACACATTCCGGTTAGGTGCCCGCCGGGTGTGCGACGATGCCGCCGATGTCGATCCGCCGCCGTCTCCGCTGGCTCTGGTTTTTCCTGCTCCTGCTCGCCATGGTGGGAAGCGCGTCGCTGGGCGGCTGGCTGGCCTGGCGGCGGAGCCTCGACACGATCGCCGCGCAGGCGGCCGACCGGCTTGGATTGCATGCGCTGGCGGTGCAGCGCCTGATCGACCGTTACCGGGTGCTGCCGACGGTGCTGGCGCTGGATCCGCACCTGCGTGCCGCGCTGGCGGAGCCGCCGTCCGCCGCGCAGGTGCGAGCCCTCGACGACTGGATGAAGCGGGCCAACGAAGCCGCCCACGCCTCCACGCTGACCTTGCTTGATAGGTACGGCCGCGCCGTCGCCGCGAACAACTGGGACACCCCGGAAAGCAACGTCGGCATCGACTACCGCTTCCGCCCCTATTTCCAGGACGCGATGCGCGACGGGCATGCCACGTTCTACGCGATGGGCGTTTCCACGAACGTGGCGGGCTACTTCATCGCCCAGGCGATCGACGACGACCACGGCGAGCGCCTGGGCGTGGTGGTGCTCAAGATCACCCTCGACGAACTCCCGCAGGACTGGCGCAAGGGCGACGACATCGTGCTGCTCGCCGATGCGCACGGAGTGGTCTTCCTCGACAATCGCGACGGCGCATGGAGCTACCGGACGCTGCGTCCGCTCTCCGTCGACGAAAAGGCTGGCATCGACGCCACGCGGCAGTACGGGGGGCGCGCGTTGCCCGAGGTGCGGCGCGATGTTCGCGGTGCGGTCGGCGAGGGTGCCGAACGCGTGAAGGCGATCTCGCCCGCGTCGCGGCACGAGGTGGTCTGGCGCGCCTTGCCGATGCCGCAGCAAGCCTGGACCTTGCATCTGCTCGCCGACGCGCATCCTGCGATCGTCGCGGGCCGTGGCGCGGCGCTGGCGGTGTTCCTGGCGTGGCTGCCGGTGATCCTGTTCGGCCTGTTCCTCCAGCAACGCTGGCGCCTGGCGCGGCTTCGCCAACGCAGTCGCGAAGAGCTGGAGCAGATGGTGGCGCACCACGCGTCGGCGTTGCGTACGGCGCAGGACAGCGTGGTGGCCGCCGCGCACGAGGCCACGCAGACCGGCCAGCGCAGTCTCGAACACTTGCCGCAGGGCGTGAGCGTGGTCGACGCCGACCTGCGGCTGGTCGCTTGGAATTCGCGCTACCAGCAGATCTTCGGCTTTCCCGACGAGTACATGCGGGTGGGGCGGCCGATCGAGGACATGTTCCGCTTCAATTCCCGGCGTGGCCTGCTCGGGCCAGGGGACATGGACGAAGCCATCGAGCGTCGCCTTGCCTACCTGCGCCAGGGTAGTCCGCACATGTACGAGCGCGAGCGTCCCGATGGCACCACCTTCGAGATTCACGGGACGCCACTGCCCGATGGCGGCTTTGTCACCAGTTATGCGGACATCACCGCCTACAAGGCGGCGGCGCGCGAACTGCGCACGCTGGCCAGCTCGCTGGAACTGCGGGTGGAAGAGCGCACGCGCGACCTCAACGAGGCGAAAGCCGAGGCGGAGCGGATCAGCCGGTCGAAGACACGGTTCATCGCGGCGGCCGTGCACGACCTGCTGCAACCGCTGAATGCGGCGCGCATGTTCGTGGGCGCGCTGGCTGACCGGTCGACGAGCACGGAGGATCGCGAGCTGATCGAGCGTGTGCGCCAGGCCTTGCAGACACAGGACGAATTGCTGGCGAGCCTGCTCGATGTGTCGCGGCTGGAGGGTGGGGCCGTGGAACCACGCCTGGCCACCGTTGCCCTCGGCCCGATGCTGGCCGACCTGGCCCGGCAGTTCGGTGTGCTCGCCGCGGCGCGAGGCCTGTCGTTGCACGCGGTGCGGACCGGTCTGCACGCGCGGACCGATGGATTGCTGCTACGTCGCGTGCTGCAGAACTTCCTTTCCAACGCGATCCACTACACGCCACGCGGCCGTGTGCTGATCGGCGTTCGACGTGTGGCCGGGCTCGCCCGAATCGAGGTATGGGATACCGGCCTGGGCATTCCCGAGGCAAAGACCCGCGCCATCTTCGATGAGTTCCTACGCCTGGATAGTGGCGTGGATCGCGACCGGCGCAGCGCCGGACTGGGCCTGTCCATCGTCGATCGCGTCGGTCGCCTGCTGGGTGCGCCGGTGGCGGTACGTTCGTGGCCTGGGCGGGGCAGCGTGTTCTCCATCGCGGTGCCGATGGTCGTCGCACCCGGCGACACGGCCCCTTCGGCGCATCGCATCGAAGACGATTCGCCGCTGGCGGGACGACGCGTGTTGCTGGTGGATGCCGACGATGCCACGCGTGCGGCCACGGCGGCACTGCTCGTGGGATGGGGCTGCGAGGTGGCGGCGGTCGGCAGCGCGGAGGCGGCGATGCGCCAGGCCGAGATCGATGATGCGCCTGATGCGCTGTTGTTGGAGCATCCGTTACAGGGCGCGTCCGGCGATGGCCTGCGTGTAGCCTTGTCGGCGCGGTGGGGTGTGACGCCACCCACGGTGCTGATCGCGGCGCGGCCTTCGCAGGCCGATATCCTGCATGCGGCGGAAGATGGGTTGCGCTATCTCACCAAGCCTTTGGCACCAGCTCGCCTGCGCGCGGTGCTGAGCCGCCTGCTGATGGAATATTTGTAGGAGCGCGCTTGCGCGCGATCGCGCGCAAGCGCGCTCCTACAAATGCGACCCTTCGACGCCTTCGTCGATATCCAGCGACTTCACCAACACAGCGGCTTGCGTTCTCGAACGGCATTCGAGTTTCTGCAAGACGGCGGTGACGTGGATCTTCACCGTGTTTTCGGCTAAGCCCAGCTCCGCCGCGATCTGCTTGTTGAGCATGCCTTCGGCCAAAAGCATAAGCACGCGGAATTGCTGGGGCGTAAGGCTGGACAGCCGCACGGCCAAGCGCGCGTCCTCGTCGCTGCGCTCCGCGCGCGTCCCGACGAAGGCCGTGTCGCCACGCATCACCGCAACCACGGCGTCGCGCAGCACCTCGGCAGGCGCGGACTTGGAAACGAAACCGGCGGCGCCGAACTGCTGCGCACGACGGACATTGCGCGGATGATCGTTCGAGGAGACCACCAGCACGGGAATATCGGGATGCTCTCCGCGCAACCAGAGCAGGGACGAAAAGCCCATGGCCCCCGGCATCGTCAGGTCCAGCAGCACGAGATCGACGGCCTCGCCCGAGGCCAGCACGGCTTCCATCGCGCTGTGGCTGCCTGCCTCCAGGGCGCGACCGTCGCACAGCAGGTCGGCTAGGGCGTGCAACAGCGCGCCGCGGAACATGGGGTGGTCGTCGGCAATGAGCAGGGTAAGGGCCATGGGCCAATTCTAACCAGGAGCGGGGTGGTCCAGTCCCATGACGGTGCGCAACGCGAAGCGGCGGAACAGCGGAACGCGCGCGGCGGCGGGCAGCACGGTGTGCCGCAGGCCGCGGAGCAGGGCATTGCCACCTCGTGCCATCGAGGTGATGGCATGGATGCGTTCCACCACGGCCTCGTGCACTCCGTGGCGTTGGCTGTGATAACGCGACAGGGCTTCCACGGGGTTGTCCGGTTGCGCGGCCACGCAACGGGCGAGCGCGGCGGCGTCTTCGATGCCGAGGTTCATGCCGCGCGCGCCGACGGGCGAATGGATGTGCGCCGCATCGCCGCCCAGCGCCACCCGGCCCAGGGCGCAACGCGCGGTGACGCGATGGGCGATGTGAAAGGTGGAACTCCATAGCGGTGTCCCGGCCGTGCTGCCGGCGGGAAGGCGGGACAGGGGATCGGACACGCTGGAGATCACCCGCCACACGGTATCGTCGAGCGCGAGAAGGAAGATCATGCCGTCCGGGAAGAACAGCACGTGGGCGTACCGGCGATCCAGTGGTGTCTCCAGCGGCACGTCGAACAGCGGCCACGCTTCGGGATAGGTGTCGCCGGGGAAGTCGATGCCCAGCTTTTCGCGGAAGCGGCTGTGCGCACCGTCCGCGGCGAACACCATGTCGAAGTTGCCGACGCCCACGCAATCGTCGTCGAGGCAGACCCGCGCCGACGTCTCGTCCTGGCATAGCAGCCTCGCCTTGCGCCCCCGTTCCACGACAATGCCTTGAGCCTCCAGCGCTTCGGCCAGCAAGGCTTCGCTGCGTGCCTGCGACAACACGGTGAGCCCGTAGCGCGGATGGACGCGTTCGGCGTCCACGCGCGCCAGTACCTTGCCGCCTTCATGGAAGCATACGCCGAGGGTGGGGCGTCCTTCGGCCACCATGCGTTCGCTGACGCCGGTGGGCTCGAGCAGTTCCAGCGTTCGCGGATTCACCGCCAGTGCGCGCGAATGCGGTGCGGGCGCGGGGGCCATGTCGACGATGCGTGGCTGCACGCCCTGGCGAGCGAGGAAAAGTGCAGCGGCGAGGCCCGTAGGACCTGCACCGACGATCAGCACGGAAGGTTGGCTCATCGACATGGCTCCATCTCCCTATCGGTGTCCCATGGAGCATCTTCCCGCGTGTGCGTGGTGTCAACGCGCAGCGCGCACGTGCAATGCGTCGAGCGTGCGTGCCAGCGCGGTGTCGAGCGGTGTGTGCGGCACGTCGCCCAGTCGCTCCGTCAGTCGCGTGCCGTCCAGTTCCACGGGTGCCTTCCACAGGTAACGCATCTTGCGTAACTCGCGTACCGTTTCCACGAAGGGCGACGCGAGCGTCAGCAGCGGCCATGGAAACATGCCCAGGCGCAGCGAGGGATTGCCCGTGACGCGATGCAACGCGGCAAGCAGTTCGTTGCCGGTGATCTGGTATCCGTGGAAATGAAACCGTGCGAAGGGAGCGAGCGTTTCCTCCTGGGCGAGCAGCGCGGCCATCGTCGCGCCGACATCGGGCAGGTAGGCCCATGCATGCGGCAGGTCGGGGGCGCCGGGATACGGCAACACGGAAAGGGGTTTGCCGGGCTTCACCAGTCCGCCGGAGAACCAGTTGTTGCCGGTGTGCGGTCCGAAGAAATCGCCGCAGCGCAGGATCAGCGAACGCACGCCCTCGCGCGCCGCCTTCTCCATGCGCTTTTCCAGCTCCACGCGGATTTCGCCCTTGCGGGTCACCGGATGCTGCGGCGAGTCTTCGCGCAGCAGCGGGAACGCGTCGTGACCGTAGTTGTAGATCGTGCCGGGCAGCACCACGCGTGCGCCGTGGTGACGTGCCGCGACGAGCGTGTTGTCGATCATCGGCAGCACCTGCCGCTCCCAGTCGCGATAGCCCGGCGGGTTCACCGCATGGACGATCACGGAGGCGCCCTTGGCAGCGGAACGCACGTCTTCGACGTTCATCGCATCGCCCTGCACCCAGCGGATGTCCGACGACACGGGCGACGCGCGGCGGGTGAGAGCAGTCACTTCCCAGCCGGCGGCAAGCAGGGCGCGGGCGGTTTCGCCACCCACGCCACCGGTGGCACCAAGGACGAGCGCGGTCTTGCGGGTCATGGACGGTATTCCTTGAAAAAAGTGCGGCCAGTCTGGATCCTTCCGTGATATACGGGAATTGGCGAAATACTTATGGTTGCCATAAAAAAATGAATAGCGAGAGCCTTTCCTGGGATTTGCTTCGTTCCTTTCTCGCGGTCATGCGGGAGGGCAGCCTATCCGCCGCGGCGAGGGCGCTCGGCATGACCCAGCCCAGCCTGGGGCGCCATGTGCGCGAACTGGAGGTCTCGCTGGGCGTGCCGCTGTTCGCTCGGGGGCCGCAAGGACTGGCGCCCACGGATGCCGCACGTGAACTGTTGCCACATGCCGAATCCATGGCCGCCGCCGCGGCGTCGGTGTTGCGGGCGGCATCGGGTGCGAAGGACGAACTGCGTGGCGTAGTGCGCATCACCGCCAGCGAAGTGATGGGGGCCGAGGTCCTGCCGCGCATCCTCGCAGCGTTCCGGCGTACGCATCCGGGCATCGTCATCGAGCTGTCCACCACCGATCGCATGGAAAACCTGCTGCGACGCGATGCCGACATCGCGGTGCGCAATACGCCGCCGTCGCAGGACGCGCTGGTGGCCCGTCATGCCTGCCGCATACCGTTGGGATTCTTCGCCCATCCGGATTACCTCGACCTGGCGGGTCGTCCGCGTCGGCTGGAAGACCTGCGCGAGCACACGCTGATCGGCTACGACGAGGAGCGGCCCCACATCCGGGCCATGCGTCCGGCGGGCCTGCCTTATGCGCGGGAGGATTTCAGCCTGCGCACCGACAACGACCTCGCGGCGCTCGCAGCGATGCGTGCCGGCTATGGCATCGGCATCTGTCAGGCCCCGTTGGGGCGCCGTTACGGCATGGAGCGCCTGTTTCCCCGTATCGTCGAGATACCGCTCGACGCCTGGGTCGTGACCCACGAAGACTTGCGCGCCAGCCATCGCATCCGCGCCGTATTCGATCATCTGGCGGAGTCGCTGGCCGTCTATCCGAAGGAATGAAAGCTGTTACCCTCCGCGTCCGAACGTGTGGAGATCGACCCATGAGCCTGATCCAGACCCCGGTGTCCTACGGCGAGCTGATCGACAAGATGACCATCCTGCAGATCAAGCTTCAGGAGATCCGCGACGAGGCGAAGCTGGCCAACGTCCGCAACGAGCTCGAACTGCTCGAAGCCACCTGGACGAACGATGCCGCATCGAAGATCGACATCGCCGACGAGACGGCACGCCTGCTCGCCGTGAACAAGCGCCTTTGGGATATCGAGGACAACATTCGCCTGAAGGAGCGTGCGCAGGCCTTTGACGCCTCCTTCGTCGAACTGGCCCGCTCGGTCTACTTCCAGAACGACGAGCGCGCGGCCATCAAGCGCGAGATCAACCTCAAGCTCGGCTCGACGCTGGTCGAAGAGAAGTCCTACCAGGATTACCGCGCCCTGTAGGAGCGCGCTTGCGCGCGATCGCGTGCAAGCGCGCTCCTACAGGGGTAAATGCAGGAACTCGGCGCAGGCCTCGAACCGATCCACCATCTCGTCCACCTCGACGAGATCCATCACGCCGGGTTTCTCGATCTTCGTCCCCCAGGGGATTTCCGACGCGGGCTTGCCGAGGAATTTCCGCGACGCCGCGTCGTACTTGTCGACGCACCAGCGCCGATCCAAATACGGTCCCGACCGATGCGGATTGCTGGCCGCGTGCAGGCCAAGCACTTTCACGCCTGCGGCATTGGCCATGTGCATCGGGCCCGAGTCGGGCGTGAGGATCATCGCTGTGCGGGCGAGCAGCGCCATGAAGCGTTTCAGGGTGTCCTTGCCCGTGAGGTCGAGCGGTGCGCCCTTCACCTGCGCGAGGATCGCGTCGGCGAGGGCGCGTTCGGGTTCTGACGGTCCACCCACCATGGCCACGCGCATCCCTCGCGCCATGGCATGGTCGATCAAGGCAGCGTAGCGCTCCACGCGCCAGTTCCGCACGGTGTGGCTCGACATCGGGCTCACGAGCAGGGTCGGCGCGTCGCCAGGGAGCTGCGCGGCCGCCCAGGCCTGGTCGTCCGCGGAGACTGGGATATCCCAGCGCACCTCGGTCTGCTTCAGGCCGAGAGGTTCGATGAAGCTGGCCATCGCATCGAGCACGTGTTCGCCACTGCGAGCGGCGATGCGTTCGTTGACGAAGAGGCCGTGGAGGTCTTTGGAACGGGCCTTGTCATAGCCGATCCGGCGATCGGCCTTGACCGAGAGGCTGAGCAGGTTGGAGCGCAAGGCCACCTGCATATGCAGCAGCGCGTCGAAGCGCCGGCCCGCCAGGGCCTGGCGTACGTCGCGGAGGGCTTCACGGCCCTTGCCCTTGTCGAACGTCACGAACTCCACGCCGGGCAGGTCGCCCACCAGCTTGCGTTCGAGCTTGCCCACCAGCCAGGTCAGGCGGGTGGACGGGGACGTCGCCTGCAGGGTCCGCACGAGCGGCACGACGTGCGTGACGTCGCCGATGGCGGACGTGCGCAGGATGCAGAGACTGGAATCTCCCGACGGGAGTGGACGGCTTGTTAGACTGGGCACGATTGGATTACCGGAACGGGAGGCCGCCACGAAGGGTGGCCCGACAATGACAGACCATCGCGTAACGGAGGCTGCGGAAGGAACGATTTTGTTCGACGCGGCCCGTACAGCTCAAGTCGACCCCGATTGGTTCTCGCCGGAGCACTGGCGGGAACAGGGCCTGCTGCGTACGCAGTCGGGCGGTCGTGGCGGCGTGGCCATCATCGATTCGCCCGCCGGCGAGGCGGTTCTGCGGCATTATCGGCGAGGCGGCATGGTGGCCACCCTGCTGGGGGATCGCTACCTCTTCACCGGACGCCAGCGTACCCGCAGCGAGCGGGAGTTTCGCCTGCTCGTGGAGCTGGAGCGGCGCGGATTGCCGGTATCGCCGCCCCTGGCGGCACGCTACCAGCGCCACGGCCTGCGCTACTCGGCCGATCTGCTCACCCTGCGCATTCCCGACGCGAGCACCCTGGCCGAAAAGGTGGCCGACGGCGGCTTCAACGAAGCCCTGGCCGCCCGGGTCGGCGAACTGGTGGCGCGCTTCCACAAGGAAGGGGCCTGGCATGCCGACCTCAATGCCCACAACATCCTGGTCAACGGCGCGGGCCTGCACCTGATCGATTTCGACAAAGGGCGCTTGCGCACGCCTGCGGAAGGATGGCGGCGAAGCAACCTCGCCCGCCTGCGCCGTTCGTTGGTGAAGGTGGGGGCCGCCGAGGGGGGCGACACCTTCGAGGCGGTCCTTTGGCCGGCGCTCGTGGCCGCGTACGAACGGAGTTTCCGGTGAACTGGCATCTGCATTTCCTGGGTACGGGCGCCGCCCATGCGGTGGAACTGGGTTCCTCGGCCGTGGTGCTCGAACGCGATGGCGACCCGCTGCTGCTCGTCGATTGCGGTCCCGACACGCTCGACCGCTACGTGGCCGCCTATGGCGCGCCGCCGCGCGCGCTCTACATCACGCATACGCATATGGACCACGTGGCGGGTATGGAACGCCTGTTCTTCCGCCTGTGGTTCGACGAGGCCCTACGCGGACGCACGAAGGTCTTCCTGCATGCCGGGTTGCTGCCGTGGTTGCAGGGCAGGGTGGCGGACTATCCTGGCGCCCTCGCGGAAGGCGGCGTGAATTACTGGGAGGCCTTCCACCTGGTCCCTTGCACCCGCGGTTTCTGGCACGAAGGCCACTGGTTCGACGTCTTCCCCACGCGGCATCACGTGCAGGGCACTTCGTACGGCGTGGCCCTGCGCGGCAGTTTCGTCTTCACGGGCGATACCCGGCCCGTGCCCGAGGCCCTGGCGATCCATGGCGCCCATGGCGAACTGGTGGCCCATGACTGCGGCGTGGTGGGCAATCCGTCGCATACCGGCGTGGACGACCTGGAGCGCGAGTATCCCGAGGCGCTGCGCGCGCGCATGGCGCTTTACCACTACGGCAGTGTCGGCGAGGGTGAGACGCTGCAGGCGCGCGGCTATCGCATCGCGCATCCGGATGAGCGCCTGGTGCTACCCGAGCCACATCCGACGCGCCCGACGGCGGGCTAAGGCCTCCTGTCGATGGGGCGTGTCGTGGTGCTTGTGTCGCCGCCACGCTCCCGTTATCCTTCCGCTTCTTTGTCGGGCAGGATCCCGGCAAGGAAGAAGTTGTACCAGTGCGGAGAGGTGTCCGAGTGGTTTAAGGAGCACGCCTGGAAAGTGTGTATACGTTAATAGCGTATCGCGGGTTCGAATCCCGCCCTCTCCGCCACTTGCAACAACCAGGCAGCCGAAAGGTTGCCGCCCCGATGAACGATTCGCCGGGCGGGATTCGAACCCGCGGGCGAGCCATCGGAACCAACGTCTTTATGGTGACCCTGTCGGTCCCCCCGCGACGATAGTCTGTAAATCCCGCCAGGTCCGGAAGGAAGCAACGGTAGCGGATGATTCGGGTGCCGGGGTGTGGCTGGCAGGGTCATCGCCTTTTCAGGCGCAAGCTTTCGCCCGCCTCCGGTCCTTGGCACAATCGACAGTCGTCCCAAGGTAGCCCGCATGTCCTATCAGGTCCTCGCACGCAAGTGGCGCCCGCGCAAGTTCGCCGAACTGGTCGGGCAGGAGCACGTGGTCCGTGCGCTCACCAACGCGCTCGAATCCGGCCGCATGCATCACGCCTACCTGTTCACGGGTACGCGCGGTGTCGGCAAGACCACGATCGCCCGCATCTTCGCCAAGTCGCTCAACTGCGAGCGTGGCGAATCGGCGGATCCCTGTGGTGAGTGCGCCGTCTGCACGGCGGTCGATGCCGGCCGCTTCGTCGATCTGCTCGAGATCGACGCGGCCAGCAACACCGGCGTGGACGATGTCCGCGAAGTGATCGAGAACGCCCAGTACGCGCCCTCGCGCGGGCGCTTCAAGGTCTACCTCGTCGACGAGGTGCACATGCTCTCCAAGCCGGCGTTCAACGCGCTGCTGAAAACGCTGGAAGAGCCACCGCCGCACGTCAAGTTCCTGCTCGCGACCACCGATCCGCAGAAATTGCCGGTCACGGTGCTGTCGCGCTGCCTCAAGTTCAACCTCAAGCGCCTGCTGCCGGACCAGATCTCCGGCCAGATGCGCCATATCCTCGGCGCCGAGGCCATTGAGTACGAGGACGACGCCATCGTCGAGCTGGCCCATGCGGCCGACGGCTCGCTGCGTGACGGTCTCTCCCTGCTGGACCAGGCCATCGCCTATGGCGGCGGCTCGCTGCGCGCGGGTGACGTGCGGGCCATGCTCGGCAGCGTCGAGCGCGGCCAGGTGCTCGGCGTGCTCGATGCGCTCGCTTCGGGCGACGGCGCGGCCCTGATGGCCGAGTCGGATCGCATTGCCTCGTTCTCGCCGGACTTCGGTGGCGTGCTCGACGATCTCGCCACCGTGCTCCATCGCGTGCAGTTGCTCCAGTTGGTGCCGGGATATCGTGGCGAGGAAAGCGATGCCGCACTGGCGGCCGTCGCCGAACGCATGGCCCCCGAGGACGTCCAGCTCTACTACCAGATCGCCACGTCGGGTCGCCGCGAGCTGCCCATGGCGCCCGACGCCCGCATCGGCTTCGAGATGGTGCTGCTGCGCATGTTCGCGTTCCGCCCGTCGGAGCCCGGCCAGGCCTCGGCTGCGCCGGCACCGCGTGCCGTGCCGGCGGTGGCCGCGCCTCCTTCGCGTAGCGCGCCCGCACCGTCGCCGATGCCTGCAGCCGCACCCGTTCAGCGCCAGGCGCCTCCGGCACCGGCCCCCGTGCCTGCGCCGGTGCAGGCACCGGCGCCACCGCCGCCGGCCGCCCCGCGTCCGTTGGCCACCGGCGCGAACGGCCTACCCGACTGGCACGACGTCGTGGAGCGCGCGAACCTGCGTGGCCCGATCGGCCAGCTCGCGCAGAACTGTTCGCTGCGTGGCATGGAGGGCGATGCGATGATGCTGGCACTGCAACCCTCGCACATGCACCTGGCGGTCGAGCCGCTCACCAGCCAGATGGAAGAAAAGGTCTCGCAGGCGCTCGGGCGCCGCGTACGCTTCCGCTTCGTCGCCGAGACTGCCGGCAACACCGGCGGCAGCCTCGGTACGCCGGCAGAACGGCGCGCGCAGGCGGCCAGCGACGCGCAGGCCAACGCGGAGGCCTCCATGGAGACCGACCCGCTCGTACAGACGCTCAAGCGCGAATTTGACGCGCGCGTCATCCCGCAATCGATCAAACCCGTGGAGCCAGGAACATGAAAGGTCAAATCGGTCAGCTGATGCAGCAGGCCCAGCGCATGCAGGACGAAATGAAGCGTGCGCAGGAAGAACTGGCGAAGGCGGAAATCACCGGCAGTGCCGGCGGTGGCCTGGTCACGGTCACGATGACCGGCGGCCACGAGGTCCGTTCGGTGCACATCGATCGCCAGGCCTTCGCCGATGATCCGGAAATGGCCGAGGATCTCGTCGCCGCGGCCGTCAACGACGCCGTCAACAAGATCGCCGAACTCAGCCGTAGCCGGCTGGGTGGCGTCACGTCCGGGCTGAACCTGCCGCCCGGCTTCAAGATGCCGTTCTGACGACACCCCGATGAGCAACGGTTCCCGCCTTCTCGGCGAACTGATCGACGCCTTGCGCTGCCTGCCGGGCGTCGGCGCGAAGAGTGCCCAGCGCATGGCTTTCCACCTGCTCGAACGCGAGCGGCAGGGTGGCATGCGCCTGGCTTCCGCGCTGGAGTCGGCGATGCGCGACGTGGGCAACTGCACTCGCTGCCGCAACTTCAGCGAGACACCTGTGTGCTCGCTGTGCGCCAGCAGCAGTCGCGACAAGCAGGTGCTCTGCATCGTGGAGTCGCCATCGGACCTGGCCGCCATTGAACAGGCTACCGGGTACCGTGGCCACTACTTCGTGCTGTTGGGACGCCTGTCGCCGTTGGATGGACTGGGTCCCGACGAACTGGGCCTGCCGTTGCTCGTCGAGCGTCTTGGCGAGGGCGACGTGGAGGAGATGATCATCGCCACCAATCCCACCGTGGAAGGCGAGGCCACCGCGCATTACCTTGGGCAGCTCGCCAAGGCCGCGGGCATCCGCGCCACGCGTCTCGCCCATGGCGTGCCGCTGGGTGGCGAACTGGAATTCGTCGACCGGGGCACGCTCGCGCACGCGTTCGGCAGCCGCCAGTCGCTTGGTTGAAACCGCAAGGAAATCCGCATGACCGACACCATCTTCGCCAAGATCGTCCGCCGCGAGATCCCTGCCGACATCGTCTTCGAGAGCGACGACGTGCTCGGCTTTCGCGACCTCAATCCGCAGGCGCCCGTGCATGTGCTCTTCATTCCCAAGCGCGCCATCGCGACGCTGGACGACGCGCAGCCGGCGGATGCCGAACTGCTCGGCAAGCTGCTACTGGCCGCAGCCGAGTACGCGCGGTCGCAGGGTTTCGCGAAGGACGGCTATCGCACGGTGATCAACACCAACACGCACGGTGGACAGACGGTATTCCACATCCATGTGCACCTGTTGGCCGGTCGCCAGATGACCTGGCCGCCGGGCTAAGCCTCTAGGAGCGCGCTTGCGCGCGATGGGTTCTTGCGGCAACCCCCATCGCGCGCAAGCGCGCTCCTACAAAAGACGCAAGAAAAAGCCGGCTCATCGCCGGCTTTTTCTTTGCCACCATCAGCGCGCGCGAGGCGGCGGAGGTGGACGCACGATGATCGTGCGCGGGCGGTACCAGAACGGGTCGCCCCACGGTCCATAGTACGGACCCCAGCCCGGACCGAAGCCCGGACCCCAGAACGGGTCGTAGAAGCCTGGCGGGTAGCGGTTCACCGGAACGCGTTTCGGCCACAGGTAGACCACGTCGGCCTCGACGCGCGGATAGGCGTAATCGAAGTCGCCGACCTTCTGCGTGACAGCGCCACGCAACGTGCCGGTCACCGTGATCTCGCGACCGCGGACGAAGACTTCCGGATCGTAGAAGCCGTCGCGGCAGGCCACGAAGCGACCCTGGGTCTCCTGCTTGTTGGAGGTCGGGCGGGCTTCGCTGTCGAGCGGCTCGGAAAGCACGAAGAAGCAGGTCTGCTGCGGACCCGGCTCCGTCTTGATGATTTCACCACCCCAGCGGACCTTCGCGCCCGGCGCGCCGCCTTGCTGGGCGTTGCTGGTGGTTACATCGTTGAACTGGCCTTGCAGCGGCTGCGGCACCGTGGCGCAGGCGCCAAGGGCCAGGGTCGCGGCGACGACGGCCAGCGGTTTGTACATGGACATGTCACATCTCCCAGGGCACCGGGCACGGCCGACGCCATACCCTTATTTGACCACGCGGCGCGCCTTTAATTCCCTTACCGCGTGTCCGAATGCTCTGATCGATTCAGGCGGCGGTTCGTCGTGGGCGTAGCGCGACCGCAAGTAAAGCTCGCACAACCTTTCCAAGGCATTTCGCTGGGCCGGCAGGGCACGTGCCGCGCGGGTGAGGAAATGCTTCGGGCCTTCGCTGGTTCGACGAGCGACGCCGGCCCGTGCGAGCTTGCGCTCAAGACGTCGCATCCACGCATCCAGCGCATCGCCTTCACGTCGCTGGAAGATCGCCCAGCCCAAGGCGATGGTCACCAGCAGCGAGCAACCGATGGCCAGGACCACGGCCAGGTCGGTCACGTCCGCATGGTCGACTCCGAAGGGTTGGAGCATGCCTTGCTGACGCAAGCTGTCGAAACCGATAACGCCCCGGTTCCACCATTGGTTGACGACATCCCAGCGATCGCGCATCTCGCGTATCCAGGGGGTGTCGAGCCAGCCGTCGCGCTGCCCGATCGCCGCGGCGGCGGCCCCGAGTTGCACGCGCTCGGGGCGCACCGCCGCGGTGGGATCGATACGAACCCACCCGCGTCCGTCGAGCCACACCTCGGACCAGGCGTGGGCATCGGATCGGCGCACGAGCAGGTAGTGGGCGCGGTCGTTCCAGTAACCGCCCTGGTAGCCGGTGACGACGCGTGCCGGTATGCCGGCGGCGCGCATCAGGAAGGTGAAGCTTGAGGCGAAGTGCTCGCAGTAGCCCTGTTTCGTCTGGAACAGGAAGTCATCGATGCGATCGCCGCCGAGGGGTTCGGGGGCCAGTGTGTACGAGAAGCCGTCGTGGAACATCGCGAGGGCCGCCTGCACGATCGCCGTAGAGTTGCTACCGAATCGCTGCGACCAGGAACTTGCGAGTGCGCGGGCACGGGGGCCAGCACCGACGGGGAGTGCCAGGTTGTCGTGCCGGACGCTATCGTCCAGCGTGGGCTCGAGTCGATAATCGAGGGCAGCTAGCGCAGAAACGTTCACCACGTCGTCGATGCGGCGGTTCGATCGCACCGTGCGGTCAGGGCCGAGCACCGTATCGGGGGGCGCCAGGGTGGGCATGTCGAGCAGCGGCAGCACGCGATCGTGGGACGGCTCCACGGCCGCGTGATACGCGATACGACGTCCGTACTCTGCCTGCGCGGGCGGGCGGCGCGTGGCGTGCGATCCCGGCGTCCATTCATTGCCGTCGAACCACTGCATGACATAGGCGCGGAAATAACGCTGCGCGTTGGGCGGAGGAGGGCCGTCGAACGTGATATGCATCGCGGGCGTATCGTCGGTCATCAGGTCGAGCATGCGTCCCGGCGCCAGCCGATCGGAGAGACCGGTAGCCGCCTGCCCGCTGTCGGGCGCACCCCAGAGCGGACTGCCCAGCCTCGGGATGAAAAGGAAAGCGAAAATCGACAGGGGGATCGATGCCAGTAGGGAGAGTAAGACGGGCTTCCACTGGATCGACCAGCCGGCGATGTCCGCATCCGGATTTTCGAGGGCGCGCAGTGTCGCGAGCGCGGGAAACAGGCCCAGGCTCACGATGCCGCTGGCGACCAGGCCTTGCCCGAACAGCAGGGCGCTCATGAGTCCGAAGCAGGCGAATGCCACGCCGACGCGGGCATCCCGCACACGCTCGCTTTCCAGCAGCTTCAGCACGAGCAAGCCGACAGCGAACGCACTTCCGGGGTCCCGTCCGAACAACGTTCCGTAATGCAGGACGATGGCTGCCAGGAGCAGCGCCAGCATGGGGAGCTTGATGAGCGTCGGCACCTTCTTACCGCCACGTCGGCGATGGCGCCAGCGCAGCGCAAGCACGGTGGCGAGCGCGCCCGTCAGCCAGGACGGCAGGTGCGTTGCATGCACCAGCAGCAGGAAGCCCATGGTGATACAGAGCAGGTCGAACGCGCGTCGGCCGATCGTCGTCGGATCGACAGGAGGACGTCGTAGCGAGCGACGAAAGCCGGTCATGGGCGTAAGGCGAGGGCAGTCATGCAGCGGTGGTAGTGCTCGTCGCCCTGGGCGATATCGAAATAGGCGTCGGGCAGGCGAAGGCTCCAGCGGCGTCCACTGTCGCGAGCTTCGTCCACCCAGCGAGCGAGGCGGGCGATGCGCGACTCGTCGTCCAGTCCGTGCATGGCATCCCAGTCCAGCCGCCAGTCATCCTGCGGCGCCGGTTGTTCCAGGTCCTTCACCAGCAGGCTGTGGTGGCGGGCACTGAGCTTCCAGGCAATCTGGCGACGAGGATCGCCCGCCCGATACTCACGCAGCGACGCCAGTTCGTCGCCTGCCCGGGGGCGGCCCCGGTCGGCATCGCCGCTGGGCACCATCGGGGCGGGGCCAAGTGCTTCGGCGCGAGGGTAGACGAGGATGGCCTGGTCGGGGTGGAGCCAGCTCCATGCGCGGAACAGTCCCATGGGCCAGCGCGTGTGGATGCGCAGGCGAGGTAGTGGGAGCCACCCACGGAACGAGGTTTCGAGGGGAAACTCGACGAGGGCCGGCTGGCCGGGGCGAACCGTGAAAACCTGCTGCACACCCTCGACATCGAGACGTATGGCCGTCCGTATGCGCTGCGGGGCCGATACATCGAGCGATACGCGAGCCGGGCTGCCCGCGCGGACGCTGTCCGTTCGCATGCCACCCACCACCAGACCGTTGAGGGTGCGGAAGGCCACGAGCATGCTGCCCACGACGGCGGAGCCCAGCAGGCAGGTGAGGCCCAGCGCTGCGTTGTTCGTGTAGTTGAGCGCGCCCAGGAGCATCACGGCCAGCAGGAGCGAAAAGCCCAGCCCGAATCCCGTCGGCACGATATAGATGCGTCGGCGATGCAAATGGATGGGCAGGGGTTCCCGAGGGCGGAGCCGGGTGAGCGACGGCAGGCGACGCTCCGCCCAGGCGAGCAGGCCCGGACCACGCGGGGTCATCAGGGTACCGGCGTGTCGGCGAGGATCGCGCGGGCGATGGCATCGCGATGGCCGCCTCGCGCAGACACAAGGCGATGGGCCGCCGCCGGTACGAACACGGCCTGCACGTCTTCGGGAATAACGTAGTCGCGGCCGCTGAGCAGGGCCCAGCTTCGGGCCGCGGCCAGCAGTGCCAGGCCGGCACGAGGCGACAGCCCCACGCGAACGTCGTTGTGCTTGCGGCTGGCGCCGAGCAGGGCCTGCAAATAATCGAGCAGGCGGCCGCTGGCGGTGATCCCGGGCACGGCGGCGTGCAGGGCGGCGATGGATGCGGTGTCGAGGCGCGGCGTGAGGTGGCCCATCATGTCGCGTCGATCCTCGCCGATGAGCAGGGCGCGTTCGGCCTGCGGGTCGGGGTAGTCGAGGCTGAGACGGAGCATGAAACGGTCCAGCTGCGAATCGGGCAGGGGAAAGGTGCCAGCCAGGTCGAGGGGGTTCTGCGTGGCGACGACGAAGAACGGTTTCGGCAACGCGTGCGTGGTGCCGTCGACGGTGACCTGGTCTTCGGCCATGGCCTCGAGCAGCGCGCTCTGCGACTTCGGCGTGGCGCGGTTGATCTCGTCTGCCAGCAGGAGGCTGGTGAAGATGGGGCCGGGATGGAAGCGGAACTCGCCGGTCTCCCGTTCGTACACGCTCACCCCGATAATGTCGGAAGGAAGCAGGTCGCTGGTGAACTGGATACGCTGGAAATCGAGGCCGAAGGTGACCGCCAGCGCATGCGCCAGCGTGGTCTTGCCGACGCCGGGTACGTCTTCCAGCAGCAGGTGGCCGCCGGCGAGCAGGCAGGCGAAGGCAAGCTTGACCTGCCTGGGCTTGCCGAGCAGCACGCCGTTGACCTGCGCGAGCGCGGCATCGAGGCGGTGCCGAAGCATTTCATCGTTGAGCGGAGTCGTAACTGACATGATCGGAACGTGCGCCCGGGAGGCGGGTCCTGTCGATGGGTGATCGGTCGAGTTTAGCGGCGCGTGAACGCGCCTGGCGAGGCGTATTCCTCATCCTGTTCGTCGTGACCTTCGTCGCCCGTTCGGTGATCGCATGCACCCTGTCGCCGTTTGGTGACGAGGCCTTCTATTGGCAGGAAAGCCTCTCGCCCGCATGGGGCTACAGCGACCTGCCGCCGTTGACCGCCTGGCTGATCGGGGCGTCCGGCATCGTCTTTGGGCATGGGCTTCTCGCCCTGCGCCTGCCGTTCCTGCTCATCGGCGCGTTGATTCCCTTTCAGGTCCGGGCGATCGCGCGTGGTCACGGCGGCGAACTCGCGGGGTGGCAGGCGGGCGTACTGGCGATGTGCCTGCCGCTTGTCGGAAGCCTCGGCGTGATGGCCTTGCCCGACGTGCCGCTGACGTTCGCGATCCTCCTGGCGACGCAAGGTTTCGCGAGAGCGCTCGATCGCGATGCGTGGCTCGACTGGATTGTGATGGGCGTGGGCCTGGCGCTCGCGTGGGCGACGCACTATCGCGCGGCCATGGCCATGCTCGCGGGCCTGGTCTTCCTGCTGGTCATGCGCCGGGGGCGTACCTGCTGGCGACAGGGCGGGTTGTGGCTCGCGCTCGGCGTGGCGTCGCTGGGGCTGATACCTATCCTCGTCTACAACCTGCAATCGCATGGGGCGGGCGTCGCGTTCCAGGTGGTCGAGCGCAATCCCTGGCGTTTCCATGCCGACGCGTTCGTGCAGCCCCTGGAGCAGGCCGTGGCCTGTACGCCGCTTGCGTGGATCGTGCTGGCCTGGTCGCTGTGGCGTGCGTGGGTGTCCCGAGACAAGCCACCGTACGATCTGGTGGCCGCTGTCGCAGGAACCTTCCTGCTCGGTTACTTCCTGCTGGGGCTTTTCGCCGACGACCTGCGCTTCCGTGCGCACTGGCCGTTGCCCGGCTATCTGCTGCTTTGCGCCGTACTACCGGCGCAACTGGCCGAATCGGCGCGTACGTGGCGTCGCGTCGCGTCGACGGGATTCGCGATCGCCTTCGTGGGTCTTTGCGGTGGTTTCGTCTACCTGGGGCTGGCGGCCTCCGCCGATGGGGCCACGATGCTGGCGCGGATGAAGGCCTTTCCATCGAACTTCACCGGTTGGCGCGAAAGCGCGGCCATGGTCCGTAGCGAATTGCTCCACGACAGCGGTGCGCTGGTCGTGGCCGACAATTTCATGCTCGCCGCGGAGCTGCGTTTTGCCCTCGGCGGCCCGCGTGCCGTCTACGCCCTGGACAGCCCGTTGAACACGAAGCATGGCCGTGCGCCACAGTTGGCGACCTGGCGGCTCGATGAGTCGGCCTTGCACGAGCGACCGGGAACACGGCTACTGCTTGCCGTGGACGAGACCGCGCTGCGCGAACGCGAGACACGCGACTGGTTGGGCTCGCTGTGTTCTCGTGTGGATATCGTGCGGCCCCTGGCGCGCGTCGACCTTTTCGACGGTCGACGGCGCGTGGCGCTCTACGAGGCGAAGGCGCGAGCGACGGTCGCCCCGATGGGCAACCCCGACGACTGCATCGTATGGACAACCGCGTGGCGGGCGTCCACGCGCTGAGTCCGGTCAGGGCAGTTCGATGCCGGCCTTGCGCAACAGGCGCGAGGTAGCGATGAGCGGCAAGCCGACGAGGGCGGTGGGGTCTTCGTTGACGATCCGATCGAACAGCGCGATGCCCAGGCCTTCGCACTTGAAGCTGCCCGCGCAGTCGAGAGGGCGCTCGCGTTCGACGTAACGCTCGATGTCCGCGAGCGAGAGGGGCCGGAAGGTGACCCGTGTTTCGTCGACGTGGACAAGCGCGTCGCCCTGTACGTCGATCACGCACACGGCGGTATGGAAGACGACATCGTGACCGGAACTCGCGGCAAGCTGGCGATGCGCCGCGTGCACGGTGCCCGGCTTGTCGAGCACCGTGCCGTCGAGGTCGGCGACCTGGTCCGAGCCGATCACCACGGTGCCGGGACGTTGTGCCGCGACCGCCCGGGCTTTTGCCTCGGCCAGCCGCGCGGCGCGTGTGGCCGGGGCTTCGCCCTCGCGGTGGTCTTCCTCGGTGCCCGGTGATGCCTGCTCGAACCGTTCGATGAGGCGGCGAAGCAGGCCCGCGCGATAGTGCGAGGTGGAGGCGAGGATGACGATGGGCGGCGTGGACAAGATCAGAAATCCCTATGGATGTGTTCGCGGACGGCAGTATCGAGCGCCGCCTGGGCATCGTCGAGGGCGCGAAGGCGGGGTTCGAGACGTTCCCGGGCTCGTACGAGCGCATCCACGGCCTGGTCCAGTTCGCGCTGGCTGGCCAGCGGGGCGCGGTCGCGGATCCAGAGGCGCTGGCTGAGCAGGGCGCGCAGGCCCGAATCCACCGCCTGCTTTGCCTCGACCTCGCCGGTGGCCGGTAGCTCCGGATGCGTGGACATCACGGCGTGGGCTCGCTGGAGGCGGTCGCGGCAGTCCTTGAGATCGGCTTCCAATCGGTCGGCATGGTCGTGGAGATCCTGCAGGGCGCCCCGTCGACGCCGATGGCGCTGGTGCCGGAAGGCCCAGGCACAGAACCCCGAGGCGACGAGGATCGTCGCCGCAAGTGCGTAATACACAAAGGAAAACACGCGACTACTTCCCCCTCGCGGGCGTGTTGCGGCACACTTCGGCCCGGGCTGAGAGTCTGCCCGAAAGGCGTCGGGAGGCGCAAAAGTCCCCGGAAGGCATCTAACCGGTTGACTTCAAGGGTGTTGGTGCCTACCATTTCCCGATTATGTCCGTGACTTTGCCATCGTCCGTGGACGCTTGGCGCGAAGTTCGTGCGCGGCGTTCGTTCCAGGGTCAGCTCCCCGTGTCGGCGTTCAAGCGCCTGGGCGAGTTGGTTGCGTCCTCCGAGGGTGACGTAACCTATGAGCTCGATTTCGGCCGGGACGAACTCGGTGTCGCCTACGTGGCGGTCCGTGCCCGGGTGACGCTCATGCTGGTCTGTCAACGTTCGCTGGAGCCGTTCGCGCTACCGGTGGTGTTGGATGGCCGTCTCGGACTGATCGTCGAAGAGCGCGAGGAGGCATCGCTTCCGCCCGGCTACGAACCGCTCCTGCTGGAGCAGGACGGCAAGCTGGATCCGCTGGCCACGATCGAAGACGAACTGCTTTTGGCGCTGCCCCTGGTTCCGGTCAATCCGGACTACGAGTTGCCCGAAGAGATAGCTGGAGCCGACGAGGAAGAAATCTCCCCGCCGGAAACGACCGAAAACCCGTTCGCGGCGCTCCGCGAACTCATGAAGAAATAATTTCGCTGGAGATTCGCCATGGCCGTTGCCAAGAGCCGCAAGACCCCGTCCACCCGCGGCATGCGCCGTTCGCACGACGCGCTGAAGACCGTTCAGCTGTCGACCGACCCGACCAGCGGTGAAGTCTACCTGCGTCACCACGTGACCAAGGATGGCTACTACCGTGGCAAGAAGGTCATCGACACCCGCGGTGCGGTTGAAGTCGAAGACTGATCCTTCCGCAAGGAACGATCCTGCAAAACGGCGCGGCAACGCGCCGTTTTGCGTTTCCGGCACACCCGGATCGCGCGCAAGCGCGGTCCTGCCCGGCTGCGTTGTGTAGGAGCGCGCTTGCGCGCGATCCGGTGAGGCCCTGTCTCCAAACCCTCGCGAATGGTGCATTCGCCCATGGGTTGCTGGCACCATGCGCGGTTTGAAGTCCCGGAACCGTCACGCATGTCCCAAACCAGCGCCTCGCTCGCCATCGTCTTCCCCGGCCAGGGCTCGCAGTCCGTCGGCATGCTTGCCGAACTCGCCGCCGCCCATCCTGAGGTCAAGGCCACCTTCGACGAGGCGTCGGAAGGGGCGGGCGTCGACCTCTGGGAGATCAGCCAGAACGGTCCCGAGGAAAAGCTCAACAGCACCGAGAACACGCAGCCGGCCTTGCTGGCCGCCAGCGTGGCGGTGTGGCGCGTCTACCTGAAGCAGGGTGGCAAGCTGCCCGCTTACCTGTCCGGCCATAGTCTGGGTGAGTACAGCGCCCTGGTGGCCGCCGGCGCGCTCTCCCTGAAGGACGCCGCCGGCCTGGTGGCCGAGCGCGGTCGCCTCATGCAGGCGGCGGTGCCGGCGGGTGTCGGTGCGATGGCCGCCATCCTCGGCGGCGACGACGCCCAGATCGCCCAGGTCTGCGAGGAAGTTGCCCAGGGCCAGATCGTCGCCCCCGCCAACTTCAACTCCCCCGGCCAGCTTGTCATCGCGGGTCATGCCGAGGCGGTAGATCGCGCCCTGGCCCGTCTCGCCGAGCTCGGCGTGAAGAAGGCCGTGAAGCTTGCCGTATCCGTGCCGTCGCACAGCATGCTCATGCGCGAAGCCGCCGACCGTCTGGGCGAGAAGATGGCCGCCATCGCCTGGCAGACGCCTTCGATTCCGGTCGTGCAGAACGCCGATGCCACCGTGCACACCTCCCTGGAGGACATCCGTGCCGCGCTCCAGCGCCAGCTCTACCTGCCCGTGCGCTGGACCGAATGCGTGCAGGCGCTTGCCGCCCATGGCATCACCCAGGCCTTCGAATGCGGCCCGGGCAAGGTGCTGGCCGGTCTGATCAAGCGCATCGACAAGTCGGTCGAGGCCAAGGCGATCGGCACGCCCGCCGAGCTCGACGCCGCCGTGGCCGCCTGAACCCCATTCATCCGTAAGGAACCTCCCCATGACCCATTCCCTCAAGGGTGAAGTCGCCCTCGTCACCGGCGCGAGCCGTGGCATCGGTGCAGCCATCGCCGATCGCCTCGCCTCCCTCGGCGCCACCGTGTATGGCACCGCCACGAGCGAAAGCGGCGCCGCCGCCATCGGCGAGCGTCTCGCTCCCCACGGTGGTCACGGCCGTGTGCTGAACGTCACCGACGGTGAATCCATCGATGCCCTCATCGACGCGATCGGCAAGGAATCCGGTGCCGTTTCGATCCTTGTGAACAACGCGGGCATTACCCGCGACCAGCTCCTCATGCGCATGAAAGACGAGGACTGGAGCGCCATTATGGATACCAACCTGACCTCGGTATTCCGTGCGTCGAAGGCCGTCATGCGCGGCATGATGAAGGCCCGCAAGGGTCGCATCATCAGCATCGCGTCGGTGGTGGGCGTTACCGGTAACCCGGGTCAGGCCAACTACGCCGCGGCGAAGGCCGGCATCATCGCCTTCTCGAAATCGCTGGCCCGTGAGATCGGTTCGCGTGGCATCACCGTGAACGTGGTGGCACCGGGCTTCATCGACACCGACATGACCCGTGCGCTGCCCGAAGAGCAGCGTCAGGCTCTGCTGTCGGGCATTGCCCTGGGCCACCTGGGCCAGAGCGAGGACATCGCCGAGGCGGTGGCCTTCCTGGCCTCGCCCGCGGCCAAGTACATCACTGGTGAGACGCTGCACGTCAACGGCGGCATGTACATGCCGTGATGGCAGAAGGGTCGGGGGAGTCGCCACCGGCCCATTTTTGAGAGACAATCGTCATTTCGCGCCCGGTGCAGTCGTTCCGGGCGTTATCCACGTCACGGCGGCGTGTTGGCGGGCCGATGCCTCAGCCACTACAATGCCGCCGGATTTTCCCCTCGGGAGGTTAAGGCAACATGAGCACCATCGAAGAGCGCGTCAAGAAGATCGTCGTTGAACAGCTGGGCGTCAAGGAAGATGAAGTCACCGCGAACGCCTCGTTCGTGGACGATCTGGGCGCCGACTCGCTCGATACCGTCGAGCTCGTGATGGCCCTCGAAGAAGAATTCGAGTGCGAGATTCCGGACGAAGAAGCCGAGAAGATCACGACGGTCCAGCAGGCTGTCGATTACATCAAGGCTCACGTCAAGGCCTGATCGTACCCATGGTTGTCGATCGGAGGCGCCGCCTCCCGTCGATCTCCGAGCGACACGGAAGCTGCGCCGTCATGGCGCAGTTTTCGTTTCCGAATACCGTAACCTGCGCCCGCGTATGGTTGCGCGGAAACAAGTGAAGGATGAGAACGCATGAGTAAGCGACGTGTGGTAGTGACCGGCATGGGCATCCTGTCGCCGGTCGGCAATGATCTTGCCACCGCCTGGAAGAACGTTGTCGAAGGCGTGAGCGGTATCGCTCCCATCAGCCCGGTCGAGATCGGGGACAAGACGGTCGACTGGAACCAGTACGCGACGCGTATCGCTGGCGAAGTCCGTGACTTCGATCCCGTCGATGCCTTTTTCACCGGCGCAGGCGCCGACGAGGCCACCGATGAAAAGCGGCGTGCCATCGGCAAGGACTTCAAGCGGATGGATCCGTTCATCCACTACGGCATCGTCGCCGGTACGCATGCGTTCCGTCAGTCGGGCCTGAAGGTCACCGACGAAAACGCCGGTCGCATCGGTGTCGCCGCTGGCGCCGGTATCGGTGGCCTGCACACCATCGAGGAAACCTCGCTCGAGCTGCACGACAAGGGCCCCCGCAAGGTGTCGCCGTTCTTCGTGCCCAGCTCCATCATCAACATGGTGGCGGGCAACCTCTCGATCTATCACGGCATGAAGGGCCCGAACATCGCCCTCGTGTCGGCCTGCACCACGGCCGCGCACAACATCGGCATGGCCATGCGCCTCATCCAGTACGGCGATGCCGACGCGATGCTGGCAGGCGGTGCGGAATTCGCGACCACGCCGACGGCCATGGCAGGCTTCTGCTCGGCCAAGGCGATGTCTACGCGCAACGACGATCCGACGCACGCCAGCCGTCCGTGGGATACCGGTCGCGACGGCTTCCTGCTGTCGAACGGCGCGGGCATGCTCATGCTCGAGGAATACGAGTTCGCGAAGGCGCGCGGTGCCACCATCCTGGCCGAGATCATCGGCTTTGGCATGAGCGGCGACGCGTACCACATCACCGCACCGAGCGGTGACGGTGCCGAACTGGCCATGCGCAACGCGCTGCATGATGCCGGCCTCACGCCGGAAGATGTGCAGTACGTCAACGCGCATGGCACGTCGACGCCGGTGGGCGATCTTGGCGAAGCCAAGGCCATCCGCAATGTCTTCGGCGAGCACGCCACGAAGAAGGGCCAGTTCGCGGTCAGCTCCACCAAGTCGGTGACCGGTCACCTGCTCGGTGCCGCCGGCGGCGTTGAAGCCATCTTCTCGATCATGGCGCTGCGCGACGGTGTCATTCCGCCGACGATGAATCTCGACAACGTCGATCCGGAAGTGGCAGCCCTTGGCATGGACCTCGTGCCGAACAAGGCGGAGAAGGCCGACCTCCAGGTCGTCATGTCCAACTCGTTCGGTTTCGGCGGCACCAACGGTACGCTGATCTTCCGTCGCGCCTGACGTTGGCTTTCGTCACGCGAACCCTGGCCGGCCGGCGCGATCTCCTCGCGCCGGCCGCGTCGTATCCGGAGCGCTATCCCGCGTTGCTCGCCAGCGCCGTCACGGGAATGCCGCAATCGCGATTCGACATCCTGTTCGCCGCGGGTGATGCGTCGTTGACCCTGCGTGGCGATGGTGCGCTCGTCGACGAAGCGGGGCAGGCGATCAAAGGTGATTTCCTCGCCGCGCTCGATCGTCGTTGGGCGGCCCGTCATCGTCCGCGCGTGGACGATGGTCTGCCGTTCCATGGCGGCTGGTTCGTCTATCTTTCCTACGAGTTGGTCGCACAGATCGAAACCTCGCTCGGCCTGCCTGCCAGTCGTGGCGATGTCCCTGTGGCGTATGCGGTGCGTACACCGGCGGCGGCGATCGTCGATCACGTCGAGGGCCGAACGATCCTGATCGCCGAAGAAGGCCACGCACACTGGCTCGACCGACTCGAGGCCGATGTCGACATTCCACTTCCCGAGCTGCCCCTCGCGACGCCGCTGGCGGTGGACGAGGATGAGCCCGATCGTTTCATCGACGGTGTGCATCGCATCCACGAACACCTTCGTGCAGGCGATGTCTTCCAGGTGAACCTGTCGCGTCGCTGGCAGGCGCATTTTGCCGAGGCGCCCGCACCCGCAGCGCTGATGCGCGCCTTGCGTGACGCGAATCCCGCGCCCTTCGCCGGGCTTTTGCAACGACCCGGCTGGGCCATCGTCAGTTCGTCTCCCGAGCGCCTCGTGGAATCGCGCGATGGCGTGTTGCAGACCCGCCCCATCGCCGGCACGCGTCCGCGCGTACCGGGCGACGACGACGCGGTGCGCATTCGCGAACTCACGGCACATCCGAAGGAACGTGCCGAGCACGTCATGCTGATCGACCTCGAGCGCAATGACCTGGGGCGCGTATGCGTCCCCGGTAGTGTCAAGGTCGACGAGCTAATGGTGGTGGAAAGCTATGCGCATGTGCACCACATCGTCTCCAACGTGCGCGGTCGCGCACGCGAAGGCGTCACGCCGGGTGACGTGATCGCGGCGACCTTTCCCGGTGGCACCATCACCGGCTGCCCGAAGGTGCGCTGCATGCAGATCATCGGCGACATCGAGGCCGAGCCGCGCGGTGCGTATACCGGCGCGTTCGGTTACCTCGATGACAATGGCGACATGGATCTCAACATCCTCATTCGCACCCTGACGGCCGAAGGCCGCACCGTGTCGTTGCGGGCCGGTGCCGGTATCGTCACGGATTCCGTGCCGGAAAAAGAACTCGACGAAACACGCGCCAAGGCACGCGGCCTGCTGCGCGTGTTCGGTGCGGCATGACCACGCGTCGGTCGGTGGACTTCATCGACGGTGGCTCGCTGAGTCCCGCCGATCGGGGTTTCACCTATGGCGACGGCCTGTTCGAAACCCTGCGTGTCCGCGAGGGTCGCGTGCCGTTGTGGTCGCACCATCGGAATCGCCTGCGTGACAGCTGTGCACGGCTGCATATGTCGGTTCCCGACGAAGGCCGACTGTTCGCCGAGGTGATCCGTCTCTGCGATGGCTTCGACGACGCGGTGGTCCGCGTTACCCTCAGTCGTGGAGTCGGCGAGCGAGGCTATGCCTTGCCGGCCTCGCCACGGCAGACCCTGGTCGTGGCGGCCTCGCCGTTGTCGCTGGACGCCTGCGCCTACGCGGAAGGTATCGCGGTGCGTCTTTGCGAGACCCGCTATGGTGAGCAGCCGCTGCTGGCGGGCATGAAACATCTCAACCGGCTCGAGCAGGTGCTGGCCCGTGCCGAATGGTCCGACACGTTCCGCGGGGAAGGCCTCATGCGCGACCTGGGCGGCGACCTGGTCAGCGCCACGGCGGCCAACCTGTTCGCCGTCTTTGAAGGACAGATCGTGACGCCCGCCGTGGATCGCTGCGGCGTGGCCGGCGTGGCCCGGGCGGAAGTCATGGCCTGTCGCGAGGTGGCGGTGGACGCCATCCCCTTGTCCCGCCTCGTGGTCGCCGACGAGGTCTTCCTCACGTCGGCCGTTCGCGGCATCCTTCCCGTTCGGGCATTCGCCGGTCGCACCTGGTCGCCCGGCCCGGTCGCCCGCGCCTTGCAGTCGCACTGGCGCGATATCGGCCTGCCGTTGCCCTGGATGGAAGGAAGTCAATCGTGATCAAGGTTCGTGGGCTCGTCGTCTGGCGAGTCATCCTGCTGACGGTGCTGGTCGCGGCGATCGCCGTGGGAAGCTGGCTCTGGTACGACTGGGCGCGTTTCGCGCGTACGCCGATGGCGTTGCCCGGCCCGGGGCAAAGTATCGACGTGGCGCGTGGCACCTCGTTCAAGGACATCGTGCGCGACCTCCGTTCGCGCGGCATCACGAGCAGTTCGCCGCTGTATTGGCGCCTGCTCGCCATCCAGATGCAGGCCTCCGGTCGACTGCATGCCGGCGAGTACGCCCTGCGTGCGGGCATGACGCCGCGCGATCTCATCGGCGACATGGCCCATGGCAAGGTCCTGCAGCGTTACTTCACCATCGTGGACGGATGGAGCTTCGCCGACCTGCGCCGGGCGCTGGACGCGGTACCGACGTTGACCCACGATGTGGCCGACATCGACAACGCCGAGCTGATGAAGCGGCTTGGTGCCGAGGGTGAGAATCCGGAGGGGCGCTTCCTGCCCGAGACCTACGCCTACGTGAAGGGCGACAGCGAGTCGGCCATTCTCAAGCGCGCCCGTGGCGCGATGGACAAGCTGCTCGACGGTGCGTGGCCGGGCAGGGCGAAGGATCTTCCCCTGGCCTCGCCGTACGAGGCCCTGATCCTGGCTTCCATCGTGGAAAAGGAAACGGGCAGGGCGGACGAGCGCCCGCGCATCGCCGGCGTCTTCGTCCGTCGCCTTGAGCAGCGCATGCTGCTGCAGACCGATCCCACCGTGATCTACGGCATGGGCGCGGCCTACACCGGCAACATCCACAAGAGCGACCTCACCACGGACACCCCGTACAATACGTACACGAGGGTCGGCCTGCCGCCGACACCCATTGCCCTGCCGGGGCGTGCGGCGATCCTGGCGGCGCTGCATCCCGCCGATGGCAAGGAGCTGTACTTCGTCGCCCGGGGCGACGGCAGCCATGTCTTCTCCGCTACCCTCGACGAACACAACCGGGCCGTGGCCTGCTACCAGCTGAAGCGATGCAAGTGACCGATATCCCGCGAGGCCGACCGATCGCCCTGGAAGACACCGGCAAGCGCACGCCATCGCAGGGGCTGGCCGCGTGATCGCGCGGCCGTGGCACGCCGACGCCTGGACGCGCTTGCAGTCGCGCCGCCAACGTGACGCCTTGCCGCACGCCCTGTTGCTGGCCGGTCCGGCCGGACTGGGCAAGCGCGAATTCCTGGCCGCCTTCGTCAAGGGGCTGCTCTGCCAGCGCCCGACGGAGGAGGGCGAAGCCTGCGGCACCTGTCGCAGCTGCCACCTGGTGGACGCGGGCACCCATCCCGACGTCATTGCGCTCTCCTTCGGTCTGCGCAAGGACGGCGTCACCCGCAGCGAGATCGTGGTCGACCAGATCCGCGAACTGTCCCAGCGCCTGGCCATGGCCAGCCAGTTCGGCGGCTGGCAGATCGCCACCATCGACCCGGCCGACGCGATGAACGCGGCGGCGGCCAACGCCCTGCTGAAGACGCTGGAGGAGCCGACCCCGGCGACCCTGCTGATCCTCGTGGCCGACGAGCCGGCCCGCCTGCCTGCCACGATCCGCAGTCGCTGCCAGCGCATTGATTTCATGGTGCCGTCGCGCGAGGCCTCCCTGGCGTGGCTGCGCTCGCTCAGCGTGCCCGATCCGGTGCTCGCACTGGAGGCCGCGGGCGGCAATCCCGGCATGGCTCGGGCCTGGGCCACCGATGGCGCCCTCAAGCAGCGCACCGAAGTGCGCCAGGACCTCAAGGCGCTCGCCGCCGGTCGCGGCGACGCGATGGAGGTCATCAAGCGTTGGCAGGCGGCCGATCCGCAGCGCTACCTCTGGTTCGCCGCGCAGGCGGCCACGGACGAACTCCGCTCCCGTGCCGCAGGCGCGGCGTCGCCGCTGGAAAGCCGACTGGACGACGAGGAACTCGACGCCTGGTACGGGCGCGCCAACCGGGCGCGTGAAGCCTTGCGCGGCCCGTTGCGCGCCGACCTGGTCCTGCTCGAACTGATCGCCGCATGGCGTTGACGTCTTCTTGACCGCGATACCGGCGCTATTCGGACCCGTCCCTCCATGAAGGTCCGCTCGTGACTGCCGCTCCGATCATCGATGCCGACACCCGGCTGCTTGTCGTCGCACCCCACCCGGACGACGAGACCCTGTCGTCCGGTGCGCTGGTCCGGCAGGTACTTTCGGCCGAGGGCACCGTCGATGTCCTGCTTCTTACCGATGGCGACAACAACCCCTGGCCGCAGCGCTGGGCCGAGCGGCGACTGTGGGTCCGGGCGGCCGACAGGGCGCGCTGGGGGCATCGTCGTCGTGGTGAGGTCCTGGCGGCGCTGGGGCGGCTGGGCGTGGACGAGAGCCGGTTGCATGCGCTCGGCTGGCCGGACATGGGGCTGACGGGTGAGCTGCGTTTCCGGCACGGGCCGGCCGTCGAGGCCATCCGCCAGGTCATCGCCCGCGTGCGCCCGAACCTGATCGCCCTCCCGGATATCGCCGATTCCCACCCGGATCATGGCGCCGCCCATGTCCTGGTTCGTCTTGCCGCCTGGGAGGCGGGTAGCGAGGCGCGGATCCTGACCTACATGGTGCACGGTCCCGCGCTGGCGGAGGACGCGGTCACCTTCGACACCGCGGATGCCGAGGCCATTCGTATTGCGGCCATGCGCGAGCACCGCACGCAGATGGTGTTGAGCGAGCGCCGGATGCTGGCCCTGGCCGCGCGGCCGGAACGGTTCGGCGCGCCTCCGGAGGCGACGGGGCGAGGCAGCCTGCGGTTGCCCTGGCATCCCGGCGTCCTGGCCCGCTCCCGCCTGCGCCTCGTGCTGGCCGACGGGCAGGGCAGCGTGGTGTGGCCGTGGCGCAAGGCGCCGCTGGCGCGCCGGGACGGCGCCTGGTGGCTGGCCTTGCGCGATGTGCCCGGCCCGGCCTTCGTCAAGCTCACGGCGGACCTCTCCACGCCCTGGATCCATGACCGCTACGGCTGGACGTGTCGCGATGACGCGGCCGCCGGGCTTGTGGCCCGGGAGCCGGCCTAGCTAGGATGCGGGGCAATTGAAGGGGATACCCCGATGAACGCCTCCGCACCCTCGCCGCGACAGGGCATCCTGTTGTTGAAAATCAAGGACGTGAACTCCCTGTACATCTCGTACATGCCGTTCCTCAAGAACGGCGGCCTGTTCGCGCCCACCGCCCAGCGCTACAACCTCGGCGACGAGGTGGCCCTCCTGGTCACCCTGATCGACGAGAGCGAGCGCCTGTCCGTCGCCGGCAAGGTCGTCTGGATCACGCCGGTAGGGGCTCAGGGAAATCGCACGGCCGGCGTCGGCATCCAGTTCAACGAGTCGTCCGAAAGCGAGGCGGCCCGGCAGCGGATCGAGGGCCTGCTCGCGGGCTCGCTCACCTCCGAGCGGCCGACCCAGACGATGTGACGCGTACGTGGCGGTCCCGGCGGGATGCCGGGAGATCGCGATGGGAAGCACTCGCATTTGCACCAATTAGATGCAGGTTTTTCTCCCATTAAGACTTGTCGTCATACCTGCACGCACTGGTACAATAGATCGGTTCCCCAACGTGAGATTGAGGATCTCCGAAGTCGTTGGCGCGCTTGTCGCGTCGATGCGGATCGGCCCATTTGGATCGATTCGAAAAAAACTTCGGCGCCCCTAGCCGGACCGCTCGTCCCCGTCGACGGTCACTGATGCGCCCAGCGAAGCGCGGAGGTACGCAGCATCGTGCTTGCCCAATATTGGCCCGTCCTGTTGTTCATCGCCGTGGCCACCGGCCTCGGCATCGTCCTGATGGTGCTCGGCATGCTCGCCGGCCCCCGTCGCCCCGACGCCGAAAAGCTCTCGCCGTACGAGTGCGGCTTCGAGGCCTTCGAGGACGCGCGCATGAAGTTCGACGTGCGCTACTACCTGATCGCCATCCTCTTCATCATCTTCGACCTCGAAATCGCCTTCCTGTTTCCGTGGGCGGTGGTGTTCGACAAGATCGGCGCCATCGCGCTGATCGAGATGGCGCTGTTCCTCGCGCTGCTCGTGGTCGGTTTCGCTTACGTCTGGAAGAAGGGAGCGCTCGAATGGGAGTGATGACCACCATTGACCGGGTGATGCACAACCCGGCGCCGCTCAACCTCGTCGACGACATCATCCGTCCGAATGGCGACGCACCACTGCCGCAGCGCGGTTTCGGCGTCACCAGCGTCGACGCGCTGATGAACTGGGCCCGCACGGGTTCCATGTGGCCGATGACCTTCGGCCTGGCCTGCTGCGCGGTGGAAATGATGCACGCCGGTGCGGCGCGCCTCGACCTCGACCGCTTCGGCGTCGTGTTCCGTCCCAGCCCCCGCCAGTCCGACGTGATGATCGTGGCCGGCACGCTGGTCAACAAGATGGCCCCCGCGCTGCGCAAGGTCTACGACCAGATGCCCGAGCCGAAGTGGGTCATCTCGATGGGCTCGTGCGCCAACGGCGGTGGCTACTACCACTATTCCTATTCGGTGGTGCGTGGTTGTGACCGCATCGTTCCGGTCGACATCTACGTCCCGGGTTGCCCGCCGACGGCCGAAGCGCTGATCCACGGCATCCTGCAGTTGCAGGCGAAGATCCGTCGCACCCACACGATCGCGCGCTAACAGGGCTGCCTCATGAGCGTTAACAACGAGACCTCGCTGGTCGAACGCCTCGCCGCGCGTTTTGGCGACATGCTCACCGTCAAGGTCGAGCGCAACGAAGTCACCGCCGAGGTCGCCCCGCGCGACCTCATCGCCGTAGCCACCGCGCTGCGCGACGAGGCGGGCTTCCGTTTCACCGTCTACATCGACACCTGCGGCGTCGACTACCTCAGCTACGGCCAGACCGAATGGGACACCGACACGGCGCACGGCGAGAGCTTCTCGCGCGGCGTCGAAGGTGAGGCCATCGGTCGCTTCACGTGGGCGGACCGTCCGCGCAACGTCGAGCAGCCGCGTCGCTTCACCGCCGTGATCCACCTGCTGTCGATCGAACTGAACCAGCGCATCCGCGTGCGCGTGTTCTGCGAAGACGACGCGTTCCCCGTCGTGCCCTCGGTCACCTCCATCTGGCCGGGCGCCGACTGGTTCGAGCGCGAAGCGTTCGATCTCTACGGCATCATCTTCGAAGGCCATCCGGACCTTCGCCGCATCCTTACCGACTACGGTTTCGTCGGCCACCCGTTCCGCAAGGACTTCCCGCTCATCGGCAACGTCGAGGTTCGCTACGACCCCGAGCAGAAGCGCGTCGTCTACGAACCGGTCTCGATCGAGCCGCGCGTGCTTGTGCCGCGCACGATCCGCAACGATGCCGACCTCGATCAGGCCAGGGCGGAAGCCGCCGACCGCTGGCGGGAGAATTAAGCCGTGGAAGAAATCCGCAATTACACGATGAACTTCGGTCCGCAGCATCCTGCTGCGCACGGCGTGCTGCGCCTCGTGCTGGAAATGGACGGCGAGACCATCGTCCGCGCCGATCCGCACGTGGGCCTGCTGCACCGTGGCACTGAGAAGCTCGCCGAATCCAAGCCGTTCAATCAGTCGATCGGCTACATGGATCGTCTCGACTACGTGTCGATGATGTGCAACGAGCACGCCTACGTGCGCGCCATCGAGGGCCTGCTGGGCATCGAGGCGCCCGTCCGCGCGCAGTACATCCGCACGATGTTCGACGAGATCACCCGCATCCTCAACCACCTCATGTGGGTGGGTTCCAACGCGCTCGACCTGGGCGCGATGGCGGTGTTCCTGTACGCCTTCCGTGAGCGCGAAGAGCTCATGGACGTCTACGAGGCGGTGTCGGGCGCGCGCATGCACGCCACCTACTACCGTCCGGGCGGCGTGTACCGCGACCTGCCGGAGCAGATGTCGAAGTACCGCGAGTCGCCGTGGCACAAGGGCGGCGACCTGAAGCGCCTGAACGCCTGGCGCGAAGGTTCGATGCTGGACTACCTCACGGAGTTCACCAACGACTTCCCGAAGCGCGTCGACGAATACGAACTGCTGCTCACCAACAACCGTATCTGGAAGCAGCGTACGGTCGGTATCGGCGTGGTCGATCCGGAGAAAGCGCAGGCCTGGGGCATGACCGGCGCGATGCTGCGCGGCTCCGGTATCGCGTGGGATCTTCGCAAGAAGCAGCCCTACGCGGCCTACGACAAGATGGATTTCGACATCCCCGTCGGCGTCAACGGCGACTGCTACGACCGTTACCTGGTCCGCGTCGAGGAAATGCGCCAGGCGAACCGCATCATCCGCCAGTGCGTGGATTGGCTGAAGGCCAACCCGGGCGCGGTCATGGTGCAGAACTACAAAGTCGCTCCGCCCAGCCGTGTCGAGATGAAGAACGACATGGAAGCGCTGATCCACCACTTCAAGCTCTTCACCGAGGGCTATGGCGTTCCGGCCGGCGAAACCTATGCCGCCGTCGAAGCGCCCAAGGGTGAGTTCGGCTGCTACCTCGTTTCCGACGGTGCCAACAAGCCGTTCCGCGTGCACCTGCGCGCGCCGGGCTTCGCGCACCTTTCTTCGATGGACGCGTTCGTGCGTGGCCACATGCTCGCCGACGTCGTCGCGATGATCGGCACCTACGATCTCGTCTTCGGCGAAGTCGACCGCTAAGTCGACGGAGTACACAGAATCATGAAAGCCACCGGTCATTTCGAGCAGGTGAAGGACGTCGATCCGATCGCCGTGCTCAACGATCACACCCGGCAGCACATCGACCACTGGGTCGGCAAGTTCCCGCCGGATCGTAAGCGCTCGGCGCTCATCCAGTCGCTCATGGCGGCGCAGGAGCAGAACCAGGGCTACCTCACCGACGAGCTGATCACCGCCGTCGCCAAGTACCTCGACCTGCCGCCGATCTGGGCCTACGAGGTCGCAAGCTTCTATTCGATGTTCGAGACGACCCCCGTGGGCCGCAACAACGTCGCCATCTGCACCAACATCTCGTGCTGGCTCAACGGCGCCGAAGATCTCGTGCGCCATTGCGAGAAGAAGCTGGGCATCAAGACCGGCGAGAGCACCGCCGACGGCCGCATCTACCTCAAGCAGGAAGAGGAATGCCTGGCCGCGTGCGCGGGCGGTCCGATGATGGTCGTCAACGGTCATTACCACGAGAAGCTGACGGCCGAAAAGCTCGACGCGATCCTCGACGGTCTGAAGTGAGGTAAGGGCAATGGCTAGCACCACCGGTCCGGTCGGACCCGCTCCCAAGGAACACCAGGTCGTCTACACGACCCTGCATTTCGAAAAGCCGTGGTCTCTCGAAAGCTACGAGAAGGTCGACGGCTGGAAAGCGTGGAAGAAAATCCTCGCCGAGAAGCCCGATCCGGGCGAGATCATCGAAGAACTCAAGAAGAGCTCGCTGCGTGGCCGCGGCGGCGCTGGCTTCCCGACCGGCCTGAAGTGGTCGTTCATGCCGCGCAACGCGCCGGGCCAGAAGTACATCCTCTGCAACTCGGACGAATCCGAACCGGGCACCTGCAAGGATCGCGACATCCTGCGCTTCAACCCGCACTCGGTGCTGGAAGGCCTGGCCATCGCCTGCTACTGCACGGGTTCGACGGTCGCCTACAACTACCTGCGCGGTGAGTTCCACCACGAGCCGTTCGAGCACATCGAGGAAGCCTTGAAGGAAGCCTACGCGGCCGGCCTGCTGGGCAAGAACATCGGTGGTTCGGGCGTGGACGTCGACATCTACAACGCCCTCGGCGCCGGTGCGTACATCTGCGGCGAAGAAACCGCGCTGATGGAATCGCTCGAAGGCAAGAAGGGCCAGCCGCGCTTCAAGCCGCCGTTCCCGGCCGGTTTCGGCCTGTACGGCCGCCCGACCACGATCAACAACACCGAGACCTACGCCTCGGTGCCGGCGATCCTGCGTAACGGCGCGGAGTGGTTCCTCAACATCGGCAAGCCCAACAACGGCGGCCCGAAGATCTTCTCGGTCTCCGGCCACGTGAACAACCCGGGCAACTTCGAAATCAAGCTCGGCACCCCGTTCTCCGAATTGCTGGAGATGGCGGGCGGTGTCCGCAACGGCCACAAGCTGAAGGCGGTCATCCCGGGCGGCTCCTCCATGAAGGTGCTGCCGGCCGAGAAGATGATGGAATGCACGATGGACTACGACTCGCTGCAGAAGGCGGGTTCGGGTCTGGGTTCGGGCGCCGTCATCGTGATGGACGAGAAGACCTGCATGGTCCGCGCCTGCCATCGCATCTCGCGCTTCTACATGGCCGAATCGTGCGGCCAGTGCACCCCGTGCCGCGAAGGCACCGGCTGGATGCACCGCGTGCTGTCGCGCATCGTGGAAGGCAAGGGCACGCAGGACGACCTGCACCGCCTGAAGGCCGTGGCCGGCCAGATCGAAGGCCACACCATCTGCGCCTTCGGCGAAGCGGCCGCCTGGCCGGTGCAGGGCTTCCTGCACCACTTCTGGCACGAATTCGAATACTACGTGGAGCATGGCCGTTCGATCGTCGACGGTCCGGCTGACACGGTCACCACTGGAGTCGCTGCATGAGTGCGCAGCCCGTAGCCAATGCCGCGCCGGATCTCGTCAGTATCGAGATCGACGGCGTTCCGGTGCAGGTAGCCAAGGGGTCGATGATCATCCAGGCGGCGGATGCCGTCGGCATCGCCATTCCGCGCTTCTGCTACCACCGCAAGCTCCCGATCGCCGCCAACTGCCGCATGTGCCTGGTGGAAATCGAGAAGATGCCCAAGCCG
The DNA here is from genome assembly GCF_009912395.1 of Luteibacter sp. Classification (GTDB taxonomy): domain Bacteria; phylum Pseudomonadota; class Gammaproteobacteria; order Xanthomonadales; family Rhodanobacteraceae; genus Luteibacter. The sequence continues at coordinate 173,362 of NZ_WNDO01000003.1, read as the reverse complement.
GCGCCGGCCTGCGCCACGCCGGTGGGCGAGGGCATGAAGGTCTTCACGCGTTCGGACAAGGCGCTCAAGTCGCAGCGCAACGTGATGGAGTTCCTGCTCATCAACCACCCGCTCGACTGCCCGATCTGCGACCAGGGCGGCGAGTGCGAACTGCAGGACATCTCGCTCGGCTACGGCCGTTCGGTGTCCCGCTACGTCGAGCGCAAGCGCACGGTGGCCGATGAAAACCTCGGCCCCCTGATCGCCACCGAGATGACCCGCTGCATCCAGTGCACGCGCTGCGTCCGCTTCACCAGCGAGATCGCCGGCACGTACGAACTGGGTGGCATGAGCCGCGGCGAAAACCTCGAGATCGGCACCTACATCGGCAAGACGATCGAGAGCGAACTATCGGGCAACATCATCGACGTCTGCCCGGTCGGCGCGCTGACCAACAAGCCGTTCCAGTTCCAGGCCCGCGCCTGGGAGCTGATCGCGCGCCCGTCCGTCGCCTACCACGACGCGCTGGGTTCCAACCTGTGGATGCACACCCGTCGCGGCGAAGTGCTGCGCAACGTGCCGCGCGACAACGAGACGATCAACGAGTGCTGGCTGTCCGACCGTGACCGCTACAGCCACCAGGGTCTGTACGCGGCCGACCGCGTCAAGGCGCCGATGGTCAAGCGCAACGGCCAGTGGTCCACCACGACCTGGGAAGACGCCCTGTCCGTCGCGAAGGAAGCGCTCAAGAGCGTCGCCGGCAGCGACCTCGGCGTGCTCGTCCACGGTGCCACGTCGAACGAGGAGGGCGAGCTGATCGTCCGTCTCGCCCGTGGCCTGGGCAGCGCCCATGTCGATCACCGCCTGCGCCAGATCGACTTCGCCGACAACGCCTTCGCCAAGCCCTTCGCGTCGACGATCGCCTCGTTCGACACGATCAAGTCCGCGCTGCTGGTCGGTTCCGACCTGCGCCACGAAGTGCCGCTGCTCAACCATCGCGTCCGCCAGGCCGTGAAGAAGGGCGCGAAGGTCTACGCCGTCAACCCGGCGCACTTCCGCTTCAACTACCCGCTGGCCGGTGAAGCCGTGGCCGCGCCGCACGCGCTGGTCGACGAACTGCTGAAGCTCGCCAAGGCTGCCGCCGAGAATGGCGCGACGCTGCCGGAATCGATCGCCGCCGCCGTCAACGGCGCCGCCACGACCGACGCCCACCGCGATGCCTTCAAGGGCCTCTCGGTCGACGGTTCGGTGGTGATCCTCGGCCACGCCGCGGTGACCCATCCGGAAGCCTCGTGGCTGCGTGCCATCGCTCGCTTCATCGCGCAGGCCGCTGGTGCCGCCTTCAACGAACTGCCGGTCGGCGCCAACGCCATCGGCCTGTCGTCGGTGGGCGTGCTGCCGAGCGCTGGCGGTCTGGATGCCCGCGCCATGCTGGCCCAGCCGCGCAAGGGCTACATCCTCTACAACGTCGAGCCGCCGCACGACTTCGCCGACGGCGCCCTCGCGCAGCAGGCGATGCATTCGGCGCAGACCGTGGTGGCGTTCGCCGCCTACGCCAGCGACGCGCTCAAGGACTCGGCGGACGTGATCCTGCCGATCGCCCTGACGCCGGAACTGGACGGCACGCTGGTCAACGTCGAAGGCACGGCCCAGGCCGTGGCCGCCGGCGCCAAGGCACCGGGCGACGCTCGCCAGGGCTGGAAGGTCCTGCGTGCGCTGGGTGGCCTGCTCGGTGTCGCCGGTTTCGAGTTCGACGACCTCGCCGGTCTGCGTGACGGCCTGACCGGACGCGGCAGCGAAACCCGCTCGCAGCTCGCCACGCGCACTTCGGGCGTGTCGTTCTCGCGCCTCGCCACGACGCCGATCTATCGCGGCGACGCGGTGCTGCGTCGCGCCGGTGCGCTGAACTCGCATCCGCTGAACCGCGCCGCCGCCATCCGCATCAATGCGGAAGAGGCCGGCAAGCTTGGCTTGACCGAAGGCGGCAACGCTCGCATCGGCGACGCGATCCTGCCGGTGGCCATCGATGCCTCGGTGCCTGCCGGCGCCGCGTGGATCGAAGCCGCGCATTCCGAAACCGCGATGCTCCCGCCGTATGGCGCGGCCATCTCCCTGAGCAAGGCGTAACCCATGGCCGATCAACTCTTCGACCACATCTTGCTGCCGGTGCTCTACATCCTGGCGATCGTGCTGCCGCTGGTCATCGGCGTCGCACTTTACGTCTGGTGGGAGCGCAAGGTGCTCGGCTGGATGCACGTCCGCATGGGACCCAACAAGGTCGGTCCTGCCGGCCTGTTGCAGGCCTTCGCCGACGTCGTGAAGCTGCTCCTTAAGGAAGTGGTGCTCCCGACCAACGCGAACAAGGCGCTCTACTACCTGGCTCCGCTGCTGGCCCTCGTGCCCGCGCTGGCGGCCTGGGCAGTGGTGCCCTTCAGCCCGGGCGTGGTGCTCGCCAACGTCAATGCCGGCGTGCTTTACCTGCTGGCCATGACCTCGATGGGCGTCTACGGCATCATCCTCGCCGGTTGGTCCTCCAACTCGCGCTACGCGATGCTCGGCGCCATGCGCGCCGCGGCGCAGGTGATCTCGTACGAACTGTCGATGGGCATGTCCATCGTCTGCGTGCTGGTGCTCACCGGCAGCCTGAACCTCACGGCTATCGTCGACGCGCAGCAGGGCGGCTTCTTCAGCTGGTACTGGATTCCGCTGCTGCCGGTGTTCGTCATCTACTTCGTCTCCGGCGTCGCGGAAACCAACCGCGCCCCGTTCGACGTGGCCGAGGGCGAATCCGAAATCGTGGCCGGTTTCCACGTGGAATACTCCGGCTCGCCGTTCGCGCTGTTCTTCCTGGCCGAGTACGCCAACATGATCCTGGTCAGCTTCCTGACCTCGATCCTGTTCATGGGCGGCTGGCTGTCGCCGTTCCCGGAAAGCTGGGGCCTCATCGGCCACGGCGGTTTCCACTGGCTGTTCATCAAGGCCTTCTTCTTCGCCTTCCTGTTCCTGTGGTTCCGCGCCAGCTTCCCGCGCTACCGCTACGACCAGATCATGCGCCTCGGCTGGAAGGTCTTCATTCCCATCACCATCGTCTGGGTCCTCGTTGCCGGCTGCATGAAGTACTTCGGCTGGGTCCACATCGGAACGGGAGCCTAAAGAGCCATGTTCCGCGTCATTCATTACTTCAAGAGCCTGCTGCTCCTCGAGCTGTTCAAGGGCATGGGCCTGACCATGCGCTACATGGTCAGCCCCAAGTACACGATGCGCTACCCGATGGAGCACATCCCCAAGTCGAACCGCTTCCGCGGCCTGCACGCCCTGCGTCGCTACGCCAACGGCGAAGAACGCTGCATCGCGTGCAAGCTGTGCGAAGCCGTGTGCCCGGCGCTCGCGATCACCATCGACTCGGCCCCGCGCCCGGAAGACGGCCAGCGTCGCACCACGCGCTACGACATCGACCTGTTCAAGTGCATCTTCTGCGGTTTCTGCGAAGAGAGCTGCCCGGTCGACTCCATCGTCGAGACGCACGTGCACGAGTACCACTTCGAGCACCGTGGCGAAAACGTGGTGACCAAGGGCCAGCTGCTGGCCATCGGTGACCGTTTCGAGCAGGACATCGCTGCCGCCCGCGCGCAGGACGCGGCTTACCGCTGAGCGCCGAAGAGACCTATGCGATGAATACCGATCTGCTCCAACTCATCTGTTTCTACCTCTTCGGCGGCGTGGCGGTCATCGCCAGCCTGATGGTCATCTCGGTGCGCAACACGGTTCATGCCGTGCTGTCCCTGGTGCTGACCTTCTTCAGCATGGCCTGCGTCTGGCTGCTGGCCGAAGCGGAGTTCCTCGCCATCGCCCTCGTCGTCGTCTACGTCGGCGCGGTGATGGTCTTGTTCCTGTTCGTGGTCATGATGCTCGACATCAAGCAGGAGTCCGTGCGCGAAGGCTTCATCCGGTACCTGCCGGTGGGCATCGTGGTCGCGGCCGTCATGCTGGTCGAGATGCTGGCGATGATCGGCGTGAAGGCGATGCACGCCCACACGCTCGGTCCGAACCCGGCCGGCGAGTCGAACGTGGCGTGGCTGGGCAAGGCCCTCTACACCGAGTTCCTGCTGCCGTTCGAAATCGCCGCGCTGATCCTCACCGTGGGTATCGTCGCCGCCGTCGCCCTGACCCTGCGTCAGCGCCTGGGCGTGCGCCACCAGTCCGCCGCGCAGCAGGTTGTCGTCAAGGCCACCGACCGCGTCCGCGTGGTGAAGGTCGCCTCGATCCAGATGGCCTCGGTCGTCCCGGCCCCGGCACCCGCCGAACCGACGCAGGAGAACGCCAAGTGATCACGCTTTCCCATTACATCGTCCTCGGCGCGGTCCTGTTCTGCATCGCCGTCGCCGGACTGTTCATCAACCGCAAGAACGTGATCGTGCTGCTCATGGCGATCGAGCTGATGCTCCTCGCGGTGAACACCAACTTCGTGGCCTTCTCGCGCTTCTTCGGCGACGTGTCCGGCCAGGTCTTCGTGTTCTTCATCCTCACCGTGGCCGCGGCGGAATCCGCCATCGGCCTGGCGATCCTGGTCCTGCTGTTCCGTAATCGCAGCACGATCAACGTCGCCGAAATCGACAGCATGAAGGGTTGATCCGATGAGTCTCTCGCTTTCAATCCTCCTGACGATCGCACTCGCGCCGCTCGCGGGTTCGATCCTTGCCGGCATCTTCGGCAAGGTGATCGGCCGGGCAGGGGCGCATACCGCCACCCTGCTGGGTGTCGCGATCGCCTGCGGCCTGTCGTTCTACGTGCTCTACCAGCTGGTCTTCGGCGGGGCGGACAACTTCAACCAGGATGTCTACACCTGGTTCGAGATCGGCCGCTTCCACGCCTCGGTCGGCTTCATGATCGACCGCCTCACCGCCATGATGATGGTGGTGGTCACCTTCGTGTCGCTGCTGGTGCATCTGTACACCATCGGCTACATGGCGGAAGACCCGGGCTACCAGCGCTTCTTCAGCTACATCTCGCTCTTCACCTTCTCGATGTTGATGCTCGTCATGAGCAACAACTTCATGCAGCTGTTCTTCGGCTGGGAAGCGGTGGGCCTGGTGTCGTACCTGCTGATCGGCTTCTGGTACAAGCGCCCGACGGCGATCTTCGCCAACCTCAAGGCCTTCCTGGTCAACCGCGTCGGTGACTTCGGCTTCCTGCTGGGCATCTCGGCGATCCTGTACTTCCTGGGCACGCTCGACTACCAGACCGCCTTCGACCACGCGCCGGAGCTGGTGGGCAAGACCCTGCAGATCACCCAGAACCACGCCTGGGACGCCGCCACCGTGATCGGCATCCTGCTGTTCATCGGTGCCATGGGCAAGTCGGCCCAGGTCCCGCTGCACGTCTGGCTGCCGGACTCGATGGAAGGCCCGACGCCGATCTCGGCGCTGATCCACGCGGCCACCATGGTGACCGCGGGCATCTTCATGGTCGCCCGCATGTCGCCGATCTTCGAGCTGACCGACACCGCGCTGTCGTTCATCCTCGTGATCGGTTCCACCACCGCGCTGTTCACTGGCCTCATCGGTATCGTGCAGAACGACATCAAGCGCGTCATCGCGTACTCCACGCTCTCGCAGCTGGGCTACATGACCGTCGCGCTCGGCGTGTCCGCCTATAGCGGCGCCGTGTTCCACCTGATGACCCACGCTTTCTTCAAGGCCCTGCTGTTCCTCGGCGCCGGCTCGGTCATCATGGGCATGCACCACGAGCAGGACATGCGCTACATGGGCGGCCTGCGCAAGTACATGCCGGTCACCTGGATCACGATGTGGATCGGTTCGCTGGCTCTGGCCGGCACCCCGTTCTTCTCGGGCTTCTACTCGAAGGACGCCATCATCGAAGCCGTGGGCGAGTCCCATCGCTGGGGTGCCAGCTACGCTTACTTCTGCGTGCTCGCCGGCGTGTTCGTGACCTCGTTCTACAGCTTCCGCCTGCTCTACATGACCTTCCACGGCAAGGAGCGCTTCAAGGTCGAGCACAAGAAGCATGGCCACGGCCATGACGACCACCACGACGACCATGGCCACTACACCCCGGGTGTGCTGGAACATGCGCCGCACGAGTCCCCGTGGGTTGTGACCGTTCCGCTGCTCCTGCTAGCCATTCCGTCCATCGTCATCGGCTGGTTCACCGTCAAGCCGATGCTCTACGGCGGCTGGTTCGGCAAGGCCATCCACGTCGACGAGAAGAACGACGTGCTGGGCGAGCTGGCGCACGAGTTCCATGGCGCGCTGGAAGCCGGCATCCACGGCTTCACCGCCGCGCCGTTCTGGATCGCGTTCGCCGGTTTCGCGGTCGCCACCTACGTCTACCTGTTCAACCCGAAGGTGGCCGACACGGCGAAGACGGCCCTCAAGCCGATCTACGAACTGCTCAACCACAAGTACTGGATCGATGAACTCTACTTCGCGGTCTTCGCGAAGGGCGGCGTCAAGCTGGGCGAAGGCCTGTCGAAGGTGGGCGACACCGCCATCATCGACGGCGCCGTCGTCAACGGCTCGGCGGGTCTGGTCCGCCGCATCGCCGGTGGCGTGCGCCACCTGCAGTCCGGATTCCTCTTCCATTACGCGTTCGCCATGATCCTCGGCCTCATCCTGCTCCTGGGCGGGTACTGGCTGATCGGGCAATAAGGGAAACGAGCTATATGTCGAATCACTTGCTCAGCCTGCTGATCTGGCTCCCGGTCGTCGGCGCCATCCCGGTGCTGCTGGCCGGCTCCGGTCGCCCAGGCCTCGCCCGCTGGATCTCGCTGCTGGTGGCGGTCGCCACGTTCGCCGCCAGTCTGGCCCTCCTGCCTGCCTACGATGCCGCTACCGGCACGCTTCAGCTCACCGAATCGATGAGCTGGATCCCGTCCCTGGGCATCAACTACTCGTTGGCCGTCGACGGCATCTCCGTCGCGCTGATCGTCCTGACCACGTTCACCCAGATCCTGGTGATCGTGGGCGCATGGGAAGTCATCCAGAACAAGCCGCATCAGTACATGGCTGCGATGCTGATCCTGGAAGGCCTCATGATCGGCGTGTTCTGCGCCACCGACGCGCTGCTGTTCTACGTGTTCTTCGAAGCCATGCTGATCCCGATGTTCATCATCATCGGTATCTGGGGTGGTCCGCGCCGCGTGTACGCGACGCTGAAGTTCTTCATCTACACGTTCTTCGGCTCGATCTTCATGCTGGTCGGCCTGCTGTACCTGTATCACAAGACCGGCGGCAGCTTCGCGCTGGCCGACATGGCCAATGTCCACCTGACCCTCACGGAGCAGAGCTGGCTGTTCTTCGCCTTCCTCATCGCCTTCGCGGTGAAGGTGCCGATGGTGCCGGTGCATACCTGGCTGCCGGACGCCCACGTGGAAGCGCCTACCGGCGGTTCGGTGGTGCTGGCGGCGGTGATGCTGAAGATCGGTGGCTACGGCTTCCTGCGTTTCAGCCTGCCCATCGTGCCGGATGCCTCGCACCAGTTCTCCTGGCTGATCATCGTCCTGTCGCTCATCGCGGTCTGCTACATCGGCTACATCGCGCTGGTCCAGCAGGACATGAAGAAGCTGGTGGCCTACTCGTCGATCGCCCACATGGGTTTCGTCACCCTGGGTATCTTCATCGGCTTCATGCTGGTGCGTGAATCGCAGAATCCTGACGCAGCTCGCCTGGGCATGCAGGGCGCGATGGTCCAGATGATTTCGCACGGCTTCATCTCCGGCGCGATGTTCAGCTGCATCGGCGTGCTCTACGACCGCCTGCATTCGCGTCAGATCAAGGACTACGGCGGCGTCATCAACGTGATGCCGATCTTCGCCCCGTTCTACGTGCTGTTCGCCATGGCCAACAGCGGCCTGCCGGGCACCAGCGGTTTCGTCGGCGAATTCATGGTCATCCTGGCCGCGTTCTCCGCCAACCCCTGGATCGCGCTGTTCGCGGCCTTCACCCTGATCATCGGCGCGGCCTACACCCTGTGGATGGTCAAGCGCGTGCTGTGGGGCGACATCACCAACCCGCACGTGAAGGAACTCACCGACGTCAACGGTCGTGAGATCTTCATGCTCTCCGCGTTTGCTGCCGGTGTGCTGCTGTTCGGCATCTGGCCGGAGCCGCTGGTCCACCTGATGGATGCGTCGGTCGCTCGGATTGTCGAGCAGCTGGCCATTTCGAAAGTCTGAGCGGGAATTACTCCATGCCTGGTATCAATGACATCGTAACCCTGCTCCCCGAGGTGTACCTCGTGGTCGCGGCCTGCGTGCTGCTCCTTCTGGACGCCTTCCTCAAGCCGTCGCAGAAGGACGCCGTGCACTGGCTGTCGGTCCTCGTGCTCCTCGTCGGCGCCTACCTCGTGGTGAGCGGCCAGCCGGCCGGTGGCGCCACCGCCTTCAACGGCATGTTCGTCCGCGACGGCGTGTCCGAGATCCTGAAGACGTTCTCGCTGGTGGTCACCGCGGTGATCTTCATCTACGCGAGGCCGTACCTGAAGGATCGCGCGATTCCGTTCGGCGAGTTCTACACGCTCAGCATCTTCGCCAGCGTCGGCATCATGTTCCTGGTGTCCGCCGGTAGCCTGGTCACCGTGTACCTCGGCCTCGAACTGCTCACGCTGTCGTCGTACGCCCTGGTCGCACTGAACCGCGATTCGGGCTTGTCGTCGGAAGCCGCGATCAAGTACTTCGTGCTGGGCGCGCTCGCCTCGGGCATGCTGCTGTACGGCATGTCGATGGTCTACGGCGCCACGCACAGCCTCGACCTGCGCACGATCCACGCCGCCATCGTCGGTACGGAGTGGAAGACCCTGCTGCTGTTCGGCCTGGTCTTCATGATCGTCGGCATCGGCTTCAAGCTCGGCGCCGCGCCGTTCCACATGTGGATCCCGGACGTCTACCAGGGCTCGCCGACCGCCGTCACCGTGTTCATCGGTTCGGCGCAGAAGCTCGCCGCGTTCGGCATGGCCTACCGCCTGCTGTCCACCGGCATGGGTGACATCGCCGGCGGTACGACGGGTCTCGCTCCGCAGTGGCAGCTGATGCTTGCCGTGCTGGCCGTGATCTCGCTGGCCATCGGTAACCTCGTCGCCCTCGTGCAGACCAACCTCAAGCGCGTCCTGGCCTACTCGACCATCTCGCACATGGGTTACCTGATGCTGGGCCTGGTCAACGCCGGTCCGGAAGGCTACTCGGCCTCGATGTTCTACGCCGTCAGCTACGCGCTCACCAGCGCCGCCGCGTTCGGCATGCTCATCGTGCTATCGCGTGCCGGCTTCGAGTGCGAAGAAGTGGACGATCTCAAGGGCCTGAACCAGCGTTCGCCGTGGTTCGCCTTCATGATGCTGCTGGTGATGTTCTCGCTGGCTGGCGTGCCGCCGCTCTTCGGCTTCTACGGCAAGCTGCTGGTGCTGAAGGCTGCCGTCGACGCGGGCATGCTGTGGCTGGCCATCGTCGGTGCCGTGTTCGCCATCATCGGCTTGTACTACTACCTGCGCGTGGTGAAGGTCATGTACTTCGATGCGCCGAACGAGGCCGTCGACGTGCGTGCCACGCCGGACGTCACGTCGCGTTGGGTGTTGTCCATCAACGCCATCGCGCTGCTGGTGCTGGGCTTCACCTGGGCACCGCTGTTCGCGTGGTGCCAGAAGGCGTTCGCGGGCTGAGCCCGCGAGCGTTCGCAAAGTTATTCGCTCTTTTTTTCACAAAGATGTAAGAAAGGGCTTGCAAGAAACCGGCCACATAGCTATACTTTTTTGACTCTGATGCGGGGTGGAGCAGTCTGGCAGCTCGTCGGGCTCATAACCCGAAGGTCGTAGGTTCGAATCCTACCCCCGCTACCAGTTTTCTTTAAAACGGCGTGATCCTCGGATCGCGCCGTTTTTTTTTGTGGTCACGACATATGGCGATTCGTGGGAATCGCACATCGACACCACGCCCGTTTTGCGACGTTGATCCAAGGCCAACCATTGGCACTTTGTCGCGCACCGTCGCCGGTCTAATGTATGGGCCAGTCCACAGGGAGCGGCTCATGAAAACGATCGGAAACCTTATCTGGTTCATTTGCGGCGGCCTGGTGATGGGGCTTGGTTGGTGGCTGGCGGGCCTCATCGCCATGATCACCATTGTCGGTATTCCCTGGGCGCGCTCCTGCTTCGTGATCGGGTCGTTCGCGTTCTTCCCGTTCGGCAAGGAGGCCGTGGACCGGCGAGAGTTGTCGGGGCAGGGCGATATCGGTACCAGCCCGCTCGGCACCCTGGGCAACATCATCTGGTTCGTGTTCGCGGGCCTTTGGCTCGCCATCGGCCATGTCTGCTCGGCCGTGGCCTGCTGCGTGACGATCATCGGCATCCCGTTCGGCTGGCAGCACCTGAAGCTTGCCGGCATCGCCCTGGCTCCGATCGGTAAGACCGTGGTCAGCGTGGACGTGGCGGCGGCGTCGCGTCGGATGCATGCCGAGGCGACGGTGAGCCGGATGCGCGGCTTCTAACGTCTGGTCGAACATCCCTGCTCGGATGGCCTCTGGCGCCAAAAGTGGCGAAAGGCTATACTCGTCGACCGGGGAAGAGGAGAGCGCACTCTTTGACCTCGGCTGGACGCGGGTAAACCCGCTGACGGTGGAGCAGGTAAAGGCCGAACTGTGTTCTCCGTCACCAGTTATCTCAGAAGCGCTGACCAAGGTCAGCGCTTTTTTCTTGCCTGTCGTTCGGCAAGACGCCGGTGAGGGCTACATGTCCATGTACTGGCTTGGCGCGACACCGAGCGCATGCCGGAAGGCCGCCGTGAAGGCGCTGGCACTGCCGTAGCCCAGATCGAACGCGATGCGGGTCACCGATTGTCCCTCGCCCAGTCGGGCCATGGCCGCCAGAAGGCAGGCTTGCTGCCGCCACGCAGCGAAACTCATGCCGGTGTCTTCGCGGAATGCTCGCGTGAACGCTCGACGGCTCATGCCCGCACGGGCGGCCATGTCGTCGATTCGCACCGCGATGGACGGTGAGGCGAAGACGCCATGGCAAGCGCGTGCCAGGCGCGGGTCGAGCGGCAGCGGCGCATGCAATGGCAGGCGTGGCATCGAAGCGATTTCCGCGACCAGCAATGCCATCAGTTTGCCGGCGCGCCCATCGACATCGTAGAGCGCGGGCAGGTCGATCGCGTCCTCGATCAATTGCCTCAGCAAGGGCGATACCCCGTAGACCTCGCAGCGGCCTGGCATGCCGGCCGCGCGTGCGTCATCCGATGCGAGAAAGACGTTGAGCATTGTGACCGGGCCGCCCATGGTCATGTCGTGCGCCACGCCGGCCGGCACCCAGCATGCGCGTCGCGGTGGTACCAGCCAGCGTCCCATGGGCGTGGTGACGCTGATGGTGCCGCGCGAGGCGTAGGCGAATTGACCGCGACGATGCGAATGCATAGGGAACGTGCTGCCCGGGGCATGCTCGTTGGCGGTCACCACCACGGCGCGAGGCAGGTCTTCGTACGGATCGAGCAGGGTATGGCGCATGGCCCGAATTCTATAGTGATCGACCCGGTGTCGATGGCGGGCAGGGCGGCTGTCCACGACGATGGCGTCCCTTGAATATGGAGAAGGTCCTATGTCCGCGACGACGCATCGCGTAGGGCACGGTGAGCATCCGGTGATCGCCCTGCATGGCTGGTTCGGCGACGCTCGCTCGTTCGAGCCGATGGAGCCTTGGCTGTCCCGCGACACGTTCAGCTACGTGTTCATGGATTACCGGGGATACGGCGCCAGGTGGGACGTCGTCGGCGCCTACACCATCGACGAGATCGCCATCGATATCCTGTCGCTGGCGGATGAGCTGGGGTTCGACAGCTTCAGCCTGATAGGGCATTCCATGGGAGGCATGGTGCTCGAAAAGGTCGCGATTCTCGCGCCCGGCCGAATACGCCGCCTCGTCGCCATCGCGCCGGTACCTGCCACAGGTATGCGCTACGACGCCTCCACCCGCGATGTCCTCGATCGGGCCTGCGGCGACGCCTCCCTGCGACGCGCGATCATCGATCGCAGCACGGGGGGGCGTCTCCCGGCATCCTGGCTGGACTGGAAAGTCGCTTACTCGCTATCGACGAGCACGCCCGAGGCGTTCGCCGCGTATCTTCGCGCCTGGACGGATACCGACGTCAGCGCGCAGGTCGTCGACCGACATCGCATGAAGCTTCTCGTGGGCGAACACGATCCCGTCTTCGACCACGCACTTATGACGCGGACGTACCTGCGCCTTCATCCCCAGGCCTCATGCGAGGTGCTGCGAAACGCAGGTCATTACCCGATGAATGAAACACCGCTCGCCCTCGTATCGGCCATCGAGGCCTTCCTGGGGGCGTGATGTCTGATGGGGTCAGTGGCCCGGATCGTCGGGGATGCGGTTCACGACCGGCTAGTGGGTGCCGGGCGTGTTTTCGACGAGGGTTGACCATCCTGGAAGGGGGCAGGATGCACTTGCCCGGATGGACTTCGAAACAAATCACGGCAAGAGCGTATGGATATGCGAATGCGTCGATGCCGACGCATCGGTTGGCCAGGGGTAAGGGCGTCTGTACGTCCATGAATGAAGTGCCTTGTTTTGCGGGGTGCATCACGTCCGTGTGTCACGCCGATGAAGGTCATCATCTATTGAAAGTTTCAAGAAAGATTCGTCGCCGTTTGTTGACGTGGGCACGGGGGAGGAGCGGTAGGTCGGTGGGGCGTCGCGATTTCCTGCGGTAAGCGTTTCGGGGGCAGGGGATGCGTCGTTCGGATGGGACAGGGAAGGTGCCGTCAGTCCGGCTCGCCAGCAGTGCCAGCGTCTTTCGCATTCGCGAAAGGCAACTTACGGGCTAACGAAGGACCACACATGAAGATCGATGCATTCGCTTTGGGGGTTACTCGCAAGACGGCGCTGACGCTGGCCGTCGCGCTGGCCATGTCGTCGCTTTCAGCTCACGCCGACGAGGCCTGGGTGTCCACGAATACCCGCGCGGCCATCTCGCCGACGGCGAGCACGCAGGTGCAGGCCGCCAGCACCGCCGCCACGCCGGTCGCCTCCGGCTACACGCTCAATGTCACCGGCTCGCCGCGGATCGACGGCGCGGCGGTCACCGCGCTGGAAGCTGATCACCCGCTGCACGTGGTGGTGAACCTCAAGCTGCGTAACCAGGACGCATTGCAGAAGTTCCTCGCCGGCGTCACCACGCCGGGCAACGCGTTGTTCGGCAAGTTCCTCACGCCCGATCAGTTCAAGAGCCAGTTCGGACCGACGCAGGCCCAGGTCGATGCTGTCGTGGCCCATCTGCAGCAGGCGGGTTTCACCAACATCGAAGTCGCGCCGAACAACCTGCTGATCTCCGCCGACGGTAATGCCGGTGCGGCGACCAACGGTTTCCACACTTCGATCAAGCGCTTCAACGCGAACGGTCGCGAGTTCTTCGCCAACGACGCACCGGCTCTCGTGCCGGCCTCGCTGGGCGATTCGGTAAACGCCGTGCTCGGCCTGCAGAACGTGTCCGTGAAGCACACGCTGCATCACGTCTACAAGCCGGAAAACGTGACGGTGCCGGGACCGGCCGCCAGCACGCAAGCCGCCGCGGCGGTCAGTGCGCATCATCCGCAGGACTTCGCTGCGATCTACGGCGCGTCCGGCGTACCGGCCGCGACCAACACGGTCGTTGGCATCATCACCTGGGGTTCGATCACCCAGACCGTCACCGATCTCAACAGCTTCACCTCGGGCGCGGGTCTTGCCACGGTGAACTCGACGATCAAGAAGGTCGGCAGCGGCACTTTCGCGAACGATACGGATTCCAACGGCGAATGGTCGCTGGACAGCCAGGATATCGTCGGTATCGCGGGTGGCGTCAAGCAGCTGATCTTCTACACCTCGCCCAACGGTGACTCGAACTCGTCGGGCATCACGGATGCTGGCATCACGGCCACCTACAACCAGGCGGTGACCGACAACCTGGCGAAGCTGATCAACGTGTCGCTGGGTGAAGACGAGACGGCCGCGCAGCAGAGCGGTACGCAGTCGGCGGACGATTCGATCTTCCAGCAGGCGGTGGCCCAGGGCCAGACCTTCTCGATCGCTTCGGGCGATGCGGGTGTCTACCAGTGGTCGCAGGATCCGGTGTCGGGTTCGCCGGGCTATGTCGCCAACTCGGCCGGTACGGTGAAAATCGACCTCACGCATTATTCGGTCAGCGAGCCGGCCAGCTCGCCGTACGTGATCCAGGTGGGTGGCACGCAGCTGTCCACCAGTGGCACGACATGGTCGGGTGAGACGGTGTGGAACGAGGGCCTGTCGGCCATCGCGCCGAGCCAGGGCGACAACAACCAGCGCCTGTGGGCGACGGGTGGCGGCACCAGCCTGTACGAAACCGCCCCGTCGTGGCAGTCGGCGGTGTCCAGCTCGACCAAGCGCGTGGGTCCGGACCTTGCGTTCGATGCCGCGTCGTCGTCCGGCGCGCTGATCATCGTCAATGGCCAGACCGAGCAGGTCGGTGGTACGTCGCTGGCGTCGCCGCTGTTCGTCGGTGCGTTCGCGCGTATCGAATCCGCAGCCAACAACAGCATCGGTTTCCCGGCGTCGAAGTTCTACCAGGCCTTCACGACGCAGACCTCGCTGTTGCATGACGTGACCTCGGGCAACAACGGTTACCAGGGTCATGGCTACAACGCGACGACGGGCTTCGACGAAGCGACTGGTTTCGGCAGCTTCGACATCGGCAAGCTCAACACCTATGCCCAGGCCAACTGGGCAACGGGCGGAAACACCGGTGGTGGCGGTAACACCGGCGGCAACGTGCTGCAGAACGGCACGGCGGCCACGGGCCTGTCGGCGGCGAAGAACGGACAGGTGGCCTATACGGTGGTGGTGCCGGCCGGCGCCAGCAACCTGAAGATCGCCATTTCCGGCGGTAGCGGCGATGCCGACCTGTACGTGAAGTTCGGTTCGGCGCCGTCGCTGTCGAGCTATGACTGCCGTCCGTACCTCACGGGCAATGCGGAGTCGTGCAGCTTCGCTTCGCCGCAGGCGGGCACCTACTACATCATGTTGAACGGCTATGCGGCGTTCTCGGGTGTATCGCTGAAGGCGACCTGGAACTGACGAGGTCGATGTGAACGACGGCCACCCGGTGTTTCGGGTGGCCGTTTGCTTTTTGGCGTTTGCTTCGTAGGGGTTGCTCGCCTTCGGCATCGCGTCGGCGCTCGGGCGTGGCTAGTGGAGCCGTCGGGCCGCCGCCGGGGCGCTCCCGCTCCGCCGTCCCTCGGGAAAGGAGGGCCGCTGCGCGGCCCATGTCTTATGGCTGCGCCCCTTCGGGCTCGGGCAGGTGGTCGAGGTTCCTCGACTCGGCATCCTGCCTCGGCGAGGAATGGCGGTCATCCTGACCGCCACCGCTGCGCGGCCTTCTTCGACCACCTACCCTCGGCTCCTCAAGTCGCGCCCCGGCGGCGGCCCGACGGCTCTCCGTACGCTGAGGCACCCTTGTGACAATCGCCGGTGCGATCGGCTCCCACCCTCCGGTAGCAGGTCACCGTTATCTGACTACCGAAGGAGTGGGAGCCGATCGCATCGGCGATGGGTGCTCGCGACCCCGTACACCTGTAGGAGCGCGCTTGCGCGCGATCCGCGAAGCGGCACTCTGGCCCGCTGCCGCGGATCGCGCGCAAGCGCGCTCCTACAGACTTACGCATGCCAGCGGGAGAGAATCCAGAACGCTACCGCACCGGATGTCATCAGGCCCGTGCCGGTCATCGCTATCTGCCTACCGAAGGGTGGGAGCCGATCGCACCGGCGATGAGTTCTCGCGATCCCGTACACCTGTAGGAGCGCGCTTGCGCGCGATCCGCGAAGCGGCACTCTGGCCCGCTGCCGCGGGTCGCGCGCAAGGCGCGCTCCTACACATTACATATGCCAGCGGGAGAGGATCCAGAACGCGACTGCGCCGGATGTCGCCAGGCCCATGCCGGTCATCGCTATCTGCCTACCGAAGGGTGGGAGCCGATCGCATCGGCGATGGGTTCTCGCGATCCCGTACACCTGTAGGAGCGCGCTTGCGCGCGATCCGCGAAGCGGCAATCTGGCCCGCTGCCGCGGGTCGCGCGCAAGGCGCGCTCCTACACATTACATATGCCAGCGGGAGAGGATCCAGAACGCGACTGCGCCGGATGTCGCCAGGCCCATGCCGGTCATGGCGGCGCGAAACAGCAGGAAGGTCGTGTCGTCCGACGGGTGAATCCATACCTGGATCATCAGGTGATCCATCGCCAGCAACGCGACGATGGCGCTGGCGAATGCGGCTACGGCGAATCCTCTCGCACCGCGCCGTGCCGCATTCATCCCGTGCTTCTGATCCACGAAGATCATCACGTTGACCACCATCAAGCCGATGGCGATCGTCGCCTGGATCAGTTCGATGCCCATGCCGTATTCAACCCTCATGCGATACGTCTCCGCGCTGCGGGCTATCGAACAGCACCTGCGTATGCGCTCGCTGCACGCAGATACGGCCCACGGCCATCATCGCGGCGACACCGCCCAAGGCCAGTGACAATTCACGGTGATCTCCCTCGCCTTCGTCATCGCGCATCCATTCGGCCAACAGGCTGGCCGTGCCTTGCGCGTAGGCCAGCCATTCACTCGCCTCGTTGAGCAACGCGTCGGTGGAGGCATCGTCATCCTCCAGAATCCAGCGTTCGTTGGTGTCCTTCATCTCGGGCTCCTTGCGTAGGTGCCGCACCATTTCGCCCAGGTGTGGCACGCCATGCAGGCATGGACGTGCCACGAGTAATGCAATGCCAAGTTGACGTCTTGAAACGCATCGCTCCGGGACGACAAGGGGCTCCGGCGTGTCCGTGAGCGGACGCCGGGCGGCTTGATATCGGAAGTGGTGCGGACTCAGGGCCCCGTGAACCGGCGCGCGGCAACACGCCGGGTGCTTACGGCTTGAGAAAACTCACGGGCGCGGCCGAGGCCGCCGTTCGTCAACCGCGTTCGGGATAGGCCGGAACGGCCCGGGCACCGGAGGGTGGGCCACCGCGGGGAAGCGGCGGGCGGGTGAGTACCGTAGAATGGGTGTTAGCCATTGGGGTGTCCTTTGTCTGAAGGATGACTCGGTGGTTAGCATGCTCTGGGGGCTCCTAACCCCCCAGGGCGTGCGCCCTCACCGCCTTGAAGCGAAGGCTGCCTGCGATACGTGAATCCCATAGCTCAGGCAGCGAGTCAAACGTAGCAAAACAACGAAGAGTTGTCTGTAGGCGTCGCCCGCGAGTTGTCTTCGTCTCCACGGAGTAAGGCGGGTTTTTGATTTCTTGTCGAAAGAGGGTGGCCGTGCCGAGGCCGCTGCTGAAGCGTGGTTGAGGGCGCGCTGCGACGCTTCGCGCTAACATCGTTCGTCCCCGGAACGGAGCGTGCTCGTGCATATCCATGGCGGTTGTCACTGCGGCAATATCGTTTTCGATCTCGCCTGGCCGGAGAGTCTTCCCATTCCGGCGCGGGCCTGCACCTGCGCGTTCTGCCGCAAGCATGCAGCGGTGTGGACGGCGAATCCGGGTGCGTCCCTTGAGGTGCATATCAAGGATGCCTCGCGCGTTTCGCGCCATGCGTTCGAAACGCGTACGGCGGATTTCCATGTGTGCTCGATATGCGGCGTGGTGCCAGTGTGCACCAGCGATATCGACGGGCACCGCTATGCGGTGGTCAACGTGCGTAGCTTCGAAGGCGACGTGCCGGTGACCGATCCCGTATCGGTGAGCTTCGATGGCGAAGGGCAGGGCGATCGGCTTGCTCGCCGTGCGAAGAACTGGATCGGCACGGTGTCGTTCCACGGCGCATGAGTCGCACGTTGCTCGCGCTGCTGGTTCCCGATGCGGAGCCCTGGGTGGGCGAGCTTCGTGCCCGATGCGATCCCTCGGCGAAACTCGGCTTCGCGCCGCACATCACGTTGGTTTATCCGTTCTTCGATAGCGAAGATCTTTCAGCGTCGCGTTTGCGTCGGCTCGACGACGTGGCTGCCATGTACTCCGCCCTGACGTTTGACTTGGACAGGATCGCCACGTTTCCGTCCACGGTGTGGCTAGCTCCCGAGCCATCCGCTCCGATCGCCGCATTGGCGGCTGCGCTGGAAGCCGCCTTTCCCGAAAGGCCACGCGCCACGCGGGAGTTCGACCACTACGTTCCACACCTGTCGGTCGCACGAAATCTCCGTGGCGAGGATGCCGTGGCTGAAATGACGCTTCAGCTGGCGTCACGCCTGCCACTGCCAGGCACGGTGTCGTATGCGTGCCGGGAACTTCACGTGATGCGACGTGACGGGCAGGGGTGGCATTCACTGCATGTTGCCCCGCTGGGTAGTTGACCTACGTAGCTACGGAGGACTCGCCGCTTGGGCGAGAGGATCGGATTCGACATGATCATTTATCGATGATCGATAAATGGTGTGGCATGATCGCATCTTTCGCTGACCGGGATATCGCATGGCAAAGAAACTTCCCCCTGTCCATCCCGGCGAAGTCCTTCGCGAGGATTACATGATCCCGCTAGGGCTGTCCGCCAATGCGCTGGCGATCGCTCTGGGCGTCACCGCCGCGCGCATCAACGAAATCGCCAACGGTCGGCGGGGTATCAGCGCCGATACGGCGTTGAGGCTGGCCCGGTACTTTGGTACCGACGCGCGGAGCTGGCTCAACTTGCAGCAGAACTACGAACTGGAGGTCGCCGAGCGGGAGCTTGGCGGCACCCTGGCGGCGATTCGTCCTCGTCCTCGCGCGGCCTGACGCTCAGGCTACCTCGACCCGATTCCGGCCTGCATTCTTGGCGCGGTACAGCGCGGAGTCGGCCGCCTCGATGAGGCGGTGGAGTTCGGGGCCGACGACGACGGAGACGCCCACGCTGGTGGTGAAGGCGATGGTGCCGCCAGCGAAGTTCGCCAGGGCGTTCTGAATGCGCACGCGTAGCGCCTCGGCCAGTAGGGCGGCGCCGCCGGCGTTGGCGTCGGGCAGCAGGAGCAGGAATTCTTCGCCGCCGTAGCGGGAGAACAGGGCCCGCTCGGGCAGGCCGCCGGTGCGCACGATGTCGGCGAAGTACTTTAGCACGGCGTCACCGCCGGCGTGGCCCCAGTAGTCGTTCACGGCCTTGAAGTTGTCCAGGTCGAAGAGCAGGGCGGCATGGTGGCGGCCGACGGCCATCTTCGGGCCCGATTCCTTCACCAGGGCCGTACGGTTCAGCAGGCCGGTGAGGCCGTCGACCTCGGCGACCCGACGCAGGTCGTGGACCAGGCGCTGGGCCAGCATCAGGGTGAAGCCGGTGCTGAGGAGGAAGGTGCAGAGGATGCCGAACAGGTAGTTCGACGTGGTGAGCATCTGGGCGATCCAGGCGTGGGAGTTGGTCTCAGGAAATAGCGAGACTGCACCACGGGCGAGATAGAAGAAGGTGTCGATCATGAAGACGAAGGCCGTGAAGGCGCAGCTCGTCCGCAATTCCTTCGGTGCCCGGAAGAGGAGCAACCCGATCATCCAGCCATCCCAGAGGATGCTTTTGGCGCCGAAGACGGTGGCCTCCACGGCCTGGGCGGGTGGCCACGCCATGAAGCCGATCTGGATCGCCAGGAAGACCGCCACCACCAGGGCGGGCCCCTGCCAGCGCAGCGGGCGCCCGATGTGTAGGGCGATACCGATCAGCATCGCGGCGTTCGCCACGGCGATCAATACGCTGCCGACAATGGCTGAAAGGAATCCGGCGTTCTCGTCATAGCCCTCGGCCACCCCGGCCAGGGTCAGCAGCCAGAAGGCGGCTGCCCAGATGTGAAGGGCCGCCATCCCGCGCAGCACAAGGCTGAGCAGGGTGAAACTCATTGCGATGGTCACGCCCACCGCCAGGCCGATGATGCCCAGCGTGTGAACGTCCAGATGCGCTGCCGCGTCCATCCTGTCACCCTCGTTCCCCGGCCCCATTCTAGGCCGAGAACGCGTCAGGCGGCGGGAGGTTACATGGCGCCCGCGCCGAACGGGCTCCTTGCACGATGGAAGAAAAATGCGATAGAATTCGTGAATCTTAAAGCGCCGATGACGAATATTCCGGCTTTCGTGTCCGCGGCGTTTCAGGAACTTTCTTTTTACAAGAAAGCCTCCTCGTGAGGCTTTTTTGTTGGGCGCATGGAAGCGTCCTGCGACACACTGTGAGCGCCGTCAGGGCATCGCGGAGGGCGCTGGAGGAGAGTGTCGGGATACATCGGCGACGAAAGGAATGGGCCGCTCGAGCCCTTTTTTTGTTTCTGGCGACCGGAAAATCGCAGGCATCGTGGACAACAACGCACTATCACAGCGCTTCTCCGACATCGTGGCCGAACTGGGCCTCGAAGTCCTTGGCATCGATTTTTCCCCGTCCGACGGGCAGAGCACGCTGCGCGTGTACCTGGACGTCACGGAGGTCGAACGCGAGCGTCGCGAGGCCGCCGAGCAGCCGCCCGAAGTGAATATCGAGGATTGCGAAGCCGCAAGCCGCGAGTTCTCGGCGTGGCTCGACGTTGAAGATCCGATTCCCGGCAACTATGTACTGGAAGTCTCCTCTCCCGGCATCGACCGCCCCCTGTTCACGGCGGCGCAGTTCGGCCGGGTCTCCGGCCAGGAAGTGAAGGTGCTGCTCAAGGCTCCCATCGAGGGGCGCCGGCGCCTGAAGGGCAACGTCGTTGAAGTAAACGGCGAGCACATTGTGCTGGAAGGCGAGGCTGGCCGATTCGAATTCGAACATGCGGACGTCGAAAGCGCCCGCGTGGTTCCCGACTGGGTGGCACTCGGCTATGCGCCGCAGCCGAAGCCCAAGCCGGGCGCCAAGAAGAAAACCAAATAACGAAACACGAAACGACGGGGTGCCCCAGGGGCCCCTCATGGGAGTAGCGGCAATGAGCAAAGAAATTTTGCTGGTAGTCGAGGCGGTCGCCAACGAGAAGGGCGTGCCGCACGAAGTCATTTTCCAAGCCTTGGAAGCGGCGTTGGCCTCGGCCGCCAAGAAGCGCTACCCCGACGAGGATCCGGATATCCGGGTCGAGATCGATCGCAAATCGGGTGAGTACGAGACCTTCCGCTCGTGGGAAATCATCGCCGACGATGGCGAGATGGAAGATCCGTCCTACCAGATCCGTCTCATGGACGCCGAAGACGAAGCCGAAGGGCAGCCGGTGGAAGTGGGTGGCTCGATCGAGCACCAGGTCGAAAACGCCGAATTCGGTCGCATCGCGGCGCAGGCGGCCAAGCAGGTCATCGTGCAGCGCGTCCGCGAAGCCGAGCGCCAGCTGGTGGTCGACGCCTTCCAGGATCGCGTGGGCGAGCTGGTCACCGGCATCGTCAAGCGCGTCGAGCGCGGCAACATTTATCTCGACCTGGGCAGCAATGCCGAGGCCTTCATCCCGCGCGACAAGACGATTCCCCGTGAATCGCATCGCGTCGGCGACCGCGTGCGCGGTTACCTGTTCGAGGTGAAGTCGGAAGTCCGTGGCCCGCAGCTGTTCGTGTCGCGCAGCGCGCCGGAATTCATGATCGAGCTGTTCAAGCTCGAAGTGCCGGAAGTCGGTCAGGGCCTCGTCGAGATCAAGGGCTGCGCCCGCGATCCGGGCGATCGCGCCAAGATCGCCGTGGTCGCCCACGACAGCCGCACCGATCCCATCGGTGCCTGCATCGGCATGCGCGGTTCGCGCGTGCAGGCGGTGTCCAACGAGCTCAACGGCGAGCGCGTCGACATCATCCTGTGGCACGAGAACCAGGCCCAGTACGTCATCAATGCGATGGCGCCGGCTGAAGTGCAGTCGATCATCATGGATGAGGACAAGCACTCCATGGACATCGCGGTCGCCGAGGACAAGCTGTCCCAGGCCATCGGTCGCGGTGGCCAGAACGTGCGCCTCGCCAGCAAGCTCACGGGCTGGCAGCTCAACGTCATGACGCAGGACCAGGTCACGGCCAAGAGCGAAGCCGAGCAGCAGGCCGCGCTCAGCCTCTTCATGGACAAGCTCGAAGTCGACGAGGAAATCGCCGGCATCCTGGTCTCGGAAGGCTTCTCCTCGGTCGAGGAAATCGCCTACGTGCCCAGCGGCGAGCTGCTTGCCGTGGAAGGCTTCGACGAGGACATCGTGGAAGAACTGCGCGCCCGCGCCCGCGACGCCCTGCTCACCGAAGCACTGGCCGTCGAGGAGAACGTCGAAGGCCCGTCGCAGGAATTGCTTGAGCTCGACGTCATGGACGAGGCTACGGCCTTCGCCCTGCTCGAGCGTAGCGTGAAGACGCTCGACGACCTGGGTGACCTGGCCGTCGACGAGCTCATCGATATCGAAGGCATGACCGAAGATCGCGCCAAGCAGCTGATCATGGCTGCGCGCGCACCGATGATCGCCCGCCTGGAGAAGGGTGGCTAAGCGCGGGACCGGAAGCGCCCCGGAGGGGCGCTCCGAGGAAGGTCGAAGGCCTTCCGCCAAGGATGGAGGCAGCCGTACGGGTCATCTGAACGGCACGTAAGGTGGGTACGCGCGGGAAAGGCGGAGTAAAGAAACATGTCAGACATGACGATCAAACAACTGGCTCAGAACATGAAAACTCCTGTCGAGAAGCTCTTGGGGCAGCTCGATCAAGCCGGTATGAAATTCAATAGCGAAGAGCAGACCATCAGCAGCACCGAAAGGATGAAGCTGCTCGGATTCCTGCGTCGCTCGCATGGCAAGAGCGATGCCGTTGCCGACGAAACCGGTGATGCGTCGCCTCGCCAGATCACCCTGAAGCGCCGCACGGTCGGCGAGCTGAAGGTGAACTCGGGCACGGGTCGCGGCGCGGGTCCGGCCAAGACGGTCAACGTCGAGGTCCGTACCAAGCGTACCTACGTCAAGCGCAGCACCATCGCCGAGGAATCCGGCGTGGACGCCGAGCACGACGAGGCCGCTAGCCTCCAGGCCGAATCGCAGGCCCAGCGCGAGCACGAAGAAGCGCAGCGTCGCGAGGAAGCCGAGCGTCGCGCGGCGGAAGAGTCGGCCCGTCAGGCCGCCGAGGCCGAAGCGCGACGCCATGAAGAAGAAGCCGCCGAAGCCCGTCGCCGGGCCGAAGCCGAGCAGCAGGCCGCCGCCGAGCGCGCCCGTGCCGACGCGGAAGCCCGCGCCGTCGCCGAGGCCGCCGAAGCGGAAGCCCGTAGCGCCGCACCTGGCACGCCGCCGGCTGCCGCCGCGTCGGCCGGTGACGACGCGCCGACCCATCAGGTGGCCAAGTTCGATACGCGCTCGCTCGGCATGATCCTGCCGCGCATCCATGAGCCGCGTAAGCGTGAGCGCGTGGTGTCCAAGCCCGCTCCGCCGCCGGCCCCGGCTCCTGCACCGACCCCGGCTCCCGCGCCGGCCGCTCGTCCTGCCGCGTCCGCCGCTCCGGCGCCGCGTCCGGCACCGGGTGCCGTCGCAGCGGCCAACGATACGCGTGGCAACGCCCGTCCCAAGCATGGTGGCGGTGGCGGCAACACGGCGGGTGGCGGTCGTAACGATCGCGAAGCCGGTGGCAAGCGTTTCGCCGGTGGCGAGATGCACCTGTCCGACGCCGATCGTGCTCGCCGCTCCAGCGGCAAGGGCGGTCGTGGCAAGCCGGGCAGGGGCGGTCGCATCGAACCGTCGCGCAGCTCCGCCTCGTCCGGCGGTCCGCACGGCTTCACGCGTCCCACCGCCGCGGTGGTGCGCGAAGTGGTCATCGGTGACAACAACCTTGTCACCGAGCTGGCCCAGAAGATGGCCGTGAAGGGCGCCGAAGTCGTCAAGACGCTGTTCAAGATGGGCGTCATGGCGACCATCAATCAGACGATCGACCACGACACCGCCGCGCTGGTGGTCGAAGAACTCGGCCACACGCCGGTTCGCGCTACCGACAACGACGCGGAAGCCGCACTCGCCACGCATACGCAGAACGCGGAACTGGACGGCGAGAAGGTCAGCCGTCCGCCGGTGGTCACCATCATGGGCCACGTCGACCACGGCAAGACCTCGCTGCTGGATTACATCCGTCGCACCAAGGTCGCCTCGGGCGAAGCGGGTGGCATCACGCAGCACATCGGCGCTTATCACGTCGAGACCAGCCGTGGCGTCGTCACCTTCCTCGACACCCCGGGCCACGCGGCGTTCACCGCGATGCGTGCTCGTGGCGCGCAGTCCACGGATATCGTGGTGCTCGTGGTCGCTGCCGACGACGGTGTGATGCCGCAGACGCAGGAAGCCGTGAAGCATGCGCGCGCCGCCAAGGTGCCGCTGATCGTGGCGCTGACCAAGATGGACAAGTCCGACACCAACGTGGACCACGTCAAGCAGGGTCTCGCGAACCTCGAAGTCATCCCGGAAGACTGGGGCGGCGACACGCAGTTCGTGCCTGTCTCGGCCAAGACTGGCATGGGCATCGACGAGCTGCTCGACGCGATCTCGATCCAGGCCGAAGTGATGGAGCTGAAGGCCGTGGCCGACGGCCGCGCCTCGGGCGTGGTCATCGAATCGAGCCTCGACCGCGGTCGTGGCCCGGTCGCCACCGTGCTGGTGCAGCAGGGCACGCTGAAGAAGGGCGACTTCGTCGTCTGCGGCGTGGAATACGGCCGCATGCGTGCGCTGATCGACGAAACGGGCAAGCAGGTCGGCGAAGCCGGCCCGTCCATCCCGGTGCAGGTGCTGGGTCTGTCCGGCGTGCCGGAGTCGGGTGACGACTTCGTGGCCGTCAAGGACGAGCGTCTTGCTCGTGAAGTGGCTGCCGAGCGTCAGCAGAAGCGTCGCGAAAACCGCTTGGTCACCAAGTCGAACCACCTGGAAGACATCATGGCCCAGATGGGTCAGGGCGAAGGCCAGCAGACCCTCAACATCCTGGTCAAGGCCGATGTGCAGGGTTCGGTGGAAGCGCTCCGCGACTCGCTGACCCAGATCGGCAACGACATGGTGAAGGTGAACGTCATCGCCTCCGGCGTGGGTGGCATCACCGAGTCGGAAGCCCAGCTGGCAGCGGCCTCCAAGGCGTTGATCATCGGCTTCAACGTCCGTGCCGACGCCTCGGCACGCAAGGTGATCGATACCTCGGGCCTCGACGTCCGTTACTTCTCGATCATCTACGACGTCATCGACCAGGTGAAGCAGGCGGCGTCCGGTCTGCTCGGCGTGGAAATCCGCGAAGAGATCATCGGTGTCGCCCAGGTCCGCGACGTGTTCCGTTCGTCGAAGTTCGGCGCGGTGGCCGGTTGTATGGTCATCGAGGGCATCGTCAAGCGCTCCAAGCCGATCCGCGTGCTCCGTGACAACGTCGTGGTGTTCCAGGGCGAACTGGAATCGCTGCGTCGCTTCAAGGAACTGGTGGACGAAGTCCGCAACGGCACCGAATGCGGTATCGCCGTGAAGCAGTACAACGACGTGAAGGTCGGCGACCAGATCGAATGCTTCGAGCGTATCGAAGTCGCCCGCACGCTGTAATCGCAAGCCATCGCCTCCCCGGTACGCCGGGGAGGCTTTTATCGTTTATAGGAGGCGGATATGCCGTCCCGTGATTTCAAACGCACCGACCGCGTCTCCGCCGAGCTTCGTCGCGAGATCGGCCTGCTGGTGCATGCCGCCGTGCGCGACCATGGCTTGCCGTCGGTGAGCGTTTCCGACGTGGAAACCACCAAGGATCTCGACGTCGCCACGGTGTGGGTCACCGCGTTGATGCCCGAGAAATCGGTCGAGGCCGTCAAGGCGCTCAAGGAGCTGGCCAAGGAGTTTCGTCGCGAGCTGTCGCGCACGATGCGCCTGCGCCGCGTGCCCGAACTGCGCTTCAAGTACGACGAGTCCGTCGATCGCGGCGAGCGCATCGAAACGCTGCTGCGCGAAAACCCGGTCCCGCCGGCCCCGGCCGAAGACGAATAACTCTGTAGGAGCGCGCTTGCGCGCGATGGGCCTGGCGATGAACGACCTGATCGCCAGGCCCATCGCGCGCAAGCGCGCTCCTACATTTATCTTTAGCTCCTTATGAATCGCCGCTCCTTTCGTGACATCCACGGCATCCTCCTGCTCGACAAGCCGCTCGGCCTGAGTTCCAACCAGGCCTTGCAGACGGCGCGTCGGCTCGTGGGCGCGGCCAAGGGCGGGCATACCGGCAGCCTCGATCCGCTGGCTACCGGCCTGCTGCCCTTGTGCTTCGGCGAGGCGACCAAGATCGCCGGCTGGCTGCTTGGCTCGCGCAAGGCCTACGAGGCCGAGGTGCGTCTGGGCGTCACCACGACCACGGCCGACCTCGAGGGCGAGGTGGTCGAGACCAAGGATGTCCCCGTGCTGGACGACGCCATGATCGAGGCGGCGCTGGCGCCGCTGCGCGGGCACATCGTGCAGATCCCGCCCGCGTACTCGGCGATCAAGCAGGACGGTGTTCCGCTCTACGTTCGCGCCCGGCGCGGCGAGGCGGTGGATGTCCCGGCCCGCGAGGTCGATGTCTATCGCCTGGACGTGATCGAGCGGGCAGGGGACACGGTCCGTCTTCACGTCGAATGCGGCTCGGGCACCTACGTGCGCAGCCTGGCCGTCGACTTTGGCGCGAACCTCGGCTGCGGCGCCCACCTGACCGGCCTGCGCCGGACCTGGGTGGAGCCCTTCATGGCCCCGGCCATGATCACCCTGGACCAGCTCCGGTCCGCCGCCGAGACAGGTCCCGACCCGCTCGACGCCTGCCTGCTGCCCGTCGAGGCCGGCCTGGCCCATATTCTCCGGGTGGAACTTGATCCTGCCCAGACCCGCGTGCTCGGCTTCGGCCAGCCCGTGCCGCTGGCCGATATCCCCGCTGGGCGTTGCGGCGTCTGGGGTGCCGACGGTCGCCTGATGGCCCTGGGAGAGGTGGGCGAGGACGGGATTCTGAAGGTTCTCAGGGGCTTCAATCTGCCCGCGCCCTGACCGGGCTTGTTGCCGCTACTCCGGGGACGTTACAATTACGTGCTCGTTTAACGGCTTTCATCAAAAGCGAGGCTTGCGCAACTTCATCGGGGGCCGTTGAGGTTGCTCAAGTCTCGCATCCGCTTTTTTAAGGAATCGATACACATGTCGCTCACCGTCGAACAGACCAGCCAGATCATCAAGGACTACGGCCGCAAGGAAAACGACACCGGCTCGACCGAAGTCCAGGTCGCCCTGCTGTCCGCCAACATCACCGCGCTGCAGGATCACTTCCAGGCGCACAAGCAGGATCACCACTCGCGTCGTGGCCTGCTCAAGATGGTCAACAAGCGCAAGACGCTGCTGGCCTACCTCAAGAAGAGCGATCTCGCTCGTTATCAGAGCCTGATCGAACGCCTCGGCCTGCGTCGCTAATCCAACGAAACAGGACGAGGAGAGATCTCAGTGGCGAAAGTAACCAAGTCATTCCAGTACGGTAGTCACGAAGTCACACTGGAGACGGGCGAAATCGCCCGGCAGGCCTCCGGTGCTGTCATGGTCAGCATGGGCGGCACCGTCGTCCTCGTGACCGTGGTCGCCGCCCCCAAGGCGCGCGACGGCCAGGACTTCTTCCCGCTCACGGTCGACTACACGGAGAAGTTCTACTCCGCCGGTCGCATCCCGGGCGGCTTCTTCAAGCGCGAAGGCCGCCCGACGGAAAAGGAGACGCTTACCTCGCGTCTCATCGACCGTCCGCTGCGCCCGCTCTTCCCGGAAGAGTTCCGCAACGAAGTGCAGGTGATCGCCCAGGTCGTCTCGCTGAACCCGGAAGTCGACGGTGACATCCCGGCGCTGCTCGGCGCCTCGGCCGCCATGGCCCTCGCCGGCGTGCCCTTCAAGGGCCCGATCGGTGCCGCCCGCGTCGGCTACGCCAACGGTCAGTACCTGCTGAACCCGACGGCCACCGAGCTGAAGACCTCCGACCTCGACCTCGTCGTCGCCGGTACGGCCAACGCCGTGCTGATGGTGGAATCCGAAGCCAAGCTGCTCAGCGAAGACGTCATGCTCGGCGCCGTGGTCCACGGCCACCAGCAGATGCAGGCCGCGATCAACGCGATCAACGCCTTCGTCGCCGAAGCCGGTGCCAAGACCTTCAAGTGGGAAGCCCCGGCTGCGAAGACCGCGCTGTACGACGCCGTCAAGGCCGCCGTCGGCACGCGCTTCAGCGAAGCCTTCCAGATCCGCGACAAGCTGGCCCGTCGCGACGTCATCAGCGCGCTGAAGGCCGACGTCAAGACCGCCATCGCGTCCGACGCCGAAGCCAACGGCTGGACCGATGCCGACATCGGCGCCGCTTTCGGTGAAGTCGAGTACCGCACCCTGCGTGACGGCGTGCTCGCCACCAAGGTCCGCATCGACGGCCGCCAGCTCGACGACGTTCGCCCGATCTCGGTCCGCGTCGGCGTCCTGCCGCGCACCCACGGTTCGGCGCTGTTCACCCGCGGCGAAACCCAGGCGCTGGTCGTGGCCACGCTCGGCACCACCCGCGACGCGCAGATCATCGACGCGCCGGAAGGCGAGTCGAAGGACACCTTCCTGTTCCATTACAACTTCCCTCCGTTCTCGGTGGGCGAGACCGGTCGCTTCGGCGCTCCGAAGCGTCGCGAGATCGGCCACGGCCGCCTCGCCAAGCGCGGCGTGCAGGCCGTCAAGCCGACGATCGAAGAGTTCCCGTACGTGGTCCGCGTCGTCTCGGAAATCACCGAGTCGAACGGTTCCTCGTCGATGGCCTCGGTCTGCGGCTCGTCGCTCGCGATGATGGACGCCGGTGTGCCGCTCAAGGCTCCCGTCGCCGGTATCGCGATGGGTCTGGTGAAGGAAGGCAACGACTTCGTCGTGCTCTCCGACATCCTGGGTGACGAAGACCACCTCGGCGACATGGACTTCAAGGTGGCCGGTAGCGCCGATGGCGTGTCCGCGCTGCAGATGGACATCAAGATCGACGGCATCACCGAAGAGATCATGCGCACGGCGCTGGCCCAGGCCAAGCGCGGTCGCCTGCATATCCTCGGCGAAATGGCGAAGGTCATGAGCACGGCCCGTTCGGAGATGTCCGAGTACGCGCCGCGCCTGCTCACCATCAAGATCCACCCGGACAAGATCCGCGAAGTCATCGGCAAGGGCGGCGCCACCATCCGCTCGATCACCGAAGAGACCGGCACCACCATCGACATCACCGACGACGGCAACGTCGTGATCGCCTCGGTCAACCGCGACGCCGCCGAAGCGGCCCGCAAGCGCATCGAGCAGATCGTTTCGGACGTCGAGCCGGGCCGCATCTACGAGGGCAAGGTCGCCAAGCTGATGGACTTCGGCGCGTTCGTCACCATCATGCCGGGCAAGGACGGCCTCGTGCACGTCTCGCAGATCTCCAGCGAGCGTGTCGAGAAGGTCTCCGACAAGCTGAAGGAAGGCGACATCGTCAAGGTCAAGGTCCTCGAAGTCGACAAGCAGGGCCGTATCCGCCTGTCGATGAAGGCCGTCACCGAAGAAGAGAACGCCGCGGGCTGATCCATCGCCCCTGTGGTCTAAAAAGCCCGGCATCGCAAGATGCCGGGTTTTTTTATGCCCGTTCGTCGCTGCCCCTGCCGTTGTAGGAGCGCGCTTGCGCGCGATGGGAGGTGTCGCAAGCTCCCATCGCGCGCAAGCGCGCTCCTACATGTGTCGGGCAGGCGCGGTACGATTAGCGCATGTCCGAAAAGACCAATGATTTCATCGACCAGTACCAGGCCTTCGTCCGCGATGGCGTGGAAGCCTGGGCGCGCCAGTTCGATCCCAAGGCCGGCCCGGCCGTCACGCCGTCGCCCGATATCGTCGGACGCCTGTTCTCCGGCCTGGACGGCTATGGCGACTGGCTGCGCTCGGTGATGGGCGGGCAAGCCCCGACATCGCCCTTCGGCATGGGGACGCCGCCCTTCGGGCAGGCTGCTCCCGGCGCACCGTCGTTCGGTTTCGGCCCGCCTCCGGGTGCCCAGCCGGGTACCGAGCGGTTCGACGACTGGGCGAAGGTGGCTCGCGAGGCCTTGTCGCTGCCGGCCTTCGGGATCACCCGCGAGCAGCAGGAGGAACAGCAGGCCCTGCTGCGCGCCTGGATCGACTACGCCGAGCAGTACACCCGCTACCAGACACTGTTGCAGGGCGTGCACGACCGGGCCTCCGAGGCGCTGCGTCATCAGCAGGCCCCCACGGACGCCGACTCCATGCGTTCGCTCTACGATCGCTGGGTAAACCTGGCGGAGGAGAGCTACGCGCAGGCCGCGCTATCGGCGGAGTTCCGCGAGGTCTACGCGGCGCTGGTCAATGCGCAGATGCGCCTGAAGCTGCTCCAGCAACGCCAGATCGAACGCCTGTCCGCGCAGGCCGGCATGCCCACCCGCAAGGAAGTGGATAGCCTCGGCGAACGCCTCCAGGCAATGCGCCGCGAATTGCGCCAGATGCAGGGGCTGGCCGCCGAGGTCGAGGCGCTGAAGGCCGAGATCGCCACGCTGCGAGCCAAACCGGCCAAGGCGCCCACGAAAACCGCCGCACCGAAGAAGGCTGCCGTCGCCAAAAAGGCCACGCGCAAGACCGCGACCCGGAAAACCTCGCGATGACCGACGCTCCCTTCCATATCGATCCGGAGCGTGCCCGCGCCGAGATGGAAGCGTTCCGTCGCAAGCTCGAAGCCGGCATGGAGACGCTCCGCCACGTCGGCCCGGTGGAACTGGGCGCGACGCCGCGCGAAATCGTATACACGGAAGACAAGCTGACGCTCTGGCACTTCAAGGGCGAGAAGGCGCCCACGGCGAAAACGCCGCTGTTGATCTGCTACGCGCTGGTCAACACGCCGTGGATGGTCGACCTCCAGGAAGACCGCTCGATGGTGCGCAACCTGCTCGCGCAGGGCGAGGATGTCTACCTGGTGGACTGGGGTTATCCCGATGGCGCCGACCGCTGGCTCACGCTGGAGGACTACATCGACGGCTACCTCGATCGTTGCGTCGACGAAGTGCGTCGCCGGCACGGCCTGGACGCGATCAACCTGCTCGGCATCTGCCAGGGCGGCGTGTTCTCGCTGTGCTACTCGGCATTGCATCCGGAGAAAGTGCGCAACCTCGTCACCATGGTGACGCCGGTCGATTTCCATACGCCGGACAACATGCTTTCGCACTGGGCGCGCAACGTCGACATCGACTTGTTCGTCGACACCGTCGGCAACGTACCCGCCGACCTCATGAATTTCGCGTACCTCACGCTCAAGCCGCTGCGCCTCAACCAGCAGAAGTACGTCGGCCTTGTCGACATTCTCGATAACCCGAAGGAACTGGAAAATTTCCTGCGCATGGAGAAGTGGATCTTCGACTCGCCGGACCAGGCGGGCGAGACATTCCGTCAGTTCGCGCGCGATTTCTTCCAGAAGAACCTGCTGATGCAGGGCAGGATCCAGATCGGAAAGCGACAGGTGGATCTGAAACGCGTGACCCAGCCCGTGCTGAACATCTACGCCGAGCAGGATCACCTGGTACCACCTGCGGCCTCCACGCCGATGCGCGAGGCGATCGGTAGCGAGGATTACACCGCGCTGGCGTTTCCCGGTGGCCATATCGGCATCTATGTCTCCGGGCGCGCGCAGAAGCTGGTGCCCCCGGCCATCCATGAGTGGTTGAACCAGAGGTGACATCCGCATGATCTCTCGTTGGTCCAAGGTGGCGATGGCCCTGGCGCTAGCCCTGTTTGCCCTTATCGTCACGTTCGACAACCTGATCGACTATGGATCGAATTTCGCCTTCGTGCAGCACGTGCTGTCGATGGACACCACCTTTCCCGGCAATGCCCTGATGGGTCGGGCGATCACGTTGCCGCTGGCCTGGCATGTCGCCTATGTCGCGATCATCGCGGGGGAGGGCCTCACGGCCTTGTTGCTCCTGCTGGGCGCGATTGAACTGTGGGTGGCGCGCCACCAGTCAATGGCCGCCTTCCAGCGCGCCAAGCGTTTCGTGATCGCCGGTTGCACCGTCGGCTTCCTTGTCTGGTTCTTCGGTTTCATGGTGGTCGGTGGCGAATGGTTCGCCATGTGGCAATCGAAGACCTGGAACGGCCAGGAAGGCGCATTCCGCTTCTACATGGCGCTGCTGGGCGCATTGGTCTTCGTCAACCAGCCCGACCCCGACCCCGACCTGTAGGAGCGCGCTTGCGCGCGATGGGCGCGACTCACCTCTCCGTACCGATCGCGCGCAAGCGCGCTCCTACATGGATGCGGGATGGGGGATAATGGCCGGATGAACACCTCCGCCTCCCACGACTCCATCCGCGCCGTGCAGTGGCGCGGCGACCGCCTGCGCCTGCTCGACCAGCGCCGCCTCCCCGCCGAGGAGCTCTGGTTCGACTGCGTCTCCTACGATGACGTCACGCGAGCCATTCGCGACCTTGCCGTGCGCGGTGCGCCCGCGATCGGCATCGCCGCGGCGTGGGGCGTAGTACTGGCCGCGAAAGCCGGCGACGACCTGCCGAAGGCCCTGGCCGTCCTGCGCGCGGCGCGCCCCACGGCGGTGAACCTGATGTGGGCGCTGGATCGCATGAAGGCGCGCATCGATGCGGGCGCCGATGCCGCCGCGCTGGAGCGCGAGGCCCAAGCGATCCAGGACGAAGACCTGGCCGCCAATCGCCACATGGGCGAGCTGGGTGCTGCGTTGATCGAGCCGGGCTCGCACGTGATGACCCATTGCAACACGGGCTCGCTCGCCACGGCGGGCTACGGCACGGCTTTGGGCGTGATCCGCGCGGGCGTGGAAGCGGGCCGCATCGAGCACGTCTACGCCGGCGAAACGCGCCCTTGGCAGCAGGGTGCCCGACTCACCATGTGGGAACTGGTCCGCGACGGTATCCCGGCGAAGCTGATCGCCGATTCGGCCGCGTCGCACCTCATGAAGGACGGCAAGGTGAAGTGGGTGATCGTCGGCGCGGATCGTATCGCCGCCAACGGCGACACCGCCAACAAGATCGGCACCTACCAGCTCGCCATCGCCGCGCGCCATCACGGCGTGAAGTTCATGGTGGTGGCGCCGTCCACCACGGTGGACATGGCCACGGCCAGCGGGGAAGACATCGAGATCGAACTGCGCGACGCCACCGAACTGCTGTCCGTGGGCGGCACGCGCACGGTGATCGAAGGCGCCGATGCCTGGAATCCGGTGTTCGACGTGACCCCGGCCGAGCTGATCGACGCCATCGTCACCGAGCGTGGCGTGATCCTGAAGCCCGACGAAGAGCAGATGCGGATTATGTTCCCGTGAGTCGCCTGCGTCGCGAAATCGCGCTGTTCGCCGTGGGTGGCGTGCTCGGTTTCGCGATCGACGGCGGCATCGCCCAGGGCCTCGTCCGGTTGGCGGGCTGGAACGTCTACAGCGCACGCGTGGTGTCCTTCCTGGCCGCCGCCACCTTCACCTGGTGGTGGAGCCGCCACCAGACCTTCGCGCACCGCGAATCCGGACGCGACCAGCGCTCCGAATGGCTGCATTGGATGGGCCTGATGCTGGTCGGCGCCGCCTTCAACAACGGTGCCTACGTGCTCGCCATCCATCTGTTTCCCGCGCTTCACGCGTGGCCGATCGTCGCCGTCGCGGCGGGATCGGTGGCGGGCGCCGTCGCCAACTTTGTGCTGGCAAGGACACTGCTTTTCACTGCCCCCAAAACACCTATTTAAGTCACTGATTTAAAAGGTGTTTTTGCTGTCTTTTCGGCACCTGTTGTGATATCATCGGCGGGTTGGGTCGACCGCGTCGCGATGCCGCGGCAGTTGGCGGTCGACGGGGGCATTTTCACGGATTTTCCAGGAAGCCGATTGATGGCAGAACTCGCCAAAGAAGTCATCCGCGTCAACATCGAAGACGAGATGCGCCAGAGCTATCTCGACTACGCGATGAGCGTCATCGTCGGGCGCGCGCTGCCCGATGTGCGTGACGGCCTGAAGCCGGTGCACCGACGCGTGCTGTTCGCGATGAACGAGCTGGGCAACGCCTGGAACAAGCCCTACAAGAAGTCGGCGCGCGTCGTCGGTGACGTCATCGGTAAATACCATCCGCATGGCGACGCCTCCGTGTACGACACCATCGTCCGCATGGCGCAGCCGTTCTCGCTGCGCTACATGCTGGTCGACGGCCAGGGCAACTTCGGTTCGGTGGACGGCGACAACGCGGCAGCCATGCGATACACCGAGGTGCGCATGGCGCGCCTCACGCACGAGCTGCTCGCCGACATCGACAAGGAAACCGTCGACTTCGGACCGAACTACGACGAAAGCGAGAGCGAGCCGCTGGTGCTTCCCACCCGCGTGCCGAACCTGCTCGTCAACGGTTCCGCCGGCATCGCGGTGGGCATGGCGACGAACATTCCGCCGCACAACATGACCGAGGTCATCAACGCCACGCTGGCCCTCATCGAGGAGCCTTCGCTGGGCGTCGACGAGCTGATGACCCACATCCCGGGCCCTGATTTCCCCACCGCCGGCATCATCAACGGCTCGTCGGGCATCATCGAGGCCTACCGCACCGGTCGCGGCCGCATTCTCGTGCGCGCACGCGCCGAGATCGAGACCGAAGCCAACGGCCGCGAGACGATCATCGTCCACGAGCTGCCGTACCAGGTGAACAAGGCGCGTCTGATCGAGAAGATCGCCGAGCTGGTCAAGGAAAAGAAACTCGAAGGCATCAGCGAGCTGCGCGACGAGTCCGACAAGGACGGCATGCGCGTGGTCATCGAGATCCGCCGCGATGCCATGGGCGATGTGGTGCTGAACAACCTGTTCCAGCAGACGCAGCTCCAGGTCACCTTCGGCATCAACATGGTCGCGCTGCTCGACGGCCAGCCGAAGCTGCTGAACCTCAAGGACATCCTTGAGGCGTTCATCCGCCATCGTCGCGAAGTCGTTACCCGCCGCACCATCTTCGAACTGCGCAAGGCCCGCCAGCGCGCCCATATCCTCGAAGGCCTGACGGTCGCGCTCGCCAACATCGACGAGATGATCGAGCTGATCCGCACCTCGAAC
This sequence comes from Luteibacter sp., assembly GCF_009912395.1. Classification (GTDB taxonomy): domain Bacteria; phylum Pseudomonadota; class Gammaproteobacteria; order Xanthomonadales; family Rhodanobacteraceae; genus Luteibacter. Next base: position 138,422 of record NZ_WNDO01000003.1, on the reverse strand, counting down.
TCCTCGCAGGAAGCGCGCGAGCGCATGGTCGCCCGCAAGTGGGAGCCGGGCATGGTCCGCTCGCTGCTGGCTGCCACGGGTGCCGAAGCCTCGCGTCCGGAAGACATGGATCCGCGTGACGGTCTCAGCGACGGCGGCTACCAGCTGTCCGAAGCCCAGGCCACCGAAATCCTGCAGATGCGTCTGCATCGCCTCACCGGCCTGGAGCAGGAAAAACTCTCCGACGAGTACCGCGAGATCCTCAAGGTCATCGGCGAGCTCATCGAGATCCTCGAAAATCCGGTGCGCCTGCTCGAAGTCATCCGCGAAGAGCTGGAGCAGATCCGCACAGACTACGGCGACGCGCGTCGCACCGAGATTCAGCACTCGCAGGAAGACCTCAACGTCCTCGACCTAATCGCGCCGGAAGACGTCGTGGTCACGCTCTCGCACACCGGTTACGTGAAGCGTCAGGCCGCCAGCCTGTACCGTGCGCAGAAGCGCGGCGGCAAGGGCCGTTCGGCGTCGGCGCTGAAGGACGAGGATGTGGTGCAGCAGCTGTGGGTGGTGAACACCCATGACACGCTGCTCACCTTCACCAGCACCGGTCGCGTCTACTGGCTCAAGGTGTACCAGATGCCGGAAGCCGGCCCGGGTGCGCGTGGCAAGCCCATCGTGAACCTGTTGCCGCTGGGCGAGGGCGAGAAGGTGCAGGCCGTGTTGCCCATCCGCGACTACGATCCGACGTGCTACGTCTTCTTCGCCACCCGCAAGGGCACGGTCAAGAAGACCCCGCTCACCGAGTTCGAGTTCCAGCTGCAGAAGGGCAAGGCCGCCATCAATCTCGACGAGGGCGATGCGCTGGTCGATGTGGCCATGACCAACGGCGAAAGCGACGTGCTCCTGTTCGCGTCCAACGGCAAGGTCGTGCGTTTCGACGAGAACAAGGTGCGCTCCATGGGCCGCACCGCGACCGGCGTGCGCGGCATGCTGCTGGCGGATGACGCTACGGTGGTGTCGCTCATCGTCGCCCACGGCGACGGTGACATCCTCACCGCCACGGCGCGTGGCTTCGGCAAGCGCACCGTGCTCGAGGATTTCCCGAAGAAGGGGCGCGGCACGCAGGGCGTCATCGGCATCCAGTGCTCCGAGCGCAACGGCAACCTCGTCGCCGCCACACAGGTCACCGAGACCCAGCAGCTGATGCTGATCTCCGACCAGGGCACCCTCGTGCGTACCCGCGTTTCCGAGGTCGCCCAGGTGAGCCGCAACACGCAGGGCGTCACGCTCATCAAGTTGCCGAAGGACGAGACCCTGATCGGTGTCGTTCGCCTGGAAGCCGAAGAAGAGATCGAGGGTGAAGGCGAAACGCTGAACGGAGAAGCGGCGGCCGATGCACCGCCGGTGGAATCCGGTCCGGTCGCCGACGACAACGAGTCGCCGGAAGCCTGATGAAAAAACCCGCCGAAAGGCGGGTTTTTTTTGCAATGCTCTTGTAGGAGCGCGCTTGCGCGCGATCGCGCGCAAGCGCGCTCCTACAGATACAGGTCAGGCCTCGACGGCTTCGAGCATCGCCTCGGCGGACGACACCTTGAACTCGCCCGGCGCCTCCACGTTCAGCACCTTCACCACGCCATCGACGATGTGCATGGCGAAGCGCTTCGCACGGATACCCATGCCATTCTTCGTACCATCGAGTTCGAGGCCGAGGGCACGGGTGAACGTGGCGTTGCCGTCGGCCAGGAGCGCCATATCGTCGGGAATGCCGCGCTCCTTGCCCCAGGCCTCCATCACGAAGGGATCATTGACCGACAGGCAGGCGACCTTCACGCCACGCGTGCGGAAATCCTCGATGTGCTGGATGTAACCCGGAAGATGCTTGTTGGAGCAGGTGGGCGTGAACGCGCCAGGCACCGCGAAGAGCACGACCTTGCCTTCGCCGAGCACCTCGCGTGCGCTGACGAACTGGATGCCATCCTTGTAGATGCTGACGGAAGCTTCGGGAATGCGTTCACCAACGGCGATGGTCATGAGGATGAGCCTCTTGGGGAAAGCGCGCAGTGTAAGCGAGCCCGGTTAAGCTGAAGCGACGGCAACTGGATCGATCGCCCCCTTGAATCGCGATCGGGCGCTCATATGTTTGACCTCAGACGGCCGAGGGGCCGGAAAACTTCTTTGGAGTCAAACAGATGAACCAGCTTCGTCATGTCGCTTTCCGTCGCTCGCCGGCCCTCGGCGCCGACCTGCGCAATGTGTTCGATCACTTCTTCGGTAGCGAGATCGCCGCGCCCACCGCCGCGCCCGAATCCGCCTGGGCACCGCGCGTCGACATTCGTGAAGAAGACGGCCGCTTCCTGATCCTCGCCGACGTGCCGGGTGTCGACCTGGCCGATATTGAAATCCAGATGGACAAGAACGTGCTGAGCATCAAGGGCGAGCGAAAGGCCTATACCAGTGAGGCCGAAGGCAAGTACGCTCGCGTCGAGCGCGTGGCAGGTGCGTTCAAGCGCAGCTTCACGCTTCCGGAAAGCGCCGACGCCGATGGCATCACCGCCGCGGGCCGGCATGGCGTGCTGGAGATCGCGATTCCGAAGAAAGCGCAGAGCGCACCGCGTCGCATCGCGATCAACGCCGCGGGCTGATTCGGTCTAAGCTTGCAAGCCTGGCCCGCGGTGGATAGGTCCACCGCGGGTCTTTCGTTTTTGGTTTATCGACACAAGCGCGGGAGAGCCTGTGGAGTTCAAGGATTACTACGAGACCCTCGGGGTCAAGCCCGACGCCAGCGACGCCGACATCAAGGCGGCGTATCGCAAGCTTGCCCGTAAATACCATCCGGACAAGAACAAGGAGCTGGGTGCCGAGGAAAAATTCAAGGCGGTCAACGAGGCCAACGAGGCCTTGAAGGATCCCGAAAAACGTCGTGCCTACGACCAGTTCCGCGCCGGCGGCTATCGCCAGGGCGAACAGTTCCGGCCGCCGCCGGGCTGGGGCCAGGATGGCGGTTTCGATTTCGGCGACATGGGTGGCCGGGGCAACGGTGATTTCAGTGACTTCTTCGAAAGCCTGTTCGGCGGTGGCGGTGCGCGTGGACGGGGTCAGCAGCAGGCGCAGGCGCGCCGGGGCCGTGATATCCAGGCCAAGATCGAGACCGACCTGCAGACCGCCTACAACGGCGGCAAGACGCGGGTGGTGCTGAACGATTCGTCGGGCGGCGAGCGTGTGCTCGAGGTGAAGATCCCCGCGGGTATCACCTCTGGCCAGACGATCCGCCTGGGCGGGCAGGGGCACCCGGGTGCCGGTGGCGGCCCCTCGGGCGACCTGTTGCTGGAGATCGCCATCCGCGACGACGCGCGCTTCCGGCTGGAAGGCCGCACGGTGACGCATACCTTGCCGATTTCGCCCTGGGAGGCGGCCCTGGGCGCCACGGTGCCCGTGCCGACCCTCGGTGGGCATGTGGACCTGCGCATCCCCGCAGGCACGCAGTCGGGCCGCAAGCTGCGCCTGAAGGGGCGTGGCCTGCCGGGCTCGGAGCCGGGCGACCAGATCGTCGTTCTAGAGATTCGGGTGCCGGTACCCGAGACGCATGAGGAACAGGCCGCCTACGCGGAGTTCCAGGACGCGTTCGAGGATTTCGATCCGAGGCGCTGACTGATCTGTAGGAACGCGCTTGCGCGCGATGGGTGCTCGCCGCGACCCGCATCGCGCGCAAGCGCGCTCCTACAACGGTATGTCGGGTTCAGGCGGGCAAGTGCGCCTTCAGCGCCTTCACCAGCTCGTCTTCCTTGATCGGCTTGGTCACGTAGTCCTTCGCGCCTTGGCGCAGGCCCCATACCTTGTCGGTGTCCTGGTCCTTCGTGGTGACCAGGATGATCGGGATGTGCTTGGTGGTTTCTTCCTTGGCGATGGTGCGGGTGGCCTGGAAACCGTTGAGGTTGGGCATGACCACGTCCATCAGGATGAGGTCGGGCAGTTCGCGCTTGGCGACCTCGACGCCCTGGGCGCCGTCTTCCGCCGTGATGGCCTCATGGCCCAGCTTTTCAACGATGCGCTTGATGCCCAGCAACTGCGACGGCGAATCGTCGACGATCAGGATACGAGCCATTCACTTTCCCCCGGGACAGTGCCCGATGTGTTCTTATCTTTAGCCATGGTGACGAAAACCCGTCACGCGATGCGCTTCCGGCGAGGCCATTCTACCGGCCGCGGCCGACGTCGCAATGTCGGAATCTCCTAGGGGGCGATCCGCACCACCGTCCGGCCGAAGGATTCACCCGCCAGCATGGTGTCGAAAACGCCATGGACCTCGTCCAGACCGACGTCCCGCGTGCAGATGGTGTCGAGATGGCGCGGCCGCCAATCACCCGCAAGACGGCGCCAGACCTCCTCGCGAATATCGCGCGGACTGCCGGCCGAGGCCACGCCCAGCAGGCCGACGCCGCGAAGGATGAAGGGCAGCACGGTGGTGGATAGCTCCGGACCGCCCGCATTGCCGCAGATGGCGGCGTTGCCATAGGGCACGATACAAGGCAGCAAGCCGGCGAGCGTACGGCCGCCGACGTTGTCCAGCAGGCCGCCGTAGCGCGCCGATTCCAGCGGTTTGTCGCCGAAGGCCAGTTCGTGGCGATCCACGCAGGTGCTTGCGCCGAGTTGGCGCAAGGTATCGAAGCGATCGCGCTTGCCGCTGATGGCGTGCACCTCGTACCCGGCACCGCTGAAGATGTCGATGCCCAGCATGCCGACGCCACCCGTGGCGCCGGTGATCGCAATCGGGCCCTTGGTGGGTGTCTGCCGGTTGTCCGTCATGCGCAGCAGCGCCAGGGCCGCCGTGTAGCCGGCGGTGCCGATGATCATCGCCTCGCGCGTGGTCAGCGTGTCGGGTAGGGCGACTACCGCCGAGGCAGGCAGGCGCACGTAGTCGGCATAGCCGCCGTCCAGCGTCTCGGACAGGCCACAGCCGGTGGCAAGCACCCTGTCGCCTTCGCGGAACGCGGGCGACGTGGAGGCCGCCACCACGCCTGCGACATCAATGCCGCCGTTGAGCGGGAAGCGGCGAAGAATGCGGCCCTTGCCCGTCCCTGCGAGGGCGTCTTTGTAGTTCACCGACGACCATTCGGCGCGGATGACCACCTCGCCGGCCGTCAAGTCGTCGAGGGCGATGGTCTCGATGCCGGCGCGGTGGCCGGCGTCGTCCTGGTGGATGCGAAACGCACGGAACGGCTGCATGGGACGCCTCACTGGCTGTCGACGGCGCTCGGCGTGATCCACTTCGGGGTGTACGTGGACTCGTAGTGCTTCATCCAATCGAAGAGGGCGTCGATGCTTTCGCCGAACCAGACTTGGTCGCGCTGGATCTTCTTGACGAAGCCCTCGCCGACCATGTGGTCCATGGTGGCTGCCAACTGGCTATAGAAGCCGCGCACGTCGAGGTAGGCGCAGGGATAGGTATGCAGGCCGAGCTGCGCCCAGGTGAGCATCTCGAACATCTCGTCCATGGTGCCGAAGCCGCCGGGCAGGGCGACGAAGGCCTCGGACAGCTCGTACATGCGCGTCTTGCGCTGGTGCATCGTCTCGACGACGTGCATCTCGGTGAGGCCGGGATGGGCGACTTCCTTCTCGACCAACTGACGCGGGATCACGCCGATCACGCGACCGCCGGCGGCGAGCACGGCATCGGCCACCGTGCCCATCAGGCCGACCTTGCCACCGCCGTAAACGAGGGCGATGCCTTCCTTCGCGAGCCGCGTGCCGAAGGCCGTCGCGGCCTCGACATAGGCCGGATGCGAGCCGCTGCTGGAACCGCAGTAGACGCAGAGGGATTGGATGTTGCGCATGGTCGGGACCTCTCGATGTGTTTGTAGGAGCGCGCTTGCGCGCGATCGCGCGCAAGCGCGCTCCTACAAAGACACCATCGCGTCCCCGAAAACGACAAAGCCCGCCCATGCTTGCGCATGGACGGGCTTTTGCCAACAGGGCGATCAGTTGCCCTTGTGGATGGCGCGCTTGTCGACCGCGAGGGCGGCCTCGTGTACCACTTCGGACAGCGCCGGGTGGGCGTGCACGATGCGGGCGAGGTCTTCGGACGAGCCCTTGAACTCCATCGCCACGACGCACTCGTGGATCAGCTCGGAGACGACCGGGCCGACCATGTGGACGCCGAGGATGCGATCGGTTTCCGCGTGGGCGATCACCTTCACCTGGCCGACGCCTTCGTTCATCGCCACGGCACGGCCGTTGACCGAGAACGGGAAGGAACCGGTGCGGTAGGGCACGCCCTCTTCCTTGAGCTGCTCTTCGGTCTTGCCGACCCAGGAGATTTCCGGCTCGGTGTAGATGACCCAGGGCACCGTGTCGAGGTTGACGTGACCCGGCTTGCCAGCGATGAGCTCGGCGACCATGACGCCTTCTTCCGAACCCTTGTGGGCAAGCATCGGGCCGCGCACGGCATCGCCGATCGCCCAGACGCCGTCCACGCCGGTGTGGTTGTGCGCATCGACCACGATGCGGCCGCGCTCGTCGAGCTTCACGCCGGTGTCGTCGGCCAGCAGGCCGTCGGTGTAGGCGCGACGGCCCACGGCGACCAGGAGCTTGTCGACGACGAGGTTCTGCTCGGCGCCGTCCTTGTCGGTGTAGGTGAGGTGGACTTCGTCACCCTTGATCTCGGCCTTGGTGACCTTGGCGTTGACCTTGATGTCCAGGCCCTGCTTGGCGAACTCGCGCGCGGCGACCTTGGCGATGTCCTGGTCGGCGACCTGGAGGAACTTCGGCAGGGCTTCGAGGATGGTGACCTCGGCGCCGAGGCGCTTCCACACGCTGCCCAGCTCGAGGCCGATCACGCCGGCGCCGATCACGCCCAGGCGCTTCGGCACGGCCGGCAGGTCGAGCGCGCCGGTGTTGTCGATGATGTGCGTGTTGTCGAACTTGGCGAACGGCAGCTCGATGGGCACCGAGCCCGAGGCGAGGATGACGTTGGTGGCCGAGATCGTCTGCTTGCTGCCGTCATGGCCGCTGACTTCGACTTCGTTGCCCTTGAGCAGCTTGCCCTTGCCGAAGTACGAGGTGATCTTGTTCGCCTTGAGCAGCTGGCCGACGCCACCAGTGAACTGCTTGACGATCTTGTCCTTGCGGCCGATGAAGGTCGCGATGTCGATCTTCGGGTTCTCGGCGGTGATGCCGTGATCCTTGAAGTTGTGCGTCAGGTTGTGGAACTGCTTGGAGGAGTCCAGCAGCGCCTTGGAGGGGATGCAGCCCACGTTGAGGCAGGTGCCGCCCGGGGCGGCCTTGCCGTCCTTGCCGACGAAGGCGTCGATGATGGCGGTCTTCAGACCCAGCTGCGCGGCGCGGATCGCGGCCACATAGCCCGCGGGGCCTGCACCGATGACGATGACGTCGAACTTCTCGCTCATTTCCTTAGCTCCGGATGAAACAACGGTATGTGCTACCGGGGAATATGGGGGCGGAACATGAAAACGGGAGTCTTTCGACTCCCGTGTTCACATAGGCCTTCAACCGGCCATTACAGGCCGAGCAGCATGCGCTGCGGGTTTTCGAGCTGGTTCTTGATGTCGACCAGGAACAGCACGGCGTCGCGGCCGTCGATGATGCGGTGGTCGTAGGACAGCGCGATGTACATCATCGGGGCGGCCACCACCTGGCCGTTCTCGACGACCGGGCGCTCCTTGATCGTGTGCATGCCGAGGATGGCGCTCTGCGGCGGGTTCACGATGGGGGTGGAGAGCAGCGAACCGAAGGTGCCGCCGTTGGTGATGGTGAAGGTGCCGCCCTGGAGGTCATCCAGGCCGAGCTTGCCGTCACGGGCCTTCTTGGCGTAACCGAGGATGCCCTTCTCGACGTCGGCGAACGACATGTCCTGCACGTCGCGCAACACCGGCGTGACCAGGCCCTTGTCGGTCGACACGGCGATCGAGATGTCCTGGTAGCCGTGATAGATGATGTCGCTGCCATCGACCGAGGCGTTGATGACCGGGTAGCGCTTGAGGGCTTCGGTGGCGGCCTTCACGAAGAAGCTCATGAAGCCCAGCTTGACGCCGTTGCTCTTCTCGAACTGCTCGCCCAGGCTCTTGCGCAGCTTCACGACCTCGGCGAGGTTCACTTCGTTGAACGAGGTGAGCATCGCGATCGAGTTCTTTGACTGCATCAGGCGCTCGGCGATGCGGGTGCGGATGCGGGTCATCGGCACGCGCTCTTCCGGACGCGAACCCGGGGTGGGCTTGGCGGCGGGAGCGGCGGCGGCCGGGGCGGAACCGCCCTTCGAGGCGTTGACCAGGTCTTCCTTGGTCACGCGGCCATCGCGGCCAGTGCCGGCGACCTTGGACGGATCGATGTTTTCTTCCACGGCGACGCGGCGGCCGGCGGGGGAGAGCTCGTCGACGGCCTTGGTCTGAGAAAGGTCAATCGGGGCCGGAGTATGAACCGGCGGCGTCGGCTTAGAACCCTTTTCGGCCACCGAGGTATCGATGGGCTCAGGAGTCTTGACCGGAGGTGCGGCGGCAGCGCCTTCCTCGATCACGGCGATGACCTGGCTGCTGGTGACCGTGGAACCTTCTGCGAACTTGATTTCCTTGAGCACGCCGTCGACCGGGGCCGGAACTTCGAGGACGACCTTGTCGGTTTCCAGGTCGAGCAGGTTTTCGTCGCGCTTGACGGCGTCACCGGCCTTCTTGTGCCAAGTGGCGATGAGCGCGTCGGAGACCGACTCGGGCAGGACCGGTACTTTGACTTCGATGGACATGCTTGTCTTACTCCGCTGCGTGATCGGTGCCGACCGGCGCGACGAGCGCCTGCTCGACGAGCGCCGTCTGTTCGGCGATATGGGTGTTGAGGTGGCCCGCAGCCGGCGACGGCGAGCGGTTGCGACCTGCGTACGACAGGCTCTGCTTCGCGTTGATGCAGGCCTGCAGGTGGTGGCGGATCTGGAACCAGGCGCCCTGGTTCATCGGCTCTTCCTGGCACCACACCACTTCCTTCGCGGCGGGGTACTTCTCGAGCTCGGCAGTGACTTCGGGGCGCGGGAACGGGTAGAGCTGCTCGACGCGGACGATGGCCACGTCGTTGAGGCCGCGCTTCTCGGCGTCTTCCAGCAGGTCGTAGTAGACCTTGCCCGAGCAGAGCACGACACGCTTGACCTTCTTGGCGGCCACGTCGCGATGTTCGCCGATCACCAGCTGGAACTTGCCGTTGGCCAGCTCGTCGAGCGAGGACACGGCCAGCTTGTGGCGGAGCAGCGACTTCGGCGTCATCACGATCAGCGGCTTGCGCACCGGGCGCACCTGCTGGCGGCGAATCATGTGGAACGCCTGGGCCGGGGTGGTCGGCACGCAGACCTGCATGTTGTCGAGCGCGCACAGCTGCAGGAAGCGCTCGAGGCGCGCGGAGGAGTGCTCCGGGCCCTGGCCTTCGTAGCCATGCGGCAGGAAGAGGGCGAGGCCGCAGAGGCGGTCCCACTTCGCTTCGCCGGAGCTGATGAACTGGTCGATCACCACCTGGGCGCCGTTGGCGAAGTCGCCGAACTGGCCTTCCCAGATCGTGAGCTGGTCGGGCGAGGTGGTGGCTTCGCCGTATTCGAAGGCCATGACGGCTTCTTCGGAGAGCAGTGAGTCGATGACGTCGACGCGCGCGCCCTCGCGGATCTTCTGCAACGGCATGTAAGTGTCGTCGCTGTTCTGGTCGTGCAGCACCGCATGGCGGTGGAAGAACGTGCCACGGCCGGCGTCCTGGCCTACGACGCGCAGGTCGTTGCCTTCGGCGATGAGCGTGCCGTAGGCGAGGTTCTCGGCGAAGCCCCAGTCGCCCGGCAGCTCGCCCGAGGCCATCTTGCGACGGTCGTCGTAGATCTTGGCGACGCGCGCGTGCAGGGTGACGTTGGACGGGATGTTCAGCAGGGTGTCGAGCACCTTGCCCATGACCTCGCGGGACACGCCCGTGTTCACTTCCATCGACAGCTTGTTGCCCTGGAAGCGGGCCCAGTCGACGGCGATGTCACGCTGCGGGTTCGGGTCGATGGCGATCAGCGAGGCGCCCTTTTCGAGGCGGCCGCGGTAATCGTCGAGCATCTTCTGGCCGTCGTCGGCACCGATGGCGGATTCCTTGACCAGCGCCTGCGCGTAGAGGTCGCGCGTGGTGGGGCGCTTGCGGATCACCTGGTACATGAGCGGCTGCGTGGCTGCCGGCTCGTCGGCCTCGTTGTGGCCGTGGCGGCGGTAGCAGACGAGGTCGATGACCACGTCCTTCTTGAACTGCTTGCGGAACTCGTAGGTCAGGCGGGTGACCTGGATCACGGCTTCCGGGTCGTCGCCGTTCACGTGGAAGACCGGCGCGTTGACCATCTTGGCCAGGTCGGTGCAGTACAGCGTGGAACGGGAGTCTTCGCGCTTGGACGTGGTGAAGCCGACCTGGTTGTTGACCACCAGGTGCAGCGTGCCGCCGATGGCGAAGCCACGGGCCTGCGACATCTGCAGGAGCTCCATGTTGACGCCCTGGCCTGCGAAGGCGGCGTCACCGTGGATCAGCACGGCCAGCGACTTCTCGCGGGCGGTGTCGCGGCGACGGCACTGGCGCGCATGCACCGAGCCGGCCACCACGGGGTTGACGATCTCCAGGTGCGACGGGTTGAACGCCAGCGCGACGTGCACGCCGCCGTTGGGCGTCTTGACGTCGGCGGAGAAGCCCATGTGGTACTTCACGTCGCCCGTGTGGATCGGGCTGTCGTCGTGCTCGAACTTGCCTTCGAACTCGTTGAAGAGCTGCGAGGGGGCCTTGCCGAGGATGTTGACCAGCACGTTGAGGCGGCCGCGGTGGGCCATGCCGATCACGACTTCCTTGACGCCGTTGTCGCCGGCGGCGCGGACGACGTCGTCGACCATCGGGATCAGGCTGTCGCCACCCTCGAGCGAGAAGCGCTTCTGGCCGACGTACTTGGTGTGCAGGTAACGCTCGAGGCCTTCGGCCGCGGTGAGCGCCTCGAGCACGCGGACCTTTTCGGTCTTCTGCAGGCCGGGATTGCCCGCGGCCTTTTCCAGGCGCGAGTAGATCCACGAGCGCTGCTCGTAGTCGGAGATGTACATGAACTCGGCGTCGACGGTGCCGGCGTAGATCTTCTTGAGCGTCGCGAGCAGGTCGCGCAGCTTCAGGCGCTTGCCGCCACCGGCGAAGGTGCCGGCGTCGAACTCGGTGTCGAGATCGGCGTCGGACAGGCCGTGGAAGGCGAGGCCGAGATCGGGGGCGTCCACGTCGGGCTGGGTCAGGCCGAGCGGATCGAGCTGGGCGCCCAGGTGGCCGCGCGAACGGTAGGCGGTGAGCAGGCGAAGCACGCCGGCCTGCTTGCGCGCATACGCGTCGTCGACCGGGCCGGCCACGGCGGCACCGGCGGTCCGGCGCTGTTTCTGCGCGGCCTCGATGCGGGCAATGGCTTCGGAGTGCGGAACGTCGCCCGCCTCACGGCCCTTGAAGGACTTGAAATAGGCATCCCATTCGGCCGTGACCGAGCCGGAATCGGCTAGCCAGGCTTCGTAGACTTGCTCTACGTAATCGGCGTTTCCGCCGGCGAGTTGGGAAGATTCGGAAAACTCGCGGATCAGGTTTGCGCTCACGTCACCACCGGCACACGGGAAGGGCGGGTTGTCGCGGGGTACATGTGGGGACGGTCCCCGCGGCACTAAGAATCCGTTAATTATAGCCCCGGCCTGCTGCGGCGCGCCAACCCATTTGCGGATATTCGACGAAGGTCAAATACCGAGTGGTCTTATCTCCCACGCTGGCTCGGCCCGCTCCCAGACTTCGTCGAAATACGCCGTCAGGCGAGAGGTCTCACCGGGGCGGTCGAGGTCGCCTTCGGCCTCGTAGCGGGTGGCCACGCTCCTGAACAGAAACGCACTGGCCTCGTCGGTGACAAAGGCCGATCCGTAGCGCAGGTGGGTTTCGTCGGTAGGCACGCGAATGCCGATCGCCGTAGGCAGGCGCTGGGCGAGGGCGAGCAGGCGGTGGCCGTCGCGATGGGCGCGGTTGGCGTCGTGGGTCAGCAGGCGGATACGGGCCTGCCGGCCGCTCGTCGCGAGGCGACGCAGTTCGGCCAGCGCCGCCTCGCTTTCGAGCATGCCGGGTTCGAGTACCGGCAGGTAAAGGCAAGCCCGGTGCCGGGCCCCGGCGAGCAGGCGGACATGGGCGGCTTCCAGGCCGGTGCGATCCCCGGCCGAGAGGCGCGTGTCCGCCGGCTCGGTCACCGGCGGCGACCCTTGCGGACGGCGAGGTGGCCGTCGTTTACCAGGGCAAGCAGGACGGTCCGTGCGGCGGCCGGGAGCAGGGCGTCGAAGGCGAGGTCGCGTTCGCCGGCCAGGCGCTCGGCCAGGTCCACCGGGCATTCGTAGGCATGGCCGCTCACATAGAGCGTGGCGTCCTTCTTGCCGCGTATCCAGGCGATCCGGGCATACGGGTGGCGGACGAAGCTGGCGCCGCCTTCCAGGGATTTGTCCAGCGCGGCCGCCGTGGTGGCCTTCGGCGGGGCGACGGCGTCCTGGGCGTTGCGGTAGCGGGTGATGAAACGGCCGAACCAGTCGGCCAGCAGGTCGCGGTCGAGCGCGCTGGCGAAGGGCACGGCCTGGCGCACGCGGTTGAGCGCGGCCGAATCGATCTCGCCGGCGCGCTTGGCCGGGGCGAGGTCGGGGTCGGTGTAGCGCAGTTCCTCGGGCATGCGCTCGGCGAGGAAGTCGGCGAGGTCGCCGGTCAGTTCGGCCTGCGAGGGCGCGCGCATGCCGAGTGAGAGGGTCATGCAGTCGCCGATGGCCACGCCGTCGTGGGGCACTCCCGGGGGCAGGTAGAGCATGTCGCCCGGCTCGAGCAGCCATTCGTGGGTGGGCTCGAAGGTCTTCAGCTGCTTCAGTTCCACGTCGTCGCGGAAGTCGAGTGGGGCATCCGGATCGTTGCTGATGGCCCAGTGGCGTTGGCCCAGGCCCTGCAACAGGAAGACGTCGTACTGGTCGACGTGCGCACCCACGCCGCCGCCGTCCTCGGCGTAGGAGATCATGATGTCGTCCACGCGCCAGGTGGGCAGGAACGCGAAGCTGTCGAGCAGGGCGGCCACGTCGGCGTCCCATTTGTCGACGTCCTGCACCAGGAGGGTCCAGTCGCGCTTGGGGGTCTTGCCGAAGGTGGCCTCGTCGAACGGGCCATTCTTCACCGTCCAGCGGTCGCGCTTTTCGTCATGGACGATCAGGCGGGCGAGCACGCCCTCCTCGCAGGCGAGGCCGGCGAGATCGTTCGGTTCGATCGGGGCCTCGAAGTCGGGGAATGCGTTGCGGATGAGCAGCGGACGCTTCTGCCAGTAATCGCGCAGGAACTGCGTCGCGCTCATGCCGAGCGGCTGGGCGGCGCTGCCGCGGACTTCGATGGGAAGGGCTTTACGGGTGGGGTTCTGGATGGCCATGGCGCGGATTGTAGCCGTGTCACCCGCCCCATCGCGCGCTACGACGCGACGATCACACCTGTAGGAGCGCGCTTGCGCGCGATGGGACTGGCGGCGGCCTGGATCGCGCGCAAGCGCGCTCCTACGGGGTGGCTTGTTCCGCCTGCAGGACCGGCGCTTCGGTCACGATGTCCGACTTGCGCCTCACCCCATGCCCGGCCTCAAGCGCGTGCAGGTCGATCTCGCTCACCGGGATCGGGCGGTAATCCTCGCCGAAGGCGACGTCGCCGAGCTTCCAGCCAGCCTTGCTGGTGACCGCGCCCCAGAACCGGCGGAAGGCGGCCCAGTGCAGGCCCACCAGGCCCTTGTCGTTGTCCGCGTCCACCATCGGATCACCCACGCCGGTGGGGCGGATGGGCTCGTTATAGAGCGCGGTGCCGAAGACCACGTCCCAGATGGAGAAGACCTGGCCGAAATTGCAGTTGTGCAGATCGGGGCGATCCGGATCCACCAGCATGTGATGCAGACGATGGAACTTCGGCGAGACCAGCAGGCGGTCGAACACCGGTCCGAAACGGACGCGGACATTGGCGTGCGAGAAGTTCTGCACCAGTTCGCCCAGCAGCATCAGCCACGCGAATTCCGTGGGCGCTACACCGATGATCAGGCCGACGCCGGCCAGCACCATCGATTGCAGGAAGCCGTCGACGAGGCTGCCGCGATCGTTCGCCCAGCAGCTCATCTGTCGCGTGCTGTGGTGCATGCTGTGCAGGGCCCACCACCACGGCAACGCGTGCTGCAGGCGGTGCATCCAGTAATAGACGAGGTCGTAGATCGCGTAATAGACGATGAAAAGGACCAGCGGATGGTCCTTCAGTGCCGGGATCAGGTGCACGATGCCCAGCAGTGACTCGTCGCCCGGCGAGGCGTCGGCGCCGCCGAAATAGTTGCTGATCGGCGTCAGCACGAGATAGCTGAACATCGGGAAGATGCCCAGCAGCATCATGAGCGTGTATTGCCAGTCGACTTTCGTCAGCTTGCGATCGGTCCACTTCTCGGCGGGCGCCAGCGTTTCCAGCGGGCGGAACAGGAAGGCGATGATGCCGACCTGCAGCAGCGAGATCAGGATCGCCTCGGCGATTTCCCGCGGGTCGCCTGCCAGGCCGTTGAGATGCAGCAGGCTGAGAAAGGGGACGATGGCGTGGACGCTCGTCCAGTCGACCAGGTGGGACCACGGCGCGAACATGCGATAAACCTTTGTCTTTCGAAGGGTCGCGCCAAGGGGATGCGCGCGACCGGTTGCAACATTAAGCTTCACGCCTCTTTCGTTGGGCTTTCCGCCATGCGACACACTCCCGGGATCACCGTCGGCGTCCATGTGGGCGACGCCATCCTGCCGGTGATCGAGGAACTCGCCGCGTTGCGTATCGCGGTGTTCCGCGACTGGCCGTATCTCTACGAAGGCGACTTCGGATATGAGAAAGAGTACCTCGCCGCGTACGCGGGTTCACCCCGTAGCGTCTGCGTGGTTGCCCGGAACGACGCCGGAGAGGCCGTCGGCGCCTCCACGGGCATCCCGCTGGCCGACGATGGGGAGGCTTTCCAGAGCCCCTTCCTGGCGCGCGGCATGGCGCTGGAGGACATCTTCTATTTCGGCGAATCCGTGCTGCTGCCGCCCTGGCGCGGCCGAGGCGTGGGGCACGCCTTCTTCGATGCCCGTGAGCGGCACGTGCGCTCGGCCGGGGATTTCCGCTGGACCGCCTTCTGCTCGGTGAGACGCGATCCGGCCGATCCACGCGCTCCCATGGGGTATCGGCCCAACGACGCCTTCTGGCATGCGCGCGGCTACGCGCCCGTGGCCGGCATGGCCTGCACGCTTTCCTGGAAGGAGCACGGCGACGTGCTTGCTCGCGAACACACCCTCGATTTCTGGATGCGCGGCATCGACCGCGCCAAGGACCCCGCATGACCCGCACTCTCGCCGAATGGCTTTCCTATCAGGAGAGCGTCCACACCGTCGGCATCGACATGGGACTGGATCGCGTCGGCGCCGTCTGGCGCGCGATGGGCTCGCCCCGGCCCGCGCCCATCGTCATCACGGTGGGCGGAACCAATGGCAAGGGCTCCACGGTCGCGTTGCTGGAAGCGATGCTGGGCGAGGCGGGATACCGCGTCGGTTGCTACACCTCGCCCCACCTGATCCATTACAACGAGCGCATTCGCCTGCTCGGCGAGGACGCGTCCGACGAGGCGCTGGTGGCGTCGTTCGAGCGCATCGAGGAGGCTCGGGGCGCCATCCCGCAGACCTATTTCGAATTTGGCACGCTGGCCGCCATCGATCTGATGTCTCGCGCGTCGCTGGACGTGGCGATCCTCGAGGTGGGCCTTGGCGGGCGCCTTGACGCGGTGAACATCGTGGACGCGGACGCCGTGGCGATCACCACCATCGATCTCGACCACCAGGACTGGCTGGGCAACGATCGCGACAGCATCGGTCGCGAAAAGGCCGGCATTGCACGGGCTGACCGGCCCGCCATCGTCGGCGAGGACGCACCCCCTGCTGGCCTGCTCGACGCGCTGCGCGACATCGGTGCGCAGGTGAAGCGGGCAGGGCAGGACTTCAGCGTCCAGATGCTGGGCGATGATGGCTGGCGCTGGAGCCATCGCGACGGAACCGTCCACGACCTGCCGCGTCCGGCGCTCGACGCGCCCGTGCAGTTCGCCAACGCGGCGACGGCGATCGCGGTGCTGCATGCGTTGCGCGATCGACTGTCGCTGTCCTCGGCGGCCATCGCCGACGCGTTGCGGCGCGTGCGCGTGTCCGGTCGGCTCCAGCGCATCGGCGAACGGCCGCTGACGCTCGTGGACGTGGGACACAACCCGCAGGCGGCCCGGGCGCTGGCGGAATGGCTCGATGCCGAGCGCCCGAAGGGGCGCGTGTTCGCGGTGTATGGCGCGCTTTCGGACAAAGACACTGCCGGTGTGATCGCCGCGCTCGGCACGCGCGTCGCCCGCTGGTACCTCGCCGCGCTCGATCGCGACACGCCACGTGGCCTGGGCGAAGGCGCGCTCATGGCCAGTCTTTCGGCGACGCTGCCCGACGCAGAAGCGGAGGCCTTCCCGAGCGTGGACAGCGCTTGGGCGGCGGCGCGCGATGCCGCGAGCGAGGACGACACCGTACTGGTGTTCGGCTCCTTCTTCGTCGCGAGCGCCGCCTTATCCTCCGGGAAGTGAACGCCCTTCGAGGTGCAGGGCGGCGGGGGGCTCCTTTGACGGTTATAATCGCGACGATCCGCATTGCGCCGGTCGTATGGAGCCTTCCTTGAAAACACGCCTGTTGGGTGCCGCTGTTCTGATCGCGCTGTTGGTCCTGTTCGTGCCGATGCTTTTTTCCAGCGCACCGCCCAAGGGCGACACCGAGCAGACCGTCAGCCTGGAGATTCCCCCGGCCCCCGATCGCGAGCTGCAGGCCCGCACGCTCGATGTCTCCCCGAACGGCAGCGGTGCCGTTTCCGCGCCGCAGCCGGTGGCGTCGGCGAATAGCCCGGCGCAGCCCGCCGCGGCCCCGGTGGCCGGCAACACCGGCGCCCAGCCGGTCGGAAGCGACCGCGTCGCCTCCGTGAATATCGCCTCGCGCAAGCCCGCGGACGCGTTGCCGGAAGACTTCGCCAACCAGCCCCAGGCCCCCGCGAAGAGCACGGCTCCCGCCACGCCGAAGCCGGTCAAGCCGGTGGCGACCGCGCCTGCACCGACGGTCGCCACGCCGCCGCCCGCACCGGCACAGGTGCCCGGCACCGCCGCGCGCGGCAGCTTCTCGATCAACCTGAGCGCGTACGCCGACCACTCCAAGGCGGATGCCCTGGTGCAGAAGGTGCGTGCGCTGGGCTATCCGGTCACCGCGACGGCGGTCAACCAGGGCGGCAAGGCGCTGACGCGCGTCAACGCCGGTCCCTTCGAGACCCGCGCCGCCGCCGAGGCCGCCCGCCTGAAGATCACCGCCGCCGTGCCCGGTGCGCCGGCCACGCTTTCGGGCAAGGCCGAGACGGCCACCGCCGATGTGCCGGCACCCGCCAAACCGGCGGCCGCGGCTCCCCAGCCGGCAGCTGCTTCGCCCGCCGCCGCTGCGGCCGTGCCTGCCGCCGCCCCGCGTGCCGGCGGCTTCGCCGTGCAGGTTGCGGCCGTCAGCAGCGAGGCCGAGGCCGGTCGCCTGCGCGACAAGCTCCGTGGCGCCGGCATCTCCGGCTATGTCGATACCGTGTCCTCCAGCAGCGGTGCGAAGCTCTGGCGCGTGCGCGCCGGCCCGCAGACGCAGCGAGACGATGCGGTGCGCCTCAAAGACCAGATCAAGGCCAAGGTCGGCCTCGACGGTGTGGTGGTGACGGCGCCTTAAGCGCCGTCGTCGCCACAGGCATTCAGGCTAGGGAGGGGGCAAATGAACAACTGGGCCGATTACACGATCCTGGCCGTGCTGTTCATCTCGGTCTTGATCGGCCTCGCGCGAGGCCTCATTTCCGAGGTGTTATCGCTGGTCATCTGGGTGGTCGCCTTTGGCGTGGCCTGGGCGTTCGGTCCGTCGCTGTCGAACTACTTCGCCGGCACCGTCTCGGTTCCCACGGCCCGTGCGGCTATCGGCTACGGGCTTTGCTTCGTCGGCGTGTTGTTGCTCGGCGCGGTGGTGCGGTTCATGGTTTCCCGGCTCGTGTCGAGCACGGGTCTCGGCGGCACGGATCGCTTGTGCGGCATGCTTTTCGGCCTGGCCCGTGGCGTACTGATCGTGAGCTTCGTGGTGTTCCTGCTTGGTTTTACTCCGCTGCCCAACGATCCGTGGTGGCGCCAATCGACCATGCTGGGCCAGTTTGCCGCGCCCGCCGCGTGGATCGGCCAGCAGATTCCACCCAATATTCGTCAATATTTGCACCAGCCGGCGCTCGAGAACATTAAAATGCCGGACGTCCAGCTCCCCAGCAGTGGCGATCTCATGAAACTCCGCGACCTGGCGCTCCCCGGCCAGACCCCGCGCCAAGACAACAACGCTAAACCTGCCGCCTCCTCCACGGCGGCTCATCCTTAGGAAGGCAACTCCCATGTGCGGAATCATCGGCATCGTCGGTACCACGGAAGTGGCATCGGCCCTGTATGACGGCCTGACCGTCCTGCAACATCGCGGGCAGGATGCCGCCGGCATCGCCACCGTGGACGGCGCGCGCCTGCGCCTGCACAAGGGCAACGGCCTGGTTCGCGACGTCTTCAACTCGGCGGGCGTGAGCAAGCTGCGCGGCCGCATCGGCCTCGGCCACTGCCGCTACCCCACGGCCGGCTCCGAAGGCATGGAAGAAGCCCAGCCGTTCTACGTGAACTCGCCCTACGGCATCGCGTTCGCGCACAACGGCAACCTGGTGAACACCGAGACCCTGCGTCGCGAGATGTTCGAGGACGATCGTCGCCACATCGACACTGATTCCGACTCGGAAGTGCTGCTCAACGTGCTCGCGCACGAACTGCAGGTGGATGATCGCGGCGACCTCACGCCGGAGCACGTCTTCAAGGCGGTTTCGCGCGTGCACGCGCGCGCCCAGGGCGGCTACGCCTGCATTGCGCTGGTGCTTGGCTATGGCCTCATCGCCTTCCGCGACCCGAACGGCATCCGCCCGCTGGTGCTCGGCGAGCGCGTCACCGCCGACGGCCGCGAGTACGCCATCGCTTCCGAATCCGTCGCCCTCGACGTGCTCGGCTTCAACCGCGTGCGCGATATCGCGCCGGGCGAAGCCGTGATCGTCACCGAAGGCGGCGAACTCCACGCGCAGCGCTGCGCCGAGGGCGCCGTGCATACGCCGTGCATCTTCGAATACGTGTACCTCGCGCGTCCGGACTCGATGATGGAGGACGTCTCCGTCTACAAGGCCCGCCTGCGCATGGGCGAGAAGCTGGCTGAGAAGATCCTGCGCGAGCGCGGTCCCGACCATGGTATCGACGCCGTGATCCCCATTCCCGATACGTCGCGCACCGCGGCCAGCTCGCTGGCGCAGGCGCTCGGCGTGCCGATGCGTGAGGGCCTGGTGAAGAACCGTTATATCGGTCGCACATTCATCATGCCGGGGCAGGGCGAGCGCGTGAAATCCGTGCGTCGCAAGCTCAACGCCATCGACCTCGAATTCCGCAAGAAGAACGTGCTGCTGGTGGACGACTCGATCGTCCGTGGCACCACCTCACGCCAGATCATCCAGATGGCCCGCGATGCCGGTGCCAAGAACGTCTACTTCGCGTCCGCCGCGCCGCCGGTGCGCTTCCCGAACGTATACGGCATCGACATGCCGGCGACGTCCGAACTGGTCGCGGCCGGTCGTACGGTGGAAGAAGTGGAGAAGGCGCTCGGTGCCGACTGGCTGGTCTACCAGGATCTCGAAGACCTGATCTGGGCCGTGTCCGATGGCAACGACGACCTGAAGCGTTTCGACACCTCCTGCTTCTCGGGCGAATACGTCACGGGCGTGGACAAGGACTTCCTGCAGCAGCAGGAGACCATGCGCTCGGATTCGGCCAAGAACGAGCGTCGCAGCGCCTGAGGATCCGGCGGCGCGTCCGTCGCGCCGCCATCCATCGCCATGCACGATCTCCACGCCGCCGCCCGCCGTTGCCTCGATGCGGCCGATCCGGCCGAGAAGGTCCGGCTGACCTTCGCCACCTGGGACGCCTTGTGCCGGGACGAACTTCGTCCCGACGAGGCGTCGCCGCCCGCGCTGCCGATTGCCCTGCCTGGGCGGCCTGAACGCCCCCGGCTCGTTTCGCCGCGCGAGCTTTCGCAGCGAGGCCTCGGCTCGGCCGAAGGGCGCGCCGCGCTGGTGCATGCCATCGCACATATTGAATTCAACGCCATCGACCTGGCCTGGGACGCGGTGTATCGCTTCCGGGGCAAGCCTGTCGCGTACTATCGCGACTGGGCATCGTGCGCCAACGATGAGGCTCGGCATTACACGATGCTGTCCGGGCGACTGGCCGAGCTGGGCCACGCCTACGGTGACTTCGACGCGCACAACGGCCTGTGGGACATGGCCGAAAAGACGGCGCACAGCGACACCGCGCGCATGGCGCTGGTGCCGCGCGTACTGGAAGCGCGCGGCCTCGACGTTACGCCGGGCATGATGGATCGCCTGCGCAAGCAGGGTGATGACCGCACGGTGGCGATCCTGGACGTGATCCTGCGCGAGGAAGTGGCCCACGTCGCCGCGGGCACGCGCTGGTTCCATTATTGCTGCGAACGCGACGGCATCGAGCCGGAAGCGACGTTCGCGACCTTGCTCAACGACTACATGCACGGTTCGCTGCGCGGACCGTTCAACCTCGACGCCCGTCGCGAGGCGGGATTCTCCGAATCCGAACTGACCTGGCTGGGTACGCTCAGCTAACGGCGACGCCAGGCAGCATGCCTGCGATCCCTCGGTGGCGCTGTCGCGGGATCGCGTGCAAGCACGCTCCTACAGTTCAGGTTCTCGTGGCACCCAAACGTGTACATGATCCAGCCCTTCTTTTGTAGGAGCGCGCTTGCGCGCGATGGGTGCTCGCGGCAAGACCCATCGCGCGCAAGCGCGTTCCTACAACAGCGATTTGAGGCACCTGTCGTCAGATGACCAAAGGTTCGGGCTCAAGCGTCACGCCGAACTTCGACTCGACGCCGGCGATCACCTTCTGTGCAAAGGTCCACAACTGCGGCCCCGTCGCCTTGCCGTGGTTCACCAGCACCAGCGCATGCCGGTTGGACATGCCGGCATCGCCGTCGCGTTCGCCCTTGAAACCCGCCGACTCGATCAGCCAGGCGGCGGATATCTTCGCGGTGCCCCCCGCATGCGGCCACACGGGCAGGCCCGGATGCGCCAGGGCGAGGGCATCGGCCTTGGGCTGGCCGACGATGGGATTCTTGAAGAAGCTGCCCGCATTGCCGATCACCGCCGGATCCGGCAGCTTGCGCGAGCGCAGGCGTACCACCGCTTCGGCGACGTGGTAAGGCGTCGGGCGTTCGATACCCATCTTCTGGATCTCTTCGCGGATGCCCGCGTAATCCAGCGACAGCGGTCGTTCGCGCGGCAGGGCGAACGTTACGGCCACCACGATCCAGCGTCCCGCCTGCTGCTTGAAGCTGGAATGGCGATACGAGAACGCGCACGCGGCCTTGTCGAGCACGACGAACGCTTGGGCGTGCGTGTCCCAGGCTTCGACGGTATCGATGAACTCCGCGACCTCGACGCCATACGCGCCAATGTTCTGGATCGGCGCGGCACCGACCGTGCCGGGAATGAGGATCAGGTTTTCCAGGCCCGCGTAGCCCTGGCCCAGCGACCAGCGCACGAAGTCGTCCCAGCGTTCCCCGGCCGCTACGCGGATCAATACGCGATCGTCGCGCTGGAAGGTTTCGACGCCACGGTTGGCCATGGCGAGCACGGTACCGTCGATGTCGCCCTTGATGAGCATGTTGCTGCCTTCGCCGAGCACCAGCACCTTGCCGCTCTTCACGGCGGGGTAGGCGAGCAACTCGGGAATCTTCACCGGATCGTGCACCTCGGCCAGCAGCGTCGCGCGGGCGTCCACACGCAGCGTGTTGCGGCCGGCCATCGGCGCCTCGGAGGTGAGCGTGAAGCCGCCCATGTCGACCGGGGCGTTGTTCAGGCTCATGCGACGACTCCGCGGCGACGGATCTCGGTCACTGCTTCGTTGATCAGCTTCGGCCCCCGATAGACGAGGCCGGAGTACACCTGCACGAGCGAGGCACCGGCTTCCATCTTTTCGGCGGCACTGTCGCCATCGAGAATGCCGCCGACGCCGATGATGGGCAGGCGGTCGCCGACGCGGGCCTTCATGCCACGCAGTACGGCGGTGGACTTTGCGAACAGTGGCTTGCCCGAGAGGCCGCCGGTCTCGTTTGCATGCGACGAGCCCGCGACGGTGTCGCGATCGATGGTGGTGTTGGTGCAGATCACGCCGTCGATCCCGGAGGCAAGCAGCACCTCGGCGATGGCGTCGAGTTCACCTTCGGTGAGATCGGGCGCGATCTTCAACAGCATGGGCTTGCGCTTGCCGTGCTGTCCGGCGAGGCGCTCCTGCGCGTCGCGCAGCGTGCCGATGAAGCGGTGCAGCGTGTCCTCTTCCTGAAGGTCGCGCAGGCCCTGCGTGTTCGGCGAGGAGATATTCACCGTGATATAGCTCGCGAGCGGATAGGCGCGCTCAAGACACAGCAGGTAATCGTCGGTGGCACGCTCGTTTGGCGTGTCCTTGTTCTTGCCGATATTGATGCCGAGCACGCCACGGAACGTGGCCTTTTCCACGTTGCGCACCAGCGCGTCGATGCCGCCGTTGTTGAAGCCCAGACGGTTGATCACCGCCTTGTACTCCGGCAGGCGGAACATGCGCGGTTTGTCGTTGCCCGGCTGGGCGCGCGGGGTGACCGTGCCGATCTCCACGAAGCCGAAGCCGAGCGCGGCGAGTCCGTCGAGGTGTTCGCCGTTCTTGTCCAGGCCGGCCGCGAGGCCGACCGGGTTCGGGAAGGTGATGCCAAACACCGTCACCGGTAGGTTGTCCGGCGGGGTGTTGATCCACTTCGACAACCCGCTGCGCTGGGCGACGTCGGAGGCGTAGAGGGTCAGGCCGTGCGCGGTTTCGGCGTCGAGGGTGAAGAGCAGGGGGCGGATCAGGTCGTACATCAGGCGTCCGGGCGACCCAGGAAGATCCGGGTGTCGTAGTCGAAATCGATGGTGCCGCCGTCCTGCGTGGCGTCGAACAACGAGCGCAGGGCGAACAGCATGGGTTCGTGGTTGATATGGCCGGGCTTGGGCGCGTACGAAGACGACATCAGCCGGCCCTGCAAGGCATCGTAATCGAGCTTCTGGGTGTGCGGAATCGAGGCCATGCCGATGTAGCCCTGGCCATACCACTTCTGCATGGTGTCATCGTCGGCATAGCGCTCGGCCACGCCTACGTAATCCACGCCATATTCGTGCAACAGCTTTTCATAGCTTTCGAGGAACGGCGTGCCCGTGAGGCGGCGTGTATTCCAGAACACCGCCACCAGCCCGCGCGTCGAAAGGGCGCGGCGGAACTCGGCGCGCACCTTTTCCTTATCGAACCAGTGAAACGCTTGTGCGGCGATCACGAGGTCGACTGAGCCATCAGGCAGCCCGGTGGCCTCGGCCGTGCCGTCCACGGCGGTGAATCCCGCCTGGTCGGCCAGCCACCGTGTGGCCGCCGCACGCATCGCCGCATTGGGCTCCACGGCGGTGACCCGATGGCCGGCGTCGAGGAACATCTTCGTCGAGATGCCCGTACCGGCGCCGATATCGGCCACCGTCCAGTCGGCGCCTACGCCGTGGTGGTGTAGCCAGCCGACCAGCGCCCGTGGGTAATCCGGCCGGTAGCGGACATAGTCCTCGACGCGGTCGGAGAAACGTTCCGTGGAGCGCAGATCGGTCATGGCATCACCCTTGGGTTAGAACTCGAACTTGATGCCCTGGGCCAGCGGCAGCGAATCGGAGTAGTTGATGGTGTTGGTCTGGCGGCGCATATACACCTTCCAGGCATCCGAGCCCGACTCGCGACCGCCGCCGGTTTCCTTCTCGCCACCGAAGGCGCCGCCAATTTCCGCGCCCGAGGTGCCGATGTTGATGTTGGCGATACCGCAGTCGGAACCCGACGCCGACAGATACTGCTCGGCGGCCTTGAGATCCTGCGTGAAGAGGGCCGACGACAGGCCCTGCGGCACGCCGTTCTGCATGGCGATGGCCTCGTCGAGCGTATCGAACGGCATCACGTAGAGGATCGGGGCGAAGGTTTCGGTCTGCACGACCTCGGCGTCGTTGGTGAGGCCGGTGACGATCGTCGGCAGCACGAAGTTGCCCTTGCGATCGGTCAGCGCCTTGCCGCCCGTGCGGACGGTACCGCCGGAGGCCTTGGCCTTCTCCACGGCGTCGACATAGGCCTGCACGCCTTCGGGGCTGTTCAGCGGGCCCATCAGGGTGGTGGCGAGGGTGGGGTCGCCGATCTTCTGCTCGACCTGGCCGTAGGCCTTCACGAGGGTATCGACCACGGCGTCGTGGATCGACGAATGGACGATCAGGCGACGCGTGGTGGTGCAGCGCTGGCCCGCGGTGCCCACGGCGCCGAAGACGATGCCCGGGATGGCCAGCTTCAGGTCGGCCGACTTGTCGAGGATGATGGCGTTGTTGCCGCCCAGTTCCAGCAGGCTGCGGCCCATGCGGCGGGCGACGCGCTCGCCGACCATGCGGCCGATCTTCGTGGAGCCGGTGAAGCTGACGAGCGGAATGCGCTTGTCGTCGACGAAGGTCTGGGCCAGTTCGGTGCCTGCGTCGTTGAACAGGAAGAAGAGGTCTGGGAAGCCGGCGTCCTTCAGTGCTTCGTTGCAGATCTTCATCGTGGCGATGGCCGAGAGCGGGGTCTTCGGCGACGGCTTCCAGATGCAGATATCGCCGCAGATGGCGGCCAGGAAGGCGTTCCAGCTCCACACGGCGACCGGGAAGTTGAAGGCGCTGACGATGCCGACCAGGCCGACCGGGTGCCACTGCTCGTACATGCGGTGGCCCGGGCGCTCCGAATGCATGGTGTAGCCGTAGAGCATGCGGCTCTGGCCCACCGCGAAATCGGCGATGTCGATCATTTCCTGCACTTCGCCGTCACCTTCCGGCTTGATCTTGCCCATTTCCAGGGCGACCAGCGAGCCGAGGGCGTCCTTGTGCTTGCGCAGCGCCTCGCCGCACAGGCGCACGGCCTCACCACGGCGCGGGGCCGGGGTGTTGCGCCACACCGTGAAGGCTTCCTGGGCACGCTGGACGATGGTCTCGTAATCCGCCGCGCTGGAGGCCTGCACCGTGGCGATCACCTCGCCGGTGGCGGGGTTGACGGGGGACAGCGTGCCGGCACCGGTGGTGGCGGCCCATTCGCCGCGGCCGAGGTAGGTACCCGACTCGGTGGACTTCAGGCCGAGCGCTTCGAGGATCTTGGCGGACATGACAACTCCTTTGGCGACGCGCCGGCAGGATGCCAGCGTGCGAGGGAAAACCGGGATTCTAGCAAACACCCCCTTCACGACCTGTTGTGCGGCGCGGGACCGATGTCGGCGAAATGTCATGACCGCAACAAACTTCCACGACCATGCGATGACATGCGCAACCGCATGCTTTGCCTCAAGTTGTTACAGAGGATGGCGCCATGACCCGCGTCTACGAGATTCCCTTTCACCCCGGAGATGACCTGCGCTGGCCGGTTCGGGTCGATGGCGTGATCGTCGACCGGTTTCCCTCCCGTTACGAGGCCCTGCGGTCGGCCCTGAACCAGGCCGCGTCCGACGGTGGCGACGCCAGCATCGGCATCGAGGGGGCCGACGGCGTGTGGCGGCCGTTCGGCAGCGACGCCAAGCGGCCGTCGCTCGTGCCCGCCTTGCCTGCGGGGAGGCACCTGTCCCTGGTCCGCTGAAGGATTATCATGAGCCTCCCCACAGGGTAGGCCACCGATGCTCCCCGACATCACCGAGGCACGTGCTTCCTGCCATTGCGGCAGCGTCCGCTTCACCGTGAAGCTCACAGACGGCTTGCGCACCGCGCGTCGGTGCAACTGCTCGTTCTGCCGCATGCGCGGCGCGGTGGCCGTCTCGGCCGATCTCGGTGGCATCACGATCGAGCAAGGAAAGGAGGCGCTGAGCGAGTACCAGTTCAATACCGGTACGGCGAAGCATTTCTTTTGCTCGAAGTGCGGCATCTACACCTTCCACCAGCGACGCTCCAATCCGAACCAATACGGCGTGAACGTGGCCTGCCTTGAAGGGCTGAGCCCCTTCGACTTCGAGGACGTGCCAGTGCTCGATGGCGCGCATCATCCGAAGGACGGTGGTGGCGGTGTGGCGGGGCACCTGCGTTATGTCGCCAACTAGGCGAATCGTCTTCGTTGTCGCCACCGCGGCCATGACGATGGGGCTGGGCGCGTGCCATCGTCTCGTGCCCAACGGCCACTTCAAGAGCGTCGTGCACAAGCGCGCCCGCATCGGCGATCCGTTACCGGACGTCGAGGAGCGACTGTCCGGCGTCCGTTTCACCTGCCACGCGCAAGGCGTCGACGATGAAGGCAAATGGACGACATGCGAGCGACTCCAGGTGGGGTTGCTCGCCTCGTGCATCGATCGCGTCAACCTGCACGTGACGGCGGACGACCGCATCTCGGCCATCGATATCCGCAAGCCGACCTGCACGATGTTCTGATCGCGTCGTGAGGCGCTCGGCCGGGCTTAACGCTCCGGCCAATGCCACGCGGGTCGGTCCAGCAATCCCTGACCCCTCACGACGGTTTGGCTCATGTCCTTGTCGAGCGTGATGGTGTGGCAGTTCGGTTGATCTTCCAGGGCGGCGATGAGGCGTGGTGCGTGTGAGACGACCCACACTTGCGAATGCCGCGCGGCGGCGCCGATGAGGCGTGCCAGCGGTGGCAGCAAGTCGGGGTGAAGGCTGGTTTCCGGCTCGTTGAGCACCATCAGTTCGGGCGGGCGAGGTGTGTGCAGCGCGGCGATCCATAGCAGGTAGCGCAGCGTGCCATCCGAGAGTTCGGCCGTCGAAAGCGATCGCAGAAGGCCCTCTTGGGAGAGGTGAAGAATGAAGCGACCATCGAGGTTGTGCACGTCGACGGTGGCTCCGGGAAACGCGTCGTTCACCGCGGCGTCCAGGGCGTGGGCGTCGCTAATCTCGCGGATCGTTTGCCAGGCCGCCGCAAGATCGCGCCCGTCGTGTCCGAGCACCGGTGTCCGCGTTCCCAACTGCGGCAGGCGGGCGGGTGAATCGGCATCGGTCCGGAAGTGATCGTAGAACCGCCAGCCGCGAATGGTTTCCCGTAACGTGAGCACTTCGGGTGCCCGCTGGGGATCGGCGGCCTGCATGAAGATGCTTTCGAAGGTATTGAGGTGCTGGTGCGATACGTGCCAGGTTCGGCCCTCGCGAACCTTCATGACATTCCCCCTGCGATCGACGAGGGTCGATGCGCTACGCAGGATGTCTCCGTGCCATATCACCTCGCGCTTGATCTGCGGATCACGTGCGAATGCGCTTCTCGATGGCTCGGGATAGCCCAGATCGATGGCGTAACCCAGGTCGTCGCTCGCGAAACCGAGCTGGAGGCGGACCACGTCCTGGCGTGGGCCGCCTTGCAAGCGAACATCTCGGCGCTGCATCGCACGGCTGATCGTTTCGGGGCCCGCCCACAGCGTCGAGTCCATGCCTCCTTCGCGTGCCAACGCGGGCACGATGCCGGTCTGCGCGGTCTCGGCCAGGAGGCGTAGCGCGCGATAGACATTGGATTTGCCACTACCGTTGGCGCCGACAACGACGTTCAGGCGCTCAAGCGGCACGACGAGGTCGCGCAGCGAACGATAGTTGGTGACGGCCAGGGTCGTGAGCATGGCGAAAGATTAGCCGATCGTCGGGCAGGATCTTTGTCGATTCGGCGCATCGGAACGTGACCTCTGTCGGTTGGCGCGACGCTTTGCGGCGATTACAGTCGGGCGGTCGATGGGGAGAATGGCGATGAATGACGACAGTGTGGCCGGTGCGACCGGTCTGGAAGGGGCCGGGGGGCGGATTCCCGCGACCCTGCCGTCCGCCGAAACCGTGATGGCCTACGAAAAAGCGGTGCCTGGTGCGACGGAGCGCATCCTGAACATGGTCGAGCGGACCATGGAGCACCACATCCGTTCGGTGGAAGACGATCGCGCCCATCACCGCGCGCTGGCACGGCAGGGGCATGTCCGCGGCATGTGGAGCCTGGTGTTCGGTTTCCTCGTGGCGGCCATGGCGGTGGTCTTCGGCAGCACCATCGCCTACCTCGAAGAGCCGGTCATCGGCGCCGTGATCGCCGTGGGCGTCCCGATCGTGATCCTTGCGGCGTTCGCGATCGCCCAACGCGCTCGCCGGTCCAGCTGATCTTCGCCCGTGGCGAAGCCTTCTGTTCGCCCGGGCCGGTAGGGTATGCTTCGCGACCGGGGCCCCGTAGCTCAGCTGGATAGAGCGTCCCCCTCCTAAGGGGAAGGTCGCCCGTTCGAATCGGGCCGGGGTCACCATTCGAAGCCCTCCCGCCGCGGAGCGCGCATTCGCTAGAATTCGCCCCTCACGAAACAGGGGTTATCGATGAAGAAGACATGGATCGGCGCCATCGCGGCGCTGTCGATCATGCTTGGTGGTTGCGGCATCCACCGGACCACGGTGCGGCTAGCACCACCGGAAACACTGGCACAGCCGGACGCGCAAAAGGTCGTCATTGGGGATATCCGCGACCAGCGCGACTTCCTGATCACGCCCGACAGCCATGGCGATCGCCTGGACAAGGCCACGCGGGACGAACTGGGTGAGGCTGGCCGCGCATCGGTGGTGGGAGGTGCGGTCCGCTTCGTCTACGACCTGCCCAAGGGCGAGCGGGTAGAGGATGTGGTCAAGGCGCTGCTCGTGTCGGGTCTGCAGAATGCCGGTTATCGCGTCGTCAAAGCGGACGACGCGGATGCCGCCACGCCCGTGGTCAGCGCCGACATCAAGGAATTCTGGTGTTACATGCCCTTCAATTTCGGGCGCGCGCTGACCTGGACGATGCAATTGCGTACCTGGGTGGACACCGCGGTTACCTTCAAGGGGCCGCAGGGTGAAAGGAGCTTCGTGGTGTCCGGCAGGGGCGGCAACATCTCGCAGTTCCTCTCCGAAGAAAATATCCAGCAGGCTTACCAGCCTGCGTTCGAGGAATACATCCGGGCATTCCGCCAAAAGGCCAACGCGACGCTGTGACGATGAGCCCCGCATTTCGCGGGGCTTTTTTTGGCTGCATCGCGGATGACCGTGCCGCTGTAGGAGCGCGCTTGCACGCGATGCCAGGTTGCCGCGAGCACCCATCGCGCGCGAGCGCGCTCCTACAGAAGCCAAACAGGGCTGTGATAGGGCAGAATCGATCGCACCCTTTGCATCGACAGGCGACAACACATGTCCCGTTCGTTCGACGCCATCATCATCGGTGCCGGCCAGGCTGGACCTGCGCTGGCCGCCCGTCTCACTGCCTCCGGCCGTTCCGTCGCGCTCATCGAGCGGCATCGGGTTGGAGGCACCTGCATCAATACCGGCTGCAAGCCCACCAAGACCCTCGTCGCCAGCGCGTACGCCGCGCATCTGGCACGTCGTGGGGCCGAGTACGGCGTGACGACGGGGCCGGTTGGCATCGACATGCCGACCGTCGCCGCGCGGGCGCGCAAGGTGATCCTGGATTCCCGCAAAGGCAACGAAGACTGGCTTGCTGGTATGCCGGGGCTCGAACTGATTCGTGGGCACGCGCGATTCACTGGCCCCCGCGTCATCAAGGTGAATGGCGAATCGCTGAGCGCGCCGTGGATCTTCCTCAACGTTGGCGGTCGCGCGAACGTACCGGACTTTCCCGGTGTTCACGAGGTGGATTACCTCACCAATAGCACCATCATTTCCTTGGAAACGGTGCCCGATCATCTCGTGGTCGTGGGCGGAAGCTACATCGGCCTCGAGTTCGCGCAGATGTATCGCCGTTTCGGCGCGAAGGTGACGGTGGTGGAGCAGGGGGCGCGCCTGATCGGGCGCGAGGACGAGGACATCTCGGCGGCGGTGCGCGATATCCTCGAAGCCGAGGGCATCGTCGTGCGCACCGACGCGTGTTGCATCCGTCTGGCGAAGCATGCCGACGGCGTGGCGGTGGGTGTGGACTGTCGCGAAGGTCATCCCGAAGTGATCGGCTCACATGT
Organism: Luteibacter sp.; assembly: GCF_009912395.1. Classification (GTDB taxonomy): domain Bacteria; phylum Pseudomonadota; class Gammaproteobacteria; order Xanthomonadales; family Rhodanobacteraceae; genus Luteibacter. Next base: position 108,249 of record NZ_WNDO01000003.1, on the reverse strand, counting down.
GCTGCTCGCTGTCGGCCGTCGGCCGAACACCGACGATCTGGGGCTGGAACATGCGGGCGTCGCGATGGATGCGCGCGGCTACATCACCGTAAACGATCGCCTGGAAAGCAGCGTCGAAGGTATCTGGGCGCTAGGCGACTGCAATGGCAAGGGAGCCTTCACGCATACCGCCTGGAACGATTACGAGATCGTCGTGGCCAACCTGCTCGATGGCGGTTCGCGGAAGGTGAGCGAGCGCATCCTGGGTTATGCACTCTATGTCGATCCGCCGCTGGGGCGCGTGGGTATGACCGTCGCCCAGGCGAAAGCCTCTGGCAGGTCACTGCTGTTGTCCAAGCGACCGATGTCGCGTGTCGGGCGCGCCGTCGAAAAGGGTGAAACGCAGGGTTTCATGACGATGGTGGCCGACGCGGAGACGCGTCGCATCCTGGGTGCCGCGATTCTCGGCACCGGTGGCGACGAGGCCATCCACGGCGTCCTCGACATGATGAACGCCGGAGCTTCGATCGACACCCTGCAATGGGCGGTGCCGATCCACCCGACCGTGTCGGAACTGATTCCGACACTTGTAGGCGATCTACAGGAAATCACCTTGTAGGAGCGCGCCTTGCGCGCGACACCAGGCTGCAGCAATCGCAAGGTTTTCGCCCGAACTGTCGCGCGCAAGGCGCGCTCCTACCCGGTTACGGCAGGTCCGCACCTGGCTCCGCGTGATGAAAGTCCTCGGGGCTCAACCGATCGGTCATCCGGAACACGCCTTCCGCCACGCGACGCGACAGCGTCACGTCGACAACGGTCGTTTCGTGGGGGCGTAGCGAGGCGAGAAGATCCTGGTTCGTTGCCGTCGCTGCGGCGAGATGGCGTACCAGTCCACTCACGTCGGCCGGTTGCACGCGCGCACCATACGGCGAATGCGCTTGCATGGCGCCCCGCAGGATCTTCGACGTATCGCGCGGATCGGGCACCGCGGCATCCCCCGCGAGGATCGCGTGGTTGAGGAACAACGTCCACGTCGCCGGATCGCGGCCGTTGGCCTGGCGATCGATCATGAATCCCGGGGGCAGGTGATCGGGCGATGCGTCGGGACCGGCGGTGAGCTGGAACTGCGCATTCGCCGGCGCCTCGCCCCGGTCGTCCCGCAGGCGCACGATGAGCAGCGTGCGCGGGTCGTGGATGTGCACGCGTGGCGGGAAAATACCGGCCGGTTCCAACTCCACCTTGCTGGCGTCGCGTTGGGCGTTCTCCGTGGCGAAGGCGTCGCATAACGCGGCGTAGGCGGTGGAGGAGTCCACCGCGAGGCAGCGCATGATGGTCTCCACCGTGATGCTTGCGGGCGGCTTCGCCGCCATGATGCCCTGCGTGTCGCCGGAGTGCGCAAGGCCCGGCAGCAGTCGGAAAGCGGTACGAGGTGCGCGTGTAACCGAAGCCGTCAGCAGTGGGCCGCTGGCTTGCTGGACGAGGCTCAGGTGGGTCGCGTTGAGATTGGCGGCAGCAAGGCGCACGACGCCGTCGGAGCCGTCTTCGCCGGTGTACGAGTTGATGACGTCGTAGAGCTTGCGGTCGGGTCGGTCGCCGATCAGGTTGAACAGATAGGTGCCCTGGCTCGCCAGGTCGGCGCCGTGCACGATGTCCAGGTTGAGCGACAGCGACTCGGGGCTGCCCAGCTCGAGCCAGTCGAGGATGCGCTGGCCGGGCTCGATGCCGTTGAACCAGGCCTTCAGACGGCCGAGCACGCCCTTGCCGAGTTTCGCCAGGGCCGAGCCGAAGTGGGCGGGAGCAAGCATGACCACATGTCGGGCTTTCGCGGTCGCATGCGTGGTCGGCGCGAGGCGTTGGGCGCGCAGCCATGCCATCACGACCGGGCCGCCAGTGGAGTGCGTCACGCAGTCGAAACGGCCGTCGGGCAGGTCGAGGTCACGCAGGGCGTGGTCGAAGCCGCGGACGATATCGTCCATCGTCACCGCGTCGTCGAAGGTCACGTATTCGGAAAGACGGATATCGACGATGTGCAGCGCGGTGCCAGCCTGCGCGGCGCGTTGTTTCAGCGCCGCGGGCAGGTCGCCATAGGTGGATGTATCGGTGACGCTCCAGCCGTGCACGAAGACCAGGGTGGACACGTGTCGCTTCCATCGGGAGGAAGCAACAGCGTAACTGCCCTAGCGTGTAGCCTTCGTGTCAGGCGTCACGGATGACCATCAGGCGGATGTCGGTCATGTCCTCGATGGCGTAGCGCACGCCTTCGCGGCCGATGCCTGACGACTTGGAGCCGCCATAGGGCATGTTGTCGACGCGGAAGCTCGGCACATCGTTGACGATCACGCCACCCTGGTCCAGCTCGTCCCAGGCGCGCATGGCGTGACGCAGGTTATCCGTGAACACGCCAGCCTGCAGGCCGAAGTCGGAATCGTTGACGGTGGCGATGGCTTCATCGAAGGTCATGAAGCGCTGCAGCAGCGCGACGGGGCCGAAGGCCTCCATACGCTGCAGCTTCGCGTCGTGCGGCACGTTCTCCAGCAGGGTGGCTTCCAGCATGGCGCCCTTGCGACCGCCGCCGCAGAGAACCTTGGCTCCCGCCTTCTTCGCCTCGGCGACCCAGCCTTCCAGGCGCGTGGCGGCGGCTTCGTCGATCATGGGGCCGAGGAAGGTGCTCTTCTTCTTCGGATCGCCGGCCTTGAGCGTTTTCACCTTCGCCACCAGCTTGCGGCGCAGCGCGTCGTAGACGTCGTCGTGGACGAGGATGCGCTGCACGCTGATGCAGCTCTGGCCCGACTGGTAGAACGCGCCGAAGACGAGGCGATCCACCACGGCGTCCAGATGCGGTCCCTGGTCGGCGTCGATGATGCAGGCCGCGTTGCCGCCGAGTTCCAGCGTGACCTTCTTGTGACCGGCCTTGGCCTTCAGGTCCCAGCCGATTAGCCCACCGGTGAAGGACAGTAGCTTCAGGCGCGGATCGGTGACCAGCGCCTCGGCGTCGCGGCCCTCCATCGGCAGCACGGAAAACGCACCCTTGGGCAGGTTCGTCTCGGCGAGGATCTCGCCGATGATCAGCGCACCCAACGGTGTGCGTTCGGCGGGCTTCAGCACGAAGGGGCAGCCGGCGGCGATAGCCGGGGCGACCTTGTGGGCGACGAGGTTCAAGGGGAAGTTGAACGGCGTGATGAACGAGACGGGGCCTAGCGGTACGCGGCGGGTGTAACCGTGATAGCCGGCGCTGCGCTGGGAGATTTCCAGGTTGATCGTTTCGCCGTTGATGCGCATGGCTTCTTCGGCGGCAATCTTGAAGGTCTCGATCAGGCGGGTGACTTCGCCGACGGCGTCCTTGATCGGCTTACCGGCTTCGACGCATAGGGCATAGGCGAGTTCGTCCTGGCGTTCGCGAAAGCGCTTCACGCAATGCTCGAGCACGGCCTGGCGCTCGTAGGGCTTGAAGCGCTTCATCGCGGGCGCCGCAGCCGTCGCGGCGGCGATAGCCTGTTCCAGCGCGTTCGCGTCGGGCAGGGCGACGCGCGTGGCGACCTTGCCGGTGTACTTGTCGGTGACGTCGAGCTTCGCCTTGCCCTTCACGGGCTTGTTGGCGAGGTAATAGGGATAGCTCTTGGCGAGCATGGGCATGGCCCTCCATGAAACGATACCCATCATGATCGACCCGAACGCGTTCAGGTGTCGTGAGGCGTATCGTCGCCCCTCCTATCGGTAGGGGCGCGCTTGCGCGCGATGGACGTTGCCGCACACCCCATCGCGCGCAAGCGCGCTCCTACAGAAAGAGAGAGGGTCTCAGTCGTCGCGGCGCAGGGTCAGCTCGCCTTCGCCCAGCATCACTCGCACGCTTTCGCCTACCGCCACATCGCTGGCGCGGCGGACGATGGCGTCGCGCTGGTCGAAGACGATGGCGTAGCCGCGCTCCAGGGTGGCCAGGGGGCTCACGGCATGCAGGGTGCGGCCCTGCTGGGCCACGCGCAGGCGATCGCGCTCCAGCCGCCGGGCGATGGCGGCGCGCATGCGCTGGCTCAGCTGGTCCAGGCGGGCTTTCGAGGGTTCGAGCCGAAGACGGGGGTGGCGGGCGGCCAGACGGGTCTGGAGGCGCTCCAGGCGGGCCTGGCGCAGGGCGTTGGCTTGCCCGATGGTCATGTGCAGCCGGCGACGCAGGGCTTCCAGGCGCTGCGCGTCACGGGCCAGGCGGGCTTGGGGGCGCTGGGCATTCAAGCGAGCCTGCCAATGATCGGCGCGCTGGGCGGCGGCCTGGAGGCGGCGGGAGACGAGGGTGGCCATGCGCTGGCGCAGGTGTTTGAGGCGGCGTTCCAGGTCCGCCCCGTCGGGCACCAGCAACTCGGCGGCGGCTGACGGCGTGGCCGCGCGCAGGTCGGCGACGAAATCGGCGATGGTGAAGTCCACCTCATGACCGACCGCGGAGACGACCGGGACGTCGCTGGCGTGGATGGCGCGTGCGACAGCCTCATCGTTGAAGGCCCAGAGGTCTTCCAGGGAGCCGCCGCCGCGGGTGACCAGCAGCACGTCGTAGCGGCCGCTTGCCGAGGCGCTGCGCAGCATTGAGGCGATGGCGGGCGGGGCCTCGCGACCCTGAACGGGGACGGGCAGCACCTCAACCTCGGCCAGGCTGAAGCGCCTGCCCAGCACGCTGAGCACGTCGCGGATCGCGGTGCCGGACGGCGAGGTGATGACGCCGATCCGCTTGGGAAAGGTGGGCAGGGCGCGCTTGCGCTCGGGGTCGAACAGCCCCTCGGCGCCGAGACGGGCCTTGAGCTGCTCGAATTCGCGCTGCAACGCGCCTTCGCCGGCGGGCTCCATGTGGTCGGCGACCAACTGGAATTCACCGCGTGCTTCGTAGAGGCCGACCTTGGCCCGCATCAGCACGTGCATGCCATCCACGGGACGGAAGCGCAGTCGCGAGGCGGCCATGCGGAACATGGCACAGCGCACCTGGGCGCCGGCATCCTTCAGGATGAAATACAGGTGGCCGGATGACGGTCGCGAGACATTCGACAACTCACCTTCGACCCAGACGCCGACAGGCAGGGCGTCTTCCAGCAAGTCCCGCACCAGCCGGTTCAGACCGGAAGGCGTGAAGACGTGGGGCGTGTTGCGGTCGAGATCGGACATGGACCGGCGAGGTTAGCACGCCGGTCGGGAATGTCGATGGGGCAGGGGTTTACCCGCCATTCCTCATAGCGATTGTAGGAGCGCGCTTGCGCGCGATCGCGCGCAAGCGCGCTCCTATAGGGCATTACATACGGAACACGCCGAACCGCCCCTGCTCGATCGGCGCATTCATCGACGCCGAAATCGCCAGCCCGAGCACGCGGCGCGTATCCGCCGGATCGATGATGCCGTCGTCCCACAGACGGGCACTGGCGTAGTACGGATGACCCTGGCGTTCGTACTGCTCGCGGACGGGTGCCTTGAAGGCCTCTTCTTCCTCCGCGCTCCACTGGCCACCGCCCGCTTCGATACCGTCGCGACGCACGGTGGCCAGCACGGACGCCGCCTGTTCGCCACCCATGACGCTGATGCGTGCATTGGGCCACATCCACAGGAAACGGGCGCCATAGGCGCGGCCGCACATCGCGTAGTTACCGGCGCCGAAGCTGCCGCCGATCACCACGGTGAACTTGGGCACATGCGAGCAGGCGACGGCGGTGACCATCTTCGCACCGTCCTTTGCGATGCCGCCGTTCTCGTACTTGCGACCGACCATGAAGCCGGTGATGTTCTGCAGGAACACCAGCGGTACGTTGCGCTGGTTGCACAGTTCGATGAAGTGCGCGCCCTTCTGCGCGGATTCACCGAACAGGATGCCGTTGTTGGCGACGATGCCCACCGGATACCCGTGGATATGGGCGAAGCCCGTCACCAGCGTCTTGCCGTAGCGCGCCTTGAATTCGTGGAATTCGGAATCGTCGACGATGCGCGCGATCACCTCGCGGATGTCGAAGGGGCGACGGGTGTCCTCCGGAATCACGCCGTAAAGTTCGTCGGCGGCGAAACGCGGCTCGATGGGGGTACGCAGGGCCAGCGGCACCTGCTTCACGCGATTGAGCGAGCCGACGATGTCGCGGGCGATGGCGAGCGCGTGGGTGTCGTTTTCCGCGAAATGGTCGGCCACGCCGGACACCGACGTGTGCACGTCGGCGCCGCCCAGCGCCTCGGCATCCACCACTTCACCGGTGGCCGCCTTCACCAGTGGCGGACCGCCGAGGAAGATCGTGCCCTGTTCGCGCACGATGATCGTCTCGTCGCTCATCGCCGGAACGTACGCACCACCTGCGGTGCATGAACCCATCACCACGGCGATCTGCGGAATACCCTGCGAGCTCATGCGCGCCTGGTTGTAGAAGATGCGACCGAAGTGTTCGCGATCGGGGAAGACTTCGTCCTGCAGGGGCAGGAACGCGCCGCCGGAATCCACCAGGTAGATGCACGGCAGACGATTTTCCATCGCGACTTCCTGCGCGCGCAGGTGTTTTTTCACCGTCATCGGGAAATACGTGCCGCCCTTCACCGTGGCGTCGTTGGCCAGCACCACGACTTCCTGGCCCATCACCCGACCGATGCCGGCGATGACGCCGGCCGCTGGCGCGGCATCGTCGTACATGCCGTGGGCGGCAAGCGGGGCGATTTCCAGGAACGGCGAACCCGGGTCGAGCAGGGCGCGGATGCGCTCTCGCGGCAGCAGCTTGCCGCGGGCGACATGCTTTTCACGCGCCTTGGCGCCACCGCCCTCGGCCGTGCGCTTCAACGTATCGCGCAGGTCGTCGGTGAGCGTACGCAGGCGCAGGCTCGAAGCCTGGAAATCGGCGGAACGGGTGTCGATCTGCGAGGTGAGGATGGGCATGGGGGCTTCGCGAACGGACGAAACGGCCATCATAGCGGGGTCGATCGTCACGCGAACGCTGCGCTGCGGTAGGGGGCATGCGGCAGGGCATAAAAAAACGGCCGCCTTGCGGCGGCCGTTTCAGGGCGATAGGCCCGATTACTTCTTGTCGTCCTTCGCGCTATTGGCGTTGGAAGCGGCATCCTTGGCCTGGTCAGCCGACTTGTCGGCCTGGTCCGCGGCGTTGGAAGCGGCGTCCTTGGCGGCGCCGGTGGAGGACGAAGCAGCGGCCTGGGCCTGGGCGGCGGCGTCCTTGGCCTGGTCGGCGGACTGCTGAGCCTGGTCGGCGGCCTGCGAGGTCGCGGCGTTCTGCGACTGGTCGGCGGCCTGCTGTGCCTTGTCAGCCTGCTGCTGGGCATCCGCAGCCGACTTCTGGGCGTCTTGCGCGGAATCCTGCGCGCCGTTGCTGCATGCTGCCAGGAGCGCGACGAGCGCAGAGGCGAGAAGGGTACGCGTCAAATTCATTGTGTTTCTCCTTAGCCGTGGAATGCCGTTAGGCGGCCGTAGTAATAGCTCAGATGTATCTGTGTGGCTACCGATTATCGGCGCGGCCTTCAGGGGTCATTAAAACCGATGGAATCCGCGTGATTATTTCGATACGACCGTTTTTTCTCGACGTCGGGTTCACACCACTTCGATGGCGATCGCCGTTGCCTCGCCGCCGCCGATACAAAGCGCTGCGACGCCCCTTTTTGCCCCACGGGCCGTCAACGCATTGAGAAGAGTGACCACGATACGGGCGCCGCTGGCGCCGATCGGGTGACCCAGTGCGCAGGCACCACCGTTGACGTTCATCTTTTCGTGCGACACGCCCAGCTCGCGCATCACGGCCATCGGCACCACGGCGAAGGCTTCGTTCACCTCGAAAAGATCGACCTCGGAGGCCTTCCAGCCGGCCTTGTCGAGCACCTTCTGGATCGCGCCGACCGGCGCGGTGGTGAACCATTCCGGTTCCTGCGAATGCGTGGTGTGAGCCACGACACGCGCCAGCGGCGTGACGCCACGCTTCTTGGCTTCGTCGGCGGAGAGCACGATCATGGCGGCGGCGCCGTCGGAAATGCTCGACGAGCTGGCGGCGGTGATGGTGCTGTTTTCCTTGCGGAAAGCGGCGCGCAGGGTCGGGATCTTCGCAACGTCCGAGCGACCCGGCTGTTCGTCTTCGGCGAAATCCTGAGCGCCCTTGCGCCCCTGCACCGTCACGGGGACGATCTCGTTGGCGAAGGCGCCGGAAGCGATCGCGGCCTTGGCACGCTCCACCGACGCGATGCTGTAGGCGTCCTGTTCTTCACGAGTGAAGTGGTACTTGTCGGCGCACTGCTCGCCGAACACGCCCATGGCCTTGCCATCGTACGGATTGGTCAGGCCGTCCCACGCCATATGGTCGACGAGCTGGCCGTCGCCGTAGCGGATACCGGTGCGCGCGTTCACCATGTGCGGGGCGTTGGTCATCGACTCCATGCCGCCTGCGACGATCACGTCGGCCGAACCGGCCTTGATGAGGTCGTGAGCGAGCATCAGCGCCTTCATGCCGGAACCGCATACCTTGTTGATCGTGGTGCAGCCGGCGGAGGTCGGCAGGCCGGATTTCAGGGACGCCTGGCGGGCGGGGGCCTGGCCGAGGTTGCCCGGCAGCACGCAACCCATGATCACCTCGCTCACGTCGCCAGCAGCGATACCGGACTGCGCCAGGGCCGCCTTGATGGCGATGGCGCCGAGTTCGGGCGAGGGCACGCCGGTGAACTGGCCGAGGAAGGAACCGATGGCGGTGCGCTTGGCACCCGCGATGACGATGTCGGACATGGGGACTCCGTAATGCTCGGATGGCCACCCCGCAGGGTGGAAAACCCGTCGAGTATCGCAGCGGCGCCGGGGGAGGGGCAATCTGCACCGCGGCAGGGGCGCAAGTCTTTACGCAAATTCTCAAAGACTGTGGCAACATCCTGCACCATGGGCCAGGGCTTGGCCACACGACATTGACGTCATATTTCGGGGGAAAAACCAGATGCAGTCCAACGGGCTCCGCCAGCGCGAACTCGCGCTGGCCGTTTGCGTAGGTATCGGCCTGACCGCGTGCGGCGGCGGTGGTGGCGGTCGACCGACCTTCAATATTCCTCCGCCGGTGTCGCCGAGTTCACCCGGTACGCCTTCGAATCCGTCCACGCCTTCGAATCCCTCGAACCCGTCCGATCCTTCGAGCCCTTCCAATCCCTCCAATCCGTCGACACCCTCGACCGATCCCCTGCTCGACATCCAGCTGACGGCGACCCACGCCCGTGAGGCCCAGGCCGCTGGCGCGAAGGGCAAGGGCGTCACGATCGCGCTGGTGGACTCGGGTGTCATCGCCAGCAATCCCGCGTTGCAGGGCCGTGTGACGAAGAGCCTGACGTATGTCGATCCGGCGACCAACGACCTCAGCGTCGGCGATGTCGTCGGGCATGGCACGGCGGTCGCCGAGGTGGCGGCGGGCGTCTCCGTCGGCCAGTTCGCCGGTGGTATCGCACCGGAGGCGAATATCGTCAGTGCCCGCATCATCGCGGACAAGCCGCCGACCGATGACGGAAGCGGACAGGGCAACAAGGTGACGTCCGCCGATCCGCTCGGAAAGGTCAACGCGGATGTGATCGCCGCCGGTGCGTCGATCATCAACAATTCGTGGGGCGGTCTTTACTGGGATGCCAGTGCGACGGCGACGACGAACAGCTTCGCGAACGCTTATCAGGCCGCCACGCTCGGCAAGCTTTTTGTCTTCGCTGCAGGTAATGACAGCAAGGCGAATCCCTCGGATGTCGCCGCCCTGCCGACGCGTGTCCCGGCCCTGGAAAATGGATGGTTGACGGTGGTTGCCCTGGATAGCAGCCATCCGGACACCATTGCCTCATACTCGAACCGCTGTGGCGTGGCCGCCAAGTATTGTCTCGCCGCTCCAGGTTCCATTGTGACCTTGGACGCAAAGGCCACGGCAGGTGCGCCTGTTTACGATACATGGCAAGGCACGTCATTCGCCGCGCCTCAGGTTGCCGGTGCTGCGGCGGCGGTCGTAAGCATATTTCCCACGATGGATCTAAGGAGCGTTCGGCAGATCCTGCTGGGAACGGCCGACGACATCGGCGATCCGGGCGTGGATGCGATTTACGGATACGGTCGGCTTAACGTCGGAAAGGCCATCAAGGGACCCTCGAAACTGGACTGGGGCACGTTTTCCGTGGACCCGGGCGGCAATCAATACACTTTTTCCAATGACATTTCGGGAGCAGGTAGCCTCGCTCTGACCGGTTCCGGAAAGCTGGTTCTGGCTGGACAGCACAACACGTTTACGGGCGGTACCAATGTGACGGGCAACGCCACCCTCGAAGTGATGGGCGACATCATGGGGAGGATTGGCGTCCAGCAGAAGGCAACGTTCATTCCGCACGGCGACATCCACGGCAACCTGGTACTCACCAGTTACGGGACGGTGCAGACGACCAATGCCATCCGCGTCGACGGCGACTACATCCAGCAGCCCCTGACGCAGTTCAGCGCGTTGCTTGGCGCGCCACTTACCGTGGGTGGAACGGCTTACCTGGGTGGCGAGTTCCATGTCGCGGGAACGGTCGGCAACTACGTGCCGGCAGCCCACCAGACGGTGATCTCCGCTGGTGCCGTCAAGTACACGTTCGACACGTTTACCACGGACAAGTCGATCCTGCTGTCCACGACCTTGCAGTACACGTCGAACGAGGTCTGGCTCGACACCTCGCACATCAGCATCAACAAGGTGGCGCAGTCGTCGATGCCCGAGTCGCTGGCCGCGCAATCGTCGGCGACGCGCATGGACGCCGCGTTCACGCAGATCGATACGGCGCTCGCGTCGCCCGGCGGCGCCGGCGTGGCGACGGGTACGTTGGTTGCCGCCGGTCATTTCCAGCAGTCCGGTGATGTGGGCACGGTGCGCAAGTCGCTCGACTCCCTGTCCGGCCAGTTGTACGCGGCGGGTACGGCGGTGACGCTGGCCGGTATCGACGCGGGTAACGATGCGTTGGTCGCGCATCTGGACCAGGGCAACGCACGGGGTGCATGGACCCAGTCGCTCAGCAACCAGGGAGGACTGGATCGCGGTGGCTTCGGTAACGTCGGCTTCAATCTCTCCGGCGGCATGATCGGCCAGGACGTGAAAATCGGCAGCAACGGTTTCGCGGGCGTGTCCGTGGCGCAGATGAACAGCTCGGGCCAGCTCTCGGGCAACTTCGATCGTCAGCGCAATCGTGCCACCGAAGGATCGTTCTACGCGGGGGCCCAGGGCGCCAACTGGTACGGGGTGGGACGCGTGGGCTACGGCAGCTTCCGTGGCGATACGCGCCGCCTGCTGCGGTTCGGCGACCAGGCTGCGTTCACGGGCAGCGATGTCGATGGTAGCTACAACGCCGTGTACGGCGAGATCGGCTATCGCACGCAGGTGGGCGCGTTCTCGCTGACGCCGTTCGCCAACGTGCAGTACGCCAGCATCCACCGCTCGGGTTTCCAGGAACTGGGCGGAGACGGCTTCGGTCTGACCGCGAACGATCACACCACCTCGCGCTGGCAGGCCGGCATCGGCCTGCGCGCGGGTAGCACCTGGTTCACGTCCTACGGCAAGTTGCGTCTGGACATGAAGCTGGGTTGGCAGAATGCGTTCGCTACGAAGGGCGAGGTGTTCGCCGCGCGCTACACGGGCTTCTCGCAATGGGCGCCGGTGGAAGGCATCGGCCTGTCACGCCAGGCGGCCACGGCGGGTATCCAGCTGGGCTGGGACGTGAACGAACGCACGCAGCTGGCGTTCGGCATGGATCAGCGTTTCGCCGACCGCGATCATTCGCGTTCGGGGACGGCGAGCGTGCGGGTGGCCTGGTAAATCCGATCGCGCCTGCGTACATCGGTACGCAGGCGCGTCATGGTCCGATTACGACTTGCCGTGGAACAGTTCGCGGCCGATCAGCATGCGGCGGATCTCGTTGGTGCCCGCGCCGATCTCGTAGAGCTTGGCGTCGCGGAGCAGACGGCCCGCCGGGAACTCGTTGATGTAGCCGTTGCCGCCGAGTGACTGGATGGCCTCAAGCGCGACCGTCACCGCGTTGGTGGACGCGTTGAGCAGGCAAGCCGCCGGATCGATACGCGACTTCACGCCGTTGTCGAACTGCTGGGCCACCATGTACGCGAAACCGCGCGAGGATTGCAGTGCGGTGTACATGTCGGCGACCTTGCCCTGCATGAGGCCGAAGGTGCCGATGGGCGCATTGAACTGCTTGCGCTCACGCACGTAGGGCAGCACGAGGTCCACTGCCGCCTGCATGATGCCGAGCGGACCACCGGAGAGCACCAGGCGCTCGGTGTCCAGGCCGCTCATCAGCACGCGTACGCCTTCGTTGACCTCGCCGACGATGTTCTCCGCCGGAATCTCGCAGTTGTCGAACACCAGTTCGCAGGTGTTCGAACCGCGCATGCCGAGCTTGTCCAGCTTCTGCGCGGTGGAGAAACCCTTCATGCCCTTCTCGACGATGAAGGCGGTCATGCAGCGGCTGCCGGCGGCACGCGGCGCGGTGCGCATGTAGACCAGCAGCACGTCGGCGTCCGGGCCGTTGGTGATCCACATCTTGGTGCCGTTGGCGACCCAGGTGTCGCCGACCAGCTCGGCCTTGCAGCTCATCGAGCCGACAACGTCGGAACCGGCGCCCGGTTCGCTCATCGCCAGCGCGCCCACCCACTCGCCGCTGGCGAGCTTGGGCAGGTACTTGCGGCGCTGGGCGTCGTTGCCGTTGTGGTAGATGTTCTGCACGCAGAGGTTGGAGTGCGCGCCATAGGACAAGCCGACCGAGGCCGATGCCCGGGAGATTTCCTCCATCGCCACCATGTGCGCGAGGAAGCCCATCTCGGAGCCGCCGAGGTCGCCGGGCAGGGTGATGCCGAGCAGGCCCATGTCGCCGAACTTGCCCCACAGGTCGTGGGGGAACTGGTTTTCGCGGTCGATACGGTCGGCGCGCGGGGCGATTTCCTTCTCGGCGAAGGCGCGGACGCTTTCGCGCAGGAGGTCGATATCGTCACCGAGGGAAAACGGACGCATGGTGCAACTCCGGATGGGGGCAGGGGAAAAGCTACCCATCGTAGCGTGGGGACCCCGTCAAGCCACGGCGCGTCGCACCATTCAGGCCGGGGGAAGGGCCGCGATACGGTCGTGGACAAGGGCCAGCAACAGGCACTGGCGGTCGAGCACGCGCAGGGTCTCGTCGGCATGGGTATCGATGGACAGGCCGGGCATGTCCAGCGGTGTGGCCGGCGTGCCGGCGCGCACGTGCTCGGCCAGGGCGTCGAAACCGTGGGTGAGGTGCCGGGCCAGGTCGGCCAGCGCGACCGCGTCGGTGGCTCGCAGCACCTGGCGGTGGGTGCCCAGGGTGGACAGGTGCGAGAGCCCGGCCTGGAGGGCGGTCAGCAGGCGCAGGGCGCGCTCGCCACGTTCGTGGGGGTGTCCCGGTTCGCCCAGTAGCTCGACCACGTTGCCCGCCACGGCCGCCTGGGCCGCGTGGGCGTCGCGCCGGGCGACGCGGTAGGCGAGATCGTCGTGTTTGCCCGTGGCGTACTGGGCGACGATGCGTTCGAGGTATCGGCCGTAGGCCAGCAAGGCGTCGGCCACCACGTCATCCAGCCGGCGCACGCGCCAGTCGGGCAACACGAAGCGGATCGCGGTGGCGGCGACGCATACGCCCAGCATGGTGTCGAGCAGGCGTGGACCAATGGCGTCGTATCCCGCACCGACGCGGTCGAAGCACAGCAGCACGAAGAGGGTGATGACACCCGTGGCGAGCGCGTAGCGGCGCAAGCGGAAGGCGAAGAAGGCGGCACCGCTGGCGACCAGTACCGGCAGGCGCCAGTCGCCGCCCGGCAGCAGGCGCAGCATGGCCCAGCCAAGGACGAGGCCCGCCGTGGTGCCTAGTACCCGCTGGATGAGCCGGCGTCGCGTGCCGCCATAGCTTGGCTGGCAGACAAACAGGGTGGTGAGCAGGATCCAGTAGCCATGGCTGGGATGCAGGGCCAGCATCAACAGGTAACCGGCGAGCATGCCGACGGAAAGGCGGATCGCATGTCGGAAATGCATCGATCGCCGGTTGAGTCGCAGGCGGATGCGCCCCAAGGCCTCCCGGACGCTGGGCGGATCATCGCCCTGCAAGGCCATGTCGCTGCCTTCGCGCAGCACGCCATCGGCCTGGATCGCGACGTGCAGTTCCTCCACGTTGCGCAGGAGTGCCGCCAGCGCGTCATCGACGGCCTGGTCGGGCCGCCCGTTCGCCTGGCGATACGCCATGGCTTCGCGTACGTCGTCGAGGGCCGTCGTGGGCAACGCCAGCGAACCCAGGGACGCGGTGCGGCGGATGGCGTCCGCACGCTCTCGGCAGCCCTGGGCCTGACGACGGATCAGCCGACCGAAGCGGAACATGAGGTCGCTGTGATACAGCGCGGCGGCCAGTTCGTCGTAGGGGTAGTGTGACGAGCTGATGCGTTCGTGGATGTCCTGCGCGACGAAGAACATGCCCAGGCGCGACGCGATGCGTCCGCGTGGCTGGCGTCGGCCGATACGGTCGAGCAGCGCGGCGCGGGCGGAGGCGAGGGCATCCACGGTGCGCAGGTTGGCGCGCGAGAAGGCGATATCCAGCGACTGCCTGTCGAGGTCCCTGACCGGTTCGAACAAGGCGGCCTTGGCGTCCATCTGCGCCGCCAGCGCCTCGAACACCCGGGCCAGCGCATGGCGGACGGCTCGCTGCGGCGCGAGGGCGCTCCAGGCCAGCGACAGCGCGCCATACCAGGCCGCGCCCGCGATGATGGCCCACGTGCCCTGCGGACCGCTGCCGCCGGGCGCATCCGAGGCGATCATCGTGTACACGGAAAGGATCAGCGTGCCGGTGGCGATCGTCGCGTAGCGACCGCTCGCCGCACCGAGCATCACCAGCAGGAAGGTGCCCAAGGCGAGCATGGGCGCGAACAGCAGCGGCGTGCCGATGGCGGCTTTCACCGCCGAGGCGGCCAGGGCGAAACAGACCAGGGTCACCACGAGGCCGCGGAGGCGCCCGCGCCACGCATCGTCGGTTTCCGAGAGGGCGCAGGCGATGGCGCCCAGCATGGATGGCACGATGGCCACGACGGGACCGCGCAGGGTGCACCACGCCGCGATGCCGGCCAGCGCGAGGAACACGCGGGCGACATCGGCAAAACGATCGGATTCGGCGAGCTGGCGGAAGGGGCGCATTCGCCTAGGGTAGCCGCGTTTCCTTGTAGGAGCGCGCAAGCGCGCTCCTACAAGGACGGGATCAGCACAGGCCGCCGTTGACGGCGAGCACCTGGCGGGTGATGTAGCCAGCTTCCGGACTCACCAGAAAGCGCACGGCGGCGGCGACTTCCTCGGGCGTGCCGCTGCGTTCCATCGGGATGACCTTGAGGATCTGTTCCACCGGCACGTCGGGGTCGAGCATGTCGGTGTCGATGAGGCCCGGGGCCACGCAGTTCACGGTGATCTTGCGCTTCGCCAGTTCCACGGCGAGGGCTTTCGCCGCGCCGATCACGCCGGCCTTGGACGCGCTGTAGTTCACCTGCCCACGGTTGCCGATGATGCCGGACACCGAGGTGATGCAGACGATGCGACCTGCGGCGCGACGACGGATCATCGGCATGACCAGCGGATGCAGCACGTTGTAGAAGCCGTCGAGGTTGGTGCGCAGCACGGTGTCCCAGTCCTCCTCGCTCAGCGCGGGAAAGGCGCCGTCGCGGGTGAGGCCGGCGTTGCACACCACGCCGTAGTAGGCGCCATGCGCAGTGACGTCCGCTTCGAGTGCCGCGGCGGTGGCGGCGCGATCGGCCACGTCGAACGACAGCACGCGGGCCTGCCTGCCCTTGGCGAGAATATCGTCACGCACCGCCTCGGCTTCGTCGCGACGCGAGCGGCAATGGACCACGATGTCGTAGCCGGCGTCAGCGAGGTTCAGCGCGATGGTGCGGCCGATACCCCGGCTGGAGCCGGTGACGAGAACGGTATGGGTCATGGTGGGGTTCCCCTGGGGTCGAGATGTTGGCGAGGATCGAGGAAGGGAGTCGGGTCGGCCGGGCTGAACACCGTGAGGCGGGCTTCGGCGTGAACGCCCGGTGCGTCGATGGTGCAGGTGAAGGCGCCCATGCCGTCCTCGTCGTGGAAGGTGCGCAGGGCTTCCACGCGCAGCACGGCACCCAGCGGGAAATGGTCGCTATCGGCACGGTACTGACGCGTGCCGAGCAAGAAACCGGGACGGACCTCGCCACCGGCATCGAGCATCCGACAGCCGTTCCACGCGGCGATGGCCTGGGCCATCAGTTCCACGCCGGTCCAGGTCGGCAGACCGGCGGCGTCCACCTGCGGATCGCCGCCGCGCACGGTGCGCTCGCAGACGATGCGATCGGTTTCCCACACGACGATGCGGTCGAGCCAGATCATCCGGCCGGCATGGGGCAGCACCTGGTCGATGGTGCGCGCGCTCATGCGGCGTCCGCCAGGATCAGGCTCGCGTTGTTGCCACCGAACGCGAACGAATTGCTCATGAGATGACGACGCCCGGGGGCCAGTCGGTCGCCCGACGCGACAAAATGCAGCGCGGGTAGCGCGGGGTCGAACTGGCCGTCCCAGTGATGGGGCGGCAGGCGACGCTCGGCGTCCCTCAGCGAAAGCCAGCAGAACGCCGCTTCGAGCGCACCGGCCGCGCCCAGCGTGTGGCCGGTAAGTGCCTTGGTGGACGAGCAGGGTACCTGGGTACCGAGCACGGCGGCGACGGCGCGGCTTTCCATCGCGTCATTCTGTTCGGTGGCGGTGCCGTGCAGGTTCACGTAGTCGATCATCGAGGCGTCGAGTCCGGTCGCGTTGAGGGCGAGGCGCATGGCCTCGCTTGCTCCGCGACCGTCGGGTTCGGGCGATGACATATGGTACGCGTCCGAGCTGGCGCCACCGCCGAGGAAGGTCACGTCGGCGGGTTCACGGGTCATGAGGAACACGGCGGCGGCCTCGCCGATGTTGATGCCGCGACGCGAGGCGGAGAACGGCTGGCAGCGTTCCGGCGCCGTGGCCTCCAGCGCGTGGAAGCCACGGATCGCCAGGCGGCAGAGCGTGTCGGCACCGCCGCAGATCACGGCATCGCACAGGCCGAGCCGAAGCATGCGTTGCGCGCTCAGCAGGGCGCGTGCGCCCGATGTGCAGGCGGTGGAAATGCCATAGCAGGGACCGGCCAAACCCAGCCACTCGGCAAGGCTTTCCGCCGGGGCGCCCAGCTCCTGATCGGCGTAGCGATAGCTTTCCGGCCACACGCCATCGCGGCCGCGCGCGGCGATATGGCCAGTGGCTTCCTCGATGCCGGTGGTGCTCGTGCCGATCACGACGCCGATGCGGTCCGCGCCGAAGCGTGCGATGGCCGCGTCGACATCCGCGCGGATCTCCTCCACGGCCTGCTTCAACAAGCGGTTGTTGCGCGTGTCGCGTTCGGGGGCGACCGCGGGCAGCGTGACATCGACGTTACCCAGTGGCAACGCGTGGCCGGGCACCCAGCCATCCAGGGCCGCGAGGCCATGGTCGTCGGTGCCGAACAGCGCGGCGGCGACGGCCGCCTTGCCCTGGCCCAGCGAGCAGGTGACGCCCAGCGCGTTGAGGTAGGTCGCAGTCATACCGCGTCCACGGGTTTGCGGGCTGCGACGTTGACCAGGGTCTCGTCGCGCTTGCCCGGCGGCGGTGGCGCCTTGATGCCCCAGCGTTCCGCGAGGCCGAAATCCTTCGAGCGGCTCCACCACAGGTAGGGCAGCGAGACGTGGCGGTCCTCGAAACGGAAACCGCGTCCGCGCAGCATCGCCAGGTATTCGTCGGCGCTCTTCTGCACGTGCATCGGATGCCGGAAGAACCAGCGGATCACCCAGGTATCGATATAGGCGCGGGTGGACTCCGCGAACAGCAGCAGGCCGCCCGGCTTGAGCACGCGCCAGAATTCGTCGAGCGCCTTTTCCTGCTCGACCAGGTGATGGAAGGTCTGGTGGCAGAACACCACATCCACCGAGGCGTCGGGCAGGTCGATGCGGGCGCAGTCGCCGAGGATCAGGCGTGCGTCGATGCCCTGGCGCGCGGCTTCCTCGCGCGACAGCTCGACGCTGTGCGGATCGGCGTCGAGTCCAATCATGCGCTCCGGCGCGAAGGCGTCACGGAGCAGGCGGAAGGATCGGCCCTGGCCGCAGCCGACATCGAGCAGGGTGCCACCATGCGGCAAGGGTGTGCCGACAAGGCGCTTGAGGTCGTTGATCGCCACGCGCAGCACGTGGTGCTGCCACGTATGCGTACGCAGGAAAACGAAACCGATCCGGGTTTCTTCGACGTAGGTGGGGCTGGCGAACTTCATGGGTTTCCGCGGGGGGATCGGGAGGCGCCGAGGCGACGCTCGACGTCCTGGACGAAGACGGGGGGCGAGACAAGCTGCATCTCGCCGTCGGAAAGGCGTACGGCGACCTGGATGGTGCTGGCGCGGGTGAGGCGCTCGCCGCTTTCGACGTCGCTGAGCGTGTAGTGGATCTTGAGGCGATTTTCCCACTCGACCAGTTCGGCGCGCACGCGCAAGGCCTGGCCGAAGCGCGCGGAGCGGGCGTAGCGCAACTGGAGGTCGATGATGGGCCAGACGTAGCCGGTTTCCTTCATGCGCACATAGTTGTGGCCGAGGTCGTCCAGCAAGGCGCAACGCGCCATCTCCAGGTACTTCACGTAATGGCCGTGCCAGACGATCTCCATCGAATCGACGTCGAAGAACGGCACGACGAGATCGATCTCGGTGGCGAGCACACCTTTAGCGTGCATGGCTGACTCCGGGCGTCGGTTGCCAGTAAGGGTGGAAATTGAACCATTGCAACGGTGCGTCGAGGCAACGCTCGCCCAGCCATGTCGCGTAGCGACTGGCGGCGTCCGCGATGGCGTCGTCGCGACGGGCGCGCTGCCAGGATGCCGCGTCGTCGAATGCGCGCAGGTGGATGCGGTAGCGGCCCTCGCGCTTGAGGCAGCAGACGAGGTTGGTCTTCGCGCGGAGCATCGCGGCCATCAGCCAGGGGCCCTGCGGGAACGAGGCCGGCTCGCCGAGGAAGGGCACGACGACGCTGCGCCCGCCATGCACTGCCACGCGGTCGCCGGCGATCGCGATCCATTCACCACGCTCCAGGCGCTGGGAGAGGTCGAGCATCGTTGACGTGTCGAGGTCGCCCACGTGCATGAGGCGCAGGCGGCGATCGCCGGACGCTTCGAGCATGCGGTTGAAATGCGCGGCGCGGGGCAGGTGCATCAATACGTTCAACGAGACGCCTTCGCCCAACTCCGCCATGGCGCGGCAGACATCGAGGTTGCCCAGGTGGGTGCAGACCAGGATCTGACCGCGGCGGCCGCTGAGCAGCGCCGTACGCACGCCATCGGGGTCGTCCAGCATCACGGAGGCCAGGCGAAGGCGCCCGCGCCACACATCCAGGCGGTCGAGCATGCAGTCGCCAAAGGCGTGGTATTGGGCGAAGACGGCGCGGGGCGGAAACAGGTCGATACGGCCACTCCATTCGACGAGTCGCTGCTGATAGCTCGCGATGTTCCGTCGCTCGCGCCGGGCCGTGAAGTAGAAGTACAGCACCACAAGGTGAACCAGCGGCGCCGCGCCGCGTCGGCCGAGCAGGCGCACGGCCCATGCGGTGAAGCGCATGCCCAGGAGGCTGCCGCGTTCCCGCCGGCTTGCCCAGTGCGGCTCGTCCACGACCGGCTCAGACATGGATGGGCGCGTCCATGCGCAGCCATGCTGACGAACAAAGGGTGTCCTGCACGCGGTAGGCGAAATGCAGGCGGTTCTGCACGGTGTCGACGCGCAGTGTCAGTTCCACCTCGTCGCCGGGGCGCAGCAGGCGCTGGAACTTGAGCTGGTCGATGTTCCGACAGGTGGCCTGCGTACCGAGACGTGGCGCGGCCAGGGCCAGTGCCCAGCCGATCTGGAGCACGCCGGGCAGCACGGGTGCCTCGGGGAAATGGTCGGCGAAGCACGCCAGGTCCAGCGGTAGCGCGAGGCGCAGCACGACGGCGTCGTCGTCGCGTCGCTCGTCGAGCAGGATGGCTTCCGTGGGCAACGGCGCGCGCAGCAGGGCGTCCACGTCCGTCCGCTCGGGCAATGCTTCGACGAAGCGCCAGACCAACGGCGTGGCGAGGGCATCGTCGCCGGCCGCATGCTGGCCCAGTTCGGTGACCAGTCCCGCACGACCATGGCGCAGCAGCGCCAGGCGACCGGATGCCGACGGCATCACCACCATGCCCGGCCCCCGCTTGCCGGCGTAACCGCCCAGCGCGCCGTCCACCCAGGGATGGGACGCCAGTCGGCCCGCGGCAGCCTCCATGGGCACCTTGTTGATCCGTCGACGCAGCCGCTGGCGGAACAACCATTCACCGATGAAAAGCGTGCCCATGACCGAGTAGGCGAGAATGCCGTTGTAGAAGGTCCACCACGACAACGGGCCCCAGCCGGCGAGCAGGGCGGAGCAGATGCCGTTGACGGCAAAGAAAACCACCCAGACCCAGGTGACCTTGCGTGTATAGGCCACGGCGACGGGCGGCAGGTCGGGTTCGGTCACCCGGGCGATGCGCTCGATCATCGGCGGCCCGTACTTCAGGCTGAGGCCGAAGGCCGCGAACAGCAGCGCGCAGATGAGGCTGGGATACCAGCGCAGCATCTGCTCGCTGCCACCGAACGCCAGCACGGCGCAGTAAGCCAGCGTGACGGCCAGCATCCAGCCACCGCCGGGGCGGCGCAGCAGCGCCGGCGCACGAACCAGCCAGAGACCGCCGAGGATCAGCCCGAAGATCGGCGGCGAAACGTGGTCCGTGCCGAAGTACACGACGAAGGGATACAGCACGCCCACGAGAAGCAGGGCGATGTCGCTGAGCTTACGCATGGGTGCGGCTGGCCTCGACATAGAGGGCCAGGCTGGCGACGGTTTCGAAATGACTGCGGGCGTCGCGCGAATCCGAGGCGATGCGCAGGCCGTAGGTGTTCTGCAAGGCCAGCGCGAGTTCCAGGGCGTCGACGGAGTCGAGCCCCAGGCCCTGGCCGAACAGTGGCTGCGCGGGATCAATGTCGGCCACCGTGAGATGTTCGAGTGCGAGCGTGTCGATGATGAGTTGGGCGATATCCCGTTCGAGGGTGTTCATCCCTGCAATTCCCTGGCGTAAAGATGGTGGAGATGTTCGTTGAGCCGGCGCGAGGCTATCGGCGCGGGGGTGTCGCGGCTGAAGGTCGCGACGTCGATATCGTCGCCGACACGCAGGTGCATGTGCACGCGCCGGTCGGGGATGCGATACCACGGCTCGGCCTTGGTGAGCGTGGTTGGCACCACGCGGATGAACACGGGCGTGACCACCGAGGCGCCACGCACCGCGATGGCGGAAGCGCCGCGATGGAAGACGGGCGCCTGGCCCGGCGTGGTACGCGTGCCTTCGGGGAAGACGATGAGCGTCTGTCCTTCGCGCAGCACGTCGGCCGCGCGATCGAGCATATCGGCGCTGCCGTCGTTGCTGATGTACTGCGCCACGGTAACGGGGCCGCGCATGCACGGATTCTTCCACAGGCTGTGCTTGACCACGCAATTGGCATCGGGCACGTGGCCGAGGAGGAACACCACGTCGATCAGCGACGGATGGTTGGCCACGATCATCTGGCCGGGTCTGCCGAGGCGTTCGAGGCCTTCGAAGCTATAGCTCACCGTGCCGGTGCGCGACATGAACTGCGCATGCAGCCAGAACGCCCGACCCACGGTGCGCCTTGCACGGCGACGGCGAACCTCCCGCGGACCCGGCCAGTGCAGCACGACGGGTAGGATGGCGACGCGCAGCAGGATGCCACCGATGCCAAACAGGGCGAACGACAGCGCGGTGCTGACGAAGCGCCAGGCCCATGCGTCGCGACGGCGTCTCACGGTATCGGCTGCCAGGTCCATCGTCGTGTCTTCCACGGGTGGTCGAGGGGCGCGCCATCGTGCAGGGCGCGAACGAAGCGCAGGGCGTGTGGCTCGCCGGTCGCCGCCGCGCAGTCGGTATTACCACGAAGCGATAGCCGCCAGCGCGTGCCCGCGCCGGGCGCATCGGCCCTTGCGACGCGAAGAGCGACGGCGTATGAGCAAGGCACATCGTCGATCCAGCCGTCATAGGCCGGCGCAGGCCGTTCCTCGGCGACCACGACGATCACCGCTTTCGCGCCTTCGCCGATCAGGGTGGCGGCTTCGACGATCGCATGCTCGAAGGTATCCGCCTCGCCGGCGAGGGCGACGGATTCGCCGCGTTGGCCGCGCAGGATCGACCACTGGCCGGCGATGGCATTGTGCACCGACAGGCCGAACTGGGTCGGCGACAGCGGTGCGTCACGACCGATCTCGTCGAGCATGGCGTAGGTGCGGGTCGTCTCGCCATGCCGGGAAGCGAAGACGAAGGGCAGTTGTTCACCATCGTCGCAAAGCGGCCACGCGGTGTGCATGACGATGCGCGCCAAGCGGCTCAGGCGGCGACGTTGCATCGGCGGCACGAGCTCGCAAGCGGGCTGGCTGTCGTTCTCATGCAGCGGCATGGGCGACGCAGCCCACGCCGCCCAGCCCGCGTCGTCCTGGATGTCCGGTGCCCATGCACGCCATCGTTCGATGCGAAGCTCGATCATGGCTCAGGCCTCGTGGTATCGACGGACGACAAGGGCGGCGCAACTGCCGCCGAAGCCGAAGGTGTTGGACAGCACGGCGTCCACGTGGGCTTCGCGTTCGCCGTCGAGCAGGGGCGCGTCGGCGAAGGCCTCGTCCAGATCCCGCGGCAGGGTGCCGCCGAGCAGGACACCGTGCTCCATCATCGCGATGGACGTAATCAGGTCCAGCGCACCGGCCGCGGCGGGCGCATGGCCCGTCTGGCCCTTGATCGACGACATCCAGGGGACGGGGTGGCCGCGCTCCTCGAACACACGACGCAGTGCCTGCCACTCGGCCAGGTCGCCGGCCACGGTGGCGCAGGCATGGGTGTTCACGTAGTCGGGAATCGTGCCGGCGAGGTCGATGGCCTGGTGCATCGCTTCGGCCATGCCATCGGCGTTCGGGCTGACCATGCCGTCGGGATCGGACGCCGCGCCATAGCCCGCCATCTCGGCGAGGATGGTCGCACCGCGGGCGAGCGCGTGTTCGAGCGATTCCAGTACCAGCACGCCTGCACCGCCGGCCAGCACGATGCCGTCGCGGCTCCTGGCATAGGGTGTGGACACATGGTCGTCGGCGACACTGTCCGTCGACAGCGCGTTCATCACGTCGAAGCACATGGCTGCCTTGTCGTGCAGCTCTTCAGCGCCACCGCAGACTACGATCTCCTGGCGACCCAATTGGATCAACTCCATCGCCTGGCCGACCGCGTGCGTGGCGCTGGTGCATGCGGAGCCGACGGTGAAACCGCGCCCTCCGAAGCCGAAGGCGTGCACGAGCGTCGCGCTGACGGCACTGCCCATGCTGCGCGGCACGATGAAAGGCGACAGCCGCGCATAGCCCTTGGCGTGGAAGACATCCAGCCCCGCCTCGTATTCGGAAAGCGCCGCCATGCCGCCCATGACGATGCCGACGTCGCGTTCGCGCACGCGGGCTTCGTCGATACCGGCCTCGGCCAGGGCCTCGCGGGTGGCATGCCAGGCGTACTCGGCGGCCTGCGGGAAATAGCGGCGCAGCTTGCGCGGTGGCGGCTCCAGCGTGCCCGTGTCGGCCGGCGCGGCGACACGGTTGCGCATGCCCAGCGCCGCGAAGTCCGGCATGTCGCAAAAGCCCGTGCGCCCCGCGCGCAGGCCATCGAACAAGGCATGGCGATCCGGCCCCAGGCAGGACACCGCCCCCATGCCGGTGACGACGACGCGACGCATCAACGCCAGGCCCTGAAGATCAGCGACGTGTTGATGCCACCGAACGCGAAGTTGTTGTTCATCACGTAGTCGGTGTGGATGGCGCGGCCTTCGCCCGTGATGTAGTCGAGCGCAGCGCATTCCGGGTCTGGCGTATCAAGGTTGATCGTGGGTGCGAACCATCCTTCGTGCATCATCCGGATCGCCCACCAGGACTCCAACGCGCCACAGGCGCCGAGGGTATGGCCAACGTAGCTCTTCATCGAGCTGATCGGCACGTTGGCGCCAAGCACGTCGGCGGTGGCGTGGCTTTCCGCCACGTCGCCACGATCGGTGGAGGTACCGTGTGCGCTGACGTAACCGATGGCCGAGGCGTCGAGGCCGGCATCGAGCAAGGCCAGGCGCATCGCGGCCGCCATGGTCTCGCGGGTGGGCTGGGTAATGTGCGCGCCATCGGAGTTGGTGCCGAAGCCGACGATCTCCGCATGGATGGTCGCACCGCGCGCCACGGCGTGTTCGTACTCTTCAATCACGAGCGTGGTCGCGCCTTCACCGACCACGAGGCCGTCGCGCTTCGCATCGAAGGGACGAGGCGTCACTCCGGGGGTATCGTTTTGCGTGCTGGTGGCGAACAGGGTGTCGAAGACGGCCGCGCCGGGACCGGATAGTTCCTCGGCACCCCCGCAGAGCATCAGCGTCTGCTTGCCCTGCTGGATCGCTTCATAGCCGTAGCCGATGGCCTGGCTGCCCGAGGTGCACGCGCTCGACGTGGTGATGACGCGGCCCTTCAGGCCGAAGAACACGCCGACGTTCACGGCGGTGGTGTGCGCCATCATCTGGATGTAGCTGGTCGCCGTGACACCCTGCATCGATCCGGTTTCCAGCATGTGGCCGACCGTGCGTGCCGGCTCGATGCTGCCGCCGGAGGAGCCGTAGGCCACACCCATGCGGCCGTCCGTGATCGACGGGTCGCCGAGCAGGCCGGCATCGGCGAGGGCGCGCTCGCTTGCGGCGACGGCCAGCTGGGCGACGCGACCCATCGAACGCATGTGCTTGCGCGACCAGTGCGACGGCACGGTGAAATCGTCCACCGGGCTGCCGAGGCGGCCGTTGAGCGCGTCGAAGTAATCCCATTCGCCCATTCGGCGGATGGCGTTGCGACGTTCGCGCAAACGGGCTTCGATCGTGGGCCAGTCGTGGCCGAGCGGCGTGATGCCACCAAAGCCAGTGACGACGACGCGACGGAGAGGGCGGGAAGATGAGGTCTGGGTCATGCGTGTGATGTCTTGGTGTCAGGCGCGCTTACCGGCGCGAGCAGCGCGGTGAAGCCGATGCCGAAGAGCAGGGTGATTCCGAAGTGCCGCAGCGCGGGCATCGTGCTCAGGGCGAGCAGTCCGAAGGAAAGCAGGGCGGTGACGGCGGAGAGCAGCACGCCCGCATAGGCCGCGCCGGGTCGATGCGCGGCATGCGGCTCGCCTTCGCGCAGGAACACGGCGTAGTTGGCGCCGACGCCGAGCACGAGCATGAGCGCCATCACGTGGAACAGCGTGAGCGGTTCGCCGAGATAGCCGAGCGTGCCCATGCTGAGCGCGATGCCTGCCGCCGGCGGCAGCAGTACGCGCCACGCCGAGCGGATGCCATAGCGCCAGGCGAGCGCCATGCCGACGAGCACGAGTGCGCCGCCGAGCCAGAGCACGGCCTGCCCGCGGTACTGGCCGAACAGGGCGGAAATGCTGGCCGGCTTGTCGATGAGGGACACGCCAGGCAGGCCGTCGGCCATCGCCTTCAACGTCGCGACGTCGTCCTGTCCGCGCGGTACCACGATGCTGGCGCGTTCGAGCCACAGGTAGCGGAACGGCGTGTAGGCCGGCATGGCCTGCCAGTCGGCAAGGGTGAGTGGCGTGCCGGGAAAGGCGTGGGCGTAGGCATCCGCGGCTTCGGGCTTGAACCCGGCGGCCAGCATCGCCGAGCGCATCCGTTCTCCGCAGTCTCCGGTCGCAGGAGGCGATCCCGTGGAACCCTGGCTGGCGCAGAGGAGGGCGAGGTTGTCGGCCTGGCGCTTCTGGGACGGTAGCATCGCCGTCATGCCCGTCCAGCCGATGTGTTCGCGGTCGAGACGGTCGGTGAGGGCTTCCTCGTGGCGCAGGGTCTCTTCGGCATCCGCGCCTTCCACCAGCCAAAACTGGCTGCCGCCGCCCATGCCTGCGATGTCGCGAATGATCGCCGTCTGCGCGTCGAGCGAGGGTGGCGGAGAGATCAGCAGATGGATGTCGTCGTCGTGGCCCAGGCGCAGCCATCCGGGCACCGCGGCGATGACGAGCAGGCCGACGACAACGACGGCGCGTCGGCCGCTGGCGAGGCGTTGCCAGGCCCGCGCGGCATGCACGAGCGGCGCGGAGATCGGTGCGCGCGCCGGGGCGCGTGCCAGCGCAGGAAGCAACCAGAAGACGCTCGCACACGCGACGCACATGCTGGCGATGGCGAACACGGCCATCTGGCGCAGCGCGGGGAAGGGCAGCAACGCGAGCAGGGCATAACCGAGCAGCGAGGTCGCCAGCGCGAGCATCAGGGCCGGCCTGACCTGGCGTACGCCATCTTCCGGCTGCCAGTGGTTCCCTGCGTTGGCGCGCGCGCAGAGGTACTGGATGGAATAGTCGACGGCCTCTCCCAGCAGCGCAGCACCAAACACCAGGGTGAGCAGGTGCAATTGCCCAAAGACGAGGATCGTGGTGACGACCGCGCCCACGACACCGAGCGCCGTGGACAGGAACGCGATGAACAGCGGTCGTGGCGAACGGAAGGCGAAGAGCAGCAGCAGGGCGATGCCCACGGTGGAAGCGATGCCCACCACGTGCGTGTCGCGCTCGGCTCCCGCGCGTGCGGCAGCGGCGTAGAATACGGCACCGGTCCGCAACAGGCGCGCGTTTGGATGTGCCGCGTGCATGGCATCTTCCGCGCGACCCAGCGCGGCAAGGGCGCGACGTTGCACGCCATCATCGTAGGAGGAGCCGGCGAGGGTGGCGATCACCATCACATAGCTGCCGTCGTCGCGATGCGCCGTGAGCAGGTCGTCTTCCGGTATGAGGGTGCCCTGGCTCCAGGGTTGCCGGTCGAACCAGTGACGAAGCCAGCCGAACGGATCGTCGGCGAGCGACGGACCGACGTTGACGCCGAACGGCTCGTTGAGCTGGCGGCGCAGCACGGCGGACGCGTCGAAACCTGGCGCGGCGAGCGCGGCGCGATCGGTCGGCGTCAGCAGGTGGAATCGATGCGGGAGCAGCGGCGCGACGAGCTGGGCGGGATCGAACGGCGGCAGCTCCGCGATGACGGAGGCGAAGGCCGGATCCTTGCCGAGCGCGGTGCCCAGCTCGTGAGCGGCGGTCTTGGCGATCTCGTCGTCGCGGTCCGCCACCAGCAGGATCATCCGGTCGCCGCTCGCCCGGGTCAGGCGCTCGACGGCTTCTTCGGCCAGCGGATTGCGCTCGGTGGCCGGCAACATCGCCAGCAGGTCGGTGCGCAGGGCGGGGGTGTCACGGCCGAACAGCAGCCAGGTACCCAGCAGGCAGACCAGCAGCGCCGCGAGCGTGAAGAGCCCGGCGCGGGCCGAGGTCGTCAACCGCCTCATGGGACGCCGAGGGCCTTCGCTTCGAGGGGATTCAGCGGAGCGGCGTCCCGGGTGTTCGCGAACACGATGCGCGTGCGCTCGCCATTGGCGAGGTCCACCTCGATCGCGTCGAGAAATTCACCGCCACGCAGGGTGATGCCGGCGAGGACGCGCGCCATGCGTGCCTGGCGCGGGGTGAAGCGAAGCGTCCACTGCGTGAGCGTACCGTCGGCCGCCACGTCGAACTGGCGCAGGGCCTCGTCCGCGTGGCCTGCGAGCAGTCCCTGCAACATGGCGGAAACCTGGGTTATGCCCCGGTTCGCATCCGGCACGCGTTCCACGCGACCCTCCGCCGTCAGGCGCGCGGTGCGCCCCGAGGTGAGTACGAGCGTGTCGTCGAACGGATCGCGGGTGTGCCAGAGCATGCCGTGACCGATCACGAAGAGCAGGTCGCCATGGCTGACTTGCGGCGCGGCCAGCGCGGGGTTCTCGCGGGTCTGGGTGAAATCCGCCCGCACCTGTGTGTGGGTCGACAGATGGGCGAGGATGTCGTTGACCTGTGTGGTTGACTGCGCCTGTGCGGTGAAGGCGACCAGCAGGGCGACGAGGGCGATCAGACGGCGCATCGGGTTTCCGTACGGCGGAATTTTCGGAGGACGAGGCGGGGCAGGCGCGGCAACATACCCAGCAGGAGTCGCGTGTGCATCGCGCTGATGCGGACGTTGTCGCGCCACATGCGGAAATGCGACAGCCCGCCCTCGGGATAGATCACGCGGGTAGGTACGTTGCGTGCGGGGACGCCGCGCCAGTACAGGCGCACGGCGATCTCGGTGTCGAAGTCCATGCGCGCCGGGAGTGGCTTGCGGGCGATCTCGGCGCGGGTCGGCGCGAGTGGATACACCCGGTAGCCGCACATCGAGTCCTGGATGTCGAACGACAGGGTTTCGGCCCAGACGCAAACGTGGGTGACGTAACGGCCATACAACCGGGCCCGCGGAACCGAGTCGTCGTAGATGGGACGGCCGCAGATCATCGCGTCGGGATGGGCGCGAGCTTCATCGATGAAGCGGGGCACGTCGGCGGTGTCGTGCTGGCCGTCGGCGTCGATCTGCAACACATGGCTATAGCCGGCCTCATGGGCGGCGAGGAAGCCCGCCGTAAGCGCCTTGCCCTTGCCGCCGTTCACGGGCAGGCGGATCAGGCGGAGGTCGTGACGACTGGCGACGAGGCTGTCGAGGATCGCGCGGGTATCCGCACTCGATCCGTCGTCCACGATGATGACCGGGAGTCCGTGGGCGGCGAGCGCGTTCGCCGTCGCGGCGATGCTGCTTCCGTGGTTGTAGATGGGAACGACGGCGCAAGGCGCGAAGGCCTGCGCGGCGTCCCGCGATCCGGGCCTGCCCGCCATCGGACCGCTCAGCGGGTGAGCAGGTTCTGCACCGTGGCGACCACGTCGCCGACCGTGCGCACGCTCTTGAAGTCTTCCGGCTTGATCCGGGTGCCGGTCATGTCCTGGACCTGGATGGCGAGGTCGATCGCGTCGATGCTGTCCAGTTCGAGGTCGGTGAACAGGTTGGCCTCGGGGGTGACGCGCGCCGGGTCGATCTCGAAGGTCTCGTGCAGGACCGATCGCAGGCGACCGAGGACGTCGTCGAAGGTGAAGGTTTCAGCTGGGATCGCGCTCATAGCTCGGTAAGTCCATTTCATCCCCGGGATCGGGCGTCCGCGCCACAAAGGGAACAGCGGGCCGCACCGTCGCCAGGGCGACGAAGGTCGTGATCGATGGTTTCGGTTGTGGCCGCCCCCGCGGACGGCATCCCCTGCCACCCAAAAGCATCGCGCAGGCAACGCCTTACGAGATACACATGGCGCGGCGAGTGTACCAGATCGCACCGCCTGCGGGTGCCGTATTCGCGTAGTCCCTTTCCCGCGTTCGGCCTGTCCGGACGGGCGGCCACGTCCGCGGACACTCATGGAAGGGCGCCCATCCTCGGAAAACCGCATTCTGGCGGGGTTCTCGGGTTGGCACGCTTCATGCCTCATCCCTGGTGAACCCACTCAAGGAGTTGCGCCATGAAAGCCGAAACCGTGCTGCTGAAAGGTCTGTTCTTCGCCGCCACGCTGGCCTGCGTGCTGACGTTCGGCGACATGCTGGTCACCCGGACCGGCTTCGCCGGTCCGGTGGCCGTCGCCGCGGCCCGCTGAGGTGGGTCAGGTGTCCTCGTCCAGCGGCTTCACGTCCGTGGCGTAGAAGCCGCCCTCGGGGCTTTCGTTGAGGGTGAACGAGACACGTTGACCCGCCGTGAGGCGGGGAGCCCCCGGCGGCATGCGCCGCTCCGTGGGAAAGGAACGCTCTTCCTCGCGGAAGAACGCCCTGTTGATGAACAAGACGATGCGAAAGAAGTCCTTCATGACGCACCCTCCGTTGTTTGTAATGGTCAGGTACCGTCGACCTTGACCTCGTCAGCCTGAAGTCCCTTCTGGCCTTGAACAACTTTGAAAGAGACCTTTTGTCCGTCCGTCAAGGATTTGAATCCGTTGCTCTGGATCGACCTGAAATGGACGAACAAATCCGCACTCCCATCCTCCGGGGAAATGAACCCGAAGCCCTTGGCATCGTTGAACCACTTGACCGTACCGGTTTTCCTGTCGCTCATGACCGTTATCTCAGCTGGTATCCCGCCACGTTTTCGGCGGTGATTCGACGCTACGCCTGGGCGGAAACGGGCGCACCCTTCACGAGCCCATGAATTTCCGGCAAGAAAAAAGTCATCACTTTGCGGCGATGACCGTTCCCGCGACGACTCGTTAAATGCCGGCTGACTATCCCAAACCGTCCTCAGGCCAGCGGACCCGGCGTCATCACGCACCTGTAGGAGCGCGCTTGCGCGCGATGGGTGCTCGCGGTAACTCCGCATCGCGCGCAAGCGCGCTCCTACAAGATCCCAAAAAAAAGCCACCGCGGCGATGCGGTGGCTTTTTTCAGAACGACGGGTGAAACGCTTACTGACCGCGCATGCGACCCTGGAAGCGCGGAGCACCGTTGCCCATGTGCGGCAGGCGGATCTTGCCGATGGCGGAGATGCGCTCTTCGGCCATGCGATCCGCGGCCTTGTAGGTCGGGATGTTGTCGCGGGCCGAGATTTCGAAGATGCGACCGACGTTGTAGTAGATCGTGCGCATCATGCGCATGGCGCGCTCGCGGTTGTAACCGTCGATTTCCAGTGAGACGTTCATCACGCCGCCGGCGTTGACGGCATAGTCCGGGGCGTAGAGCACGCCACGACGGGCCAGTTCGTCGCCGATGGCATCGGTGGCGAGCTGGTTGTTGGCCGCGCCGCAGATGATCTTCGCCTTGATGCGGTCGATGGTCTGCTCGTTGACCGTGCCGCCGAGGGCGCACGGGCTGTAGACGTCGGCGTCGACATCGTAGATTTCGTCGAGGCCCACGGCTTCGCAGCCGAGCTCGTCGACGCAGCGCTGCACGGCATCCTTGTTGATGTCGGTGACGAACACCTTGGCGCCCTGTTCGCGAAGCAGCTTGATGAACTCGCTGCCCACGTGGCCGCAGCCCTGCACGGCGTAGCTGTACTTGCCCACGTCTTCGTTGCCGTGCTTGGTCTGCAGCGCGGCCATCAGGCCCTGCAGCGTACCGAACGCGGTGAACGGCGAAGGGTCGCCCGAGCCGCCGTGAACCTGGTGCACGCCGGTGACGTACTCGGTTTCACGGAACACGTATTCCATGTCGTTGACGTCGATGCCGACGTCCTCGGCCGTGATGTAG
The DNA here is from genome assembly GCF_009912395.1 of Luteibacter sp. Classification (GTDB taxonomy): domain Bacteria; phylum Pseudomonadota; class Gammaproteobacteria; order Xanthomonadales; family Rhodanobacteraceae; genus Luteibacter. Next base: position 77,059 of record NZ_WNDO01000003.1, on the reverse strand, counting down.
CGGCCGTTGAGCGAGTTGACGAAGCGGCCGAAGGCGCGGAACAGCGCTTCGGACTTGTCCTTGGAGGGATCGCCGATGATGACGGCCTTGCCACCGCCGAGGTTCAGGCCAGCCACCGCGTTCTTGTAGGTCATGCCGCGCGACAGGCGGAGCACGTCGTTGATGGCGTCCTGCTCGGTCTTGTACGGCCACATGCGCAGGCCGCCGAGGGACGGGCCGAGCACGGTGTTGTGGATCGCGATGATGGCCTTCAGGCCGGCGTCCTTGTTATGGCAGAAGACGACTTCTTCGTGGCCCGTGTTGGCGATGGTTTCGAAAATCATCGAACGCAAACTCCAGTGTCAAGCGGCGGCAATACCGCTTTCAAGGTGGATTCCGGTGGCTTCGCCGCCGGAGAGGGTAACCGTCCAAAAAAATCGCCCCGGCCTGGTGGCGGGGGCGATGATGTCCTGTCAGTTTCCTAGTTTAACCCCTATGGGGGAGGTGTGTAGGTGCGGCGTAGCAACCTACATTTTTTTAACGATGCCAGCGTGGCCCACGTACCCAGGTTTCACGCTCGATCCGCCAGCCACCGCCGTACGGACGCCACACCGGCGGATGGTAGACATAGCCGGGACGCCCGGCGTACCAGCGGCCACCGATCCACACATAGCGGCCGCCGTACCAGTTCCAGTAACCCGGCGCCCAGACATAGCCGACGCGCGGTCCCGGCACGACCTCGTAGCGCGGCGGGGGCGGTGCGACCCGTACGGTGGTGACGATCACTTCCCGCGCGGTGGCGAGCGGGGCGAAGCTCGCCGCGCCGACGGCCAGGCCCAGGGCGGTGGCGATGGCCAGGGTGCGAGTGAAGCGCTTCATACGGTGTCTCCTCGGGTGTCCGCAGTGGCGGACTCGGGCGCAAGAACGGGCCTTCCTCGCGCCGGGTTGACCGGACGGGGATCGCGGTGTTCAGCTAGCCGAAAGCGGGATGTCCGGGGAACCTTGCCCCGGTGCCGCGCTCCAAGCCCTGGCATGCCGACCCTCGATCCCGCATCTTCCATGAAAGCACCTCGCCGCTTCGGCGTCCGTACCGTGGCGACCATCCTCGGGATCCGTTGCGCTTGGCGCGTCGGCAGTTACCTGGCGCCGCGGCGCACGGTGGCGCACGCGGCACGCGTATTCCAGACACCGTTGCCCAGCAGCCGTACGCGTGCTGCGTTCGCGCAGACGACCATGACCGCGCGTCGCGAGACAGTGCGTGTCGGCGATCAGGACATCGCCACCTACGTCTGGGGCGATCCGTCGACGCAGCCCTATGTGTTGCTCGTGCACGGATGGTCGAGCATGGGGCTTCGCTGGGAAAGCTGGGCGCCGTTCCTGCAGGAAAAAGGCTGGGCGGCGGTGGCGTTCGACCAGCCGGCGCATGGCCATAGCGATGGCGATCTGTGCACCTTGCCTGACTTCATGCATGCGCTGTCCGGCGTGGCCAGGCACTATGGCGATGCGCTCGGTGTGGTGGCACATTCGCTGGGCTGTGCGGCCACCACGATCGCGCTGGACGATGGCTGGACGGCGAAGCGTGTCGTGCTCATCGCGCCGCCTGCCGATCCGCAGGCAGTGACGCGGCAGTTCGCGCGCTTCATGCGCCTGGCCGAACACTTGCGTCCGTCGCTGCACGACGCGCTGGCGGCGCGCACCGGGTATGCGATCGACGACCTACATATCCGCCATCACGCACCCAGGCGTACGCAGCCGTTGCTCATCGTGCACGACTGCTTCGACAAGCAGGTGCCGGTGGAGCACGGAGAACAATACGCACAGCTATGGCCCGGCGCGACGCTGCTGAAGACACGCCACCTGGGCCATCGCAAGGTGGTGGACGACGAATGCGTCCGCACGGCGGCACTGGCCTTTCTTTCCGGAGAAGACCTGTAGGAGCGCGCTTGCGCGCGATCGCGCGCAAGTGCGCTCCTACAGGGCGGCAGTGTCTCAATCGTTGGCGAAGTCGATCGTATCCAGCCCCTGGTTCTTCACCGTGGCGATCACTCGCGCCACGTCCTCGTAGGCGGCATCGTCGCGCACATGCAGCTCGATGGGCGGTTTCTCCGAACGTGCTGCGGCGATCGCGAGTTGTTTTTCGAGTACCGGCTCGGACACGAGCATCCCATCGACGAACACCATGTCGCCGCGTTCCACCGTGATACGCAGCGGATCGGGACGGAGGTCGACGAAGGAGCGATTGGGACTGGGCAGGTCGACGAGCGTCTTGTGGGCAACGACCGGCGCCGAGATCATGAAGATGATCAGCAGCACCAGCATGACATCGACGAGCGGCGTGACGTTGATACCCGAGATGGGTGCGGCATCGAGCCTTGCAGAGAAAGCCATACTTCCTCCTGACTGATCGATTGAAAGGGGAACCCCTGGTGCCGGCCCCTGTGGGGGAATGGGCCAGCGCGGTCAGTTTTGCGCCATGCAGAGGATTTTCGCAAGAGGTTTCGCCCTCGGCGGTCGATTGCCACGAATTCGCAACGATTCGCGCCGCCGTGGGCCACGTTGGCGTTCCAGCCTTGAACCAACCATGGACTTCGTAGTCCCCATGGGGGTTGGTTTCACCGGAGTAACAGCGTTGAGCAGTCAGTCGTCGGGTTCGAAGTGGTTGGCGGGTTTGTTGGTCGTGGCGATCGTCGCCGTGGTTGGTGTTTTCCTCTATCGGGAAAAACAGGCGAGGGAAGCGGTGGGCGCTCCGCCCTTCGCATCGGCCTCGTCATCGGCGACGCCACCGACGCAGGTCCATGACCCGGCACTTCCGCAGCATCCCATCGATGGACCGGCCGGTGCGTCCACCGCCGCCTTGCCGTCACTGGACCAGAGCGATGACGCGGTGATGGCCGGCCTGCTGGCGCTCACCGGTGACGGTGCGCTGAAATCGCTGCTGCGGCCCGACGCGATCATCTCGCGCATGGTCTCCACCATCGATTCGCTGCCGAAACAGTCCGTCGGCATGAACGTGCTGCCGATGCGCACGCCGACAGGCACCTTCCAGGTGCAGTCGAGCGACGGCATGTTCGTGGCGTCGAAGAAAAACGCCGAACGGTACGCCACCTACATGTACGTGGCTGATCGTATCAACCCGACGGCCGCCGCCACCTGGTACAAGCGCAACTATCCGCTGTTCCAGCAGGCCTATCGCGACCTGGGCACCAACGGCTATTTCAACGATCGCCTCGTCGAGGTGATCGACCACCTGCTCGCCGCACCGGAGCCGAAGGGCGGTTTGCAACTGTTGCCGGAGAAGCAGGGCTACGTGTATTCCAATCCTACGTATGAACAGCTATCGGCAGGGCAGAAATTCATGGTCCGCGTGGGGCCGGAAAACGAGGCGAAACTGAAGGAAAAACTTCGCGCGTTGCGCGAGGCGATCGTCGCAGCCACTCCCGGCGCCTGATCGGCGATGCATCGGCTCCTACCCCTCCGGTAGGAGCCGACAGGTGTTTCAGGGCTTCTTCGACGGATCGCGCACTGGCACGCTGATGTTGCACAGGTCGATCTTGCCCGCCGGACGGGTATAGAAATCGTCCTTGCGGTTACGCTTGGCCTCGACCACGGCGGCGAAGGTCTTGCTGTCGGTGCGCAGCACCTGGAGTGGCGTGCGTTCCGCGGCGGGCACGTCGGCGGCGAGGCGCACGCTCTTGATCGTTACGCGTTGCTCGGGCTTGTCGTAGAAGCCCATCGGTTCGCCGCCGCGCGGATAGGCCGAGAGGAACTCCATGCCCTTGAGCACCTTGCCGGCCACGGCGAGGTTGCGGTCGAGATTGCGCGGGGCCTGGCCGATGATGGCGTAGAGCGAGCTGCCGTTGCCCGTTTCCGCACCCACGTCGCGCGCCACGCCCACGGTGCCGTAGCAGTGCGCGATCCATGCTTCACCGGCCTTGGGGTCGCGGGCCACGGGGAAGGCGTCGGAGAAGCCGACTTCCGGGGCGTAGACGTCACCGTCCGGCAACCGGGTGAAAGCATACTTGCCACCCTTGCGGGTGAACTCCGGTGGCAGGGTCTCCTTGGCGCTGCCGAGGGACTTTGCCTTGGCCTTGTCGTCGCCGTCGGCGTCGCCCCACTGGGTGACGAAGTTGTCTTGCACGCGGATGACCTGGGTGCCGTCGAAGTAATGCTCGCGGATCAGCGTGCGGATGTTGGCGGCGTGCTGGGGTGTCCAGTCCTGGGCCAGTTCGATGACGACACGGCCCTGGGGCAGGTCCATGTACACCAGGTTGGCCGGATCGGGCGTGCGCCACTCGTCCGGCGAGGACTTCGCCAGCAGTTCCTTGGGCGTGGGCGTCTTCTTCGCTTCCTCGGCCATGGCGGGCAGGGCGAGGCAAAGGGCGAGCGCGAGGCAGGTACGAGCGAGCATGGTGTCCCCTGGGTGTATACGTCCCCGTGACGTTATCAGAGCCGGTTGAGATCTGCGCGGGTACCCCTCAGATGGGGAGAAGGTCTTTCGAAGGGAGTGGCATGGATACCTCTTTACTCGATAACCCGTTGTGGCATTCCTTGCGTGGCGGTCATGCGGACTTGGCCCGTCATGCGGGCGATGCGCTCTGGTATGGCGCCAGCTATGCGCCCTTCGTGGCGGTGGCCAGTGCCGACGCGAAAGTGCAGGACGATGTGCGCCTGGCAGGACGTCGATACTTCCTGGGCGTGGCGCCGGAGGCGATGCCGGAGCGGTGGCGTCGCGTGCCGCTCGACGCGTATCACGCGGTTCCGGCCACGCTGCAACTCGTGCGATCGCTGGACGAATCGGCGCCCTCCACGCGCGAAACGGTAGTTTTGCTCGGGCCGGAGCACCGAGAGCGCATGCGTGCGCTCACGCGCATGGTGTATCCGGAATTCTTCCGTGAACACACGGCGGAACTGGGCACGTACGTCGGCATCCTGCACGAGAACCGGCTGATCGCGATGGCTGGCGAGCGGATGGTGGTTCCCGGTGCGCGCGAGATCAGCGCCGTCTGCACGCACCCCGACTTCGCTGGGCGTGGCTTGGCGAAGGCCTTGCTCACCGATTTGGTGAACCGGCATCGCGAGCAGGGCCTGGTGTCCTTCCTGCATGTCTCCGACGGCAACGCCGGGGCGACACGGCTGTACGAAAAGCTCGGCTTTCATCGCCGCACGATGTTAACGCTCACGGCGATCGACATCGATGCACCGTAGAACGCGTTCCTACACGGCGCTTTCGCGGATAAGTTCGACGAGCGCGCGCAGGGCCGCCGGTACGTGGCGACGACCGGGGTAGTAGAGGCATAGCGGGTCGAACGGTGGCGTCCAGTCCTCCAGTACGCGCTCCAGCGATCCATCGGCCAGCGCATCGACCACGTCGAATTCGCTCAGGTATACCAGCCCCAGGCCGGCCTTCGCCGCGGCGAGCATCAGGCGTGGATCGTCGAGGGTGAGGCCGCCGTCCACATCGACGGTGACCGGTTGGCCGTGACGCTCGAACTCCCACCGATAGACATGGCCCGTGCTCATGCGCGCACGGATACCCCTGTGGTGCGACAGGTCGTCGGGGGTACGCGGGCGCCCATGCCGGGTGAAGTAGCCCGGCGTACCGACCACGGCGAAGCGGATCGGCGGCCCGAGAGGGACAGCGATCATGTCGCCGGGCACCATGTCCTGGGTGCGGAATCCCGCGTCGAAGCCTTCCCGGACGATGTCGATCAGCCGGTCGTCCGTGATCAGCTCCACGTGCACATCGGGGTAGCGGTGCATGTAGGGGATCAGCAGCGGCTCCATGATCCGCAGGGCCGCGCCGCCGGACGCATTGAGGCGGAGGGTGCCGCTGGGGGTTTCCTCGGCGTTCTTGGCCCGGTCCATGGCCGTGTGGAGGCCTTGCAGGGCAGGGGCCAGGTCGGCGACGAAACGCTCGCCCGTCGGCGTGAGGCGGACACTGCGGGTCGTGCGGTGGAAAATCCGTGCGCCCAGGCGGCTTTCCAGCGTCGCCACAGCCTGACTGACGGCCGAGGTGGACAGGTCCAGCTCACCGGCGGCGGCCCGAAAGCTGCCCAGGCGAGCGACGGCGAGGACGGCTTCCAGTTCGGTCAGTCCGCTGCGCATTGTCCGCTTTTACTTAATAGGTCATTCGTTGTTGTCCAGCTTATCAGGTCAATGAAGGGGCTACATCCTGTGGGGCACATCCCTGCAGGAGTTCCTCCATGATTTCGATCGACACCATTTATATCGACGGTGCCTTCGTCACGCCGCACGGCACCGAGCGTTTCGACCTGTTCAATCCGGCGACGGAAGAAGTCCTCGGCAGCGTCCGCCTGGCCGACGCGGAAGATGCACGCATGGCGATCGCGGCGGCGAAGCGGGCTTTCGCCACGTTCTCACGCAGCTCGGTGGCCGAGCGGATCGACCTGCTCCGACGTATGCACACCGCCGTCGCGGCCCGCGCCGACGACCTGCTTGAGGCCGTGGTGAAGGAATACGGTGCGCCCTCGTCGCGTGCCCACTGGATGACCGACCATGCCGCGAGCGTGTTCCTCGATGCGATCGACGCGCTGGAGCATTACGAATTCACGCGACAGTTGGGCAAGGCGACGGTGGTCATGCAACCGGTCGGTGTCACCGAGCTTATCACGCCGTGGAACAGCAACGCGGGCTTCATCTGCGGCAAGCTCGCCACCGCCATCGCGGCGGGTTGCACCGCCGTCATCAAGCCCAGCGAGATGAGTGCGTGGCAGACGCGTATCGTCACCGAGGCGTTGCATGCGGCCGGTGCGCCGGCGGGCGTGTTCAACATCGTGACAGGGCGCGGCGACGTGGTGGGGGCGGAAATGGTCACTAGTCCCGACGTCGCGAAGATATCGTTTACCGGTTCCACCGTGGTGGGCAAGGGTATCGTCCGCGCGTCGGCGGATACGTTGAAACGCGTGACCCTGGAACTGGGCGGGAAGTCGCCTACGCTGATCCTCGACGATGCGGATTTCGATGTGGCCGTGCCGCTTGCGCTCAATGCGGGCTTCGCCAACAGCGGCCAGGCCTGCATCGCCGGTACGCGTATCCTGGTTCCTCGTGCGCGGCTGGCGGATTTCGAAGCGCGCGCCGCGGCGCTGGCGAATGCGATGGTGTCGGGCGATCCGTCCCATGCGGAAACGCAGATCGGGCCGATGGTCAGCCAGCGCCAGTGGGAGCGCGTACAGGGTTACATCCGCAAGGGTATCGACGAGGGCGCGCGCCTGCTGGCCGGTGGCGAAGGGCGTCCCGACGGCGTGGATAAAGGTTGGCTGGTGAAGCCGACGCTGTTCACCGATGTGCGCAACGACATGACCATCGCCCGCGAGGAAATCTTCGGCCCGGTGCTTTCGATCATCGCGTACGACGACGAAGAGCAGGCCATCGCCATCGCTAACGATACGCCGTATGGCTTGCAAGCCTATGTCGTGTCCGCCGACGCGGAGCGCGCGCGTCGCGTGGCTTCGCGCATCGATGCGGGTCGTGTGCTGGTGAATACCTTGAGCCATGAGCCGAAGGCTCCGTTCGGCGGTTTCAAGCAGTCGGGGCTGGGACGGGAGTACGGGGTGTTCGGGCTGGAGGCATACCTGGAACCGAAAGCCCTGCTGGGGCTCTGAGCCCAGCCGTCGTTCCAGCGTTGGCTCGAACGACGGATCGCCAGCCTTGTCGTTCCTGTGCAAACAGGAACCCAGCGCCCCGGTTCGCCAGCACCGCGAGGGCGCCACATCGGCTTTGGCGTAGGAGGCCGCGAGGCGACAACCGACCGCCCCGCGCTGGGTTCCAGCGTGCGCTGGAACGACGGATCGCGAGCTCGTCGTTCCAGGAGCCCAGCGCCCCGGTTTGCCAGCATGGCGGGGGCGCTGCATCGGCTTTACGTAGGAGGCCGCGAGGCGACAACCGGTCGCCCCGCGCTGGGTTCCAGCGTGCGCTGGAACGACGGATCGCGAGCTCGTCGTTCCTGTGAAAACAGGAACCCAGCGCCTCGGTTTGCCAGCACGGCAAGGGCGCTGCATCGGCTTTACGTAGGAGGCCGCAAGGCGACAACCGATTGCCTCGCGCTGGGTTCCAGCGTTCGCTGGAACGACGGATCGCGAGCTCGTCGTTCCTGTGCAAACAGGAACCCAGCGCCCCGGTTTGCCAGCACGGCAAGGGCGCTGCATCGGCTTTACGTAGGAGGTCGCGAGACGACAACCGATTGCCTCGTGCTGGGTTCCAGCGTGCGCTGGAACGACGGATCGCGAGCTCGTCGTTCCTGTGCAAACAGGAACCCAGCGCCCCGGTTTGCCAGCACTGCAAGGGCGCTGCATCGGCTTTACGTAGGAGGTCGCGAGGCGACAACCGATTGCCTCGCGCTGGGTTCCAGCGTTCGCTGGAACGACGATCTCCCAGCCTCGTCGTTCCTGTGCAAACAGGAACCCAGCGCCTCGGTTTACCAGCACCGCGAAGGCGTCGCATCGGCTTTTGCGTAGGAGGCCGTGCGCAGGCATAGGCCGATAGTCATGGGTAACCCTTTCGCGCGGGGGCGCATCCATTCCCGCAAGTTGTCACGATTGGGGATCCCATGCGCCGTCGCTTCATCCTGTTCCTCGCGCTTTGCTTCGCCTCGGCTTCCGCCGTGGCGGAGGTGAAGATCGACGGCCATATTGATCCCGCGGAATGGGCCGGGGCGCAGCACATCACGGATTTTCATGTGACCCAGCCATGGACCGGCAAGGCGGCCAGCCAGCCGATCGACGCCTGGGTGCTGTCCACGCCCAAGGGGCTGGCCGTGGCGATCCGGGTTACCCAGCCGGCCGGCATTCCCCGTTCGAAGCAGCAGGCTCGCCGCGACGAGGATGCGCGCGTCGACCGCGTGAACGTGATGGTGGACTTCGACGCCGATGGCCGCGTGGGCTACGACTTCGAGGTGAAGTCGCAAGGTGGCATCGCGGACGAGGTCATCACCAACGAGAACGACTTCAGCTACGACTGGGATGGCATCTGGGAGCATGCGACCAGCGAGGACGCGGAAGGCTACTCCGTCGAGATCCTCATCCCCTGGTACATCGCACCGATGCGCAAGGCGTCGGGCAACACGCGCACCATCGGTCTCTACATCGACCGGATCATCGCCGCCACCGGCGAGCGTGCCGCATGGCCCACCGTCTCGTTCGATCGCGGTCGCTTCCTGTCCAGCTTCCAAAAACTGGAAGTGCCGGCGTACTCCCAGTCGCTGTTCGCGGTGACCCCGTACCTGGTGGCACGTACCGATCGCGCCCATGGCGGCACCTCGTTCCAGCAGGGCGCGGACATCCTTTGGAAGCCGAACGGTCAGACCCAGGTCACGGCGACGATCAATCCCGACTTCGGTCAGGTGGAAAGCGACGACCTAGTCGTGAATTTCTCGCCGACGGAGACCTTCTTCACCGACAAGCGTCCGTTCTTCACCGAGAATCAGGGCATCTTCGATTTCAGCCTGCTCGACGATTACTCCCAGCTCGTCTACACGCGTCGCGTCGGCGGTGCCGCCGACGATGGTCGTGGGTCGGCCGATATCTCCGCGGCGGTCAAGGTGAACGGCAGTGTCGGGTCCACCAGCTACGGCATCCTGACTGCTCAGGAGAAGGGCGACGCAGGGCGAACCTTCGGTGCCCTGCGCATCGTGCAGAACCTGGGCACGCAGACCCTCGGCTTGCTCGCCACGCGGGTCAATCATCCCTATCTCAACCGCGACGCCAACGTGCTGGGCATTGACCACCGCTGGCAGCCGAACGCATCGTTCACCATCACCAGCAACGTGGTGGGCAGCAAGATCGACCAGCGCGGTGCCGACAGTTCAGGTCTTGGCGCCACCAGCATCGCGTACTGGGAAATGAACGACCGCTGGAGCCAGCAGTGGCTCGGCATGTACTTCGGCAAGCGCCTGAACATCGACGACTTTGGCTACCTGCCGCGCAACGACATGGAGTACCTGCACTGGGAGGTGCGCTACCGCGATACGCAGCTCCCGGCCGACTCCGCCTACGCCTCGCACCTGTGGCGCTTCCGTGTCTCCCAGCAGGACAACACGGAAAATCGCCTGATCAACCGTCGTTTCCGCATCATGCGCGACAGCCAGCGTCGGGACGGTGGTGCGGAATGGTGGCGCCTGGACATGTTCACGGCTGCCTATGACGACCTGCTGACGCGGGGCAACAACCCGCTACGGACCAAGCCCACGGCGCGCCTGAAGTGGCAGCGCGAACAGCCGCGCTCCGGCCGCTGGAGTTGGACCACCGAAGGCTCGATTTCGGGCAACCAGCTCACCGGCCTGCGTCGTCTCGGCTACTACTTCAAGTTCACGCCGACCTATTTCATCACCGACGGCTTCAGCATCTTCGCTGGCGCCAGCTACGAGTGGGACCCGAACTGGCTCATCTGGCAGCACGACAACCTCGTCGGCAGCTTCGACGGGCGCACCATCGGCATCGACAGCGGCCTGAACTGGAACTTCGGCAACCGCCACGAGCTGCGGGTGAAGCTCCAGACCCTCGCCGTGGCCGCCCGGATGCGCCAGGCCTATGAGATCTCGCCGACGGGTCGCGCCGTCGCCAGCAACGAGGCGGTGGACGACCTGGGCGTCGCCAACCTGGGCTTCCAGATTCGTTATCGCTACGAGATCGCGCCCCTGTCGAACCTGTACATCGTGTACAACCGGGGCGGTTATCGTGAGGACACCAACGATGACCTGGATGGCCAGTTCCGTCGGGGCTTCGCCCTGAAGGACGTCAACGAGGCCCTGGTGAAGGTGGCCTACCGCATGGAATTCTGAGCGTCCTATCGGCGCTGCCTTCACGTCCGCCATGGCATTGCTATCCGTACGGTCCCCACCGATGGAGAAGCGCGTGCCGAACCGCGAAAACCCCATGCCCGGCCGGCGTATCGGCGAGCACGGCATCGTCGGCAACCTGGATACCGCCGCCCTGGTCGCCACGGACGGCTGCATCGACTACCTGTGCTGGCCTCACCTGGACAGCCCGACGATCTTCGCCGCCCTACTCGACCCGGACGAGGGCGGCGAGTTCTCGGTGGAGCCTGCGCTGGACGAGCCCCGCCGCATGCAGCTCTACGTGCCGGAGACCAACGTCCTCATCACGCGCTGGATGTCCGAAGAGGGCAGCGTCGAGATGACCGACTTCATGCCGCACCCGGATATCCAGTCCCGCGCGCCGCGAAGCCTCGTCCGCTGTATTCGCGTCTTACGCGGCAAGATCGATATCCATGTCCGTTGTCGTCCGCGACTGGACTACGCCCGCGCCGTGCCCGAGGTCGAGGCGTACGGCGACTCCGTCGTCTTCCACACGCATGCGCAGTCGGTGCGATTGGGGGCGAACGTGCCACTACGCATCGGAGAGGGCGAGGCGGATGCGCGTTTCCCGCTGGAGCCGGGCAAGGAGGTCTGGTTCGTGTTGTGCGACGAGGAGATCGAGCCGCTGGACGTTCGCGAATGCGCCGCAGCCCTTCGCGATACGGCCGAGGCCTGGCGTCGCTGGATGCGCAAGTCCTCCTATCGAGGGCGTTGGCGCGAGAAGGTGGATCGCTCCGCCCTCGTGCTGAAGTTGCTCACGTCGCATCGGCATGGCTCCATCGCGGCGGCCGCCACCTTTGGCCTGCCGGAAGCGACGGGCGCGGAACGCAACTGGGACTACCGCGCGACCTGGATCCGCGATGCCTCGTTCACCGTGTATGCCTTCATGCGGATGGGCTACGTGGAAGAGGCAGAGCATTTCCGCCAATGGTCGGAGGCACGGATCATGGCGCTCGCCAAGGATTCCGCACTGCGCATCATGTACGCGCTGGACGGCAGCGAAGCGGAGGACGAAGCAACCCTCGACCATCTCGCCGGCTATGCAGGATCGAAGCCGGTACGCATCGGCAACGCCGCCCGTTCGCAGACCCAGCTCGACATCTTCGGCGAGCTGATGGACAGCATTTACCTATCGAACAAGTACGGCACGGCGATCAGCCATGCCGGCTGGCAGCACGTGCGGCGCATGGTCGATCACGTGTCGCGCCATTGGGGCGACGCGGACGAAGGGATCTGGGAGATTCGCGACAAGCCGCGGCATTTCCTGCATTCGCGCCTGATGTGCTGGGTGGCGCTGGATCGCACGGTGCGCCTGGCGGGCAAGCGGTCGCTGCCCGGGCCGATCGTCGAGTGGGCCGCCGAACGCGACCGCATCGCCGAAGATATCTGGGAGAACTTCCGCCATCCCGAACACGGTTACTTCGTGCAGACCAAGGGCGGCACCGACCTCGACGCCTCACTGCTGATGATGCCGCTGGTGCGCTTCGTCTCCGCCACCGACCCGGTCTGGCTGGACACGCTGGACGCTATCCGCGACCAGCTCACCGACGACGGCCTGGTCTTCCGCTACCTAAATGCCGATGGCCTGAAGGGCGGCGAGGGCGCGTTCACCACCTGCACGTTTTGGTATGTGGAATGCCTGGCTCGTGCGGGTCGCTTGCACGAGGCGCGCGAGATCATGGCGCGTGGCGTGCTCTATGCGAACCACCTCGGCCTGTTCTCCGAGGAGCTGAGCCTGCGTGGCGAACCGCTGGGCAATTTCCCGCAGGCGCTCACGCACCTCGCTTTCATCAGCGCGGCGTATTACCTCGACCGGCAGCTATCGCATCCTGAGGGGCAGGTCTGGCAGCCCTAAGCGTAGCGATCGCGCGCAAGCGCGCTCCTACACCAGTTGAAGGTCGCGTGGCTTGGCGTTCGGGAAGACCTTGGTCAGGTCGGCCGACGACAGGCCGTACATGCGTTGCATCATGCCGCCCAGGACGTCGCGGTAGTTGTTGAGCACCGGGTAGTCGCGGTTCTGCAGCAGGCTGCCCGCGTTGATGGCCACCTGCTGGCCGGCGATGCGGCCGCCGTGGACCTTGCCACCGAGCACCCAGTAGGTGGTGCCGTGGCCGTGGTCGGTGCCCTTGTTGCCGTTTTCGCGGAAGGTACGGCCGAACTCGGAGACGACGACCACCACGGTGTTGTTCCACTCGGCCTCGCCCAGGCCATCGGCGAAGGCCGCGAGGCCCTGCCCGAGGTTGTCGAGGTTGTTGGCGAGCTGGCCTTCGGCGCCGCCCTGGTTCACATGGGTGTCCCAGCCGCCGACATCCACGAAGCCGAGGCGGAAGCGATCGCGCATCAGTGTCGCCATGCGCTGGCCCTGTTGCGCGAAACCGCGCGCGTTCACCGCGCCGCGACTGGCGGCGACCATTTCGTTCTGGAGGTCCTGGGCCACTTCCTGGCGCAATTGCAGGCCATCGGTGGCGGCCGCTTGCAGTGGCGTGCCCGCGTACATGCTGGCGAGGATCTTCGACTGGCGATCGTCGAATACGGCCTTGCCGCCGCCCTTCAGCGAGACGTTGGGTACATCGCCTGCGCCGCGGAACGACAGGGGCAGGGCATCGGTGAAGGCGATCGGCGTCGAACCGCGCAGTACGTCCGCGAGGCGGCCCATGAAGCCCGATGCGTAGCTGCGCGCTTCACCGGCTTCGCCGGACTCGATGTTGTCCTGCGTTTCGAAATGGCTACGCGAAAGATCGTCGGTGCCGGCGAAGGGGATGAAGGCGAGCTGGCGCTTGTCCCACAGCGGCCCCATCGAATTGGCGAGCACGGGCGCGAGGCCCCAGTGGGCATCGAGCGCGCGTACCGACTTGGGATTGGAGGGATCCGGCTTTGCCAGCGCGATGCTGGGCCGCGACTCGTAATAGAAGTCGCTGGCGTACGGCACGAGCATGTTGTTCGCGTCGTAGCCTCCACGCAGGAATACGAGCAGGAAGCGCGGCGTGTTCGCCGGGGCGGCGAAGACCTTGCCCCCGAGCGTGAGGGCAGGAACGGTGGCGGCGAGGGCGAGGAGGAACTGGCGGCGATCCATGGCTGGCCTCAGCGGTAGTTGAACTCGGGGGAGGAGAGCAGGAAGGTGTTCCATTCCTGCTGCGAGGTGGCTTGCGACAGCGCGTCGCGCGTCTTCTGGCCGAGCAGGGGATCGAGCGTGGCGTAGTAGGTCGGGGTGGTTAGCTGGGGAAAGCCGCCGCGCTGGCGCTTGCCTTCCTCGTCGAGATCGAACAGGTGGTTGGCGCCACTGCCGATCGAGCGGGCGATCTCGAAACGCTTGGCCATCTGCCCGGAACTGGACCATTCCACGTCGGCCACGGGCCAGCCATCGGGCGTGATGCGACCGTACGGCGCCTGGCCGAGCTGGTTGATCCAGTTCACCAGCGGACGCGGATTGGTGACGGGCTTGCCGTCGTAAGCGACACGCATGGTGGACACCAGGAACTGGGTGGGATCCTTGTAGCGCCTGCCCAGCGACGCGGCGAATTCCTTTGAGGTCAGCATCGTCTTCATCACTTCCGCGATATCGCCATCGCTGCGGCGGAAGGTCTTCGCCATGGCCTTGATCAGCTCCGGCGGCGGGTTGTCGGATACGAAGTACTTCGCCAGCTTGGTGGAAATGAACGTCGCGCAGGCCGGCTGGCTCACGATCAGGTCCACGGCCTTCTCGACTTCGTCGAAGCCGCCGCCCTTGATCGTCTTGCCCAGCAGTTCCTTGTCGCCGAAGTCGTGGCGGTTCGGGTTGAACTCGAAGACGCCTTCCTGCAGGTAATACGGCTGGAGGTCCTTGCGGAACTTGCGAGGCTGGCCGTCGAAGTTGACGCCCACGCCGGTGAGGATGCGTGCGAGGTTCTGCACGTCGGCCTGCGAATAGCCGCTGTTGACGCCGAGCGTATGCAGTTCCATCAGCTCGCGCGCGTAGTTCTCGTTGATCTTGTCTCGGGCGTTCTGGGCGTTGTCCAGGTATTCCAGCATGGCGGGGCTTTTCAGCGTCGCCATGACCAGATCGCGGAACTTGCCCAGCGCGTGCGGACGTACGGTGTTCTGTGCGTAGTCGGCCACCAGCCAGCGCACGCGGCCCTTGTCCTTGAACACGCTGAAATGGTTGAGCCAGAACCACACCATCTGCTCGCGCAACTGGTTTTCGTCGTAGATCGCGTAGAGCAGTTCGGTGGCCTGGGCCTCCTGCGCATACTCGTTGCCTTGCTTCTGCAAGGCCTGGCGTGCCGCCTGCTTGGCGTCGCCGTCGGGCATCTGGTTGATGTCGCGATACTGGTCGCGCATCTGCGCCATCATCGTGGCAGGCGGCGTCTTCATCACGTCGAAGCCGGCGATCTGCTGGCGGATCTCGGCCGGAAGGCCGTCGTCGCGCGGGTGCAACTGGTGATCGAGGAAGCGTCGCTTGCCCAGGTCGCGGAAGCTCGCGACCGTGGCGGTGTCGATGCCGAACGTTACCCGGTCCAGCCAGGCGACATCGTCCTTCGACAGGGGCTCATCCGCGGCGAGCGCGGGGAGGGGCAGCAGGGCGATCAGTAACGCGGCGGCGAGCGGGCGCATGGGACCTCCGTGGAAGGCGCGACGCCACCTTAAACGGAGTCCGGGGTGCGAGGTTTACTTTTGGCTGACCGTTGGAACTTGCGATTCGGGTGGTATCGCGCGCAAGCGCGCTCCTACAGGAGCTGGCCGTAGGAGGTCAGTTTTTGAATTCGTCTTCGTCGACGAACTCGATCGTCGCCTCGCGGCTGCCGGCAGCCTCCTCAGCGACCTCGCGCACGCGCTCCAGGCGATTCTTCGGTGCCTCCACCTCGACCGTGAACGCACGCGAACTCATGTCGTCGGAGAGGTTCTGCGAGCTGGAGTCGTCACGGAAATCGCTCATGAAGTCGTCGATCTCCTCGACACGCTCCACCCGGTCGATACCGTGGAGGGCATTGACCACGTCGTCGAAGATGTCGCGGTCGCCGGTAATGCGCAGGCGGATGAGGGGCATGGGAGTCTCCTTGCATCGATAGCGCACGATGCTGCGACGGGTCATGTATGCCCGAGGTGTACGCCCGGCTAACATGGCGGTTTTCACGGGGCGGCTCGCCATGTCCAAGACCTACGATCAGGCCTATTTCGACAAGTGGTATCGCAGCGCTGGGCATGCGGTGCGTTCGCCGGCGGAGCTGCGCCGCAAGGTGGCCATGGTGGTGGGGCAGGCCGAGTTCTACCTCGGGCATCCCATCCGCAACGTGCTCGATGTGGGCTGCGGCGAAGCGCCTTGGCGCGCCGAGTTGCGGCGCCTGCGTCCGGGCGTCGTCTACCAGGGGCTGGAGGCCAGCGAGTACGCCGTGGCCCGTTATGGCCGTAGCCGCAACATCGGTTACGCCCGTTTCGGCCAGTTGGCCGAGCTGCGTTTCGATACCCGCTTCGACCTGATCGTCTGCACGGACGTACTGCATTACCTGAAGCCGGCCGAGATCCGCGCCGGTCTCACCGGCATCGGCGAGATGCTTGAGGGATTGGCTTTTCTTGAGGTGTATACCCGCGAGGACGATCCCGGCGGCGATCGCGAGGGCTTCCATGCGCGGCCTGCCCGCTGGTACCGGGGCGCCTTCTCCGACGTGGGCCTGCTACCCGTCGGTTCGCAGTGCTATGCCGGGCCGCGACTGGCCCGTCAGGTGGCGGCGCTGGAGACGATCTAGCCGGTGAACCAGCCCAGCGTCGCCAGCGAGTTGTTGACCGCGTGGGCGACGAAGGCGGGCCAGATCGAGCCGCTTCGTACGCGCAGCCAGGCGCAGATCAGTCCGATGAGGGCCAGGTTCGGCACCGCATACCAGAGCCAGGCCAGGTCGGGCAGGTGGACCAGCCCGAAGATCGTCGCGGAAATACCTATGGTCCAGCCGTCGCCCAACCGGTGGCGCAGCACGGCGAGCAGGGCACCGCGAAAGAGCGTCTCCTCCACCAGCGGACCGACCAGGACCACCGCGGGTAGCAAGGCGAAACGCATGCCGATATGGGCCTTGCCGGCGATTTCGCTCACCGACTGGCTCACCTCGTGGTTGCCGGCCAGGAACTGGGTAAGCAGGCCGCCAACGATGGGGGCGGCAAGGCCCAGGCCCGTGGCGATGGCGATGTACTTGCCCTGTGGCGGAGTGAAGCCCAGGCCCAGCGCGCCGCCGTCCAGGCTGCGCGGGCCCCAGCGCCTGACCAGCAGGGCGGTGGTGACCCCCGCGGCACACAGCAGCGTAAGGATCACGACCACGATCAGGCGATCCGGATAGGCGGGCACCTGGTCGGGGTAGTGCTGGGTGATGAATTGCGAGATAAGCCCGAACAGCGCTCCGAAACCGAGCTGCAGAACGAAATACGCGATGATGCAGGCGATCGTCTCGAGCAGGCCGGGCGCGCGGGCCGGCAGCGGCGACGGTTCGACAGGAAGGGCGACGGCGGCAGGGGCGGTATCGTGAGGCATGGCGCACCCTAGCCGACGGCGCGACGGCGGCGCAATGGCGCTTGCGGCACAGACCGTCACGCGGGGCCTGTATAGTGTCACGTCCCTTAAGGAGGAAAACGGGCGCCAACGCGCCTACCCATGTTCGCATTCGACTGGCTAGCCAACCCTTCCGCCTGGGCGGGACTCCTCACGCTGATCGTGTTGGAGATCGTTCTCGGTATCGACAACCTCGTCTTCGTCGCGATCCTCGCCGACAAGCTCCCCGCCCGCCAGCGCGACCACGCGCGCCTAGTGGGTCTTGGCCTCGCGCTGCTCATGCGCCTGGGCCTGCTGGCCGCCATGTCCTGGCTGGTCACCCTCACCAAGCCCCTGTTCGAGTGGAACGGCTTCGGCCTGTCGTGGCGCGACCTGATCCTAGTGATCGGCGGCGCCTTCCTCCTGTTCAAGGCCACGCTGGAACTACACGAACGGCTCGAGGCCGACGACGACCACGACGGCAAGGGCGCCCGCCGCGGCAGCTTCTGGCTTACCGTGCTGCAGATCGTGATCCTCGACGCGGTGTTCTCGCTCGACTCGGTGATCACGGCCGTGGGCATGGTCGATCACCTGTCGATCATGATGATCGGCGTGGTGATCGCCATGGCCTTGATGATCACCGCCAGCAAGCCGCTCACCGCCTTCGTCAACGCCCGTCCGACGGTGGTGATCCTCTGCCTGTCGTTCCTGCTGATGATCGGTTTCAGCCTGATCGCCGAGGGCTTCGGCTTCCATATCCCGAAGGGCTACCTGTACGCCGCGATCGGCTTCTCGATCATGATCGAGGTGTTCAACCAGACGATGCGTCGCAACCGTCGCCGCTCCCTGCTGGTGGGCGGCCGCACCATGCGCGACCGCACCGCCAAGGCTGTGCTGCGCCTGCTGGGCGGCACGCCGGAAGACGAGGTGGACGGCAACGGCAAGGGCAACGCGCCGACCGAGACCGCCGAGATGGCGGTGTTCGGCAAGGACGAGCTGGAGATGGTGCAGGGCGTGCTCGACCTGTCCCAGCGTCCCGTGCGGTCGATCATGACGCCGCGGACCGAGATCGTCTGGATCGATCCGTCCGACGAACTGGGCAACCTGCTGGAAGAAGCGCGGGAATCTTCGCACCACTGGATGCTGGTCGCCAACGGCGACCTCGACGAACTGGTGGGCGTGGTGTCCTCGCGCGACCTGCTGGCCAGCCTGAGTGACAATGGCCGCCTGCACGAGTCGGTAGTGCGCAAGCCGATCACGGTGCTGGAGTCACTGAGCGTGCTCCGCCTCATCGACGAATTCCGCCGTGCCTCCCTGCAGGTGGCCCTTGTGGTCGACGAATACGGCAGCATCCTCGGCCTGGTGACCCCGGCCGACGTGCTGGAGACCATCGCAGGGGAATTCCCCGACGAGACCCGCGAAGGCGATCCCTCGGCGGTCAGCGAGCCGGACGGTGCCTGGTTGCTGGACGCCAGCCTCGACGCGCGCCGCGTGGAGCACCTGTTGGGCCATCGCCTGCCGGGCGCTGGGGAGGGCAACTTCTCCACGCTGGCCGGCTTCGTGCTGCAGCGGTTGGGTCGCCTGCCGGGCGTGGGCGATCGCTTCGACAGCGGTGCCCTCTCGTTCGAGGTGACGGCGATGGATGGGGCGCGCATCCAGCGCGTACGCGTTCTGGCGCTGCCGACGGACGAGTAAAGCGTTAAGGGTGAGCCGCCTGCCTCAACAGGCCGACGGCTCACGTTTCCTAGGGCGAGGGTCCTCAGCTCTGCCCGTCGCCGCTGGCGTCTTCCGCCTGGGCGGCGTTGGCCGAGCTGTTCTCCATGATGGCCATGCCCATGCCACCGGCCGCCATCAGCATGAGGGCACCCCAGGCCACCATCGAGACGATGTAGCCGGGGCCGCGGCGGGTCGGGTCGCGCAGGTAGGCCACGGCGTACCAGACGCGGCCGACAAGCCAGACCATGCCGGCGATGCCGGCCCAGAGGGGGTCCACGTACTGGGCGGCGAGCCACAGGGCCGGGATGAACATCACGGCGTTTTCCAGCGTGTTCATCTGCACGCGCCAGGCACGCTCGAACTGCGGGTCGCCCGAGATGGAGGGCGCCTTGATGCCATAGCGTTCACGCGCCTTGCCTACGATAAACACCGTGTAGAACATCAGCAGTAGGGTAAGCAGGGTGACGACGGCGGGGAGCTGACTGGTCATGAACTGATCCGTGGTACGACGACAGCGCGGGAGTTTACCGGCAACCGTCCATGCGATCATGCCGACCGTGTCTCGTGGGGACATGCCGGGAGGAGGGAAAGGCGATGCTCTGGCAGAAAGGACGTAGAAGCGACAACGTGGAAGACGCCGGCGAAGGCGGTGGCGGCGGCCCTTCGTTCGGCGGCGGTCGTGGGCTCGGGATCGGCGGCATCATCATCCTGGCGATCCTCGGCGCGGTCTTCTACAAGGACCCCACCGCACTTCTGGGCCAGGCGGAGCAGGGCGCTCCGGCGCCGCAGCGGACCCAGGCCACCCGGCCGGCGGAGGCGACCGACCCGCAGGTGGATTTCGTTCGCGCCATCCTCGGCGAGACCGAGGACACCTGGGGCGAGATCTTCGCCGCCAACGGCCAGCGCTACGAGCAGCCGCACCTGGTGCTGTTCCGGGGCGGGGTGCGAACCGCCTGCGGTTCGGCGTCCTCGGCGGTGGGGCCGTTCTATTGTCCCGGCGACCGCAAGGTCTATCTCGATCTCGGTTTCTTCCAGGAAATGCAGCGTCGCTTCCATGAATCGGGCGATTTCGCCCGTGCCTATGTGATTGCGCACGAGGTGGGCCACCACGTGCAGAACCTCGTGGGCGTCTTCGCCAAGGTGGACGAGGCCCGCCGCCGCGGTGCCCGCATGGAAGGGGCCAACGGCCTGTCGGTGCGCCAGGAACTGCAGGCCGATTGCTTCGCGGGCGTGTGGGCCAACCATTCGCAGCAGCGCCAGCAGTGGCTCCAGGCGGGCGATATCGAATCGGCATTGCACGCGGCCACGGCGATCGGCGACGATGCGCTGCAAGAGCAGGCGCAGGGCAGGGTGGTGCCCGATTCGTTCACCCATGGTACCTCCGCCCAGCGCGTGCGCTGGTTCAAGACCGGTTTCCAGACCGGCGACATCGGCAAGTGCAACACCTTCTCAGGTTCGATCTGACCGTATGACCCACCCTTGCTTGCGCTGCGGCGCTTGCTGCGCGACCTATCGCGTCGCCTTCCATTGGATGGAAACCGACGAGGCCGGGGGCATCACCCCTGCCTCGCTCACCGAACACCTCGACCCGCACCGGGTCAACATGCATGGCACCAACCAGAAGGAACCGCGCTGCCGCTCGCTGGTCGGCGAGGTAGGCGTGGCTGCGCATTGCGGCATCTACGCGGTGCGGCCCTCGCCGTGCCACGACCTGAAGCCGGCGTGGGAAGACGGGGTCACCCCGAGCCCGCAATGCGACAAGGCGCGCGTGCGGCATGGGATGGCGCCATTGACCCCGGCGGATTTCGGTTGACGGTGTAGAGCCGTAGCGAACGCCTGGCGATAACCTGCCGCCCGGCGCTGGGTTCCCGCTTTCGCGGGAACGACGAGTGTCGACTTGGGTGGTACGCAACAATCCGACGCCACCATCTGCGCAAGCACGCCTACCCCTCACGTCGTTCCCGCGAAAGCGGGAACCCAGCGCGGGGTGATCGGTTGTCGCGAGAGAGGTGATGCGGCGTTTCCGGCGTTCACATGCAAAAAGCCCGGCACATGGCCGGGCTTTTCGTCGATCAGTAGTCGCGCTTGCGGCGCGGCGGCTTGCCACCGCCGCCGTTGCCACCGGGGCGACCGCCCTGCGGACGGAAGTTGCCGCGCGGACGCTGGCCGCCATTGCCGCCACCACCGTTACCGCTCTGCGGCTGTTCGGTGCCGTCCCACTCCTTGATGTGCAACTGCTGCTGCGCGACCCACACCTTCTTCAGGTGGTTGAAGGTCTCGGCCGGCATGCCGTCCGGGAGGTCGATCAGGCTGTAGTCGTCACGGATGCTGACGCGGCCGATGAACTTGGCTTCGACGCCGCCTTCGTTGGCGATGGCGCCCACGATGTTGCCCGGCTTTACGCCATGGTCGTGGCCGACTTCGATGCGGTAGGTCTTCTTGCCGTTCTCGGTGACGTGAGGACGCGGCTGGCGCATGCCCTCGCGCACCGGGCGACGATCGGCGAAATCGCCGTTGTCGCGCGGACCGCGGTGTTCGCGCTCGCGATCGTATTCACGCGGCGGACGCTCGGTGTATTCGCGCTTGGCCGGCGGTTCGAGCAGCAGCGGCTGGTCGCCCTGGGCGATCTTCGCCAGCGCGGCGGCAATCTCGATCGCCGGCACGTTGTGCTCTTGCTCGTACTTCTCGACCAACTGCTGGAAGAGTCCGAGGTCGCCGGTGGCCAGCGTGTCGGTGATCTTCTGGTTGAACTTGTTGACGCGCGTATCGTTCACTGCCTCGATGGTCGGCAGCTGCATCTGCTCGATCGGCTGGCGCGTGGCGCGCTCGATCTGGCGGAGCAGGTTGCGCTCGCGCGGGGTGACGAACAGGATCGCCTCGCCGTTGCGACCCGCGCGGCCGGTGCGGCCGATGCGGTGCACGTACGACTCGGTGTCGTGCGGGATGTCGTAGTTGAGCACGTGGCTGATGCGCTCCACGTCGAGGCCGCGCGCGGCGACGTCGGTGGCGATCAGGATGTCGAGCTTGCCGGTCTTCAGCTGGTCGATCACGCGCTCGCGCTGGGCCTGGGCCATGTCGCCGTTGATCGCGGCGACGGCGAAACCGCGCGCCTGCAGTTTGCTGGCGAGTTCTTCGGTGGCCGACTTGGTGCGCGCGAAGACGATCATCGCGTCGAAGCTTTCGGCTTCGAGGATGCGCGTGAGGGCGTCGAGCTTGTGCACGCCGCTGACCCACCAGTAACGCTGGCGGATGTTCGCCGCGGTGGTGGTCTTGTTCTTGATCGTGACCTCGACCGGGTCCTTCAGGTAGGTCTGCGCGATGCGGCGGATCGGCGCCGGCATGGTCGCGGAGAACAGCGCCACCTGGCGGCCTTCCGGCGTGGCCTGGAGCAGCTTCTCGACGTCGTCGATGAAGCCCATGCGGAGCATTTCATCGGCTTCGTCGAGCACGATGAAGCGCAGCGCCGACAGGTCGAGCGTGCCCTTGTCGAGATGGTCGATCACGCGACCCGGCGTGCCGACGATGATCTGCGCGCCGCGCTTGAGGCCCTGCAACTGCGGACCGTAGCTCTGGCCGCCGTAGATCGGCAGGACCTGGAAGCCCGGCATGTACGTGGCGTACTTCTGGAACGCCTCGGCCACCTGGATGGCCAATTCGCGCGTGGGGGCGAGCACCAGCGCCTGGGGCTTGCCCGGCTTGGTGTCGATGCGCGACAGCACGGGCAGCGCGAAGGCGGCCGTCTTGCCGGTGCCGGTCTGGGCCTGGCCGATCACGTCGCGGCCGTCGAGCAGCGGCGGAATGGTGGCGGCCTGGATGGGGGAGGGTGTCTCGTAGCCAACTTCGGTCAGGGCGCGGACGACTTTCTCGTCGAGCGCAAGCGCGCTGAAACCGGGCAGGGCCGGAGCGTTGTCTGTATCGGGGGATGTCATGGCGACCTCAGGGGGGGCGCGGCGGCGACGTTCGGCGCCGGGCAGTAATGCCATTGTAGCAGTGAAGTAAGTGTTACGCCTTGGTTTTCGAACGAATTCATGAACGAGGTTAGACTTCCGGGTCAGCTTCAGTTGGGATGGCAGGTATGACGACAATCGAGACGGTTTCCGGGCAGCGTTGCTTCGGCGGAACCCAGGGCTTCTACACCCATGAATCCGAGGCCTGCGGCGGCCCCATGCGCTTCGCGGTCTATCTGCCGCCAGCGGCGGAGCAGGGCCCGGTACCGGTGCTCTGGTACCTGGCAGGCCTGACCTGCACCGCCGAGACCTTCACGATCAAGGCCGGTGCCCAGCGCCTGGCCGCAGAGCTGGGACTGGCCCTGGTCATGCCGGATACGAGCCCCCGGGAGACCGGTATCGCCGGCGCCACCGGGGACTGGGAGTTCGGTGAAGGTGCCGGTTTTTACCTGGACGCCACCGAGGCACCCTGGGCGGAACGCTTCCGCATGTACAGCTATGTGGTGGACGAACTGCCCCGCGTCGTCGCGGAGCACTTTCCGCTGGATATGGGACGCCAAGGCATCTTCGGACACTCCATGGGCGGCCATGGCGCGCTGACGATCGCTCTGCGCAACCCGGGCCGTTTCCGTTCGGTATCCGCCTTCGCACCTATCGTGGCACCGGCGAGCGTGCCCTGGGGCGAGAAGGCCTTTCCGCGCTATCTCGGCGACGACCGCAAGGCATGGAAGCGTTACGACGCGACCGAACTGGTGAAGGACGGCGCCCGTTTCGACGGCACGATCCTGATCGATCAGGGCGAGGCGGATGGTTTCCTGTTGAACCAGTTGCAGCCGCAACGTTTCGAGGCCGCCTGCGAAGACGCCGGGCAAACGCTCGACCTGCGCATGCGTCCGGGCTACGACCACAGTTACTACTTCATCCAGAGCTTCGTCGAGGATCACCTGCGCCATCATGCGGCAGCGCTGGCGCGATGAGCGAACCGGTACGGATACGCACCCAGCGCACGATCATCCGCCTGCTCGATGTCGAGGAGGCGGAGCTGCTTCGGCGCTATCGCGTCGAGAACCGCGAGCACCTCGGCCCCTGGGAGCCCTTGCGCACGGAATCGCATTTCTCGCTGGAAGGCGCGCGGCTCACGATTGAGGCTGGCCTCGAAGCGGCCCGCGCCGACCGGGGTTATCCGTTCGTGGTGCTCTCACCCGACAGCGGCGAGATGATCGCCAGCCTGACCTTTGGCAACGTCGTCCGTGGCGTGTTCCAGGCCTGCCACCTCGGCTATGGCATCTCGCATCGCCACGAGGGGCAGGGATACATGTACGAGGCGCTGGACGCCGCGGTGCGCTACGCCTTCGGTCCGCTGGATTTCCATCGGGTGATGGCGAACTACATTCCGCGCAACGAACGCAGTGCCCGCCTTCTCGACCGTCTGGGTTTCGAGAAGGAGGGCTATGCGAAGCGTTACCTGAAGATCGACGGCCTCTGGGAGGACCACGTCCTCACCGCGAAGGTCCGCGCGGAAGGTTAAGCCTTGTTGGGCGTCGCGGCGGGACCGCCACGACGCTTGCGGCGACGGTTGCCGCCATTGCGGCTGCCCGCGCCTTCGGCACCGGCCGGCGTGGCGTGACCGTGCGCACGATGCGCCGGACGGCCACCCTGCGCGTTGCCGCTGGCACCGCCGCCCTGGCGGCTGCCGGTGCCAGAGCCCTGGCGACCGCCACCGTTACCGCCCTGGCGATTGCCACCGCCGCCGCCACCTTCGCGCGGCTGGCGCTGCTGCTGCTTCGGACGCGGCGCACCGGCGTCCAGGCGCAGCGGTGAGCTGGGCTCGTAGCCGGCGATGTCCACCATTTCCAGGTCGGTCTTGAGCAGGCGACGGATGTCGCGCAGCAGGCCGGATTCCTCGTGGCTGACCAGCGAGATGGCTTGGCCTTGCGAACCGGCGCGACCGGTGCGGCCGATACGGTGCACGTAGTCTTCCGCGACCATGGGCAGGTCGAAGTTGATCACCACCGGAAGCTGGTCGATGTCGATGCCGCGCGCGGCGATATCGGTCGCCACCAGCACCGTGATGCGACCGCTCTTGAAGTCGGAGAGGGCGCGGGTGCGGGCGTTCTGGCTCTTGTTGCCGTGGATCGCCGCGGCGCGCACGCCGGACACTTCCAGGAAGCGCACGAGCTTGTCGGCGCCGTGCTTCGTGCGGCTGAACACCAGCGTCTGCCGACGGCTGTCCTGCGCGAGCAGGTGCAGCAGCAGGTCGCGCTTGTTGGCGGCATCCACCGGATGCACGCGGTGCGTGATCGTGGTGGCGACCGTGTTCGCCGGGGTCGTGGAGACCTCGCGCGGATCGCGCATGAACTGCTGGGCCAGCGCCTTGATCTCGGGCGCGAAGGTGGCCGAGAACAGCAAGGTCTGACGCTTCGCCGGCACCGCCGCGATGATGCGCTTGAGCGCGGGCAGGAAGCCCATGTCGAGCATGCGATCGGCTTCGTCCAGCACCAGTACGTCGACCTTCGACAGGTCGACCGAGCGCTGCTGCATGTGGTCGATCAGGCGGCCCGGGGTGGCGACGACGATATCGACGCCGCGACGCAGGGCGTGCAACTGGTTGCCCATGCCCACGCCACCGAAGATCACGGTGCTGGAGATGCGCAGGTGCTTGCCGTAGTCGCGCAGGTTTTCCTGCACCTGGGCGGCGAGCTCGCGGGTGGGCGTGAGGATCAGGGCGTTGATCGGGCGACGGCCCTCGCGCAGCGGCTGGCTGGCCAGCTTGTGCAGCAGGGGCAGCGAGAAAGCGGCGGTCTTGCCGGTACCGGTCTGGGCGGCGGCCATGAGGTCGTGGCCGGCCAGCACCACGGGGATCGCGGCGGCCTGGATCGGGGTCGGTTTTTCGTAACCGGCCTCGGAAAGGGCGCGCAGCAACGCGGGCGCAAGGCCCAGCGATTCGAAGGACATGGAAAACTCCTGCGTTACCCGAGCGTTCCCTGGAACCGCGCTGCGAGTGATGAATTCGGCGGCCGCGCAGCGCATGGGGCTGGGCTGACCGGTGTCGCGTGCGCTTGTCGGGGGTGGGGGAACGGGGAGGGATGGAATCCCTGCCTGAAGCTCCGCAAGGGAGTCGATAGCGGCGGCACGACCTGTGCAATATACCATATTGCATCGCACAAAGGGGCGCCCTTGTAGGAGCGCGCTTGCGCGCGATGGTCCGGGGCGGTGAGTCGACCGTCCCCCATCGCGCGCAAGCGCGCTCCTACATGGGTTTTTTGGAGGCTGTCATCAGCCAGCTGTTGTAGGGGGTGCGGCCGTACATCGGCTGGAAGGCCACCGTGATGCCGTGCGGTTCCAGGGCCTGGCGGATCTCCTCGGCGCAGGGAAAGTGCTGCGCCCCTCCGGGGATCCAGCCCACCGCCTTGATGAATCGTTCCTCCCAGACGGTGGCGCGGAACCGCCAGGATCCGTCGCGCAGGACGGTGCGCAGGACCAGCACGCCGTCGTCGGCGAGGTGGTCTAGGGCGTAACGCAGGAGGTCGGGCTGGCGCTCGCGGGGCAGGTAGTGCAGCACGTCGAGCAGGGCGACGTGGCCGCGCATGGGCTGGGGCGTGGTGGCGTCGTCTTCGTGCAGTTCGAGCTGGTGGCCCAGATCCGCGTCCCGTGCCGCGATCCGTCCCCGGGCGATCTTCGCTTCGTCGCTGTCGAGGCCTCGGTACCCGTCGAGCACGTCGCAGGCGTGCAGGTAGTGGCCGAGGATGCCCAGGCCGCAACCGATATCCAGCAGCGGCATGCGACGCCCCGCGATGGCGCGTGCCGTGGCCCCGTAGACCGGGTCGCTGGCGAGCTTGCCGAGGATGTAATAGCGATCGCCGGGGCGGGTGAAGCGTGAGGCGATCAGGCGCCGCGTACGGGCGTCGGGAAGCATGGTTCGTCCTTGATGTCGGAAGGGTCGGGCGTGGATGCACGCCCGACCGCAAGATATCAGTGTTGCGTTGGCGCCTTGTTCTTGTTGACGTAGGCGTCGTACTCGCCCTTGTCGACACGGCCGTCGTGGTTCTGGTCGGCTTCGTTGAAGTGGGCGCGAAGCTGCTTCAGCGCTTCGTTGTCCTTGGGCACGTCGCCGCGCTTGATATAGCCCTTGTTGTCCTTGTCCAGGTCGGCGAACGACGGTGCGTCGCCCTGGTCGCCGGCTGTCGGCGTGGACTGGGCGGCGCTTTGCGCGCCGCGTGGCGCAGGTGCGCCACTGGCGCCGGTTTGTTGGTCGGGTTGAGCGCTGGCGGCGCCAGCGAGGAGAAACGCGGTGAGGGCGATGGAACCGATGAAGCGTGCGTGCTGCATGTGAGTCCTCCCTTTGCCTTTGGATGCCCTTGCAGTGTAGCCAGGGCGCGTTATCGCTCCGTCGACGGAGCGTGGTGGGCACCGGTGCTGTGCTAGCCTCGGCGCCGCCGATAGTTTGAGGAATTTCTGATGCCTTTGCCCGCCGCGCTGCGAGAACTCGATTCCACGC
This sequence comes from Luteibacter sp., assembly GCF_009912395.1. GTDB lineage: Bacteria > Pseudomonadota > Gammaproteobacteria > Xanthomonadales > Rhodanobacteraceae > Luteibacter. The sequence continues at coordinate 49,601 of NZ_WNDO01000003.1, read as the reverse complement.
AGCGGCATACGGTCCTCGCCAGCTTCCTCGGCTGGACCCTCGACGCCTTCGATTATTTCCTGCTCACCTTCGTGATCACGGCCATCACGAGCGAATTCCACGTCCAGCGCGAGGAAGTCACCTACGGCCTGTTCCTCACCCTGGCGGCACGCCCGATCGGCGCCCTGATCTTCGGGCGACTGGCCGACCGCTACGGACGCCGCCCGGTGCTGATGTTCGACATCGTGCTGTTCTCGGTGCTCGAGGTCGCCTGCGCCTTCGCGCCGTCGATCACCGTGCTGCTGGGCCTGCGCTTCCTGTTCGGCGTGGCGATGGGCGGCGAGTGGGGTATCGGCGCGTCGCTGGCGATGGAGTCCATCCCGGCGAAGTCGCGCGGCTTCGTCTCCGGCCTGCTTCAGAGCGGCTACCCCTGCGGCTTCTTCCTTGCCGCGCTGGCCAACTGGCTCCTCGTGGACCATATCGGCTGGCGGGGCCTGTTCGTGGTCGGCGCGCTGCCCGCCCTGCTGGTGCTGTACATCCGCCGCAAGGTGCCCGAGTCGCCGGTGTGGGAAGGGCGCCGTTCCCAGGTGCGCGAGAGCGTCTTCGTCTCCATGCGCGGGCACTGGAAGCTCTTCGTCTACCTCATGCTGCTGATGGCGGCGTTCAACATGTTCAGCCACGGCTCGCAGGACATGTACCCCACCTTCGTCCAGGACAGCCTGCATATCCCGGGCGGCTCGGCGAAGGCCTTCCTGCTGACGGCGCTGCTCAACCTGGGTGCGCTGGTGGGTGGCCTGACCTTCGGTTCGCTCTCCGAGCGCATCGGCCGGCGCCGGACCATCATGATCGCGGCCGTGCTGGCCATCCCGGTCATTCCCTTGTGGACCTACGGCGGCTCGTTGCTCCTGCTAGGACTGGGCGCCTTCCTGATCCAGGTGATGGTGCAGGGTGCCTGGGGCGTGGTTCCGACCCATCTCAATGAACTCTCGCCCGACGCCGTTCGCGGGACGCTGCCCGGCTTCGCCTACCAGATGGGCAACCTGCTGGCCGCGATCACGGCCACGGCGCAGACCCGGCTGGCCGATTACCACGGCACCGGTCTGGCCTTCTCCATGTCGGTCTGGATCGCCGCCGTGGCGGTCCTGTTGGCCGTGCTGACCTGGTTGGGCCCCGAGGCCCGGGGCGTCGGTTTTGGCAAGGATCGCGGGGCGGCGTGACGGCGACCGGGGCGGCCGCTAAAATGCCCCGTTTTCCTTCGGTAGAAACCAACATGCAGGCTGGCAAGGACAAGGTCATCTCGTTCCACTACTCCCTCTCGGTCGACGGCCAGCAGGTCGAAAGCTCGGTCGAAGGCGGCGAACCGCTGTGGATCCTGCTCGGCCACGGCCAGCTGATCCCGGGCATGGAAGCCGGCCTGGAAGGCAAGTCGGTGGGCGACAAGTTCGATCTCGAGATCGCCCCGGAGCAGGGCTACGGTCCGCGCCAGGAAGGCCAGACTCAGCGCGTGCCGAAGAAGTACTTCCCGAAGCAGGGCAAGGGCCTCAAGGCCGGCGACAGCACGATCCTCTCCTTGAAGGAAGGCGGTCAGCGCGTGGTGGTGGTGCAGAAGGTCGGTTCCAGCGTGGTCGACATCGACCTCAACCACCCGATGGCCGGCAAGACGCTGAACTTCAACATCGACGTGCAGACCGTCCGCGACGCCTCGGAAGAGGAAATCGCCCACGGCCACGCGCATCCGAAGGGCGACGGCGAGCACTGAGCCGCCAACGCTCGACGCATGAAAAACGGCCGGGGAAACCCGGCCGTTTTTTTGTAGGAGCGCGCTTGCGCGCGATCCGGGGGGAGCGTAACCCCCATCGCGCGCAAGCGCGCTCCTACAAAGGGTTGGCGCGAGGCTTCACGCCCATGAGAAGCAGCCACAGGGTGAAGGCGATCTCGCCGAACTGGATGGGCGAACAGATGTCGGACAGCGAGTCCAGACAGGACGGCGCGAGGAAGGCGACGACGCTCTGCGCGATGTAGGCCAGGCCGTTGACGAAAAGCCACGCGCCCAGCAATCGGGGCAGGAAGCCCGAGCGATAGACCAACAGCGCCAACGGTAGCAGCCAGGCACCCCAGAACATTTCCGCCGCGTACACGGTCTGGCCATGCAGGCGCAGGAAGAACAGCGCCAAGGCTTCGCGTTGCGCCTGGCTGAAGGCATCCAGATAAGGTGGCGCATGGATGAGCGTCAGCGCGGCGGCATCGTTGACGGTGTTGGCGAAGTACAGCGCCGCCGGCAACACGCCCCCCAGGATCACGACGGCACGGCTCATGCCTTCGTCCACCGACAGCAGCAATCGGCGCAAGGCGAGGGTGATGAAGATCATCAGCAGGCCAGCCGCCATGTCGGCCACGATACCCAGTCGGAACAGCGTTGCCTGTTCGGCGATGTTGCGCGCGGTCGCGGCGGGATCGCCGCCGACGAACAAGGTGTCGGGGATGTAGATCAGCCGGATCGGCGCGACCAGGATGAGCAGCAGGAACAGCGAGCCTGCGATCCGGGCCTGCCGGCTTGAGGGGTGCATGACGGATCCTTTCGCATGGCGGTGCGCGGCAATGTGCGCCGGGTCGGGATCGCTGGGGTGTGCCGGAAGTCGGGGATGTCACGCACGGCGTGGCATCGATTCAGAAATGAAAAACGGCGCCCGAGGGCGCCGTTTCGATCTCACCAGGAAAGGCAGGCTTACGCCACGGCCTTGCCGTTGACCGACACGTCCACGTCGACATTGCCGCGGGTGGCGTGCGAGTACGGGCAGACGTCGTGGTGGGCGGTCTTCACGATGTCGTGGGCGGTGGCGTCGTCCACGCCCGGCAGGCTCACTTCGAGCTTGACCTGGATGGCAAAGCCCGAGCCTTCGCGCGGACCGATACCGACGCTGCTGGACACCGAGGCGTCGTCGACCTTGACCTTCTTCTGGCCGGCGACGAACCGCACGGCACCTTCGAAGCAGGCGGCGTAGCCGGCGGCGAAGAGCTGCTCCGGGTTGCTGCCGCCACCGGCGCCGCCCATTTCCTTCGGCAGGCGCAGCTGCAGGTCGATCAGGCCGTCGTCGCTCTTGACGTGACCTTCGCGGCCACCGGCGACCTTGGCGTGGGCGGTGTAGACGATCTTCTGCACTTTCGAGAGGTTGCTCATGTCGTGGTCCTTTGTCGTCAGGGAGGAGGGCGTCGGCGTTTGCCGGGCCATGGGTAATATCTAAGTACGCAATTAAATCGCGTGCAATTTAATTGATGTGACACATGTCTCGTTGTTGCCAACCGTTCAGTTAAGGACGCGGCGTCCGTAGACGAAGTTGTCCTTCCAGTAGGCGCCGTCGAGGTTGTCGAGTCGTACCGTACCGCCCGAATTGGGCGCGTGAACGAAGCGACCCTTGCCCACGTAGACGCCCACGTGGGTGACGTGACTACGGCCGAAGAACACGAGGTCGCCGCTGGCCAACTCCGTTTCACGGATTTTCGGCTTGTCCAGGGCGGCCATTTCCGACGACGTGCGCGGCAGCTTCATGCCGGTGGAGGTCAGGTAGATGTAGTTGATGAGTCCGCTGCAATCGAAACCGCCCGCGGGGGTGTTGCCGCCCCAGCGATAAGGCGTGCCGACCAGGCCGATGGCTCGGAACAGGACGTCGTTGGCCGCGTCCGGCGGCGGCGCGAGGGCGGCCTTGGTGGACCAGTTGAGGTTCTTGGCCAGGGGCACGGCCGAGGCCGGGTTGTTGCGCTGCGAGGAGGACGGACGATGCGGGCTGCTGCCACACGCGGCCAGCAGCGCGACCCCGGTCGCGAGGACGAGGACGCCCAGCGGACGGAGTGAGCTACGGAAGGTGGTGGTGGCACGCATCGGGCGTTTCCCCTGTCAGGATCGGCATGGGGAGGTTATCAAATCAATAGGTTGCATGGAACACCTCGTAAAATGCACGAATTCAGGTCGCGGACAGCCCGCCGTAGACGGCCGGAACGTTAAACTGGGGGGATGGATAGATCCCGAAGCGACGTATTGATCATGGGCGGCGGCGTGATCGGCCTGGCCTGTGCGCTTTACCTGCTCAAGGCGGGCGCCTCCGTCCGTGTCCTCGAGCAGGGGCTGCCCGGCAACGGCAGCTCGCATGGCAATTGCGGCACCATCACGCCCAGCCACGCCGGCCCCCTGACCATGCCGGGCATGGTCGGCACGGCGTTACGATCGATGTTCCGTCGCGATGCACCGCTGTACGTGAATCCCCGTCCCGACGTGACCCGGGCGGCGTGGCTGCTGGGTTTCGCGCGACGCTGCACCTGGGGCGATTACCAGCGGGCAGGCGAGGCGCGTGGGGCCATCCTGGCCCGTTCCCAGGCCTTGCTCGGCGATCTCATCGCCAACGATGGCCTGGCTTGCGAGTTCGAGGAGGTGGGCGAACTCTATGTCTACCGCGAACAGGCCACGCTGCGAAGCGACCGCGCCCATGTCGACCTGCTGCGCAAGCTGGGCATGGATGTGCGCGTGCTGGATGGCGACGAGGTGCTGGGCCTGGAGCCTGCTTTGCGCGAGGGCGTGGTCGGAGGGTTGATGCATCCGGGTGATGCTCGGCTGCGCCCCGATCGCTATGTTGCCGAGCTGGCCCGTCGCGTACGGGAACTGGGCGGCGCCATTGAGACCGGCGCGCGCGTGGACGAATTCGTATTCGACGGCCCCCGGGTGTCGCATGTGCGCACCACGGGCGGTGTCTTCAGCGGCGACCGTGTCGTGATGGCGCTGGGAGCCTGGTCGCCCTTGATCGGGCGGTTGCTGGATATTCGCTTGCCCATGCAGCCAGGCAAGGGCTATTCGCTGACCTGGGAGCGTCCGCCGGAACGTCCGCCGCATCACTCGCTGGTGCTGCGCGACGCCGCGGTGTGCGTCACGCCGTGGGCTTCGGGTTACCGTCTCGGCAGCACGATGGAATTTTCCGGTTTCGCCGAAGGCCTCAACGAGATTCGTCTCGGCGCTTTGCGACGCGCCGCCGCGTCCTATCTGCATGAGCCGGAGGGGCAGGGCGAGGTCACGCCGTGGTGGGGCTGGCGCCCGATGAGCGTGGACGAGGTGCCGATCATTGGCCCGAGTTCGGTGTGGTCGAACCTGGTCTACGCCACCGCGCACGGGATGCTGGGCATCAGCATGTCGGCGGCGACGGGTGAACTGGTGGCGAACCTGCTCGCCGGCCCGGCGCCTGCGCTCGATCCGACACCGTATTCGCCGGCACGCTTCGGCCTCTAGGCGATCGCGCGCAAGCGCGCTCCTACAGGGCGGCGTTTGTAGGAGCGCGCTTGCGCGCGATTCGACGACGCGGCCACGAAATGCGCTTGCGCGCGATCCACATCGTATTTGCTAGGGTGGGGTATCCCCATTCCCCAAGGAGCGACGCATGACCGTGGAAGCCTTCGATCTCATCGTGATCGGCGGTGGCTCGGGTGGACTCGCGACGGCGATCCGGGCCTCGAAGCATGGCGCGAAGGTCGCGCTGCTTGAACCCAAGGACCTGGGCGGTACCTGCGTCAATGTCGGTTGCGTGCCGAAAAAGGCGATGTGGTATGCCGCGCAGATGGCCGAGGCGCAGTACATCGCGGCCGACTACGGTTTCACCGACGAACCGGGCAAGCTTGACTGGCCGCGCTTCATCGAGCGCAGGCAGGCCTATATCGATCGCATCCACGTGAGCTACCAGCGCGCGCTGGACAACGGCCACGTGACCTTGGTGAAGGCCATGGGACACTTCCTCGCACCGGACCGCATCCAGGCCGGCGAGCGTGAGCTGACGGCGCCGCATATCGTGATTGCCACGGGTTCATCGTCGAACTGTCTCGACAAGCCCGGGTTCGATCTCGGCATGACCTCGGACGGCTTCTTCGACCTGCGCGCCTGTCCTCGACGCACCGCGATCGTCGGTGGCGGCTACATCGCCGTGGAGCTGGCCGGTGTGCTTCGCGCGCTGGGTAGCGATGTCGACATGTACGTGCGCGGGCGCCTCATGGGCGGTTTCGACGAGGAGATGGCCTATGGTCTCGGCGAGGAAATGGGGCAGCACGGCATCCGCGTGCACTACACCTGCGAGATCGAGGCCGTGCATGAAAAGGACGGCATGCTCCTGCTCGATTGCAGCCGTGGCGATCATCCGGGTCCGTACGACGCGCTGATCTGGGCGGTAGGACGCCACGCCAACACGCATTCCCTGGGTATCGACCGCATCGGTCTGGTGACGGACGAAAACGGTCACGTCCAGATCGATGACTGGCAGAACACGAACGTGCCGGGTGTCTACGCCGTGGGCGACGTGACCCAGCGTATGGCGCTCACGCCCGTCGCGGTGGCCGCAGGGCGCAAGCTGGCCGATCGCCTGTTCGGCGGCAAGAAGGACGCGAAACTCGACTACGAGAACATCCCCAGCGTGGTCTACTCGCATCCGCCGCTCGGCACCTGCGGCATGTCCGAGCAGCAGGCGCGCGAGCGCTACGGCGCCGACGTACACCTGTACAAGCAGTCGTTTGTGCCGATGCAGCTGGCGCTGGCCCAGCGGCCGATCACCACGCGCTTCAAGCTCATCTGCGTCGGCGAGGATTCGCGGATCGTGGGCATGCAGATGCTGGGCCCGGGGGTGGACGAAATCCTCCAGGGCTTCGCCGTGGCCATCAAGATGGGCGCCCGCAAGTCCGACCTGGACGCCACGCTGGCCATCCACCCGACCTCGGCGGAGGAAATGGTGCTCATGGGCGATCGCGTCCCCGGTTGAGGAGTAAAATGGCGGTCATGGACTCCTATACCCTTCATCGCGGCACCGCGCCGCTCCTGGTCAGCCTGCCGCACAACGGCAGTTTCATTCCCAAGGACATCGAGGCGCGCATGAAGCGCCCGGCGCGCCATTCGGCCGACACCGACTGGCACGTGAAGGAACTCTACGAGGTGGCGCGCGGCCTTGGCGCCAGCATCCTCGTGCCGGTGGCGTCACGCTACGTGATCGACCTCAACCGGCCTTCCGACGGGCATGCGCTCTATCCGGGCCGCAAGGAAACCGGCCTGGTGCCGACCATCCAGTTCGACGGCAACGACATCTACCGCCCCGGCGCGGAGCCGACGGCGGACGAGGTCGGCGAGCGCGTCAAGCAGTGGTGGAAGCCATATCACGCGGCGCTGCTCGACGAGGTTCGCCGGCTTCGCAAGAAGCATGGTCGCGTGGTGCTGTGGGAAGGCCACTCCATCCGCAGTCATGTGCCCATGCTGTTCGATGGCCGGCTGCCGGACTTCAACCTCGGCACCGCCGATGGCGCAAGCTGCTCGTCCGCCCTGCAGGAGCGCATCACGGCGCTGCTGGGCGCGCAGAACGATTACTCGTGGGTGGTGAACGGTCGCTTCAAGGGTGGCTACATCACGCGCAACTACGGACGGCCGGAAGAGGGTGTCGACGCCGTGCAGTTGGAGTTGTCGCAGATCAACTACATGGACGAGGACAGCTTCGCCTATCTGCCAAAGAAGGCGGCGAGGGTGCAGGTGTTGATCGAGGCACTTCTGAAAACATGCCTCGTGTAGGAGCGCGCTTGCGCGCGATCGCGCGCAAGCGCGCTCCTACGACGCAGAGATCGCCGCGATGCACTTGAGTTCGATGGCGATCTCCGTCGGCAGCGCATTCACCTCGACGGTGGTCCGGCACGCGTCCACGCCCTTGAATGCCTCCGCGTACAACCGGTTGTAGACCGCGAAATCGCGCTTCATGTCGGTGAGGAACACGGTGACGTCGACCAAATCTTCCCAGCGCGCGCCACTGGCCTCCAGCACGGCGCGCACGTTGGCGAACACCTGCCGGCACTGCGCCTCGATATCGTAGGAAAGCAGGTGGCCGTGCGCGTCCGACACGTTGCCCGGGATGCCATTGTTGCCCGGCATGCGCGGCCCCACGCCCGAAAGGAAGATCAGGTCGCCGACGCGTCGGGCATGAGGATAGGCGCCGACCGGAGCCGGCGCGCGATCGGCGCGGATGATGTCATTGGCCATGGGAAATACAGACGTTCCTGGCTTCTGTGAAGAATCGAAGGGCTTCGACACCGCCTTCGCGGCCGACGCCCGACTGCTTGCTGCCTCCGAACGGCGTGCGCAGGTCGCGAAGCATCCAGCAGTTGACCCAGACGATGCCGACATCGAGCCTGGCCGCTACACGATGCGCCCGCGAGAGGTCCTGTGTCCACACCGAGGCGGAGAGACCGTAGGGCGTACCGTTGGCGATTGCCAGCGCCTCGGCTTCGTCTTCGAACGGAATGAGCGTGACGACGGGGCCGAAGATTTCCTCCTGGTTCGTCGCCGCCCCGGGCGGCAGGCCCTCGATAACGGTGGGTTCCACGAACCAGCCCTCGGCGCAGCGACCCTCGACCGTCGCGCGCTGGCCGCCGGTGAGGATGCGACCGCCTTCGTCTCGTGCGCGTTCGATACAGGCGATGACCTTGTCGAAATGCGCCCGGGACACGAGGGCGCCGAGATCGCTATTCGGTGATGCCGGGTCGCCGACGCGAAGCGCACGCACGCGGCGCAGATAGTCGTCGCGGAAGCGCTCGTAGATGCCGCGCTGCACGAGAAGGCGCGATCCGCACAGGCAGATCTCGCCCTGGTTGGCGAAGCCTGAACGGACGATGGTCGCCATCGACGCATCGGAGAGGTCGGCATCGTCGAAGACGATGGTGGGATTCTTTCCTCCCAGTTCCAGCGACACCTTCTTGAGTTTTGGCGCCGCCGCCTTGGCGATGGCCACGCCGGTGCGCGTGCTTCCCGTGAACGAAATCGCCTTCACCGTATCGTGCATGACGATTGCCTCGCCGACGGCGGGGCCGGTGCCGTGCACGATATTGAACACACCTGGCGGAAAGTCGGCCTCGGCGACGAGGGTGCCGAGCAGCCATGCGGTATACGGCGTGATCTCGGAAGGCTTGGAGACCACGGTATTGCCGGCGGCCAGCGCTGGCGCGACCTTCCAGGTGAACAGATAAAGCGGCAGGTTCCAGGGGCTGATGCAGCCCACCACGCCCAGCGGCAAGCGCAACGTGTAGTTGATGGCGCCTTGTTCCATCGCATGGGATTCGCCGGGCCACTGGCCGATGGCGGCGGCGAAGAAGCGCAGGTTGGCGATGGCGCGCGGGATGTCGAGCGAGCGGGCGAGGGCAAGCGGTTTGCCGCTGTCCTGCGATTCGGCGGCGGCGAAAGCCTCCAAGCGCGTTTCGATGAGGTCCGCCAGCCGATACAGGCAGCGAGCGCGCGTCTCGGCGGGCGTGGCGGCCCAGCCGGGTGCGGCCCTCGTGGCGGCGTCCACCGCGTCGGCGACATCGGTCGCGTCCGAGTCGGGGCAGCGGGCGAAGGTGCGGCCGATGGATGGATCGACGATGTCGAGGTATCGGCCTTCGCGAGGAGCGCGCGCCTGGCCGTCGATGAGGTTGGCGAGCATCAGCATGGCATATCTCCCTTCAGCTCAGGCTGCGCGTGCGGCCGCCGTCCACGGCGATGCTGGTGCCATTGATGTAGCCGGCCGCCGGGCTCGCGAGAAAGGCGACGAGCGCGGCGACCTCGGCGGGATCGCCGAAGCGGGCCGCGGGCACGCTGGCGAGCAGGCCGCGTTCCACCTCGTCACGCGTACGTCCCGACTTCACGCTGGCTTCCACCAGCGATTCGAGGCGATCGGTGCGGGTATAGCCGGGCAGCACGTTGTTGACGGTGATGCCATCGGCCGCGACTTCGCCGGACAGGGTTTTCGCCCAGCCGGCCACCGCGGCGCGAATGGTGTTGGAGACGCCCAGGTTGGGGATGGGCTCCTTCACCGACGTGGAGATGATGTTGAGTACCCGACCGTAGTGCGCGTCGCGCATGCCTGGCAGGCAGGCGCGGGTGATGACCTGGGCGGAGACGAGGTGCTGCCGGAACACGGTGAGGAAGGTGTCGGGTTCCGCGCTCCAGAGCGGGCCTCCCGGCGGTCCGCCGCTGTTGTTCACGACGATGTGCACCGCGTTGTCCTTCACCACCTCCGTGACGGCGGCGGTGAGGGCGTCGGTGTCGAGCATGTCCACGGCGACGTGGCGATGACGTTGTCCCGCGTGCGTGGCGGGCAGCTCCGTGGCGAGGGCCTTCAAGGCCTCGGCGGAACGGGAGAGCAGGGTGACGCTGGCGCCCAGCTCGGCCAGCTCGAAAGCCGTGGCGCGGCCGATCCCTTGCGATGCGCCGCAGACCAGCGCGTGACGACCGGTGAGGCGAAGATCCATGCGAACTCCCTCGGTGGCGGGCGGGTCAGCCCTGTTTTATCGCCCACCACTGTAGCGCCATCGCGGCGAACCAGCACGGCCACGCCAGCCATGGGGTGCGCTGCCACCATCCCTGCCAGCGGGTGAGCGTCGCGTCGTCGAACAGGGCGGGGGCATCCGAGCGCAGCACGCGACGGACGCGCAGCCAGTTGGCCATACCGTTCGGACGACCGGTGTCCGCTTCGACGATGGTCTTCCAGTGCTCCGGATAGCGCTTGCGCAGCACGGCGGTGAAGCGCCACTGCGCGATGAAGTGCAGCACGAAGAACGCGATGGCGCCGAGCAGCAGCAGGAGATAGAAAATAACCGTGGTCTGCATGGCTGGATCAGCCGCCTTTTTCTTTCTTCTTCTTGTCGTCGCCGAGGAGATCGGTGGTGACGACGTCGCGAAGGGTGGAGATGACGCCATTGCCTTGCTGCGCCTTGGCGCAGACCGCGTTATTGATGGCTTTTTTGTAGGTGTCGTTCTGCATGCCCACGAACAGCACGCCGTCCGGGCCATGGGGAATCTTGAAGCTGCCCGCCGAGTTCATCTTCACGGGCGCCTCGGCCGAGAAGGTGGTGGGCGATTGCTCCCAGTAGGTCTGGCTCTGCTGCTGCTTGGCGGAGGAATACACCACCAGGTAGCGGGCCTTGTCGTCATCGACCTTGAACTTGCCGAAGGCGCCCGTCGTCTCGCTGGTCCAGCCGATGTATTCGCAGAGCTGGATGTCTTCCGAGCGCAGCGGCTGGAACGCGTCGTCGAGCACCACCATCGTCGGCGCGAACAGGTAGCTGGAACTCAGCCAGCGACCGTTGAGTTCGGACTTGAGCGCGATGGTGTAGGGCAGTTGAGCGCCTTGCGGCAACCGGAAGGCCAGGAAGTAGCTGCGGTCGCCGTTGAGGTTGGCGACCGGGCTGTCCTTGCTCAGTTCAAAGCGCTGCGGCTGCCACGGCAACATGTCCTGGTAGGACAGGTCGGCGAAGCTGCCGCAGCACGGCGACGCGTCTTCCAGCGTCTTCCGCGCCGTGGTGATGCCGCCGTTGGGATTCTCGGGCGGACGGAAGTTGGGCGGCACGATCGTGCGGCACGCGCCCAGGACAACCAGGGCGGCGGTGAGAAGGACGATACGGGGGGCGGAAGGGAGCATGGGCGTCTTGAGGGGCTTTAAAACTCGGCACTCCCTGCCGCACGGGGATACGGGATGGCGTCGCGGATGTTGGCCAAGCCGCAGACATAGACCAGCAGGCGCTCGAAGCCCAGGCCGAAGCCGGCGTGGGGCACGGTGCCGTAGCGGCGCAGGTCGCGATACCAGTTGTAGGTGTCCTTGTCGAGGTGGAACTGGTCCATGCGGCGGTCGAGGTAGTCGAGGCGCTCCTCGCGCTGCGCGCCACCGATGATCTCGCCGATGCCCGGAGCCAGGACGTCCATGGCGGCCACGGTCTTGCCGTCGTCGTTCAGGCGCATGTAGAACGCCTTGATCGCCTCGGGATAGTTCATGACGACCACAGGACGGCCGATATGTTCCTCGGCGAGGTAGCGCTCGTGCTCGGTCTGCAGGTCGATGCCCCAGGCGACCGGGTGCTCGAACTTCTTGCCCGACTTCTTGAGGATTTCGACGGCGTCGGTGTAATCGATGCGCTCGAACGGCTTGGCGATGAAGTCTTCCAGGCGCTTGATCGTGCCCGGCATGACACGCTCGTCGAAGAACGCCATGTCGTCGGGGCGCTCGTCGAGGATGGCCTTGAAAATGCCCTTCAGGAACAGCTCGGCGAGATCGGCGTTGTCGTTCAGGTCGGCGAAGGCCACCTCGGGCTCGACCATCCAGAACTCCGCCAGGTGGCGCGTGGTGTTCGAGTTTTCGGCACGGAAGGTGGGCCCGAACGTGTACACCTTGCTCATGGCCAAGGCGTAGGCCTCGACGTTGAGCTGGCCGGACACGGTGAGGAAAGCCTCGCGACCGAAGAAGTCCTTCTTCCAGTCGATGCCGCCCTTGTCGTCGCGCGGCAGGTTGGCCAGGTCGAGCGTGGACAGGCGGAACATGTCGCCCGCGCCTTCGGCGTCGGACGTGGTGATGATCGGGGTGTTGATCCAGAAGAAGCCCTGCTCGGTGAGGATGCGGTGGATCGCCGTCATCATCGTGTGGCGCACGCGGGTCACGGCGCCGAACAGGTTGGTGCGCGGACGCAGGTGGGCGACCTCGCGCAGGAACTCCATGGAGTGCTGCTTGGGCTGGATGGGGTAGGTGAGCGGGTTCTCGACGAAGCCGGTGACTTCGATCTTCGTGGCCTGGATCTCGAAGGCCTGGCCCTTGCCCTGCGAGGGGACGAGCTTGCCGGTGACGATGAGGCCGGCGCCGGCCGAGAGGTGCTTCACCTCGGTCTCATAATTGGAGAGATCGGCGGTGGCGACGACCTGGATGGGGGCGAAACACGAGCCGTCGCTCACATTCACGAACGACAGGCCGCCCTTGGACTCGCGCAGGGTACGGACCCAGCCGCGAACCGTGACTTCCTGATCCGCCGCGGACGTGCCACCGGCGAGGGCCTGCTTGACGCTTACCACCGTCATCGATTGAAACTCCAGAAAAGGCGCCACACATAGGCGCATATGAGCCGACCCGGCATGATAGTGTAACGGTCGGCTGAACGGCACCGTTCGCCGATGTACCACGCACGGAAAACGCTTTCATGACCATCCAGATCACCCCCGCCGCCTCCGACCGCATGCGCGCCTTCCTCGCGAAGTCGCCCGACGCCGTGGGCGTCCGTTTTTCGGTGAAGCGGATGGGCTGCTCGGGCTTCGGCTACGTGGTTGACCTGGCCGGCGCCGTCGCCGCCGACGACGAGGTCATGGACCTCGACGGCATTCGCGTGGTCGTCGACCCCAAGAGCCTGCCTCTGGTCGACGGCACGGTCATCGACTTCGAGCGCCAGGGCCTCAACGCCTCCTTCGTGTTCCACAACCCCAACGCCACGGGCGAGTGCGGTTGCGGGGAGTCGTTCACGGTCGCCTGAGCCTGCCCTGGTAGGAGCGCGCTTGCGCGCGATCCGGCCTGCCGCTAGCCCCCATCGCGCGCAAGCGCGCTCCTACAACAGCGTGGGCTTGCCTTAAGTTCTGGTTTCTCCTTACAATGCACGGCTACCTCTCCGTCCGGAGGGGTTTCTTGCCTCACCGGTAACCCCGGGAGGCTGCCATCCCCGAAAGGGGTGCATCCACAAGGAGCCACCATGCGTCATTATGAAGTCGTGTTCCTGGTCCACCCGGACCAGAGCGAACAGGTGCCCGCCATGATCGAGCGTTACAAGACGCTGATCGAAGGCGACAACGGCAAGATCCACCGTCTCGAAGATTGGGGCCGCCGCCAGCTGGCCTACCCGATCGACAACCTCGCCAAGGCTCACTACGTGATGCTGAACATCGAGGTTTCGCAGAACGCCCTGAACGAGCTCGAGACGGGTTTCCGTTTCAACGACGCCGTCCTGCGCCATCTGACGATCCGTCGTGACGAAGCCGACACCGAGCCGTCCTTCATCCTCAAGAGCAAGGAAAAGGACGAGCAGAAGGGTTCGCGTCGCCGTGACGACGAGAGCCGCGATAGCGACAACGACAACGATCGCGACAGCGACGACTAATCCGGGGATCTGAAGCCATGTCCAAGTTTTTCCGTCGCCGCAAGTTCTGCCGTTTCACCGCTGAAGGCGTGAAAGAGATCGATTACAAGGATCTCAACACCCTCCGCCAGTACATCACCGAGAACGGCAAGATCGTCCCGAGCCGCATCACGGGTACGAAGGCCCGCTACCAGCGTCAGCTGGCGACCGCCATCAAGCGCGCCCGCTACCTGTCGCTGCTGCCGTACACCGACAACCACGACGTCTGATTCAGGACGCCCCCTCCGCAAGGTTGGGGGCATCCCTCAGGCATTTTCGGACAACCGTCCTGGCTGCGCGGGGCCACACCCGTGCTAACGAAAGAAGGAATATCCCATGGAACTCATTCTCCTCGAGAAGGTAAAGAACCTCGGCAACCTCGGCGACAAGGTCACCGTCAAGCCGGGTTACGGTCGTAACTACCTCCTCCCGACCGGCAAGGCCGCTCGCGCCAACGCCCAGAACATCGCCGCGTTCGAAGCCCGTCGCGCCGAGTACGAAGCCAAGGCCAAGGAGCAGCTCTCCGGTGCCGAGGGTCGTGCCGCCAAGCTCGAAGGCGTCGAAGTGACGATCGCCGTGAACGCCTCGCCGGAAGGCAAGCTGTTCGGCTCGGTCACGCCCCGCGACATCGCCGAAGCCCTCACCGCGCAGGGTCAGGAAGTCGACAAGAGCGAAGTCATCCAGAGCGAAGGCCCGTTCCGTAATGTCGGCGAGTTCGAAGTCGTCGTCAGCCTGCACGCCGACGTGCAGCAGACGGTCAAGGTCAAGGTCGTCGGCGCGTAAGCTCCGCACCACCGTTGATTCAGAAGCGGGCGCCCCCTGGGGCGCCCGTTTTCTTTGGTGCGCAGGAGGCCGCGAAGGCTTTTAGCTCGTCGTTCCTGTGAAAACAGGAACCCAGCGCCCCGGTTCGCCAGTAAGGCGAGAGCGTCGCATCGGCTTTTACGTAGGGGACCTCGACGCGACAACCGATCGCCCCGCGCTGGGTTCCAGCGTTCGCTGGAACGACGGTAGGTGGGGTGCGGCGGCTTTTAGCTTGTCGTTCCTGTGAAAACAGGAACCCAGCGCCCAGGTTCCCGATTTTCGTGAATAAGCCCCATCGGCGCTTCGCTTCACCCCCAGCCCGCGTATCATCGTCCTCACGCCACCCTGTCCCGGGTCGGCGCCAGCAGCAAACGAGGTAATCCATGTCCTTCAATCCCGAGCGCGGTGAGCGGGGCGAGCGCGGCGAGCGCCGCCGTCGCCGTGAGCCTTCTCCGATCGACGCGCTGCGCGTACCGCCCAATTCAATCGAGGCCGAGCAGGCCGTGCTCGGTGGTCTCATGCTGTCGCCGGATTCGCTGGACAAGGTCGCCGACAAGCTGACGGACGACGACTTCTACCGTCGCGACCATCGCCTCATCTGGCGCGCCATCAACGAACTGGCTGGCAAGGGCATGCCTTGCGACGCCATCACGCTCGGCGAGTGGTTCGCATCCAACGACATGGACGAGATGGTCGGTGGTGCGGCCTACCTGATCGAACTGGCCAACTCGACGCCCAGCGCGGCGAACATCGCGGCTTACGCCGATATCGTTCGCGAGAAGTCGGTGCTGCGCATGCTGATCGACGCCGGCACGTCCATCACCGAGGATGGCTTCCGCCCCGAGGGCAAGAGCGTCCAGGAAGTAATGGAGCTGGCCGAGCAGCGCGTGTTCCGCATCACGGAATCCGGTGCGCGCGGCAAGAAGGACATCGTCTCCATGCGCGAGGCGGTGGGTGAGGCTTTCCGCCAGCTGAGTGAGCGCTACGAAAAGCGCGGCCAGCTCACGGGTCTCTCCACGGGGTTCACCGACCTCGACGAACTCACCTCGGGCCTCCAGCCTTCCGACCTGGTCATCGTCGCCGCGCGACCCTCGATGGGTAAGACCGCGTTCGCGCTGAACCTGGCCGAGGCCGCCGCGATGCGCGGCAAGAAGGCCGTAGCCGTGTTCTCGATGGAAATGTCGGCCTCGCAGCTGGCCTTCCGTCTGATTTCCTCCCTTGGCCGCATCCACGCGCAGCATCTGCGTAACGGCGACCTTGCCGAAGAGGATTGGCCGCGCGTCACGTCCGCCATCACCATGCTGTCCGACGCGAAGATCTTCATCGACGACACGCCCGCGATGTCGCCGGTGGAAATGCGCTCGCGTTCGCGTCGCCTGCAGCGCGAGCATGGCCTTGGCCTGATCGTGATCGACTACCTGCAGCTCATGCAGGTACCCGGGCACAGCGAAAACCGTGCGACGGAAATCTCGGAAATCTCGCGTGGTCTGAAGGCGCTGGCGAAGGAGCTGAACGTGCCGGTGATCGCGCTGTCGCAGTTGAACCGATCGCTGGAGCAGCGTGCCGACAAGCGCCCCATGATGTCCGACCTTCGCGAATCCGGCGCTATCGAGCAGGACGCGGACGTCATCATGTTCATCTACCGCGACGAGTACTACAACAAGGAATCCCCGGACAAAGGCCTGGCCGAGATCATCATCGGCAAGCAGCGTAACGGCCCGACGGACACCGTGAAGCTGGCCTTCCTGGGTCACTACACGAAGTTCGAGAACTGGGCGCCGGATTCGTACGTCGGTACCTTCGAGTAAGCGGGTCCTGCGCGTGCGGTTACCGGTCGAGGTAAGGGCCTACGCGTTGCTCCAGTAGCGCCACCAACTCGGGCTGCATGTAGTCGTAGTCGTCCGGGATATCGACGCACACCAGGCGTGCCCTGCCGAGCCCCGCACGAAATCCCTTGCGTAGTTTCGCAAGATGGCTTTTCTCCATGACCACGATCAGGTCCGCCCAGCGGACCTGATCCATGCCGACGGGGCAATCCGCATCGTGGTTCACGCCAGCGGAATCGGTCTCGACGCCGGGCCACGAGGCAAACACCTGCTCGGCCGTAGGGCTGCGCAAGCGGTTCTTTCCGCACAGGAACAGGACGCGTGTCATGGGGCAAGCATAGCGGCGCCCGATAGGCCCTGTCCGTCGGTCGCCATAATCGTGCCATGCGGTGGCCCGGGGGTTGCCGCTAGACTGCGTCGTCGTTCGCCATATCGCCTGTGCCCATGAGCCGCACCACTGTCGCCACCATCCATATGGGCGCCCTGCGCCACAACCTTGCCCGGGTGCGCAAGCTCGCGGGCGACGCGCGGGTGATGGCCGTGGTGAAGGCCGATGCCTACGGACATGGGCTCGAACGCGTCGCCCGGGCGCTGGATGCCGATGCGGAAGCCTTCGCGGTGGCAGCCATCGCCGATGGCCTGCGCTTGCGTGCGGCGGGACATCGGCAGCACATCGTGGTGCTGTCCGGTCCGGACACGCCGTCCGATATCGCGGAAATGCAGCGCCTGCGCCTGGAAGCGCTGATTCATCACGACGAGCAATTGCCGTGGCTGGCCAAGGCGGACCCGGCGCGTGGGCTGTTGCGCGTGTGGGTGAAGGTCGACACCGGCATGCACCGCCTTGGCTTCGCTCCCGCGCGCGTGCACGACGTGCACGCGGCCCTGCGCGCCATGCCTGCCGTCGACGACGAGGTGGGCTTGATGACGCATTTCGCGTCGTCGGAGGCCTTCCAGGACGAAGACACCGCATTGCAGATCGCACGCTTCCGCGAGGTCACGGAAGGTCTGCCGGGTCCGCGCGCGCTGTCGAATTCCGCGGCCGTGCTCGGCTGGCCGGATGCTCGCGGTGACTGGGTGCGTACGGGCGGCATCCTCTACGGGCTTTCCGTGGTGGAAGGTCAATCCGGTGCGGATTTCGGCTTTCGTCCGGCGATGACGCTGTCCACGCGCCTGGTGGCGATCAATCGTCTCGCGAAGGGTGAGCGCGTGGGTTACAACGGCACCTACGAGTGCCCCGAGGACATGGCGGTGGGCGTGGCTGCGATCGGTTACGGCGACGGTTACCCGCGCAGCGCCGCGATCGGCACGCCGGTGCTGGTCAATGGGCTGCGGGCGTCGATCGTGGGCCGCGTGTCGATGGACCTCATCACCATCGACCTGCGCAACGTGCCGGCGGCTCGTATCGGCGATCGCGTGACGTTGTGGGGCGAGGGCTTGCCCGTCGAGACGGTAGCGGCGTCCGCAGGTACCATTTCCTATGACCTGACCTGCGGCATGACGCGGCGCGTACTCTTCGTCGAGGACGAAAGCTGAGGCCGTGTATCGCTTCCTGCGACAGGGGCGGGGTATATAGCTTCCTTTCGATTTAGTGGCGGAACATCCGATGGCCAAGGCGAAGACCGCCTACGTCTGCACCCAGTGTGGTGCCGAGCACAGTAAGTGGCAGGGCCAGTGCGCCGAATGCGGCGAATGGAACGTGCTGTCCGAATTCGTCGTCAAGCCGGCGGGTCCCGCCGTGGCGTCGACTGGTGCGCGTCGTGGCGGCTACGCGGGTGGTGCGGCCGGCTCGCCGAAGATCACGCCGCTCACGGAAGTCCTGCTGACGGCCGAGGCGCGCACGCATACGGGCATCGGCGAACTGGACCGCGTGCTGGGTGGCGGCCTTGTCGATGGCTCCGTCGTGCTGATCGGTGGCGATCCGGGTATCGGCAAGTCGACGCTGCTGTTGCAGATGCTGGGCACCCTGGGCGTGACGCTACCCAGTCTCTATGTCACCGGCGAGGAATCGCTCGCCCAGGTCGCCGGCCGTGCCCAGCGCCTCGACCTGCCGCTCGGTCCGCTGCATGCGCTGGCGGAAACCTGCATCGAACGCATCCTGGAGCAGGCCGCTTCCGCGCGGCCGCGTGTGCTTGTCATCGACTCCATCCAGACCATCTGGACCGAACTGCTCACGGCGGCGCCCGGGTCGGTGAGCCAGGTGCGCGAGTCCGCGGCCAAGCTCACCCGCTTTGCGAAGGAGACCGGTACGTCGGTTTTCCTGGTCGGGCATGTCACGAAGGAGGGTGGCATCGCCGGTCCGCGCGTCCTTGAGCACATGGTCGACGCGGTGCTGTATTTCGAGGGCGAATCGGGTAGCCGGTTCCGTGTGTTGCGCGCCTTCAAGAATCGCTTCGGCGCGGTGAACGAGCTTGGCGTGTTCGCCATGTCGGAAAAGGGGCTGCGCGAAGTCCCCAATCCGTCGGCGATCTTCCTGTCCGCGCATGCGGGGCCGACGCCTGGCAGTGCCGTGATGGTGACGCGCGAGGGCACTCGCCCACTGCTTGTCGAGGTGCAGGCGCTGGTCGATCAGTCGTCGCTGGGCAACCCGCGCCGCGTGGTGCTGGGTCTCGAACAGAATCGCCTTGCGATGCTGCTGGCGGTGTTGCATCGCCATGGCGGCGTCGCCGCGTACGATCAGGACGTCTTCGTCAACGTCGTGGGCGGCATTCGCGTGCAGGAGACCGCGTCGGACGTGCCGGTGCTGATGGCGGTGCTGTCGAGTCTGCGTTACCGTCCGCTACCGGAGAAGACCATCGCCTTCGGCGAGGTCGGCCTGTCTGGCGAGATCCGTCCCGTGCCCAACGGCGAGGAGCGCCTGAAGGAGGCGGCGACGCACGGTTTTCGTCGCGCGGTGGTCCCGGCCGCCAATGCGCCGAAGCGTGGGCGTGTAGGCGAGATGGAAGTGATCGGCGTGGAGCGCCTGTCGCAGGCGATCGACGCCAGTCGGGAGTAGGGCGGTCGCGCGCAAGGCGCGCTCCTACATACATCTCTCGCTCGCCATGTAGGAGCGCGCCCTGCGCGCGACCCACACGATGGCTACGGCGTCCGATGCAGGATCAGCTCCAGCACCAGCTTGGTCCCGAAGAACGCCAGCAGCAGGATGCCCATGCCGGCGAGAGTCAGGTACACCGCGCGGATGCCACGCCACCCGTGACGCCAGCGGCCCCAGAGCAGCACGCCAAAGACCACCCAGGCGATGATCGACAGCACAGTCTTGTGCACGAGGTGCTGGCCGAACAGGTCGCCCACGAACAGGGCGCCGGTGACCAGGGTGAGGGTGAGCAGGATGAAGCCCACGCCGATCAGGCGGAACAGCAGCACCTCGGTGAGGGTTAGCGGGGGCAGGGCGCGTAGCCAGTGGCCGAAGCGACTACGCCGCAGTGCTCGCTCCTGAATCGCCAGCAGGATCGCCAGCGCCGCGGCGATGGAGAGGATGCCGAAGGCGAACACCGCGATGGTGACGTGCAGTTCGATCTGCCAGGTCATTGCCTCCGGCGCCGTGCGTGGCGCGAGGAAGCTGTCGATGGCGACGAAGGCCGCGGACAGGGGGAAGACCAGGATGCCCAGGCCGGCCACCGGTCGCGACAGGTTCACCACGAGGGTGAGGGCCGAGGCGATCCAGGCCACCAGGGAGAGCGCGGCGAAGAAGTGCAGGTCGAGCGTGCCGCGATGGGTGCTGAGCAGTACGGCGGCGTGGGCGAGCGCGGCCAGTCCGGCCAGGGTCATGCCCGCGCGGGCAAGCGGCTGCGCCCCGGTAACCAGTGGCCGCGCGAGTACGCCCGCAGAGGACAGGTAGAGGACGATGGCGGCCAGCGAGAGGGCGGTAACGGTCATGGACGCGCAGTGTGGCATAGCGGCCCGATATCGTGAATGCGACACAGTGGCATTGCCGCCGTTTCTGTAGGAGCGCGCTTGCGCGCGATGCGGCGGAGCGATGCGCCGGCCACTTCGCAGCCCGCGCCAGCGGCCGACGCATCGCTCCGCCCCAAATCGCGCGCAAGCGCGCTCCTACAGTTATAATCGGGCGTTTTCGCAGCCTATTGCCTGGTCGCCATGTTTGAATCCCTCAGCCAACGCCTCTCCGATACCGTCAACCGCCTGCGTGGTCGCGGTCGGCTGACCGAGGAAAACATCCGCGAAACCCTGCGCGAGGTGCGTATCGCCCTGCTCGAGGCGGACGTGGCCCTGCCGGTGGTCAAGGCGCTGGTCGAGCGCGTGAAGGTGCGCGCCGTCGGCCAGGAAGTCCTGAAGAGCCTGTCGCCGGGCCAGGCGCTGGTGAAGGTCGTTAGCGACGAGCTCACCGCCGTCATGGGTGCGGCCAACAGCGAACTGAATCTCGCCGCCCAGCCGCCCGCCGTCGTCCTCATGGCCGGCCTCCAGGGCGCGGGCAAGACCACCACGGTCGGTAAGCTCACCCGCTTCCTCAAGGAGCGTAAGAAGAAGCGTGTGATGGTGGTGAGCTGCGACGTCTACCGTCCCGCCGCCATCGAGCAGCTGCGCACCCTGGCCTCGCAGGTCGAGGTGTCGTTCTTCCCGTCCGAAGCCGGGCAGGATCCCGTCGAGATCGCCAAGGCCGCCGTGGCCGCCGCTCGCCGCGAGGTGATCGACGTGCTGCTGGTGGATACCGCCGGCCGCCTGCACGTCGACGAAGCGATGATGCAGGAGATCAAGGCCCTGCACGGCGCGATCGACCCGATCGAAACCCTGTTCGTTGTCGACTCGATGACCGGCCAGGACGCCGCGAACGTCGCCAAGGCGTTCTCCGACGCGCTGCCGCTCACCGGTGTCGTGCTGACCAAGACCGACGGCGACGCCCGTGGCGGTGCCGCCCTGTCGGTGTGCTACGTCACCGGTCGCCCGATCAAGTTCCTCGGCGCCGGCGAGAAGTCCGACGCCCTGGAGCCGTTCCATCCGGATCGCGTCGCCCAGCGCATCCTCGGCATGGGCGACGTGCTGTCGCTGGTCGAGGAAGTCGAGCGCAAGGTCGACCAGGAAAAAGCCCAGAAGCTGGCCGAAAAGGTCATCAAGGGCAAGCGCTTCGATCTCAACGATATGCGTGACCAGCTCGAGCAGATGAACAACATGGGCGGCCTGGCTGGTCTCATGGACAAGCTGCCCGGTATGTCGAGCATTCCCGACAGCGTGAAGTCCAAGGTCAACGACGGCGAGCTGAAGAAGATGGTCGCCATCATCGGTTCGATGACCAAGAAGGAGCGCCGCCACCCGGATCTCCTGAACGGCTCGCGCAAGGCCCGTGTGGCCCGTGGTTCCGGCACCCAGCCGGCCGACGTGAACCGTCTGCTCAAGCAGTACATGCAGATGGAAAAGATGATGTCCAAGCTGTCCAAGGGCGGCAGCAAGGGCCTTCTGCGCCAGATGCGTGGCGCCATGAAGGGCATGGGCGGCATGGGCGGGATGATGCCGCCGCGCTGAGCGCGACGGTCCCATTCGGCTGGAGAAGGGTGGTTGTGAGGGAGTCGGGGCGTCCGCTGGCGGATTTGCTTTTAACTCCCGACCCTTAAGTCACCAATCCGAAGGTTTCGACCCCTTGACGCCCTATGTCAGGGGCCCTAAAATTCACCGCTTTACCGCGCCCGCTTCTCGCGCGCGCCTTGCCGATATCCGGCACTCTGGAGCTCGTAACTTATGGTTAAGATTCGTCTTTCGCGCGGTGGCGCCAAGGGCCGTCCGTTTTATCACGTCGTCGTGACCGACCAGCGCGCCCCGCGCGACGGTCGCAACATCGAGCGCGTCGGTTACTACAACCCGGTCGCTTCGGGCGCCGACAAGCGCCTCGAGCTGGACGTCGCCAAGGTCCAGGCCTGGGTCGCCAAGGGTGCGCAGCTGACCGATAAGGTCCGCGCCCTCGTGAAGGAAGCCGGCAAGCTGGCTGCTTGATGTCGACAGGGTCCGTCAAGCGCGTCCGCGTTGGACGCATTGTCGGGCTCCATGGCGTGCAGGGGCAGGTCAAGCTCGAAAGCTGGACCGAGCCCCGCATCCAGATCTTCCGTTACCAGCCCTGGCTGCTCACCGCGCCGGGTATGGAACGGGAGATGAGCGGAATCCGCGGGCACGCGCAGGGCAAGGGCATCGTCGCCTCCCTGCCGGGCATCGAGGATCGCGACCAGGCGGCTGCGCTGGTCGGTTGCGAGATCACGGTCTCGCGCGACGTGCTGCCGCCGCCCGCACCGGGCGAGTTCTACTGGACAGACCTCGAGGACCTCGAGGTGGTGACCACGGAAAACGTCAACCTCGGTCGGGTGAGCCATCTTTTTTCCACCGGCGCCAACGACGTCATGGTGGTGAAGGACGGCGAAAAGGAGCGATTGGTTCCGTTCGTCCAGGGCCCTTACGTGCAATCGGTCGATTTCGACGCCAGGCGCATCGTAGTGGACTGGGATCCCGAGTTCTGAGCGGCGGCTACTGAAGATCATGCGTATCGATGTGGTTTCGCTGTTTCCTGATTTCGTCCGTCAGTCGGCCGGGATCGGGGTGGTGGGAAGGGCGCAGCAGCGTGAGCTGCTCCAGGTGGAAACCTGGAACCCGCGTGACTTTGCCACCGACAATTACCGCACTGTGGACGGCCGCCCCTTCGGCGGTGGACCGGGCATGGTGATGCTGATCGAACCGCTTCGGGCGGCGCTTGCGGCGATTCGTGAAGCGGCACCGGAGCCGGTGCATGTGATTTACCTCAGCCCGCAAGGTGCGCGGCTGACGCAGAAACGGGTGGAAGCGCTGGCAAACATGCCGCGAATCGCCCTCATCTGCGGACGTTACGAGGGTGTGGACGAACGCCTGATCGAGCACGAGGTCGACGAAGAGCTTTCAATCGGCGATTATGTGCTGTCTGGCGGGGAACTTGGCGCAGCGGTGGTCATCGATGCGGTGGGTCGTCTACAGGAAGGCGCGTTGAACGACGCGCAATCCGCCCAGCAGGACTCGTTCTCGGACGGCCTTCTGGATTGCCCGCATTACACCCGTCCTGTGCATCACGATGCGTGGGGCGGCGTGCCGGAGGTGCTGCTTTCCGGTGACCACGCGGCGATTCGCCGCTGGCGTCGCAAGCAGTCGCTAGGTCGAACCTGGCTACGCCGGCCGGACTTGCTAACGCAGCGTGCACTCGATGATGAATCGCGGGCATTGCTGGATGAATTCCGCCGTGAATATGCACGGCCAAACGGAGCGGCTGGCAACGACCGCCGCAACACAAATTGACAGGTGCGCCATGAACAAACTCCTCCAACAGTTCGAAGCCGAGCAGATCACCCGCCAGCTGCCGGATTTCGGCCCTGGCGACACCGTGGTCGTGAACGTGAAGGTGAAGGAAGGTAACCGCGAGCGCGTCCAGGCGTTCGAAGGTATCGTCATCGCCAAGCGTAGCCGCGGTCTGCACTCCGCCTTTACCGTGCGCAAGATCTCGCACGGCACCGGCGTCGAGCGCGTGTTCCAGTCCCACAGCCGCGCCATTGACTCGGTCGAGGTCAAGCGTAAGGGTAAGGTTCGCGGCGCGAAGCTGTACTACCTGCGTGGTCTGGAAGGCAAGGCCGCCCGCATCAAGGAAGACGTGGCCGCCGCCGCTGCCGCCAAGGCCGCCAAGAAGGCCGCTGCTACCGCCGCCGCTGCCGAATAATCCGGCCGGAAGCAACGCTTCAACAAAAAGCCCGCGAGCGATCGCGGGCTTTTTGCTTTTTTCCGGCGCCTCCTGTCAAAGCGCTTGGGCAGGCCTTACCTTAGGGAAATCCCCCCAACCGGAGTTCCCCGATGAGCAAGTTCCGCACCGAACGCGACAGCATGGGCGAGTTGAAGGTACCCGCCAAGGCCCTTTACGGCGCCCAGACGCAGCGGGCGGTGGACAACTTCCCCATCTCCGGCCTGACCATGCCGCGCGAGTTCATCCGTGCGCTGGGTCTCATCAAGTCGGCGGCCGCCGAAGCCAATGTGAAGCTGGGTCATCTCGACAAGGGCGCCGCCAAGGCGATCCGCGAGGCGGCGGCGAAAGTGGCGGCGGGGGAGGTCGACGAGCATTTCCCCATCGACGTCTTCCAGACGGGTTCGGGCACCAGCTCCAACATGAATGCCAACGAGGTCATCGCCCACCTCGCCGAGGCGGCCGGCGCCAAGGTGCATCCGAACGACCACGTCAACGCCGGGCAAAGTTCCAACGACGTCATTCCCACCGCGATCCTGGTCAGCGCCACGCTCGCCACCAGCGAGAAGCTGCTGCCGGCGCTCAAGCACCTTCGCAAGACCATCGACATCCGCGCCAAGGAGCTGAAGAAGGTGGTCAAGACCGGGCGCACCCATCTCATGGACGCCATGCCGATCACCTTTGGCCAGGAGCTGTCCGGCTGGTCCGCGCAGATCGGCGACGCCGAAGAGCGCATCGGCGACACCCTCAAGCGCATGCGTCGCCTGCCGCAGGGTGGCAGTGCCGTCGGCACCGGTATCAACGCCGACCCGAAGTTCGGTCCGGCCGTGGCAGTCGAGCTCGCCAAGCTCACCGGCGTGAAGTTCGAGTCCTCGGACAACTATTTCTCGGGCATGGCGGCCCAGGACGCTCCGGTGGAGCTTTCCGGCCAATTGCGCGGCCTCGCGGTAGCGATCATGAAGATCGCCAACGACCTGCGCTGGATGAATTCGGGTCCGCTGGCCGGCCTGGGCGAAATCGAGCTGCCGGCGTTGCAGCCAGGATCGTCCATCATGCCGGGCAAGGTCAATCCGGTGATTCCGGAGGCGGCGACGATGGTGGCCGCGCAGGTGATCGGCAACGACGCGACGATCGCCATCGGCGGCCAATCCGGCAATTTCCAGCTCAACGTCATGCTGCCGGTGATCGCCTATAACGTGCTGCAGTCGATCGAGATCCTCGCCAACGTGTGCGTGCTGCTGGCCGACAAGGCCATCGCCGGGTTCAAGGTGAACGAGGACCACGTGCGCGAGGCGCTCGACAAGAATCCGATCCTGGTCACGGCCCTGAATCCGGTCATCGGCTACGAGAAGGGCGCGGCGACGGCCAAGCAGGCCTACAAGGAAAAGCGTCCCATCCTGGACGTCGCCCTGGAGACCACCGGCCTGTCGAAGGCCGAGCTGGCCAAGCTGCTCGACCCCGCCGCCCTGACCAAGGGTGGCATCCACGGCGGTGGCGGCTCCGGCGGCTGACCGGATCTCCTTGTAGGAGCGCGCTTGCGCGCGATGGGGGCTGCGGTGACCCCCATCGCGCGCAAGCGCGCTCCTACGGGGGGAGTGGTACCCTTTACCGTTTCCCGATTCACTGAATAACCCCATGCGCATCGCACTTGGCGTCGAATACGACGGCACCGACTTCCTCGGCTGGCAGCGGCTCAGTCACGCGAAGACCGTGCAGGGTGCCCTTGAGAACGCGCTCACCAAGGTCGCGGATACGCCGATCGAGGTGACGGCCGCGGGTCGCACCGATGCAGGTGTGCATGGTCGCTGCCAGGTGGTGCACTTCGACACCGACATCGTGCGCGACATGCGCGGCTGGGTGCTCGGGGCGTGCTCCAACCTGCCGCGTACCGTTGCGGTGACCTGGGCACAGCCGGTCGCTGACGATTTCCACGCGCGCTTTTCCGCGCGTGCACGCCAGTACCGCTACCGCCTGCTGCCGCGTTACGTGCGCCCGGCACTCGACGCGCGCTTCGTTGCCTGGGAGCGCAAGCCGCTGGACGCCGACCGCATGCACGAAGCAGCGCAGGCCTTGATTGGCGAACACGATTTTTCCGCCTTCCGCGCGATCGCCTGCCAGGCGGCACATGCGCGCCGGAACGTGCGCTCCATTCGCGTGTTCCGTGACGACATTCATGTGGTGGTGGAGATTGAAGCCAACGCGTTTTTGCATCACATGGTCCGCAACATCGTCGGCTCGCTCATTCCCATCGGACGTGGCGAGCAGGACATCGGTTGGATGGCCGAACTGCTCGCAGGCCTCGATCGCGACGTGGCCGGCGCCACCGCACCGGCGGAAGGCCTGACCTTCCTCGGTCCGAAGTACGAGGCCCATTGGGGGCTGCCATCGGAAGTCACCCTATGACCCGGATCAAGTGCTGCGGCCTTACCCGCATCGACGACGTGCAGCGCGCCGCGCGCCTCGGTGCCGACGCGGTGGGCTTCGTGATGACCCGGCGCAGCAAGCGCTTCGTCGATCCGGTCGCCGCGGCGACCCTGCGCGACGTCGTGCCGCCCTTCGTCACCACCGTGGCGCTGGTGATGGACGACGACCGCGCCTACATCGACGAGATCCTGCGGGTGTTGCGTCCGGATCTCCTCCAGTTCCACGGCGAGGAGACCGACGACTTCTGCGCCTCCTTCGGCGTGCGCTACCTGAAGGCGGTGGCGATGGGGGAGGGGGCGTCCGCGCTACCGCGCCTGCGCGCGTATCCACGCGCTGTCGGCCTCCTGCTCGACGGTCACGGCCTGGGCGAGCTGGGCGGCAGCGGCCAGCGTTTCGACTGGTCGCTGATGCCGAAGGACCTGGCTCAACCGCTCGTCCTCGCCGGAGGGCTCACTGCGGAGAACGTGGGCGAGGCCATTCGCATCGCCCGGCCCTGGGGCGTGGACGTTTCCAGCGGTATCGAGGCATCGCCGGGGATCAAGGATGGGGCTAAGATGGAACGGTTCATCTCCGCCGTACGCGCCGTCCCCAGCGCCTGACGCGGCAACCAGAAGGTAGACCAAAGGCAATGACCGAGATCGCGGATTTCCACGCCTATCCCGACGCCCATGGGCGCTTCGGCGACTTCGGCGGCATCTATGTGGCCGAGACGCTCATGGAGCCGCTCGCCGAACTCACCGCCGCCTACGAGAAGCTGCGCAACGATCCTGCCTTCATCGCCGAGCTGGACCGTGACCTGAAGTACTACGTGGGCCGTCCGAGTCCCGTGTACCACGCCGAGCGCCTGTCGAAGCATGTGGGCGGCGCGCGCATCGTGCTCAAGCGCGAAGACCTGAACCACACGGGCGCGCACAAGATCAACAACACCGTGGGCCAGGCGCTGGTCGCACGGCACATGGGCAAGCCGCGCATCATCGCCGAGACCGGTGCGGGCCAGCATGGCGTGGCCAGCGCCACGGTCGCTGCGCGCCTCGGCCTGAAATGCGTGGTCTACATGGGCGCCACCGATATCGAGCGCCAGAAGATCAACGTCTACCGCATGCGCCTGCTGGGCGCCGAAGTGGTACCGGTCACCTCCGGCTCGAAGACGCTCAAGGACGCCCTGAACGAGGCGATGCGCGACTGGGTCACCAACGTCGCGGACACCTTCTACATCATCGGCACCGTCGCCGGTCCGCATCCGTATCCGCAGATGGTGCGCGACTTCAACGCCATCGTGGGTCGCGAGGCCCGCGCACAGGTGCTTGAGCAGTTCGGCCGCCTGCCGGATGTCATCACGGCCTGCGTGGGTGGCGGCTCCAATGCCATCGGCCTGTTCCATGCCTTCCTCAACGACCGCGATGTCCGCATCGTCGGCGCCGAGGCGGCGGGCGATGGTATCGAGACCGGTCGCCACGCCGCGTCGCTGGCCGCCGGCAAGCCGGGCGTGCTGCACGGCAACCGTACCTACGTGCTGTCGGACGCCAACGGTCAGATCATCGAGACGCATTCGGTGTCGGCCGGCCTGGACTACCCGGGCGTGGGCCCCGAGCATGCCTTCCTGAAGGACGCCGGTCGCGCGGAGTACGTCGGCGTCACTGACGACGAAGCGCTGGAAGCCTTCCACCTACTGGCGCGCACGGAAGGCATCCTTCCCGCGCTGGAATCCAGCCACGCCATCGCCCAGGCGATGAAGCTGGCCCGCGAACTGCCGAAGGATGCCATCGTCCTCGCCAATCTGTCCGGTCGTGGCGACAAGGACGTGCACACCATCGCCGCCCGCGAAGGAATCGAACTCTGATGAGCCGCATCGAACGCCGTTTCGCGGCACTCAAGGAGGCCGGTCGCACCGGCCTGGTCACCTTTGTCACCGCGGGCGATCCGTCGCACGAACACGTGGTATCCCTGTTGCATGGCCTGGTGGCCAGCGGCGTGGACCTGATCGAGGTGGGCGTACCGTTCTCGGACCCCATGGCTGATGGTCCGGTCATCCAGCATTCGTCCGAACGCGCCATCGCCAGGGGCGTGGGGCTCGGCAACGTCCTCGCCTGGATCGCAGCCTTTCGTGAGACGGATAACGAGACACCCATCGTGCTGATGGGCTATCTCAATCCCGTCGAAATGTATGGTTACGCGTCGTTCGCCGAAGATGCGGCCGAAGCTGGCGTCGATGGCGTCCTGATGGTGGATTGCCCGCTGGAGGAATCGCACGTCCTGGCCCCGCTGAAGGATGCCGGTCTCGACCAGATCCTGCTGGCCTCGCCGACCACGGCTGAGCGCCGCCTGGGCAAGCTCTGCGAGGCCGCCGCCGGCTTCCTGTACTATGTGTCGTTCAATGGCATCACCGGTGCCGCCCAGCTCAGCACCGGGGATATCGCGGAGCGGGTGGCCAGCATCCGTGCCCGGTCGAAGGCGCCTGTCGCCGTCGGCTTCGGTGTTCGCGATGCGGCGTCGGCGAAAGCCATCGGCGAATTCGCCGATGCCGTGGTCATTGGCAGCGCCCTGGTCGATCGTCTCAAGGACGCGACCTCGGCCGACAAGGCCGTCGGCAGGGCAAGGGAATTCCTCGCCCCAATCCGCGCCGCGCTCGACGCGCGCTGAGCGGTTGGCGCGTTAGTACAGATACTCGGAGAGACACGATGAACTGGCTGCAAAAGATCATGACGCCGAAGACCCGCGCACCGAGCGCGGCCGGCGGCAAGGGCAAGGTGCCCGAGGGTGTGTGGGAGAAGTGCGCCGGCTGTGGCACCGTGCTGTACAAGCCGGAGCTCGAGAAGTCGCTCATGGTCTGCCCCAAGTGCGGCCACCACCACGCGATCTCCGCGCGTGCGCGCCTGAACGCCTTCTTCGACGCCGGTTCCACGACCGAACTGTGGCCGAAGCTGGAAGCCGTCGACGCGCTCAAGTTCAAGGACCAGAAGAAGTACAAGGATCGCGTCGCCGCGGCGCAGAAGTCCACGGGCGAGAAGGACGCGCTGATCGCGATGTCCGGCACGCTGCTGGAGCGTCCGCTGGTGGCCGTGGCCTTCGAGTTCTCCTTCATGGGCGGCTCGATGGGTTCGGTGGTGGGTGAGAAGTTCACCCGCGCCGCCGAGAAGGCCCTGGCCGAGAAGTCCGCGCTGGTCTGTTATTCCGCCACCGGCGGTGCCCGCATGCAGGAAGGCCTGTTCTCCCTCATGCAGATGGCGAAGACCTCCGCCGCGCTCGCTCGCATGCGCGACGCCGGCGTTCCGTACATCTCGGTGCTCACCCATCCGACCACGGGTGGCGTGTCCGCCAGCCTGGGCATGCTGGGTGACCTCAATGTGGCCGAGCCGAAGGCCCTGATCGGCTTCGCCGGTCCGCGCGTCATCGAGCAGACCGTGCGCGAGACGCTGCCGGAAGGCTTCCAGCGCTCGGAGTTCCTCGTGGACCACGGCGCGGTCGACGTGATCGTCGACCGTCGCGAGATGCGCGAGAAGCTCGGTGCGATGCTCGGCATCCTCGAAAAGGCCCCGCGCGCCGCCGCCTGATCCCTGCTGTTGTAGGAGCGTGCTTGCGCGCGATGGGAGTTGCCGCAAGCACCCATCGCGCGCAAGCGCGCTCCTACAGGTTCGTGACGACGTGCAAGGGTGGTGTTACCCCTTGCCGAATCCGCGTCACCGCCGTTCCCCGGATGCCGAAAAATCCTTCGGCCAGGCAGGGGTGGCCTTTTCCAACGCATGTGACATCCGCTCCGCCGGCGCAGTCCTTTCATCCATGAAACTGTGCAATGGGGAGTATCCAGATGATCGTTGAATCCATGCGTGCTTCGCAGTCTTCCGCTCGCGCTGCGTTCTGGCGCTCGAATGCCTCTGCCGAAAGCCCGGCGGGAGCGCTGTTCGCCTCCGAGTTCGCCGAGGCCGATATCGTCGGTGGCACCGACATCGTCGTGACCGACTGCCTGATGTGTACGGGATCCATCGATACCCGCACGCGTCATATCCAGTGCGGTGCATGAGCATCATGTAAAGGCCTTCGGCGCCAATTGCCGATTACGCATATAACTTTTTGGCATATGTGCGTAACGGTGTAATCGTCGACGACAGCTGAAAAAAGTTTCCTTCGAAACGACATGCGTGCGTGGCCGATAGCGCAGGGCCTCTTGTGAACCTGGTGTTCACATGAAAAGAATCGGGAGGGTTGTCGGAACGATGGTCGATGCATCGTGTGCCCCTTCGCCATGCCGTTCTGTCAGCACCGCCACGGAAGTTCAGTTTTTCCATCAACGAAACTGTGCAAAGGGAGTGTTCGGATGAGCAATGAAATGGGCTATTCGTCGAAGTCCGTCAGCCGCGCCGCCGAGTGGCGCAAGCAGGCCGGCAACGGCAACCCGGCGGGCGACCTGTTCGCCAATGCCTTCGCCGAGGCGGATATCGTGGGCGGCACGGACATCGCCGTCACCGATTGCGCCACCTGTACCGGCTCGATCAAGACGACGCGCATCATCCAGTGCGCCTGATCGCGCTGACATGACGTCGGGCATGGACGCCGATTTCAGCGAATCGCTGGGCTGCCTGGTCGCCGATGCGTCGGCCCACTTGGTAGCCCAGCTCGCCGAAGTACAGGACCTTTCCGCCAACGAGCAGCAGGTCATCCATCGCAGCGTGCACGACACCGCGGTGGCCAGCTTGCACGGGCGACTTTGCCGCGTGCTTTTGCTGGAGTTGCATGCGGCCGTCGAAGACGGCTTGCTGGTGGCGCCCGACAGCGTGGCGCGCTGGCACGAATTCATCGCCTTGTCCTCGACGCCGGCTTACTGGCGTAGCCTGGACGAGCATTACCCGACGATGGCGGAGCGTGTCCGTACCCTCGTTGATGCGCGCTTCGTCCGCGGGCTGGAACTTGCCCAGCGGTTTGCCGCCGATCGGGATGCGTTGCAGGCGCTTGTCGGCACGCCGCTTGGCGAACTGACCGGGCTGGAACTGGGGGCAGGCGATAGTCATGCCGGTGGACAGACGGTGGCCTTACTCCGCTGTGAGCAGGCACGCGTGGTCTACAAGCCACGTTCTGTCGCCATCGATGTCGAACTGCGGCGCTTCATCCAGGAACTGGGTGTCGATACGTCCATGCGCGTGCCCGAGGCGATCGAGCGCGATGGCTATGGATGGACGACGTTTGTCGAGCACCGCTATGCGTCGAGTCCCGACGAACTGGCCGCGTTCTACCGCGGCACCGGTGAGTGGCTCGCCCTGATGCGGTTGCTCGGCGGTACCGATCTGCATGCCGAAAACCTCATCGCGCATGGACCGCATCCCTTCGTCATCGATTGCGAGACGCTGTTCACGCCGCGTGTCGAAGCGAAGCCGTCGGGCATGGGCGGTGCGCAGGATCGTGCCGGGGCGATGATCGATGGCACCGTGCTCGCCATGGGCATGTTGCCGGGGCGGGGCGGTGGCCTGGGCTGGCGTGGCGTGGATACCTCGGGTATCGGTGCGTTGCCCGGCGAACAGCCGAAGGTGACCATATCCACCATCGTCGACGGCGGCACGGATCGCGCCCGCCTGGGCAGCGTCGCGGTGGAGGTCGAGCGTGCGCGCAATCACCCGAGCGAACATCCCGAGCTTTCTCGCTACTGGGCGGATGTCCTCGCCGGCTTCGACACGCTGACGGACGCATTGCGTACACTCGATGCACGCGGTGGATTGGCACCCCGGTTGCGGGCGTTCGATCGTTGCCTGGTGCGCGTGGTACTGCGCGCCACGGAGACGTACGCGGAGCTGGCCCGCATGTTGTGGCACCCCGTGTCGTTGCACGATCCCGAGACGGCGATCACCCACGCCGCGTCGTTGTTGCACAAGTCCGGGGAGACTCGCGCACTCTCGCCGGATGACGACACCGTGATCGCGGGAGAGATCGCCGACCTGCTGGATGGCGATATTCCCTATTTTTCCACGACGGTTTCGCAGGGGCGCCTCGATGGCCCACGCGGAACGCACTGGCTGGAACCGAAACAACTCGCCGACGAGGCACTTGCCCACTGGCGCAAGGCGGACCTTGGTCTGGAGCGCCGGGTGATCCATGGCGCGCTCTCCAGCGCGTATGCGTCGGACGCCTGGACGTCGGCCGAGCGGTCGCTATGGGTAACCGAACCTCGCCGCGATGACCTGGATACACGGCGGCGTTCGCTTGCCGGGTCCGTCATGCGCTCGCTGATATCGCGCGCG
Organism: Luteibacter sp.; assembly: GCF_009912395.1. Taxonomy (GTDB): domain Bacteria; phylum Pseudomonadota; class Gammaproteobacteria; order Xanthomonadales; family Rhodanobacteraceae; genus Luteibacter. Next base: position 16,710 of record NZ_WNDO01000003.1, on the reverse strand, counting down.
ATACGCGCCGACGACGCCAGCGCGACATGGATCGCCTCGGTGCTGGGCCCGAATGGGCGCAGCGTCCAGCCGCTGGCGCAGGATCTGTATGGCGGTCTTTCCGGGCTGGCGCTTCTGACGGCAGGCTATGCCGTCGAAATGGAGGCGGGGCGGGCCGACGCCGTCGACGGCATCGCGTCGTTGCGTGACGCCATCGTCCGCTCGATGCGCATGACGCAGACCGAGCTGTTCGTGCGTCGTGCACGTGTGACGCGACCGCGGCCGACACCGCCGGGCGGTTACATCGGACTCGGCTCACAGATATGGACGTGGCTTTCGCTGGACGCACTGGGTGCGACGCACGGTGAAGGTATCGAGCGAGCTGGCGAGCTGGCGGCGTTGATGCCGGAAGCGGTCGAGGCCGACGACATTGATGACCTGCTGACGGGAGCGGCGGGCGGCATCGTACCGCTGTTGCACCTCTACCGTGCGAGCGGTGAAGCCACCTGGCTGGATGTCGCGCGCGGCATCGGCGACCGCCTTTGCGATCGCGCCAAGGTCGGCGATGGCAAGGCATGCTGGCCACACGAGCGCTGGGCTCATGGTCTCGGCGGCTTCGGGCATGGCGTGACGGGTATCGGCTGGGCGCTGCACAAGCTGGCGGCGGTGACGGGGCACGTGCGCTATCAGACGATGGCGGACGCGGCCTTCGCTTTCGAAGATGCCTTGTTCGACGACGCGGAAGGCAACTGGCGCGATCTGCGCGGTGTCGGCGTCGATAAGTTTTCGGTGGCCTGGTGCCACGGTGCGACAGGTATCGGCCTGGCGTGGGTGGACCTGGGTTTCTCCCAGGGTCCCCGGCAAGGCATGCTGCGCCGCGCGACGGAAACGCTGTGGCGCAAGGGCATGGGCGTGAATCACCACGGCCTGTGCCACGGCGATCTCGGTACGTGGGAGTTGTTCGATCACGCCCTGAAGGAGGGGTGGGCGCCCGCGGACCTGTCACGCGAGACGCTGGAGGCGGCGATCATCCAGAGCCTGGAAACGCATGGCCCTTACTGCGGCACGGTGGGCGAAACCTTGTCGCCCGGCCTGATGGCAGGCGTGGGTGGTGTCGCCTACCAGTTGCTGCGCATGGATCCGCGTTGTGTCCTGCCGTCGGTGTTGGTGCCGACGGATCGTGCAGTGGCTCAGAGCAGCACGCGCTCCACCCACAGCGAAAGCGTGCCCAGCGAACCGCCGATGAGCGTGGCCGCCGCGACATCGCTTGGATAGTGCAAGCCGAGGACCACGCGTGACGCGCCGATAAGCGCCGCGAAGCCGATCAGGAAGGGGCCGAGCACCGGGTAATGGGCCACGGCCACGACGGTGAACGCCACCGCCTGCAGAGTGTGGCCGGAAGGGAAGCTGAACTCGTCCAGCGGCGGCACATGGGCGATCACACCCGGGCAGGCGCGGAAGGGGCGGGGGCGCTTGGTCCAGCGCTTCAGCACGCGATAGAGCATCAGGGCGGTCAGGCCGGTGACGGCCATCTGCGCCGCCACGGCCACGCCGTGCCAGCCGCCGACCAGCGCGATGACGGTCATCAGCGCATACCAGAAGACGCCATCGCCGAGTCGGCTGACGATGCCAAAGAAAACGCCGATGGCGCGTCGCGCGCCCCAGCGGTTGGCGGCCACGCACATGCGTGAATCGAGGTTACGCCGCGACGGCGGTGCGCTCATGGACGTTCTCCCCGGCCAGTGACTGCATGATGGATTCGAATTCGGTGATGACGGAGTCGGGCGAAAGGCCCGCCACCGAGGCGCGCGCGGCGCGTCCCATGGCTTGGCGAGCTGTGGCGTCGGCACCGAGCATGGCTGCGCGTTCGACGAGCCCGGCCTCGTTGCCCGGTGCCACGCGGATGCCGTTCTGGCCGTTGCGGATGAATTCCCGGGCTGCGGCCTCGGCGTAGGCGACGACCGGGATGCCGGAGGCCATGGCTTCCAGCACCACGTTGCCGAAGGTTTCGGTGAGGCTCGGGAACACGAACAGGTCCGCGCTGGCGTAGTAGGCGGCCAACTCGTCACCACGGCGCGTGCCGGCGAAGATGACGTCGGGATGGGCGGCTTCGAGGGCCGCGCGTTCCGGACCGTCGCCGACGATTACGCAGCGGGCGTGGGGTACGCGGCGGGCGAGGGCACGGTAGGCCTCGATCACCACGTGCAGGTTCTTCTCCGGCGCCACGCGGCCCACGCTGAGTACGACCGGCGTATTCGTGTCGGCGCCCCAGGATTGCCGAAGGTCGTCGTCGCGACGGTCGGGCTGGAAGCGCAGGGTGTCCACCGCGCGACGAAGCACGCGCACGTCGTGGACGCCAAGGTCGTTGAGTTCGCTGGCGAGCTGGCCGGTCGGCACCAGGGTGACCTGGGCACGACGATGGAAGCGGGCCAGGTAGCGGCGCACCAGCGGCGTGAGGGCGCCGAAGCCGTAGTGGCCCACGTAGAAATCGAAGCGAGTATGGAAGCCGGTAGCCACCGGAATGCCGAGGCGGCGGGCGGCGCTGACGGCGCTCCAGCCTAGCGGACCTTCGGTTGCCACGTAGATCGCGTCCGGGCGGTCAAGGCGCCAGCGGCGTTCGATGCGGAAGCGGGAAGGGAAGCCGAAGCGCAGGCCGGCATAGCGCGGGACTGTGGCACCCTCGACGGCGAGCACGTCCATGCCGGCTTCGGCGAGCGGGGGCGTGTTCGGGTGGACGGGGCGAATGAGATCGACGTCATGGCCCTTGCGGACGAGTCCGCGGGCAAGCGCCTGGACGGTAAGGGAGACCCCGTTGACGTCCGGTGCATAGGTCTCGGTGACGATGCCGACTCGCATGGCGGTGCCCCTTCTGGCCCTGGCTTGACGCATGCTCGCGCGGGGGCGTGTCCGGGTGGTTATGGGGATATGACCGTGGTGTGACGGCGTGGCACGAAAAGGGCGAAGGCGGGTATCCCGCCTTCGCCGTCAGGTCACTGGAGGCCAGCGACGAAGGGGATGGTGTTCCAGCGTTCCTCTGCGCTTACTGCGCGGAAATCGAGATAGCGCTGGGGTAGGGGCACCGAACGCCCGAAGCCGGGCACCATGTCGCCCACCTTGGGTTTCGCGGGATACGAACTCCACGGCATCAATGCGGCGTGGACCGGGTTGGTCGGCAGCGGGTCGAGGTAGATGCCATCAAGATAGGAGGAGAGCTGCACCGCGCCCTTGGAGAGGGTGAGCCTCTTCATTCCGTCCTCCTGGATAGAATGGATACGGTCATGGCGCCACTCCCACCTTTGAGAGAGCTGCATCGAGCAATCGGAGGTCACCATTGCCCCGTTAACGGGTGTGAGGCACTTGCCGTTCGACCTGTTCACATATCGCCCGAGAGCGTCGATGTTCCACTGTTGCGCTCGGTTGCCTTCGCTCTTGTTACAGCGCGTCGCGGTCACCGCGGCATTGACCGCCGTAAGACATGTATTGTCTTCAGCCCTTGACTGGATCATGACCGTCGGCGAACGCGTGAGATAAGGGGAGCTGAGATCAATCTTTAACGTGACGATTGCCTGGTAGTGATCAGGGAAGTACGGGTCGTCGCCCGGAGCATTTCCTCCATTCTTGGACAGCGGTCGATCATGGACGTAGACCGGGCCCTGCTTCGAATTTGCGCCTCCCCACACGAGATCGTGGATATCGGTCGTTGCCGAAAGTGTTATTCCCCCTTCGTAATCGCCGCGAACCTTCCAGCGAGTGAGCGATTCGAGCGAAGCCGACGACATCATTGGCGTCATTCTCTGTGTCGAAACACGGCCGTCGCTTTTCCAGAAGTAGTCGTGATGCACCACCTGCGGTGTAATTGTGAACCGAGTCTCGTGTATCGCGCCTATCTGTCCGATGGGAAGACTCACTTTCTGCTCATGCGTCTGGATCGAATAATCCTTCACCGTCATCTTGACGGAGTCACGCTTGGTCTTGGTCCAACCGCCGCCAATGTTGAAACCCACGCTTGCAGTGCCTTTGCCGAGCGCATCCGTCAATCCGCCTGGGCCGCTGACGTTGCCCAGTTCACCGGCGGTTTCTCTCGAAATGCCCCAGTCGAAAGAAGTGGTGTACGTGCTCGTGTGGGTCAGGTTGACATCGGTCTGTGCGGTGGCTGTCGGATAGTGGTCGATCTTGACCACGCCGGGATCCTGGAGTGTCGGCCAGGTCAACATCGTTTTGAGACGATACGACGACGGCGCTTGCAGGATGACACCTTCTCCGTTGCTACGGAAAGCGCACTCGCCAGAGTCGTGTGGGAAGCCACAGTCTGAGACACCATTCCGGTAAGGCTTGGCCTGGCTTTGGGTCTGTACGGTAATGATCTTATTGTCGCGATTGAGTCCGGAATCGCGATCGATGCGTACTAGCAACTTCACGAAAGATGGCTTGTCGGCGGTTCCACCAGCGGAGAGCGAGTATTCCTTATACGGGCCCGGGAGAAGGTCATCGCTCGAGGCGGTGGATGCGACGTGGGCCGCCGCATCGGCCATTGCACGCCTCGTGTGGGTCACCATCGCAAGCCAGTCCTCGGGTTGGCTATTCGGGCCGGCGTCCGAGCTATATACATCCAGTTTGCCGTCGGCCAGTTGCTGATAGAGCACGGTCTGCCCTGCTGCCTCGATGCCGAAGGTCTTCGTGTCATATCGAGGCGCGCCGTGTGTGACGGACACAAGGATGCCTACGCCACTCCGCACGAGCTCCGCTGCAGCAATACGGGCTTCTTCACTGGATAGTGCGGTAGAGGGCATCCAGGCGATCAGCGGGTCCGGACCGGCCGAACTCGTCTTGCTGGATCGTTGGTTTGTCGTTGAGGACGAAGAGTTTTCTTGGGTGCTTTTTGCCTGCCCCGAAAGCAGTTCGGGTAGTTCGGAAAGATGTACGAACCGGATGTCGGACGTGCCGACGGATGGTCGATGCGTTGCCGGGATATCCGTCGCGACCGCGGTCGCGCCGAACGGAGCAATCAACATGCCCAAAGCGATACTGAGTAAGGTCTTTTTCATATGATGGCATCCTGCCTGATAGGAGTTCAGTAAAGTCCGTTGACCATGGGAATGGTCTTCCAGCGTTCGTCAGTGCCGATCTGCCGATAACCGAGATACGATTCGGGAACGTCGGTCGGTAGGGCGAATCCGGGGATGAAGTCGCCCTTGAACGGCGCCAGCAGATAATTGTTCCAAGGGGGCAGAAGCTCATGACTGGTGTTCACGGGAAGGTCCTGATGCACGCCTTGGATGAAGCCTGACCGCACGATCCCTAGCTCGACGAAGAGTCGATGCTGCAAGTTGTTCACCTGGTGGATTCGATCAGCCCGCCATACCCATTTCTGTGCTTGGCTGGTCGAGCAAATTTGTGCCACGGCCTTTCCACCTACCGCGGCGAGGCACATTCTGCTGCCGCGGTTCACATAACGATCGAGTTCATCGAACTCCCACTGCTGAGAGAGGTTCTGCTCCGTAGCGACGCAGGGGGCGAGCTTGATGTCTTCCGTGCCGGCACCGCTCTGGGTAAGACATGTGCTGTTGGGTGACATGCTCTGGATGAGCACAACGGGGTAACGGGCTAGCTGTGGCACGCCGAGATCGATGGTAATGCGCGTCACGGGCTGGTGTGTGTCGGGAAACTGAGGATCCGGCTTGGCCAGATGTGCGTATGCCTTCTGTGGCCAGTCCATGTGGGTGTCATTGGTGTTTGTCGTGTTCTTCCACACGGTGTCGTAGATTTCCGCGATGGAAGCGATAGTCAACGACCCTTCGTAGCTTCCGTCAAGGATCCATTCCGAGTACCCCTGAAGGTCTGCTGCCCGCATCATCGGTGTCAATTTCGTGACCTCGACGTATCCGGGATATTTTTCGGGTGCATTGAAATATTTGACGTCGCCCTTGATGGCGCGCGAGATGTCGAATGTCCACGTGACCCTTTTCGAATTGGAGTCGTCGCGCAGGGACAAGGCCGTGCTGTAGTCCTTCACGGTCATCGACATTTCGTTGGTCGTTGTCGATTTGTTCCCGCCGCCCACGGTTGTCTTCAGTTTGCCGTAAGGTTCGATACCCTTGGCACTGACTTTCCCTCCCACCTCGCCGCTGATGCCCCAACTGAACGATGTCGTCTTCTCCTGGGTGTTCGTGAAGGTGATATCCGTGGCCGAGGTGGACTGCGGATACTGGTGCGCGGCGGAGACGTTGGGCTTCTGCCCGGCCGGCCACGACAAGGTCGTTATCAGCTTGTAGTTGTCCACGGTGTACAAGAGTTTATTCATGCCGTGATTGGTGAACGGAAACTCCTTGTCGATGCCCGTCTGGGGCCAGCCAGACGGGGTCAGTCCGTTTCGGAACGGAATGGCGCGGGCATGTGCCTTGACAGTCACGACCTTCCGGTCGTTATTGCCTGACGTGTCACGGGCCACGGTGATATCCATGCCCACGGCCGCTCCCGTATTGGCCGGAGAAATCACCCATGTGTGATATCGCTTGAACGGCCCTGTTGGCCTGTCTTCGGCTTCGGCGGTCACTCGCTGGGCAGAGGTGGACTCCCGCGTCTGTGCCGCATGCTCGGTAAGGGCCTGCCAGGTGGCACGGTCGGCACCCTTGGCGGCATTGGACGAATGGACATCCAGTGATCCATCCGCGCGTGCCTGGTACATCACGGCCGTGCCGGGTACCTGGATGCCGAAGGTCTTGGCCTCATGGTTCGATCCGTCCTGCCTTTGTGTGACGAGGACGTTGACGCCATCGCGCACGAGCTTCTCTGCGGCGGCTCTTGCGCTGTCTGTCGCCAGGGCCGCTGCCGATATCCATGCCACCATCGAATCGTCAGCGGAGACCGTGTTCTTCTCATCACCCACGGGAGACCAGCGAGAGGGATCGCCGTCCGTAGACGTCAGGATGTCTGCCAGTCGCGACAAGGGGGCGTATCGCACCTTGAGTACGCTTGCGCCGATGTCGATGGCTTCAGCGGTATCGACCGGTTGGGGGGAGCCGCCTGGCGCCGGGGTCGCCGAAGCGCCCATCGCGAAGATCGCGGCCGCGATCGCGGCGGTGAGGGGGAGTTTCATCATCGTAGGCTTCCTGCCTGTGAGGGATGGGAGGGATGAGAAGGGTCGTCGCTTTTCCCCTGCACGCCTATCAGGCGATACCGGCGGCTGGTGACGGATTTCCCTGTAGTGAAGGTAGGCCGGTGCCTACATGGCGGCACGGGCGGCGCCTCCACGGGCGCGGCCTGGGATCCTTGCGCTAAAATGCCCGACCGCTTACCCGATGACCCGCCCATGACCGTCCGCACCCGTTTCGCCCCCAGTCCCACCGGCTACCTGCACATCGGCGGCGCCCGCACGGCGCTGTACTGCTGGCTGGAAGCCCGTCGCCGTGGCGGCGAGTTCATCCTGCGCATCGAGGACACGGACCGCGAACGCTCCACCCAGGAGGCCGTGCAGGCCATCCTCGACGGCATGTCCTGGCTGGGCCTGGGCCACGACGAGGGTCCGTACTACCAGACCCTGCGCATGGATCGTTACCGCGAGGTGGCCGAGCAGCTGCTGCGTGAGGGCAAGGCGTATTATGCCTACGAGACCAAGGACGAGATCGAGGCCATGCGCAACAAGGCGATGGCCGAGGGCGTGAAGCCGCGCTACAACGGCTACTACCGCGACCGCAACGAGCCGTATCGCGACGATCCCAATCGGGTCATCCGCTTCAAGAACCCGTCGTCGGGCAGTGTCGTGTTCGACGACAAGGTGAAGGGTCGTATCGAGTGGTCGAACGAGGAGCTGGACGACCTCGTGATCTTCCGTTCCGACGGTTTCCCGACCTACAACTTCGCGGTGGTGGTCGACGACATCGACATGGGCGTCACCGAGGTGATCCGTGGCGACGACCACGTCAACAACACGCCACGCCAGATCAACATCTACAAGGCGCTCGGCGCGCCGGTTCCGGAGTTCGCGCACCTGCCGATGATTCTCGGTCCGGACGGCCAGAAGCTCTCCAAGCGCCATGGCGCGGTCAGCGTCATGCAGTACCGCGACGACGGCTTCCTGCCGCACGCGCTGCTGAACTATCTCGTTCGCCTGGGCTGGTCCCATGGCGACCAGGAAATCTTCTCGGTGGACGACATGACGACGCTGTTCGATGTCGCCGACGTGAACAAGGCGGCGTCGCGCTTCGACGTGAACAAGCTCTCCTGGCTCAACCAGCATTACCTGAAGACGGACGACCCGGCATCGCTCGGTCCCGAGCTGGCCTGGCATCTGGCGAAGATCGGCATCGATGCCGCTTCGGGCCCGGCACCGGCCGATGTCGTGGTGGCGCTGCGCGACCGCGTGCAAAACTTCAAGGACATGGCTGAGCGCGCGAAGATCTGGTACGGCCCGATCGTGGAGTGGGACGACAAGGCGATCGAGAAGCACCTGCGCACCGAAAGCGCGCCTGCCGCGCTGGAGAAAGCGAAAGCCGAACTTGCCGCGCTGCCGGAGTGGACGCCGGAAGCCGTGCACGGTGCCGTCGAACGTGTCGCCGCTGCGTTGGAACTGGGTATGGGCAAGGTCGCCGCGCCGTTGCGTGTGGCGATGACCGGCACCCAGGTCTCGCCGTCGATCGAATACACGATCTACCTCGCCGGCCGTGATGGCGCGCTGGGTCGCATCGACGACGCGCTGGCCCGCATCTGATCTGTAGGAGCGCGCAAGCGCGCTCCTACAAGGGGTGAATCCAGTATGGATGAGCTGCTCGCCAGGGCCCTGCAAGGCGTCGATCCCGACGACCCTGCGGCCTCCGTTAAGATCTTCCTGAATCTCATGGCCCTCGTGCCCTGGGAGGCGATGATCATCTGGCAGGTCGTGTTCATCGTGGTGGGCGCCCTGCTGGGCTGGTGGAAGGGGCGTTTCACGGCCACCGTGCTGGCCTCCTTGCTGCTGGGGCCCTTGGGCTGGGCCGTTCCCTTCCTGCCACGCCGCCCCGCCGGGCCGCCGCCCTTGCCGGGCTCGAAAAAACGTTGATGCGCCCTCATGTTAGGATGGCGCACACGAGGATATCGATGTGACTACTTCCGCCGCCCGCCGCCACGCACACCACCACGACGATCCGCGCGATTTCATCGCCGCCGTCGAAAAGGCCTCCGACGAACGGGGTCTTCGTCTCACGCCGCTCCGCCGCGAGGTGCTGGAGCTGGTGGCCAGCGCCGGCAAGCCCGTAAAAGCCTACGACTTGCTCGACCGGCTCCGCGAAAAGCACGGCAACGCCGCGCCGCCCACGGTGTATCGCGCCCTCGACTTCCTCCTCGAGAACGACTTCATCCATAAGCTGGAGTCGATCAACGCCTTCGTCTCGTGCCATCACCCGGCCGAGTCGCACCAGGTGCCGTTCCTCATCTGCGACAAGTGCCAGTGCGCGCAGGAAGTCTGCGACGAGCGCGTCGCGGAACTGATCGAAGCCCAGGCCAAGGCCATGGGCTTCCGCCCCCAGGCACAGACCCTCGAAGTCCACGGCATCTGCAAAAACTGCCGCTAACCCACGCGCTCCTGTGTAGGAGCGCGCTTGCGCGCGATAACCCCGCCAACGTACTCGTGCCCCAAAAAGGCGCGGGGCGCCGCATTGCGCGACGCCCCGCTTGGTGTTCCGACCCGCCAGGGGAGGGAGGAGGGCAGGCGGGTCGGAAACTCAGAAGTAGGCGCGAACGCCTACAGACACATTGCGGCCCGGTAGCGGCGCCACGTCCTTGAACAGCGACGTGGCGGGACGGGCCGTCTTGTTGGTGAGGTTGTTGCCGTCGACGAAGGCTTCCCACTGGCTGCGCTCGTCGTTGACGAAGGTCCAGCCGAAGTGCGCGTTCACCAGCGTGTAGCCGGCGGTGTCGGTCTCGAACGACGCCACCTTGTCCTGTTTCATGTAGCGCACCGCGCCGACGTTGGCGCGCAGGGTGTCGCGCGTCCAGCTGAGCGTGGAGCCGACGCGACCGGCCGGGATGCGCGGCACGTTGCCCGCACCGTCGGACAGCGTCGCGCGCACGGTGTCGCCGAACACGCGCAGGTCCCAGTTGCCCGACGGGCCCTTGGCGAGATGGAAGGTGGCTTCGGCTTCCGCGCCGCGGAAGGTCGCGTCGTTCTGCGACCAGATGCGCACCGGCAGGTTGTCTTCCACTTCGCCGGTGTCGGCCAGGTAGATGAAGTTCTTGTATTTGTTGTAGTACACCGCGACCTTGCCCTCCACGATGTCGCCGTGGAAATGCAGGCCCAGTTCCGCCTGGTTCGACTTTTCCTTCTGCAGGTCGCCGCCGATCTCGTAGGTGTTGGACGCTTCGTGCGGACCGTGGGCGAACAGTTCCTCTTCCGACGGCGCGCGCTCGGCGTGGTCGAGGTTCAACGACAGGTGCCAGCGTTCGGCGAAGCGCCAGGCGACGCCGGCCGAGAAGCTGTTCGGGTTGTAGTCGCGCTTGGGATGACCGTCGGCATCGACACTCTGCTTGTCGTGGCGCAGGCCGAAGTCCACCTTCACCGGGCCGAACTCGCGCTGCTCGGTGAGGAACACGCCCACGCCCTTGGTGGTGGTGGCGGGCACGAAGGTTTCCTCGCCCACGGCCGAGAACTTGCGGTGCTGCGTCTGCACGCCGAAGGCGCCTTCCCAGCCGGCGATCGGATCGTGGGTGACGACGAGGCGGCCCTGGTTGCTGTCCGTCGAGAACGTGGTGCCCGGCGTGCTGCCTTCGTACTCCACGTGCTGGTAGGCGCCGTGGCCGAGGTTGAACTCGATCTTGCTGATGCCCTCGAACGGCTGCACGAGGCCGCCCTTCAGGTTGTAGTTGGTCTGGGCCATCTTGATGTGGACCGGATCCTCGCCTTCTTCCGGGTTGCCCGGTTCGGCGGGGCTGCCGTACAGATCCATGAAGCGCGAGATCGACAGGCCCACATAGCCCCACGAGCCCAGCACCGAGGCGCCGACGGAGCCCGAGGTGGTCTTCACGGCGCTGTTCTTCAGCGTGCCGCCGGGGATGTCGTAGTCGTCGTTGTCGCGGTGCATGCCGTCGACGTGCAGGGCGAACTGGTCGTTGCCGGCGTCCATGCGGAACAGGCCGGTCTTGCCGTCGGACACGGAGTCGTGACGGACCTCGGCGCGGCCGGCGAAGCCGTTCTCCGGCGCCTTCTCCGGCACACGGCCGTCGACGACGTTGACCACGCCGCCGATGGCGCCCGAACCGTAGAGCAGGGTGGCGGGGCCCTTTAGGACCTCGATCTGGTCGGCCAGGAAAGGCTCAAGGGTGACGGCGTGATCCTGGCTGACGTTGGACACGTCCTGCGAGGACAGGCCGTTCTCCAGCACCGCCACGCGCGGACCGTCGAGGCCGCGGATGACCGGGCGACCCACGGCCGTGCCGAGGGCGGAGGTCTGCACGCCGGGGATGACCGAGACGGTTTCGCCCAGGGAGACGCCCTTGGCGTCGTCCAGGGCGGAACCTGCCAGCACGGCTACGGGGGCGACGATCTGGTCGGCGCTCTGGCCCAGGGGAACGGCGTTGACGACGATGGCGTCGAGCTTGTTGGCGTTCTTGCGGGATTTGCCCTGGGATTCCTTGGCAGTGCCGGTCGGCGCCGTGGCGTCCTGGGTCGCATCGTCGGCCATGGCCGGGGCCACCGGTCCGATGGTGGCGGCAAGGGTCAGGGCGAGAAAGATTCTGCGCATCGGGGGTGTAGCTCCATATTCATGTTCACAATATTATAAAGTACCATCACTTGCCTACACCCGTGCAACTAGTCACGCTATGCATGTCATGACCGAGTCCCCCGTCGATCCCGAAGTCCCGCGCCGCTGGTGGCATATCGCCGACCGGCTGGGCGCCACGGCCTCCTTTCTCTGCGCGATCCACTGCGCCGTACTCCCGTTCGTGATCGCGCTGCTGCCGGTCCTGGGCCTGTCCTTCCTGGCCGATCATCGCTTCGAGGCCGGGTTCGTGGCCTTCGCCAGCGTGCTCGCCTCGCTGGCCCTGATCTCGGGCTACCGCCGCCATCGCCGGCGCCTGCCGCTGTTACTGGCGGCACCGGGCCTGATCCTGCTGCTGCTCGGCGTCACCTTCCTGCACGGCAACACGCCACTGCTGCACAGCGTGCTGGTGACCTGCGGCGGCCTGCTCGTCGCGTCGGCGCACTTCGTGAACCTGCGTGTGGATCGCAGCGGCCACGCGGGGCACATCCACGGGCCCTCCTGCGTCCACCCGTGATTGTGTAACCGCTGGCCGATTCCCTAGCCTTCGAACCATGGCACACGACCACGACCACTCGCACGCCGGCCACTCGCACGGCGCGCACGATCACGACCCTGGTCATGCCCACGGGCACGATCACGACCACCTTGCGGGCACCAGCGAGCGCAAGCTGCTCATCGCGTTTGTCCTCACCACGCTGATGCTGGTGATCGAGGCCGCGGGCGGCCTCGTGTCCGGCTCGCTGGCGCTGCTGGCCGACGCGGGCCACATGCTGGTCGACGCTCTGGCCCTGCTGCTCGCCTTCCTCGGTGCGCGTTTCGCCGCCCGGCCGGCCGATTCCCGACGCACCTACGGCTATGGCCGTATCGAGGTGCTGGCGGGCTTCGTCAACGCGCTCACCCAGTTCGCCCTGGTCGCCTTCATCGTCTACGAGGCGGTGCAGCGCCTGTTCTCGCCCGAGCCGATCCTTTCCGGCGTGATGTTCATCGTGGCCCTCGTCGGCCTGCTGGCGAATGTTTTCGTGCTGCGCCTGCTGCACGGCCACGATCCGGACGACGTCAATATCGCCGGCGCGAGCCTGCATGTGCTGGGCGACCTGCTGGGCTCCGTGGCCGCCGTGCTGGCTGCCCTGGCCGTACGCTGGATGGGCTGGCTCTGGGCCGACCCCGTGCTCTCGATCCTCGTTTCGCTGCTGATCCTGCGCAGCGCCTGGTCGCTGCTGCGTCGTTCAGGCCACATCCTCCTGGAAGGCACCCCCGAAGGCCTCCATCTCAGCGAGATCGAGAAGGAGCTGGCGCTGGCCGATCCCGGCATCACCGGCATCCATCACGTCCATGTCTGGCAGGTCACGGCCGGCTCCCGCATGGCCACGCTGCACGCGGAGCTGAAGCCGGGTACCGACCAGGGCAGGGTGCTGCGCGCCCTGAAGACTATGCTCAGCGAACGCTGGAAGGTGGGGCATGCGACCATCCAGTTCGACCCGGACCACTGCCCCGACGAACTGGAAGGCTGCGGCAAGGGCGGCTCCCACGTTCATTGAACGGGTCTTGCGCTTTACGCGGCCGCTGATACGATGGCCGGCCGTTTCCTCCAACATTACGAATCAAGGAGTTTCCCCATGGGCAAGGGCGATCGTCGCACCCGTCGCGGCAAGATCTACCGTTCCAGCTATGGCAACGCCCGTCCGCACGTCGACGTCGTGACCGGCGCCGTCGTTGCCAAGCCGGCCTCCGCCAAGACCGCCGCCAAGAAGGCGGCTCCGCGCAAGAAGGCCTGAAGCCTCTTTCGTGTGAAGCAAAAAGCCCCGCATCTGCGGGGCTTTTTGTTTGTAGGAGCGCGCCCTGCGCGCGACCGGTGATACCGGGTGCTCCCACCATTCCGGTCGCGCGCAAGGCGCGCTCCTACAATAGCCACCACAATCGAGCATTCATGCATGGGGAGGTGCACGTATGGCGGGATTCCGGACACGATGCCTGGTGGGCATGTTGGCGGCAGGGCTTTCGATGGGTATCCAGGCCCAGGACGCCGTCGCCCGCCCCACCATCGGCGACTTCGGCTTCGACACGGCTGGCATGGACCGCAACGTGCCACCGGGCCAGGACTTCTACGCCTACGCCAGCGGTGGATGGGCGCGTGCCACGCCGATTCCCGCCTCGAAAGCCAATTACGGTCAGTTCGCGCGGCTGGCGGATATCAATACCGCGCGTGTGGGTGAGATCCTGACGGCGGCGACAAAGGATCCTTCCAGTCGCATCGGTGCCGCGTACACGAGTTATCTCGATGTCGAGCATGTCGAGAAATTGGGCATCTTGCCGTTCCGCCCCTGGCTGGCGCGTATCGACGCGGTGCACGACCTGGCCGGGTATCGCGGATTGCTGGCCGACGCGGCGGCGATGGGCATCGTGTTGCCGATCTCGGTCGAAGTGGGACCTGACGACGGTCACCCCGATACCTACATACCCATCGTGTCGCAGTCCGGCCTGGGTATGCCTGATCGCAGTTACTACCTCGCCGACGAGGCGCCGATGCCCGCCGTACGACAGGCCTACGTGACCTGGCTCGCGCGGGCGCTGACCTTCGCGGGGCAGCGCGATGTCGAACGACGTGCACGAGCCGTGCTGGCGTTCGAAACCGCCATCGCGAAGGTGAGCTGGACTCCGTTGCAGAATCGCGACGCGACGAAGACCTACAACCGGACCACGCTTGCCGAGCTGGCGAAGAAAGCCCCCGGTTTCGACATCGCTGCCTTGTTCGCGGGCCATACGCCCGCCGACGATGCCGTGGTCGCCATGCAGCCCGATGCCATCGCCGCGATCGCCGCCATCGTGGCGAAGACGCCTGTGGACGTGCTTAAGGATGCCTTGCGTGTGCAAAGCCTGCATGCCTATGCATCCTTCTTGCCGGATCGCGTGGGTGATGCGGATTTCGCGTTCTACGGCAAGGTGATCGATGGAAGCGAGGCGCGCGAACCACGCAAGGCGCGGGCGGCGGATTTCGTCGTGGAGGCCATGCCCGACGATGTCAGCCGTATCTACGTAGCGCGCTGGTTCACGCCCGAAACCAAGGCCGCCGCGCTCGCGATGGTGAAAAACATCATCACAGCGATGGACAAGCGCCTTGACGCGCTCGCCTGGATGACGCCCGCGACGAAGGCGCGTGCGCATGCCAAGCTCGCCGCCTTCACGCCGCGCATCGGCTATCCGGATCGCTGGCACGACTACGACGGCCTGACGATGCGCGCCGACGACCTGTTCGGCAACGCGATACGCGCCCGACGCTGGCATCGCGACTGGGAGCTGGGGCGCATCGGCAAGCCCCTCTATCGCTGGGAATGGTCCGCCACGCCGATGACGGTGGACGCGTTTGCCAATTACCCGACGATCGGCATCACCTTTCCGGCGGCGATCCTGCAACCGCCGTTCTTCGACCCGCACGCCGATCCGGCAATCAACTACGGCGGCATCGGTGCCGTAATCGGTCATGAAATGAGCCATCAGTTTGATGACCAGGGGGCGAAGTACGACGAGAAGGGGAGGCTCGCTACATGGTGGACGCAGGCCGACATTGATGCCTTCCACGCGCGTACCGATGCACTCGTAAAGCAGTTTTCGGCGTACGAGCCGTTGCCCGGCATGCATATCGACGGCAAGCTGACGCTCGGGGAAAATATCGCGGATCTTGCCGGTTTGACCGTCGCGTATGATGCCTACAAGGCGTCACCTGAAAGCAGGAATGCGAAGACCATCGACGGCTTCACGCCGGACCAGCGTTTCTTCCTTGGCTGGGCGCAGCTATGGCGCCTGAGCTATCGTGATGCGGACCTGCGCCGCCGCTTGTTGACCAATGGACACGCACCGGCCGTGCAGCGCGTTTGGACAGTAAGGAATCTCGATCCATGGTACGACGCGTATCGTGTGACGGCTGAGCAATCGTTGTACTTGCCTCCCGAGCGCCGCGTGCGGATATGGTAGTGACTCGAACGTAGCTTGCCGCGCTGGTTTCGATGGTTTGATGGCAGCGTTCCAAAAAATTGCGATGTTTCTTCCCGCATCGCCATCGCGAACGCGCTTATAGCGAACACTCTCAATCCCCCTCACGTCGTTCCAGCGAACGCTGGAACTCAGTGTGATGCGTTCGGTTTTCGAGAGTGCGCCACCTACTTAAAGCCGATGATGCGCTATCGCCGCGCTGTTAAACCGAGGCGCTGGGTTCCTGCGTGCGCAGGAACGACGGTGTCGCTAATGACCATCTCAGTGGCATAGATTTGCTAAATCACGACAGCATTAGAGCGTCATGACGGGACCGCTCTGCTGCATCGCCATCTGCTGTGCCTGCTGCATCTCCCGCATCTGAGCTTGATCAAATGCCTGCTGGTCGAGGTTTTGGGCGAGAGCGATGCTTTGCTCTTTTGGCGGCGCAGGCGCATCCACCGGCAGTGCGATCTCTGTCTCCGGCCGCACGCCCGTGCACACGATCTGCGATCCTTCGATATTTACGCCCGCCAACTGGCGTTCGTTATGAATGCCGATATGACGCGCCTGCGCCGCCATCTCGGCGACCTTGTCGTCAGAGACTCCAAGCGGCAACTGGAGGCGCATCGCGGTATAGACCGGATCGTCGCCCGGTGCCGGGAAGCTTGACGACGGACGGTGGTCGGATAGGGGATGAGGCGAATCTTTCAACTGGCCTGGATCGTCCGGATGAAAGTCTGATCTTGCCCCTGATTTACGGACACCTATCTAAGCGACATTGGCCAGCTCGTACTGCTCTGGGCTGAGGTAGCCCAGGGTCGAGTGCAGCCGGATCCGATTGTAGTCAACCTCAATGTAGTCAAACACATGAGCCTTGGCCTGCTCCCGTGTGGCGAGGTGTTCACCATGGATGGCCTCGACCTTCAGACTGTGGTTCCAACTCTCCATTGCTGCGTTGTCGTAGCAGTTGCCTCTGGCACTCATGCTGGCGATCAAAGCGTATTGCTCCAACAGGGCGCGGTGCTCGCGC
>NZ_WNDO01000029.1 GCF_009912395.1 Luteibacter sp. | reverse complement strand
TGCCTGCTGCCTGAACTCCAGGCTGAACTCCTGCCCCTTTCTGCCTGCCTTGCTCTTGGTCATCGTCCACCTCCTATTGCGATAGTTAATCGCTTATAGGGGTGTCCGTGAAACGGGGGCAAGATCAGTGAATTGTTCTGGGGCGCGGACGCCCATGATTTCGCGATGGACTACCTCGCCCACCCCGGACTGTTCGCCGACGGCGAGATGCATCGCCTCGGCGAACTGCCCGTGGGCATCGCCCGCCGTTAGGCGACGGCCTTGGCGATGCCGGCGATGGCCGTATCGACCATGAAATCGATCTCGTCCTTCGTCACCACGTAGGGCGGCATGAAGTAGACGATGTTGCCGAGCGGGCGCAGCAGCGCACCGTGTTCCAGGCCATGGCGATAGACGCGCAGGCCGCGACGGTCGGCGGCGGGGAAGGGCGCGCGCGTTGCCTTGTCGGCGACCAGTTCGATCGCGGCGATCATGCCGGTCTGGCGCACATGCGCCACATGGGGATGATCGTTCAACGGCGCGATGCGCGCGGCCATGTGCGCCGCCAGCTCGCGATTGCGTTCCAGCACGGGATCGTCGCGGAAGATCTTCAGCGTCGCGGTCGCGGCGCGGCAGGCCAGCGGATTGCCGGTGTAGCTATGCGAGTGCAGGAAGGCCTTGCCCGCCGCGTACTCCGCATAGAACGCCTGGTAGACGTCCTGCGTGGTGAGCACGGCGGACAGCGGCAGGAAGCCGCCGGTGAGGCCCTTCGACAGGCACATGAAATCGGGCGACACGCCCGCCTGTTCGCAGGCGAACATCGTGCCCGTGCGACCGAAACCCACGGCGATCTCATCGGCGATGAAGTGCACGTCGAACTCGTCGCACAGTGCGCGCAGGCCGGTGAGATAGGACGGGTCGTACATGCGCATGCCGCCGGCACATTGCACGAGGGGCTCCACGATGACCGCGCAGGTCTCGTGCGCATGGCGTTCGAGCAGCACGCGCATCTCGCCCAGGCGACGCTGGGCGATCTCCTTCGGCGTTTCGCCGGGCTCGCCTTCGTAAGTGTCCGGCGAGGGCGCCAGTTCCGGCGTGAGCAGCAGGGGCGCGTAGGTCTTGCGGTAGAGGGCCACGTCGCTTACCGAGAGGGCGCCGAGCGTTTCGCCGTGGTAGCTGCCGGTCAACGCGATGAAGCGGGTCTTCTCGCCGTGGCCACGGTTGAGCCAGTAGTGGAAGCTCATCTTCAGCGCCACTTCGATCGCCGCCGAGCCGTTATCGGCGAGGAATACGCGGTCCAGGCCCTTGGGCGTGATGCGTACCAGTTCCTCGGCCAGCTCCACGGCCGGCTCATGGGTGAAGCCCGCGAAGATGACGTGCTCCAGGCGGTCGAGCTGGTCCTTCAGGGCCGCGCCGATACGGGGTTCCGCATGGCCGAACAGGTTGGTCCACCAGGAGCTCACGGCGTCGAGGTAGCGTTTACCGTCCGTTCCGACGAGCCACGCCCCTTCGCCACGAAGGACGGGTACCATCGGAAGGGTTTCGTGGTCGTGCATCTGGGTGCACGGGTGCCACAGGAGGGAGAGGTCTCGCGCCACCAGCGCGTCGGCCGCCGGGGCGGTGAAAAGGACATCGGTCATCCGCCCATGATCCTCCCTCCGGCGGGCGCTCCTCAAGTCAACGCGGCGAGGTAACGGTTTGAAGTGGTTTCGCTGGATCGGCCTCACGGTCGTGCTGCTGGCGCTGTGCGCCGGCTTGTTCTACTGGTTCCTGCCGGCCAGCGTCGCCGCGGCGTTCATTACCGCGCGGGCGCATGGCCTGGTGCTGGAGGATGTCTCCGGCAGCGCATGGGATGGCCGTGCGGGGCGCGTGGCGACGGCCAGCGGCCGTGAACTGGGTGCGCTGAGCTGGCGGCTGGGGCGCGACGCGATCCTCGGCCGCACCCACCTGGATATCCATCTCGACGGTCCGTCGGGCCGCTTCGACGGCCATCTGGATCGTACCGAGGCCGACCGCATGACCTGGACCGGCGTCGATTTCCGCCTCGACGCCGCCGTACTTACCGGTCCGGTGTTGCCGCCCGAGCTGGTTCCTGTCGGCGTCGTGGAGGGCAAGGTGCCCCGCGCCGAATTGCAGAACAACTGGCCGATGGCGCTGGATGCGGACGTGCGCTGGCGGGCGGCCGCCGTGAAGACGCCGGAAGGCCACGTCGCCCTGGGCGGCATCGGCCTCCAGGCGCACAGCGAGGCGGGCGTGCTGCGTGCGGACATCAAGGACGACGGCGAAGGCTCCCTCGCCGTCACCGCCGCGCTGGCCGGCTCACCGCTGGGCTGGCGCTTCCAGGGCCGGCTGGCCCCGCGACTCGAGGACAGCGCCCTGACCCATCTCATCGCCCGTTTCGGCCCCATCGGCCGGGACGGCTCCGTCACCCTCCAGCGCAAGGCGGGCCTCGCGCCCACGCTCACTCCATGACCGATACCCTCGACAAGGCCCTGGCCGCCGCGCGCGATGCCGCCGGCGCGGCCGCGGAGATCATCCTCCATTACTGGCGCTCGGGCGTCGACGTGATCGTGAAGGGCGACGACACGCCCGTGACCGTCGCCGACCGCGAGGCCGAGCTGGCGATCCGCGAGATCCTGGCCCGCGCGCTGCCCGAGGCGGGTATCTACGGCGAGGAATACGGCGCCGACGACACCTCGCGCGAATGGCTCTGGCTGGTCGATCCGCTCGATGGCACCAAGAGCTTCGTTCGCGGCACGCCGTTCTTCTCCACGCAGATTGCCCTCATGCATCGCGGCGAGCTGGTGCTGGGTGTGTCGTCCGCGCCGGTCTACGACGAGCGCATGTGGGCGATCCGTGGCCGTGGCGCCTTCCTCGACGGCACGCCCGTGCATGTGGCGGATACCGCGGCGATGGCCCAGGCGGCGATCTCCACCGGCAATGTGAAGACCCTCACCACCGATGGCCGTTGGGACGCGCTGGGCGCGATGATCCGCGACAGCAATCGTATCCGTGGCTATGGCGACTTCTGCCACTACCACCTGCTGGCACGCGGCTCGCTGGATCTCGTGATCGAATCCGATCTCAATATCCTCGACATCGCACCGCTGGCAGTGATCGTACGCGAGGCGGGTGGTGTGTTCACCGATCTGGATGGTGGCGCGATCGGCCTGGACACCCGCAGTGTGCTGGCAGGTGTGCCCGCCATCCACGCCGAAGCGCTGTCGCGATTCCGGGGCGTTACAATCGACCGATGAACAAGCGCCCGACCATCCTCGCGACACGCGACGCGCCCTACGACCACTTCCGCAAGGTGGAGGAGGTCGACCTCGAATTCTCCAACGGCGAACGACGCACCTTCCACCGCCTCAAGAGCGGCGGCTTCGGCGCGGTACTGATCGTCGCCATGCGCGACCCCGAAACGGTGCTGCTGGTACGCGAGTACGGCGTCGGCATCGACCGCTACGAACTCGGCGCGCCGAAGGGCCGCATCGACGAAGGCGAAACGGCCGAGCAGGCCGCCGACCGCGAGCTGAAGGAAGAGATCGGCTTTGGCGCGTGCAAGGTCCGTCCGCTCGGCACGCTGTCGCTGTCGCCGTCGTACATGAGCCACACGATCCAGGTGATGCTGGCGGAAGACCTTTATCCCGAACGCCTGCCTGGCGACGAGCCCGAGGAACTGGAGGTCGTTCCCTGGCACATGGATAATCTGCACGAGCTGATCGCCCGTGATGATGTCACCGACGGGCGTTCCATCGCTGCGTTGTTCATGGCTCGCGAGTATCTCGCCGGCCGCTACCGTCCCACGTGAGCGGCCTGGTCCCCGCCCAGTGCCTCGATGCCGTCTGCGCCATCGCGCGACGCGCCTCCGAGGCTATCCTGGCGATCTACGCGCAGGATTTCGAAGTGGTCCGCAAGGACGACGATTCCCCCGTCACCGCCGCCGACCTCGCCGCGCAGCGCGTGATCGCCGAAGGCCTGCGCGAGATCGCGCCGGGCGTGCCGGTGATTTCCGAGGAAGCGCTCGCCGCGCCCTGGGCCGAGCGACGCACCTGGCGGCGCCACTGGCTGGTCGATCCACTGGACGGCACCCGGGAGTTCGTCAAGCGCAACGGCGAATTCACCGTGAACATCGCGCTCATCGAAGATCATCGCCCCGTTCTCGGCGTGGTGCTCGCGCCGGTGGGCGGCGACACCTATGTCGCGGCGCAAGGGCAGGGTGCATGGCGACAGCGCGAGCCCGGCGCCGCACGCGAACGCATCCGCACGCGCCGTGCCGGTGGCACGCTGCGTGTCACCGGTAGCCGTTCGCATGGCGGCGCACGTGCGGGTGTGCTGCTCGACCGACTTGGCGAGCACGAGACCTTCGCGTTGGGTTCGTCGCTGAAGTTCTGCGTGATCGCGCGCGGCGATGCCGATGTCTACCTGCGTCTTGGCCCTACGTCGGAGTGGGATACGGCTGCGGCGCAATGCGTGCTGGAGGAGGCGGGCGGCGCAGTGCTTGATCTGGCGGGGCGCCCGTTCCGCTATAACACGCGCGATTCGCTCCTCAATCCCGAGTTCATCGCCTGCGGCGACACCACCGTCGACTGGACGGCCCGCCTCATCGATCCGGACGACCACGCATGACCCGACCCGTCGACGACCTCCTCGCGATCATGGCCCGACTGCGCGACCCCGAGGGTGGTTGTCCATGGGATCTACGGCAGGACTTCTCGACGATCGCGCCCTACACGATCGAGGAGGCCTACGAGGTCGCCGATGCGATCGACCGTAACGACATGCAGGAC
The DNA here is from genome assembly GCF_009912395.1 of Luteibacter sp. Lineage (GTDB taxonomy): Bacteria > Pseudomonadota > Gammaproteobacteria > Xanthomonadales > Rhodanobacteraceae > Luteibacter. Next base: position 68,649 of record NZ_WNDO01000029.1, on the reverse strand, counting down.
TTGCGCGATGAACTGGGCGACCTGCTGCTCCAGGTTGTCTTTCATTCGCGCATGGCGGAAGAGGGTGGTCACTTCGCGTTCGGCGACGTGGTACAGGCGATTTGCGACAAGATGGAACGCCGGCATCCGCATGTGTTCGGCGATTTCACGCATGACACCGATGGCGCACGCTCACGCGACTGGGATCGCCTGAAGGCCGAGGAGCGCAATGCGAAGGGCGGTGACGACACGAGTGCGCTGGCCGGGATTTCGCATGGTCTTCCCGAGTGGCAGCGTGCCTTGAAGTTGCAGAAGCGTGCGGCGAACGTGGGTTTCGATTGGCCCGATCATCGTCCTGTTCTCGACAAGCTCGCGGAAGAGCTCGACGAAGTTCGCCATGAATTCGACCATGGCGCGGACGAGGAACGCCTCGCCGATGAAATCGGCGACCTGTTGTTCGTTGCAGCCAATCTCGCACGTCATGCGAAGGTGGATGTTTCCCGTGCATTGCGTGGCGCGAACGCGAAGTTCGAACGTCGTTTCCGCGCGATGGAAGCCATTGCCGAAAGCGAAGGTCGAGCGCTTTCGTCCTATCCGCTGGAACATCAGGAATCGCTTTGGGTCCGCGTCAAGAAAAGCGAATCCTGATTCCCCCTCACGTCGTTCCAGCGAACGCTGGAACCCAGCGCGAGGCGATCGGTTATCGCCTCGCGGCCTCCTACGCAAAAGTCGATGCGACGCCCTCGCGGTGCTGGCGAACCGAGGCGCTGGGTTCCTGTTTTCACAGGAACGACGAGCTCGCGATCCGTCGTTCCAGCGCACGCTGGAACCCAGCACGAGGCGATCGGTTATCGCCTCGCGGCCTCCTACGCACAAGCCGATGCGACGCCCTCGCCGTGCTGGTGAACCGAGGCGCTGGGTTCCTGTTTTCACAGGAACGACGAGCTCGCGATCCGTCGTTCCAGCGCACGCTGGAACCCAGCGCGAGGCGATCGGTTATCGCCTCGCGGCCTCCTACGCACAAGCCGATGCGACGCCCTCGCCGTGCTGGTGAACCGAGGCGCTGGGTTCCTGTTTTCACAGGAACGACGAGCGTGGAAAGCGAGGCCTTGCGGCTCCGCTTTCCACGAACGACTTACTTGCTCGAATCGGTCGTCTTCGCGGCGGCACGCTGCTGCATGCGGGCCTTGAAGGCTTCCATGTCCTGATGGCGCTTCTGGTCCTGCGCGAGGCTCTCATCGAGGCTCTTGCGCATCGTGGCGATGGCGGCATCGACGTTCTGCGGCTGCATCTGCGCGCGGGCGAGGTGGCGGTAGGCATAGTCGCGCACGCGCGGGTTCTGCGACTTGGCGAGCACGTCGTTGTACAGCGCCGGCAGCTCCTTCTGGCGACCGGACTGGATGTACAGGCGTTCGAGGCCGCGAATGTCGCCGATCACGCCACTACGTGCCATGCCGCCGCGGCCGTGATGACCCCAGCCCCCGTGGCCTTGTTCACCGGTAGGGCCATGGCCCCACTTCTGACCCTGGCCCGGAGCGGGCTGGGCGCTGCGAGCGGCCGGAGCGGCCGGGGCCTGCGGAGCGGCATCCTGCGCGAACGCGAAGGCAGCCGAACCGGCGAGGAGGAGGGAAGCGGCACTGGCGATAAGGGTCTTGCGTTCCATGGGATGTCTCCGGGTTGGACTTGCACGGAAAAAAACGTGCCTTCCCGTCGGCGGTTGACCGTTCCGTTGCCATTCGCTCAGATTCGTGTGAAATCCCGGTTTGCAACCTTTTGCGGTTCTGGCGCATCCATCCCCCGATCAGACATCCCTACGGAGGTATTACCCATGCGTCAGTCCATCCTTGCCCTGCTCCTGCTGGTTCCCGCGGTTGCCTCGGCATCCGGCGACCGCTGCGAGTTCCATGCGGATCGCAACCTCGACCTCGATCTTGCCGGTGTCCACCAGGTCCGCTTCACCACCGGCTCCTATGAACTGACCGTTGCCGGAAATGCGTCGGGTGCGCGTGGTTCGCTGCAGGGCAAGGCCTGCGCTTCCGACCAGGAAACGCTCGATACCCTGGTCGTGACCCAGCGTAAGGACGGCGATGTCCTCACCGTGACGCTTGGCAGCGAGAGTCGTCACTGGGGCCGAAACAGCCAGTACAGCGACCTCAAGGTCTCCGCGAGCCTGCCGGCTGGCGTGCCGGTGAGGGTCGATGTCGGCTCCGGCAGTGCGACGGTGCGGAATGTGGCGTCGCTGGAGAGTTCAGTGGGTTCCGGCGAACTCCAGGGCGGAGATATCAAGGGAGCGGTCAGGACCAAGGTCGCCTCGGGCTCGGCCCACCTGGAGAACGTCGGACCGCTCACCGTGGATAGCGTGGCCTCCGGTGAAGTTCGCGTCCGCCAGGTCGGCGGCGACGCGACGCTGGGTTCGGTGGCATCCGGCTCCCTGCAATTGAGTGGCGTCAGCGGCAGCGTGAACGCCCAGGGCGTGGCTTCCGGCAGTCTCGCGGTACGCGAGGTGAAGGGAAGCCTGTCCGTGGGCAGGAAGGGTAGCGGCGACGTCTCCTACAGTGGCATCGGCGGCAAGGTGGACGTGCCACAAGACCGATAAACACCGGCCTTTCCATCAGGCATCCTCGTGTCGGCGAACACCCGACCTGCGACGTTTCGCTATCCGGCCCATCCATGACCGGGCCAGACCTTTTCCGGAGGCATCACCCATGCGTCAGCTCATCCTCGCCGCCCTCCTGCTGGCGCCCACTGCGGCCCTGGCCGGCACTCATTGCGAGTTCCACGCCGACCGTAACCTCAATCTCGACCTGAGCGGTATCGCCAAGGTCCAGTTCATCACCCACGCCTTCGATCTCCACGTCGAGGGCAACGGCGCCGGCACCACCGGCAGCGTGCGAGGCAAGGCCTGTGCATCGAGCCAGAAACTGCTCGATGGCCTGGTGGTCACGCAGACGAAGACGGGCGACACGCTCACCGTCGAACTGCAAAGCAAGGAAAGTAGCTGGGGTTTCGGTAGCCATTACACCGACCTCCAGGCGGACGTCACGATTCCCGCTACGGTCCCCGTGCAACTCGATGTGGGTTCCGGCAGCGCGAAGGTACGTGGCTTGAAGTCGCTGGATACCGAGGTCGGCTCCGGTGAGCTGGAAGCCAACGACATCCACGGTCCGGTGAGCGCCGTCGTGGGCTCGGGCGAGGCGTCGTTTCGCGGCATCGGTCCGCTCACGGTCAAGGACGTCGGCTCGGGCGACCTGCGCGCGAACGAGATCGCCGGCGACGCGACTATTGGCGATATCGGCTCTGGCGACGCGGAAGTGGGCGGCGTGAAGGGCAACCTGTCGGTCGACCGCATCGGTTCGGGCAGTCTGGCCGTGGGCCATGTTGACGGTGCGTTGTCCCTTCGCCGCAAGGGCAGCGGGGACCTGAACTACACCAAGACCAACATCGGCGGAAAGGTCGACGTGCCTGTCGAGCGCTGAGCGGATGACCTGCACATGGCGGCGACGGGCGTCGCCGCTATGATCGCGCCTTCATGGGCGGGATCGTACGGATGAACCGGTTGCCTGAATCGTTGCGGGGCTTGCGCCGCGACGCGTTGTTCCTGGTCTTGCTGGCGGTGTCGATCGTCTTCGCGATCGCGCTGCCGTCGCGCCTGCGCGACTGGCCGTCCCTGGTGGACTGGCCGACCATCGCGGCCCTGACGGGGCTGCTCTTGCTGACCAAGGCAGTAGAAGCCAGCGGTGCGCTGCACGTGGCCGGCCACTGGCTCATCGAACGCACGGCCACGCGTCGGGTGGCTGCCCTGGCCCTGGTCGCGGCCACGGCGCTTCTGTCGATGCTGCTGACCAACGACGTATCGCTATTCGTCATGGTGCCGCTGACCCTCAGCATGTGCCGGATCGCGCGCATGCCGGCCACGCGGCTGGTGATCTTCGAGGCGCTGGCTGTCAATGCGGGGTCGATGCTCACGCCGATCGGCAATCCGCAGAACCTGTTCATCTGGCAACAGTGGGGAAACAGCTTCGGCGGGTTCATCGTGCAGATGTTGCCCCTGGTGGCCGTGGCGCTGGTGCTGCTGCTGGCGGTGACTGCGATCGCCTTTCCGGCCCAGCGACTGGAAGTGCATGATCAGACAGGCGAGCCTGTGGATCGCGGCATGCTGCTCGTCGCGGCCGTGCTGTACGTGCCGTTTATCGTGCTCGCGGATTTCCATCTTGCTGCCTGGGCACTGCTCGGCGTGCTGCTTATCTTCCTCGTCTATCGACCGCGCATCGTCGCCGCGATCGACTGGGGCCTGCTGCTCACCTTCGTGTTGATGTTCATCGACCTGAAACTGCTGGCGGATCTTCCGCCCGTGCGTGGTTTCATCGGCGGCCTCGGGCTGGATCACGCCTCACATCTGTATGCCACCGGTGCCCTCGTGTCGCAGGTGATGAGCAACGTCCCCGCGACCATTCTGCTCAGCGAGTATTCGCAGGACTGGCGCACGCTCGCCTGGGGTGTGAACGCGGGCGGCTTCGGCGTCGTGCTCGGATCGCTGGCGAACCTCATCGCATTGCGCCTGCTGGGGGATCGCAAGGCTTGGCTCGGGTTCCATGCCTGGTCGATCCCGTTCTTCATCGTCGTCGGCTTGGTCGGCTGGGCCCTCCTGTAGCCGCGTTATCCACACCGCATGTGGAAAGCACCTGCATAAGCGTGTGGACAAGTCGAAATCGGCTTTCAGTAGCAATGACTTGCGTTGTGCTGGTTAATTTTTCACCACGCGCCCCGCGATATCCACAGCGAATGTGGACAGCGACTGCATAAGCATGTGGATAAGCCGCATCGCGTCTTGCGTGTCAGTCACTTGCATCGCCTTGGTTACTGCGTGACCAACGAACACCTCGTACGGTGCCCAGGCGTTTATCCACACGGAATGTGGATACGCGCTGCATAAGGATGTGGACAAGTCGCATCCCGCCTTGACGGTCAACGACTTGGCTTATGCTGGTTAATCCTTCGCCACCTCGTGCGCGATATCCACAGCGAATGTGGACAGTGACTGCATAAGCGTGTGGATAACCCTGTTCCCGGCTTCGCCGTCAACGACTTGCATCACACTGGTTAGCGAATGACCAGTTGCCGAGTGCTCGCACACTACGTGTTTTATCCACACCGAATGTGGATACGCGCTGCATAACGATGTGGATAACCCCCAAACCGATATGCCGATCAACGCGTTGCGTTTCCCTGGTCAATGCATGACCAAACCCGGGCGCGATGGCACCCTACGGATACGCCTGCCGACACAGCGACATCACCACATCGCGCAACCATCGATGCGCCTGATCGGCATCCATGCGCGGATGCCAGATGGCCGAAATAGTGAAGCGTGGCGTATCCACGGGAATCTCGAAGGTAACGAGCCCTGCGCTCGGGGATTCGCCGGTCGTCAGTGCGTGGCCGAGGCAGGAGCGCGGCACCGTCGCGATGAGGTCGGTGTGGCGCGCGATGCGCAGGGCATCGGGGAAGCCAGGCACGACGACACGCACGTCGCGCTTGAGGCCGCGTGCGCTCAGTGCATCGTCCACTGTGAGTGACATCTCGCCCTTGGGCGATGCCACCACATGTCCGAAAGACACGAAGCGTTCCGCACTCGGCCTTCGCTCGGCGGCGAGCGGATGGTCGTCACGCACCACACCGACCAGTGCGTCCTCGAAGAGCGGCTGGGCGCGCATCTCCGGCAGTGGCGATTCGACGACACCGATTTCCAGGTCGAGCCGTCCTTCGCGTAAGGGCGTCGCATCCTTGTCGGGCTTCGGCATGAAGCGCAGGCGTACGTGGGGAGCCGTCTCGGCGATGGTCCGAAGCAGGGGGACCGAAAAGAACGCGATGAACGCCTCGTTCGCGCGCAGGAAGAACGTGCGCTCAAGAGAGGCCATATCCACGCTGTCGGTCGCGGGGCTGAGCACCGTATGCACGTCCCGTGAGAGGGCGTGCACGCGATCACGTAGCGCCATGGCATGGGGAGTGGGAACCAGTCCCCGGCCCGCACGCACCAGCAGCGGATCGCCCGTGGCCTCACGCAGGCGGGTGAGCGTACGGCTCATGGCCGAGGCACTGAGGTTCAGGCGATGGGCCGCACGGGTCACGCTGCCTTCGGCGAGCAGGGCGTCCAGGGCGGTCAGGAGGTTCAGGTCGATAGTGTCCATGTCGCAAGGATAAGCCCATACATGGCGCCATATGCAAACATAATTTGCATTTCGTGCGTCTTGTGCAAGTTTTGGGCGAGGCGCAGCATGCTTCGGGTCACGACATTCAAGGAGCGTCCCATGGCATCCACACCCTCCATCCTCCTCATTGGTGCTTCGCGTGGCCTCGGCCATGCGATGGCCGTCGAATTCCTCGCGAAGGGCTGGCACGTCGTCGGCACGGTGCGCCGTGGCAGTGACCGCACACCGCTCCATGCCCTGGCCGAAGCGCATCCCGGCCGTGTCGACATCGAGGTGATCGACATCTGCGAACAGGGGCAGATCACCGCGCTGAACGAGCGCCTTCACGGACGGGCCTTCGACATCCTCTTCGTCAATGCAGGCACGACCAACCGCGACCCGACGCAAACGATCGGCGAGGTCGCGACAGACGATTTCATGCACGTGATGCTGACCAACACGCTGGGCCCGATGCGAGTCGTCGAGGCGCTAGAGCACCTCGTGCCGACGGATGGCATCGTCGGCGTGATGTCGTCGGGGCAGGGCAGCGTGGGTAACAACGAAGGGGGCCAACGTGAGGTCTATCGGGCAAGCAAGGCGGCGCTGAACATGTGCATGCGTAGCTTCGCGGCGCGCCATGCCGGATCGTCGCGAGCGATGCTGTTGATGGCGCCGGGCTGGGTCCGTACCGAACTGGGCGGCGCGGAAGCGCCGCTCACCATCGAGGAAAGCGTTCCAAGCCTCGTGGACGTGCTGCTGTCGCAGCGGGGCACGCCGGGCCTGCGATACCTGGACTATCGCGGTCGGATGGTGCCTTGGTGAGACGTCCTCGAGCGCGCCTGATCCGGATGATCGCAAAGGGCTCAGCCCTCGCCGGCAGGTGTTGATGGCGAATACCGATACGGTGCGCCGGGACGCCTGCGTAGCCTGCGGGATTCCATCACACGACGGTGTCGCGCCCATGTCCCATCGCTCCAGATCCCTGATCGCTACCGGCACCCTAGGCATTGCCCTGGCGGCGTTGCCAGCATACGCCCATCGTGCCGACGCCTTTGCGGTACCCGATATCCAGGCCCGCGAGATCACATGGGAGCGCTGCAGCAGTGGAAAAATCGCGCTGTTCGCCATGGCATTGGGTGACAGGCTGCAATGCGGCACGCTCTCCGCACCGCTCGATCACCATCGTCCCGACGAGGGCGACATCACGCTGTCGGTGGTGCGGATCTCGGTAGCCGATGTGTCGAAGCGGCGAGGCACGCTATTTGTGAATCCGGGCGGTCCGGGAGGCGATGCGGGAGAATTCGCGGGCGTGCTCGCGGCGTTCTGGTTGAATGCGCCACCGGGCGATCCGATCCATGGCGATAAGAAACGTGTTCTCGACGCCTTCGACATCGTTGCTGTGGTTCCCAGGGGAATGAGTGCGAGTTCGCGCCTGGATTGTCCCGTCGACCTGCCTCGGGTCGATTCCATCATGGTCAATCGCACGGCGATCCACAGGGCGAAATGGGACCTTTATGCACGGCGAATCAGCGATGGTTGTCGTAGCGATCCCAAGTATCCCTACATTTCGACCGAGCAAACCGTCTATGACCATGAACTGGTGCGCCGTTCCCTTGGTAGCCCGACGTTCAACTATTACGGGGTCTCGTACGGCACCTGGATCGGCGCCTGGTACGGCGCCACGTATCCCGGAAAGGTCGGTCGCATGGTGCTCGACTCGACGATGGACTTCACATCCACGTTCGAGGAAAACCATCTATCTGTGGGGCCAGCCCTTCAGGATATCTTCGACCGCCGGGTCGCGGCGCCGGCCATCCGGACCCCTTCACTGTATGGACTTGGCGATGACGAAAATGCAGTCCGCGATGTATTGCGTGGGCTGGTGCCGCGCGTACATGAGGCATGGGTACGTTACTTCGACGCACCGGAAGATCTCATGGCCGCCAAGGCCGTGTCCGATTGGCTTCAAGCGGAGCCCCTGCTGGACAAGCAGGGGGTGGCGTCGCGTATCGATCAATGGCGATTCAGCGAGGACACTGTCGTCAATGCTCGTGCGAGTGCGGCAGCTCACCAATCGCTGGAACGCATCTTCCTTGCGGTGAACCCTCGGGTCGGTCAACTCTCCTCGCGATCGGCCGTGCTCAATGCGATTCCTTGCAACGACACGGAGGCGACGCGGGATGCCGGAGTGTGGCAGGACATCATTGCGCGCCAGGTACGCGACTATCCGGCCCGCCCCAGCGCGGGGCTCATGAATTCCTGTGTATTCGCACATGGTCCCAATGCGGTGAAGCCCCCGCAGGAGCGGCTCGCCCGCGCAGGAAAGATCCTTATCCTTGCAGCGGAGTTCGACACGATCACGCCAGTGTCCCAAGCCTTGCGTATGCTCAATACGCTGCCGAATGCGAAGGCACTCGTGCTGCGCGATAGTTCCGAGCATGGGCTCTTCGCGATGACCGATCATCCTTGCATCGAGCGAACTACGGCGCGTTTTCTTCTCGATGGCCGCACACCGACGACGCAATTGACCGAATGCCTCAACGACCCTGTCGTTCCGTCTCCTACGGAATCCCCAGACGTCTCGCCCACACTATCCGTGTGGCGTAAACAGCTTCGCGATCTCCTGGATGGAAACAGCCTGGAGGCATTCTTCGCACCGGCCTTCGTTGTCGGTCGGTCTCTTCAGGGCGAGAACACGAATGAGTGATTCCGTTTCCTGAGACGATGAGGACGTAGCGGGCATGTCGGGGAAGACACAGTCATGCCCGTCTGGCTTCAAGCCTTGCGGGTGCCCTTGGCGCCCGTATTGCTGTTGCCCTTGTCGAAGGTCTTGATGAAGTCGCGCACGTCGGGGTAGACGATCTCGCGCCAGCGACGTCCGCTGAAGATGCCGTAGTGACCAGCGTCCTCGACGGTGATGTGCTTCTTCTGCTTCTTCGCGATGCCCTTGCAGAGGCCGTGCGCGGCTTCGGTCTGGCCGGGGCCGGAGATGTCGTCCAGTTCGCCTTCGATGGTGAGCAGGGCGGTGTTCTTGATCTTCGCCGGACGCACCAGTTCGCCGTTCACTTCCCACGTGCCTTTGGGCAGGCGGTGTTCCTGGAACACCGTTTCGATGGTGTCGAGGTAATACTCGGCCGGCATGTCGAGCACGGCGTTGTACTCGTCGTAGAACTTGCGATGCGCCTCGGCGTCGTCGAGGTCGCCCTTGCGCAGGTTTTCGTAGAAATCCCAGTGCGACATGAGGTGGCGGCTGGGATTCATAGCGAGGAAGCCGGCGTGCTGCAGGAAGCCCGGATAGACGTCGCGGCCGGCGCCCGGATACTGGTAGGGCACCTTGTGGATCAGCTGGCTGCTGAACCATGACAGCGGACGGGTCGTGGCGAGGTTGTCGACGCTGGTGGGGCTCTTGCGCGTATCGATGGGGCCGCCCATGAGGGTGAGCGACGCGGGCGTGTCCTCACCGCGCGCGGCCATCAGCGAGACGGCGGCCAGCACGGGTACGGTGGGCTGACAGACCGAGATCACGTGGGCGCGATGCACGCCGACATGGCGGATGAATTCTTCGATGTACGACACGTAGTCGGCCAGCGAGAAGGCGCCTTCCTCCACGGGAATCATGCGCGCGTCCATCCAGTCGGTGATGTACACCTTGTGGTCGCGCAGCAGGGTGCGCACGGTGTCGCGCAGCAGGGTGGAGTGATGGCCGGACAACGGCGCCACGACCAGCACGGCCGGGTCGTGTTTCATCTTGTCGACGGTGGACTGGTCGTCGGAGAACCGCTTGAAGCGCTTGAGCGTACAGAATGGCTTCGCCATGGCGACCTGCTCGACGATGGCGACGTCGTGGCCGTGGGCGTGCACGCTGTGGATATCGAACGCGGGTTTCTCATAGGCCTTGCCCAGCCGGAACATCAATTCGTAACCCGCCGCGGCACGGTCGGCTCCCGGCATGCGGGCGAAGGGGCTGGCGGCGTCGCCGAACATCTTCGCGCTGGCTTCGGCCCAATAGGTAAGCGGGCTGAGCATCGAGCGCTGCCATTCGTGCATGAGGTAGAGCATGCCGGTTCCGGGGGCGGGGAGATGGCGCATCATAACCAGTTGCGGCGCGCCATGTGTAAAGCCCCTGTTTTTACTCGATTTAAGTGGCGGCCTTGCGGCAGACCAGCAGGACTTCGTCCACCCCGGGACCCGGTTCGAAGCCCGGTTCGAAGCTCAGCGGCTTCTGGAAACGCACGCCCAGCGGCATGAACACCTTGTTGTACCACCACATGGCGCGCGCCCTCTGGTGGGTCAGGAACCACTGGCCGAGGTCGAGTAGCCGGGAGGACTTCGGCTGCATGCCGTAGACGGCGCTGCGCTCGATCGTGAAGCCATGGCTGGCGAGCAGGGCGCGGATGGCTTCCGGCTCGTAGCGGCGGTAATGCCCCACGAAGTCGTCGAAGGCCGTCCAGGCCTCGGGATCCAGCGGGACGGAGATCAGCAGGCGGGCATCGGGCGTCGAGACGCGGGCTAGTTCGGCGAGCGCGCCCTTGTCGTCCACCACGTGCTCGAGGATGTCGAGGGCGCAGACGAAATCGAAGCTGGCATCCGGGAAGGGCAGCGCGCCGATCATGGCGTTCGCCACCTTGGCGCCGTGCCGTGCCAGTTCGGCGAGGGCAGGGCGACTGAGATCGACGAACTGGGTATCCGCTAGCGGCATGCGCGGGCGTAGACCCGGTGCGATTTCCAGCCGATGCGTGCTGGCGGCCGCCAGTTCGCTGACCAGGGGCCAGGTGTTGAAGCGCTCCGGCGCGAATAGTTTCGCCTCGGACCACAGGGCGTCGTAAAAACGCTTGTTGCTGCCGACGAGGTCGGCGTCGGTACGGGGTGTCGGCGATCCCGAGGTCAACGATGAATGCGTCATGCGATACCTCGGGAGCCTGGGAAGGATCAGCGCAGTCGCGCCAGTTCGCGCAGCAGCGGCAACCTGCGCACGCGAACGGCGGTGGCACGGAACACGGCGTTGGCCAGGGCGGGTGCCGCGGACGGCACGCCGACGACGCTCGCACCTGCCGGTTCGGCGGTGGAGGGGACGATGATCGTCTCCACCTCGTTGGGCATGGGCTGGGTCGGCGACAGTGCGTAGTCACGCAGGCCGGTCTGCTGGACCTTGCCGTCCTTGACGGTGATGGCGAGGCTTAGCGCAGTGGACAACGCGTCCATCGTCGCGCCCTGCAGCTGGGCTTCGAGGCCCTTCGGATTGATCACTCGGCCGACATCGGCCGCGACGACCACGCGCAAGATATCCACGCCATCCTGCGTCGGCGCCACCTCGATGGCGTGCGCGACATAGGCGCCGAATACGTAGGCGCAGGCAATGCCCAGGCCGTTCTCGCTACGCAGCCAGCGGCTCCAGTCGAGCTTGTCGGCCGCGAGCTTGAGCACGTTGGCCAGGCGGCCGGTGTCGATGGGGCCGCCGCGTCCGTTGTAGGCCAGCTGGCGCGCGTCACCGAGCAGAGCGAGGCGAAAATCCAGCGGGTTGGCCTTCAGCGAATGCGCGAGTTCGTCGATGAAGCTTTCGCTGGCGAAGGTGGGCGTGACATGCGGCGAACCGCGCCATTCGCCGCGCTGGAGCTGCGACGACAGCGGATACCAGTCGCTGCGGAAATTGGGCACCAGGCCGGCAGGCAGCGCGTCGGGCACCAGTTCGGACTGCCACAGACGGTTGTCGGGCACGTTGCGATTGACCAGCGCGGAGGGACTGGCCATGCGCTGGTGCCAGCCGATGATGTTCTTCTTTTTATCCAGCGAGGCGTTCAGGCGGTGCACCGCCATGGGGCGGTAGTAGTCGTGCGCCAGGTCGTCCTCGCGGGTCCACATCACCTTGATGGGGCGATTGCGGATGGTGTCGGGTTTTTTCGCCAGCGCGATGGCGACCGCCTCGGCGACGTAGTCGGCCTCGAGGCGACGCCCGAAGCCGCCACCGCCGCGCGGTACGCGGATGTCGATCTGGTCGGGCTTCAGGCCGGTCATGCGCTGGACCACCGAATAGACCTGGAGCGGGGCCTGCGTCGCCGCGATCACCGTGATGCTGGTATCCGGATCGAGCCGGACGATGCAATTGGGCGTCTCGGCCGTGGCGTGGGCCACCCACGGCTGCACATAGGTGGCTTCCAGCGCGCGCGCCGCCTTCTTGCGGGTCGCCAGGACATCGCCATCGTTGCGCACGGTGATCGGCGTAGCCTGTTCATCGCCGAACAGGTTCAGCGCCTGCTGCTCCAATGTGCCGGCGGAAGGCTCGACGTTCGGGCCGGGTTTCCAGGTGGCCTTCAGGGCGGCGCGTGCCGACAGGGCCGTCCACGTATCGCTCGCGAGGACCACGATGGCCGGCGCCTGCGCGGCGAGGCCGGCGGGCTGGCCCTGTTCGGGCGTGAGGTCGATGACGGCGTGCACGCCCGGAAGACGGCTGGCGGCGTCGCGATCCGCCTGGTCGAGCGTGCCGCCGGGATACGGGCAGCGGGCCAGCACGGCGATCACCGGGTCGCCGATGTTGTCGTCGCAGGCATAGGCGAGCGAACCGGTGACGACGGCGTGCGCGTCGACATCGCCGGCTGGCTGGCCGATGAGCTGGTAGCGCTCGGCGGCCTTGAGCGGCGGCGGGGTGGCGGGCGCCTCGATCTCGGCCGCAGTTGAGGCGAGGTCGGCGTAGGAGATGCGGCGACCGTCGGCGGCGATGGCCATGCCAGCTTCGCCGCGCAGCTGATCGGCGGGAACGCCCAAGCGGCGGGCGGCGGCCTGCAGAAGCAGCCAGCGAGCCAAGGCACCGGCCTGTCGCAGGTCGGCCCACGCGGCCGGAATGCTGGTGGCATCGCCGCTGCGCTGGTGACCGTAGAGGAATTTCGCCTTGTCGTTGTCGACGGTGACGCCCAGGCCCAGGGGCTCGACGACCACGCGGCTCCAGTCGGCGTCCATTTCCTCGGCGATGATCCGGGCCAGCGACGTGGCGGTGCCTTCGCCGTTGTCGGGATCGCGCACGCCGATGAACACGCGGCCGTCGGCGGCCACGCGCAGATAGGGGCCCACCTGTTTCCAGGTGTCGCCCAAGAGGGCCAGCGGCACCGGGCGTTCGGCGGCGTCGACGCTGCCGATGCCGATCACGAGGGCGCCGGCCGCGCCGGCGGCGTACTTCAGGAAGCGGCGGCGGGAAAGACGGATCTCGCCGCTCATGCCTTGCCGTCCTTCTTCAGGGTGTCGGCGGCGCGCTTGATCGCCTTGCGGATACGGCCATAGCTGCCGCAGCGGCAGAGGTTGCCGATCTTGTCGATGTCGGCATCGGAGGGATTCTTCTGCCGGGAGAGCAGGTCGACGGCGGCCATGATCTGGCCCGGCTGGCAGAAGCCGCACATGATGGCGTCCTCGTCGATCCAGGCCTGCTGCACGGGATGCAGCTTGCCGTCCTTGTCGGCGAGCCCTTCCACGGTGGTCACCCGCTTGCCGGACAGCTTTTCCATCTTCGTCTGGCACGAGGCCACGGCCTTGCCGTCGACGATCACCGTGCAGAACCCGCAGTCGCCCTGGTCGCAACCGTACTTGGCGCCAGTCAGGCGAAGGACGTCGCGCAGGTACCAGAGCAAGGGCATGGCCTTGTCGCCGGTGTGCCGGTAGCGCTTGTCGTTGACGATCAGATCGATGCCTTCGCGTACGGGCTTGGGCGCCGGCTGATGGGCATCCTGGGCGGTGGGAACGGGTACGGGAGACGTCGGGCCTTGCTGTGCCATCTGCTTTCCTCAGCTGAACGGATGCATTGTGGCATCCGTTCAGCTGTTCAGCGAGCGACTTGGCTGAACAGCCGGCGCCACACGGCGTACACGGGCAATTCGGCAAGCACCACCAGGCACACGACGCCCGCGCTGAGCGGCTTGGACCAGGTGTAGAAGGCCACCACTGCGATCACCGTCGCCAGAAACAGCAAGGGCAGCAGCGGGTAGGCGGGGGTGACGAAGGCCGGTCGCTCGGCCGTCCGTCGGCGATACCAGAACAGCGTGGCGATGGTGACGGCGTAGGCGGCCCAGTCGCCGAACGTGGCGAAGTCGAGCAACTGTCCGTAGTTGGCGGCCAGGACCAGGAAGATCGCCCAGCCCGAAAGCATCATCAGGGCGATGTTCGGCGTGCGGTGGCGCGGATGCAGGCGTGACACCACGGAGAAGAACAGGCCGTCTTCGCCCATGACCTGGAGTACGCGTGCGCCGGCCACGAGGGTGATGTTGCAGAACCCCAGGGTCGAGATCGCGATGCCGATGGCGATGATCTTCGCGCCGGACGCGCCGAACACCCTGCTCATCACGTCGGCGGCGGGCGCCTGGCTGGCGGCGAGGCCGTCATGGCCGAGCACCGCGAGGTAGGCGTAGTTGGTGAGCACGTAGGCGGTGATCACCACCAGCATCCCGAGCACCAGCGCGCGCGGCAGGGTCTTCTGCGGCTCGCGGACCTCGCCGGCGAGGTTGTTGAGGTAGCTGAATCCCGAGAAGGCGAACAGCACCGGCAGCAGGGCGCCGGCGAGGTTGCCCGAAGTCGGCGCGGCGGAGGCGCCGAGCGCCTGGGTGGTGCCCGCGCCGGCGAACGCCAGTCCGGTGACCACGAGCACGGCAATGGCCGCCAGCTTGAGGATGGCGAAGACGTTCTGGATCTGCGCGCCCAGGCGGATGCCGAACAGGTTGATCCCGGTGACGAAGACCAGCGCGCCGACGGCCAGGGGCTTCACGAGGCTGGGCGAAAGCCCGAACACCGACGTGGCGTAGCTGCCGAAGATGGTCGCGACGGCGGCCGCGCTGCCGCTGTAGATCACCAGCAGCATCGTCCAGCCGAACAGGAAGCCCGCCAGGCGTCCAAAGGCTTCACGCAGGTAGACGTAGCTGCCGCCGGCCTCGGGACGACGGGCGCCCAGTTCGGCGTAGCAGAGGCAGCCCACCAGGGTGAGCAGGCCACCCGCGATCCAGAGCGCGAGTAGCACCAGTCCCGAGTCGGTGCGCTGTGCCGCGATGCCCGGATTGAGGAAGATCCCCCCGCCGATGATGCCGCCGACGACGATGAGCGCGGCGTCCATGAGGGTGAGGCGGCGGGCGTAGCCGGGGTTTTCCATGGGTGTCGTCGCGGTTCGGGATGGATGGCCGTGGAGGATGGCGCGGCCCACAGGCGGACGCAAGGAATTGTAGGAGCGCGCTTGCGCGCGATAGCCCGGCGAAGCAGGAATTTCGGTCGCAGCCGTGATCGCGCGCAAGCGCGCTCCTACAGAGGCGGAAGGGCGTTTGCCTTTTTCCCGTTGCAGCGCAACACTTCGGAGAATTTGCCGGGTTTCACCGGCCTACCGCTTTCCCCACCAACCGAAGAGTCCCGTGAGCGAGAACGCAAACGCGCCGTTGACTGTCAACGCGCCCTGGATCGTCATGAAGTTCGGCGGCACCTCCGTGGCCACCGCCGCACGCTGGCGCAATATCCTCGAGCTGGCCGCCAGCCGCCGCGCCGAAGGCGCACGCGTGCTGATCGTGGTCTCGGCCCTGTCCGGTATCACCGACGGCCTGAAACAGCTTTGCACTCACTCCGAACCCAAACGCCGCTCGGATGCGGCCTCCGCACTGGCCGATCGTCACCACGCCCTACTCGCCGAGATGTCGCTGGCGATGCCACAGACCCTGGGCGCCCGCCTTGCCGACCTCGCGGATCTCGCCGATACCGGATCGTCCGTGCTGGGCGAGCTGGCCTGGCAGGCCGCCGTGCAGGCGCATGGCGAGCTGATGTCCAGCGCCCTCGGTGCGGCTTTCCTCAGTGCCAACGGCCTGCCCACCACGTGGGTGGACGCGCGCGAGTGCCTGCATGCCGTTGCCTTGCCGAACCAGAACGAGCGCACCCGCCTGCTCTCGGCCATGGTCGAGCCCCACCACGACGCGGCGCTTTCGGCCGCGCTGGCGGAGCGTGGCGAGGTCTTCATCACCCAGGGCTTCATCGCCCGGGACGACGACGGCCGCACGGTGCTGTTGGGGCGCGGTGGCTCGGATACCTCGGCGGCGTACTTCGGTGCGCTGCTGGCGGCGGCGCGCGTGGAGATCTGGACCGACGTGGCCGGCATGTTCAGCGCCAATCCCCGGCAGGTCGCCGGTGCGCGCCTGCTCCAGCGCCTGGACTACGAAGAAGCCCAGGAAATCGCCTCCACCGGCGCCAAAGTGCTGCATCCGCGCTGCCTGTCGCCGTTGCGCGAGCCGCGCGTGCCCTTGCTGGTGAAGGACACCAACCGTCCCGAACTCGAGGGCACGGTGATCGGCCCCGAGGTACGCGAGCATGCGCCGAGCGTGAAGGCGATCAGCGCGCGCAAGGGCATCACGCTCATCTCGATGGAATCGGTCGGCATGTGGCAGCAGGTCGGCTTCCTCGCCGACGTGTTCGATGCCTTCAAGCGCCATGGCCTTTCGGTGGATCTCATCGGTTCGGCCGAAACCAACGTGACGGTGTCGCTCGATCCCACCGAGAACCTGCTCGACTCCGACGCCATCGCCGCCCTCGCGGCGGACCTGGCCCGCGTCTGCCGGGTGAAGGTGATCGCGTCCTGCGCCGCCATCACCCTGGTGGGTCGTGGCATGCGTTCGATGCTGCACAAACTGTCGGGTGTGCTGGCCGAATTCGGCCAGCTGCGCGTGCATCTGATCTCGCAGTCGTCGAACAACCTCAACCTCACCTTCGTGGTGGACGAGGACGTCGTCGACAACATGCTGCCGCGCCTGCACGAACTGCTGATCGGTGCCGGTGCCCTGCGCACCGACGACAGCATGGTGTTCGGTCCGAGCTGGCAGTCGCTCTACGGCAGCGGTGAGCAAGCATTGCCCGCCGCCGCGTGGTGGCAGGGCGAGCGTCCGCGCCTGCTCGAACTGGCCCGCGAGCGCACGCCGCGCTACGTCTACCATCTGCCGACCGTGCGTGCCCAGGCGCGTCGGGTGAAGTCGCTGAAGGCCGTGGATCGCGTGCATTACGCGGTGAAGGCCAACACGCATCCGGCGATCCTGCGCGCGTTGGCGGAAGAAGGCTTCGCGTTTGAATGCGTCTCGCCGGGCGAGCTGGCGGCAGTGTCCGCCGTGGTGCCCGAGAGTGCGCCGCTGCTGTTCACGCCCAACTTCGCCTCGCGTCGCGACTTCGCCGCCGCGCTGGAAACCCGCGCCACCATCACCATCGATGCATTGCATCCGATCGAGCACTGGGGCGACATGTTCGCCGGTCGCGACATCATGCTGCGCGTGGACCTGGGGCGTGGCCTCGGCCACCACGACAAGGTGAAGACCGGCGGCACGGGCAGCAAGTTCGGCGTGCCCATCGAGCACGTGGATCGCTTCCTGCGTCTTGCCGACGCGGCGGGTGCGCGGGTGATTGGCCTGCATGCCCACCTGGGTTCGGGCATCCTCGATGCCGGTCACTGGGGCGAGGTGTATTCGCAGTTCGCCGCGCTCGCCGAGCGCATCGGCACCATCGCGGTGCTGAACATCGGCGGCGGGCTCGGCGTGCCGTCCCATCCGGGCGAGACGCCGCTGGACATGGTCGCCCTCGACCGGATCATAACCTCGGTGCGCCAGGCCTATCCGCAGTTCCAGTTGTGGATGGAGCCGGGCCGCTACCTCGTCGCCGACGCCGGCGTCCTGCTGGCCAAGGTCACGCAGGAAAAGGAAAAGGGCGCCAACGTGCGTTACCTCGGCATCGACACGGGCATGAACAGCCTCATCCGCCCGGCGCTGTACGACGCATGGCACGAGATCGCCAACCTCTCGCGCTTCGGCGAACCCGCCACCACGATGTACCAGGTGGTCGGCCCGATCTGCGAGTCAGGGGATATCCTCGGTTCCGACCGGCGCCTGCCCGAATCCCGCGAGGACGATGTGATCCTGATCGCGCAGGCTGGTGCCTACGGTGCCGCCATGGCATCGCGGTACAACCTGCGTGACGAGGCCGACGAGGTGATCCTGCCGTGACAACCCAGTTCACCGATCCGCGCGGAAGCGAACGCTTCCGCTTCGTCCGCCATGCCTTCGTCGATGGCGTGGCGGAGTTGGCCTATGCGTTCGACAACGGCCCCGAGCTGGTCGAGCGCGTGACCTTCCCCGGTGCCCCCCAGGTGCCGGCCGGACGCGAGGCCGCCTTCGCGGCGGCCCTGCGCCTGCTTCATTTGGTCGCCGGCGTCAGCTACTACAAGGCCGGTATTCCGGCTTCCATCGTCGTCGAGGGCGAACCCCTCGACGAGGACAGCGCGTCGCTCGCCGACGCGCTGTACCTGCATGGACTGGCCGAGTTCGCCTATCGCAACCGTCTCGACCTGCGTGGCCGTATCCGCTTTCCCTTCGAAGGCAAGGGCGGCGGCAAGGCACCGGCCATCGGCCTGCCGCACCGCTCGCTGCTGCCGATCGGCGGTGGCAAGGATTCGGTGGTCGCGGTCGAGGCCGTGAAATCCATCGGTGCGGAAGCCACGGCGGTATGGGTCGGCAATTCGCCGCTGATCGCCGAGTGCGCGGCGCGTACGGGACTGTCCACGCTGAACATCTCGCGCGAACTCGCGCCGGGCCTGTTCGAGTTGAATCGTCTTGGCGCATGGAACGGGCACATCCCGGTCACCGCGATCAATTCCGCGATCCTGGCGCTGGCCGCGATCCTCTACGGTTACGACTCCATCGTCTTCGCCAACGAGCGCTCGGCATCCGTGGCGACGCTGGAATACGACGGCCAGGAAGTGAACCATCAGTGGAGCAAGGGCTTCGGATTCGAGAAGACCCTGCACGACTACCTGCATTCGCACGTCGCTGCCGACCTCGACTACTGCTCGCTGCTGCGGCCGTGGTCGGAACTGGCGGTGACCAGTGCGTTCGCGCGCCTGGGTGGCGAGTATTTCAACGTGTTCTCCAGCTGCAACCGCAACTTCAAGATCCTTGGGCCCAAGCCTGCGGACCGCTGGTGCGGGCAGTGCCCGAAATGCCATTTCGTCTTTCTCGCGCTGGCGCCGTTCATGCCCAAGCCGCGATTGCTGTCGATCTTCGGCCGCAACCTGCTCGACGACGAATCCCTGGCAGGCGCGTTCGACGCATTGCTGGAATACAAGGACCACAAGCCGTTCGAATGCGTCGGTGAAGGCGCGGAGGCGCGTGCCGCGCTGGCCGCGCTGGCCGAACGTCCCGAATGGCGCGAGGACACGCTCGTCTCGCGTTTCCATCGCGAGATCCTGCCGCAATTGGACAAGGACGAACTGCCCATCGAGCCCTGGCTGACGCCCGGTACCTCGCACCTGGTGCCGGAACGCCTGCGCGGAGCGCTGGATGCTCTGGGCTGACCTCGCGGGGCGGCGTGTCGCTGTCTGGGGTTTCGGTCGGGAAGGGCGTGCCGCGCTGAACGCGCTGGCGCGGCACCTGCCCGGGCAGGCGGTCGATCTGTATTGCTCCGCTGACGAAGCGGATGCGGCACGCACGGATTTTCCGGCCATCGCGGTTCATGCAATCGCGCCGGACGCCGACGCGTTGTCCCGCTATGACATCGTCATCAAGTCGCCCGGCATTTCCGCCTATCGGCCCGAACTGCTGGCGGCGAAGGAGCGTGGTACGCGTTTCACCTCCGGCACCGCGTTGTGGTTTTCGTCGCATCGCGACGTGCGCACCGTTGCCGTCACGGGTACGAAGGGCAAGAGCACCACGTCGGCGCTGCTGGCGCATCTTGCGCGCTCGCTGGGCATACGTACTGCGCTTGCCGGCAATATCGGCTTGCCGATGCTCGAACTCGACGACGGTGTCGCCGACCTGTGGGTGATCGAGCTGTCGAGCTACCAGACGGGCGAAGCCAGTGGCGTCGATCTCGGCGTGGTGACCAGTCTCTATGAAGAACACCTCGACTGGCACGGCTCGCGCGAGCGCTACATCGACGACAAGCTCAAACTGTTGGCGGCCTCGAAGGATGTGCTCGTGAACGCGGCGCAGCCGGCGTTGCTAGAGCGTGCGAGCGGGCACGGTGGATTGCACACCTTCGGCGATCTCGCCGGGTGGCATGTCGCCGACGGGTTCATCTGTCGCGGCGACGAGCGTATCGCGCTGGCGACGCAGGTTTCCGCCCCCGGGCTGCACAACGCGATCAATGCCTGCGCGGCGCTGGCGGCGCTCGAGCTCATGGGCCTCGACGCACGTGCGTCGGTGCCTGCGCTGTCCACGTTTTCTCCGCTACCGCATCGCCTGCAACCGCTGGGCGAGCGCCATGGCCTGCACTGGATCAACGACTCGATCAGCACCACGCCGCTGGCGAGCCTGGCCGCACTGGAGAGTGTCGGCGCGCAACGCGTGGCGCTGATCGTCGGCGGTCACGATCGCGGCCTCGACTGGGCGCCGTTCGTGGACGCCATGCGTGTGCACACGCCGGAAGCGATCGTCTGCGAAGGGGCCAACGGACCGCGCATCGCGGCGGCGCTGGAGGCGGCGGGCGTGCCCAACGTGCACCGGGTGACCGACCTCGCGGCGGCGGTGGCGGCTTCACGGCATGTGCTGGGTCAGGATGGTTGCGTGCTGCTTTCGCCGGGCGCGCCGAGTTTCGACCAGTTCAAGGACTACGCCGAACGCGGTCGTCGCTTCGCCGAACTGGCCGGCTTCGAACCCTCGGCTGCCTCGATCCAGGGCATGGGCATCGCCTGACCTTTTTTTGTAGGAGCGCGCCCTGCGCGCGACAGGTACAGGCGATATCGCAACATACGGTCGCGCGCAAGGCGCGCTCCTACATGACAGGCGGCTTTTCTTGTAGGAGCGCGCTTGCGCGCGATGGACGCTGGCGGTGGGGCAAGGGTCAGGCGATATCGCGGATTGGATCGCGCGCAAGCGCGCTCCTACAGAGTGGGCGCCTTAGGCGATATCGCAACATGCAGTCGCGCGCAGGGTGCGTTCAGTCGGCTGCGGAGGCCAGTAAGGTGCCCACCACCGCCGCGAGCGCGGCGTAGAGCTCCGGCGGCACGTCGTCACGCAATCGCACGGCGGCAAGCAGCGTGGCGATCTGCGGATCCAGTTGCGGCGCAAGGCCGAGCGCCTGTGCGCGCTCCAGCATCGACTTCACCCCGTCGGCGTCGATCCGCTGCGTATGGCCGTTGCTGGTGGGGGAGGCGAGACGCAGCGTCACGCTGCGTCGGGGAGAAGGAAGCGTCTGGGTCATGCGCGTGCTTCGAGCAGGACGGAGCTGTACGCGCTGGTCGGCGCGGGCAGGCCGTGCGTGCAGGAGAACTGGTCGAGTTGCAGGCCGCTCTTTTCCAACTGGTGGCGTAGCGACAGGAAGCCGTCTTCCAGGCGGCCGACGGTGGTGTCGTGCTGTGCCCAGAGTCGTACCGACACGCGCGGCACGCGCAGATGGATCTCGCCCTGGATCGCGCCCAGTGTCGGCGGATCGATGGCGAAACCGATCGTCCAGGCGCCTTCCGATTCGCCGGGCCCTGGCTTGCCTTCTTCGATGCGCAACTGGAGCACGTCGTACCCACGCACGCCAGCCAGGGGGATCTCCACCATCCACAATCCGTTCTGCGGATGGGACTCCAACTGGGCAATCTCCACACGGGAGAGTGCGGCGCGCACGTCGGTACGCAGGTTCGCGATGAGTCCGTCCGCGTCGTCCTCAGCGACCGCGAGTTCCGCAGCGCGCGGTTGCGCCACCAAGGCGCGCTGCGCCAGCGGCGGGGGAGTGTCGACCAGGGTTCGCGGCGGCGCCAGTCCGGGGCGCGCCGGCGGCAGGTCGGCCAGCGCGCGGCGCAGCGCAAGCAGGGCCGCCTTGAAGTCGTCGGCGGCTGGGGTCGGTTCGTCCGGTTGGGCGAGGTGGGCTTCGAGGAAGCTGCCGCTGCGGGCGATGGCCTCCTTCATGCCCAGCGGCGTGCTCACGTCGGCCGGCTTGTTGATGGACGCTTCGAGGGTGGCGAGTGCCGCCCGCAACGGCGCGGGCAGCGCCCGGGCCGTGGGGCTGCGGGCCAGTGCGGCCAGTACGCCCAGGAGCGGGGCATAGCCGTTCTGCAGGGGCAGGCGTTCACGCAGCCCCTGCATCGCGACCCGTTCGTCGAGACTGCCGGCCAGCACTTCCAGTTGCGGCTGGGCGCCCTGGGTAAGCACGCGGACCTGGAACTGTTGTGGCAACTGGGTCCCCGCGGCGTCGGCCTCGACCGTCAGGCCGCCGATGTCCAGGAGCAGCTTGCCCACGTCGTTCTGTCCCATGACCCGTACCGACAGCAGGGTCCCCACCCGCCATGCGTCGACGGCGGCCGTGGTACCCGCGGCCGCGCCGGCCCATAGCTGGGCGGCGAGACTGGTCGGCTGGATGATCAAGGGCAGGTCCTCCGAGGGCCTGGGCGCACCCCGGATGGGCACGCTCCTATGGATGTAAGGATCGGCCTCGGGAGGCAGAACTTTAGTGGGGGTGAGTCGGCCCTTCGGGCCCGAGGGGCCGACTTACCCTTACAATGACCCCATGACCAATCTTCCCTTCGAACTCCTCGCCACCGATGGCGCGGCACGGCGCGGCCGTCTTCGTTTCGGCCGTGGCACGGTGGAAACGCCCGCCTTCATGCCCGTGGGCACCTACGGCTCCGTCAAGGCCATGACCCCGCGCGACGTCCTCGACACCGGCGCCGAAATCATCCTGGGCAACACGTTCCACCTGTTCCTGCGTCCCGGGCTGGAGATCGTGGGGGAGTTCGGTGGCTTGCATCGCTTCATCGGCTGGGACAAGCCGATCCTCACCGACTCGGGCGGTTTCCAGGTGTTCTCGCTGGCCCACAAGCGGAAGATCACGGAGGAGGGCGTCACCTTCGCCTCCCCGGTGGACGGCTCGAAGGTGTTCCTGTCGCCCGAGGAGTCGATGCGCATCCAGAAGGTGCTGGATTCGGACATCGCGATGATCTTCGACGAGTGCACGCCGTATCCCGCCACGGAGAAGGTCGCCTCGGACTCCATGGAGCTGAGCCTGCGCTGGGCCGAGCGTTCGCGCCGGGCCTTCGACGACCTGCGCAATCCGAATGCCCTGTTCGGCATCGTCCAGGGCAGCACCTATGAGAATCTTCGCGCCCGATCGGCGTCCCAGCTGATCGAGATCGGCTTTGACGGCTATGCCGTCGGTGGCCTGGCCGTGGGCGAGCCGGAGGCCGAGCGCAACCACACGCTGGACTTCACGCTGCCCATGCTGCCGAAGGACCGCCCCCGTTATCTCATGGGCGTGGGCCGGCCGGAGGACATCGTCGAGGCCGTGCGTCGGGGCATCGACATGTTCGATTGCGTGATGCCCACCCGAAACGCGCGGAATGGCTTCCTGTTCACCCGGGAAGGCACGTTGCGCATACGTAACGCGAAGTTCGCCACCGATACGCGCGTGATCGAGGAAGGTTGCGACTGCTATGCCTGCGCCAACGGCTTCTCACGTGCCTACCTGCGCCATCTGGACCGTTGCAACGAGATCCTGGGCAGCCAGCTGGCCACCATGCACAACCTGCGTCATTACCAGCGGCTCATGGCCGGCCTGCGTGGGGCGATCGAAGCCGGGACGCTGGACGATTTCGTGGCCGACTTCTATCAGGCCCGGCGGAAAGCCGAGGTCGACGGCCTCTGAAGGCCTTGCGGGGCGGCTGCGTCGCCCCCAAAAGCCTTGACGGGGTGCGGTTCATAACCGCCGGGGCGCGTGGCATAATCCACGATCTTTTTACGCGAACGGCCGCTTTTTCTTGGCTGTTCCATGACTTGCGAGAAATCCGATGAGCCTTACGACGTTTGCCACCGTTGCACAGCTAGGGTGCCACCAATGCCGCCGCCGGCGCTCAGCAGGGCGGAGCCCTCGGCCTTTCCCCGCTGATCATGATGGCGGTGCTGTTCGGCATCTTCTATTTCATGATGATCCGCCCGCAGATGAAGCGCCAGAAGGAGCATCGCGCGCTGCTCGCCGCCCTGTCCAAGGGCGACGAAGTGGTGATGGGCGGTGGTCTCGCCGGCCGCATCGAGGACGTGGGCGAGTCGTTCGTCCGTGTCGAGATCGCCCCGGGCACCGTCGTCCAGGTGCAGAAGGGCTCGATCACCCAGGTGCTGCCGAAGGGCAGCCTGAAGAAGTCCTGAGGCTTCCCCCACCCGTGCGCAGTCGCGGCCGGATGTGGTCGCCTTCATGGAACGTAATACATGAGTGATTTTTCACGCTGGAAGTACGCGCTGGTCGTGATCGTGCTGCTGTTCGGCATCGTCTACGCGTTGCCGAACGCCTTCTCGCCGCAGCCGGCGGTGCAGATCTCGGGTAACCGCGGCGCGGCGGTCGACGCCACGCTGAAGAGCAAGGTGCAGGCGCTGCTCGATACCGCCAAGGTGCCGGCGGCCACGATCGACATCGATGACAAGGCCGGCCGCATGCTCGCCCGTTTCGGCAGCACCGACGCGCAGTCCAAGGCGTCGGACGCACTGCGCACGGGTCTGGGTGACGACTACACGGTGGCGCTGAACCAGGCCTCGACCGTGCCGGCGTGGCTGCGGGCGATCAACGCCAACTCGATGCCGCTTGGCCTCGATCTGCAGGGCGGCGTGCACTTCCTGATGGAGGTCGACCAGAACGCCGTCATCGACACCCAGGAAAATCGGTACACCGACGACATCCGCGCGCTGCTGCGCGAGAAGAAGGTCAACTACGACTCGGTCACCCGCAACGCGCGCGGCCAGGGCGTCAACCTCGTGCTGCGCACGGACGCCGATCGCCAGCAGGCGGTGACCGCCATCGGCGCCGACTACCCGGACCTCCAGGTGGCCGACGGCTCGTCCAGCGGCAACCGCTACGTGCTCAACGCCACGGTCAAGCCGGCCAAGCTGCGCGAGCTGGCCCAGGCCACCATCGCGCAGAACGTGACCACGCTGCGCCAGCGCGTGAACGCGCTGGGCGTGTCCGAGCCGCTGATCCAGCAGCAGGGCGCCAACCAGATCGTCGTCGACCTGGCGGGCGTGCAGGACACCGCCGAAGCCAAGAAGATCATCGGCGCCACGGCGACGCTGCAGTACCGCGCAGGTCTCTACACGCCGCAGCAGGCGCTCGACGCCGCCCGTTCGGGCAACATCCCGCCGGACGCCAAGCTGTACTGGGATCGCGACCACCAGCGTCCGTACCTGCTCAGCAAGTCGATCATCGCCACCGGTGACGAGCTGATCGACGCCCAGTCCGGTCGCGACCAGCAGAACGGCTCGCCGAACGTGAGCGTCACGCTCAACAGCGCCGGCGCACGCAAGATGCAGGACTTCACCAACAACAACGTCGGCAAGCCGATGGCGGTGCTCTACATCACGCGCACGGTCGACACCAAGGTGGTCGACGGCAAGGAAGTGAAGACGCCGAAGATCACCGAGGAAGTCGTCAACTACGCCAACATCAGCAGCCCGTTCGGCAAGAAGTTCCAGACCAACGGCCTGCCGTCGGACTCGGAAGCCTCGGAGCTGGCCCTGCTGCTGCGCGGCGGTTCGCTGGCAGCACCGGTCGACATCGTCAGCGAAAGCGTGATCGGTCCCAGCCTGGGCGCCGACAACATCGACAAGGGCTTCAAGGCGGTGATGCTCGGCCTGGGCCTCGTGCTCGTCGCCGCGGCCATCTACTACAAGCTCTTCGGCCTCGTTGCCGACATCGCCCTGTTCTTCAACCTCGTGCTGCTCGTGGCGGTGATGTCGCTGATCCACGTGACGCTTACGATGCCTGGCATCGCCGGTATCGTGCTGACGCTGGGTATGGCGATCGACGCCAACGTGCTCATCTGCGAACGCATACGAGAGGAACTGCGCAACGGCTCCTCGCCGCTGGCGGCGATTCGTACGGGTTACGACAAGGCCTGGGCAACGATTCTCGACGCCAACGTCACCCATCTTCTCGCGGCGCTCGGCCTGATGACCATGGGCTCCGGCCCGATCAAGGGCTTCGGCGTCACGCTGTTCATCGGTATCCTCACCTCGATGTTCACGTCGGTGACGGTGACCCATGCCATCACGGCGCTGATCCACGGCGGCCGCAAGCTCAAGACCCTGTCGGTCTGACGGGAGGGACGCCATGGAAATCTTCAACCACAACGCCAATTTCAACTTCCTCGGCCTTCGCCGCTTCTCCATCGGCCTGGCCGTCCTGCTGATGGTGGCCTCCGTGGCGCTGATCGGCGTGCGCGGCTTCAACTACGGCCAGGACTTCGTCGGCGGCGTCGCCGTCTCGGTGGACTTCACCAACCCCGTCGACACCAACGATGTGCGTACTGCCCTGGAAACGGGTGGTCTGGAAAATCCGCTCGTGCAGGCGGTGGGCGGTAACCGCGAGGTCACCGTGCGCCTTCAGCCGAAGGACGACAGCAAGCAGGCCGGTACCTCCGAGAAGGGTGACGAAGTCGCTTCGAAGGTGGCTGCCGACGTGCTCGCCGCGATCAAGGTGGCTCGTCCCGACGCATCCATGAAGAGCTACTCCTTCGTTGGCCCGCAGGTCGGTGAGGAGCTGCGCAGCGACGGTATCGTCGCCGTGATCTTCGTGATCGTCGGCATCATGGGTTACCTCTGGATCCGCTTCGAGAAGCGCTTCGCCATCGCGGCGCTCGCCACCGAAATCCACGACGTGCTCGTGACCCTGGGCATCTTCGCCCTGACCCAGCGCGAGTTCGACCTGACGGTGCTCGCCTCGGTGCTCGCCGTGGTCGGTTACTCGATCAACGACAAGGTGGTGGTGTTCGACCGCGTCCGCGAACTGTTCCGTTCCAGCCGCAACGCCACGCCGGAAGAAGTGCTGAACCGCTCCATCAACAGCACGCTGTCGCGAACCATCATCACCTCGCTGTTCACGGGTATCACGATGGCCGCGCTGTTCTTCATCGGTGGTCCGGTGGTGCATGGCTTCGCCATCACCATGCTGATCGGTATCCTGGTCGGTACGCTGTCGTCGATCTTCGTCGCCAGCCCGATCCTTCTGTGGCTCGGCGTGTCCAAGCAGGACCTCATGCCGCGTACCAAGGAAGATCCGGAACTGGAGCGCCGCCCGTAAGGCGACGTGTCCATACGGACAAAGAAAAACCCGCCGATGGCGGGTTTTTCTTTGTGGTCACAACCCCGTCCCTGAGATTCAGTGGTCGTCGCTTTCCTCGAGGGCGCCCTCGGCGTCGTTGGCCAGTGTGACCACGACGTAGGCGGATCCGACGAGTGACGCGCACAACCAGGCGTATACCATCTGGATCGCTGTGCGAGAGACCGCGGCGGCCACCCTGGGCGCGAGCGCAAGGCCGAGGAGGCCTACAATCGCGAGCACGGCGGCGGCGGCCCACGCCAGGCGCCGGGATGGCGACGTGGTGGTGGTGACGTTCATGCGTATGTACTGCCCCTGTTTCTGCGGTGTCGCGCCGCCGTGAATTCGGTGTGACGGCGCTTGATGTAGGAAATACCCTACAAGAACTTGCTGGGCAAGTGCCCATAACCTGAACAATGTCCTTGACCCATAAGATGTTCCATGCAAGACATGGCACAAATCCCCGCCCTGATTGATGTTTACTTTTGTGAAGGTTCGTACCGATGGCTGAGCGCCAATTTCCAGGCTTCATCCTCCGCACCCTCGTGGTGAAGGAAGGCAGCCGTTTCACCACCTTGATCTCGTCCCATCCTGAGGGGCGCGGTTTTCCCAGTTACTTCGCGGTTTGTGAGAACCGTAGCTTTCGCGACGAAGGCGTCGCCGCCGAGGCGGTCGAGAAAGCGCTGGGGCTCGTACTCGGCGTGGAGGAAGACGGCACGCCCGTGTTCGCCGAGGGCGAGACGGGCTTCGACGACGACCGTCCGGGCGAATCGGCCGAGACAACACACGACGCGGACTGAGTCTCGGCCTTAGTGGCGATGCACGTGGTGGTGAGGAGGCATGGCGTCCTCGATGGCCCGGAGCAGGCTTTGCCTGTCGTACGGCTTGGGCAGGAAGGGCGCCAAGTCGCCCAGCCGGTCGGCGGCATGATACGCATCGCCGGACACCACCACGCAGCGGACGGGGTTGCCCTGCCGGCGTAGCTCGCGCACCAGTTCGATGCCGTCCATATCGCCCGGCATGTTCACATCGGTGAGCACGAGCAGGATATCGCGGTGCAATCCCAGTTCGACGAGCGCCTCCCGGGCGCTCATCGCCTTGAACACGTCGTAGCCTGCCGTCTCGAGGACGAAACTTGTGATGTCGAGCACATTGCGATCGTCTTCGACGACCAGTACGGGTCCCTTGGTGGCCATGCCGGCTCCATGCGGAAGCTTCGCTCGCACTGTCCACTTTCGCTTGTCGGGATGGCGTGAGAACCATGGCTTGACAGGCGACCACCCGGCGGAGCGTCATAGAGGTGTTCAGGGGGATGACGAAGCACGGGCGAGCCATGAGCGAAGGGGATGGGCGGTACCGACAATTCGTCGAGGCTTCGGCCGATTGCATGAAGGAACTGGACCGAAACGGCACGATCCGTTTCGTCGCAGGCCTGGGATGTGCGGCGTTGGCGCCGGACGGACCCGACCAGTTGGTGGGGCGGCGATGGGTCGATCTGTGGCCGGCGGAAGCCAGGGACATGGTCGCGCGCGCCCTGGACAGGGCGGCTACCGGTGAGCGGGTCGATTTCGTCAGCCCCCGCGACACGGCGGCCGGTGTGTCGCGCTGGTGGGAGGTCATGGTGGCGCCCGTCGTCGCCGATGACACCCTGGATCATTTCATCGTCATCAGCCGTGACGTGACCGAACGGGTACAGCTGCAGACGGCGCTGGAGTCGATCAACGAACTGCTTCAGGACCGGCTCAACGAGTCGATGGCGCGCTCGCTCAGTGCCTCCAGTCGTTACGGCACGCTGCTCCAACGCTTCGAATCCGAACACGGTGCCCGCGAGGACGCCGAGAGCCGGCTGGCTGGCATCCGCGAGCAACTGGACATGGCCCATCGCGCCCGCGACCTGGCGGAAGCCGCCGCTCTGCAGGCACAGAAGCAACAGGCCATCGGCCAGCTGGTGAGCGGTGTCGCCCACGATTTCAACAACATGCTGCAGACGGTGATCGTCAGCCTTTCCGGACTGGAGGACGAAACCGCCGACCTGACCTCGCGCCAGCGCCGGATGCTGGCTTATGCGATGGACGGTGCCCGTCACGCGACGGCGCTTACCCGACGCCTGTTGGCCTTCGCCAGGAACCAGCCCGAGCGGGCCGAGCCGGTCGACCTGGGGGAGCTGGTGAGCAACTTTGCCGACTTCGCACGCCACGGCATGGGAGGGCGCGTCGGCATCGATGTGTCGCGGCCGTCAGGCGCCCTGCCGGTCTGGGCGGATCGCCACGCCTTGGAACAGGCGCTGATGAATGTCTGCCTCAACGCCCGCGATGCGATGGGCAACACGGGTGATATCCGCATCGAGATCGGCGAACGGCCAGCATTGCCGCCGCATGAACTTTCCCTGCGTGAGCCAGGCAGCGGCGGCACGCAGGTCTACGTGAGCATCGCCGACACGGGCGGCGGCATGCCGGAGGAAGTCAGGCAGCGTTTGTTCGAGCCCTACTTCACCACGAAGGAGGGCGGTTCCGGCCTTGGTCTGGCCCAGGTCTACGGCACCATGGCGCGAGCGGGCGGCGGTGTCGAAATAGAGAGCGAGGCGGGAATCGGTACGCGAATTCGGCTCGTCTTTCCGCGTTATCCGGGACCGCTCACACTTCCGGAGTGATTCGTGACAAATCGTGATGGAATTCCTCAATTTGGCGGGCAACCAGCCGATAAGGGAGACGACTGGGAGGAAGTGAAGTCATGTTGGTCATTATCGGTTCGATCGTCGTCCTGGTCTCGGTGCTGGGCGGTTATGTTCTTTCACACGGCACCATCGGCGCGCTGTGGCAGCCCTATGAGCTGTTGATCATCTTCGGCGCGGCCGTGGGTGCGTTCATCAGCGCCAATTCGATGGACATCGTGAAGCGTTCCGCGAGCGAGGGCATCGCCCTGCTCAAGGGCCCCAAGTACCGCAAGCAGGACTACGTGGACCTGCTCTCGCTGCTCTATGACATCTTCACCAAGATGCGCAAGGAAGGGCAGCTGGGCATGGAGGCGCATATCGAGGATCCGGCGAACAGCACGCTGTTCTCCGCCTATCCGCGTCTGGTCGCGGAGCATCACCTCATCGACTTCATCACCGACTGCCTGCGCCTGATCGTGGGCGGCAGCATGGATCCGCACGAACTTGAGCAACTGCTCGAGGTGGAGCTGGAAACCCATCATCACGAGGCCCTGGCGCCCGCGCTCGCCGTGCAGAAGATGGCCGATGCCTTGCCGGGCTTCGGTATCGTCGCCGCGGTGCTGGGCATCGTCATCACGATGCAATCCATCGAGGGCGATACGGCAGCCATCGGCCAGCATATCGCGGGCGCCCTGGTCGGTACCTTCCTGGGCATCCTGCTTTCCTACGGCTTCATCGGGCCGCTCTCGGCGGCGATGGAGTCGCGCGTCACCACCGACGGCAAGGCCTTTGAGTGCGTGAAGGTGGCCCTGATGGCCAACCTGCGCGGCTACAACCCCATGGTCGCCGTGGAATTCGCCCGCAAGTCGCTGAACTCGAGCACGCGCCCGAGCTTCCAGGACCTCGAGGCCCACCTGAAGGCCGCGCGGTAAGTCGCCATGAGCGAGTTGAAGCAGGTCATCATCGTCCGTCGACGTCGCAAGGGTGGCCATGGCCACCATGGCGGCGCATGGAAGGTCGCCTACGCCGACTTCGTCACCGCCATGATGGCCTTCTTCCTGGTCATGTGGCTGGTGGGTGCGGGTACGAAACAGCAGCGTGCGGCGGTGTCCGAGTACTTCAAGAATCCCAGCATGGCCCAGGGCCAATCGACCATGGCGCCGTCGGGCAAGATGGGGCCGGGCGGCGCGAGCACCAGCATGATCAAGCTTGGTGGTGCGATGGACCTGCCGAAGGGCCCGGGCGACCAGCAAGCCTTCGCCAAGCCCTCCGATACCGAGGTGGATCGCCTGGCGAAGGAAAAGGAAAAGAAGCGCCTCGAACAGCTGATGAAGGACTTGCAGGACGCGATCGCGAATAGCCCCGCCATGGCGCCGTACAAGGATCAACTGCTGCTGGATATCACGTCCGAAGGACTGCGTATCCAGATCGTGGACAAGCAGAACCGGCCGATGTTCGACACGGGCAGCGGTGCGCTGAAAACGTATACCGTGCAGATCCTTCACGAACTGGCCGGCTTCATCAACCAGGTGCCGAACCAGATCAGCATATCGGGCCATACCGACAATGCCCCCTATGTGCGCGCAGACAGTGCATACGGCAACTGGGAGCTTTCCGCTGATCGCGCGAACGCGGCACGACGCACTCTGGTGGATGGGGGCATGCAGCCCGCCAAGGTGGCGCGTGTCGTGGGTCTTGCGGCCTCGGTGCCGTTCGACAAGAACGACCCTTCGTCGGCGATCAACCGTCGTATCAGCATCGTAGTGATGACGCAGCAGGCCGCGAAGGCGGCGTTGTCCCCCGAAGTCGCGGGAGAACCCACGACGTCGCCGGCGCCGACGCCTCATGTCTCGGAGCAGGCGCATCCGGAAGGCGCTGCACCCACCGCCACGGCCGCTCCGGTCGGTGCGGCGGCGGTGTCGATCGGGATGGCGCGCAACGGCTGAGTTGCATGCCCGCATGAAATGGACGGCCATTCATGCACTTGCTTCACACCTGCCGTCTTGGCCCCGCAACAGGGGCCACTTGCAACGGTCATCTTCCCGCGTCAGTATCGGTTGCCTGGGGGAGGAAAACCGCAGTGGAAAATCATAGTAAGTTTCGCGTAGTGGCCAAGGCCGTGAAGCATCACGATTCTGATGGCGTGCTGTTCTACCGATCGAGCTACCGGATCCTCGATCACATCGGTGAAGAAATCGACGCCGCCGATGGCACGCAAGACTATTCGGACGTCACCAGCGCCTATAACGAAGCGTTCGAACTCGGTCGCGAGCGATTGCGAACCTTGGCGTCAGAATCCATCCAGTAGCGCACCATCAACGCTGACGCGTCACATCGCGTAACTCGTCGAGCTGAGCAGGTGTGCCGACGTTGCGCCAGAAACCGGTGTATTTCTCGCCTGTGAGACGCCCCTGAGCGATCGCGCGACGATAAAGCGGACCGAGCTGGAACTTGCCTGGTGCTTCGCTGGACACCAGTTCGCGTCGATACACGCCGATGTTGCCGAAGGTGAGGCGCTCCGCGTCCGGTGGCGCATCGCTATCGTGAAGGCGATCTCCACATAGCGAGAAATCGCCCTTGGGATGGAATTTGGGATTGGGCACCATCACCAGGTGCGCCAGTTCCAATGGCTCGGCGGGTAGCGTGGCGTAATCGAAGTCGCTCCAGATATCCGCGCTCACCACGATGAACGGCTTGTCGCCGAGCAGTGGAAGCGCCTTGAGCATGCCACCGCCGGTTTCCAGCGGTTCGGGTCCTTCGTAGGAATAATGGATGCGCACGCCCCACTGCGATCCGTCGCCGAGCGCTTCCGGAAAACGATCCGCGAGATGAGCGGTGTTCACCACGATGGTGTTCACGCCGATGGCGGCGAGCTTCTCGATGTGATGCGCGATCAGCGGTTTGCCGTGCACAAGCAGCAGCGGTTTCGGCGTCGTATCGGTGAGGGGACGCATGCGTTCGCCACGGCCTGCCGCGAGGATCAGTGCATGCCTCATGCGTGGTTTGCCACGCGGATGTCGCGGTCGCCTATCTTCGCTTCGATCAGGTCGGCGAGTTTCGCGGTGTCCGCATGACGACGTGCGGTGTCTAGCACGTAGCGAAGCACCAGGGGAAGGTCGTCGAGATAACGACTCTTGCCGTCGCGATAGCAAAGTCGACAAAACAGGCCGAGGATCTTGATATGGCGTTGCAGGCCTGTCAGGTCGAACCAGCGACGGAAACGATCGGCATCCACGGTGTCGTCGATCAGGTGGGCATCGAGCAGACGCAGGCGGTATGCCTCGACCCAGCCTTCCACGCGCTCGTTGTCCCACACGATATAGGCGTCGCGCAGCAAGGAGGCGAGATCGTAGGTGATCGGCCCCGACATGGCGCCCTGGAAATCGATGACGCCGGGTGAGCGTTCCGCGGTCACCAGCAAGTTACGGCTGTGGTAATCGCGGTGCATGAACGCGCGCGGCTGCTCCGCGATGGCGTGCATGATTGCCGTGAAAGCGTTCTCGATCACATCCCACTCGCCGCAGGCGAGGGATACGCCAAGATGCTTCTCCAGCAGCCACGTCGGCATCAGCTCCATTTCCATGGTCTGCCAGGCGTGATCGAAGGCGGGGAGCCCTTCCGTGCCTACGTGCGACTGCATGCGCAGCAACGCGTCCAATGCGTCGCCGTAAAGCTGGTTCACCGAGTGTTCGTTCAGCTCGGGCAGGTAGGTACGCGTACCCAGGTCCTCGATCAGGAGGAAGCCCTGTTCAAGGTCGGCGACCATGACGGTGGGTGTGTGCAGGCCGGCCTCGTGCAGGCGCTTGCCGATATCGATCCACGGCGCGGGATTTTCCCGATCCGGTGGCGAATCCATCACGATGACCGGCTGGCCGTCGACGTACCCCCGCCAGTAGCTGCGGAAACTGGCGTCCTCCGAGGCGGATTCCAGCACCAGGGAGGGCAGGCCGGTGGCGTGGCGAGCCCAGTCGAGGCGTGCGGCAGAACGGTCGGTGAGGGTCATTCGGCGGATCGTGGTGGCTGCGAACGGCGAGCTTAGAGGGTTTGACGGCCCTGGCGATAGCCAGCAGGGGGCGCAGTGGTACTACGGCGGGGCTCCGGCGTGTACGCTTCGTTTCTTTTGGACGACCTGGGCGCCACATGGCTCTTACCCCTGATCCGCGGATCGGCATCGTCGGTCTCGGTTACGTCGGCCTGCCTTTGGCCGTCGAGTTCGGCAAGTATTTCGACACCTTGGGCTTCGACATCGACCCGGCCCGGCTTGCCGAGCTGTCCGAAGGCCACGATCACACCCGGGAAGTCGACGGTGTCGCCCTCGCCGCCGCGTCTCGCCTGCGCTACAGCGGCAATCTGGCCGACCTGGCAGCCTGCAACGTCTACATCGTGACGGTGCCGACCCCCATCGACGAAGCCCAGCGGCCCGACCTTTCTCCGCTGGAGGGGGCCTGCCGCATGCTTGGCGGACTGCTCAAGCGGGGCGACCTGGTCATCTTCGAGTCCACGGTCTATCCGGGCACCACGGAAGAGGTGTGCGTGCCGATCCTGGAAAGTGGGTCGGGGCTGGTCTTCAACGTCGATTTCCATTGCGGCTATAGCCCGGAACGCATCAACCCGGGCGATCACGCCCGCCGCGTGGTGGATATCCGCAAGCTGACCTCGGGCTCCACGCCGGATGCCGCCGAGCGCGTCGATGCCCTGTACCGCACGATCATCCGCGCCGGCACCCACAAGACCTCATCCGTGCGCATCGCCGAGGCCGCCAAGGTCATCGAGAACGTGCAGCGCGACGTCAACATCGCCCTGGTCAACGAACTGGCGCTGATCTTCAACCGATTGGGTATCGATACCGGCGAAGTGCTGGAGGCGGCAGGTACGAAGTGGAACTTCCTGCCGTTCCGGCCCGGCCTGGTCGGCGGCCATTGCATCGGCGTCGATCCGTACTACCTGACGCACAAGGCGGAAGTCACCGGCTATCACCCGGAACTGATCCTGGCCGCACGACGGATCAATAGCCGCATGGGCACCTACGTGGCGGATCGCGTCATCCGCCTCATGAGCGAGCGTCGCCTGCACATCGTCGACGCGCGCGTGCTCGTGCTCGGCTTTGCTTTCAAGGAAAACTGCCCTGACCTGCGCAATACGCGTGTGATCGATATTGTTCGCGAACTGCGCCAATCGATGGCGCATGTCGATGTCTACGATCCATGGGTCGACGTTGAGGAGTGCGAGCGCGAGTACGACGTGCACCCGGTCGCGACGATCGACGAAGGTGCCTACGACGCTGTGATCGTCGCCGTGGCCCACGACGAATTTCGCGCCTTCGGACCGGAGAAGATCCGCGCGTTCGGCAAACCGGGCGCTGTGCTTTACGACGTGAAGTCGGTCTTGCCGCAAGACACGGTAGACGGTCGGTTGTAGCGGATCGCATCCTCGCGATCCTATGTACCTGTAGGAGCGCGCTTGCGCGCGATCCGCGTAGCGGCCAGGTTGCCGCTGCCGCGG
Source organism: Luteibacter sp. (assembly GCF_009912395.1). GTDB lineage: Bacteria > Pseudomonadota > Gammaproteobacteria > Xanthomonadales > Rhodanobacteraceae > Luteibacter. The sequence continues at coordinate 33,288 of NZ_WNDO01000029.1, read as the reverse complement.
ATCGCGCGCAAGCGCGCTCCTACAGGCGTGTGTTAATACCGGCGCAAAAAAAAGACCCGGCCTTTCAGCCGGGTCGATCTGGGAAAGTGGCTCCGTGCGATGGGAGATTCGCACGGAGCCGATACAGTTGTAGTTATCAGAGGTCGTAACGCACCGCAAAGCGGAAGTAACGCGGCGTCGAGAACGTGATCGGACGCATGTACGTCACGACCGGTGCGCCCGCCGAGCTTTCGCCCACTTCGATCACGCTGGTCTTGCGCTGCTGCGTGAACACGTTGAACACGTCGATGTTGAAGCCGAGTTTGTGGTCGGCGAAGGCCGGCCGCCATTCGGCACCGATGTTCAGCTGTTCCGTCCACGGCAGGCGACCGCGCGAACCACGCGGGCTGATCTTGCCGTCGCAGTAGAAGTACGCGGCACCGTAACGGATCGGATCGCCCGGGGCGACGCCGATGCAGTTCACCGGACGACCCGATGCGACGACCAGGTTGGCGCTGAACAGCCATTCCGGGGTCATCTGGTAGTAGCCGTACGCCTTGAACTGGTGCTTGCGATCGTTCGGCAGCGGGCCGTTCGAACCGACCATGATTTCCGGAGCATCCCAATCCTGGGTCACCGACGGATCGCGCTGGCCGATGTCGGACTTCAGCATGCCTTCGGAGTTGCCGTAGCTACGCGAGAACACGTAGTCGAACTTCGCGTACCACTTGTGGCTGAACTGGTGCTCGGCGTAGAGGTTCAGGGCGTAGTACTGACGCTTCAGTTCCGGGAAGCCGATACCGTTGTTGGTGAAGTCCTGCTTGGTGAGCGTGACATCGCGGAAGTTGCCCTTGCCATCCATGTCCACCTGGAACGTGTTGCTCTTGCCCGGGTTGAACAGATAGCAGCCCGAGATGGTGGCCTTGCTCATGTCGACGCCATTGCGCTTGCCCCAGTTGCTGAACGGGCGCGAGTCGCAGAAGTCGTCGATGGAGCTCTTCAGCTTGCGGTACGTGGCCTTGGCGCCCACGGTCCACTCGTTGTCCAGCATCTTGTCGAAGCCCAGGATGTATTCATCCTGGTAGTAGGCGCCCATGCCCTTGGCCGCGATGGTGCGCGGGTCCGGCTGGGTGCCGTCGTGACCGTTCGACGGGCGCTCAATGCCGTTTGGCTTGAAGCCGATCGGCTCGCCGGTGACCGGATCGATGCTGTCGAAGGTGCCGTACTGGCGCAGGTAGTAGGAGCCCGATGCGGCGCGCACGGCCACGTTGGACGGGATGGCCAGGTGGTAGCGGCCGGCGTTGCCGTAGACCTTCAGCGACGAGTCGCCGAAGACGTCCCAGGTGATGCCCAGGCGCGGTGCCAACTGGTGGCGCTGCTTCACGTAGACATCGCCGTTGCCGTTGATGTTCTTGAACTGCTCGTTACGCAGGCCGATGTAGGCCAGCCAGCGATCGTTGATCTGCCAGTGGTCTTCGATGAACTGCGCTTCCTGCACCGTCTTCACGTTCGACGCGGCGTAGTAGTACGTGCGCTGGACGAACTTGGTGGTGCCCTGCGGGAACAGGACGTCGGGGTAACCGCTGATCGTCCGGATGATGTTGCCGTTCTTGTCCTTGCCGAGGTCGCCGTAGGTCCAGTAGTAGCTACCGCCCTTGCCACGACCCGACTCGGGACCCTCGTAGTAGTTGCCTGCGAAGGACTCCAGCGTCTGGTTGTCGAGACCGGCGCGGATGTCGTGGTCGCCCAGGCGGTATTCGACGTCGAGACGCCAGCCGTGGGTCTTGTCCTTGGCACCCGGGGCGAGCATCTGGCCCTGCAGGTAGCAGTTCGGCGGGAAGATCGTCTTGCCGTTCTGGGTGTAGTTGCCGCTGATCAGCGGGCAGTTGCCACCCACGCTGCTGGTGCTCTGCACGTGATCGGAGGTGGTGCGGCCGTACAGCGCGTTCACCGTCAGGTTGTCGGTGAGGTAGCCGGTGTACTTGCCGATGTAGACGTCACCGCCCGGGGTGGCGCCGGCGACACCGTAGTTCTTGGTGCTGATGGAACCGCGATACGCGCCACGCTGGCCCGTCGCATAGCTGTAGCCGTAGATCTGGTCCTTCTCGGTCGTCTTGTCGCTGAAGCCGGTGAGTTCCAGCAGGTGGTTGTCCGTGATGTTCCAGTCGATCTTGGCGAGCCAGCGGCTGGTCTTCGTCACCCAGTTCATGTCGGTCGCGGCGGCGGTGGAGCCGCGCGTGAAGCCGTCCGTCTTGATGAAGTCGCCGGTGGCGTAGAGGAACAGCTTGTCCTTGATCAGCGGGCCGCTGACGTAGGCCGAGTACTCGGTGGCCGTGCTCTTGTTCTTGTGGCGATCCTGGTAGAACGAACCGTTGACCAGGTAGATGTCGCGCGGGGTGTCGCGCAGGCCGCTCGGGGTGTAGACGATCTGGCCGCCGGCCTTCCAGGTGTTGCCGCCGCGCTTGGTGATCATGTTGACCACGCCGCCGGTGGAGCGACCGTACTCGGCGCCGTAGCCACCGGTGTAGATCTGCTGCTGGTCGATGGCGTCGTAGGGCAGGCTGGTGAGGCCCAGGCCGGTGAGCGCATTGGTCACGGCGTAGCCGTTGACGTAGTACTGGTTTTCCGCTGCCGAGGCGCCGCCGAACGACGCGACGTTGCCGTAACGGCCGTCGCCGCCGACGGCGCCCGGGGCGAGCAGGGCAGCCGAGGTGACGTCGCGGGCGATCGGCAGCTTCTGCAGCTGTTCGGACGTGAGCACGGTGCGCGAGTCGACCGACGAGACGTCGATGGACGGCAGTACGTTGCCGGTGACCTGCACGCCTTCGAGGCTCTGCGCCGACGCGCTGGTGGCGGCTTCGGTGACGAACGAGACATCCACGCCGGTACCGACCTGCACCGTGACGTTCTCACGGGTGCTCACGGTGGTACCGTCGCGCATCACGGAGATCTTGTAGCGACCGATCGGCAGCGACGAGGCGCGGTAGCGGCCCTCGGCGTCGACCGTGATGTCGCGGCTGAGACCGGTGTCGAGGTTTTCCAGGTGCACCGCGGTGCCCTGGTCAGCCGAGACACGGCCGAAGACGACGCCCGAGGCGTTCGACTGCGCGTGCGCGTTGCCCGCCAGGGTCAGCCCGAGGGCGATGGCGAGCGCGGTGGGACGCAGGAAGCTGCGGACGGAAGAGGAGTGAAACATGCAAAAGCCCCTACCGGACCCTGGGTGACAGGGTCCCGATTCATGAACGGATAAGCGGCGTCTATGGGGGAACGCCGCGGGTGATACCTCGTTTTCGTCGTCTGTCGACCTACCCAGCGACAGACGGCGTACGTCAGGTTCTTACCGTTCTAGAGCAACATTTTGCGATTATCAAATTATCGTGAATGTGTTGTGACAGTTATATCTCAGGCATGATTCTGCCGAATATGAATATATTCTCATCGCAAGGACTTGCGATGACTTGCTGCCTTGTAGGAGCGCGCTTGCGCGCGATGGGGGCCGCAGTAAGCCCGAATCGCGCGCAAGCGCGCTCCTACAGGCGCGTATCGTGCCGACGGGCTCAGGAGAGGTTGTAGCCGCGCTCCTCGTGCAGCGCGATATCCAGGCCCACCTGCTCCTGTTCCTCGTCGACGCGCAGCCCGATCGTGAGGTCGACGGCCTTGAGGACGACCCAGCTCACGATGGCGCTGTAGACCACGGTGAAGGTGACGCCCTTGAGCTGAATCCACAGCTGCAGGCCGAGGTCGGTGACGGTTCCGAAGCCGCCCAGGACCGGAGCGGCGAGGGGCCCGGTGAGCAGAGCCCCTACGATGCCGGCTACGGCGTGCACGCCGAACACGTCCAGCGAATCGTCGTAGCCGAAGCGGCGCTTGAGGCGGGTTGCACAGAAGAAGCACACCACGCCCGCGACCAGGCCGAGGACGAGGGCGCCGCCGGGTCCGCAGGTGCCCGCGGCAGGCGTGATGGCGACGAGTCCCGCGACGGCGCCTGAGGCGATGCCCAGCACGCTGGGGCGGCGATGGGTGAGCCATTCCACGGCGGTCCAGCCGATCGCGGCAGCGGCGGTGGCGATCTGCGTCACCAGCATGGCCATCGCCGCACTGCCGTTGGCGGCCACTGCGGATCCGGCGTTGAAGCCGAACCAGCCCAGCCAGAGCATGCTGGCGCCGACCAGCGTGTAGCCGAGGTTGTGCGGCGGCATCGGGGTGTTCGGATAGCCGCGGCGCTTGCCGATGACGAGGCAGCCGACCAGGCCTGCGATGCCCGCGTTGATGTGCACTACGGTGCCGCCAGCGAAATCCAGCACGCCAAGGTCGCCCAGGTAAGAGCCGGGGCCGCCCCAGACCATATGGGCGACAGGCAGGTAGGCGAGGGTGAACCATAGCCCGGTGAACAGCAGCAAGGCCGAGAACTTCATGCGTTCCGCGATCGCACCGACGATGAGGGCCGGCGTGATGATCGCGAAGGTCATCTGGAACATGACGAAGACGGCTTCGGGCACCGTGTTGTAGAGGCTGCCTGGCGTGAGCCCTGCCAGCATGGCGTGCCCGAGCCCGCCGACGAAGGAATGCAGGCCCGTGCTGCCGGCGGCCATGCCCGTGGTGTCGAAGGCCACGGAGTAGCCGTAGACCACCCACAGCACGGTGACCAGCGCCGTGATGGCGAAGCACTGCATCAGCACGGAAAGCAGGTTCTTCGCCCGGACCATGCCGCCGTAGAAAAGCGCGAGGCCGGGGATCGTCATCAGCAGCACGAGCATCGTGGCCGTGAGCATCCACGCGGTGTCGCCGGAATCGAGCGTCGCGGGCGCGGCCAGGGCGATGGAAGGAATCAGGGCGGGAAGGGCGACGAGGAATCTAGAGCGCATCGGCGTCCACCTCCTGGGTGCGGATGCGGATGGCCTGTTCCAGCTCCATCACGAAGATCTTGCCGTCGCCGATCTTGCCGGTGCGCGCGGCCTGGGTGATCGCCTCGATAGCGCGTTCCGCCTGGTCGTCGGTAACGGCGATCTCGATCTTGAGCTTGGGCAGGAAATCGACCACGTATTCCGCACCGCGGTAAAGCTCGGTATGGCCGTGCTGTCGACCGAACCCTTTCACCTCCGTCACCGTCATGCCTTGGACACCGACCTCGGCGAGCGCTTCGCGCACGTCGTCCAGCGTGAATGGCTTGATGATCGCGCTGATCCACTTCATGACCTTGCCTCCCGTGACTGGACTACGGGAGGTTCAGCAGGATGCATGCCAGCATCGCGACGCCTTGTGCGCCGCGACATGGAGATGAGCGGATGGGATGATTTGCACTATATAAGGGCGGTTTCGCGCCCGCTGATGGTGCAATGCGTATCAGTTCGCCGGCTTGCCTGCGCTCGGCTTGCCATCGCCCATGAAGCGCACCAGTACGCGCTGGCCGATGCGCATGGCCTGCCCGTCCGGGTTGTCGAAGACCAGTACGCAGTCCACGGCGCGGGAGTTGGCGCGCACCATCGGATCGTCTTCCAGGGTGCTGGCGCTGAAGACCGAACCGATGCGCAGCACGTGGGCGGCGATGGGTGTCTGGTCGTTGCCGCTGTCGTCCACCACCTGAGCGACCATGCCCGGATGCACGATGCCGACGAAGGACTCGTTGAGTTCGGCGCGGACGATGCGCGACTTCTCGGGCAGCAGCACGAACGCGGTGCCCGACTGCGGGGACACGCTGGCGCCGGGCTGCACGGTGCGGCGGACCACTTCTGCGGCGATCGGCGCACGCAGGCTATGCTGGGCCAGTTCGTAGCGGGCGGAGGCGAGCTTCTGCGTCGCGAGCGCGGCATTGGCGCGGGCGCCTTCCAGTTCGCCTTCCAACTGGGCTGCGCTGGTATGGGCATCGTCGGCGCTCTGGCCGTCACCCGCGCCCGCGGCGGCGGCGTCGCTGAGGCGCTTGGCGTGTTGCTGTGCGGCCTTCAGGCGCCCTTCGAGCGGCTTGATCTGGGCCTGCGCCTGGGCCTGCTCGACCTCGGCGGCGCTGACGGCCAGCTTCGCTGGTTCGGTGTCGAGCGCGGCCAGGAGCTGGCCCTTGCGCACCTTGTCGCCTTCATGGGCGGCCACCTCGGCGACCACACCTTCGCGGGGCATGGTCAGGTTGATCATTCCGCCTTCCACGTCGATGCGGCCGCGGGCCACCGCGGCGTATGCCGGGGCAGGCGTCGCGCTGGCGGCCGTCGGCGCGGCATCGCCATGCGAGCAGGCGGCGAGACCCAGCGCGGCGGCGAGGACGGCGGCGAGCGGAAGGAAGGGGCGGGCGTTCATGGAGCGGTTTCCTCGGTGCCGGGGGTGTCGGTCCCGGTGGTCGGACGCAGGGGGCTCTGCTGGCGACGATCGCTGAGTATGCGTCCGTCTTCCATCGTCAGCACGCGGTCGGCGTGGCTGACCAGTCTCGGGTCGTGGCTGACGCACAGCACGGTGGTGCCGTGATTGCGGGCGATGCGGTGCAGGATATCGATGACGATCTGGCCGTTGGCGGCGTCCAGCGCACTGGTGGGCTCGTCGGCGAACAACAGCTCGGGCTCCTTGGCCAGCGCGCGCGCGATGGCCACGCGCTGCTTCTCGCCGCCGGAGAGTTCGGACGGGCGCAGGCGCATGCGCGGCCCCAGGCCCACCTCTTCCAGCGACTGGGCCGCGCGGCGCTTGGCTTCGCTGGGGGCCAGGCCGAGATAATGCAGCGGAAGCTCCACCTGCTCGACGGCGCTGAGCGCGGGAAACAGGTTGAAGCCCTGGAAGACGAAACCGGTGTGGTGCAGGCGGAAGCGCTCGAGCTTGCGCGTGTCGTAGGTGCAGAGGTCTTCGCCGAGGGCGTGCACGCTGCCCTCATCAGGCGGCTGCAAGCCGCTCAGGATCGCCAGCAGCGTGCTCTTGCCGCAGCCCGACGGCCCCGAGATCAGGGTGAGTTCACCCGTTTCGATATCGATGGACAGGTCGCGCAGCACGCTGCTGCGCACGCGACCGGACACGAAGGACTTGTGGATGCCGCGCGCCTGGAGCGCGATGCCTGACGGGGATGAGGGGCGGGCGTTCATCGCGGTCACCGGAGCAGGGTGGCGGGATCGGCGCGGCGCAGGCTGCGCATGGCCGCGAGGCCCGAAACGATGGCCAGGGCCATGACCAGGGCGAGGCAGGCCAGCGTGGCCACCGGGCTGAGCGCGACGGGCACGCTGTAGTGGCTCGCGACCAGCAGGAATACGGCGCCGAGCGCCATGCTTCCCACCAGGCCGATCGCGCCCACCCAGAACGCCTGTTCCATGACGACGCGTCGCAGGGCGCCGACGCCGACGCCGAGCGCGTTGAGCGTGGCGTACTCGCGCACGGAACCGACCACCGCCGCGACGAGCGTCTGGCTGGTGATCACGGCGCCGACCAGGAAGACGATGCCCGCGAGGAAGAGCACGCCGGCGCCAGCGCCGGTGTCGAGCATCCAGTACATCTGCGAGCGGTGCGCGAAGCTCTTGGCGGTCCAGACGTCGTAGCGACCGAACGACGCCGCACCGCGCAGTCGCCTGGCGATGTCGTGGGCCTGCGACGGGTCGGCCACGCGGGCGACGAAGTAGGTGGTGCGATTGCTGTCCGCGGGAGCCGTGTCGATGCGCCGTGCGGTGTCGAGCGAGGCGACGATGTTGACGCCACCCAGCGCGCGTAGGCCGCTGCTGACGCCCACCACGCGTACGCGATGACCATTGATGGCGGCGACACCGCCGATGCCGACGCCGAGGTTGTCGAGGTCGGCGCGATCCACGATCACCGCGTCCGGTTCCACGAGTCGTGCGCGCAGTTCCGGCGACAGCGCCTTGGAAAACATCATGCCGTCGGGGCGCGTGTCGATGCCGGAGACGAACACGGAGACGCCGCCGGTGTCCTGCGGTCCACGCCAGTCGGAATCGACCCACTGGAACGGCTCGACCTTGGTCACCGCGGGATCCATGCGCAGGCGCATCTCCACGCCGTTGTCGATCGCGCGGCCCAGGTTCACGCTCTGCGTGCCGGGATACCCGACCCACAGGTCGGCGGACGAGCCGGTGATGTAGACACTGGAACTGCCGAAGATGCCGAGCACCAGGGCAGCCTGGAGCAACTGGAGCAGGCCGGCGAACCCCACCGCGAGGATCGCGGGAAGGAAGCGGCGCCATTCGTAGATGAGGGTCTTGCGGGCGAGGGCGACCATGGTCAGTGATCGCCTTCGTGCGCCGGTGGCAGCGGGGCGCCGCCCAAGGCTTTGTATAGCGATACGTAGGCGAGGTCGCGTTCCGTCCGCGCCTGGAGCAGGGTCAGTTCGCCGCGGTCGCTGTCGATCTGGCCCTGGCGGGCCTCGAGCGGGCTGGCAAGCTTGAGGTCGACGCGGGTCTTCAGTGCCGCGACGCCGGCGGTCAGCGCCTGGGTGGCCTCGCGATTAGCCTGTTCGCGCTCGTACGACTGCTGCAGATCGCCCATGGCGGTTTCCGCCTCGGCCACGCCCTGCAAGACGGCCTGTCGATACGCGAGCACGGCCGCCTTCAATTCGTAGCCCTTCGCATGGGCGGCGGCGACGCGGCTGCCCCAGTCGAACAGCGGGATGTCGATTACCGGACCCAGCGAGAAGATGCCGCGCGAACGCGTGCGGCGATAGCTGGTGATGTCGGTCGACCACTGCATGGCCGCGCCGATCTGGAGGTTCGGGTACATCTGCGCGCGGGTCACGCCGAGTTCGCCGGCGGCGCGCAGCACGTTGGCCTCGGCGGCGGCGATCTCCGGTCGCGTGCGGACCAGGTCGGCGGGTGCGGTAGGCACGCGAAGCTCGCCCAGGTGGGGCAATTCGCCGGGTTCGAGCCAGGCCGGATCGGGTTCGCTGCGACCCAGCAGCAGGGCGAGCTGCTGAGCGGCCGCGTTGGCGGCCTTGCGCGGATCGGCCAGGGCGGCACGTGCCTGTGCCTCGGCCGCCCGTGCCTGAGCGACATCCTGCGTGGAGGCCAGGCGCAGGCCCTGGCGAACGCCGAGCAGGCGCAGTTGCTCCGCCTGGCCGTCCACCGTGCGCTGGAGCAGGATTTCCTGCTGCTGGGCGGCACGCAGTTCGATCCATTGGCGGACGACTTCGGCGATCAGGCTGACGCGGGCACCCTGCAAGGAGGCCTCGGCGTTGTCCAAGTCACCCTGGGCGACACGCTTGGCGCCCTTATAAGAGCCGAACAGGCCCAGTTCCCACGTGGAATCGAAGCCTGCGATGAAGAACGAGGCGCTGGCGTCGGGATCGATCGCGTCGTTGGTGCGCGCGTGCAGGTTGGGCAGGAAGCGGTCGCCGCTGTGGCGGTTCAGCAGGCGCGCGGCGCGGATGCGCTCGGCGGCCTGCTGGAGGTCGAGATTGGAGGCCAGGGCGTCGTCGACGAGCCGGTCGAGCTGCGCGTCGCCGAAAACGTGCCACCAGCCGCGCAGGTCGGGTGTCGCGGCGGCGCCTTCATTCGGCGTCGCGTTGCGGTATTGCGCGGGAAGATCGGTCTTGAGGTCGGGAGGCGCAATGCTCGCGCATGCTGTCATGACAGCTATCGTCAGCCCCACCATCGAGGCCCGGAGCAGGAGGCGCCGTGCGCCGGATTTACGTTGGTTCCTGTCTGCCGGACAGCGAGACGGCGACAATTGGGCGAACACGTAACTTCCTGTACAGGACGATGGAGGCCCGGACGCGATGGTCGGATCGATCACGTTCGGGGGAAATCAGGTGGCGAGAGAACCGGGCCAGGGACGCGTGAAACGCGTTCCGTGGGTGGGCTGCCGGTGGGGACCTCTCGTCCGGCACGGACATGATAACCGCCCAAGCTTTCGGCGGGCCAAGAATGCTCTGATCCCCTTTCATTCTCAAGCATTGCCCCAGCCGTAATTTAATGTGCATTGCACGTCGGACGGGAAAACAGTACCATTTTGGTCTGATTTCGACTGCCTTCCTATCCCCGATGCTCCGTGTCAGCCGACTGACAGACTATGCGACCGTGGTGATGACCTGCATCGCCGCGCACCCCGCCGATGTCCTCAGCACCGCCCAGATCGCCGACGAGGCGAGGCTGGAGCTGCCCACGGTCTCCAAGCTGCTGAAGCTGCTGGGGCATGCGGGCCTTGTGGATTCGTTCCGCGGGGTCAACGGCGGTTACCGCCTGGCGCGACCGGCGGAGGCGATCAGCCTCGCCGATATCGTCGAGGCGATGGAAGGTCCCATCGGGTTGACCGAATGCAGCATGGCCCATGGCCAGTGCGACCGGCAGTCCCAGTGCGGCGTCAGCGGTAGCTGGCAGTCCGTATCCGGGGCCATCGGTGGCGTGCTGCGCGGCATGACCCTGGCACAGATGCTGGCCGGCCGCCCTGCGGCGCCGGCCATTGGCGCGGCCGGTGCCGCGCAGGCAAACGCATGAACGAGAGCGAGAACATGACACGCGACGTGGCAGCGCCGGTGCGCGACAACGCCGAGGTCGAAGCGGCCCTCAACCGCCGCTACGAGGCCGGCTTCGTCACCGACATCGAATCCACCAGCCTTCCGCCGGGCCTGAACGAGGACATCGTTCGCCAGCTCTCGGCGATCAAGGGCGAACCGGAGTGGATGACCGAATGGCGCCTGGCCGCCTACCGCCACTGGCTGACCATGCCGGAGCCGGACTGGGCCAAGCTCGACATCGCCCCCATCGACTACCAGTCGGTGAGCTACTACTCCGCGCCCAAGGCCGGCCCGAAGTCGCTCGACGAGGTCGACCCAAAGCTGCTGGAAACCTACGAGAAGCTCGGCGTGCCGCTGCACGAGCGGGCCAAGCTCGCCGGCGTGGCCGTGGACGCGGTGTTCGACTCCGTCTCCGTCGGCACCACCTTCCGCAAGGAACTGGCCGAGGCAGGGGTGATCTTCTGCTCGATGTCCGAGGCCATCCGCGAGCACGGCGACCTGGTCCGCGCCTACCTCGGCAGCGTCGTGCCGGTGGCCGACAACTACTTTGCGGCGCTCAATTCGGCCGTGTTCTCCGACGGCAGCTTCGTGTTCATCCCCAAGGGCGTGCGCTGCCCGATGGAGCTGTCCACGTACTTCCGCATCAACGCGGTGAACACCGGGCAGTTCGAGCGCACGCTGATCGTCGCGGAAGACGACGCCTACGTGTCCTACCTCGAAGGCTGCACGGCGCCCATGCGCGACGAGAACCAGCTGCATGCGGCCGTCGTCGAGCTGGTGGCGCTGGAGCGCGCGCAGATCAAATACTCCACCGTGCAGAACTGGTACCCCGGCGACGAGAACGGCGTCGGCGGCATCTACAACTTCGTGACCAAGCGTGGCGACTGCCGCGGCGCGGACTCCAAGATTTCCTGGACCCAGGTGGAAACCGGTTCGGCGATCACCTGGAAGTACCCCAGCTGCGTACTGCGCGGCGACCGCTCGGTGGGCGAGTTCTACTCGGTGGCGCTCACGCACCATCGTCAGCAGGCCGACACCGGCACCAAGATGATCCACATCGGCAAGCACACGAAGTCGAAGATCGTCGCCAAGGGCATTAGCGCCGGCCGCAGCTCCAACAGCTATCGCGGTCTGGTGAAGATCGAGAAGGGCGCCGACGGCGCGCGCAACTATACGCAGTGCGACTCGCTGCTGATCGGCAAGAAGTGCGGCGCGCACACCTTCCCTTATATGGAAGTGAAAAACCCGGGCGCCATCGTGGAGCACGAGGCCACCACCTCGAAGATCTCCGACGACCAGCTGTTCTACTGCCTCTCGCGCGGCATCGGCGAAGAAGACGCCGTGTCGATGATCGTCGACGGCTTCTGCAAGCAGGTCTTCCGCGAGCTGCCGATGGAGTTCGCCGTCGAGGCCAAGAAGCTGCTCGAAGTGTCGCTCGAAGGCGCGGTCGGCTGATGGGTATCGTGGGTTCCGCTCCGGGGCTCACCGACCTGCGCGCGCTGCTGGCCGCGCTGGATCCGGTGCTGCATCCGGTGCCCAAGCGATTCCTGCACGTCTCGCACGAAAAGGCGCGCGAGCGCATGGCCGAGGCGCTGATGATGTTCCGCGAAGACGAAGGCACCACGCTCATCGTCGACGTGCATCCCGACGACGAGGCCGGCGAGCGCATGCGCTGGGCCTGCATCACGCTGCGCGTGCAGTCCAGCCTTACCGCCGTCGGCATGATGGCCGCCGTTTCCGCCGCGCTGGCCAAGTGCGGCATTCCCTGCAACCCCGTTTCCGCGTTCCTGCACGATCACATTTTCGTGCCCTGGGATCGCCGCGACGACGCGCTCGACGCGCTCTCGCACCTCACGCCCTGATGGACAGCACCGCCATGCACATGCTCAAGATCGACAACCTCCATGCCCGCATCGAAGGCAAGGAGATCCTGAAAGGCCTCTCGCTGGAGGTGAAGCCCGGCGAAGTGCACGCCATCATGGGGCCCAACGGCACCGGCAAGTCCACCCTGGGCAACGTGCTCTCGGGTCGCGACGGCTACGAGGTCACCGAAGGCTCGGTCACCTTCGACGGCCGCGACCTGCTGGCGCTGGAACCGGAAGAACGCGCCGCCGTCGGCGTGTTCCTGGCGTTCCAGTATCCGGTTGAGATCCCCGGCGTGAACAACACCTACTTCCTGCGTGCCGCGCTCAACGCGCAGCGGAAGTTCCGCGGTGAAGACGAACTGGACTCGATGCGCTTCCTCAAGCTGGTGCGCGAGAAGCTGAAAATCATGCAGATCTCCGACGAACTGCTGCATCGCGCCGTCAACGAGGGCTTCTCGGGCGGCGAGAAAAAGCGCAACGAGATCTTCCAGATGGCCGTGCTCGAACCGAAGCTCGCCATCCTCGACGAAACCGATTCCGGCCTGGACATCGACGCCCTCAAGCAGGTCGCCGAAGGCGTCAACGCGCTGCGCTCGCCGGACCGCTCGTTCCTGGTCGTCACGCATTACCAGCGCCTGCTCGACTACATCGAGCCGGACTTCGTCCACGTGCTGGCCGGTGGCCGCATTGTGGAGAGCGGCGACAAGACCCTCGCCCTCAAGCTCGAGGCCGAAGGCTACGCCTGGCTCGCCGACACGCATCCGGAACTGCGCAAGGCTGACCTCGCCGGAGCGCCGGCATGACCACCGCGCCATCCCCGTTCGTGCGGGCGGCGCTGGACGCCGCCGCGACCGTGCCGGCCAGCGGCATCGCGTGGCTGGATACCGCCCGTCGCGAGAACCTCGACGCCTTCGCGGATGCCGGCCTGCCCGAAAGCCGTAACGAAGCCTGGAAATACACGCCGTTGCGTGCGCTGGCCCAGCGTTCGTTCGCCCTGGCCGACGCCGGCATCGCCGCGTCCGCCCCGGTGGTGCCGGTCGTGTTGCCCGGAGTCGATGGCGCCCGGGTGGTGTTCGTCGATGGCGTGTTTCGCGCCGATCTTTCCTCGCTCGATGCCGGTCATGGCGTCGAGCTGTCGTCCCTCGCCGTCGCGCTTGTGGCCCAGCCGGAGCCGCTGCGTTTCGCGTTGGCGAACCGCTATCGCCGTGGCGCGGCCGATGCCTTCGCCCATCTGAATGCCGCGCTGGCAACGGATGGCGTGGTGTTGCGCGTCGCCGACGACGCGCGCATGGCGAAGCCGTTGCATATCGTCCATGTTTCCAGCGGCCTCCAGCCCGATACCGCCTGGCACGCCCGCGTGCTGGTGGAAGTGGGGAAGGGCGCGCACGCCGAGGTCGTGGAGCATTTCGTGTCCGTCGGTGACGGCGCGCAGCTGGGCACCGTGGTCGCCGACTACGCGGTTCGCGAGGGCGCGACGCTCGGCCTCGTGCTGCTGCAGGATGCCTCGGCCGCCACGACCCTGGTCCGCCGCGGTCATGTCCGCCTGGATGCGAAAGCCGGTGTCACGGTCCATGCCGTGGAGCTGGGCGGCGCCCTGGTGCGCCACGAACTGACCGCCGAAGTGCTCGGCGACGGCGCGCGTTTCGATACGCGTGGCGTGTTCGCGCTGTCGGGTCGCCAGCATGTCGACACCCAGCTCGAAATCCATCACAGGGCCCGCGACACCTCGTCCGACGCGCTCTGGCGCGGCATCGCTGACGGGCGTTCGCGTGGCGTGTTCCGTGGTGCCATCGTTGTCGCGGAAGGTGCCGACGGCACCGATGCCTCGCTGAGCAACAAGAACCTGCTGCTCTCGGCCCAGGCCGAGATCGACACCAAGCCCGAACTCGAGATCTACGCCGACGAGGTGAAGGCCGCGCACGGCGCCACCATCGGCCAACTCGACGAGCGTTCGTTGTTCTACCTGCGTTCGCGCGGCATCCCGTTGGTCCAGGCGCGCAGCCTGCTGACGCTGGCGTTCTGTCGTGCCGCGCTGGAGTCCCTGTCGAACGAAGCCCTGCGTGAGCACCTGGGTGAACTGCTGGTGGCGCACCTGCCGACCAGCGTCACCGAATAAGTCCGGAGCCAGCCATGAACGCCAAGCCCGAACCGGCCGTCCTGCCGCTCGACGTGGAGCGCATCCGCGCCGATTTCCCGCTGTTGTCGCGCACCGTGCACGGCAAGCCGCTGATCTACTTCGACAACGCCAACACCGGCCAGAAGCCGCTGTCGGTCATCGAGGCGGTCGACCGGCACTATCGCCAGCACAACGCCAACGTCGCCCGCGCCGTGCACCAGCTCGGTGAAGAGGCTACGTCGGCCTACGAGGGCGCCCGCGATGCCATCGCGCGTTTCATCAACGCGCCGTCGCGTGACGAGGTCATCCTTACCTCGGGCACCACGCAGTCGATCAACCTCGTGGCCTACAGCTACGCGCTGCCGAAGCTGAAGCCGGGCGATGCCATCGTCACCACGGTGATGGAGCACCACGCCAACATCGTGCCGTGGCAGCTGGTTGCCGAGCGCACGGGCGCCACGGTGAAGGCCGCGCCGATCGACGCCAACGGCGAGCTGATCCTCGAGGAATATTTCAAGCTGCTGACGCCGGACGTGAAGCTGGCCTGCGTCACGCACGTATCCAACGTGCTCGGCACCGTGAATCCCGTGCGCGAGATCGCCCGCGAATGCCGCAAGCGCGGCATTCCGCTGCTCGTGGACGGCTCACAGGCTGCCCCGCATCGTCCTATCGACGTGCAGGCCCTGGGCTGCGATTTCTACGCGATCACTGGCCACAAAATGCTCGCGCCGACCGGCACGGGTGCCTTGTGGGCCAAGCGCGAACACCTGATGGCGATGCCGCCGTTCTTCGGTGGCGGCGAGATGATCCGCGAGGTGCGCTTCGACGGCACCGTGTTCGCCGATCCGCCGCATCGTTTCGAGGCGGGTACGCCGAATATCGCGGGTTTCGCGGGTGTGAAGGCGGCCATCGATTACCTCGAAGGCATCGGCTTCGATCGCCTCAAGGCATACGAGCAGGACCTGCTGGCCTATGCCACCCAGGCGCTGGAAAGCGTGCCGGGCGTGCGGATCTTCGGTCGCGCGAAAGACAAGGAGCCGGTGATCTCGTTCCTGATCGAAGGTGCCCACGCCAACGATATGGCGACCTTGCTCGATCTCCAGGGCGTCGCCGTGCGCTCGGGTCACCACTGCGCGCACCCGTTGATGCAGTTCTTCGGCGTGCCGGCCACGCTACGTGCCTCGTTGGCGTTCTACAACACGAAGGCCGAGGTGGATGGTTTCATCGAGGCCATCGGGCGGGTCAGGAAGCTTTTGCTCTGATCGGGCCATCGCGCGCAAGCGCGCTCCTACACGAGAAAGCGCGCTAAACCTGTAGGAGCGCGCTTGCGCGCGATAGCCAGCCAAAGCGATAGAATTCGGACATGACCCCCGAACACATCTTCCGCTCCGGCACCCTCGCCGACGCCTCCGTCATCGCCGCTCTGGTCGAATCCGCCTACCGCGGCGACGCCAGCCGGGCCGGCTGGACCACCGAGGCCGATTTCCTCCACGGACGTCGTACCGACACCGTGGAAATCGAAGAACTCCTTGGCAGCGACAACGGTCGCTTCGTCCTGCTCGAGCGCGATGGCATGGTGGCGGCCTCGTGCTACATCGAGCGCCAGGGTCCGGTCTGCTATTTCGGCATGTTCTCGGTCCACCCACCGTTCCAGGGCACGGGCATCGGTCGCCTCGTCATGGCCGAGGCCGAGCGCATCGCCTTGCAGGAGTGGTCCTGCGAGCGTGTCGAAATGACGGTGATCGATATCCGCGACGAGCTGATCGCCTGGTACGAGCGCCGCGGCTACGCGCGCACCGGCCGCACCAAGCCCTTCCCGTACGGCGACGATCGCTTCGGCCTGCCGCAGCGCGACGACCTGCGCTTCGAATACCTCGTGAAGGCGCTCGGTTGATGGACAGCTGGATCCGCGTCGGCACGCGCAGCGAGCTGCTGCCGGGCGAATACCGCGTGGCCTGGGATGGCGACACGGCCATCGCCGTGTACAACATCGATGGCGACCTCTATGCCATCGAGGACGTCTGCACCCACGACGGCGGCGAACTGGCCGGCGGCCCGGTCATCGGCCACGAGGTGGAATGCGTGCGGCACGGTGCGCGATTCGACGTGCGCACGGGCGAGGTCACCTGCCCACCGGCCTACGAGCCGGTCGCGACGTTCCCCGTGAAGGAAGAAAACGGCGCCATCTGGACCCGCGACGACCGCTGAATGCGTTAGTCCTCACGCAAAGTCGGTGGCGCGCAAGGTCCTGCGACCCGTAAGCTTCGCGCCTGCGCGTCCAGTCCCCGGGGAATCCATGCCACCGAACGACCATCGGCGCGCCGTGCTCGCGTTCGCGCTCCTGTTCGTTCTGTACCAGGGCGCCGAGGGTATCGGCGGCCACCTGCTGGGCCTTTTCTGGGTCCAGGCCGCTTTCATGACCGCCATGGTCGCCGCCGCGTGGCCCGTGGGTCGCTGGCTTGGCTTCCGTGGCTACGATGCCTATGCGCTGGAGTGGCGCCGCGCGGCCCCCGTGATGCTGGTGGGCGGCCTCATGCTGGCGCTGCTGGTGAAGTACGTGGCTGTCTGCGTGGGTATGGCGCTCGATATCTACGCGGCCCGCGCACGCGACGCCACGCCTATCGGCGCCGTGTCCTTCCTGTCATCGATCCCCTGGGCACTGCTGGTGACCTTCCTGCCGTCGATCGCTGAGGACATCCTCACGCGCGGCTTCCTCTGGCGCGCCATCCGCCCTCGCTGGCCGGCGGCCTGGGTGTTCGTGCTGGCCTCGTCGGCCCTCTATGTGGCCAACCACGTGTTCCGCCTGGGCGGTGGCCTGCCGGGTTTGGTCATGCTGTTCTGCTTCGGCCTGGCCTATGCGACGGCGGTGGTGCGCACGGGCTCGCTCTGGCTGGCGGTGGGCCTGCACTGGGGCTGGAACCTCGCCAATATCCTCATCGGCGACATCCTGCCGTTCGAGACCGTGTCGCCGCGGTGCTCCGACGTGCTGTCGGCAGCGGCTCACCTGGTCCTTTTTGGCGTCATGTTCGCCATTCCGTCCGTCGACGAGGGCGGCGAGGCCGATCCCGAACCGGCCAGACGATGCTCAGTAGTGGTAGACGAAGGCCAGGGTCTGGGTGAACTGGTTCCGGTTGCCGAAGCGGCGCACCAGCGGGCTGGCGGCCGCATTGCCTAGCAGCCGGCCATAAGTGAGACCCAGGGCGAAGCCGGTGCGCTTGGAGGTGGGGATGAACGCGTCGTAGCCCAGGCTGGTCTGCTGCCTGCCACCGCCGGGATGCCAGGGGCGCGTGCCCAGGTTGTCCGCCTCGGTTGGCGTGATGCCGAAGAAACGCCGCATCGCCGCCCCATCCATGCCTTCCACCAGCACCTCGAGCGAGTGCTCGATGTACCAGACGTTCGGCAGCTGGTAATCGGCATAGATACCCCAATAGGAGCCCGCCCCATCGAGGTCGTGGGCCACGTGGGCGCCCACGGTGAGCCGCTTGTCGATGTCGTATTCGAGGTAGCCGCCGCCGATGAATCGTGGTGAAAGCGAGGCCACCTTGCCGCCCAGATGGCCCAGATCGTCATGGGTCCGGCCCCACAGCCAGTTGCCGTAAATGCCCCCGTGCCAACGGTCATCACCCAAAAGGTCGATTGTTAAGCCGTCTGTAGTGGATAATTCACCGGTCCCCGGCAGGTCGATGTCCACATACGGAATCGCCTGGTTGCGGTGGTCTTTCGAGCCTTGCCAGGTGGGCATGCGTTGCATGCCGGCACCGAATGCATAGGTCGGGGCCTGATCCTCGGCGTGAGCGGCGGAGCAGGCCAACATAAGCACGGAGACGGCGATGAGCCAGCGACGCATGCATGGAACCTTGTCGGGAAAGGGGCGCGAGAATGCCACATCTCCCGTATATCGGGCCTTCACGGTAGGGAAAGGGATCGGAAAGGATGCTCACGTAGCCTTTACATCAACCTGGAATAAGGCTGTAACGACGTGGTGAGCAACTCCTCCTGGAACATCCTCTGCGACTTCGACGGCACCATCGCCGTGGAAGACGTCATCGATTCGCTGCTCGACAATTTCGGCCGTCCCGGCTGGGAAGTCCTCGAGCGCGACTGGCGCGCAGGTGTCATCGGTTCGGCCGTGTGCATGGCCGGCCAGGTCGCCCTGCTCGACATGGATCGCCCGCAGCTCGACCGCCACCTCTCTGGCCTGCGCATCGACCACGGCTTCGCCGCGTTCGTGAAGGCCACGATTGCCCATGGCATCCCCATGGAGATCGTCAGCGACGGCCTGGACCACGCGATCCACGCGATCCTCGCCAACCACGGCATCGCCAGCCTGCCCACCGTGGCCAACCACCTGAACCAGGCCGGTCCGCGCCAGTGGAACCTGACCTCGCCGTTCAGCGCCCCGGGCTGCCGCAGCGGCACCTGCAAGTGCGCCCGCGTGGCCTCGGCCAAGGCGCGTGGCGGCAAGACGCTGCTGATCGGCGATGGCGCCTCCGACTTCTGCGCGGCCGACCGCGTCGACTTCGTGTTCGCCAAGAACCGCCTGATCGAACACTGCCGCGCCGCCGGTATTCCTTACGCTCCGATCGCCAGCTTCGACGAGGCGCTCGAGCTGCTTCCCGCTTTGCTCGACGGTCGCCTGCCTCCGCAGGCCGTCATCCCCACCTCCCTGCCGAGCTCCCAGGAACTTTCTGCATGAACGTGTTTGCCAAGAACTCCGACGTCGTGATCGACGACGCGACCCTGCTCGCCGACGAAGCCAAGTACAGCTCCTTCGGTGACACCGTCCATTACGTCGACCCGCCGAAGATCTTCCGTCACGCCGAAGGCAGCTACATCTACGACAGCGAGAACATCCCGTTCCTCGACCTGCAGATGTGGTACTCGGCGGTCAACTTCGGTTACGGCAACAAGCGCCTCAACGATCGCCTTAAGTCGCAGATCGACCTGCTGCCGCAGGTGGCCAGCCAGTACCTGCACCAGGGCAGGATCGAACTCGCCAAGACCATCGCAGTCGACGCCAAGCAGAAGTTCGGCCTCGACGGCCGCTGCCACTTCAACGTGGGTGGCGCGCAGGCGGTGGAAGACTCGCTCAAGCTCGTGCGTAACGCCCGTGGCGGCAAGAGCCTGATGTTCGCCTTCGAAGGCGGCTACCACGGCCGTACCCTCGGTGCGTCGTCCATCACCTCCAGCTACCGCTACCGTCGTCGCTTCGGCCACTTTGGCGAGCGCGCGCAGTTCATCCCGTTCCCGTATCCGTTCCGTCGCCCGAAGGGCATGACGCCGGAAGAATATTCCGACGCCTGCGTGCGCCAGTTCGAGCGCCTGTTCGAAACTGAATACAACGGCGTGTGGGATCCGAAGGTGGGCGAGGCCGAATACGCCGCGTTCTACGTCGAGCCGATCCAGGGCACCGGCGGCTACGTCATCCCGCCGAAGAACTTCTTCATCGACCTCAAGAAGGTGCTCGACAAGTACGGCATCCTGATGGTCGTCGACGAAATCCAGATGGGCTTCTGGCGCACGGGCAAGCTGTGGTCGATCGAGCACTTCGGCGTCACGCCGGACGTCATCGTCTTCGGCAAGGCCCTCACCAACGGCCTGAACCCGCTGTCGGGCATCTGGGCGCGTGAAGAGCTGATCAACCCGACCGTGTTCCCGCCGGGCTCCACCCACTCGACGTTCAACTCCAATCCGCTGGGCACCGCCCTGGGCCTGGAAGTGATCAAGATGGGCTACGAGCTCGACTACGAAACCAAGGTCGCGGAGAAGGGCAAGCACTTCCTCGAAGGCCTGCGTGACCTCCAGAAGCGTCACAAGGAAATCGGCGACGTCGACGGCCTCGGCCTCGCGCTGCGCGCCGAGATCTGCACCGACGACGGCTTCACGCCGAACAAGGCGCTGCTTGACCGCATGGTCGACATCGGCCTGGCCGGTGGCCTCACCCATGAAGGCAAGAAGATCGGCCTCGTGCTCGACGTGGGCGGCTGGTACAAGAACGTCATCACGTTCGCGCCGTCGCTCGACATCAGCCACGATGAAATCGACCTCGCCATCGCACTGCTCGACCAGCTCCTGACGCTGGCCAAGCGCGCCGGCTGATCGATCGGTAAAGACCCGGTGGCGTTCGTGAACCAGCTCGAGCCGGATTCCCTGCTCGGGCACTTCCGGCGCCATCCGCCGCCGTTGTTCCATCCCATCCCCGCGGCGGATGGCGCGCCACTTTTCGTGGCGCCGTTCGACCTCCTCACGACCGCCGACGAAGACCTTCGTCGGCGTGTTGCGTCATGGCCGCTGCAGGGCGTGCTCAAGCGCCTGCTCACCCAGCGAACCTGTTTCGCCGGCACCACGGTGTCGGAGTATTCGCTGTTCGTCGCCTCCAGCGACCCGGTGAAGGTGGCCCGTGACTGGATCCGCCAGTTCGGCAGCGAGAACCCGCTGCTGATCGTGAAGGACCTCGCGCTGGATTCGCCGCTTACCTCAGCGGCCGATCGCGCATGGACGGAGCGCTTCGTCGACGCCGCCCGCGACGTGGGCTACATCATCGTCGAGGGCCAGGCGCTGGCTTACGTGCCTATCGATTTCACGTCGATCGACGACTATCTGTCGCGCCTATCGTCGTCGCGACGGAAGAACCTCCGTCGCAAGCTGCGTTCGCGCGAAAAGCTTCGCGTGGAGCGCATTTTCACGGGTGACGCCTTCGCCACCGATGCGATGGTCGATACCTACTATCGGATGTTCGAGAACGTCTACGATCAGAGCGAGATCCACTTCGACAAGCTCAGTCGCGACTTCTTCGCCGCCGTGCTGCGCGATCCGGGCGCCGTCGTCTTCAGTTACTACGCGGACGATGCGCTGATCGGCTGGAACCTCTGCTACGAGCACGACGGCAAGCTGCTCGACAAGTACGTCGGCTTCTCGTATCCGGCGGCGCGCGACCTCGATCTCTATTTCGTCAGCTGGTTCGTCAACCTGGAGTACGCGCTGGAGCGCGGGCTCAGCCACTACGTGGCCGGCTGGACCGATCCGGAGGTGAAGGCGCAGCTCGGTGCGCGCTTCCACCTCACGCGACACGCCGTGTTCGTGCGCAATCCCATCTTGCGCACGGTGCTCAGGCGTTTCGCCCACCATTTCGAATCCGATAGCCAATGGGAGGCCCACGATGCGGCAGCCGGTCGTTCTTGATATCGACGGCTCGCTCGGCCCCCTGGCGCGGCGCATCGTGTTGCCGTTGCGCGAGTGGGAAGAGACGATCCGCTTCGGTTGCTCCCTGAGCAACATGCAGCGCTTTTCCCGCGCGATCAACGACACCTTGCCGCGCGAGCATGGCACCGTGTTCCTCGGCAGTGGCGATTTCCATCACCTGACCTGGCCGCTGATCGAGCGCGTGCCGGGCAGTGAACGATTCCAGGTGGTGGTGCTCGACAACCACCCGGACAACATGCGCTTCCCGTTCGGCGTGCATTGCGGTTCGTGGGTGCGCCGGGTGGCGATGATGCCGCGCGTCTCGCATGTGCATGTCATCGGCATCACCTCATCGGATATCGGGCGCGGCCATTCCTGGGAGAACTACCTGGGTCCGCTGCGTGCCGGCAAGCTCACCTATTGGTCCAATGCCGTGGATGTTGGCTGGGCGTCCCGTGTCGGTCTCGGCCATGCGTTCCGTAGCTTCACGTCGTCCGAGGCGATGGTCGATGCCTTCGTCGATGGGCAGATGGGCAGCAGCGAACCGACGTACCTGTCGATTGACAAGGATGCCTATGCACCCGATGTCGCCATGACCAACTGGGACCAGGGCACGCTCAGCGAAGCCGGCGGCTGCGCGATCATCGACTCGCTGCGCGGTCGCGTGATCGGCAGCGACGTCACCGGCGAGATCTCCCGCTACCAGTACACCACCTGGTGGAAACGCCGCCTCAGCGCGATGGACGGCCAGGAAGACATCGACCCGACCCGCCTTGCCGCCTGGCAGGCGCAACAGCACGCGTTGAACATCCGCCTGCTGGCCTCGATCCACCGCTGAATCCATGTAGGAGCGCGCTTGCGCGCGATGGGTGCTCGTGGCAGCCCCCATCGCGCGCAAGCGCGCTCCTACAGTAAGACTTACCAGCGGCCGATCAGGTGCTGCACCAGCAGGCTGGTCAGCGCCACCGCCGCCCATACACCGAGGCCGAGCAGGATCGGGCGAGGGCCGGTCGAGGCCATGCGGCGCAGGTCGGCGGAGAGGCCGATGGCGGTCAGCGCCACGATGATCAGGCACTCCGCGACGAAGTGGATCACCGGCAGCGCGGCTTCCGGAATCACACCAGCCGTACGCACGGCCGAGGCGACCAGGAACCACAGGATGAACCACGGGAAGATCTTCGCGAGACTGAAGTCGCCTGCGCCGCCGCGCTTCTGTTTCCATGCGACGACCAGCGCGATGACCAGGCAGATCGGGATGATCAGCGTGGCACGCGTCAGCTTCACGATGGTGGCGTAATCGCCGGCAGCATGGCTGTAGCTGTAGCCGGCGGCCACCACGGACGAGGTGTCGTTGATCGCCGTGCCTGCCCAGAGGCCAAAGCCCAGGTCCGACAGGCCGAGCCAGTGACCCAGCGCGGGAAAGGTCAGCACCGCGACGAGGTTGAACAGGAAGATGGTGGAGATCGCGAATGCCGTGTCGTGCTCGTCCGGCTTGACGATGGGCACCACCGCGGCGATCGCCGAGCCGCCGCAGATCGCGGTGCCGACACCGACCAGTAGCTTCAGCATGTCGTGGACACGCAGCAGGCGACCCAGGCCCCAGGCAGCCAGACCCGCCGCCGCGACGGTGGCGAGGGTCACCGACAGCGACTCCATACCTGTATGCGCGACCTGGGTGAGGCTGAGGCCGAAGCCCAGCGCGATGATCGACCATTGCAGCACCTGCTTCGAGGCGAAGCGGATACCTGGTTGGAAGCGCGCCGAAGGCGGCGCGAAATGACGGACGAGGATGCCGAGGACAATGCCGCAGACAGCGCCGCCCACCAGGGGCATCAGGCGGCCGAGACCATAGGCGACGGCGGCCACGGCGAAGGCGAGGGCGACGCCGGGAAGGCGGGAGGGTTCGGACGGAGTATGGGGGAGGGAGACGGCGGCCACGGGGTGAATCCTTGCTTGGGACAGGTGAATTGTCCGGCGCGGCCACTCATAAGCATATTGAAAATGATTTATTCAGTGTATAAATCTTACTTATGCATAGCGTCAGCCCCCGCCAACTGGACGTCTTCGTCGCCATTGCCACCACCGGCAGCGTCAGGGCCGCCAGCGAGCGGCTGTTCCTCAGCCAGCCCGCTGCCTCCATGGCGCTGGCCGAACTGGAGCGGCAGATCGGTGCCCCCTTGTTCGACCGCGAGCGCGGCCGGCTCCGGCTCAACGATCGTGGGCGCGAGTTGCTGCCGCTGGCTCGTGAGCTGATCGAGCGTCATGCGGAATTCGGTCGGCGCGCACAGGGCGGCACCACGGAGCTGACCGGCGAGATCGGCGTGGGCGCGAGCAACACCGTCGGCAACTACCTCGTGGGCGATCTGCTGGGGCCATTCGCCGAGGCCCATCCCGGCGTGTCGTTGCGACTGGGCGTGGCGAACACCGCGCAGATTGCCCAGGGCGTACTGGACCATGCCTATGACATCGGTTGCGTGGAAGGGCCGGTCACGCATCCTGCCTTGGAGTCGCGCCCGTGGCGCGAGGACCGGCTGGTCGTCTGTGCGCGTCCTTCCCATCCGCTGGCGGGGAAGAAGCGCTTGCGTCGCGAGGATTTCGCCGGGGAGCGTTGGGTGCTGCGCGAACGCGGTTCCGCGACACGTGCGCTCAGCGAACGCGCGCTCGCCGAATTGCCCGAAGGGCATACGGTGCTGGAACTGGATCAGTCCGAAGCGATCAAGCAGGCGGTGATCGCCGGGCTCGGTATCGCCTGCCTGCCAGAGGTGGCGGTGACCGACGCGGTGCAAACCGGACGGTTGCAGGTGTTGCAGACACCGTTTCTCGATCTGCGCCGTACGTTATCGGTGTTGTTGCATCGGCAGCGATATCGCGGGGCGGTGCTGGAGGCGTTTCTTGGAACGTTGGAAGGAAAGCCGTAGGGAGCGCGTCGCGAACACCGTTTTCATCGCGCTGGGTTCCTGTTTTCACAGGAACGACGAGCTCGCGAACCGTCGTTCCAGCGAACGCTGGAACCCAGCGCGAGGCGATCGGTTATCGCGCCGCGGCCTCGTACGTAAAGCCGATGCGACGCCCTCGCCATGCTGGCGAACCGAGGCGCTGGGTTCCTGTTTTCACAGGAACGACGAGCTCGCGATCCGTCGTTCCAGCGAACGCTGGAACCCAGTGCGATGCGGTCGGTTTTCGCCAGGACGCCGCTACAGCTCTAAACGCCCAACACACTCCGGTTCTTACCGTTTCGCTTGGCCTCATACATCGCTTCATCCGCCGAGGCGACGAGTCGATCGTAGATATCGCCCTGCTGGAACAGCGTCACGCCGATGCTCGCCCCGATCCGAGCAGGAATACGTAGGTCGGCCACATTCAACACATAAGGCTCGGCGATCACCTCGCACAAGGCCTTACATCGAGCGAGAGCCGCATCACCATCGGAGGTGTCGTTAAGGAGGATCGCGAACTCGTCGCCACCCAGGCGCGCCACGGTGTCCGTGCCTCGCGTGCGTGCGTCGATGCGTGACGCGATAGCCTTCAGCAGTTCGTCGCCGGCCGCGTGGCCATGTCCGTCGTTCACGCCCTTGAACCCGTCGATATCGAGATAGGCCAACGCGAACGACGGTCCGCCGGTGTTCGCGGTATCGATGGCGCTTTCCAGGCGTTCGCGAAACAGCACGCGATTCGGTAGGCCGGTCAACGCATCATGCATGGCCTGGTGGCGAACCAGTTGTTCCATGCGAGTGCGCTCGGCCACTTCGCGAGTGAGCTGCTCATTACGCTGCGACAGCTCGTCGAGCGCCTGCTGAAGCAACGCACGCGCCTTGTACAGTTCGAGGAAGATCTTCACCTTCGACTGCAGGATCACGTCGTTGATCGGCTTGGCGATGTAATCCACCGCGCCGGCCGTGTAGCCCTTGATGCGGTTGATGTCGTCCGAGTAGGCCGCCGTGACGAAGATGATCGGCGTCTCGCTGAGATGGTCGTTCTCGGAGATCAGCTGGGCGACTTCAAACCCATCCATCTCGGGCATGTTCACATCGAGCAGCACCAGCGCGAACTGGTGATCGAGGCATAGCACCAACGCATCGTTACCGTTGGAGGCTTCGAAAATCTCGGCCTCGGAACGTGCGAGCAGGCGGCGCATCGCGACGAGGTTGGCGGGGGTATCGTCGACGACGAGGATCTTGGGGCGCATCGTATTCATGACATACACAATCGGTTGAGCTCGGCCGCGATGGCGTCCAGCGGTAGGCAGGCGTCGGCGCCTGCCACCTCCAGGCCGGCAAGCGGCATGACATCGACTTCGGCGGAGGAAGGGTCCTGGATCACGGCGTAGCCTCCCGCGTCGCGCACGGCCTTCAGGCCGTGGGCTCCGTCGGAATTGGCGCCGGTCATCAGTACGGCGACGAGCCCACCCTGCCATGCGGCCGCTGCGGTCTCGAACAACACGTCGATCGATGGGCGCGAGTAGGCCACCTTCGCATCGACATTGAGGGAAAAATGGGCGTCGCTTTCCACCAGCAGGTGATAGCCGGTCGGGGCGACGTACACGGTACCCGGATCGATGGCCGCGCGTTCGCGCGCCTCGGCCACGGGCAACGGACAGTGATGCTGGAGCAGTTCCACCAGCAGGGACACGTCGGGCGATCCCGTGTGGCAGCAGATCACCACGGGCACGGGCAGGCGCGGATCGAGACCGGGCAGAACGCGTTCGAGGGCCAGGAGCCCTCCCGCGCTGCATCCCATCGCGATGGCCGACCGCGTGCTCATTTGCGCAGCGGCCTCGCACCGGAACCACCGACCTGGTAGATCCGCAACGCGCCGTCGATGTCGGCGAAACCCGCCGCTGCCGGCGAGAAATCGATATTTTCGCGCGTGCCCAGGCAAAGGACGCCGCCACGCACGAGGCTGTCGCGGAACAGGCCCAGCGTCCGGTCCTGTAACGCATTGCTGAAGTAGATCAGCACGTTCCGGCAGAGGATCAGGTGCGCCTCGCAGAACACCTCGTCGGTGACGAGGTTGTGGTTGAAGAACGTGACGTTGCGGCGCAGCCGCTGGTCGAGCTTGATGAAGTCGTATCGTGCGCTGTAGTAATCGCTGAACGAGTGCGCGCCACCGGCTTCGATATAGTTGCGCGACCACTCGCGCGCATCGCGCGTGGCATAGATGCCTTCGGTGGCCATCGCCAGCGCAGCATCGTTGAAGTCGGTGGCGTAGATACGCGAGCGCTCGTAGAGCCCGGCTTCTTCCAGCAGGATCGCCAGCGAGTAGACCTCCTGTCCGTGCGCGCAGCCCGCCTGCCAGATATTGATCTCCGGATAGGAGGCCAACACCGGGAGCACCTTGTCGCGCAGCGCTCGGAACACCGCCGGATCACGGAACATCTCTGAGACCGGCACCGACAGCCCTTCGATCACGCGCGGCAGGAAATCGTCTTCGTGCAGGATGCGGTTCACCAGCTCAATGATGGTGCCGGTATCGTGCGTGCGCACGAGCTGCTGCACGCGCCGCTTGAGGGAGGCCGGCGCGTACTCGCTGAAATCGTGCCCGTGGCGCAATTGCATGGCGCGCACGAACAACTGGATTTCAATGTCCTCAACGTCCACCTCAGGTCCTTGCCGGCAGCCAGACGCGGATCATCGAGAGCAGGCGGTCGATATCGATCGGCTTGGACAGGTAATCATTGGCGCCCGCTTCCAGGCATTTCTCGCGGTCGCCGCGCATCGCCTTCGCCGTGAGCGCGATGATCGGCACCTTGGCCACGGCCGGCCGCGCACGGATGGCGCGGGTTGTCTCGTAGCCGTCCATCACGGGCATCATGATGTCCATCAGCACCAGTTCGATCGCGGGATCCTTGTCCAGTGTGTCGAGGGCTTTCTGGCCGTCCTGCGCCATCGTCACCTCGATACCCTTCGCGCGCAGCACCTTCGACAGCGCGAACAGGTTGCGCATGTCGTCGTCCACCAGGAGCAGGCGCCGGCCACGCAAGGTGGCCTCGTCCACGCCGCCCGCCGGCGTTGCCGCTTCCGAGCGCGCGCCGCCGCCATGGCGGATCGAGTGCAAGAACAGGCTGACCTCGTCGAGCAGGCGGTCCGGCGAGCGAGCGCCCTTGACCACGATGCTGTCGGTGTACTGGCGGATGCGCATGCTTTCCTCGCGGGAAAGATCGCGACCTGAGTACACCACCACCGGCGGCGTATGCCCGCTGCGCGACAGGTGCTCGAGGAACTCCATGCCCGACATACCGGGCAGGCCGAGGTCGAGCACGATGCAGTCATAGGCGGTGGCGGTGCAGCGTTCGAGGGCTTCCTCGCCCGAGGCGGCCTCGTCGATTGCCACCGAATCGTCCTTCAGCAACGTGCGCACGGCGGCACGCGCGCTGGCGTCGTCGTCGACTACCAGCAGGTGGCGCGTACGTCCGCTCGCGAAATGCAGCAGGCGCTCGAAGGCGGCGGAAATGGACTCGCGGCTCACCGGCTTGGTGAGAAAACCCACCGCGCCAAGTTCGAGGCCGCGGGTCGAGTCGTCCGTGGCGGAAATGAAATGCACCGGGATGTGTCGCGTACCCGCGTCGGCCTTCAGGCGCTCGATGACGGTCCAGCCGTCCATGCCCGGTAGCATGACGTCGAGCAGGATGCCGGTGGGGCGATACTGCCGGGCCAGCGCGAGGCCGGATTCGCCATCGCCCGCGGCCAGCACGCGGTGACCCTTGCGATGGATCATGTCCGCGAGGATGCGCGCGAAGGCGGGGTCGTCTTCCACCACCAGGATCGCGGTGTCGCCTGGCGACAGCGACGCGCGGTCGTCGGCGATGCTGTCCGCGATGAGGGAGGGCGAAAGGGGCAGGGTGGCCTCGGCGGCGGCCTGCTGGAGCGGCACCGGCTCCGGACGCGTGCCGCTGTCGGGCGCCTCGTCAGGCAGGAAGATGGTGAAGGTGCTGCCCTTGCCGGCCTCGCTTTCCAGCGTGATGTCGCCACCCAGCAGGTTGGCGATGCGCCGCGAGATGGCCAGGCCCAGGCCCGTGCCGCCGTACTGGCGGCTGGTGCTCGCGTCCACCTGTTCGAAGGCGTGGAACACGCGCTCGAACTTGTCGGCGGGAATGCCGATGCCCGAGTCGGTGACGGCGATCATCACCGTATGCGCGGGGTCCATGCCCGTCGGCAGCGTGGCGCCGGCCACCGGCCGCGCGATGCGCAAGGCGACGCTACCTTCGGACGTGAACTTGAAGGCGTTGCTCAGCAGGTTGTTCGCCACCTGTTCCAGCTTGCCGCCGTCGGTGCGGATCGTCTCAGGCAGGCCCGGCTGCAACTCGACCACGAAGCGAAGATCTTTTTCCTGGGCCACGTGGTTGAACGTGCGGCCCAGGGTGCGGGCAAGGTCGGTGAGGGAGAAGCCGTCGAGCATCAGCTCCATCTTGCCGGCCTCCACCTTGGACAGGTCGAGGATGTCGTTGATGAGGCGCAGCAGGTTGCTGCCGGCATCGTGGATGATGCGCGCGGATTCGACCTGCTCGCCGGTAAGGTTGTGCTCGTCGTTGTCCGCGAGGCTGCGCGACAGGATCAACAGGCTGTTGAGCGGTGTGCGCAGCTCATGCGACATGTTGGCGAGGAATTCGGACTTGTACTGGCTGGCGCGCGCCAGTTCCTCGGCCTTGTCCTGGGTTTCCTTCTGCAGGGATTCCAGGGCGTCCTTCTGCTGGTTGAGGGTGACGCTCTTCTCGCGCAGTTCCTCGTTGGACGCGTGCAGCTCTTCGGTCTGCACACGCAATTCTTCCTCCGAAGCGACAAGGCGCTGGGATTGTTCCTCCAGCTCGGCGGTCTTGTTCTTGAGCTCTTCGTTGGTCTCGCGCAGGTCTTCCTGCTGGCGGCGCATGGCTTCCTCGGAAGCGCGCAGCTCGTCGGCCTGGCTCTGCGTCTGGCCCAGCAGCACGCTGGTGCGCAGCGCGCGGGTGAGGTTCTCCAGCGACAGCGCCACCACCGGCATCAGCTCGTCGAGCAGGCGTTCTTCCACGGCGGACAGATGCGCGAAGCTGGCGATCTCGATCACGCCCAGCAGCGTGTCGCGCGACACCACCGGCACCAAAACAACGCTACGCGGCGACGCTTCGCCCGTGCCCGAGTGGATGCGGGTGTAGTCGTCGGGCACGTCCTGCAGCACGATCGTGCTGCGCTCGATCGCCACCTGGCCCACGAGGCCTTCGCCCAGCGCGTACTCGGTGGTGACGTGGCGACGCTGCTTGAAACCGTAGCTGCCGATCAGCTCCAGGCGCGAGGTCTCTTCGCGGAACAGGTAGAAGACGCCGACGCCGGCCTTGAGCGCGGGCACCAGCTCGGTGACCAGCGTATCGGCGAAGTCGCGGTAGGTGGTGGCTTCCTGCAGCTTGCTCGACACCGTGGAAGCCACGGACTTCAGCCAGGTCTGCCCGGCCGTCTCGATCGCCATTTCCTTGAAGATCTGGAGCGCGCGGGCGATCTCGCCGATTTCGTCGCGGCGGCTCAGCTGGCGCACCTCGATGCTGTGGTCGTGCGCGGCCAGGCGCGTCATCAGCTCCGTCATGCGGACGATGGGGCGCGTGATGAGGCGGAAGGTCATCATGATGACCGCCGCGCCGAACAGCAGGCAGATCACCAGCGAGGCGATATTGAGGTACTTGGTGGTCTTCAGCGTGCTGTCGAGTTCGCCGTTGCGGAGGTCGAGCAGCTTTTCCTCGGTGTCCGACATGTCGTCGATGAGCTTGCGGATGTCCGTCATCAGGACGGTGCGACGCGCCAGGTAGCTTCGGCGGATGGTGTCGCGGGCGACAAGGCTCTCCGGCGTGATCTCCGTGCCCGTGGCCCGGATCGGGTCCAGGGCCATCGTCTTCACTTCGGTCTTCCAGCGATCGAGCATTTCCTGGAGGCGATCGATGCGTCCCTGCTGGAGCGGGTTGTCCGAGGTGAGCTGGCGCAGCTTGCCGACGCTGGTCGCGAGGTCGCGGTCGGCCGTCTCGAAGTCCGCGTACTCGTCGTTGGACAGGTTGAGCAGGTAGCCCCGCGACGCGACCTGGCGCGATTGCGCGTCCCCGCCCACATCGGCCAGGGTCAGTAGCACCACGTAGGTATGGCGCGACCAACTGCGGGTCTCGCTTTCCCGTCCCATGGAGATGAGGTTGGCGATGCATGCCGCCACGAACAGCACGAGAAGCGCGCCGATGGCGATCACGATCTTGCGCTGGAGGGGCTGGTCGGCCAGCCAGTGACGCTGCTTTTCTTCAGAGGACATGCGATGACCGGTGAGGGGCGGGAACGTGGGGCGGACAGCCCCTTCGGTAGTACATCGAAACAATGTGACCCTTCCATGGTCGTGTCCACATTATCCGCGATCCGTCAGGCGGTTGGCGCGCTCCGGCGCCACGGCGGAGGCACCAGGCTACCCCGGCGAAGCGCCAGGGAGAGGAACAGCGCGGTCACCATGGAACAGATGCCCACGCTGACCACCGACGCCTCCACGCCGAAGGCACCGCCGGTCACCCAGTTCGGGCCCTCCATGTGGGAGGCGAGCAGGCCCCGTTGTTCGAAGCCCGACACCGGGATGCCGTAGACAAGACCCTGCGTCAGGTTCCAGGCGGCATGGGCGCCTATGCAGGCCCAGAGCGAGCGGGTCAGGTGGAAGAGCAGGCCGATCAACAGGCCGGCCTCGATCGCGATGGCCACGGCGACCCAGGTGGTGGCATTGGGGTTGGCCAGGTGCAGGCCACCGAACAGCGCCGCCGACACCAGCAGCGCGGCCCAGGTGCCCAGGCCTTCCTCCACGATGCGGAACACGATGCCGCAACTGATGATCTCCTCGCCCACACCCGCGCCGACGCCCATCACCAGGATCGGACCCAGCCAGTCCAAGTTGTGGTTGACCCCGTCCACCCGGTAGGCGCCCAGAGCCCAGAGGGCGCCGACGATCAGGGAGAAGACCGCGACGCCACCGGCCATGCCCATCAGCAGATGGGGTACGGCCTTGCGCGGCGCCAGTTCCGACACCTTGCGCGACTCGATGAAGCGGACGAGCAGCCAGTACGCCAGCACCGCGGGAAACAGGCGGAAGAACGCGATCAGCGGGGTGACATCGCGGAAGGCGAGCTGCCCATGCGGCAGCCCCAGGGCCGAGTAGACCCGGCCGGAGGCCAGGCCGATGAGCGCGGTGGTGATGAAGAAGATGACGATCCGTCCCAGGGGCGAGCGGACGATGCGCGCGAGGCGATCGGGACGGGGTGGCGCAGATGGGTTCATGAAGGACTCGACGGCAGGTTTGCGCAAGGAGTCTACGCAGGCATGATGGCGGACAAAACTCCCGCTCGCGTCGCTGGCTCCACCCGCCCCGGAACACCCCGATGTCCAAGCCGTCCGAGAACGACCCGTCCAGCCCCCTGAACCGTCGCGAGCAGACCTTCCCCCGCCTCGATACCGAGATGGCGGGACGGATCGCCGCCTACGGCCAGGAGGAACACGTCCCCCACGGCACGATCCTCTTCCAGCGCGGCCAGCGCCGGGTGGATTACTTCTTCATCCTCGATGGCTGCATCGAGATCTACGACCACGCCGAGGACGGCAGCCCGCGCATCTTCAATGTGCACGGCCCCAGCCAGTTCACCGGCGAGGTGGACCTCTTCAGCGAGCGCCAGGCCATGGTCAACGGCCGCACCGGCGCCGATACCCACCTGGTCCGCATCGACCCGGCGGGCTTCCGGAAGATGGTCTCCGCCGAGCCGGACATCGGCGAGATCATCATGCGTGCCTTCATCCTGCGCCGTGTGGGCCTGATCCAGACCGGGCAGGGCGGCGTGACGCTCGCCGGCTCCGCCCATGCCGCCGACACCGTGCGCCTGCGCAGCTTCCTCATCCGCAACGGCTATCCGTATCGCCTGCTGGATACGGACGTGGACGACGACGCCCGCCACCTCATCGACGGCTTCGGCCTTGATCCGTCCGAATGCCCCGTGGTGATCCTGCCCGATCGCCGTGTGCTGCGATGTCCCTCCACGGGTGCGCTGGCCGACGAACTGGGCATCACCATTGAACTCGACGGCACCCACGTCTACGACGTGGCCGTGATCGGCGCCGGCCCCGCCGGCCTCGCCGCCGCCGTGTACGCCGCCTCGGAAGGTCTCGACACACTGGTGCTCGAAGCTCTCGCCCCCGGCGGCCAGGCCGGCACCAGCTCCAAGATCGAAAACTACCTGGGCTTCCCCACCGGCATCTCCGGCCAGGCGCTGGCCGGCCGCGCCCAGGTGCAGGCGATGAAGTTCGGCGCGCACATGGCCATCGCCCGTTCGGTGGAACGCATGGATTGCAGCAGCCATCCATACCGCCTGCACCTCGACGACGACAGCGTCGTCTCCGCGCGCTCGGTGGTGATCGCCACGGGCGCGCGCTATCGCAAACTGGTGCAGGTCGACTACGAACGCTTCGAAGGGCAGGGCATCCACTACGCCGCCACGGCGATGGAAGCCACGCTCTGCGCCGGCGAGGAAGTGGTAGTGGTCGGTGGCGGCAACAGCGCTGGTCAGGCGGCAGTGTTCCTCGCGCGCACCGTCGCCCACGTCCACATCCTCGTCCGCGGCGACGGTTGATCTTGCCCCCGTTTCACGGACACCCCTATAAGCGATTAACTATCGCAATAGGAGGTGGACGATGACCAAGAGCAAGGCAGGCAGAAAGGGGCAGGAGTTCAGCCTGGAGTTCAGGCAGCAGGCACTGTTGCGA
>NZ_WNDO01000028.1 GCF_009912395.1 Luteibacter sp. | reverse complement strand
GTCGCTTTCCCGAACTCGCAACGCGACATCGATCTGCTGATCCAGCGCCTGGGTGAGGACGGGGTAACCGCGACCATGGAATTCATGATGGGCGCGGTGAATGCCGGGCAGTCTGACGCCAACGAGACCGCCTTAAAAAACTGATCCAGCACGCCGGCATCCGCGAGACGCTTTGGTGTATCGCGAACGGCGTGCCATGGGATAAGGCGTGGGAGCTGGACGAGATCGAGCGCCAAGGCTTCACGATCATGTTCTCAGAGTTCAAGGGAGCGGAGTTCGACGTGAACACCATGACGTTCAAGGAGCCCAAGCCGTGAAGAGCTTCGACAGCCTGGGCGACATGGCCGCGCACCTGCTCACGATGGCGACGGCGGAGGCCGTCGCGCTCCATCACGGCCTAGAGGCGGCGGCTGAGCAGGTCGAGCTGACAGCCAAGGGCGAAATCGGCACGTACCAGGACGCCATCGGGCCTTTTCCCGGGTGGGCGCCGCTGGCCGACAGCACCGAGGATCAGAAAGCGAGGATGGGCTACCCGGCCGAGTCGCCCCTGTTGGCAACGGGCGATATGCAAAAGAGCATCACACACGAGGTCCAAGGGCTGGAGGCGGTGATCGGCACGCCCGACGAGAAGGCGCTCTACCACGAGCTGGGAACGCCACGGATGCCGCCGCGCCCGGTCTTTGGCCCGGCGCTAATGCATAACCGGGACCGGGTGGAGCGCCTGATCGGTGAAGCCGCCGTGGCGGGAATCCTTGGAGGCGAACTGACTGACGCCGCGCTTGGTTACAACGGCCCTCAGGCCAGCAAGACGTAAATGCCGAAGAGCAGGGCGCCGAGGGCGAGCAGCCCCACGGCGGCGATGGCGAAGCACGCCACCGCGATCCCCGCACGCATGTAGTCCGGCATCGGCGTTTCCCACGACACCAGAGGAGCGCGCCGCCGCTGTCCTCTTGGGACCGGCCGGATATGCGGCATCTGGCCGCCGGAGGCGTCCGCAAACCATTCAAGCACTCGGACGTGAAGAGGAACCGCCATGTACGAAGCCTTTTCAATAGGGGTCAGGATCAGCCTGATCAACCATGCCAGTTTGGGCCTGGCTGCCCTGTCGCGCAACTTCCTGTCCACCGAGGCAGATGCCCGGAAGCTGGAGCAGCGGATCGGTTCGATCCAGCGGCAGATGAAGGCTGGCCTTCTCATCGGTGGCATCGGCGCGGGCGGCCTTGCGCTATTCAAGGCCCCCCTCGAAGAAGCGAAGAAGTTCCAGACAGAGGTCACGCGCTTCCAGTCCCTGGGCTTTGGCGATGCCGTCAATGCGCAGGCCGTGACGTTCGCGCGTGGCATGAAGACCATCGGCACCTCGGCCCGCGACAACATGATGCTTCTCGGCGACGCGATGGCGGTCTTCAAGGATCTCCATCATGCCGAATTCGCCGCGCCGATCATGGCGAAGATGAAGTTCGGCAACGAGGCGCTGTATGGCTCTGAGCAGGGCGGCGCCAATGAACGCAAGTTCATGGACATGCTCAAGGTCATTGAGTTTCGCGGCGGTCTGTCCAGCCAGCAGGAGTTCTCTACGCAGGCGGACTTCGTGCAGAAGGTCATCGCCGGTAGCCGGAACCGCGTGGATTCGACAGCGCTATTGCAGGCGCTGAAGACGGGCGGCGTTGCGCTCTCCAGGCGTGGGAACGAGGCCTTCTATCTCGGCGCGGAGCCCCTGATTCAAGAGTTTGGTGGGATGCGATATGGCACGGGAGCCATGTCCGTCTATCAGAATTTGGTCCAAGCCAAGGGCCTCGCCACCGCTCAGCAAGAACTTTACCGGCTGGATCTTCTCGACAAAGACAAGGTCATATTCAACAGCCTCGGCAAGCTCAAGAAGGCGCTGCCGGGAGCTTTCAAGGGCTCATCCATCCTGGAAAACGAGGGTGAACTCGCCCTGCTCGAAAAGGTGCTCCTGCCAGCATTCCAGGCAAAGGGCATCACCGGTGACGAGAATATCATCCGCGAGCTGGGGATGATCCTTGGCAACCGGACCGCCTCCGGCTTGATGGCGCGTATCTACCAGCAGCGTGCGCAGCTCCACGTCCAGTCGGAGGCAAACCGGCATGCGCTTGGAATCAATCAAACAGAGGACGCGGCCAAGAAGACCTTGGAAGGTCAGCTGCTTGATCTCCACGCAAAGGAACGGGACCTTCAGTTGGCGCTCGGGCAAACGGTGCTGCCAATGGCCATCAAGGCGGTAGAAGGGTTCAACAGGACGCTCCCGGCCCTAACGAAGTGGATGACTGACAACCCGGGAAAAGTGAAGGCACTTACGTTTGCCTTCATTGGTCTGTCCGGCGCGATGGCAATCGGCGGCACCGTAATCCTGCTGTCGGCCGCCTTTCGCGGACTTGGTCTCGCGCTCGCGTTCAACGCGGTGGGTGGCTGGGCTGGAATCGTCAAGTTGGCTGGAAGCCTCCGCGTCTTCGGCACTGCGATGCTATTCAGCCAAGTCGGTGGTGCTGGAGGCATCGCTGGCGTTGGAAAGAG
The DNA here is from genome assembly GCF_009912395.1 of Luteibacter sp. Classification (GTDB taxonomy): domain Bacteria; phylum Pseudomonadota; class Gammaproteobacteria; order Xanthomonadales; family Rhodanobacteraceae; genus Luteibacter. The sequence goes on along the minus strand of NZ_WNDO01000028.1, from coordinate 72,292 downwards.
TCTGACATCCGTGGCTGGAGGCCTGGGGCTGGTGACTCAGGCGGCTGGTGCGTTCATGGCAGCCTACGGCGGATGGAAGCTTGGTGGGCTGCTGAATAGCCTTACGGACAAGAGCACCGCTGGAGCAACAGGCCAAAAGGACGACACGAAAGGTGGCGTGCTCTACGACTTCTTACATCCGATCAACAAGAACACAGGCAAAGAAGAGTTTTCGTACCTGCGTGCGGCCCGGGTTGCGCTGAACTTGGGCCTTCCAGGCGATGCAGCACTTCAGGTCCGCCAAGATCGAATCAATGCCAAGGGCAGCGGCCAGTCCCCCTACATCCGGACAGGTGCTACCAACGGTCAGGCCAGGGCCGGCGATGTCTACCTCGACAGCAAGAAGGTCGGGAAAGTCATGTTGCCGTACTTCGCTGACGAGTTGACTCGCCCCCAGCGCGGCGGAAACGCCTTCGACTTCTCCGCAACGCCGGCACCTGTCGGCATGAACCAAGCCCGCTGACGGGAGAAACATGGCTACCACGGTTGTCACGCTCGGCGATTTCCAATTTCGGAACATGGAAGTCCCGGAATCCATCGGCTTCGGCGGCGGGCAGGCGCTGGTCGTCCACCGCCTGGTGGGTGGACAGCGCGTGGTCGATGCCATGGGCCCGGACGACGCGCCGAAGGAGTGGCGCGGGTGGTTCCGTGGGCAGGATGCGAGCTCGCGTGCGCGGTACATCGATACGCTGCGCAAGCAGGGCCGGGCGCTGACGCTGACGTGGGACGCGTTCCGCTTCAGCGTCGTGATCGCCACGTTCGAGGCCGATTTCCGGCGCTCCTACGAGATTCCCTACCGGATCAGCCTCGAGGTGATCGAAGACCAGACGGAGCCGATCACCCAGGTGCTGGGTGGATCGATCGACGATGCTATCGGCGGCGACATGTCCACGGCGAGCGGCCTGGGCGACCTGATCGGCAACGGTCCGCTGTCGTCGGCGCTGGGCCTGCTGGATTCGGCGGTGAAGGGCGTATCGACGTTCGCGAACGCTTCCACGGCAGTCATCAACGGCGTGCTCGGGCCCATCGGATCGGTGCTGACGCGCACGAACCAGCTGATTGCCGGAACCGGGAATAGCGTCCAGAACGTCGGGACACTCGGCGGCGTGCTGCCGAACACACCCATCGGCATGGCCTCGTCCTCTCTGGCGACACAGGTCGTGGCGTTCAATCAGTTGCCGAACCTGTATTCGCTCCAGAACGTGGTGGGTCGCATGCGGGCGAACCTCGGATCGGTCGCGGGCGCAGGTCGCTCGGTGCCCGTCTCTGGCGGCAACCTCATGGACATGGCTGCCGCGCAGTACGGCGACGCCTCGGCGTGGACGGGCATCGCCAAGGCCAACGGCCTGAGCGATCCGGTACTCACGGGCCTACAGACCATCGCGGTGCCGTTGCGGGCCGACAACGCAGGAGGGTTGCTGGGTGACTGATGTTCAGGATTTCTCGTCGGTCGCTGCGGTCGTCGATCCATCGATGCAGGCCGCTCGCCAGCCGCGCGGCATGGTGCGGCTCAACGGCACCCCTTGCCCGGCCTGGATCGACTTCAACGTTGATTCCAACGCCTTCCACGAGGCCGACACCTTCGAGGTGTTGCTCGCGGTCAAAAAGCTGGTCGCGCCACAGGACAACGCGTGGCTTCTGTCACAGGATCAGATCAGGGTGGAGATCTTCGCCGGCTTCCCATCGAACCCTGACGTGGTGAGCGCCGATGAACTCACGCTACTGATCAAGGGGAACGTGGACGTCATCGACTTCGATATTGCCGGGCGTACCATCTCGCTTAGCGGCCGCGACCTCACATCACTGCTGATCGACGCGAAGACCACGGAGAAGTGGCAGACCCAGACGGCCAGCCAGATCGCCACCACGCTTGCGCAGCGGCACGGCCTGACCCCGGTAGTGACAGATACTTCGACGCCGGTGGGGCGCTATTACCAGATCGACCATGTCTCGATGACCTCGACGGACACCGAGTGGGAGCTGTTGACCTGGCTCGCCACGCAGGAGGGATTCGTCGTCTACGTGAAGGGGGACGAGCTGCACTTCGAGCCGAAGGCGAACCCCGCCGACGTGGTGCCGCTGGACATCTGGTGGGAGGAGCCTGACGACACCTACGGTTTCCATCGCTCGAATACCGTGCGACTGAACTTCTCCCGCACCCTGACGGTGGGGAAGGGCGCCATCGTGCAGGTGCGCTCGTGGAACCAGAAGCAGAAGAAGGGCTTCACCGCGACGTATCCGACGAGCCACGCCAAGGGCATCAAGCCGGGGCAGGCCACATCGCCTGCGCAGGTCTATTCCTACGTGATCGGCAACCTGACGCAGGAACAGGCACTCCAGCGTGCCCAGGCGATATACAACGAAATCATCCAGCACGAGATGCGCTTTCGTGCCTCGATGCCGGCCGACAGCGACACGACCGCGACAAGCATGGTCAAGGTAAGCGGCACCGGAACGTCGTTCGACCAACTCTATTACGTGGATAGCGTGAACCGCTCCATGTCCAACGGAGGCGGCTACACGATGGATCTGAGCGGCAAGAATCACTCGCAGGATACGAGCATCGTCCCATGAGCACCTCTCGCCTCCACAACGCCGTGCGCGGCATCGCCGCCGCGGCTGGCCAGGGTCGCGCTGGGACGCGCATCGGCTTGGTCAGCGCCTACGACCCGAGTCGCTACGCCGTAAAGGTGAAGTTCCCGCCCGATGACGTGGAGACCGGCTGGATTCCGTTGCAGGCCGTGCAGGTGGGCAACGGTTTCGGCATCTACGCGCCGCCGAACATCGACGACCAGATCAAGGTGGAGTTCCAAGACGGCGCGCAGGATGCGGGGCTTGCGGGTGGGGCGCTGTTCAACGACATCGACGTGCCGCTGGCGGTTCCCCCAGGCGAGGTATGGATCGTCCACCAGTCCGGCGCCTCGTGGAAGCTGTCGAACGACGGCAAGGCCACCTTCGCCGACGGGCACGGCGCCGTCGTGGCGCTCAATGGTGACGGCACGATCTCGTCGCAGGGCAACTGGACCCACAACGGGAACATGGCTTTCAACGGCCAGGTGGTAGCGAACGGCCACCGCATCGACGAGACCCATAAGCACCTCAACAGCGGCGGCTCCGGTCTCGGCGGCGTCGTGCAGTAAGGAACCAGCGTGGCCGACCTGATCGATCTCAACCACTTCTGGGGCGCAGACGTGGGCCTCGGGCCGTCCGGCGATTTCGGGCAGGCCCAGGGCTCCACGCGCAGCCAGCAGCGCATTCTCCGCCGCCTGCTGACGAACCCGCGCACGGTGCTTCCCGACGGCACCGTGCTGCCACCCGACTACCCGTGGCATCCCACCTACGGCGCCGGCCTGCCGCGGTACGTCGGCCTCGCCGTCGACCCTGCCGAGATCGTGGCCCTGATCCGGGGCCAGGTACTCCTCGAGGACGCCGTTGCCGCCCTGCCGGAGCCGGTCATCACCGTGAGCGCGATCACGAACGGGTTGGCTGTCTCCATCCGCTACACCGACGCCGACTCCAATTCGGCGGCCATTCTGTCCTTCAACGTCAACCAGTGAGCGGCCATGGCCAGCGTTAACTCGAAGAGCTTCTCCCAACTGGTTACCGACTTCGCCGTCAGCGTGCAGGCGCGCGCGACGGCGCTGGTGGACTTCACGGTCGGATCGATTCTCCGGGCCATGGCCGAGTCGCAGGCGTCGGTCGTCGTGTGGTTGGAGGGCCTGATCCTTCTACTGCTGGCAACGACGCGGGCGGCCACCAGCAATGGCCCCGATCTCGATTCCTGGATGGCCGACTTCCAGTTCTTCCGGCTTCAGGCGGCGACCGCGAGTGGGCAGGTCGTGTTCGCACGGTTCACCCCTGGCATGCAGGCGGTTGTCCCGGTTGGAGCCGTCGTGCAGACGGCAGACGGTGCGCTCCGGTACTCAGTGGTGATGGATACCACGAACGCGGCCTATAGCGCTCAGCTTGGCGGGTATGTGATTCTGCCAGCGGCAGCGAGCGTATCGGTCCCCGTGGTTGCTGTGTCCGCAGGTTCGGCCTACAACGTCGTGGCCGGTGCGATAAGCGTACTCGCGCAGGCGGTGCCCTACGTCGATACCGTGACCAACGCGGTGCCGCTGACCAATGGCGCCGATGCAGAGCAGGACAGCGCCTTCCGCGCGCGGTTCGTCGCCTACATCGCCAGCCTCTCCCGGGCTACCAAGCAGGCCATCCTCAACGCCATCACGTCGCTGAAGATCGGCGCGGCCGCGTCGCTTGCCGAGAACCTGGACTACAACGGTACGTACCATCCTGGGTACTTCTACGCAGTGGTGGACGACGGTAGCGGCACACCTGGATCGACGTTTCTCGCCTCTGCCTACAACGCTATCGACGCAGTTCGACCTTTCACTGTCGCCTTCGGCGTGTTCGCGCCCATCACTGTCCAGGCTAGCGTGGCGGCGACAGCTTCGGTCGGAGCGGGCTACGACCCGGTTGCAACGAAGGCATTAATCAAGATGGCTATCCAGAACTACATCGCCGGGCTGAGCCTTGGGCAGGCGTTGTCCTGGAGTCGCCTCATGCAAGTCGCCTATGACGCCGCCCCGGGCATTACCAATATCACCGGCCTGACGGTCAACGGCGGCACCGCCGACATCATCGTGTCTGGCCAGCAGCGCATCATCGTCGGGACGGTGACCGTATCGTGATCGGGGACTTCGATGACATATTCGCTCGCCTGAAGGCGAAGCTGCCCACGCGATGGTTCGGCGGCGTAACGGACAGCATGCCGTTGCTGGACGGCGTTTTGTCCGGCATTGCCACGCTACTTAGCTTTGTCTACGCGCTCTACGGTTACGCCAAGCTCCAGGCGCGGATCGCTACGGCCACCGACGGTTGGCTCGACATGATCGCGGCCGACTTTTTTGGCCCCACCGGACTGCTGCGAAAGGCCGGTCAGTCGGATACCTCCTATCGGCTTGTGATTCTGGCGAATCTATTCCGTGAGAAGGCCACCCGTGCGGCGATCGTAAATATTCTCACTTCGCTGACAGGGCGCGCGCCGACGATCATTGAGCCGATGCGCCCGGCGGATACCGGTGCCTACGGTGCGCCGAATATTGGCTACGGCGTTGCCGGTGCGTACGGCTCGCTGTCGATCCCGTACCAAGCTTTCGTGATCGCCTACCGCCCGGTGAGCAATGCCGGCATCGCCAGCGTGGCGGGTTACGGAATACCGACTGGTGCGTATTCCACGCCGTCGCGCGCGGAGTACGCCTCACTGACGATGGTCACCGGCGGCGTCTCCGATGCCGACATCTTTGCGGCGATCGACGCCGTAAAGCCCGCCGGTACGATCGTGTGGACCCGCGTAAGTAACTAATTCGTTAAATCGCCGCTCATTCCAAGCCGCCCTCGTGGCGGTTTTTTTGCCTGGAGAAAAAACTTGGATCGCAAAATCGTCTACCCGGGTCAGATCCCGCTCGAAACAGACCTGCTCGGCACGAATCAGTCGGTGATGGTCGCCCTGGGAAAGCTAACCGGCGCCATCTTCGGCACCGGTGGCGCGGTAAACGGCCTCACCGTTGGCCCGAATGCGCCGGCCGCTCTGAACGTCGTTGTCGCCCCTGGCGAGATCTATCAGCTGGTGAACCTTGAGGCCACAGCGTATAGCTCGCTGCCGGCAGACATCGCTCACCAGCTGGTGAAGCAAGGCATCCTGCTGGACGCGACGACGCTGGCATGCCCGGCACCCACGACGGCAGGCTTCTCGATCAACTACCTGATCGAGGCTACGTACGCCGACAGCGACACCAACAACACCACGCTTCCGTACTACAACGCAAGCAACCCATCACAGGCCTACAGCGGTCCGAACAACAGCGGCTTGCAACAGGCGACGACGCGCGCAGGCATCGTTCAGTTGCAGGCCAAGGCGGGTATCGCTGCTGCGACTGGCTCGCAGGTCACACCAGCCGTTGACTCGGGGTACATCGCGCTCGCGGTGGTGACTGTTGCGAATGGCCAGACGACGATCTCAGCTGGAAACATCGCGACTATCGCGGCCAGCAAGGTGCTTCCCACCTCCATTTTGGGAATGTTCGGCCAGTCCAGGCAGCAGCAGTTCACCAGCTCGGGCAGCTTCACCGTGCCTGCCGGGATCACCACGATCTATGTTTCAGCCGTCGCGGGCGGCGGTGGCGGCGGTGGCGGCGGCGGGAACAATATCGGCGGCGCATCCGCATCGGGCGGCGGTGGCGGTGGCGCTGGTCAGTCCATCATCCGGCAGGCTTTCACCGTCACGCCTGGCCAGGTCATCCCGATCACCATTGGAACCGCAGGTTCCGGCGGTGCGGGCGGCGCCCAGAGCAATTCACCTGCGCCGGTGGCAGGCACCGCGGGCGGCCAGACGATCATCGGCTCCTTGATCACGCTTACAGGGGGCAGTGGTGGTGGCGCAGGTTTCCCTGGGGCGTCCACTGGCACCGCTATCCCCGGTGCTGATGGCGGCGCAGGCTATCCTGCTGGATGCGCCTCCACGGATGGTACGAACACCGGACTGACCTCTGGTGTGGGTTGGTGCGGGGCCAGCGGGGCGGGCGCCTCGTCGCCGTTTGGCGGCGGAGGTCCTTCCGTCCGAACTGCCGACACCAATCCGAGGACAAACCCGAGCACGGCCTATGGCTACGGGAGCGGCGGCGGTGGCGGTGGCGCGGTCTACCGGAACGGCGGTGGCGGCTCAGCCGGACGCAACGGTGCCCCTGGCGTTGCGATCATTGAATGGTGAGGACATGACTATGCAGGAAGACCAGCCGGTAATCGGCAACTACGCGATCATCACCGATGGGAAGATTGTAAACACGGTGATCTGGGACGGAAACACGGATACCTGGTCACCGGACAACGGAGCGCAGGCCGTTGCCATCCCTGACGGGGTTGCGGTCGACATTGGCTGGACATACGCTGATGGTGCATTCACCGGGCCGCCGCCACCCCCTGTGATCCCCCCGACGGCAGAGGAGATCCTTGCGGCGAATACGGCTACGAGGAACACCCTTCTGGCCGCTGCGAACCTCGCTACCCCGCCGCTGCAGGATGCTGTTGACCTAGGCGAGGCTACGAATGCTGAGACGGCACTTCTCAAAGCCTGGAAGCAGTTCCGTGTAGCCGTGAACCGCATCGATCTCACGCTGACGAACCCATCGTGGCCTAGCTCGCCGGCGCCGGGCTACGGTGCGCTGCTGGCGGATGCGTCCACGAGTTGACCGGCTACGATCATCGGTCTCGCGCACGAGACGGCCGTGCAGGATAGAATCGGCCTCTTTTACGCGGGACCGTCATGAAGAAGGACGTCAGCGCAGATGGACTTCGTGGCATAGCTGCCGCCATCGTGGTGCTATGCCACATGCTATTTGCTATTTTCCCGCTGGGCTTCAAATACTTGTGGCCTAACCAAGCCGACCCATCTGTCGTTGCTGGCATGGCAGAGCATGTCCTCTCCACGCCGGTCATCTCGATCCTGTGGAACGGTAACTTCCCTGTCTGCGTTTTCTTCGTGCTGAGCGGCTACGTCCTGTCGGCAGCGTTCTCGCAGGATGGTGATTTGTCGAGGCTGACGACCCAAGCGCTGCGGCGATACATTCGGCTTGGTGTACCCGTTTTTGGCAGTGTGTTGTTCGCCTACCTGATGATGCACTTCGGCGCTGATGCGCGATTGGAAGCTTCTGAGCTTACCGGAAGCCATTGGCTCGCTGGATTCTGGAAATTCGAACCGACCCTGGGTATGGCTCTTAGCGATGGAGCCTACCAAGCCATCTTCAACGGCACATCACCCTTTGTCCCCGTACTTTGGACGATGCGCGTTGAGCTGATCGGGTCACTGCTGGTTTTCGGATATGCCGCCATTGCCCCGCGCGGTGCGATTGCTTTGATTTTCTTCGCCGTCGCCGCGGCGGCAATCGCGTCGGTGTCGCCACTGGCGTGGCCCTTCTACGCGGGATTCCTTGTCGGCGTGCACATTGGGCGCGTGAATGTGACCAAGCCCACGTTTGTTGCGCTAGCGGCCGTCGGCGCAGTTTTCTTTGGCAGCTACGACGCTTCTCCGCTGTTCTCATGGTCCACGTGGGTGACCGACAACTTCTTCCTTCGCCGCGACTTCTTCAACATGATTGGCGGGATATGCGCTGTTTATGCGGTGCGTAACGGGTTCGGTGCTGCGGTTCTGAAAACTCGGCTTGCGCAATTTCTCGGCCGGATATCCTATTCCTTGTACCTGGTCCACTTTCCGCTCGTGCTGACTCTCTTGTGCGTGCTTTTCACGCAACTATCCGGCTCCGGTTGGTCACGCGCTCCCGCGGCGGCGGTGGCCATTGGCGCCTCTTTCGCGACAGCATGCGTGTCGGCCTCGGTATTCCAGCGCACGTTTGATACGTGGGGCATCGCCCTCAGCCACCGGCTGTTCCCCGGCCGGGCTCGCGCGGTGCGCGCCTCTGAGGCACTGAAGTCGGCAGACCGCCGTCCGGCCTAGTAGAACAGTTCCGGCCGGATGGCCTCGCTCAGCCGCGCGATGGCGGCGCCGTAGCCGGCGAGCGGTTCTTGGCCCAGCCGCCCGAGGCGCAACTCAACATCGCGCGCCGCGTCGACGATTGGGCTTAGCCCGAGATCCTCGGCGAGGCTCGCCACCAAGTGCGCGCGGAACCGGGCCTCCTCGAAGTCGCTGGCCAGCACGGCATCGCTCTGACCTACGATCCGAGGGGCTGAGACTCCAGCCACGTAACGTGGCCGGATGCCGACCCGACCTCCCATCCTCAATGTGCCCGTGACCTGGGAGCAGGCGGTCTATGGCCCAGGGGCAGGCGAGCCCTCGGGTCCGTGGTGGGCCCACTGGAACGGACACCTATTCGCCTGCGTCAGCAGAACGGCTCACCGAGATACCCGGTTCCTCTCGCAGGTCTTCCTAGACGGCAAGGGGAATGATCGCCGGCGCTGCTACGCGCGGTCCTTGGAGCGGGGGATGTACTTCGCCGAGCGCTGGGCTATGGCACACCACGGGAAGTTCCGCGAGGTGGTCAGGGAGCATCCTTCGTGGCTGGGTCGGAAGCCGAAGGGCGAGGATTCGCGCTCATAGCCCCGAATGGTGGGTAGCACGCGACTGGCACGCATGGCCGCTGGAACCCGCATTCCTCCGTCATCGAAAGCGATCTTTAGGAAAGCTAAGTTGCTGAATTCTATGATGTCACCCGACCTTGACATGGTAGGGGTCACAAGTTCGATCCTTGTACCGCCCACCACTTTTCCTGAATAAGGGTTAGTGGGATGAAGACAGAGATTAAGGAGCCTTGCAGGCTCCTTTTTTCTTGGCCGGTATTCGGCCTCGAGTCGGTCTGGTCTAGCCGGTAGCCAAGACTCAGTCAGGTGCCTTGGTTTTATCGCGCTTTCCATGGGGCGTGGCAAGCGATGGACCTCATGTACACTCCGAGCCCCTAGTATGGACGGTGCTGATCATGGCGAAGGACGCGAGCGCGGACGGGCTGAGGGGGATTGCCGCGGCAAACGTGGTTCTCTGTCATTCGCTGATTTCTCTGTTTCCTTTGGGTTTTCGATATCTTTGGCCCGGGGCTGCATTGCCCTCCGTACAACTGGGCCTCGCTGAGAAGATCATTTCCGCCCCCTTCCTGTCGGTGCTTTGGAACGGTAACTTTCCAGTCTGTATATTTTTCGTGCTTAGCGGCTATGTGCTTTCCGCGAAATTCTGGCGCGATGGCGACGTGTCGGCGTTAACCACGATGGCTCTGCGCCGCTATGTCAGGCTTGGCATTCCCGTGCTTGGAAGTGTCCTGTTCGCGTACTTCATGATGGTGGGTGGCCTGAACGACCTGCCGCGCACTGTCGCGGCGATGACCGGAAACGCCTGGATGGCGCAATTCTGGAACTTCGATCCTGCGCTGTCGGATGCCGTCATGGACGGCGTCTTCGGGGCCATGCTGCATGGCAGTTCCCCTTATGTCCCGGTCTTGTGGACGATGCGGGTAGAGTTGCTTGGATCGTTTCTTGTCTTCGGATATGCCGCGTTGGCTCCACGTGGTCGCCTTGCGCCCGTGTTCTTCGTCACTGTCACCGTGGCTATCGCGTCGATCGATTCATCGAACTGGCCGCTTTACGCAGGCTTCCTGCTAGGTGTCCACATCGGTCGAATGACTCGTGGAAGCCGGAGCGCCGTGCTGCTTGCTGTCGTTGGCGCCATCTTCTTCGGAGCGTTCGACAAATCGCCTCTCTTTGATTGGACGTTGCCCTTATCCGTCGACTTTACCTGGCGCAAGCACTTCTTCAACGTGCTTGGCGGTGCTTGCGCTGTCTTTGCGATCCGTTTCGGCTTTGCAAAGGCCTTCCTGACGAGCGCACCGATTCAGTTCCTGGGACGGATCTCTTATTCCCTTTATCTCGTGCACTTTCCCCTGACCCTGTGCTTGTTGGGTGGTGTTTTCCGCCACCTGATGGATGGAGGCTGGTCGCGAGGTCCTGCCGCATTGGTCGCCATGACGGTCACGTTCATAGCTGCCTGTGCGGTAGCTGCGATCTTCCAGCGGACTTTCGATACCTGGGGCATCGCGCTAAGCCATCGGTTGTTCCCTGGCCGCGCAATACCCGCAGCTCCGGCCGACAACCAAAGACCCACATCCCAAGGCGCGCTCAGCTAGTCGGGCGTTCCGCTCGGCGGGTGGCGGCCTTGCGAGTTGTGACTGTATGCTGCGCGCTCCTTATGATGGTGTCTTAAAAGAGATTGCTCCTTATGAAGGCACGCCTGAAGCGTTTCCTCGATACGTTGTCCAGGAATTCCCTGGTGCACCTGCTTGAGCGTGAAAGGCATGCGGCGGAATTGAGGGCCCAGCCACGTTATGCGCTACCGGGTTGTCTTACCCGTCATGAGCATCGCGCCTTTTCACAGAACGGCGAGGATGGTGCGATCAGGGAGATTTTCGGTCGTATCGATCATGGTCAGTTTTTCGTGGAGATTGGCGTAGGCGACGGCAGCGAAAACAACACCACCTTTCTCCTGGCCCAAGGCTGGTCGGGCGTCTGGGTAGAAGGCGATGCGGCCAACGCCACCACCATTCGCCAGCGATTCGCCAAGCCGCTGGCTTCCGGTCAATTGGTGCTGATCGAGTCCTTCGTCACGGCGGAGAACATCGAGACGCTGTTGGCGCCATGGGCCGGAAGGGACGTCGACCTTTTCTCGCTGGATCTCGATCGGAACACCTACCATGTCTGGAAGGCGCTCTCGTCGCTCCGGCCGCGCGTCAGCGTGGTTGAATACAACCCGATCTTTCCGCCGGGTGTCGAATGGGTGGTCGACTATGCTGCCGATCGCTGGTGGAATGGCGGAAGCTGCTACGGCGCGAGCCTGTCCGCTCTGGCGGGACTCGCGAGCAGCAAGGGCGAGTTGCTGGTGGGTTGCGACCTGACCGGCACCAATGCCTATTTCGTCCGCTCGGATCTCTGCGGCTCGCGCTTCCTGGACCCGGGTAATGTGGACACCCATTACGAGCCTTGCCGCAACTATCTCCAGGGACGTCCACCAGGGCATCCGAGGCAGTTTTCCGACCTGTCCTGAGTCGGTGGCGCGGCGCAAGGCACGCAGTGCCTTGCGCCGTTTTTCGTCAGAGGTCGACCATCGCCGATACCATCACGGTGCGCGGAGCGCCCTGGCTCAGCTGTTGCTCAAGGGCGGAAGCCCAGTAGCTCTTGTTAGTCACGTTCAAGACGCTCACATTGAACGTGACCGGCTTGCCTTCCAGTGTTGGCGTGATGCGTGCGCCGAGGTCATACGTGGTCCATGCAGGAAGACGCTGCTTGTTGGCCACATCCAGGTACTGCTTGCTGGTCCGGACGGCGCGTGCGCTGAGCGTCAGGTCGGGCGTGTTGGGGATCGTCCATTCGACGCCTGCGTTGGCCTGCACACGTGGCACGGCGATAGCGTCGTGACCGTCGTTTGTTCCGTTCTGGGTCTTGGTCAGCAAGGGCTGAATGTAAGATGCGCCGCCAAGGATGCGCAGACCCTTTACCGGCTCACCGAAGAAGCTCCACTCCACGCCACGATTGCGCTGTTGGCCGGCGATTTCATACGTGTTGGTCGTCGTATTCACATAACCGCTGGGCTGCTTGATCTGGAACAGCGCAAGGCTGCTGCCGATGTTGCCGGCATCCCATTTGACGCCAATTTCGTTCTGCTTCGCCTTGTACGGAGCGAATTGCTGCCCTGCGTTGGTGACGACTTTGCCGCCGAACGTATTGGGTGCCGTATCGCCGGGCGTCAGGGCTTCGATATGGTTGGCATAGACGGCCCATTGGTCCGAAATACGGAAGTTGGCGGCAAGGACGGGCGTGGTGGCGTACTTGTCGTACTCGGACGTCTTGGCGCCACTCGAATAGTCGTAACTGAGTGCGTGAATACGTTGGCGACGTGCGCCAACGGTGACCTGGAGGCGATCGTCCATGAAGCCAAGCGTATCGGTCAGCACGATGCTCCTGAGTTGGGTGCGACCCGTGTAACCGGGGTCGCTGATCGGGCCGATATCGTAAATGTAGGACGGAAGTCCGACCTTCACCGGCTCGTAGATGTTCGTGTTGAAGGACGTGGAGCCGGCATAGGCGGCTTTCTTGTTGGTCGACAGCGCCGAGAAGCCAAGGGTCACGCGGTGCGTCACCTCACCCGTGTCGAAATGCGCATTCAATCCGGCCTCGCCCGTGCCCGTGTTCGCGATGTAGGGAACGGTGAACCGGCTTTCGGTGGCATTGCCGGCCAGGTCGTGGACGGTGGGGCTGACATAGTCCCCGAATTCGTTGCCGTGGTGGGCTCCGGCCGCCACGTATCCGGTTAGCCACGGGGCAAAATCGTATTCAACGCGCACGACGCCAAAGGTATCTTCCAGCGACGAACCCGACCATGGCTGCGAATAATTGGTCTTGGCCGACGGAACGCGAGGAACAGGAAGGTTGGGATCGAGGAAGACGGTGGCACGGCCGCCCTGAATGACTTGCTTCTGGTATCCGATGTCGGTCGTGACGCGCAGCTTGTCGCCTTGGTAATCGAACGCCACCGAAGCGGCCGTGACGCGGCGCTTTTCCCCGTCGACGGCCGTGCCGCCCTCGCGGTGAACCGCATTCACTCGCAACCCGAACTCATCGTTGGCGCCGAAGCGTCGACCGATATCGACCGTTTCGCCCACCTGGCTGTCGGTCCCGTAGTCGACGCCGACACGCGTGACCGGGTCCTTTTCGGCACGTTTCGGTGCGATGTTGATCGCGCCACCGACGCCCGAGCCGCCGACGCTGGCGCCGTTGAGAAATGCGTTGGCGCCCTTGAAGATTTCGATGCGTCCCATCAGCTCGGGGGCCAGCAACTGCCGGGGAAGCAGTCCGTAGAGGCCGTCGAAAGCGATGTCGTCGCTTTCCAGCTTGAAGCCGCGGATCATGAACGTCTGCGAATAGTTGCCGTAACCGGAACCCACGCGTACCGCCGGATCGTTGGCCACCACGTCGCCCAGCGTATGGGCTTGCTGCGCACGCACCAGGGTGTCGGTATAGCTGGTCAGGCTGAAGGGCACGTTGATCGTGTCCTGGTTGCCCAGCACGCCGAAGCGGCCGCCCTTGGCGACCTGGCCGCCCGCATACGCGGCGGTCGGCGGGGCTACGTTGGCTTGCACCTGCACGCCCGAGAGGGTGGTGGAGTTCTCGTTGGCCTTCCGCTGGCTGTCCGGGGTGTCGGCGTCCGCGGCCTGGGCGGCGGAGGCGAGGAGGAGGGTGCCGACCAAGGCCAGACGGACCGAGGCGGCGAGGCGGGAGGGGGAGAAGCTGGGGCGTGACATGGTGGGTTCCGGGCAAAAAAACGAAAGAAACAACGAATCTAAATAGGAATGATTTGCATTATATATGAGTTAAGGCCTTGCCGGGGACGAGCCCCACCGGGACGTCGTGTCGCACCGGTCCGCCGCGTCGAACGGCTACACTGGCCGCCTTTCACGAGGGAGATCCGGACGGTGGCCTATCTGCTGACCAAGTCGTTGCACATCGTCTTCGTCATCGCCTGGATGGCGGCGGTGTTCTACCTGCCGCGAATCCTCGTGAACGTGGTCGAAGCCGGCGACGAGCCGGGCGTGAAGGCGCGCCTGGAGCTGATGGGGCGCCGGCTCTACAAGTTCGGCCACAGCATGTTCGGCATGGCCTTTCTCTTCGGCCTGGCACTCTGGCTCTACTTCGGCATCGCCGGCCCGTGGCTGCACGCCAAGCTCGTCCTGGTCGCGCTGATGCTCGCCTATTACATCTGGACCGGACGCCTGCTCAAGCGGAGCATGGCGGGCGGCACGCTACCGTCCGGCAAGGCGCTGCGCATCCTCAACGAACTGCCGGTGCTGGCGCTGCTGGCCATCGTCTACCTCGTCGTCGCCAAGCCGTTCTGAGGTCGCGTCCATTGAGACGGCCAACGGCGACGATGGGCGTCGATCCACGTCCGTGGGGGAGCCCCCTTTGACCGAACGGAACGACATCGCGCCGGGCCTGATGGTCCTGCATGGCAATCGCCTGGAAGAACTGCGCGACGTGCTGGCCGCGTGGCTTCGTCGTGCGCCGCTCGGCCCGCTGGAAGACGAGCATGTGCTGGTCCAGTCCAACGGCATCGCGCAGTGGTTCCGCATGGCGCTGGCGCGCGGCGTGGAAGAGGGCGGCCTCGGCATCGCCGCGGCGGTGGACGTGCAGCTGCCCGGTCGATTCCTCTGGCAGGCCTATCGGGCGGTGCTTGGCCGGGATGCCGTGCCGCCGGAGTCGCCGTTCGACAAGTCGCGGCTGGTCTGGCGGCTCATGCGCCTGTTGCCGTCGGTGGCGAAGGAGCCGGTGTTCGAACCCCTGGCCGCCTTCCTCGGCGATGGGCAGGATGCGCGCAAGTGTCACCAGCTCGCCGAGCGACTGGCCGATCTCTACGACCAGTACCAGGTGTATCGCGCCGACTGGCTCGAGGACTGGGCGGGCGGGCAGGACATCCTTCGCGACGCCCGAGGCGGCGCGCCGGACATGGCCGCCGCCGACCGCTGGCAGGCCGCCCTTTGGCGCCGCCTGCTGGACGACGTCGGACCCGACGAGGCGCACGGTCACCGTGCGGCCGTCCATGCACGCTTCCTGCGGGCCGTGGCCGAGGGTTCCGAGCGTCCCGTCACCTTGCCCCGGCGCATCGTGGTGTTCGGCATGTCGTCGCTGCCGCGGCAGACGCTGGAGGCCCTCTCGGCACTGGGGCGCTGGTCTCAGGTGGTGCTCGTGGTGATGAACCCGTGCCGGCATTACTGGGCCGACATCGTGGACGACCGCGAACTGCTGCGCGCGGAGCGCCGCCGTCAGGCAGCCAAGCCGGGCATGCCCGCGCTGCTGTCGGACGAAGACATGCACCTCTATGCGCAGCCGTTGCTGGCGGCGTGGGGCAAGCAAGGGCGCGACTACATTCGCCTGCTCGACGAGTTCGACAACCCCGAGGCGTATCGCGAGCGTTTCAGCGCATGGGAGCAACGCATCGATCTCTTCGCGGAGCCGTCGACGAGGCATCTCCTCGGCCAGGTGCAGACGGCCATCCTCGACCTGGACCCGTTGCCCGAAACGCCCGTCACGCTCGCGACCGACGACACGTCCATCGCCTTCCACGTGGCCCATGGGCCGCAGCGCGAAGTGGAAATCCTTCACGACCAGCTGCTGGCGCGCTTCGAGGCATCCACGCTCGCGGGCGATCCGATCCGTCCGCGCGACGTGATCGTGATGGTGCCGGACATCGAAACCTACGGGCCACACATTGACGCCGTCTTCGGACGGGTGCCGCGCGACGATCCCCGTTACATCCCCTACAGCGTGGCCGATCGCGCCTCGCGTGGCAGTGTGCCGCTGGTGATGGCGCTCGACATGTTGATGGCCATGCCGGAATCACGCTTCGGTGCGGGCGAACTGGCCGATCTGCTCGACGTGCCCGCCGTGCGCCAGCGTTTCGGTCTGGGCGATGACGACCTGCCGTTGCTGCATCGCTGGATCGAGGGTGCGGGGATCCGCTGGGGGCTGGACGCCGAACAGCGCGCCTCGCTCGACCTTCCCGCGCTGGAACAGAACACCTGGGCGTTCGGCCTGCGTCGCATGTTGCTCGGCTACGCCGTCGGCGACGGCGAGCCGTGGGGCGATATCGAACCTTATGCCGAAGTGGGTGGCCTCGACGCGCACCTGATCGGTCCGCTCGCCGACCTGCTGGATCGCCTGGGCGAGCACTGGCGCACGATGAGCGGGCGTCTGGCGCCTGCCGCATGGGCGGAGCACCTGCGCCGCCTGCTGCGCGATTTCGTCGATCCCGCCGATGCCGACGATCGCATGCGCCTGGAACGCCTGCACGATGCGCTGGAAGCCTGGGAGACCGCCTGCATGCAGGCGGGTTTCGACGAGCCGCTGACCATCGATGTCGTGCGTGAGGCATGGCTAGGTGGTCTGGACGATGGCGGCCTGTCCAAGCGCTTCCTCGCTGGCGCCGTGAGTTTCGGCACCTTGATGCCGATGCGCGCGATTCCCTTCCGCATCGTTTGCCTGCTCGGCATGAACGATGGCGATTACCCGCGCGCCCGGCCGCCGATGGATTTCGACCTCATGTCGCGTGCCGGCGCCTGGCGCCCCGGCGACCGTTCGCGTCGCGAGGACGATCGCTATCTCTTCCTCGAAGCCTTGCTCTCCGCACGCGACGCGCTGCATATCGGCTGGGTGGGCCGCAGTGTGCGCGACAATAGCGAGCGGCCGCCGTCGGTGCTCGTGGGGCAGCTGCGTGACTACCTCGAAGCGGGTTGGCGTGGATTCGATGGGAGCGGCTCATTGCCTGCGCTCACCGTCGAGCATCCCTTGCAGCCTTTCGGTCGCGCCTACTTCCAGGAGGGCGATCCGCGCCTGTTCACCTACGCCAACGAATGGCGCGAGGTGCATGCCGAACGCAACCGGATCGATGACACCGTGCTGGCCGCTCCCATCGTGGAACGCCCACTCACGCTGGCCATCCTGCGTCGCTTCCTGCGCCACCCGGTGCGCGAGTTCTTTCAGGCCCGGCTTGGCGTTCGTTTCGAGGCGCCGGATGTGGCGAGCGAGGAACTGGAACCTTTCAGCATCGACGGCCTGGATCGCTACGCGATGACCGACATGCTCCTGCGTGCCGCGTTGCGTGAGGGTGCGGGCAGCGCGGCCATCGATCTCGCCGCCGCGCGCCTCCAGCGCAGCGGCGTCTTGCCGATGGGCGGTTTCGCGACGCCGGTGCGCCGTGATCTCGTCGAGGCGGCCGACGCGGTCCACGGCCGTTTCCTTGCGGAACGTCGTGCATGGCCCCTCGATGCTGGCAAGCGCGAAATTCGCATCGATAGCGAAGGCATGGCGATCGAGGACTGGCTGGCCGACCTGCGCATGGACCCCGAGGGGCGTCTCGCGTGGCTCCTGCCATCGCCGGCCAATGTCCTGGACGCCGATGGCGTGCCGCGCCTGCATCGTCTTGTGATGCCCTGGGCCGACCATCTCGTGGCTCAGGCTGCCGATTGGCGCATGGAGACGCGTTATATCGGTCCGGACGCGACCATCGTCATGTCGCCGATTGAACCCGACGAGGCGCGGCGCATGCTGGGCGGACTGCTGCGCGCGTGGCGCGACGGCATGACCTATCCGTTGCCGGTCGCGGTGCGCACGGCGATGGCCTGGCTGACGGCCGAGGCCGCGGAGGATGCGCCCGCGCGTGCCCGCGCCGCCTATGAAGGCACCCAGGATCGCGTGCACGGCGAGGTCGATGGCGATCCCTATCTCGGCCGCGCGTGGCCCTCGTTCGACGCCTTGCGCGACGGCGGTTTCGCGGACCGCCTGGGACCGTACCGCGACTTCCTCGCGGCCTTGCGCGTGGAGGCCGCATGATAGCGTCCCAGCCCCTGAATCCCTTGGGTATGCCGCTGGACGGCATGCGCCTGATCGAGGCCAGCGCCGGCACCGGCAAGACCTGGACCATCGCCGCGCTCTACGTGCGCGCGGTGCTTGGCCATGGCATCGACCAGCCACTGTTGCCGCCGCAGATCCTCGTGGTGACCTTCACCGAGGCGGCAACGCAGGAACTGCGCGAGCGCATCCGAGCGCGCCTCGTCGATGCCGCGCGCGCGTTTCGTGCCGGTGGTGCGGAAGAGACCTTCCTCGGCGCGCTACTTGCGGACCTGCCACCGGACACCTGGCCGGCCTGCGCGCGCCGCCTGGAACTTGCCGCGCAATGGATGGACGAGGCGGCGATCTTCACCATTCATGGGTGGAGCCAGCGCATGCTCACCCAGCATGCGTTCGGCAGCGGTCACGCGTTCGCCCAGACCTTGGAGCCGGACGAGACCGAACTGCTCGCCGAATGCGTGCGCGACTACTGGCGCAAGGCGTTCTATCCACTGGACGAGGCCGAGTTGGCGCCCGTGCTGGAGGAATGGAACACGCCCGATGCGCTGATGCGCGACCTCAAGCCGTTGCTGTTCGGCGGCGAGGCCGTACTGCGGGTAAATGGTGACGTGCTTGGCGCGGATGCCGTCGTGTCCGACGTGCTGGCCGAACGTCGGCAGTGGGACGAGGAGGATCGTCGTCGCCTGGACATCGCCGCGACGAGCTGGCGGAACGCGGCGGATGAACTCGACGCGATGCTGGTCGGCGCCGTCCGCGACAAGGTGTTGCACAACGGCTGGTATCGCCCCGAACGCATGCCCGCCGACATGGCGTCGATGCGTCGCTGGGCCGCCAGCGGCGATCCTGCGGGATTCGACATCGCGCGCTATGCGACCACGCGCCTTGGCAAGGCCACCGGCAAGGGCAAGGCGCGCCCGGAGCATCCCGCTTTCGGCGCGCTGGAACACTGGAACGAATGGCAGGCCGGCAAGGTCGGCGTGCGCCACGCGATTCTCGCCGAGGCGTTGACCTGGGTGCGCGAGCGTTTCGCCTCACAGAAGCGCCGTCGTGCGCAGATCGGCTTCGACGACCTGTTGCTTCGCCTCGATGCCGCACTGGTCAGCCCGGCTGGTGGCGATCTGGCGGATACGATTCGGCGCCAGTTCCCGTTGGCGCTGATCGACGAATTCCAGGACGCCGATCCACTCCAGTACCGCATCTTTCGCACCGTGTACGCGGGCGCCGAGGGAACGGGACTGCTGTTGATCGGCGATCCCAAGCAGGCCATCTACGCGTTTCGTGGTGCGGACATCCACACGTACCTCACGGCACGCTCGGAAGCCATGGCACCGCACTACAGCCTGGATACGAACCACCGTTCCAGCGTGGGCATGGTCGAGGCGGTCAACGCGCTGTTCGCCCGCGCAGAGAACCATCCGACGGGCGCGTTCCATTTCGCCGATCGCGGCCTGCCGTTCGACGCCGTGAAGGCCCGGGGCAGGGCGGAGCGCTTCGTTCGCGGTGACGAACCGCAGCCCGCGTTGCATCTCTGGCTGCTCGACGACGAAGCCCCCGTGGGCGTACGCATGTATCGCCAGCAGATGGCCGAGGCCTGCGCCAGCGAGATTGTCCGCTTGCTGGACGAATCGGCGCAGGGGCGCTGCGGATTCGAAACGGACGACGGTCGACGCACGGCGCTGGCGCCGGCGGATATCGCCATCCTCGTACGTAGCCACAACGAGGCCGCGGAGATTCGCGCGGCCCTGGCGGCGCGGCGCGTGCGCAGCGTGTTCCTGTCCGACCGCGATTCGGTGCTCGACAGCGTGGAGGCTTTCGATCTGCTGTTCTGGCTGCGTGCGGTGGCCGAGCCGTCGTCCGACGTGGCCATGCGCGCCGCGCTCGCCACGCGTACGCTCGATCTGGGTTACGGCGAGCTGGAGCGACTCAATCGCGACGAGCGCCACTGGGAGCATCGCGGCCAGCAGTTCTTCGCGTTGCGCGAGGTCTGGCGCAAGGCGGGCGTGCTCGCGATGCTGCATCGCCTGCTGCACGATTTCGACCTGCCGGGGCGCCTGTTGTCCATGGCGGGGGGCGAGCGCAGCCTCACCAATCTCCTGCACCTGGCCGAGCTGTTGCAGCAGGCCGCATCGACGCTTGAAGGCGAGCAGGCGCTCATTCGCCATCTCGCGGAGCGAATCGCCGACCGCGCGGGACATACGGGCGACGAGCAGGTCGTTCGGCTGGAAAGCGACGACGACCTGGTGAAGGTGGTCACGATCCACAAGTCGAAGGGCCTCGAATACCCGCTCGTCTTCTTGCCCTTCGTCTGCGCGCAGGGCGGCTTGCGCGCGGGACAGGGCTATCGTTACCACGATGGCGAATCGACCCAGCTGGAATTGCTTTCGGCCAGCAGCGGCGCGGCGGGTGAGCGGGTTCGCGACGCGAAGGATGCCGCCGAACGCGCGGCGCTGCAGGAAGACCTGCGTCTGCTCTACGTCGCGCTGACCCGCGCGCGCCACGCATGCTGGCTGGGCGTGGCGCCGGTCTGCTACAACGCGGCGAAGAAACCGCAGCTGCATCGCTCGGCGTTCGGTCATCTCCTGCATGGCGGTGCCGAGATCGACAATGGCGTGTTGGCGAACCTGTTGCGCGACGTGAAGGGCGAGCGTTCGTCCATCGCCGTCGAATACATGCCGCCACCGGACGATGCGATCTACGTGGCGCCGACGCGCGACGTGCGTTCGTTGCCTGCGCGCGAGCCGCGTATCGCGAAGGCGGAACCCTGGTGGATCGCGAGCTACAGCGGTCTTCGCTACGACGAAAAGGATGTCGCGCCCGAAACGCCCAGCGACGATGTCATCGTGGAGTACCGGGAGGAACATCCCGCCGTGCCCGTCGCGGCAGGGAGCATCCACGATTTTCCGCGTGGCGCCGACGCCGGCACCTTCCTGCACGACCTGCTGGAATGGATGGCCGAGGAAGGTTTCGCCATCGTCGCGGACGATCGCGAGCGCCTGCGCGATACGGTCGCCCGGCGCTGCGAGCGCCACGGCTGGACGCATTGGATCGATCCGCTGACCGACTGGCTGCTGGCCCTCCTGGCGACGCCGCTGCCCTTGCCAGCCGGTGGTGCCGTGGCGCTCGGTTCGCTGGTCGATCCGTCGCGTTATCGCGCGGAACTCGAGTTTCTTTTCGAGGCGCATGGCGTCGACACCCTTGCGCTGGATCGCATCGTCCGCACGCATACGCTGGACGACGCGCCCCGTCTCTCGCTCGCGGCGGAAAAGGTGAACGGCATGCTCAAGGGCTTCATCGACCTGATCGTGGAGCACGAAGGGCGCTGGTACGTGATCGACTACAAGTCGAACTGGCTCGGTACCGACGCGCAGGCCTATGGTGCCGCGGCGATGCGTCATTCGATCCTGGATGCCCGCTACGAACTGCAATACGCGCTCTATCTGTTGGCGCTGCATCGCCTTCTGCGCTCGCGTCTTGGAGAGGCCTACGATTACGACACGCATGTCGGCGGTGCGGTGTATCTCTACCTGCGCGGTGTGGATGGCGAAGGGCATGGCATCCATGCGGAGCGTCCACCGTTGGCAATGATCGAGGCGCTCGACGCGCTGTTCGAGGGACGAGGCGCATGACGATCGATCTACGCACCTGGCTCGATCTTGCGGTCGACGAAAAACGCCTGCGCCCGGTGGATCGGGCGTTCGCCCGCTTCCTGGCGACGCTCGATGGCGACGCCGATTTCCGCGTGCTTGCTGCGGCGGCGATCGTAAGCAAGGAACTGGGTGACGGCCATATCTGCGTGGATGTCGATGCGCTGGAAGCCCAGGACGCGGGGCTGACCGATGCCTTGGCATGGCTGGGATCGTCGCGGCTGGTGGCGGGACCCGAAGGCGATCCCGCCGCGCCGCTGGTGCTCGACGACGGCTTGCTCTATCTGCGCCGGTTCTGGCGTGACGAGGTCGGGGTGGCCGAAGCGATCCTCTCCCGTCTCGATGTGCAGCCGACGCCAGATGAGCTGGGGACCGAACTCAACCGTCTGTTCCCGACGGAAGAGGGTTCACTCGACTGGCAGAAGGTCGCCTGCGCCATCGCCGCTCAAGGTGCCTTCGCGGTGATCACGGGTGGACCGGGCACCGGCAAGACGACGACGGTGGTGCGCCTTCTGGGGCTGTTGCAGACCCTGGCGCATCGTCGTGGCGAACCGCGTCTGCGCATCCGTCTCGCCGCTCCGACGGGCAAGGCGGCCGCACGCCTCAACGCATCCATTGCGGGACAGATCGAACGGCTCGATGTCGACCCGCTGGTGAAGCAGGCCATCCCCGCCGAAGTCACGACCCTGCATCGCCTGCTTGGCAGCCGGCCGGATAGCCGCGTGTTTCGTCACGACAGGGACAATCCGCTGCACCTGGATGTCCTGGTCATCGACGAGGCCTCGATGATCGACCTGGAAATGATGGCCGCGACGCTCGACGCCTTGCCGCGCGAGGCTCGGCTGATCCTGCTGGGCGACAAGGACCAGTTGTCGTCCGTGGAAGCCGGCGCCGTGCTGGGCGATCTCTGCGCCCGCGCCGAGGCAGGGCACTACAACGAGACGACGCGTGCGTGGCTCGAAACGGTCTGCGACGTGGATGTCGGGCCCTGGAGCGAATCCGCCAGCGCGCGCCCGCTCGACCAGCGCGTGGTGATGCTGCGTCGGAGCCGCCGCTTTGGCGAACGTAGCGGCATCGGTGCGCTGGCGAACGCGATCCGTGCGGGCGATGTCGCGGCCGTCGCGCAGTCAATGCGCGATGCGGCGGACGACCTCGCCCTACGCTCGCCGACTGCCGAAGGCATTGCGACCCTGGCCATCGAAGGCAGGGACGGGGCCCCGGGTTACCTGGCTTATTTCGACTGGATCGAAAAGGCACGCCCGGTCGCAGATGCGGCTCCTGACGCCTTCGAGGCCTGGGGTGCCGGTGCGCTGAAGGCGTATGCCCGATTCCAGTTGTTGTGCGCATCCCGGCATGGCGACGCCGGTGTGCCGGCGCAGAACGAGCGCATCGCGAAAGGCCTTGCTGCGCGCGGGCTGGTCGACCTCGATCGCGAGTGGTACGAGGGGCGTCCGGTGATGGTGACGCGTAATGACTACGCCATCGGCCTCATGAACGGCGATGTCGGCGTCACGCTATGGGTGCCGGACGGGCAGGGCGGCATGGCCTTGCGCGTCGCGTTCGCGGTGCTCGACGAACACGGCCGCGAACGGGTGCGTTTCGTGGTGCCCAGCCGCCTGGCCGCCGTGGAGACGGTGTACGCGATGACGGTGCACAAGTCGCAAGGTTCGGAGTTCGAGCACACGGCGCTGGCGCTGCCGACCGAGCCCTCGGCGGTATTGACCCGCGAATTGCTCTACACGGGCGTGACGCGCGCCAAGACGCATTTCACGCTACTGGCCACGCCGGATATCGTCGCCTACGCCATCGCCCGCAAGACAAAGCGCGCCTCCGGCCTCCTCCGCCGCCTCCTGTAGGAGCGCGCTTGCGCGCGATCCAGCGCATCGCGACGCAGGGTCGCGCGCAAGGTTTCAAACCTGCTTGTAGAAATCCTTGTACCACTCGGCAAATCGCCGCAACCCCTCGTCGATCGACGTCGACGGCGCATAACCCACATCACGGCGCAACGCCGAGACATCGGCCCAGGTGTCCGGTACGTCGCCCGGCTGCATCGGCAGCAGTCGTTTCTCGACGGTGCGGCCCAGGTGCTTCTCCAGCAGCTCGATAAAATCGAGCAACTGCACCGGTTCATCGTTGCCGATGTTGTACACGCGGTAAGGCGCGGCCGACGAACCGGGATTCGGCGACACCGGGTCATACGACGGATCCGGCTGCGCGGGATGATCCAACGTGCGGATCACACCCTCGACGATGTCGTCGATATAGGTGAAATCACGGCTGTGGTTGCCGTGGTTGAACACGTCGATTGGCTCGCCACGCAGGATGCGGCTGGCGAACAGGATCGGCGACATGTCCGGGCGCCCCCAGGGGCCATAGACGGTGAAGAAGCGCAGACCCGTGGTCGGCAGCCCGAACAGGTGGCTATAGGTATGCGCCATCAGTTCGTTGGATTTCTTCGTGGCCGCGTAGAGGCTCACCGGATGATCCACGGCGTCCTCCACCGCGAAGGGCATCTTGCGGTTGGCGCCATACACGGAGCTGGACGAGGCGTAGACCAGATGCCCGATCTGGTGTCGGCGGCAGGCCTCCAGCACGTTCACGAAGCCGACGAGGTTGCTCTGCACATAGGTGTGCGGATGCGTCAGCGAGTAGCGCACGCCGGCCTGGGCGGCGAGGTTCACCACGCGCTCGGGCTGGAAGTCGGCGAAGGCCTTGTCCACGGCCGCCTGTTCCGCGAGATCGGCGCGCACGTGGGTGTAATTCGGGTGCGCGGCGAAGCGGGCGAGCCGGGCCTCCTTGAGGGCCGGGTCGTAGTAGTCGTTGTGGTTGTCGAAACCGAGCACGGTATCGCCACGCGCGAGCAGGCGCTCGGTGAGGGCGGAGCCGACGAAGCCGGCACTGCCGGTGACCAGGATGCGCATGGGAATGACCTGCCTTTGGAGCGGATGGGCATTGTAACGGAGCGCTCCGGATTGACATGGCGCCGGGGCTGCACTAGTTTTTAACAGGTATCCACGAGACGAGAGGTGGCCCGCGGCAACGCCGGCCGAGTGTGCGACATGCGGACTACCCACACCCCAGTCTGAGCTTTCACGCCACGTCTTCGTCTTCATCCGAAGGGCGCTTGGCGCCCTTTTTGTTTGTCCGGAATCCGCTTCCCATGATCCAGATCACGCTCCCCGACGGCAGCCAGCGTCCTTTCGAACACCCCGTCTCCGTGCAGGATGTCGCCGCCTCGATCGGCGCCGGTCTCGCCAAGGCCACCCTCGCCGGCAAAGTCGACGGCAAGCTGGTGGACGCCAGCTACACGATCGATCGCGACGCCGCGCTCGAGATCGTCACCGAGAAGAGCCCCGACGCGCTGGACATCCTGCGCCATTCCACGGCCCACCTGCTGGGCCAGGCCGTGCAGCGCCTGTTCCCGGGCGCGCAGGTCACGATCGGCCCGGTGATCGACAACGGTTTCTATTACGACTTCGCCTACGAGCGTCCCTTCACCCCGGACGACCTCGGTGCTATCGAGGCCGAGATGGAGAAGATCGTCAAGGAAAACATCCCCGTCACGCGTTCGGTGAAGGGCCGCGACGAGGCCGTGCGCTTCTTCCGCGGCCTGGGTGAGGAATACAAGGCCCAGATCATCGAAAGCATCCCGGCGAACGAGGAGCTTTCCCTCTATACGCAGGGCGAGTTCACCGACCTCTGCCGCGGCCCGCACGTGCCCAACACGGGCAAGCTGCGCGCGTTCAAGCTGATGAAGGTCGCCGGTGCCTACTGGCGCGGCGATTCGAACAACGAGATGCTCAGCCGCATCTACGGCACGTCGTGGCTCAACGACAAGGACCTCAAGGCCTATCTGCACCAGCTGGAAGAGGCCGAGAAGCGCGACCACCGCCGCATCGCCAAGCAGCTCGACCTGTTCCATCTGCAGGAAGAGGCCCCGGGCATGGTGTTCTGGCATCCCAAGGGCTGGGCCATCTGGCAGGTGGTGGAGCAGTACGTTCGTGGCGTGTACCGCAAGAGCGGCTACCAGGAAGTGCGTGGCCCGCAGATCATGGACGTGAGCCTGTGGAAGAAGTCCGGCCACTGGGATAACTACCAGGAGAACATGTTCTTCACGGAGTCGGAGAAGCGCACCTATGCGCTGAAGCCGATGAACTGCCCGGGTCACATCCAGATCTTCAACGCCAACCTGCACAGCTACCGCGACCTGCCGATCCGCTATGGCGAGTTTGGCGGCTGCCATCGCAACGAGCCGTCGGGCGCGCTGCACGGCATCATGCGCGTGCGCGCCTTCACGCAGGACGATGGCCACATCTTCTGCATGCCGTCGCAGATCGAGGACGAGGTCGCGGCCTTCCATCGCCAGGCGATGGCGGTCTATCAGGACTTCGGCTTCGAGGACATCGCGATGAAGATCGCGCTGCGCCCGGAAAAGCGCATCGGCGCGGAAGAAGTCTGGGACAAGGCCGAGTCCGCTCTGCGCAAGGCCCTCTCCGTGGCCGGCGTGGAATGGGAAGAACTGCCGGGCGAGGGCGCCTTCTACGGCCCGAAGATCGAGTACCACATGAAGGACTCCATCGGCCGTACCTGGCAGGTGGGCACGATGCAGGTCGACTTCATGATGCCCGAGCGCCTTGGCGCCGAGTACGTGGACGAGAACAGCCAGCGCCAGCACCCGGTCATGCTGCACCGGGCCATCGTGGGCTCCATGGAGCGCTTCATCGGCATCCTGATCGAGCACCACGCGGGCTTGCTCCCGCCCTGGCTCGCCCCCATTCAGGCGGTCGTGTTCAGCATTACCGACGCCCAGGCCGATTACGTCCGTGAAGTCTCTCAAGCCCTTGTGGGGCAAGGCTTCAGGGTGGCGGCCGATTTGCGCAACGAAAAAGTCGGATATAAAATCCGCGAGCATACGCTGCAGAAGGTGCCTTACCTCATCGTGGTCGGTGACCGCGAGAAGGAGACGGGTACCATCTCGGTACGTACGCGTGGTGGAGAGGACCTGGGCAGCATGCCGCTGGCCGACTTCGCCGCGAAACTGGAGGCCGAGGCCCGTCGCTAGGCGACGGACCCGCCGTAGGGTTAACTTCTGGAGGATAGCGGTATCGCTACGACCGAAAACAAGGGTAATCGCAAGAACCGTGAGATCAAGGTGCCGCGCGTGCGCGTGCTTGGCGTCGAAGGTGAGCAGATGGGCATCATGGAAACCCGTGATGCCATCACTGCGGCTGAAGAGCTAGGCCTCGATCTCGTCGAAATCCAGCCGAACGGCGATCCGCCGGTCTGCAAGATCATGGATTTCGGCAAGTTCAAGTTCGAAGCCCAGAAGAAGGCCCAGGCCGCCAAGAAGAAGCAGAAGCAGGTCGAAATCAAGGAAGTGAAGTTCCGTCCGGTCACGGACGTGGGCGACTACGACATCAAGCTGCGCAAGATGCGTGAGTTCCTTGAAGAAGGCGACAAGGTCAAGGTCACCATCCGCTTCCGTGGCCGCGAAATGTCCCACCAGGATCTTGGCCAGAACCTGGCGAAGAAGATTCAGGCGGACATCGGCGAAGACGGCGTCGTGGAGTCCTTCCCGCGCCTCGAAGGCCGCCAGATGGTCATGATGATCGGCCCGAAGAAAAAGGTCTGATCCTATGGAACGGCGCCCCAGGGCGCCGTTCTCATATCTGCGTGAGACTTCTCGTCGTTCCAGCGAACGCTGGAACCCAGCGCCGGGCAGTCGGTTGTCGCGAGGGGCCCCCTACGCCAAAGGCACGGAGGCGCTAGACCCCTGTTTTTCCAGCAACGACAGGCGTGCCAAACCTGAGGATTTCGTGTATCCTCGCCGGCTCGGTCCGAATGGATGGGCCGATCACCGTACCCGGCAGGAAGGAAAGCGCAGGTCCCTGGACCCGCCGCCGGATCAGTCAGCAACCGAATACGGAGCATTCCGATGCCCAAGATCAAGACCAACCGGGCGGCCGCGAAGCGTTTTCGCAAGACCGCGTCGGGCAAGTTCAAGGCAGGCCATGCGTTCAAGTCGCACATCCTGACCAAGAAGTCGACCAAGCGTAAGCGCGGCCTGCGCGCTCCCAACCACGTCAAGGCGTGCGACACCAAGGGTGTAGCTCGCATGTTGCCGTATCTCTAAGGGAGGCTAAGAACAATGGCTCGTGTTAAGCGTGGTGTAACCGCCCGTCGTCGTCACAAGAAGATCATCGGCCGTGCCAAGGGCTACTACAACTCCCGTCGCAAGGTTTTCCGCGTAGCTAACCAGGCTGTCATCAAGGCCGGTCAGTACGCCTACATCGGCCGCAAGCAGCGCAAGCGTCAGTTCCGCGCGCTGTGGATCGTCCGTATCAACGCCGCCGCTCGCCAGTTCGGCCTGTCGTACAGCCGTCTCATCAACGGTCTGGCCAAGGCCAACATCTCGGTCGACCGCAAGGTCCTCGCGGACCTCGCCGTGCACGACATCAAGGCGTTTGGCGCGATCGCAGAGAAGGCCAAGGCCAGTCTGGCTGCGTAATCCGCTTTACCACGCGCGGTAACTCTATCGCGCGATGATGGATGACGTGGGGAGAAGGCCTAGCCTTCTCCCCATTTCTTTTTCCACGTCAGGAAAAACCGATGGAATCGATCGAGAACGTCGACGCCTCCCTGCGCGATATCGAATCGGCAGCCTCGCTCGAGGCGCTGGATAGCGTGCGTGTCGCCCTGCTGGGCAAGAACGGCGCGGTCACCGCCGCCCTCAAGGCCCTGGGCCAGCTCACTGGTGAAGAGCGCAAAGCGCGCGGCGCCGAAGTGAACCGCGTCAAGGAGCGCCTCACCGACGCCATCGCCGCCCGCAAGCAGGCGCTGGAACAGGCTGAGCTCGACCGCCGCCTCGCCTCCGAACGCATCGACGTGACCCTGCCGGGTCGCGATGGCGAATACGGTGGCATCCACCCTATTACCCGTGCCCTCGAGCGCATCGCCGACATCTTCGGCCGCCTGGGCTACCAGCGCGCCGACGGTCCCGAGATCGAAGACGACTGGCACAACTTCGAGGCGCTCAACTTCCCGCCGCACCATCCCGCGCGCGCGATGCACGACACCTTCTACTTCGGTGACGGCCGCTTGCTCCGCACGCATACCTCGCCGGTGCAGATCCGTTCGATGCAGGGGCGCCAGCCGCCGATCCGCATCATCGCGCCGGGCAAGGTCTACCGCAGCGATTCGGACCAGACCCATTCGCCGATGTTCCACCAGATCGAAGGCCTGCTGGTCGACGAGACCTCCAGCTTCGCCGACCTGAAGGGCACGCTGGCCGAATTCATCCGCGCGTTCTTCGAGCGCGATTTCGAGATGCGCTTCCGTCCCAGCTATTTCCCCTTCACCGAGCCGTCGGCCGAGGTGGATATCCGCTGGGACGCCGAGGACGGCTCCACGCGCTGGCTCGAGGTGCTGGGTTGCGGCATGGTGCATCCCACCGTGCTGAAGAACTGCGGCATCGATCCGGAGCGCTACACCGGCTTCGCGTTCGGCCTGGGCGTAGAGCGCTTCGCCATGCTGCGTTACGGCGTGGGCGACCTGCGCGCGTTCTTCGAGAACGACCTGCGCTTCCTGCGCCAGTTCGCCTGATCCTCGCCGCCCACAACGCATACGAGTCGCTCCCATGAAATTCTCCGAAAACTGGTTGCGTGAACTGGTGACCGTCGACGCGGATCGTGCCGCGCTGGTACACGCGCTGACCATGGCCGGCCTCGAGGTCGAAGAGGTCACGACGCTGGGCGAAGGCCTGGATGGCGTCGTCGTCGCCGAGATCGTCGAAGCCACGAAGCACCCCGAAGCCGACCGCCTGCAGGTGTGCAAGGTGGACGCAGGGCAGGGCGAGCATCTGCAGATCGTCTGCGGCGCGCCCAACGCTCGCGTCGGCATCCGCATCCCGCTGGCCACGGTCGGCGCCAGCCTGCCGGGTGGCATCCAGATCAAGGCCGCCAAGCTGCGCGGCGTGGAATCCTTCGGCATGCTCTGCTCCGCGAAGGAGCTGGGTATCGATGCTGACGCCTCCGGCCTGCTCGAACTGCCGGCCGATGCGCCGGTCGGCCAGCCGCTGGCCGACTACCTCGGCCTGCCGGACGCCAGCATCGAGCTGAAGATCACCCCGAACCGTCCGGACGTGCTCGGCCTCAACGGCCTGGCTCACGACGTGGCCGCGTTGTTCGGCAGCCACGTAAAGTCGATCGGCGTGGGCGAGGCCGCGATCGCGTCGTCGGCCAGCCGTCCCGTCAAGCTGGGCGCCGGCGCCGATGCACCGCGCTACCTGGGGCGTGTCATCGAGGGCATCGACGCCAGCACGAAGTCGCCTCTGTGGCTGGCCGAGCGCCTGCGTCGCTCGGGTATCCGTCCGATCAGCGCCATCGTCGACGTCACCCAGTACGTGATGCTCGAACTGGGCCATCCGCTGCATGCCTTCGACAACGACACCTTGTCCGGTACCGTCGTCGCCCGTCACGCGACCCAGGGCGAAACCCTGAAGCTGCTCGACGGCAGCGAAGCGAAGCTCGATCCGTCCTTCGTCGTCATTGCTGACGACGCCAAGGCGCTGGCCGTGGCCGGCGTGATGGGTGGATTCGATTCGCGCGTCACCGACGACACCCGCAACATTTTCCTTGAAGCTGCGCATTTCGCGCCGTCCGCGATCATGGGCCGTGCCCGCAAGCTCGGCCTGCACACCGACGCTTCGCATCGTTTCGAGCGCGGCGTCGACCCCGCGCTGCCGCGTCGCGCGCTGGAACGTGCCACCGAACTGCTGCTCGTCATCGCCGGCGGCAAGGCCGGTCCGGTCTCGATCGCCGAGCGTCCGGAAGACCTCCGCGAACACGCGCCGGTGCTGCTGCGTCATGCGCGACTGCGCCGCGTGCTCGGTATCGACGTGGCGGCCGCCGAGGTCACCCGCATCTTCACTGCGCTCGGCATGGGCGTGGTCGAGGTGGCGGACGGCTGGCAGGTCACCCCGCCGAGCAGCCGTTTCGACATCGAGCGCGAAGAGGACCTCATCGAGGAAGTCGCGCGCATCCACGGCTACGAGCGTATTCCCACCACGACGCCGGCGGGCGAGATCGCCCTCACGCCGGAGCCCGAGGCACGCCTTTCGGAGATGCAGCTGCGCGACCAGTTGGCTGCGCGGGGTTACTTCGAGGCGGTGACGCTGTCCTTCGTGAGCACCGAGCTGCTCACCACCTGGGGCGTCGACCATGCCTGGGTGCCGCTGGCCAATCCGCTGTCCGCCGACCTGGCGGTCATGCGCACTTCGTTGCTGCCGGGTCTGGTCGAGGCGCTGCGCTACAACCGCGCCCGCCAGCAAGAGCGCGTGCGGCTGTTCGAGGTGGCCCGCAGCTTCCACGCCACCGGTGGCGCGCCGGATGAAATCGGCCGCGTCGCCGTGGTCGCCTCCGGTTCCGCCTTGGCGGAGCAGTGGGGCGAAGCTTCGCGCACGGTGGATTTCTTCGATCTCAAGGGCGACCTCGACGCGCTGATCGCACGCACCGGTGAGCCAGAGCGCTGGTCGACCGACGCGACGGACTTGCCGTCCTGGCTGCATCCGGGGCGCGGAGCCCGCGTGCTCCGCGACGGCCACCCGTCTGGCTTCATCGGCGCGCTGCATCCCGCGCTGGCGAAGGCCCTGGACCTGGGCGCCGACGTCTACGTGATGGAGCTGGCGTTGGAGCCGATCCTGGCCCGTCGCCTGCCGCGCGCGACCCGTGTGGCCCGTTTCCCGGCCGTTCGCCGCGATATCGCCGTCGAACTGCCGGAAGAGATCACCTGGGCCAGCGTCGAGGCGGCCGTTCGCGGCGCGCTCGGCGACACGCTGAAGGAGATCCGCCTGTTCGATCGCTACGCCGGCAAGGGAATCGACGAGGGGCGAAAGAGTCTCGCTATGGGCTTGATTTTACAGGACGCTTCACGCACCCTTACCGACGACGATGCCGACGCTCGCGTGGCAGAAGCGGTGGGGGTATTGGAGAAGACATGCAAGGCGAGAATGCGAGGATGAGATGGCGCTGACCAAGGCGGAAATGGCCGAGCGGCTTTTCCTCGACGTAGGCCTCAACAAGCGCGAGGCCAAGGAATTCGTGGACGCGTATTTCGAGGTTGTGCGCGAGGCGCTCGAGAAGGGCGAGCAGGTGAAGCTGTCGGGCTTCGGCAACTTCGATCTGAGGCAGAAGAATCAGCGGCCCGGTCGCAATCCGAAGACCGGCGAGGAAATCCCCATCTCGGCCCGGCGGGTAGTCACCTTCCGTCCTGGCCAGAAACTCAAGGTAAGAGTCGAGGGCTATGCTGGATCCAGGGAATAACACCGAGCTTCCGGCGATCCCGGCGAAGCGCTACTTCACCATCGGTGAGGTCAGCGAGCTTTGCGGCGTCAAGCCGCACGTGCTTCGCTATTGGGAGCAGGAGTTTCCCGCGCTCAAGCCCGTCAAGCGTCGCGGCAACCGTCGTTATTACCAGCGCCACGACGTGCTGATGATCCGGCAGATCCGCTCGTTGCTGTACGACGAGGGCTTCACCATCACGGGCGCGCGTGCCCGCCTCGAGGGCCCCCAGGCCCGCATGGAGGCGAGCATGTCGCACCAGATCGTGCGCCAGGTCCGCCTGGAGCTCGAGGAAGTCCTCACCCTGCTTCGTCGCTGACCTGCTTCCGCAGGCGGCCTCGAAGCTGTTACAATCGTTAGCTCGTCGGGGTGTAGCGCAGCCTGGTAGCGCACTACGCTGGGGGTGTAGTGGTCGCGAGTTCGAATCTCGCCACCCCGACCATTATTCGAAGCAAAGGCGTCCCGACAGGGGCGCCTTTGCTTTTTGCCCGATCCTCACCTGTAGGAGCGTGCTTGCGCGCGATGGGGGTTACCGCGAGCACCCATTGCGCGCAAGCGCGCTCCTACAAGGTGGCGGCCGCATCGGGCGATACGCGGGGCGGGTTGCACCCCATGCACGGCTCATGACCGGTGGCAGGGGTGACTTGAGAACTTTCGTGGAGACCGCCACTCCAATGGCATCTCCACCCTCGAAAGCCTGCCATGAAGAAGCTGCTTCTCGCCCTTGTCCTGTTCGCCCTGGCGGGTCTGGCGACCGCCGCGGATTCCCCGCACGACGTCCAGGCGCTGCTCGCCCGAGGGGACTACCCGGGAGCGGAGGCCCTGCTGCGCGAGGCCATCACCGAACACCCCCAGAGTGCGAAGGCCCACTACGTGCTGGCCGAGGTGCTGGCCCACGAGGGCAATATCGGTGAGGCGAAGGCCGAGGCGTCCAAGGCCGCCACCCTGGACCCGGCCACCCACTTCACGGACCCGGCCAAGTTCCAGCAGTTCCAGCACAAGCTCGACGCCGCGCTGGCCCCGGCGTCCGCATCGCGACTGTCCGACGCCCGGACCGTGTCCGAGGGTGAGCGGAGCCATGGCGGCCATGGCATGTCGATCCTGCCGGCGATCCTCGTGATCGGCGGTGTCGTCGTGCTGATCGCCCTGCTGTGGTCGCGTCGCCAGCGTCCGGCCAACGGACCGTACGACACCTATAACCAGGCGCCGCCCATGAACAACGGCATGCCGCCGTCGGGTGGTTATCCGGGGTCGGGCTATCCAGGTTACCCGGGCTACGCCCCGCCTGCACCAGCATCGTCCGGCGTGGGTACGGCCGTGGCTGCTGGCCTGGGCGGTCTCGCGGCGGGCGCCTTGCTCGACGAGGCACTGCACTCGCACCGCGACAATGACACCCTGCGGAACCTGGGCCCCGGCGATACCTATGTGAATCGCGATCCTTCGGCGCAGGCCTACGACGATCTGCGCAGCGATCCCGTCGACATGGGCAACAACGACAATTCGTGGGATGACAGCTCGTCCGGCGGCAGCGACGACTCGCTCGACGATAACCAGTGGTGAGCGTCCGGTAAGCCAGGGATGACCTGGCTCCCTTAAGGCGCCCGTGAATCGGCCGATATCCCCGTCATACAGGCGCGGCCATTCGGCCGCGCGGGAGGGGGAGTCGGATGTCGTCATCGGTAGTTCGTGATCGCGCGCGTGCCGCGCTGGAGCAGGCGCGCGGCAAGCAGGACAGGCTGGCCCAGATCGATCCTTTCCTGATCGATATCTCGCTGCATGAGAACCCGGTGGGCTCCCGGGTGGGCCAGACGCTCGAGGACAAGCTGGAAATCCTGCCGTTGCTGCGGGACTTCGGTTTCCGAAACATCGCGCTGGGCCGTCTCAACCAGGCCATGCCCGACGTTCCCGACATCGACGATGACTTCATGAGCTGTCTCCAGCAGATCGGTACCGATCTGCGTGGCTGCTATGCCTTCACCTCGCCCGGCATCATCGATGCGCAGGACATCTTCCGACCCGATCCGTCCTTACAGAAGCTCCGCAACTACGGTGTGCCGAACACCGTGCTGGAGATCCACGTCAGTCCCTTGGGCAGGGAGGGCAAGTACACGCTGGACGAGTTGAGGCGGAGCCTCGCTGAGAACGTGCTCTGGATCATGGAGAACGTGAAAGGCGAAGCCGGTGCGTCGCCCCGCA
Source organism: Luteibacter sp. (assembly GCF_009912395.1). GTDB lineage: Bacteria > Pseudomonadota > Gammaproteobacteria > Xanthomonadales > Rhodanobacteraceae > Luteibacter. Next base: position 38,130 of record NZ_WNDO01000028.1, on the reverse strand, counting down.
TCTTCGTCAATCTCGTCGACGGCTTCGACGCCCTCATGGAGGTGCCGGAGGACACGTTCGGCATCCTCGATCAGCTGGTCGCCCTGCCGATCGAAGGCATCCTGATGGAGGACGCCCGAGGCACCTACATGCCGTTCCAGGTGGGCGCCTGCATCGAGGCGGTGAGGGCCTTCGTGCCGCCGCCGATGAAGCTCCTGGTGCATGCCCACGGCGGCGCAGGATTCGAGAATGCGTCGTTGATCGAGGCACTGCTGCATGGCGCCGATGGCGTCTGGGGTGGTTTCTCCCGCCAGGACGGGGCGTCGCTCGGCGAATTGCTGGCCAATCTCGCCCGCGTCGGAAACGTCCATGTCGAGCAGGCTTACCGCCTCCGCAGGTTGTTGCCGCTGTCGGCGACCCTCCAGGCCTTCGATGACGAAACGACGGTGCCGGACGACGTGCCGGTGCTGGGTCACAACGCCTATCGCCTGGTCCATGGCGCGTACCGCCAGCGGGAGGGTCGTTTCATGGACCTGCCACCCGAGCGTATCGGCGGCAGGTATCGCTACCGTATCTCGGCGGTGGTGAGCGACGCGGAAGCCGTGCGCGGACGACTGGCCGAAGTCACCGGGCGCATGCCCGAGGAGTTCGGTGATCCCGTCGTCGAGAGCATGATCTTCCTGATGCGCCGGGAACTACGCTCCGGCATGCGGATCGACTACGATGATCCCGCCAACCTCGTGCCGCTCTACGAGCGTGCGAGGGATCGTATGAGGCGGACGTATCCCCAGGCAGTAGAACGCACATGAGCATCGACGACGCGATCCTCACCGAGGAACCAGGGCTCTACAAAACCCTGCTCGAATCGACCCGGGCCATCCCCTGGAAAATCGACTGGGCGACGTTGCGTTTCGACTACATCGGCCCGCAGATCGAGGAATTGCTTGGCTGGTCGCCAAAGTCATGGCAGACCGTTCAGGACTGGGCCGATCGCATGCATCCCGAGGACCGCGAATGGGTCTTCAACTTCTGCGTGGCCCAGTCGCAGGCGGGTATCGACCACGAAGCCGACTACCGTGCCTTGCGCAAGGACGGCACCTTCGTCTGGATCCGTGACGTCGTGCACGTGGTCCGTAACCCGGATGGCTCGCCGAACGCGCTGATCGGCTTCATGTTCGATATCAGCGAACGCAAGCGCACCGAGGAAAAGCTGCTCGACATGCAGCGCGAGCTGGAAGAGCTGTCCTACAAGGATGGCCTCACGGGCGTGGCCAACCGCCGTCGTTTTGACGCGATGATGGACCTGGAGTGGCGCGAGGCGAAGCGTCTGCGCCAGCCGGTGTCCGTGGTCGTGCTCGATATCGACTACTTCAAGCAGTACAACGACCACTACGGGCATCTCGAAGGCGACGAGTGCCTGAAGCGCGTGGCGAAGACGCTCACCGGCATCCTGCGCGGCCCGCGTGACCTGCTCTGTCGTTTCGGCGGCGAGGAATTCGTGCTGCTGCTGCCGGATACGGACGAAGCGACCGCCATGGCTCAGGCCTGGCGCTGCCTGCATCTGGTGGATCGCGCCCTGATCCCGCATGCGGGAACCGGCCCGGCAGGACGCCTGACCCTGAGCGCGGGCGTGCATACCCTGGTGCCGAAGGACGGCGACGAGGTGAATCCCTTCATCGCCGTGGCCGACCGTCGCCTCTATGTCGCCAAGCAGCGGGGCAGGGCGCGGGTCGTCTCGGACGACGCGCCTCAGTAGAGGACGCGCGCCCTCAGGGTGCCTTCGATCGCCGCCAGTTCGTTGCGCAGGGCGGCGGCGTGCTCTTCGCTGGTGGTTACGTCGATCACCACGTAGCCCACCTGCGGCGAAGTCTGCAGGTACTGGCCGTCGATGTTCACGGCGGCGCGCGAAAACACCTCGTTGACCTTTGACAGCACGCCGGGGATGTTGCGGTGGATGTGCAGCAGGCGGCGGCTGGTGGCGTGGCCGGGCAGTGACACCTCGGGGAAGTTCACTGCCGACAGGGTGCTGCCGTTGTCGCTGTAGCGCACCAGTTTGGACGCGACCTCGATGCCGATGTTCTCCTGTGCCTCGGCGGTGCTGCCGCCCACGTGTGGGGTGAGGATCACGTTGTCCATGCCCACCAGGGGTGAGACGAACGGGTCGCCATTGCCCTTGGGTTCGACCGGGAAGACGTCGATGGCGGCACCGGCCAGGTAGCTGGAACGCAACGCATCGGCCAGGGCGTCGATATCGACCACCGTACCGCGCGACGCGTTTACCAGCATGGCGCCGGGGCGCATGCGGCCGATCTCGGCGGCGCCGATCATGAGCTTGGTCTGCGGGGTTTCCGGGACGTGCAGGGTCACCACGTCGGCGCGTTCCAGCAGGTCTTCCAGGCTGGAGGCCGGGCGGGCGTTGCCCAGCGAGAGCTTGGGCTCGATGTCGTGGAAGATCACTCGCATGCCCAGGGCTTCGGCCAGCACGCCGACCTGGGTGCCGATATGGCCGTAGCCGACGATGCCCAGCACCTTGTCGCGCACCTCGAAGCTGCCGGCGGCCGACTTCGACCAGCCGCCGCGATGGCATTCGGCGTTCTTCTCGGGGATGCGGCGGACCAGCAGGATCGTCTCGGCGATCACCAGCTCGGCGACGCTGCGGGTGTTGGAGTAGGGCGCGTTGAAGACCGGCACGCCCAGGCGTTCGGCCTCGGCTGCATCGACCTGGTTGGTGCCGATGCAGAAGCAGCCCACGGCGATCAGTCGGCGCGCATGGGCCAGGACATCGGCGCTGAGATGGGTGCGCGAGCGGATGCCCACGATGTGCGCGTCGGCGATGCGCTCACGCAGCTCGTCGTCGGGCAGGGATTTCTCATGGAACTCGATCTGCGTGTATCCGGCCTGGCGGAAGGTGTCGAGGGCGCTGCGGCTGACGCCTTCGAGCAGCAAGACCTTGATGTCCTCTTTCGGATACGACGTGCGCTTCATGGCCGGTCAGGTTCCGCGTGGATGGACATCCACTATGCCAGATGGACGACAGGAATGTTGCAGTGCAGTGGACGCCGTCGCCTGGCGCTGGCACCCTCGACGGATCACCCGAGCGATGCCGCCCATGACCGACCCGCGCCTGTCCGAGCTTGCCCGCCTGTTGCCCGACCTCAAGCTGTCGACCGACCCCGGCGACCTCGAGCATCATGGTCGCGACTGGACCCGGCGCTGGACGCCGGCGCCCCTGGCGGTGGCCTTTCCGGCCGATATCGCGCAGGTCCAGGCGATCGTCCGCTGGGCGGCGGACGCCGGCGTGGCCATCGTTCCCTCAGGCGGCCGCACCGGTCTGTCGGGCGGCGCCGTCGCCGCCCAGGGCGAGCTGGTGGTTAGCCTCGACCGGATGAACAAGGTCCTCGACTTCAACGCCGTCGACCGCACCCTCACCGTCCAGCCGGGCATTGCCCTTGAGGCGGTGCAGCAAGCCGCCCGCGATCACGGCCTGGTCTATCCGGTGGACTTCGCCGCCCGCGGCTCCTGCCAAATCGGCGGCAACATCGCGACCAATGCCGGCGGCATTCGCGTGATCCGCTACGGCAACACGCGACAGTGGATCGCCGGCCTGAAGGTGGTCACGGGCACGGGCGACTTGCTCGACCTCAACAAGGCGCTGGTAAAAAACGCTTCCGGCTACGACCTGCGCCACCTCGTGATCGGCTCCGAGGGCACGCTGGGCATCGTCGTCGAGGCGACCCTCTGGCTCACGGCACCGCCACCGCGCACGCAGGTCATGCTGCTGGCCGTGCCGGCGATGGACGCCCTGATGAAGGTGTTCGCTGAGGCCCATCATCGCCTACGCCTGGAGGCCTTCGAATTCTTCACTGATCGAGCGCTGGCCCATGTGACGGCCCATGGCGCGCAAAAGCCGTTTGCGGAGGACTATCCGTACTACGTGGTGACGGAGTTCGACGCGGCCGGCGAGGCCAACGCGCTGGACTTCTTCGAGCGCTGCGTGGAAGAGGGCTGGGTGGTGGATGGCGTGATCGCCTCCAGCGACGCCCAGGCCGCCGCGCTATGGCGTCTGCGCGAAGGCATCACCGAAAGCCTCGCACGCTACAAGCCGTACAAGAACGACGTTTCGGTGCGGATCTCCGTGGTGCCGGCCTTCATGGAGGAGATGCAGCAACTGCTCACGGCGGGATATCCCCATGTCGACGTGGTCTGGTTCGGCCACATCGGCGACGGCAACCTGCACATCAACGTGCTCAAGCCCGACGATCTCGACAACGCGGTCTTCGTCGCGCAATGCGAGCATGTCACCGCGCTCCTGGTCGAAACGCTGCGGAAGCACGAAGGCAGCATCTCGGCCGAGCACGGCATCGGGCTGGTCAAGAAGCCCTGGCTGGGCAGCGTGCGCTCCGAGGCGGAAATCGCCCTGATGCGCGGCATCAAGGCCGTCCTGGACCCAAAAAACATCATGAATCCCGGCAAGCTCCTGTAGGAGCGCGCTTGCGCGCGATCGCGCGCAAGCGCGCTCCTACAGTGGCGTGGGCCACCGTACACAGTTAGCCTTGGCATTTCCCCGCCCCTCCCAAGGACCCGTCATGGCCCAGGATTCCACCGACCTGTATCCGGCGATCGAGCCGTACAACAGCGGCACGCTCAAGGTTTCGCCCCTCCACACGCTCTACTTCGAGGAAAGCGGCAACCCGAACGGCAAGCCGGTCGTGTTCCTGCATGGTGGTCCGGGCGGTGGCACGAACCCACGCTGCCGTCGCTTCTTCGACCCGGCAAAGTACCGCATCGTCCTGTTCGATCAGCGCGGCTGCGGCAAGTCCACGCCGCACGCGGAACTCACCGACAACACCACCTGGGACCTGGTCGCCGACATCGAGCGCCTGCGCGAGCACCTGGGCATCGACGCCTGGCAGGTCTTCGGCGGTTCGTGGGGTTCCACGCTGGCGCTGGCTTATGCCGAGACGCATCCCACGCGCGTCACCGAGCTGGTGTTGCGCGGCATCTTCACGCTGCGTCGTTCGGAGCTGGAGTGGTTCTACCAGTCCGGTTGCAGCGACCTGTATCCGGACGCCTGGGAAACCTACCTGTCGGCGATTCCGCAGGCCGAGCACGGCGACCTGATCAGCGCCTACCACCGTCGCCTCACCAGCGCCGATCCGGCGGTGCGCGTCGCCGCGGCGCGCGCGTGGTCGGTCTGGGAGGGCGCCACCAGCTACCTCTACCAGGATCCCGACCATATCGCCTCCAGCGGTGAGGACGAGTTCGCCCTGGCCTTCGCGCGCATCGAATGCCATTACTTCGTCAATGCGGGCTTCTTCGAGGTCGACGGCCAGCTGCTTCGCGACGTGGGCAAGATCCGCGACATCCCGACGGTGATCGTGCAGGGGCGCTACGACGTGGTCTGCCCGATGCGCAGCGCATGGGACCTGCATCGCGCCTTCCCGGAGGCCGAGCTGAAGGTCGTGCAGGACGCCGGCCATTCGGCGTTCGAGCCTGGCATCACGCGCGAGCTGGTCAAGGCCACGGATCGTTTCGCCGGCTGATCGATTGGCGGCCTGACGGCGGTTGATGGCCTAACCGCGGTTGACGGCCTAACGTCGATTGATGGGCTAACGCCGTGTAGGAGCGCGCTTGCGCGCGATCCGCGGCAGCGGCACTCTGGCCCGCTATCGCGGGATCGCGCGCAAGCGCGCTCCTACAAAAAAAGAAAGCGCCCGGTAAAAACGGGCGCTTTCGCACAAAAAAACGCCCGGCATCGCGCCGGGCGTTTTTCATTTACATCACAGCAGGATGGTCGGCAGCGCGAGCATGTCCACCACGAAACCGTCGTGGTCGGACGAACCCATCGCCTTCTTCGCGTCGGTGGCCTTGGCCGCGTCGTCCAGCGTTTGCACCGGCGCGTCGAGGTTGTCTCGGCCGTACTGCATGCGCAGGAACAGGGCGCGGGCGTTGACGTTCAGCAGCGCATGGTCGAGCACCTGGTGCGTCGGCACCGAGCGCGGGGCCTGGCCCTGCACGTTGCCGAAGTTCTCGGTGAACAGGAACGAGTAGCGGTCGTTCGCCGGTACCGAATCCACCGCGTTCCACAGCGTGGGCTTGACGATGTTCTTGCCGAGCTTCAGCAGATTCTGGCTGTCGTCGTACTTGCCCGATATCAGGCCGACCACGTCCGCAAAGCCGTCGGTGAACTGATAGGCGTTGAAGTCGCCCACCACCAGCAGCGGGGTGAAGAGGTTCTTGCGGTCGGTCTGCAACGCCTGCACCTGGGTCGCCAGCGACTGGGCCTGGAGGAAGCGCTTCTGGCGGTCGCGGTCAGCCGTGGTGCCGGTCTTGTCGACGTTCTGGCGGGCCTTCGGATGCACCGCGATCACGTTGACGCGCATGCGGCCGAGCAGGGTCGGGACGTCGGCGGTCAGCAGCAGCGGCGGATGGTCGTGCAGGAACGAGGTGTTGCCCTGGTCCTGCCATGTCGCGTCGGCGTCGAGTTGGCGGACGTTCACCACGCGCACGCGATCCGTACGCACGAGGAAGCCCACGTTGATGCCGCTCGGATCGTGGCCCGGCTGCAGGAAGGCTTCGTACTGGGCCGGGTAGTCGTCACCCAGCTGCTTGGCGAGGCCCTGCAGGACGGTGAGGCTCTTCACCTCTTCCACCGACAGGATGTCCGGCAGCTTCAGCACGCTACCGATGTACGCAGACAGACGCTGCGTCTTCAGCTTCACGTCGTCGGCGGACGGCTCCTTGCTACCGCCGCTGCAGGTGAAGGTCGTGTTGAACTCGGTATCGCAGAAGCGCTCCGTGTTCAGCGCACCCACGCGCACCGCGAAGAACGGACGGGCATCGACCGGACGCGGCAGCGGTGCGGCCTTCTTGACCGTGACCTTGGTCGGTATGAAGGTGTACGCGCCGAAGGCATACGAGATCACGCCTTCCGCACGGAAGGTGGTGCCCGCGTTGAACGGTGTGTTGACCGGCACGGCGCCGTAGTCGGCCGTGTTCATCTTCAGCACCTGCGGGTTACCCGACCAGTTGCCGAGGTTCACGCCATCGGGCACCGGCACGGTGTAACGCACGCCCGGCTCGCGCAGTGAGCGCTTGCCGTTGGCGGTGATATAGACCTCGGCGAACGGCTCGTTGCTGAAGCGCAGGTTGCCGGTGGTGATCATGCCGTCGTCGATGGTGACGCGCATGCCGACGAAGCACTGGAAGTTCGTCGTGCCGCACGACAGGGCGTTCGGATCGGACGAGGGCACCTTGTCGTTGAAGACGACGGCCTTCGGCAGACGGGCGCCGTGCATCGTGGTGGTGACCGTCGCGTTCTTCAGCTCCGGCAGGTTGTAGTAGTTGTCGACGGTTGCTTCGACGTCCACCTGGTCGCCGATCTTCACGGTCGGGGCCGCGCTGGTGAACACGTAGATGCCGTTCGAGGTCAGCGCGTCGTCGTCGGCGCGGTTGTCCGGGGTCTGCATCGTGAAGCCGGCCGGGCCGACCGCGGTCACGATATTGCCCTTGGTGGACACGCGCTTGCCGAGCATCGGCGAGACCTGGCCACGACCGGTGACCTGCCAGATTTCGGCGGCGACGGGGATCTCGTTGAGGATCGCGCCGATGGCGGAACCCTTGGTGATCGTGATGCCGTCGGTGGCGTCGGTGAGGTTCACGCGGAACGCCTTGTCCGGACCGGCAGCCTTGGCGCCATGCACGGTGACGTTGACCGTGGCGCTGGTCGAGCCGGCCGGGATGGTCAGCGTGGTGTTGAGCGCATCGTAGTCACCGGCCGCGACGGTGGCGGTGTCGTCGGCGGTGGCGGCGTGCACGGTGACGTCTTCGCCGCCAGCCTTGGTCAGCGTGACGGTGAACGGCATCTGCACGTCATCGCTGTTGCGCAGGCTGACGGTGCTGTCAGCGATCGACAGGGCCGGGCCCTGGGCGACGCAGGGCGACGTGCTGTTGCGCGGCGCGGTCGGTGCGACCTTGATCCAGTCGGCGGCGTTATCGCCGGTGGTCTGCGGGAAGCCGGCGGCGTTCGTCTTGCGGCCATAGCCCTGGTCGGCGTTGCTGCTGCCCAGGCTGGTGAGCGCGGTGCCGAGCTTGTACGCCGAACCGGTGCTGAGGCCGACCTGGTCAACGACGGTGCCGGAGGTGTTCAGCAGCGCGAGACCGCCGTCGTCGGTGATGCCGGTGCTGTACTTGAAGTCCGGCGTGACGCTGCCGGAGTAGCCCGAGGCCGCCATGTTGGCGAGCAGGGCGAAGCAACCGGGGGCCACGGTGGCGCCGGCCGGGAAGGTAAAGCGCGTACCGGTCGTGCCGCTGGCGTTCGACGCGTTGAGCTTGTAGCCCGACAGGTCCAGCGGCGCGGTGCCGGTGTTCTGTACTTCGATGAATTCGTCGTTGCCGCCCGCGGGACCGCGGACACGGAACTGGGTGATCGAGAGATCGGCAGCCTGGAGCGGCGCAATGGCGGCAAGGCCGGTCAGCGCCGCCCAGAGGGCGCGCCGAGTCGTGGTCGAACGCATGCGTTGTTCCCCTTCGAGTCCTTAGGTTGTACGCGACCCGAAGCACCCGCCATGACCTGGCGCGGCGTTCCCCCTGTCAGGCCCGCTTGCGGAGTGTGCCGCAAGTTTGTGACAGGGGGATGTGACAGATTCCTACGAAACTTTCTGCTAGAGACGCCGGGCCGCGATGAGCGCGGCCCGGCAACGGGCTCAGTAGTGGTATTGCACGGTCACGCCGACGGTACGCGGCTGGTTCAACGCGACGCGGCGGGTCGTGGGCAGGTCGGCGGAAATCGCGACCGGCAGGTCTGTTTCGCCGCGCTTGTCGAAGATGTTTGTCGCGTACAGCGAGACATCGAAGCCGCTGTTGCCTTCCACGCCGACCCGTAGGTTGGTCGTGGCGAAGCCGCCACGGCGATAGAACGGGCTGGTGCGGTCGTAAAGGAAGGTCGCGTTGCCGATAAAGCCTATATCCGCACGCATGAAGCCCATGTACTCGGCGTTGACCCGGCGACGGTATTCCGCGGACAGCGAGCCGGTGAAGCGCGGCACGTTGGTCAGGCGGTCGCCGTTCTTGGCCGGCGTGCCGGGCACATCGCTCTTCAGGTGCGCATCGGTGTAGCCGAAGCCTGCGCCGAGGGTCAGTCCGGCCACCGGCATGTAGCTGATTTCCAGCTCGCCGCCCTGACTCACCGCGTCACCGAAGTTGGCCGTGATGTTGTAGCCGCAGCCGAGCACGATCTGCTGCTGCACCTTGGTCCAGTCGATGTGGTAGACCGAGGCGTTGATCAGCAGGCGATGGTCGAGCCATGCCGTCTTCGCGCCGATCTCGTAGTTCCACAGGTAATCCGGGCCATATTTGCTCAGCTGCGACTGGCTCAAGCCCAGTCCGTTCACCTCTGCGCCACACAACGCCGCCGGTGCCGGGTTGTTCGGACCGCCGGGACGGTAACCCTGCGAGGCCGTCGCATAGATCATGTGATCCGGCGAAATCTGGTACTGCAAGGTGTACTTCGGCGTGCTGCCGTAGTCCTTGGAGCTGTTGCGCATATTGCTGGGGCCGCCGTTGAGCGGGCCGTCGCCGCTCTGCTGGAAGGTCTGCTTCACTTCGAAGGCGCGCAGGCCGACGCTGGCCTTGAGCTTGTCGGTGATGTTGTAAGACAGCTCGCCGAACAGTGCGTACTCGTCCAGCGTGGCATGGCGCGCGCCCGCGTAGATGGTCGAATACGTGGGGAAGGGCGTGCCGAAGGTCTGGTTGAATCCGGCCGGATAGGGAATCGCCGAACTCAGCGGTGCGTCCACGTCGTGGTAGAACGCGCCCACGATGGCCTGGAACGGACCGTCGAACTTGCTCGTCGCGCGGATTTCCTGGGTGAATTCCTTGTTCTTGTAATGGCCGAACATCGTGGTCGGATACACGCTCGGCAGGTTGAAGAAGTAGTTGATCACCTTGGAGCTGTCGTCCTTCACGTCGATGTTGCGCGTGAAGTACGAAGTCGACGACATCAGCTCGAACGCATCGAACTGCTTGTGGATAGCCAGGTTGGATATGGTGGATTTCTGGACGTTAGCCTCGCTGACGTCGCGCACCTGATAAGGGTCCTGCAACGTGGCAGGAATCTTGTCGTAGGTGAACGGCGAGCCGACCTTCGCGTACTGGTAGATGAAGCTCGGCGTGATGGTCAGCGTGTCATCCGGGGTGATGAGCAGGGCGACGCGCGTGCCGTAGGTCTTGTACGTGTTGACGTTGTCCTGCTTGCCGCCATTCGGATCGGCCGCGAGGTAGTTCTTCGGATCGATGCGGTAGCGGTCGATATAGCCGTCGTCGTCGCGGTAGTAGGCCGAGATGCGCAGGCCGACCTTGTCCTGCAGTAGCGGGATATTCACCACGCCGTTGATGTTGCCGTTGGGGCCGCCGTGATAGGTGCCGGAGGCGTCGGCCTTGATACGCACCTCGGTGCTGTTCGCGTCGGGCGGGTTGGTCACGTACTTCACCGTGCCGCCCATCGAGCTGGAACCATAGATCGTGCCTTGCGGACCGCGCAGCACTTCCACGCGCTGGATGTCGAACACGGACGGATCGATCACACCGCGCGTGGAGATCAGGGCCGCATTGCTGGACGCGGCGATCGGTACGTCGTCGAGGTAGTAGCCGACGGTGGCGGCGGAGCCGGCGCTGGACGAGATGCCGCGCACGATCAGGTTGTTCGCGCCGGGACCGGACGAGGCCACGCTCAGCGCGGGCGCGATGCGCGACAGGTCCGAAAGACTGGTGATGCCCTGGCGTTCCAGCTGTTCGCCCGTATAGGCGGCCATGCTGATCGGCACCTTTTGCACGTCCTGCTCGCGCTTGGTCGCGGTGACCGTGATGCTGTCCAGTGCGACGGGTGCCTCGTCGGATTTCTTCGATGCCGCGGGCTTGTTCGGCGTGGCGTCCTGGGCGTACGCGGAGCCAGCCAGAAGGGCGGCCAGGATCGCCGTGCACAGCAGGGCGCGTTCGTGTCGATGGTTCATGCCTAACCCCCTCGTTGTCTGATGTCGAAGCGTTCGTTCGCCAGGCGGCCTGGAAAAAGACCATGGGACGCCGTGCCACGGACGCGATGTCCGGAGCGGAAGCCTTGCCTGGCGGTGCCCCTCTCTCCCCAGAGGCGGGCTATCGGGTGGTGCGCGTTGCGAAAACGGATGGCGCGGTGGATGTCGGCATCCCTGGCCCTTGCTGCCTGCGCGACGGCGCCCGGCAAGGCGCGTCGGCGAAGGTGTCTTCACGTGATTTGATTAGATCAAAAAGTTTTGATGCCGTCAAGCAATTCCGGCTAGGATGCAACCCAGGTCACCGGACACATCGTAGGTGGCCCTTTCCAGCCGGGGGGCAGGGGATCCATCCATGTTCGATCCAGGACAACGTACAGGCTCCTGCCCGTCCGCCCTCGAGCGGCCGCCTCCCCATTCGTCCCATCTTTTTCCATCGTCATCCATGGAGCGCCATGAAGAACCTGACCCTGCTGTTGTGCACGGCCCTCACCGTCGCGGTGGTGGCACCGGTGCGCGCTGAAACATCCGCCGAGCCGGTGCGTGCGTCGATCGAGAAGGCCTTGAACGCCAGCGCCGCGGCGTGGATGGCCGGCGACCTCGACACCTTCATGCAGCTCTACGAAAACGCGCCCACCACGCGCTACATCAACAGCAGCGGCGTCACCGAGGGCTACGAGGCGATCAAGGCCAAGTACGCGCCGCGTTTCAAGAAGGGCGCGGACATGGGCAAGCTGAGCCTCCAGGTGCTCGACGCGAAGGAGCTGGGCTCGCAATACGCCTTTGTCGTAGGTCGCTACACCTTGCATCAGGCCGATGGCAGTACCGCGACCGGCATCACCACCTTGTTGTTCCACAAGCAGGGCGGTCGATGGCTGATCGCCAACGACCACACCTCCTGACGCATGGAGTATCGCAACGCGCCGATCGACAGGAACGCCGCGCGTACGATCGGCGCGGCGATCCGCGATCGACGACGGGGGTTGGGGTTGACGCTCAAGGCGTTCGCCGAAGGTTCGGGCCTGTCGATTCCGTTCCTTTCCCAGGTGGAGCGCAACCTGGCCTCACCGTCGCTGTTGTCGCTGGAGGCGATCGCGCAGGCGTTGGGCGTGGACGTGGGTTACTTCGTCAGCGTGCCGAATCCGGGGCAGATCATGCGCCGTGCCGACGAGCACGAGCGCATCGACCTGGGTTCGTCGGTGGTCTACGAACGCCTCAGTGGGCGCCATCCCGAGCGCAAGATGGAAGCCTTGCGGCTGGTCGTGCCGCCGGGGTTGGCGGCACCGACCATCCATCGCGAAGGCGAGGGCTTCTGGTACATCCTCAGCGGTTCGCTGGAAATGAACGTGGGCAAGAAGAAGTTCGTGCTCAACGCGGGCGACAGCGCACATTTCGACCAGCGCCACCCTTACGGGGTGCGCAACATCGGTACGGACGAGGTGCGGATGATCTGGGTGGGTACGCCGGCCATCTTCAAGGATTGAGCGCGCTGGCGCGCTCAATCCTTGCGCGCTGCGCTCAGCGGTGCGCCGGCAGCTGCTTGGTGCCGAAGATCTTGTCGCCGGCATCGCCGAGGCCGGGGATGATGTAGCCCAGCTCGTTCAGGTGGTCGTCGATCGAGGCCACGTAGATCTCGATGTCCGGGTGCACGGCCTTGACGCGCTCCAGGCCCTCGGGAGCCGCGACCAGGAACAGGCCCTTGATGCGCTTGGCACCGGCCGCCTTGAGCATGTCCACCGTGGCGACCAGGGTGCCCGCCGTGGCCAGCATGGGGTCGACGATGATCGCCGTGCGCTCGTCCATGCCGCCGGTGAGCTTCTCGTAGTAGGCCACGGGTTCGAGGGTTTCCTCGTCGCGCTGCAGGCCCACCACGCTCACGCGGGCGGCGGGGATCATCTCCAGCACGCCGGTCAGCATGCCGAGGCCGGCGCGCAGGATCGGCACGATGGTGACCTTCTTGCCCTTGATGTGGGTGACCTCGACCGGGCCGGCCCAGCCGTCGATCGTCTTGGTCTCGGTTTCCAGGTCGGCCGTGGCCTCGTAGGTGAGCAAGGCGGCGACCTCGGAGGCCAGCTCCCTGAATTCCTTGGTGCTGATGCCGGCCTTACGCATCAGGCCGAGCTTGTGCTGGATGAGGGGGTGACGGACTTCGACGATCTTCATGGGCAGCCGGGCATGTCTGAAAACCCTATTGTAGTTCGGTCGCAACCCGGTATCGCGGACACGGTCCGCTCCCACCCCGTTGGTAGCAAGCTCACTACCGAAGGGGTGGGAGCGGACCGTGTCCGCGATTCGGGTTCGCCGAATGGCTTATTTCTTGAGGCAGGTGCTCATGAACGCCTTGCGCGCGTCGCCCTTCAGGCTCTTGCCGGTAGCGTCGGCGTTGCAGGTCTTCATCTTTTCCTGCTGCGTGGCAGGGGCGGCGGCCGCGGCGGGCTGCTCGCCCTTCAGACAGCTGCTCATGAAGGTTTTACGCTCGTCGCCCTTCTTGCCGGAGGCCTGCGCATTGCAGTCCTTCATCCGCTGTTGCTGCGGAGTCAGGGGCTTGGCGGCGGGCGCCTGGGCGGCCGCGAGCGCGGACCCGGCGAAGGCGAGGAGGGTGGATACGGCAAGGACACGGAACTGCGTACGCATGGCGAACCCCTACGTGACGCCGGGCCAATCCGGCGGCTCGGAGCTTACGACTGTTCGGATGAACGGGCGACTGTTACCTTCCGGGCCGTCCAGGGGGCATGATCGATGGAAACAAAGCTTGCGTTGCATGTATCGGAGAAAGGCGTGCTTTCCGGCTTCGGATATCACGACGGACGCGTAAGGGAGCTCCACTGGAGGGAGGAGACCCTGGATATCGTTTTCGAAGCGATGGACGACCTCCGTACCCGGCTGTCGTTCGATGGTGTGCGTGACTGTGAAATCCAGGGGACGCTCGCGGAGAGCATCGTGGGCTACATCATGGTCCGTCGCATGGATGGCTCCGATGAATGGGAGGTCTCCGTCGAGCCCATCATGGGGGTTGGCCTGAAGATCCGATGTGTCGGTTTCTCGGCAGTCCGCGAGTCGTCGGAGAGCGTCGGCGGCGGCTGACGCTCCCCGTGTCGTGCTTGTCAGGCGGCTTTCGATTCCGACCGACGCGGCCCCTCGGTCAGTGCGTGCCGCACTTCCTCGACGATGAGGTCGACCTCGGCGCTGGTGACGCGGAAATGCGGGGTGAAACGCAGCGAATTGGCGCCGCCGTGGATCACGCCGATGCCGCGCTCGCGCATGAACTCCTCGGTGGAGCCTTCGCCGTAGCACTTGAATTCCGGGGCCAGCTCGCACGAGAACAGCAGGCCGGTGCCCTGCACCTTGGTGATCAGGCCGCCGAGTTCGCCCTTCAGCTGCTCGAGCTTGTCCACGAACTCCTTGCCGCGCTCGCGGATGTTGCGACGTACGTCGTCGGTCAGCTCATGCATCGTTGCGATGGCGACATCCAGCGCGCGCGGGTTGGCGGTCATCGTGTTGCCGTAGATGCCCTTGCGGTACAGGCCGGCGACGCGTTCGGACACCGCCAGCACCGACAGCGGGTACTGGCCGGCGTTGAGCGCCTTGGAGAAAGTCTCGAGGTCCGGCGCTTCCAGCGATTCGAAGCCCGGGTAATCGATGATGGACAGCACGCCATGGGCACGCAGGCCGGCCTGGATGGAATCGACCAGCAGCAGGGTGCCGTGGGCGCGGGTGAGTTCGCGCGCGGCGGCGTAGAAATCCGGCGTGAGGGCGCGACCCGGATCGCCTTCGCCCATCACCGGTTCCAGGAACATCGCCTCGATGAACCAGCCCTGGCGATCGGCCTCGGCGAACGCCTCGCGCAGTTGCGCAACGTTGTACGGCTCGACCGTGATCAGGGTGTCTTCGTGGCGGAAGCTGGCCAGGTGCTGCTGGTAGTTGCGGCGCGAGGAATCCGAATAGATGGCGGGACGTTCGGTACGACCGTGGAAGGCGCCCTTCACGGCCAGGCGCTTGATGGTGCGACCGGCGTGGCGCGCGCCCGGATCGGTCATCAGCTTGGCGTTGACGTCGGCGATGCGGCCGGCCAGCGTGACGGACTCCGAACCGGAATTCAGGCAGAGGTAGTGCGAGTAGGGGCTGCCGCCGCGGCTGCGGCCGAGTTCGCGGTTCAGCGCCTCGGACAGGCGCAACTGCGCCACGTTGGCGGTCATCACGTTGGCCATCACCTGCGGGCGCGACATCGCCTCGATGATGTGCTCCGGGTTATGGCCGAAACCGAGCATGCCGTAGCCACCGTTGTCATGGAGCACGGCGCCCTTGAGCGTAACGATCCACGGACCGCGCGCGGCGGCGGGCACGTACGGGTTCACGCCGTCGTCGGGATAGAAGTTGACCAGGCCGGCCTGCAGGCGATGGATCTGCTCGGCTTCGTCCAGGCGCAGGAAATCGGCCATGTCGGCACGCAGGGCGCGATGGTAGGCCACGGCTTCTTCCACGGCGCGGCCCAGGGCGGCATCGGAGCGGGCGAAGCGTTCGATGGTCGCATCGGGCAACCCTCGCGTGCGCTGCTGACCACCAAACTCACGCAATTCGCGCAGGAGACCGATGACGTCCATAACCCACTCCTCAAGTAATTCGAAGTAACAGCGATAACGCGGGGATATCCCTTTCGTCTATATATCGAAATGGCGCCTAAGTGCATATAACTAAAGGGATTATTTTCCCAGCATACCATGCGGTTTTTACACGCGTAACCCCCGGGTGACGCTTGTCACATCCGCACAATGACGCAAGCGACTGCCGCCAAGGGGTTGCGTCGGAATATGTTGCATCGCAAGGGAGGGCATATGACCTACGACAACCGCATCGCACGACTCGACAAGGTTTCCAAGCGATACGGCGCGATCGTCGCGCTGGACGGCATCGACCTTGATATCCACCGCGGCGAACTGCTCGCGCTGCTCGGGCCCAACGGGGCCGGCAAGAGCACCAGCATCGGCTTGCTGCTGGGCTTACACCGCGCCGACGCCGGCCAGGTGAGCCTGTTCGGCCGGGATCCGCAGGACATCGAGGCGCGTCGGCGCATCGGCGTCATGCTCCAGTCCGCCAACCTGCCGCCGACGTTGAAGGTGCGCGAACTGCTGCGCCTTACCGCCAGCTACTACCCGGAGCTGCGCACGCTGGGTGAATGCGCCGAAGTGGCCGCGATCCAGGACCTGATGGAGCGGCGCTATGCGGACCTGTCCGGCGGCCAGCAGCGGCGCGTGCAGTTCGCGCTGGCCCTCGTGGGGCGTCCCGAGTTGCTGTTCCTCGACGAACCCACCGTGGGCATGGACATCACCTCGCGCCAGTCGCTGTGGGCGGCGATCCGTCGCCTGGTCGCCGAGGGTTGCGCGGTGGTGCTCACCACGCATTACCTGGAAGAAGCCGAATCGCTCGCCGACCGCGTGTGCGTCATCGCGAAGGGACGGGTGGTGTCCGAAGGTACGGTGGATGCCCTGCGTGCCCGTGTCGCCGTTCGCCGCATCCGCTGCGTGACCTCGCTGGTCGACACGGTGGTCGCCGATTGGCCGGAGGTCATCTCCGTGGAACGCCAGCCGGAGGGACGCTTGAGCATCGCGACGGCGAGTGCCGAGTCCGTGGTGCGCCGCCTGCTCGACGCGGACCCGTCGCTTTCGGAACTCGAAGTGCAGCGCGCTGGCCTCGCCGAGGCCTTTACCGAAATCACCCGTGAAACCGATGCGGCCGACGCCGCCCGGGAGGCCGCATGAACATGATCGACAGCACCTCTAGCCCGGTCATGACCGCCGGCCGCCTGTTCAACGCCTACGTGCAGGAGGCCCGCGCGGAATGCCTGCGCTACCTGCGCACGCCGAGCTTCCTGTTGCCGACACTGCTGTTTTCGCCGGTGTTCTACATCATGTTCGGCATCGTGCTGGCCAAGGCGAACGGTCCGGAGGCGACGCGCTACCTGCTCGCCTCGTACGGCACGTTCGGCGTCATGGCGCCGGGCCTGTTCGGCTTCGGCGTATCGCTGGCGCTGGAGCGCGACTCCGGTCTGCTTACCCTGAAACGTGCGATGCCGATGCCGCCGGGTGCCTATCTCGTTGGCAAGATGTGCATGGCCTTGCTGGTCGCGGCGATCGTCTCGACCATCCTGCTCGTGCTGGCGATCTTCGTGGCCGGCGCCGACATGACGCCGACGCGTGTCGCGACCTTCTACCTCGTGGAGATCCTAGGCGCGCTGCCGTTCTGCGGCCTCGGTCTGCTGCTGAGCACACTGGTGAAGGGGCAGGGCGCGCCCGGAGCGGTGAACCTCGTCTACCTGCCCATGGCCTTCCTGTCGGGCCTGTGGTTCCCGCTGTCGGTCATGCCCGGTTTCATCCAGGCGATCGCACCGATCTGGCCGGCCTACCATCTGGACCAGCTGGCGCTTTCGGCCGTCGGCCTGGGGCAGGGCGGGGTGGCGCTCCATGCGCTCGTGCTGGTCGGTTTCACCGCGGTTTTCCTGACGCTGGCGGCCCGTCGCCTGCGCCGCCACGGTTGAAGTAGCATGGCCTCCAACCCGCCAAGACTCTCGACGGATACGCTCATGGCAAGCCCGTGGTTCCAGCCGACGCCCGATTCGCTGTGGAGCCGCTTCCGCGACAAGCCGCGTGCTCGCTTCGCCAGCTATTTCCACCTGATCTGGATCGTCTACGTCTTCGTCGACCTGCTCGGCACGGAAAAGCTTCCGCCGCACTGGCTCGCGGTCACCGCCGTGACGCTGCCGCTGTTCCTGCTGATGTACTGGCAGGTGCAGATCCGCCCCATGCGTTACGCCGTGCTGTTCGCGCTGGGAATGGCGGCAATGGGCTTGGCCACGCTCTACATCAACCACAATGGCGGGGCCTGCTACATGGTCTACGCCTGTTCCTTCATCGGCGTGATGGCGCCGCTGCGCATCGCGCTCGTACGGATCTTCCTGCTGATCGGCTGTTTCGTCGCCGCGGCCATGCTCATCACGCACTGGCCCTGGCAGGCCGCGATGATGGTCTCCTTGATCGCCTTCTCGGTGGGCCTGGTCAACCAGTTCTACCGCACCAGCGCGCAGCACGACGCCGAGCTGAAGCTTTCCCATGACGAGGTGCGTCGCCTTGCAGCCACGGTGGAGCGCGAGCGCATCGGCCGCGACCTGCACGATCTGCTCGGCCATACGCTGTCGCTGATCACGCTGAAGCTGGAGCTATCGCGTCGCCTGATGGATCGCGATGTCGACGCGGCGCGACGCGAGATGGAAGAGGCCGAACAGGTGGCTCGCCATGCGCTTGCCGAGGTGCGCTCGGCGGTCACCGGTATCCGTGCCACCGGCATTGCAGCCGAGCTGGCGTCCGCGCGACTGATGCTCAACGCGTCGATGGTGAACTTCGACTACGTCAGCGACCTGCCTGCGTTGCCGGAGCGTTTCGAAGCCGGCCTCGCGCTGGTGTTGCGCGAAGCGGTGACCAATATCCATCGGC
Organism: Luteibacter sp.; assembly: GCF_009912395.1. Lineage (GTDB taxonomy): Bacteria > Pseudomonadota > Gammaproteobacteria > Xanthomonadales > Rhodanobacteraceae > Luteibacter. The sequence goes on along the minus strand of NZ_WNDO01000028.1, from coordinate 19,643 downwards.
ACGCCCAGGCCTCCGTCGCCGAGGCGAAGGTCGAGGTGCACGGCAATCAGTTGGTGCTTTGCATCGCGGACAACGGGCGTGGTGGCGTCACCGAAGAAGGCAACGGCCTGGGCGGCATGCGTGAACGCGTACGCGCACTGGGCGGCACGCTGACCATCGAATCGCCGCGCGGCAAGGGTACGCGTCTGCGCGTCGCGGTGCCGATGCAAGTAGGCGATCGTCTTGCCAAGCCGCTTGCGACCGTGGCACAGAGCCTGCCGTCATGATCGCGCTGCCACGAGCGCGGGCCGATTCATTGCTGGGGAGCCTCAATTCCCCAGCGCTGCTGAAATGGCAGATCGTGCTGCAAACCTTCTGGCTGATCGCCCTGGTCCAGGCACCGTGGTCCATGAAGGGTTTCGCATGGACATGGTTCGTGCCCACGGCCTTGTCGATTCCCATCTATGTGGCGTGTTGCCTGGGGGTGTTCTTCGGGCCGCTGCGGCGCCTGGTCTGGAACGCGGTCGCCATCGTGTCCGTCGGCTTCGTGCTCTGGCCGGTCAATGCCATGGCCCTGGGCTACGTAGTCATCGGCCTGTCGCTCCTGGCCTTTGAGGGACGTCTGCGTACCTGGCTGACCATGTCGGTGGTGGCGACGCTGGTCGCGGCCGTCTGGCACCTGCTATTCCACGTGCCGTTGATCCACGTCGCCCTGGTGCTTGTGAGCGGCGTCATCGGCGGGGTGAGCAATTTTGTCTACGTGCGTTCGGCGCGACGCGATGCCGAGCTGCGCCTGTCGCAGGGCGAGGTCCGGCGCCTGGCCACGCTGGCGGAGCGCGAGCGCATCGGTCGCGACCTGCATGACCTGCTCGGCCATACGCTCTCGCTGATCACGCTGAAGTCCGAGCTGGCCCGGCGCCTCGCGCTGGCCGATCCGGCGCGGGCGCAGCGCGAGATGGAAGAGGTGGAGCGCGTCGCGCGGCACACGCTCGCCGAGGTGCGCAGCGCGGTCACCGGTCTGCGCACAGGGGATCTTGCCAGTGAGCTGGTTTCCGCGCGGTTGATGCTGGAAGCGTCCGGCATCGCCTTCCATGTCGAGGTGCCCGACGGTCTCGATTTGCCGACATCCGCGCAGGCCTCGCTGTCGCTGGTACTGCGCGAGGCCATCACCAATATTCATCGCCACTCGCAGGCCACGGTCGCGCGCGTGGTCATCACCCGGAACGGACAGGATTTCTCGATGCGGATCACGGACAACGGTTGCGGCGGGCTCGCCGCGCACGGCAATGGCGTCTCGGGCATGCGTGAACGCATACGCCAGATCGGCGGCCGGCTGGCAATCGATTCGCCGGCAAGGCAGGGCACCACGCTGGACATCGGCTTGTCGCTCGTGCCGTGCCTGTCGGAGTCCGCCGCATGATCCGCGTGCTGCTGGCCGAAGACCAAGCGATGGTGCGCGGTGCGCTGTCGGCGCTGCTCAACCTGGAGTCGGATATCGAGGTGCTCGGCTCGGCGCCCGACGGCGAAACCGCGTGGCGCGAACTGCAACGCCTGAAACCCGACCTGCTGGTCACCGACATCGAGATGCCCGGCCTGACCGGCCTGGAGATCGCCCAGCGGGTACGGCGCCACGAACTGCCGGTGAAGGTGGTGATCGTGACCACGTTCGCGCGTCCCGGTTTCCTGCGTCGTGCGCTGGATGCGGGCGTGGGCGGCTATCTGCTGAAAGACGCGCCGGCGGAGAACCTCGCCGACGCGCTGCGCACGGTGCATCGCGGCGGCCGCGCCATCGATCCGCAGCTGGCGCTGGAGGCCTGGTCCGAGGCCGATCCGCTGAACGATCGCGAGCGCCAGGTGCTGCGCCTGGCGGGCGAGGGGCATTCGGCTGGCGACATCGGCACGCAGCTCAATCTCTCCCACGGCACCGTCCGCAACTACCTGTCCGAAGCCATCGGCAAGCTAGGCGCCGCCAATCGCATCGAAGCCTATCGCCTGGCCCGCCAAAAAGGCTGGCTGTAGGAGCGCGCCTTGCGCGCGACCCGCGGCAGCGGGCCAGGTTGCCGCTGCCGCGGGTCGCGCGCAAGGCGCGCTCCTACGGCCAAACAGGGGGCCGGGGCTTCAGCATCCGTCCACGCCTGCAAAGGATAAAATGCCCCGGCGCGTATCCCGCGCGGTAAGGGGCCCACGGCGTGAGGAAGATCGTTCGGACAGTGTCGTCGCTCGTGGCGCTTGCGTTGCTCGCCGCCTGCGATCGTGCGCCGCCGCTTACCCATGACGCCTATATCTGGCAGCGCCAGTGGACCCCGGGCCTTCGCGATGCCATCGCGGCCTCGAACGATCTCGTGCGCGATTGGCGCGTCCTGGCGGCGCAGGCCGATCGTGACGGTCGTTTCCATGTGTTCACGCCCGATCTCCCCGTGCAAGGCGGACGTCCCGCCATCGCCGTGGTGCGCATCGACGGCCGACTGGCTCGTTTCGATACCGATGAACTCATCGGACACATCGACGAGGTGCGTCGACGCTGGCCCCACATGGCCGGTATCGAGATCGACTACGACTGCCCCACCTCGCGGCTTCCCGCTTACACCACCTTCCTTCGCCAACTGAAGGACCGCCTTGGCGCCACGCCTCTGTCGATCACCGCGCTGCCGACCTGGCTGGGTTCGTCGAATCTGGATGCCTTGCTCGCCGTTCCCGACGAGGCCGTGCTTCAGGTTCATGCCGTGCAGGCACCGCAGGCGGGGCTGTTCGACCCCGATGTAGCCGCTGGCTGGATCACTGACTTCTCGGCGCACACGCGCAAACCGTTCCGCGTGGCGTTGCCGACGTACGGCTCGCGGGTGAGCTGGAACGCGGACGGTTCCCTGCTGGCGGTGGAAAGCGAATCCGCCGCGTTGGCCTCTGGCGCCGTCGCCTCGGAACTGTACGCGGCGCCATCGACGGTGCTTGCCTTCGTGCAGCGTCTCGAAGCGCATCGTCCTGCCCGGTTGGGCGGCCTGGTTTGGTTTCGCCTGCCGACGCCGGAAGACACGCGCGCCTGGAGTCTGGCCACCTGGCGCGGCGTCGTCACTGGCCATGTCGATACCCAGCCGGTGACGGTGTCCCTGAACACCCCGACAGCCGATGGCCCGTCTGACATCGTGATCGAAAACCCCGGCGGCATGGACGTCGAAGCGCCCTCACGAGTCGCGCTGCCCGCAGGTTGCACGGTGGCGGACGGCATCGACGGCTACGCGTTACGCCGTACCGGCGATGGCCTGTCGCTTGTCGCCGTGCAGGCGCGTCCGCTGCCGGCTCATGCATCACGACCCATCGGCTGGGCGCGCTGTGCGCCCGGCACGACCCTCTCCCTGTCATCCCATCAAGGAAAGCCCGTTTCATGATGAAGCCCTCCACGCTCGCGATCGGTTGTGCCATCGCGTTCGCCGGCGCGGTTGCCTGGGCCTGCGGCCCGGACTTCCCGTCGCAGATGCTCGACGACCGCGCTGGCTCGCTGGCTACCGTGCCGCAGAACACCTTCGCCTTCGAAGCGGCGCACCTGTTGCCCGCCACCGACGGACTGAAGGCGGTCGAGGCGGAGCGTTGGGAGTCCGGGCCCAAGATCGCCGACGACCTGCCTGCCGACCAGATGGCGAAGGTGAAGGCGTTGATGGATTCGCCGTCGAGCGATCAGGCTTACGCCGCAAGCACCGGTTTGCCGGAAGACGTTCGGCTTTATGTCGCGGGCGCGGTGGCCTGGAAGTTGTCGGGCGCCGATTGCCAGAACGCGCAGGCGTCCGCCGATACCGAGGGCGACGCGACCACCGAATCGTCGTGCAATGCGGTCGACGGGGCCGGACTGGACGCCGCGCAGTCTCGCTTCGAGGCCGTGCTGGCCCTGCCGCAGGACCAGGCGACCCACCGTGGCGCCTGGGCGGCCTACATGCTGGGCCGGATTCACACGCTGCGCGCCGACGATGCTTCGGGCGCACAGGCCACGACGGAGCGCGACGCGGCCGCGAAGGCGTTCCAGCAGGTCCGTGCCCGCGTGCTGGCTGGCGCGTCCGATGCCCAGGGCCTGGCCGTGGCGAGCTTCGGTGCCGAGGCGGCGCTGAGCCTTCGCGCCGGTGGCGAATCCTGCCTCTGGGTCGATCTGGTCAATGACCGGGAATGCGTCGCCAAGCTGGCGCCGGCCGACCTGAAACACGCCATCGCGTTGTACGCGGCGCAGGCGGGCCATGGTTCCGACAGCGCAGTGCAGTCGCTCGCGGCGATCGCAGGCGCGGTGCTGGGTCATCCCGATCAGGTGGCGGCATTCGTCGATGGCCCGGTGTCGCAGCGCCTGCTGGTCACCTACGCGCTGGCTCGCGTCGCGCCGCAAACCGCTGACGGCAAGCCGGAGCCGGTGCTGACGACGCTCGTGGACGCCATCGCCAAGGTGGCGCCCGACAAGGTCGCGGCCGCCGATCGCCTTGCCTCGCTGAACTACCAACTGGGGCGTTACGACGATGCCGAGCGCCTGGCCGCGAAGGCGGACGGTCCGCTCGCCGCCTGGGTGCGCGCCAAGCTGGCGCTGCGCAAGGGTGATCGCGACGCCGCCGTGCGCGAGTACGCCGAGGCGGCCAAGGCCTTCCCGAAGGCCGACGATCCCAAGGCCGCCTTGCAGCCGTCCAGCATCGAACAGGTGATGGGCGAGCGTGGCGTGCTGGCCCTGGCTCGCGGCGAGTACGTCGAGGCCATGAACCACATGTACGAAGCGGCGACCCAGGTTGGCGGCGACGGCAACGTGTACGACGAGGACGGTGATTCCGCCGGTATCGGCTACGGCAACGACATGGACTACATCGCCGAGCGCGTGCTGACGGTGGACGAGCTGAAGTCCTTCGTGGACGCGCATGCGCCGAAGGCGTCGCCGGCTCCCGCGAAGGACGACAAGGAACAGGCCTACCAGCCGCTGCCGGTGACCGATCATCTGCGCTGGCTGCTGGCCCGTCGCCTGATGCGCGCGGGACGCTATGACGACGCCTACGCGTATTTCCCGGATGGCATCGACAAGCGCTATGCCGAAGTCGACCTGCGCGCGACCGCGAAGGCCTATGTCGAGGCGCTGCACGATGGCGACCATGCGTGGACCGACATCGGCAAGGCCGAGGCACGCTATACCGCCGCGAAGATCGCGCGCGAACACGGCATGGAGTTGATCGGCTACGAGCAAGGCCCCGACTACGCCGACAACGGTGGCGGCTTCCAGGGCGGTAGCGGCCACAAGCTGGAGGACCTCAAGGGCGACGACGTGACGGAAGGGGAGCGCCAGCGCTTCCAGGCCAGCGCCGCACAGCCGGACCGTCGCTTCCATTACCGCTATCTCGCGGCCGACAAGGCCGTGTCCGCCGCCGACCTGCTGCCGCCGCGCTCGCAGGCCTTCGCGGCCACGCTGTGCATGGCGACGCACTGGATGCTCCAGGGGCCGCCGGACTACAACGAGGCCGAGGACGGCGACACCAGCAAGCCGCTCAACGAACGGCAGCGACGCGCGCAGGCGTATTACGCCCGCTACGTGAAGCAGGGCCCCTATGTCGACTGGGCCGACTCGTTCGGCTGGAACTGCGAGGAACCCGACTTCGCCCGAGCCCGTGAACTGAAGCGCGCCGAGCAGATCCGCGCCGTCAAGCACGTGGTCCGCCAGTGGCTGCCGGCCGAGATCGCCATCGTGGTGCTCGTGCTGGCCGGCATCGGTTGGGTGGTCGTCCGCCGCCGCAAGCGAAGCACGTGATTCGCATGTAGGAGCGCGCTTGCGCGCGATGGATCGGAGCGGTGAGTCGCAGGGCACAAAGCGCCCTGCTGTAAAGCGTGAACCGTGCGCTCGACGTGGCTCACGGTTCACGGCGGCCCGCTTAGCAGCTCGTGACTTACACGCCGCCTTGGCGGCCGACTCACGGGATGTCGTAACATCGCGCGGCTTCGAGGACTGTCGGCTGGCGCAGGGGAATCTATGGATGTCGTCGTTTCTGAATCCACCGTTTCGTCACGGTGGCGTTCATCGTGGTCATGCTTGGCGAGGATGATTCCGCTCGGTGTGCGCCGGGCGTTTCTGCCTTTTGCGATATCCCGGCTGCTGCTCGTGCTGGTCTTCACGGCCATTCCGCTCCTTCAGCAAGGGCTCGCGGATCACTGGGGTGCCGAGGACCGGATGTCCCTGCGGCTTTCTCCGCAGGCGGTTGCGGACGGATTGTCGAACGTGGCGATCCGGGCGGATGCGACGTTCTATCGCGCCATCGCGACGGAGGGGTACGAGAAGCGTCCGTTCGACACCTCGCGCGCGGCCAACTGGGCGTTCTTTCCCCTGCATCCCCTGGCGTGGCGCGCCGCCGGCGCATTGACCGGCGAATGGGTATGGTCCGGGTTGCTTCTCGCCAACGTCCTGACCTGGCTGGGCCTGGGCATGCTGTGGACGCTGGCGCGTCGTCTTGTGGGTTCGGATCGTGTCGCGGACATGGCCGTGCTCTTCGCGTGTTTCTGGCCCACCACGTATTTCATGATGTTGCCCCACAGTGAGTCGTTGTTTTTCCTGCTGGCGACGGCATCGCTCCTGGCGGCCCGATCGGAGCGTCTGTGGTGGGCATCCATCCTGGGCGGCATCGCCAGCGGCGCACGCGTGAACGGCGTCTTCCTCGCGCCAGCCATCTTCATCGATCGCTGGTTCCGTGGCGAACGCCGCCCGATGGACGTGGCGAAACTGGCGTTGATCGGGGTAGGGCTGGCTGCCTACATGGTCTATCTGTGGAAGATCACCGGCAATCCGTTCGCCTTCAAGGACATCCAGATCAAATGGGGGCGCGAGCTGCAACCGCCGTGGGTCGCGTTGATGGACTACGTCAATCGGCCGCTCAAGATCGCGATGCCCTGGAATCCGAGGCTCCTGAATTTTTCGCTCACCGTCGTGGCGCTATGCAGCGTCGTCGCCTGCTGGAGGCGCGGATGGCGTGATCTGGCCGTGTTCACCGCGTTGACCGTGCTGGCTCCCTTGTCCACGGGCACGCTGATTTCCATGACGCGCTACATCGGCGTCGCACCGGGCGTCTTCATCGCGCTGGCGGCCTGGGCGGAGGAGCGTCCACGCTTCGGCGCGCTATGGCTGTCGATTTCGGTGCTGGCCATGACCTTGCTCGGCATCCTGTTCACCTTCGACATCGACATCGGAAGCGCCTGATCGCGCGTGGCCGGGGCGCTCCCGCCATGGCCCGGCCGATTGCGCGATAATCGACGCCCCCCTGCGCCACCGGCCCGCCTCGTGAAGAAATCCGACTTCGACTTCGAACTGCCGCCCGACCTGATCGCCCAGGCTCCGCTTGAGCGCCGCTCGGGGAGCTGGCTGCTCGTGCTCGACGCGGCGGCGCGCACCAAGAAGGACCGCAAGTTCTACGAGCTGCCGGACATGCTCCAGCCCGGCGACCTGCTGATCTTCAACGACACCCGCGTGCTTCCGGCGCGCCTGCACGGGCACAAGGAGTCGGGCGGCGCGGTCGAGATCCTGATCGAGCGGGTCACCGGCGCCCACGAGGCGCGGGCCCAGCTCGGTGTCAGCAAGAAGCCGAAAGAAGGCGGCCGGATCATCCTGGCCGACGGCAGCGTCATCACTGTGCTGGGGCGCGACGGCGAGTTCTTCATGCTGCGCTTCGAGGGCGACGAGCCGTTGGAGCGCGTGCTCTCCCGCTTGGGCGAGATGCCCTTGCCGCCCTACATCGAACGCGGCGCCGACACCTCCGACAAGGAGCGCTACCAGACCGTGTTCGCCCGCGAGCCGGGCGCGGTGGCCGCGCCGACGGCCGGCCTGCATTTCGACGAAGCCCTGCTGGAGCGCCTGCGCGAGCGTGGCGTGGACTTCGGCTACGTCACCCTGCACGTGGGCGCGGGCACCTTCCAGCCCATGCGCGCCGAGGACGTGCGCGACCACGTCATGCACCGCGAATGGCTCAACGTGGGCGCTTCGCTAGTGGAGAAGATCCGCGCCACGCGTGCCGCCGGCGGCCGCGTGGTGGCCGTGGGCACCACGGTGGTGCGTGCGCTGGAAAGCGCCACGGTCGAGGGCGTGCTGCGTCCGTTCGCGGGCGAGACGCAGATCTTCATCTTCCCCGGTTACAAGATCACCAGCGTGGACGCGCTGGTCACCAACTTCCACCTGCCGCAGTCGACCCTGCTCATGCTGGTCTCCGCCCTGGCGGGCAAGGAAGCGATCCTCGACGCCTACCGCTACGCCGTGCTCCAGCGCTATCGCTTCTTCTCCTACGGCGACGCCATGCTGATCCTGCCGCCGGTTGTCCGGCCGGCCTAAAGGTTTCCGGCCTAGGGCCGATAAGCCTGCCGAACACCTCCCCGGGGCGAAGTGTCACGGGGAATCACAGGTAGGGACCATGGCCAGGAAATCCTCCAAAGACAGCGCACGCGCGACCATTGCGCTTGACGCGGACCTGCGCATCGGCGCGGCGCCGGCGCTGCGCGATACCTTGCTGGCCGCCCTCGGCGCTGGCGCTCCCGTCGACCTGGATGGCAGCGCGGTCGGCCAGGTCGACACCGCCGGTCTCCAGGTGCTGGCCGCCTTTTCCCGTGACGCGCGCGTGGCCGGCCTCGCGGTTGGCTGGACCGGCGCGAGCGACAGCCTCCGGCGCGGCGTGGCCGTGCTGGGCCTCAACGAATTGATTGAACTGCCGGCGCCTGCCGGCGTGAACTGATAGGTGCACCGATGGCAAAGATTCTTGCGGTAGACGACTCGGCTTCCATGCGCAGCATGGTGGCCTTCACCCTTCGCGGCGCGGGCCATGACGTCGAAGAGGCCGATAACGGCCGCGCGGCGCTCGACCAGGCCGGTGTTCACAAGTTCGACCTGGTGCTGGCCGACGTGAACATGCCCGTCATGGACGGCATCTCGATGGTCCGTGAAATGCGCACGATGTCCGGCTACAGCGGCGTGCCCATTCTCATGCTGACCACCGAGTCGGACACCAACAAGAAGATGGAAGGCAAGGCGGCCGGTGCCACCGGCTGGCTGGTCAAGCCGTTCGATCCCGACCAGCTGCTGGCGACCGTCGCCCGCGTGCTCGGCTGATCCACTCCACGACGTTCGGTCTTTCCAGGGTTCCACCATGTCCAAAGTCGATCTGGCGCAATTCCACAAGGCCTTCCACGAGGAAAGCCTCGACGGCCTCGACGCCATGGAGCAGGCGCTCCTGGCGCTGGACGAGGGTGCCGACGATCCGGAATTGATCAACGTCGTGTTCCGTGCCGCCCACTCGATCAAGGGCGGCGCGGCCACGTTCGGTTTTGCCGACGTGGCGGCCTTCACCCATGTGGCCGAGAACCTGATGGACGAGGTCCGCAGCGGCCGCCGTCCGATGGAAAAGGCCGTCGTCGAGCTGCTGCTGCGCTCGGGCGACATCATCCGCGACATGCTCTCGTTGCAGATGGCCGGCCAGCCCGGTGCCACCGCCGAAAGCCAGGCCTTGCTGGCCGAGCTGTCGGCCATGGTCTCCGGCGGCTCGGCTGCCCCGGCACAGGCCAAGGCCGCTGCCGCGACAGAGACGGTGGAAGGCTGGGACATCGCCTTCCGCCCGTTCGACTACCTGCTGAAGTCCGGTAACGATCCGGCGCGCATGTTCCGCGAACTGGAGGCCCTGGGCCCCCTGACGACCACGGTGGACGCCTCGAAGCTGCCGTCGCTGGCCGATATGGACCCGACGGCCTCGTACCTTGCCTACCAGCTGCGTCTCGATGCCGGCGCCAAGCGTGCCGCCGTCGAAGGCGTGTTCGACTGGGTGGACGGCGACTGCGAACTGACCGTCACCCCGCGCGTGGCCGCCCCGGCGGCTCCCGTGGCGGTGGCCCCGGCCGCCGCACCGCGCGCCGTGCGCGAAGTGGCGACCAATAGCGAAGCCAGCTCGGTGCGCGTGGGCATCGAGAAGATCGACATGCTCATCAACCTGGTGGGCGAGTTGGTCATCACCCAGGCGATGCTCAGCCAGTTCAACGACGGTGTGCCCGATGCGCAGCTGGAGATGTTCCGTCACGGCCTTGGCCAGCTGGCGCGCCACACGCGCGAGCTGCAGGAGAGCGTGATGAGCATCCGCATGCTGCCGATCAGCACGGTGTTCAACCGCTTCCCGCGCCTGGTCCGCGACCTCGCGCAGAAGCTGGACAAGAAGGTGGTGCTCGACCTGCGCGGCGAGACCACCGAACTCGACAAGACGGTGCTGGAGAAGATCGGCGACCCGCTGGTCCACCTGGTCCGCAATGCCATCGACCATGGCCTGGAAATTCCGGCCAAGCGCCTCGGCGCCGGCAAGACCGACACCGGCACCCTGCGCATGGAGGCCTTCCACCGTGGCGGCTCCATCGTGGTGGAAGTGGCCGACGACGGCGCGGGCCTCAACCGCGACGCCATCGTGGCCAAGGCCGTGCAGCGTGGCCTGATCGCCTCGGGCGAGGGCATGTCCGACGACGCCGTGGCCGAGCTGATCTTCGAGCCGGGTTTCTCCACCGCCGCCGCCACCACCGACCTCTCGGGCCGTGGCGTGGGCATGGACGTGGTCCGCCGCAACGTGATGGACCTGGGCGGTACGGTCAGTATCCGCAGCGTGCACGGCAAGGGCACCACGTTCACCATCACGCTGCCGCTCACCCTCGCGATCATCGACGGCCTCACCGCGGCCGTGGGCGGCGAGACCTACATCGTGCCGCTGGTCTCCATCGTGGAGTCGGTGCAGGTGAAGGCCGATGCCGTGCGCAGCGTGGTCGGCGGCGGCGAGCTGTTCCGTTTCCGCGAGGAATGGCTGCCCATCGTCCGCCTGTACGACGTGTTCGGCTGCGACGGTAGCCGGCTGGGCGTGGACCAGGGCATCGTCATCATCGTGGAGGCCGAAGGCACCCGCATCGGCCTGTTCGTGGACGAACTGATCGGCCAGCAGCAGGCCGTGGTCAAGTCGCTGGAAGCCAACTATCGCCGCGTCGCGGGCATTTCCGGCGCCACCATCCTGGCCGACGGCTCGGTGGCCCTGATCGCCGACGTGACCGGCCTGGTCCGCATGCAGGGCCGCCGCAAGGCGGCCTGACGAGGTATTTGCCGGGGCGGCTCCCACCGGGGATGCCCGTATCCGGCCGTATTTCGCGCGAGATTTCCCTCAAGTCGCCCCGTTCCCTGCCGATACCCCTCCCGAAGGGGGCCACAGCCGCCGTATCGATCCGCCGTGGGAACGACATGAATCAGCCAGCCATCAGCGCCATCGCGACCGACGAGGCCGCGCAGTACCTCACCGTGAACCTCGGTAACGAGGAATACGGCGTCGATATCCTCGCCGTCCGCGAAATCCGTGGCTGGACAGCGGTGACCCGCATCCCGCAGGCCCCGTCCTACGTGCTCGGCGTGCTCAACCTGCGCGGCGCCATCGTGCCGGTGCTGGACCTGCGCCTGCGCTTCGGCCTTACCCGCGAGGAATACACCGCCACCACCGTCTGCGTCATCGTGATGGTGGCCGGCCGCCAGTTCGGCATCGTGGTCGATGCCGTCTCCGACGTGGTGGAGGTCGCGCCTGGCAGCGTCCGCCCCGTGCCCGACATGGGCACCACCGTCGATACCGAATACCTGAAGGGACTCACCTCCGTCGGCGAGCGCATGGTTCTCCTGCTCGACGTGGATCGCCTGCTTCAGCCGCAGGACGCACAAATGCTGGAAGCCGCCCTGGCTTCCCCCGAAGCGAAAGCCGTCGCCTGAGCGTAAGAACGCCGGCGGGGGGGAGCTCCGTTCGGTGTGTGATGCCCGGAACGTCCTTGCCGCACCTTGACGATTGGAACCGTGATGAAGAAGTTCAACTTTAAGATTCCCGCCCTGACCATTCGCGGACGCCTCTACGGCGTGCTCGGCCTGCTCACGCTGATGCTGTTCGGCGGCGCGGCGGTGGGCCTGGGCGCGATGCACTTCCAGAACGAAGGCATGCGCCAGATCTACGAGGAAGAGCTGGTTCCGTCCGAGCTGCTGAGCCGGGTGAACACCGAATCGCTGATGTCGTTCGTGGTGCTGGGTGAGGCCGCTGCCAAGGTCGGCAACCCCGACCAGGTCAAGCAGAAAGTCGCCGAGTTCCAGAAGTACCAGAACGAGATGGAGGCCAACAAGGCCACCTTCCTGAAGGTGCGGATGTCCGACGACATCAAGAAGCTGTTCGAAAAGTGGCAGGCCACCAACGACGACTACGGCTCGGCGAAGAACGACATGGTCGACGCCCTGAATCAGGGTGACCAGGGTTCCACCGACGTGCTCGAAATGCAGGTCCGCCCGCTGTTGATGGACCGCCAGGCCCAGCTCGGCAAGCTGATCGAAGCCAAGCGCGACGAAGCCGCCGCGATCTTCGAGAAGGAAACCTCGCAGTACAAGACGATCCGCGCGCTGTCGATCGCCTCGCTGCTCATCGGCCTGGTGATCTGCCTCGCCATCGCCGTGCTGGTCATCCGCTCGGTCATCCGCACGCTGTCGCAGACGGTGGCCATCGCTCACGAAATCGCCGCCGGCAAGCTCGGTCACGACATCCAGGTGACCCGCACCGACGAGCTGGGCCAGCTGCAGTCCGCCTTCCGCGCGATGGACGACCGCCTCGCCGCCATCGTCACCGAAGTGCGCCACGGTTCGACCTCGGTCAGCACCGCCGCGCAGCAGATCTCGCGCGGCAACGACGACCTGTCGCAGCGCACGCAGGAACAGGCCTCGAGCCTGGAAGAAACCGCCTCGTCGATGGAGGAAATGACCTCCACCGTGAAGCAGAACGCCGAGAACGCCAGCCACGCCAACCAGCTCGCTCGCGGTGCCCGCGAGCAGGCGGAGAAGGGTGGTGAAGTCGTCGCGCAGACCGTCGTCGCCATGCGCGAGATCAACGCCTCGTCGAAGAAGATCTCCGACATCGTCAGCCTCATCGACGAGATCGCGTTCCAGACCAACCTGCTGGCGCTCAACGCCGCCGTGGAAGCGGCGCGTGCAGGCGAGCAGGGCCGCGGCTTCGCCGTGGTCGCCACCGAGGTGCGTAACCTGGCCCAGCGTTCGGCCGGTGCCGCCAAGGAGATCAAGGGCCTCATCAACGATAGCGCGAACAAGGTCAAGACCGGTTCGGAGCTGGTGGACCAGTCGGGCAAGGCGCTCGCCGAGATCGTCGACAGCGTGAAGAAGGTGACCGACATCGTCGCCGAGATCGCCGCGGCCAGCTCCGAGCAGTCGGCCGGTATCGACCAGGTGAACCACGCCGTGCTGCAGATGGACGAAATGACCCAGCAGAACGCTGCGCTGGTGGAAGAGTCGGCCGCCGCCGCTCGTGCGATGCACGAGCAGGCCACCGAGCTGAGCCGCCAGGTGTCGTTCTTCCAGGTCAGCGGCCAGGCTGCCGCCGCCCGCGCCCCGCGCAAGGACGCCACCCAGGTGGAGATGGAGACCGTGTTCGCCCAGGTGCGCAGCAGCGCCCCGGCGGCCCGTCCGTCGCGCCCGGTGGAATCCGCCGACAGCGGCGTGTGGAAGGAGTTCTGATCGATGAACGCGCTCGTCAACAACGGCGATGCCGTCGTTCCGGCGGGCGCCTCCGGTCCGGTCCTCGGCGAAGCCGAGTTCACCTTCCTGCGTGAGTTCGTGCTCCAGCATTGCGGTATCTCGCTGGGCGAACACAAGCGACAGCTCGTGCAGGGGCGCTTGCTGCGCCGCCTGCGCGCGCTGAACCTGTCGGGCTTCGCCGCGTACTGCGACGTGCTCCGCAACGATCCCGCCTCCGAGCTGGGCGAGCTGGCTAGCTGCATCAGCACCAACGTCACCTCGTTCTTCCGCGAGATGCACCACTACGACATGTTGGTGGACGAGTTGCTGCCGCGCTGGCTCGCGGAAAAGAAGGGCGGCCGCCTGCGTATCTGGTCGGCCGGTTGTTCGACGGGCGAGGAGCCCTACGCCATCGCCATGGTGCTGGCCGAGGCGCTGGAGCGCAGCGGCGCGTCCATCGACGCGAAGATCCTCGCCACCGACCTGTCGCCGCAGGCCCTGGAAGTCGCCCGCAAGGGTGTCTATCCGGTGGACCGCTTGGGTGGCGTGGACGACGCCCGTCGCAAGCGCTGGTTCCAGCGCGGCGAAGGTGCCTACGACGGCTATGCCCGCGTGCATCCGCGCCTGCGCGAACTCGTGACGGTGCAGCCGCTCAATCTGCTGCACGAATGGCCCATGCAGGGCCGCTTCGATGCCATTTTCTGCCGCAACGTGGTCATCTATTTCGACAAGCCCACGAAGCAGCGCCTGTTCTCTCGTTATGCCGGCATGCTGGAAAGCCGCGGCTATCTTTTCCTCGGACACTCGGAATCCATGTACGGACTGTCCGAGGACTTCGACCTGATCGGCCGCACGGTCTACCGGAAGCGCACATGAGCGACACCTTCGTCGCACAACCCCGTACCTTCGTGGGGTTCGATCCCAAGAGCGTGCTGCCCGGCTTCGAGCACGTGCGCCGTTTCTGGGATCCCGCCCAGGAAGTGGTGACGGTGAAGATCCTTCCTGGCGAGTACTACGTGAGCACGCAGGAAGAGATGATCTCGACCGTGCTTGGCTCCTGCGTCTCGGCCTGCATCCGCGACACGCGCCGTCGCATTGGCGGCATGAACCACTTCATGCTGCCCGAGCCCACGGGCGAGCGCGACGGCTGGAGCTCCACCGTCGGCCGCGCCGCGCGCTACGGCAACGACGCGATGGAGCAGCTGATCAACGCCATCCTCAAGGCCGGCGGCCGTCGCGACGACCTCGAGGTGAAAATCTTCGGCGGCGGTCGCGTGCTGTCCACGATGACCGACATCGGCCAGCGCAACATCGCCTTCGTGCAGCGGTACATCGCCACGGAGAAGCTGAAGCTCTGCGCGGCCGACGTGGGTGACATCTATCCGCGCCATGTCCAGTTTTTCCCGGTGAGCGGCAAGGTGCGCGTGCGCCAGCTGCGCGCCATCCACGACACACACCTGGCCGATCGCGAGAAGCGGTACCTCAAGCGATTGGCCGACGATCCGATAAAGGGAGAGGTGGAGCTGTTCTGACGCTCCGCTTCCTGTTCCACGGTCCGGTCGGCTTGCCGACAAGGATGTCCAGCCAACCCAGCGGCAAGAGCCCATGCAGAAAGTACGCGTCCTCATCGTCGACGACTCGGCCCTGGTTCGTAAGGTGCTGACCGCCATGCTCGAATCCGATCCGGGTATCGAGGTGGTGGGCACGGCCCCGGACCCGCTGATCGCGCGCGAGAAGATCAAGGCCCTCAATCCCGACGTGCTCACGCTCGACGTCGAGATGCCGCGCATGGACGGCCTGACCTTCCTCGAGAACCTCATGCGCCTGCGTCCGATGCCGGTGGTGATGGTCTCCACGCTGACCGAGCGCGGCGCGGACGTCACCCTGCGCGCGCTGGAGCTGGGCGCGGTGGATTTCTTCACCAAGCCGGCCGCCGACCTCGCCAACACCTTCATGGACCACGCGCCGGAGATCTGCGCGAAGGTCCGCCTCGCCGCGGGCGCGCGTCCGCGCGAGCGCACCGCCGTGTCGAAGATCGACGTGGCCAAGCTCGATGTCGTGAAGCTCGACGTGGCCCCGCGCCTGTCCGCCGACGCGGTGCTGCCGCGTGCGCAGACGCCGGGTACGCGCGGCGGTACCCGCATCATCGCCATCGGCGCCTCCACGGGTGGCACCGAGGCGATCCGCGTGGTGCTCGAGGCGATGCCGCCGACGGCGCCGCCGATCGTCATCACCCAGCATATTCCCGCCGCTTTCAGCGGCCCCTTCGCGGCGCGCATGGACACCTGCTCGGCGATGAAGGTTTGCGAAGCCCGCGACGGACAGCCCATCCAGCCCGGCCACGCCTACATCGCCCCCGGCAGCCAGCATCTGCTGGTGATGTGGGACGGTGCCCGCCACGTCTGCCGCCTGCACGATGGCCCGTCGGTGAACCGGCACAAGCCGTCGGTGGACGTGTTGTTCCGCTCCATGGCCGCGAGTGTCGGCGCCGCCACCATCGGCTGCCTGCTGACCGGCATGGGCGACGACGGTGCGCGTGGCCTGGCCGAACTCAAGGAAGCCGGCGCGCCGACCCTCGTCCAGGACGAGGCCAGCTCGGTCGTCTGGGGCATGCCCGGCGCCGCCTGGAAGGCCGGCGCGGCCAGCGAGATGCTGGCCCTGGACGCTATCGCCGCGCGGCTGCTCGCGCTTGCCCATACACCCGTTTCCGCCGCCGCGCGCGTCGGCACCTGAAGAACGAGACTTCCATGATGGTCATTCCCAAGAACGAACGCAGCCTCGGCTTTGCCGCCAGCGGCGTCGCGCTGCTCCTGGTCCTCGTGTTCCACGCGGCCTGGGTCGCCCCGGTGGTGGTGGCGCTGCTCACCGCGACCTGGATCGCGATCAGCCTGCGCCCGGCGCCCGTGCCTGAAGTCGAGGTGGTGCTCAACAGCACGTCCAGCGACGCGGCCTCCGTGCGCGAAGCCATGGAAGACGTGCGCAGCGCCATCGTGGACGAATTGGGCCACGCCAGCCGCGAACTGAATCAGGCCCTGGACCTGCTGCGCGACGCCGTCGCGGAACTGGGCGGCGGCTTCAATGGCCTGTCGCAGAAGACCGGCAAGCAGCAGAAGCTGCTCGGTGAGATCATCGAGAGCGGCGGCAAGGGCATCTCGGTGCAGGACTTCGCCTCCCGCACCGCCGGCCTGCTGGAACACTTCGTCGGCCTGATCGTCCAGCTGTCGCGCGAAAGCCTGCGCATCGTCTACCGCATCGACGGCATGGCGAAGGAGATGGACGCGGTGTTCGCCCTGCTGAAGAACGTGAACACGATCGCCGAAGAGACCAACCTGCTGGCGCTGAACGCGGCCATCGAAGCGGCTCGTGCCGGTGAATCCGGTCGCGGCTTCGCGGTGGTGGCCGGTGAGATCCGCAACCTCGCCCAGCACAGCAACCAGTTCAACGAGAAGATCGGTACCCACGTCGAGCGTTCGCGCACGGCGATGGAGCAGCTGCGTGAGCTGGTCGGCCACATGGCCTCGCAGGACATGAACGTGGCCCTCCAGGCCAAGGGTGACATCGACGAGATGATGTCGAACATCACCGAAACGAATGCCCGCACCAGCGCCGCCGCCGACGAGGCCGCCACGATCAACCGCGGCCTGGGCAACGACGTGTCCACCACCATCCGTTCGCTGCAGTTCGAGGACATCCTGAGCCAGCTGCTGCACCAGACGCGTTCCCGCCTGGTCGAGCTGCAGGAAGTCACCGCCGATTGCACCCGCGATATCGAAGAGCTGGCCTGCGCGCCGACCGATGCCAACGAGCTGGGTGCCCGCGCCCAGCGCGTGCGCACCCGCCTGGCCGAGCAGCGCGAACGCGCCCGCCTGCGCTCGCGCGGCCCCGCGCTGCAGCAGTCCATGGCCGCCGGCGACATCGACCTGTTCTGAGGGATTCCATCATGGCCATCAACATCCACCACGACACCGAACAGGGCTGCCTCACCCTCCACCTGGGTGAGCGCTTCGACTTCTCGATCCACCGCGTCTTCCATGATGCCTGCCTGGGCGACATCGCCGCCGCGCGCAGCTACGTGT
This sequence comes from Luteibacter sp., assembly GCF_009912395.1. Lineage (GTDB taxonomy): Bacteria > Pseudomonadota > Gammaproteobacteria > Xanthomonadales > Rhodanobacteraceae > Luteibacter. The sequence continues at coordinate 2,057 of NZ_WNDO01000028.1, read as the reverse complement.
TCGACCTGGAAGACGTCGCCACCATGGACAGCTCCGCGCTGGGCATGCTGATGCTCCTGCGCGAGCATGCTGGCGGCGACCGCGCGGACATTCGCCTGGTCAACGCGAGTCCCCAGCTTCGTAACACGCTGCGTATTGCGGGCTTCGATAAGCTTTTCACCGTGCACTGACGGTACCCACACCGAAAGGGATGTCACGGAGACGCCTCGGGAGACCGGGGCGTTTTTTATGGCTGTTGTTCGCTTCGTAGGGTGGGGCTCGCCTGCGGCATCGCATCGGCGCTCGGGCGTGGCTAGTGGAGCCGCCGGGCCGCCGCCGGGGCGCGCCGGCTCCGCCGTCCCTCGGGAAAGGTTGGCCGCTGCGCGGCCGGTGTCTTATGGCTTCGCCCCTTCGGGCTCGGGCAGGTGGTCGAGGTTCCTCGACTCGGCATCCTGCCTCGGCGAGGAATGGCGGTCATCCTAACCGCCACCGCTGCGCGGCCTTTTTCGCCCACCTACCCTCGGCTCCTCAAGTCGCGCCCCGGCGGCGGCCCGACGGCTCTCCGTATGGTGAGGCACCCTTGTGGGAATTGCCGATGCGATCGGCGATGGGTGCTCGCGCCCCCGTTGACCTGTAGGAGCGCGCTTGCGCGCGATGGGTGCTCGCGGCAACCCGCGATCGCGCGCAAGCGCGCCCCTATAGAACGCCATGAAACCGAAGGCCCCCAACATTACCTACAACCCCATCGACATCCCCAAACCCTGCTGCTGCGCCCGCTCGACAGCCATCGCCTGTTGCTGTTGCTCGATACCCTGGTTGACGCCCTCCAGCCGATCCACCGATACCTCCACCGGAATATTGATCGCCTTGGACGCATCCAACCCCGCCCACCCCGTGCGCGGATCCCGGATATCGCCATGGAACGCATCGAACACATGGACCGTGCCGTTCAATTGCCCATTGTCGTTCCGGCCCAACATCGCATCGGTTACGTTCTCCAGCCCGCTCTTCTTGGCAGCGACCAGGACAGCGGCACTCAGGTTATCCATCTGCTCCCGGGTAAGGTCGATGCCTGCATGCGCGTGAATTTCGCCGAGATGGATCGAGATGGCATCGAACATCCTGTTATCGGGATGGTCTGGGTGGCGCGGGTCGCGCGTGGACACCGCCGCCTCTTGCTCCAAAGAGGACGATGTCTCCAGGGATGACAGGGGAGACGAAAGCGACGGCAAGTCGACCGCACCCGATGCAGGCGACGCGACATCGTGTTCGTTACCCGGAGTGAGATTGACCCGATGCGCATCGTCGACCGTCCTTTCATGCAGCACGGCGTGTACCTGCTCGGCCGTCAGGGCACTGGTTGGCGGCTGCTGTTCCATGGAGGGTCCCTGTGTAGCCAACGCGGGCATCTCAGGAATCACCGGCGCATGGACCTGCACCGGATGCCGCTCACCGATCAGGGGAAGCAACGCAGGATCAAGCGGCTCCGGCGGTGCGCATACCTCCACCAGGCGGCAATGCGGCGGCGATATCTGGGAGCCGACGACATCGCGCATACCGTCGCGTTCGAAGGTCGAGGTCCCGTAGATGAACAGATGTTCCTCGGAACGATGAATCACATAACGCGAAGGATCGTCAGGCTCCGGCCGCCGCTCCAGCAACGGCACATCGCTATGCGCGTTGATGAAATCGGTCATCAGGTTGCCATTGAGGATGGCGAGGCCGTCGACGTGGTAGCTGCCGCCGATGTCGGAGTGAGAGCCAGGAACAGTGATGTTGAGAAAGCTGATCTTGCCCCTGATTTACGGACACCTATCTAAGCGACATTGGCCAGCTCGTACTGCTCTGGGCTGAGGTAGCCCAGGGTCGAGTGCAGCCGGATCCGATTGTAGTCAACCTCAATGTAGTCAAACACATGAGCCTTGGCCTGCTCCCGTGTGGCGAGGTGTTCACCATGGATGGCCTCGACCTTCAGACTGTGGTTCCAACTCTCCATTGCTGCGTTGTCGTAGCAGTTGCCTCTGGCACTCATGCTGGCGATCAAAGCGTATTGCTCCAACAGGGCGCGGTGCTCGCGC
>NZ_WNDO01000027.1 GCF_009912395.1 Luteibacter sp. | reverse complement strand
TGACCGTGGTAGCCAATACTGCTCGCGCGAGCACCGCGCCCTGTTGGAGCAATACGCTTTGATCGCCAGCATGAGTGCCAGAGGCAACTGCTACGACAACGCAGCAATGGAGAGTTGGAACCACAGTCTGAAGGTCGAGGCCATCCATGGTGAACACCTCGCCACACGGGAGCAGGCCAAGGCTCATGTGTTTGACTACATTGAGGTTGACTACAATCGGATCCGGCTGCACTCGACCCTGGGCTACCTCAGCCCAGAGCAGTACGAGCTGGCCAATGTCGCTTAGATAGGTGTCCGTAAATCAGGGGCAAGATCATCCGCAGGCATAGCGAACGCGCGCTCAACGCCCCTCGCTGAGCGCCTCGTCGACGATCAGTTGCGGACGGCCTTGCGAACAGGGTTCCAGTCGGGCCGTCACGCGATACACGCGCTCGACGGTCGCGGGAGAAATCACCTTCGCGACGGGTCCCGCCGCCTCTACGCGCCCTTGGCGCAGCATCACGGCCTCGTCGGCGAAACGCAGCGCGACGTTGAGGTCGTGCAGCACGATCGCGGTGACCATGCCGCGCGCCCGCGTTTCGGCAGCGACCATGCGCATCACCTGCAACTGATGGTTGAGGTCGAGCGCGCTCAGCGGCTCATCCAGCAGCAGTACGGATGGTCGGCGTACCAGGGCCTGCGCCAGGCCCGCCAGTTGCCGTTGACCGCCGGAGAGCTGGTCGAGGAACAGCATCGCGAGTCCGTCGATACCCAGGCTCGCCAGCAGCGCCATGGCTTCGGCGGGTTCGACCTTGCGTCCCGAGCCCGCATGCGCCGCAGCCAGCACAGATTCCAGCACGCGCAGGTGCACGCCGGCCGGTAGCGCCTGCGGCAGGTAGACGGTGCTGCCGCGTGTTGCGGCGCCGGTGACTACGGCGTCGCCAAGCTGCACATGCCCGTGCACGGGTACCAGGCCGGCCAACGCGCGCAGCAGCGTGGACTTGCCGCTGCCATTCGGCCCGAGCAGGGCCGTGACTTCCCCGGCACGCCAGGGGCCGATGTCGATGCCATGCAGGATCTCGCGTCCGCCCAGGCGCACCTGCAAGCCACGGGCGAGCAGCGCGCCATTCACGACATCCTCCCGCTCGCGCGCACCACGATCACCAGGAAGAACGGAATCCCCACCAGCGCGGTAACGATGCCGACCGGGATGATCACGCCGGGCAGGATGCCCTTGGACGCGATGGAGGCCAGCGACATCACCAATGCACCGACGGTGACGCAGCCGGGTAGGTAGAAGCGATGGTCTTCGCCGAACAGCGAGCGCGCGATGTGCGGCGCCACGAAGCCGATGAACCCAATCGTGCCGACGAAGGACACCGTGAGCGCCGACAAGGCCGAGACCCGCAGCAGCGTACCCAGGCGTAGCCGCTTCACGTCCACGCCGAAGCTCGCCGCGCGATCCTCGCCAAGCCGCAGCGCGGTCATCGCCCAGGATTGCCGCAGCGCGAGCAACAGGCCCAGCACGAGCGCCACGGTGAGCACGCCGAGCTTGGTCCAGTCCGCGCGGACCAGGCTGCCGAGCGTCCAGAAGACCAGTCCCTGCAAGGCATCTTCCGTCGCGACGAACTGCAGCAGCGAGACGAGCGCATGGAAGACGAAGACCAGCGCGATGCCCATCAGTACGACACCGGCCGTGGGCAGCGCTCGCCAGCGTGCCACGCCATCGAGGATGAGGGCGCTCGCCAACGCGAAGGCGAAGGCGTTGATCGGCACCTGCCAGCTCACCGGTACGCCGGGGATGTGCAGGTCGAGCACGATGGCCAACGCGGCGCCGAACGCGGCGGCGGCGGACACGCCCAGCGTGTACGGGCTTGCCAGCGGATTGTTGAGGATGGTCTGCATCTCGCCGCCGGCCAGTCCCAGCGAGGCGCCGACCAGCACGGCCATCAACGCATACGGCAAGCGGACTTGCCAGACGATCACCGAGACCTCTGGCGACACCTTGTCGGGGGACACCAGCGCGCGCCACAGGTCGCCGATGGCCAACGGCGACGGGCCATGAGTGAAATCCATGGTTACGGCGAGCACGATGAGGGCCACCACGCCCAGCAGGCCAAGGCAGCGCAGCGCGTTTAGCCGGCGATAGCGCCGGCTCGCGTCCGCATGGGCCGGGTCCAGCGCCTCTGGTGGCAACGCGCGTGTCATGGCTTGTCTCCGTCGATCCAATACGTGCCGCCCGGCGGTACGGCGAGGAAGCGCGAATAGAGCTCGGCCTGGGTCTTCGCCGGATCGATATCGGGGAAGCAGCCCGGATAGAACCAGCTTACGAAGGCTTCGATGGCCACGATGTTGTAGGGCGAGTCGTAGTAGTTGTGCCACAGCCCGTGGACGTGTCCCTCGCGGATCGCCTTGATCGCGGTCAGGCCGGGACGCGTCAGCAATGCATCCAGCGAGCGCCGCGCCTCGTCGGCCGGGGTCTGCGCGCCGATGTGCAGTGCCGGACGATCGCCTTCGCGACGGCTGCCGGTGGCGACGTAGACATCGGGTGCGGAGGCGATGACCTGTTCCAGGTTGAGGTCGCCGATCACGCCGGGCAGCAGGTCGGCCGCGATGTTGATACCACCGGCCGCCTGCACGAGTTCACCGAGGTTGCCCTTGCCGGCGGTGTGGCAGCAACCACCCCAGACGCCGGCCAGCAGTTCGATGAAGACTTTGGGATGTTCCGCGGCAGGCACCGACGCCACTGCCGCGCGCACGCGGTCCATGTGCTGGCGGTAAAAATCGAGATAGGCCTTGGCCTGCGATTCGCGGTGCAAGGCCTTGCCCATCAGCTCGATGCTGGGCGCGGTGTCCTTCAACGGGCTCTGGCGAAAATCGACGAAGACCACCGGAATACCGGCCGCCTCGAAACGCTGTACCAGCGCATTGTGCCGGCTGGGACCGTGGCCACCGACGCTGAAGATCGCGATATCGGGTTTCAGGGCCAGCGCCTTTTCGACGCTCACCGTTGCCTCCGACGATTTACCGATCAGCGGAATGCGGTCGATGCCAGGGAAGGCCTGGCGGTAAGTCGCCCAGGTCTGCGGGTCGAGGGCTTCGAGATCACCCTGCCATCCGACGATGCGTCGCAGCGGATCCTTGCCTTCCAGCAGGGCCATCGCATAGAGGAGACGGCCTTCACCGAGCAGCACGCGCTCGACGTGGTCGGGCAGGGTGACACGGCGCCCGGCCATGTCGGTGACGGTTTCACCGGCGTGGGCCAATGAGGCCGTGAGGACGAGAAGCAGCGGCAGGACGGTGCGCACTGCGCGACGGAACGTGGACCACATGGGGAGGGAGGCGATCATCGGGGAAACATCCCATTCTGTGATGCCGATGTATTGGCGAAGTGTCGATGCCGCACGTCCCTATGTCGTCGCGTATCGGCGGGTATCAGACGTCCGCCCAGTGCCTGAGCAGGTTGTGGTAGACGCCGGTGAGTTCGAGCAGGGAGTCCTTGTCGGCCTGCTGCGCCGTGAGGCGCTGGATCGCGACATCCATGTCGAAAAGCATGCTGCGCCACTGATCCTGGCGGACCAGGCTTTCCACCCAGAAGAAGCTGGCCCAGCGTTCGCCGCGCGTCACCGGCTCCACCTTGTGCAGGCTGCTGCCGGGATACAGCACCATGTCGCCGGCACCGAGCTTCACGGCGTGCGTGCCGTAGGTGTCGCGGATGACGAGTTCGCCGCCGTCGTAGCTTTCCGGCTCGGCGAGGAACAGCGTGCACGATACGTCGGTGCGCACGCGTTCGCGTACGCCCTTGATGCCGCGCACCGCGTTGTCCACGTGGAAGCCGAACGATTCGCCATCCGCATAGCGGTTGAACAGCGGCGGATAGATCCGTCGCGGCAGCGCCGCCGACATGAACACGGCATGTGCCGTGAGGCGACGGATGATCTCGTCGCCCAGCACGCGACCGATGGGATCGTCCTCATCGACTTGGCGATTGCGCTTCACCTCGCCCGACTGCGCGCCGGCGGTGGATTTGCCGTCCACCCACGACGCGTCGGCGAGCTGTTCGCGTAGGCGGGCCGCTTCGTCGGGGGTGAATACGTCGGGAAGGGTGAGCATCATGGGCGGGGTTTCCTCAGAACGACAGGTCCGCGCTGACGATGGCGGTGCGTCCGGCACCGGGTACGCCATACAGCTGGAAGCCGTCGAGCGACGCGCCGATGCGCGCGTAGTAGAACGTGTTGAAGACGTTGTCCACGCTGAGGTTCAGGTGCAGGTGGCTGTTCACGCGGTAGCGCGCCGCGATGCTGTGCACCCAGTAGGACGGTGCCTTTTCCGTATCCAGCGCATAGATCGGATACACGCCGGAGGGGCCGGTCGCATAGCTGCTGTTGTTGTTCAGGCCGCCCACGTAGCGGTTGTCGCTGTAGCGACGCTTGCCGACGTACTGCACGCCGTAGCTGAGCGACAGGTCCGGGGTGACGGCGTAGCTGGTCCAGATATTACCCGACCAGTCCGGCACGTTCTTGGCGGCGATGCCGTCGTTGGCCCCCTTGGTCTGCCGGCTGATGAGGCGCGACAGGCCGGCGAAGATCGACCACTGCTGGGTGAGCTGGCCCTGCGCGCCCAGCTCGAAGCCGTCTACGCGCTTGGCGGGCAGCGCGCGCACCGGCGCGGTCTCGCCTTCGGCGTACTCCCACGAATTGCTCAGCTCGGTGCGGAACACCGCGCCGGTCAGCGAAAGTTGGCCATGGAGCAGGTCCCACTTGCTGCCCGCCTCCCAGGTTTTCGACTTCGCCGGGGTGTAGGCCTTGGTGTTGGCCGCGCCATAGATGAGGTTGTTGGTAGTCGCGCCCAGCGCGGACGGCTCGGCCGCCTGGCTGTATGACACATAGATGCTGCCGGGCTCCACGGGCTTGTAGACCAATCCGGCGCGTCCGCTCCATGCGCCGTCGTCGCTGCGCGTGGTCTGCGTGCCGACCTGGGTGGTCCGTGCTTGCCAGCGGTCGTAGCGCTGCGAGGCGAGGGCCTGCCAGTGCGGCGAGAAGGTGATGGTGTCGGCGGCATAGACCGCGCCGTCGGTGATCGTCGAACGTGGCTGGCCCACGCCCTTGCGCGTCCAGGTGCCCGGGAAGCTGTGCGACGGATCGGCGAGGTCGAACCACAGGTCGCCGGACGGCACGTAGGCGTCGCGCGCGTGGCCGCCGTAGCTCTCGCGATACAACTCGATGCCCGTCACGAGGTCGTGTTTCCAGCTACCGGTATCGAAGCGCAGGGTCACATCGCTCTGGTTGTCGAGCATCGTGTAGCGCGTGGACGTGCCGAAGTCGTTACCGCGCAGGATGCCGTAGGGCTGACCGTCGAGGTTGGTGTAGTCCGTATAGGAAGGCACGCCGGAGGCGCTGGAGAGCGGGCCGAGGCCGGCATAGCCAAGCGTCGCGCAACGCGGTCCCGTGCAGGTCTTGCGACCGTTCGCGCCGGCCGAGAAGAAGCGGGCGGGCGAGAGCACGCCGAAGTTGTCGGTGCGCTGCCAGCGGGTCTGGTTGCGCAGGTGGACGTCGTCGCTGGCTTCGTGCTCGATCTTCAGCGTGAGCGAATCGCTGGCGGTCTGCTGCGTGTACATGCCGGCTGCGCCGTACCACGCCGAGCGCGGTACGCCCGGGATCGGATCGCCGCCCGTACCGCGCTGGATCGGCAGGCCGCCATCCGGCACGTTGCGATCGCGCTGGTGGAATCCGTCGATATAGACGTGCGTGGGGCCGTCGAGGCCCAGGCCGAGTGAGGCGGCCACGCCACGGCGGTCGTAGTCCGTGGTGTCGCGATCGACCACGCCATTGCGATGGCCCATCACATTCACGCGCAGTGCGCTGCCGTCGCCGATCTGGTGGTTGATGTCGGCGGTGAGGCGCCGGTACTCCGCCGAGCCGGCGCCGACCGAGATGTGGTTGAAGTCTTCCAGGCGGGCTTCCTTGCTCACCAGGTTCACGCTGCCGCCCACGGCGGCCACACCGGATTCGACCGAGCCGGTGCCCTTGTAGACCTCGACCTGGTCGAGGTTGAAGGTGTCTGTTCGGCTGGACATGCCCGCGTCGCGGACGCCGTCCACCGTGAGGCTCTGTTCCGACGAGAAGCCTCGGATGGTGAACAGGTCGCCCCAGCCCAGGTTGCCCTCGCCGGACATGAAGGTGATGCCCGGCACGTTGCGCAGCACGTCCTGGAGGGTCTGCGCGTTCTGCTCGTCCAGCACGGCCTTCGGCACGATGGTGATGCTTTGCGGGGTATCACGCAGGGGCTGGGTGAACTTGGGCGAGGACACCGTATCCACCTTGTACGGCGAGGACGCGTCGGCATCCACGCGGATCGAGGGCAGGTTGGCCGCTTTTTTCTGCGGGGCGTCGGTATCGGCATCGGTGGCATGCGCGGGAACGGCAAGCACGGCGAGCGCGAGGCCGAGGGCCAGCGAGCCGGCCAGCGGAGCGAGGGTGGGGCGGTCAGCCTGGGCGTGGTACATGGGATCTCCTGTGGCGAGCGATTGCGTCACGAAGCTCGCTCCCACAGGTGGTGGCGCTGGCTTGGAACAATTCTCATTTCGATGTCGTTAGACTAGATCCCGGTTGTTTTGGACGGTTGTCGGAATCGACATGGCTCGTATCGATATGTATTGGAATGTGTTGGCAGTGGCCCCGCGCACGGGAGGCTCGCGATGAACGCGCGGGTGCCTTCGCTGCTCGTGGTCGACGACGATCCGGACATCCGTTCGCTGCTATGCGAATACCTCACCGAGGCCGGCTATCGCGTCGATACGGCGGCCGACGGCCCGACCATGTGGACCTCGCTACGCCAGCGGACGCCCGACGCGGTGATCCTCGACCTCATGCTGCCGGGCGAGGATGGCCTCAGCCTGTGCCGTACGCTGCGAGCGACCAGCGACGTGGGCATCGTGATGCTGACCTCGCGTGGCACCTTGCTCGATCGCATCATCGGTCTTGAAGTGGGGGCCGACGATTACCTGCCGAAGCCGTTCGATCCCCGCGAACTGCTCGCACGCATCAAGGCCGTATTGCGGCGACGTGACCCGGCCGCGCCGCGCGAAGAACACGGCATGCGTGGGACGGAGCCGTCGGCGCACGCGGCCGATGCACCCTTCCTGCTGTTCGCCGGCTGGAAGCTCGACGTGGTCGCCCGGCAACTGCTGTCGGCGGACGGCAGGGCGATCAGCCTCGGCGGTTCGGACTTCCGTACCATGAAGACGCTACTCGACCATCCGCGCCGTCCGCTGTCGCGTGACTTCCTGCTCGATCATGTCTTCGGCCGCAATGCGGCGCCGAACGACCGCGCGATCGATGTCTGCGTCAGCCGCCTGCGGCAGCATCTGGAAAGCCGTCCGCGCAGCGCGGAGATCATTCGCACCGTGCGCAACGAGGGCTACATGCTCAATGCCGAGGTGACGCGCGCGCATGTCTAGGCTCTGGCCACGCACGCTGTCCGGTCGCATCGCGATCATCCTCGTCGTGGGCATGATCGCCTCGCAGTTGATCACGGGCACGGTCTGGTACGACGCCCGCTATGGCAGCGTCGCCGAGGTGCCCGTGCGCAGCGGTGGCGCACGCGTGGCGGATATCGTGACGCTGTACGACGCGTTGCCAGTGTCGTCGCGTGCCGCATGGACCCGCAGCCTGGGCGAGGGTGGCGTGGAGATTGCCCCGATCGTGGCGCCCGGCAACGCAATGGCCCGCAAGCACCCCCATCCGGCCGATACCCTTCTGGCGGATGTGCTGCGTGCGCGCTTTGGCGAAGGGCGTTTCGTCACCCGCCCGGTCGAATTGCGCGATGAACATGGCGAGCCGATCGGCCCGGTGTCCGTGTTTTTCGCCCGCATGCCGTTCGCGCGCCTCGATGTGGATGCGCAGCTGCGTGACGGTTCGTGGGTGAACGTGCGGCTGGTCGGCGGTCAGGAGGGCAGGGACCTGCGACCCGGCCTCGCCGCGGCGGATTATTTCCTGCGTATTTACCTTGTGCGTCTGCTGGCCGTGGTGCTGCTGTCGTTCCTCGCCGTGCGCCTGGCGATCCGGCCGTTGGAGACGCTGTCCGCGGCGGCGGAACGACTGGGTCGCAACCTCAACGCCGCGCCGCTCGATCCCAAGGGCCCGCAGGAGGTCCGTCGCGCCGCACAGGTGTTCAACCTGATGCAGCAGCGTCTGCTCGACAGCCTGCGCGAGCGCGCGCGTTTCCTCGCGGCGGTATCGCACGACCTGCGCTCGCCGATCACCCGCCTGCGCCTGCGTGCCGAACGCATCGAACCGCCGGAACTGCGCGATCGCTTTCGCGACGAACTGGCGGAAATGGAAGCGATGATTGCCGCCACACTCGACTTCGTCAGCGGCTCCAACGTGGAGGAAGATCGTCGCCAGGTCGACATCGACACGCTCGTGCGCGCCGTGGCCGAAGACGCCATCGAGGCCGGCGGCCGCGTGGATGTTGCCGGCACCACCGCTGCGCAGATCTGGGGCTACCCGCGTTCGCTGCGCCGTGGCCTGCAAAACCTCATCGAGAACGCGGTGCGCTATGGCGGTGGACACGCCACGGTGACGATGGACGATGTCACCCGTGACGGCACGCCAGGTATCGCCATCTCGATTGCGGACGAAGGGCCGGGTATCCCCGAGGATGCTCTGGCGCTCGTCTTCGAGCCGTTCTATCGCGTGGAGGGTTCGCGCAATCGCGCCACGGGCGGTACGGGCCTTGGCCTGGCCATCGCGCGCACCATCGCCCAGGCGCACCATGGCGATCTCGCCTTGCGCAACCGCGCCACGGGAGGGCTCGAGGCCGTCCTGTGGCTTCCGTTCTCAGGGACGGGCGACGTCAGCGCGACGTGAGCTGCCCGGGTTCCGTGACCAAGCCGATCATGGCGTGGACGCGATCGAGCGTCGCCTGTGATACCGGTGGCTGTCGCGGATCGTCGTCGTCCCGGTGCGGTGGGTCGAGCAGCTCGCGCAGGTCCAGCTTCTGCGTGCGCGACGACGGCGTGGTGGTGTCGCTTACCAGCTTGGCCATGACGTACTTCTTGTCGTGGGTGGTCTGGCTGGCCGATTGCGTCACGCTGGCGTCGGTGAGCCGGCCCTTGGCATAGGCGATATGCGTGTCGCTGCTGGCCGAGTCGTCGACCTGCCGATAGATGTAGTTCTGCGACTCCGGCTTCGTCGTCAGCTGCAACGACAGGCCGGCCGAGAGCGCCATGTGATAGCTGGCCTTCAGGCGCGAGGCCTGATGCTGGTCGATCGTTCGGTCGAGGGGGCCGGTGCCGCCGAACTGGGTCGATTGCGACAGCTGGTACGAGAACGAATCTACCTCGTCCGGATGCAGCGGGTTCGGTGAGGAGCCGGCCTGTCCGATCGACGCCGTGAAGTCGGCGAGGCCGGTCAGCACGGCATGGTCGTTGGTGTTCAGCGCGCGGATGCCGTCGCTGGGCCCGGTGGCGGGCGTCGGCGGATACGAGGCGTTCAACTGGCCGAACGCGCTCTTGAACAGCGCCACGAGGTTCTTGTCGCCACGGCCGCGGCTCGCGGCGGCGTCGATCTGGTCGAGGTAGTTGGACACCGAGGCCTTGCGTTGGGCCTGGTTGCCCCAGGTCGCAGCGTTACGCATGTCCATCGCCACGTCGATCTTGCCGCCGGGGCCGTCGACCTTCACGGTGCGTGTGTCCGCACCCGAATGGAATTCGATCGTCTGCGGTGGGCCTTCGCTCGTGGGTACGCGGGCCTTGAAGTCCACCGAGGCGATACGCGAATCGCCTTCGGTGAGCCCTTGCAGGGACAGCGTCGGCGGCTCGGTGCCCAGCCCGTCGAGCATGTCCTGGAACGCACCGCCCAGCTTGGCGACCGACTGGCGATCCTGCTCGCCAAGCTCCGCGCTGCTGTGCATGTCGATGGATAGGCCGCCGTCGCCCAAGCGCAAGGACAGGGTCACGCTGGCGCCGCTGGCCAGCTTCACGGTGAGGGACGCTTCGGCGGGTACGTCCGGCGACGCCAACGGCGGCGCGATACCGTCGACCGGGGCGGCTGCCTTGGCCTTGGCATCCAGCGACACGTCGGACGGATCGGCGCCAAGACGCGAGAGCAACGCCTTGCCCAGGCCAGCGAACAGACCAGGAGCGGACGATGAGCCGACGTTGCGCTGGAGCATGGCGCCGAGCGCTTCGTTGGAATAGCGCTCCGCTGGGCTCTGGTTGCTGAAGGCGTAGGTATCGACGGCATCGCTGGACGACGCACCGAGGGTGACCGTTACCGACGGCGGCGGCGTCGCCACGGCGGCGCGCTGCTTGACGGTGGCGAGGAGGCGGTCCTGCCAGCCAGTGGTCGGCGGGGGCGTACCCTTGAGGCTCAGGGGATTCATCGTGCGTATCCTGCGAACGGCTCCTTGTGCAGGGTTTAACGGCGACCTTCGTGATTACTTGAGGGGCAGGTCGCGGAGGAACAGCCGGTAGGCCGGGTTGGCCGTTTCCTCACGGTAGGCGTAGCCCAGGCCGGCCAGAAACCGGTCCAGTGCCACGCGATCCGCTGGCGGTACCTGCATGCCGACCAGGGTGGAGCTGTAGTCGGCTCCCTGGTTGCGGTAATGGAACAGGCTGATGTTCCACTCCGGCGCCATGGATTGCAGGAAGGTCGTAAGCGCCCCGGCACGCTCGGGGAACTCGAAACGGAACAAGCGCTCGTCATTGGCCGCCGCCGAACGTCCGCCCACCATGTGCCGGATGTGCTGGCGCGACAGTTCGTCGCCGCTCAGGTCCACGACGGGAAAGCCCGCACCCTCGAACACGGCCTTCAGGTCGCCGGATTCCCGCGTGTCCTCGATTTGCAGGCCGACGAAGATGCGTGCGCGGTCGTCGCCATCCATGCGGTAGTTGAACTCGGTGACGTTGCGCTGCCCGATCAACTGGCAGAAATGCAAAAAGCTGCCGCGCTCTTCGGGGATGCTCACCGCGAACAGCGCCTCGCGCGCACCACCGGCATCGGCGCGTTCCGCGATGAAGCGGATGCGATCGATATTGAGGTTGGCCCCCGAAGTGATGGCGACGAAGGTACGGCCGGAGCTCGCAAGGGCCTTCGCATACTGCCGCGCCCCGGCCACCGCCAAGGCGCCGGCAGGCTCCATGAGCGTGCGCGTGTCCTGATAGATGTCGCGGATTGCGGTGCAGACCTCGTCGGTGTCCACGAGCAGGACGTCGTCGAGATAGGCCTGGCACACGCGAAAGGTTTCCTCGCCGACCAGCTTCACCGCCGTGCCATCGGAGAACAGTCCGACCTCGGCCAGCGTCACGCGCCGTCCGGCCGCGATCGACTGGGCCATGGCGCAGGAGTCGCGCGTCTGCACGCCGATGACCTTCACCTCGGGACGCACGGCCTTCACGTAGCTGGCGATGCCCGCTGCCAGGCTGCCGCCGCCGATGGGTACGAAGATCGCGTCGAGATCGCCCTGGTGCTGGCCCAGGATCTCCATCGCCACGGTGCCCTGGCCGGCGATGACATCGGGATCGTCGAACGCGGGAACATAGGTCATGCCGAGGCGCCGCTGGAGTTCGACGGCATGGGCATGGGCGTCGCTATAGGATTCGCCGGCCAGCACAACGTCGACAGTCGGGCCGCCGAAGCGCCGGGTGGCGTCCACCTTCACCCGGGGCGCGGTCTGCGGCAACACGATGGTGGCCTTCACCCCCAGCCGCGCCGCCGACCAGGCGACGCCCTGGGCATGGTTGCCGGCGGAGGCCGTGATGACGCCGCGCGCCAGGGCATCCGCGCCGAGCTGGCTGATCCGGTTATAGGCGCCACGCAGCTTGAACGACGCCACGGGCTGGGTATCCTCGCGCTTGAGGAAGATGCGATGGCCGAGCCGCTCGGACAGGGACATGGCCTGCTGGAGGTCGGTGCGTTTCGCCACGTCGTAGACCCGTGCCGTGAGCGTTCGGCGCAGGTAGTCGTTCAGATCGGGCGGCGAGGGCGCATCGGCGTGGCGCAGGGTGGTCGAGGGCATGGTCGTATCTCCGTAGGGGCGTTCCCTGGATCGGAGGCGGGCCATGAAAAAACCCGCCTCTGGAGGGCGGGTTTCGGTCACCTGACGTGCGCGATCAACCCACCATCGTTGGGATGGGGGTAATAATCGACACGATGCGGGTGGTCAGGTTCGACATGGGGCCATGCTTGATCGGCGGCCGCTTCCTTGTCAACCCGTGTTTTCCGTCAGGGGCATCACCGCAGTTCGAAAGGCAGTCGTTCGACGTCGTCAAACATCGTCTCGTACCTTTCCTGGAGCCGCACCCATGATCCGTTCGCTTCTTGCCGCCGGGCTTGCCCTGGCACTGAGTTTCCCGGCCTTCGCCGCGGTCAAGCCATTCCCGCCTGCGTTCCGCAGCCAGGATATCCAGGCCAACGGCGCGACGATCCATGTCCGCGTAGGCGGCAAGGGCCCCGCGGTCGTCTTGCTGCACGGCTTTGGCGATACGGGCGACATGTGGGAGCCGCTGGCTGCCGCACTGGTGGGCAACCACACGGTGGTGGTGCCCGATCTTCGCGGCCTGGGCCTCTCGTCGCATCCGGAGGCGGGCTACGACAAGAAGAACCAGGCGGCCGACGTTCGTGCCGTGCTGACCCAGCTCGGCATCGACCATGCCGTGGTGGTGGGCCACGATATCGGCACGATGGTCGCTTACGCCTATGCCCGCCGGTACCCTGACAAGACCGACCGCCTGGTGGTCATGGATGCCCCCGTGCCGGGCATTCCGCCCTGGGACCAGATCGTGCGATCGCCCCTGCTATGGCACTTCGACTTCGGCGGCCCGGACATGGAGCGCCTGGTGGCCGGCCGCGAGCGCATCTACCTGGATCGTTTCTGGAACGACTTCGCGGGCGATCCGACCAAGATCGATGAAGCGACCCGCCAGCACTACGCCGAACTCTACGCCCGCCAGGGCGGCATGCACTCCGCCTTCGCCCAGTTCCGCTCCATCCGCCAGGACGCCGACGACAACAAGGCGTCGCTGACTGACAAGCTCACCATGCCCGTGTTAGCTATCGGCGGCGCGAAGTCGTTCGGTGCGAACGAGGCCATCGTGATGCGTAACGCGGCGGCCCACGTCTCGGAACTGGTGGTGCCGAATGCGGGGCATTGGCTTATGGAGGAGGCGACCGATGTCACCGTTGCCGCGGTGCGTAGTTTTGTGGATGGGAAGCCGCTGGCGGGAGCAAAGGCCGAGTAGTGGCATTTGGTGACACGGCGACTCCTTGCGAACTCTTGTTATTTTTCCTTGATATCGACGATCTTGAAGTCGGGGGCTGGGCCCGAGGGCGTCAGGTCCATGCTGTTGATTCTGATAACGCGATCCTCTGTGAAAAGGAGGAACGTGTTGTCTTCGAGATTAACAACATGTGTGGGCTCGGTGGTCCAGCAGTTACTCTTTACATTGAAGTCAGCGACCATCTTTGTGCGTGGGGTAAAGCCGGCCTCGCTAGCCTGGAATCGCGACGCTTCCGTGCTAATGACATAAGGAGTGGATTCGCAGATTTTGTCACCGCTGAACAATTGACTGGCATTGCTGACGTCCTTCAGCTTGGCCCCGACGATAACGTCATGACCTTTACCATCTTTCTCCCAGCCGGCACTGATCGATGGATCAGTCAGGTCTACAGACGAAGGACGAGCTCGTCGGGATTCGTACCGGTGCCCTGACGAGTCTGAGAATGTATACGCCTTACCGTCAACATGGACGTCGACCCGTTCACCGGTGAAGAACTCCAGGCCTTTAGCGGCGCCGGACACGGGGGCGGAGATCATCCAGAGTTTTCGGGGGCTACTATTTAGATCGGTGATGATGGCAGTTTCCGAAAAATCACGTTGCGCCTGGTGGGTTTGGGGCCAGCCCGAGGGATAGCTTGAAGCTTTACTGTCTGCCAGACAGGGGGTTGCGATCGCGGCAGCAGCACTCGTCATTACCAGCAGCAAAGTCACATGATGCATTGATCGGGGCTGGGAAGACGGCATGCAGAAATCCTTTTATAAGTAATTGATTATTTAGTTTTGACTTGTGCAGGTGGGCAAAGGCAAAGGCACCAAATCCGGCGAGCGGAATCATTTTGGCTTACGCGTTATGGGATTTTGCTAGCGCATCAAACAAAGCAATACGCTTCTTGAGGCGATACAGGAAAACCCGCCTGCAAAGGCGGGTTCATGTCGCTCCAGTTCACATCATTTGAGCGTCTTGAGATTCTTGGCGAGGTCATCCCGGACGAGCTTGGGGTCGAAGTCCGACAGGTTTATCCAGGTGAGTCTCATCGGGAAGTCCAGCGTGGATCGGCGAACGACAGGACCCTTCTCGCCGTTATATACCGACGAGGCTTCCACGCGCTGGAGATGCCAAGCGAAGAACCGACGACACCAGTTGAACGTATAGGCCGTGCCACCGCGGGGCAGCAGGTTGACGTAGGCGATTTGCGTTGGCGTGACGGTGAGCTGGTCATTGGCCGCCAGTGTGCCGGCGGTCTTGTTGGTCTCGTTGTTGATGCAGTCGACGACGTTGCTGTTGTGCTCCGATGTGGCCACTTTCGCATGGTCGCCCCTGAAAACGATCAGTTCACAATGCGCGGGCTTCTGGGGATCATCGGACGCATAACGGACGGCCACGACCGTTCCGGACGCATCGAGACCCAGCGGGCTGGCGCTTTTCATCGCGATGATGGTGTCGTCGGGCCCGAACTGGGATCGGATGTTGTCGGGAATTTGCGTGACGTCGGCGGCCATGGATGCCGACGCGGCAAGATAAAGGGCTGCCGCGATTCCCGTGAAGCGAATACTGCGCATCGGCTGTCTCCCGAAAGGCAAGAATTGGCTAACATGACGTACGTCAGGGGCGGCGCCAGCCGAACACGGTGATGTCATCCAGACTCTTGCTACAGGGTTCCTGGTTTTCGTACGCGTTATGAGTTAGCAGCCCCGAGTCTGCTCGGGCAACGATATCAGATTCTCGTCAAAAGGAATTGCCATGACGCAATCGGTCCAGCCCGCGACGACGACGGAGTGCCCCCTGGGTCCGGACGACCTGGATCTGCTTCGGGCCCTGCGGCGAAACCTAAAAGGCGCAGCCATCTTCCATGTGCTCGTGAGCACGCCGTTCGCATTTGCCCTGGTGGCGATGGGCTGGGTGGCCTATGACCTCGGTAGCCACGACAGCCGGGTGTCCGGGCTGGTCCTTTTCTGCCTGGTCTGTGCATTCTTCTTTATGCTTACCGTGTACTTCGGGATAAAGAACACCCGCCTGTTTCGCTATCTCGGCGCGGTACTGCGATCCCCCGGCATGCTCGTGAAGACCGTGGTCCGGGGTGAACTGGGTGGCATCGCCGATAGGGACGGCATCGCCCACTATGAGGTTGGGGGCCAGTTTTTCCCCGTGAGGATTCCCATCCGCCATGCGAACAATGGGAACCTCCAGCTCATCCCGTCGGCCGGGCGCCTGAAAGGGCTGCTTTACCAGCCCGTGGTGCTTGAGCGCGTCGAGCTTCCGGGTACGCCTGCACCCATCTTGCTTAAGGTGGATTACCAGGGCTATCTGCCGATCGTCGCCGAACGCGCGGCGTCGGAGGAGGAGTGCCTTGAATTGGCCGCATGGGATTCCACCGGCCTGGTGTTGTGGATGACCGGGATCTTCTTCGCGATGTTCACCCTCCTGCTGCTTTCGCTGTTCGGACGTATCGCAGGCGGTGTCTTTTTCCTGCTGGGCGTCGCCACCGTCACCGGGGTGTGGCGAAAGATACGGTCCTGGAAGGACATCAAGCCACGTACGCTCACCATCACCGGTGTCGTGGTCGAAGTCCTGGATAGCTCGGTCGCCGTCGGAAGGATGAGCGAACTCCAGCGCTGGTACCGCATTGGCGATCGCCTCTATCCCTCCGGAAGGACGACCCGCGATGACGACCCCATCACCTGCGGCAGCGTCGTGAAGATCATCTATGTGGACCGAAGCCCGAGGGGAGGGCGCATCCTGCGTATGGAGTCGATGGCCTGACGGGCGATACCTGGCGGATTCAGGGCGCTGGCGATCCGTGATAAATGCATGATAATATTCAATTATGTAATTTTATATAAATTATATAAAACAGCATAATTGGAGAATAAAGTGACCACTGACTTGCGCTTTCCCCGGTCCGAGCTTGCGGGTGAAATGGTTGTGTCGCTGTCGGGTCGCCTTAAATGGAACAGCGACGCGGATGGTTTGTTCCTTGCCGCGCCGAGAAGAACGGGTAAATCCACCTTCCTGCGCAACGATCTTAAGCCTGCTCTGGAAGCCGAAGGGGTCGAGGTCATCTATCTCGATCTCTGGGCGAATCTCCAGGTCGATCCTACCGATCAGATCTACACGGCGGTGGGCAGGGCATTGATGGCTAGCGCGGGTGTCATCGCGAGGCTGGCCGAACGTGCCGGGTTGGACAAAGTGAAAGTCGGCGCGGGCGGCTCCTCCTTGGAATTCGACGCGACGAAGATTGGCAGGATGCCCGGATCGTCCCTGACCGACGCGTTACGGGTATTGTCGGAGAGTGCGGGCAAGGTCGCCCTGATCCTCGACGAAGCGCAGCATCTTCTGGTGAGCGATCGCGGGGACGATGTGGCGCGAGAACTGAAGGCTGCGCGCGACACGCTGAATTCGCCGGGTGATGTGAGCCTCATGCTGGTGATGTCCGGCTCCGACCGTGACAAGCTCGGGCGTCTAACCAATGCCAAGTCGGCCGCGTTCTATGGCTCACGTGTGCGCCCCATGCCACTGCTGGATGACGATTACGTCCATTGGATGTGCGGTTTGCTGGCTAAGAGCAATCCGGCATTGGGTGGCATCGATGCCACGAAAATCCTGGCTGCTTTCCGTATGCTGGGGAATCGTCCGAAAGAAATGGATGCGGCGATCAGCAATGCATTGAATCCCAGGCTCAATGCTGGATTGGCATTCGAAGATGCCGTGTTGGAGGAGGCCTCCCGGCTTGTCGCGGCCGAGCACGCACGCTATCGGGATACCTTCCTGGCGCTGACGGATGTACAGCAGGCGGTGCTAGCTTGTCTGCTTGAGGCTGGGGATACCTTCGCACCTTTTGGCGCTTCGGCATTGAGCGCTTATTCCGATGTGCTCGGGCGCCCGGTATCGGCTTCTGCGGCGCAGGTCGCGCTCAATGCCATGCGGGAAATGACTCCGCCACTGATATGGAAGTCAAACCGGGGCGAGTACGCGCTGGATGATCTCGGGATGGAAACGTGGCACCAGCAGAAGAAACAAGACGGCCGTTGGCCTCCGCGTGCCTGAAGATTTCGATGGGCGTATCCGTCCAGGTCATGATTCCGTCTAGGATTGGAGTCATGGCGGCCATGTAGATCCGGGTATCCATGCTTCTGTAGGAGCGCGCTTGCGCGCGATGCCAGGTTGCCGCGAGCACCCGTCGCGCACAAGCGCGCTCCTACAGAGGGTGTGTCAGTCAAGGCGGGCGGCCATGCAGAAGCCGAGGGCCGATGCGGTCGATATCGCGAGTCCGCCCCCCGTGCTTTTCAGGATCGCCAGGGCCAGGTTTTCGCTTGGATCGACCCACACCTGCGTTGTCAGGTCGAGCAGCGCGAATAGGGCGGCCAGGAAGAAGACGAATGACACCGCGCAGAAATCCCGCGCACTGCGGCATGATCGCGAGCGGCCGTGCATGCGGTTGACGTAGACAATGAGATTCACGGCGAGTAGCACGATGCCGCCGGTGAGGATCGGGATGATGGGAAGCACGGTCAATCGCCTCCGAGCGTGACTTGCGCGTCCCATATGCGACGTACTTTCGCCTGTTGGACGCATTGCGTGCTCATGCGTGTTAGCAAAGTGGTTGCGCCGATCAGGCGTATGAGGTGCTTACGGTTCGGCAGGTCCATATCGGCGAAGGTTTCCGCCAACACCTCATTGAGTCCTTCGGCATACGCCAGCCATTCGCCGGCATCGTCGAGCAAGGTATCGAGGCTGGCATCGGGATCGAGGACATAGCTGCCCTCGCCGAGCCGACAGAGGTCGTCTGGTGCGCTCATGGTGTTCTCCTTGTGGCCGCGCTTGCCGAGCGGAGCACGCCTCTCGACGTACTCCTCATCACTCGACCGGTGAGGCGCTATCGCCCCACGCCTCCCCGCGAAGGGGTTACGGGCGGCTGGAACTCGATTGATCGACGTTAGTCGTCCTTATCCGCGCCACACGGCAACGCGCCGGGTGGTAACGGCTAGGCAAAAGGCATAAGGGTGACGGGCGTCGAGACGCTTCAGTCGTGGCCGGACATGTGCCGGACCGCTCGCGTGCCGTCGGGGGGAATGCCGCGTCCAAGCGGTGGACGGGGGAATGCCGTAGAATTCGACATAGCTTCATGCCTGTTGTAGAGGATGAGGTCAGTGGAGGGGGCTAGGATGGCCGTTCGAATCCCCTCTGCGCTTTTCACCATGATGGTGAGCAATGGTTGTCGATGCTTCTTCTTCGCATCCGATCCATCGACAACTGCCGGAGAACGTATCAGAACATCTCCGGATTGTCTGTAGTCCTGAGCCATCTGCGCGACCAAAAGTTGCGATGTTTCTTTCCGCATCGCTATCGTGCACGCGCTTATAGCGAACCCTCTCAATCCCCCTCACGTCGTTCCAGCGTACGCTGGAACCCAGTGCGGTGCGTTCGGTTTTTGCGGGTGCGTCGCCTACACAAAGCCGATGGTGCGTTGTCGCCTTGCTGGTAAACCGAGGCGCTGGGTTCCTACGTGCGCAGGAACGACGGTGGGCGTTTGGCTCGTCGTTCCAGCGCAAGCTGGAACCCAGTGCGATGCAGCCGGTTTTTGCGGGTGCGTCGCCTACACAAAGCCGATGGTGCGTTGTCGCCGTGCTGGTGAACCGGGGCGCTGGGTTCCTGCGTTCGCAGGAACGACGGTAGGTGTTTGTCTCGTCGTTCCAGCGCACGCTGGAACCCAGTGCGATGCAGCCGGTTTTTACGGGTGCGTCACCTACACAAGGCCGATGGTGCGTTGTCGCCGTGCTGGCGAACCGAGGCGCTGGGTTCCTGCGTTCGCAGGAACGACGAGTGAGAGGTTGTCGTTCTTCGCTCGTGTTCGACCACACTTAGCGCTTTCGTGCGAACACGCCATCCAGCGCCAACTCGGCGACGAAACCCGATTTCTCCAATCGTCGCGAGACCTCACGCGGCACATCACGGCCGCTGGTGAGCTTGTTGGGGCTGCCGGTGTAGTGGAACAGTTTCCCGCCGCGACGCAGCACGCGAGCGAGCTGGTCGTAGAACGATTGTGCATAGAGTTCACCGGCAATGCCGAAGCGCGGCGGATCGTGCAGCACGGCGTCTACCGAGGTGTCGGCGATCTCGCGAATGGCTTCGGAGACATCGGCGCGGGTGAAATCGAGACGCCCGCCGCTCGACGCGGCTTCGGGATCGGGTGACCACGGATTGATCGTGCGCAGCCACATCACGTCCGGATTCTTCTCGAACGAAACGATGCGCGATGCGCCCGCATCGAGGCAGCAGGCGGCGAAGTAGCCCATGCCGCCGCAGGTATCGAGCACGACCTTGCCGGCGGGTTGCACGAGGGCGACCTTGCGGCGTGCGTCGTCCAGCGGCGATTCCTTCGAGGTGGGCAGCATCTTGATGCCGTCGATCTCGAAGGTGGGCACGCCCCATTCGGTGGGCACCAGCTTGATGAGTGAGCCGGAGAAGCGCGCGGCGCGGTCGAAGTCTTCGCCGTCCCAGTAGTAGACCGTGCGGTCCTTGAGGCCCTCGGGATACGGGTAGTCCACGTCGTTCCAGCGCCAAGTATCCACGCCGAGGAACGCCGTGCCGGTACCGCGCCCCAGGTCCATCGAGCCCGACCACGTGGTATCGCCCGTATCGCGCGCGGTGAGCAGCGCGGTGGCGATGTCCGAGGTGAGCAGGGGACCGGAATAGTGGGGCACGGAGGGGACTCGAAAGCGGGTGGGCCGCCGATTATCCCCCAGGAAGCGGTGGCGGCGCCAAATCGCCCGTCCGTTGCCGGAAACGTGACGGGGTTCATGGGTGGCGCGTTCCCTGCCGTTTTTGTGGGGTGGGGTGGCGGGCGACAACACGTTGCATCACAGGCGGGTAGGGGCAAAGGGCCCGCCAACGATCCTTCAACGAACGCCATGGGGTAAACCAATGCGTAAGAAGACGTTCCTTAGCGTGTGCCTGGGTCTCGCGCTCGGCCTCGGTGCCAGCGTGGTCGCCGCGCAGACCGCCGGCGCCAAGCTCACCGAAATGGCCGGCGATGTCGCCATCGAGCAGGCCAACCCGGCCAGCATCGGCCAGGCACAGCTCGCCAATCCGCGCGCGCTGCCGTCGTCGGTGCGCGTGCAGGTCGCCGCGCCCGACACGCGCACGCTGGCCAGCGCTCGCACCGCCTCGCTCCAGCGCGAGCAGGGCGTACCGCTCCAGGTCGGGCTTGGCCTGAAGAACACCAGCCCGGATATTGACCTCGCCGGCCTCAACTGGGTGGACCTGCCCGATGGTCGCCATGTCGCGCAGTTCCCCGTCGCGTCCAGCGGCGCGGGTGGCCTGCGTGCCGCGATTCGCCTGGAAGCGAACGGCGGTCGCGTGCCGGACGGCGTGGTGCTGCATTTCGTCGGCTCGGGTGCGAACGTGTTCGAGGCAACAGGCAAGGACTTCACACCGGGCCAGTCGTACTGGACGCCGGCGGTGGAAGGCGATTCGCTCACGGTCGAGCTGGTGCTGCCGCGTGACAGCCACCCCGGTGATTTTCACCTGAGCGTGCCGCAGGTGTCGTACTTCGGCGCCTCGCCGTACAAGGCCGGCTACAGCGATGGCTTCGGCAGCAGCGGCAGCTGCGAGAACGACGTGGTGTGCAGCACCAACTCGGGCAAGGCCGCCTACGACAACGCCACGAAGGCCGTCGCCAAGATGCTGTTCACCGATTCGTCGGATGGCGGCAGCTACATCTGCACGGGCACGCTGCTCAACAACAGCAACTCGCCCAAGCGCCAGCTGTTCTGGTCGGCCGCCCACTGCATCGCGGACCAGACCACGGCCAGCTCGTTGCAGACGATCTGGTTCTACAACACCACGCAGTGCCACGGCTCGGCGTCGACCATCAACAGCGCGGTTACCGTGCTGACCGGTGGTGCGACCTTGCTGCATCGTGACGCCTCGCGCGACACCCTGCTACTGGAACTGAAGAAGACCCCGCCGGCTGGCGTGTTCTACCAGGGCTGGAACTCCACATCGATCGCCAATAACTCGTCCACCACGGATATCCATCATCCGGCGGGCGATGCGAAGAAGTATTCGCTGGGTACGGTCGGCGCGGTCAACGCCAACTACAGCAGCCGCACGCACATGACCAAGGTCAACTGGACCTCGAGCGTCACCGAAGGCGGTTCGTCGGGTTCGGGCCTGCTGACCATCGCGACCGATGGCAGCTACCAGCTGCGTGGCGGCCTGTTCGGTGGTCCGTCGAGCTGCAGCGCGTCCAGCGCCAACAAGAACGACTACTTCTCCGATTTCGGCGGCGTCTACTCGCAGATCGCCTCGTACTTCGGCCCCTGAGTGTCCTCAGGCACGGCGAGCCACGCCGTGTTCCAGCGCGCTTTGCCTCCCCAGGGAGGCAAAGCGTTGCTGCACGAAGCGGATGAGATGGATAGTGGCCTCGGTGACGACGCGGCCGGACATGGTCAACGCCTGCAAGGCCACCGGTGCCGGTTCGTGGCTGTCGAGCACCGTCACCAGCCGGCCCTCGGCCAGGTCGTCCTGGCATAACGGCAACGGCATTTGCGCGATGCCCACGCCGGAACGTACGGCGGCGAGCAGGGCGGCGGGATCACCGCAGGTCATGCGCGCGCGCGGTCGCCATGACGCACGACCGGACAGGCTCCATGGCACCGTGGTGTCGTGGATCGCCAGGGCAACGCAATGGCCGTCCTGCAACTGCCAGGGATCGGAAGGCAGGCCGGTGCGTTCGAGGCACTCGGGCGAGGCGACCGTCACCATGCGCATCTCGCCAAGGTCGCGCGCCACGATGTCGGTGCTGTCGGGCAGCGTCTTGCGTTCGGCCAGCACCACGTCCAGCTGTTGGCGCAACAGCGCGCTCACGTCGCTACGGCCGGACCCCATGCGCAGGCGGATGCGTGGATGCGTGGCGGCGAACGCGGGCAGCCAACCCGAGACGATGGTGGCCAGCCAGCCCTGGGCTTCCACGCGCACGAGGCCGTTCGGGGTGCTGGCGACCGTCGCGGCCTGTTCGGCGGCCATGGCGGCGGCGCACATCAGCGCGGCATGCCGATAGACCTCCTCGCCGACCGCGGTGATCGCAAACTGGCGAGCGTTGCGGTGCAGGAGGCGCACGCCGAGGCGCTGCTCCAGCCCGATGATGCGGCGGCTCAGGAGCGACCGTGTCGTGTTTATGCGCCCTGCGGCGGCGGAAAAGCCGCCGGCGTCGACCACCTGTACGAACAGGTAGAGGTCGCTGAGATTATTGATACGATCCATGCCCCACCTGCCTGGAAAAACCTGCCGGGCGTGACGCATCGTCATGGCGTGCATGACGATGGCGCGGTCCGGTGTCGTGCATTCTAACGACGTAACAGGGGTTATTCCTTTGCGCGGGGGGAGGGTACTTTTGTCGCAGGGGAATGATTGGCGTAACGGCCTATAATCGCCGCGCCGGTCGGGGACCGGCGATTCGGAAGGGGGAATTCCGTGTCCACGCTGGACTCGCCACACATACTGGTCATCGACGATACGCCGGAAGATATCCGCGCGTTGCTGCACGCCATGCACGCGGAACGCTGGCGGGTAAGCCAGGCCACGAACGGGCGTCAGGGCTATGAGCGCGCGCAGTTGCTCGCGCCGGACCTGATCCTGCTCGACGTGCGCATGCCCGGCATGGACGGCTTCGCGTTGTGCCGGCTATTGCAGGAGCTTCCGCCCGAACGCCAATGCCCGATCCTGTTTCTCACCTCGGCGGATTCGCCGGGCGAACGGCTGGAAGGGCTGACGCATGGTGGCGTGGACTACATCCTGAAAACCTGCTCACCCGGGGAACTGCTGGCACGCGTGCGCATCCACCTCCGACTCGCTCAGCGTCACGAGGCACCGGCGCGCGCGCATGAGGAATCCACGGCGGTCTCGCCGGACGAGGTCGTGCTGCGCGCGGCGATGCGGCTGATCGGCCGGCGGCTGGGCGAGGCGTTCTCGCTGGAGGAGATTGCGGCCGATGTCGGTACTTACGACAAGCGGCTGTCGACGATCTTCCGCCAGCAGTTGGGCATGACGGTGTTCGCGTGGATCCGCGAGGAGCGCCTGCGCCGTGGCCGCGAGCTGCTGGCCGATACGACGCTGGGCATGCAGGAGATCGCCGAACACATCGGTTTCCGCAGCGCCTGCAATTTCACCACGGCGTTCCGCGAACGCGTCGGCGTCACGCCGAGTCAGTACCGCAAGGCGTCGCGCCAGGAGACCCATGAGGCCTGAGCGGCTCTTGGCCGCACGCTGGCGATGGCTCGGCCTCGTGCTCTGCCTGTGGTCGTGGATGGCCTGCGCGGCCGTGCAGTTGCCGTTGACGGCCTATGACCAATCCAACGGACTTACCAGCCTGTCGATCGTGCGCATGGTGCAGGACCGCGACGGGTTCGTCTGGGCGGGAACGGAGAAGGGCCTGTATCGCTTCGACGGCGTGGGTTTCACGGCCGTGGGCGCCGACGATGGTTTCCAGACCTCCGAGGTGATCGCTTTCGCCGAGGACAGCACGGCCCATCTGTGGGTGGCCTCGCGCGCGGGCATCCAGCGACGCGATCGCGAAGGCCGTTTCCAGTGGGTACGCCCGCAAGGGCACCTGTTGCTCGCCGATCGAGGGCAGACCCTGGCCGTCGACGAGGACGGCGGCATGTTCGTGCTCAGTGGGCATCGCTTGCTGCATCTGCGCCGCGACGCGGGCAACGCATGGCAGGCGGCTCCGATGTTCGACGAAGCGTTCGTGCGACGCGAGCGCGGGCTGGATCAGGTCTCCGCGGTGTTCCATCGCGATGGCGTCACTTGGTTCGGGTGCGGCGACGCGTTGTGCCGTTTCGCGGCGGGAAAGCTGACACGCTATGGCGCGGAGCGCGGCGTACCGTTGGATCGCTGGCTGGGTTTTCTCCACGCACGCGATGGCAGCCTCTGGGTCCGCGGTATCCACAGCATCCGGCGCCTGGCGCCCGGCGCGGAGGCCTTCGAGTCGCGCGACATGCCCGATGGCCACGCGCGCGTGGCCGCGTCGAGCCTCGACCTGATCGAGGACCATGAAGGACGCATCCTCACTCGTAGCGACACGGGCCTGGGGCGCTGGGACGGTACGCGCTGGGAACGCTTCGACACCGGCAACGGGTTGCCCGGCGTGGGCGTGTCCGTGCTGATGGCCGATCGCGACGGCATGGTCTGGATGGGTACCTACGGTCGCGGGGTCCTCTACTGGAACAGCGCCGATGCCGTGGAAAACTGGACCGCGGCGCAGGGGCTCAACGACAGCCTGATCTGGTCGATCGCCAGGGCGGATCGCCAGTCCATCTGGGTCGCGAGCGAATCGGGTGGCGAAGTGATCGTGCCGTCCGCCGGTCGCGCCCACCGCTGGCCACTGGACGTGGCGGCACCGAACCAGGCGCACGCGGTGCTTGTCGATCGGCAAGGGCGTCCCTGGTACTTCCTGTTCGACGGCCGTGTCGTTCGCTATCGGCCGGATACCGGTCGTACCGAGCCGATGGCCACGCTGCCTTACCTGATCCGTGGCGCCTTGCTGGACCGCGAGGGGCGGATCTGGGTCTATACGCTGGGCGGCCCTTACGCCATCGATCCCGAGCATGGCGATGCGACGCGCGTGGCGCCCGATCTTGTGCCCTCCACGATGTGCTCGGACATGGCGGAGGACCCGCAGGGCCGCCTATGGCTGGCGTGCAGCACGGGCCTGTATCGGAACAATGCCCGTGGCTGGGCGAAGGTGGCGGTTCAGCCCGAGGAGGCGCTGGGCGGGTACGAGAACGTCACCGTCACGCCGGATGGCCGGCTCTGGCTCAGTGCCTTGCAGCCCGGCTTGTTCGTTGGTCGGGTCACCGACGCCGATGCGGTGGATGTCGAGACGGTGGACGATCCGCTCCTGGCGGATACGCGGTTCTATTTCCTGCGTCCCGATCGCGATGGGCGTCTGTGGGCCGGTGGCGGCAACGGCGTGGACGTGCTGCACGATGGCCACTGGACGCGCTTGTCCGCCCGTGACGGCCTGCTATGGGACGAGACCAACCATGGCGCCTTCCTGGCCGACGACGACGGCACCGTCTGGATCGGCGCGCCCGTGGGCCTTACCCATGTACTCAAGCCTGCGCAGTTGCTCGCCTCGCGCGTATTGACGCCTCGTGTCGTGTCGATGCATTACGGCGATCTCGATGCCGGCCCCGGCGCGTTTTCCGCACCTTTCGAGCATGGTGCCGCGCTGGTGATGCGCTTCGGTGTGATCGGCAACAGTGCCGGCAATCCGGTGCGCTTCCGCTATCGATTGTCCGGCGTGGACCAGGACTGGGTGGAGACGAGCCAGGCCGAGGTGCGTTACGCCGCGTTGCCGTCCGGCAGCTATCGCTTCGACGTGCAGGCGGTGGACGTGCATCGTCGGACGATCTCGGAAACGGTCACCCGCACCTTGCGCATCGCGCCGCCGTGGTGGTTTTCGCCGTGGGTCGCGATGGGCGCGGCCTTGCTCGTCGTCGGTCTCGTGGTGCTCGCCTGGCGTTGGCGTGTGGCCGTGCTGATTCACCATGCGCGTCGACTGGAGGGCATGGTGGCCGAGCGCACCGCCGAACTGCAGCAGTCCCTGCGTACGCGCAGCATGCTGCTGGCCCATATCGGCCATGACCTGCGTTCGCCGCTGGGTGCCATTCTCGACAGCGTGCGGCAGTGGCGTGCGGGATGGGGCGACCGCGATCATCCGCAACTCATCGAGCGGCATGTCCGCCAGCAGATGAGCCTGATCGACGAGTTGCTGGAGTTCTCCCGCGGCGAACTCGTGGAACTGGAGCTGGAGCCCGTCGCGGGTTATCTGCATGGATTCCTGCACGAGGTGGCCGAGAGCGCCAGCCTGCTGGCGGAACGCCAGCGCAACCAGTTGGGCTTCGTGTATGGCGACGAACTACCCGCCGTCGTCGTGGCGGATTTCCATCGCCTGCGCCAGGTGTTGCTCAACGTGCTGGGCAACGCAGCCAAGTTCACCCATGACGGCCGCGTGGACTTCCGGGTGGCGGTGGCATCCATCGATGCGGCGCGGGTACACCTGCATATCGCGGTGCAGGACAGCGGCATCGGCCTCGATCCCGATGTGTCCGATCGGCTTGCGCATCCCTTCGCCCGTGGCGGCAATGTCGGCCGGCACGAAGGCCATGGACTGGGCTTGTCCATCGTCAGTCAGTTGCTGGCGAAGATGGACAGCCATCTCGACGCGGCTGCCGGACCGGAGGGCGGTACGGTCTTCGCGTTCGACCTCGTGCTGCCGCTGGCCGTCGAAGCGGATGTCGAGTCCGTGTTCACTCCGGGCGAGGTGTCGTGGGACGGCGATGGGGAAGGGCGCGCCATCCTCGTGGTGGAAGGCCAGGCAGACAAGCGCGACATGCTGTGCGACCTGCTTGATGGCTTCGGCTTCGTGACATCGGCGGTGGAGGATGGCATCCGTGCCTCGGCGCGCATGCAAGAGGAAGTGCCCGACCTGGTCGTCACGACGGAGTCGACGGCGTGGACGTGGCTGGCGGAGGTCCGTCGCGAGTGGCCCGGCCTGCCGGTAATGCTGCTCTCGTCACGCCCGTCGCGGCCGCCGGAGGGGCTCGCCTTCGATGCCGAACTGCTCAAACCGGTCGATGCCGGTCATTTTTTGACCCTGATTGGGTCGCTGGCCCGTTCCCCTCTGGCAAAGATCACCCCGGCCGAGTGAGCCCCGGACGTGGTCCGGGCTTTTGCCCGGGCGCCTGTCTGTCATGCGTGGCATGACGCAAGTTCCTGCCTGGCTACCTTCTTCTACACGTCTCCTACACATAGGATGCCGCCCGCCGTTGTGACGGGTGTCACAACTATGAAACGACTTTGCCCGCGATCGCCCCCTGCGCCCCACGCGCGGGTGGCTTCGTGGGCATGTTCAGCACAGGGGCGCTCCCATGACCGGGACCAGGTATCCGCACGTCTTCCGTCCGCGTTCCCACCGTTACGCGCTGGAACCCCGCCAGATGTACGACGGCGCGGCGCTGACGGAGGCGAACAGCCACCACGCCGATCCGTCCGACGCGGGCCACGATACGAGCGCCTTCCGTAGTGCCGCCACCGAGCAGCCGGGCCATGCGGCGGCGCTGGCGGCGCCGCGCATCGAACTGGCCGCGGCGGCGGGCGGCATGGGAGTGACCACGTCGGCCACCGGACTGAACGTGGCGGAGCCGAGCACGCTCAACGCGGCCGGCGCCGATCGCGGCACGCTCAGCGGCTGGACCATCGACGGCAGCGGCACCGTGACGGTGACGGCCACCGTGTCCGACACCACGAAGGGCAGCCTCGTCACGGGTACGCCGGCCACGACGGTGACCGGCGGCTACCGTTTCACCGGCAGCGTCGCCGACGCGACCGCGTGGCTGAACCAGCTGACCTTCGTCGCCGCCGACGTGGAGCTGGGCAACACCGCCGCGCGCACGACCATCGACGTGAACGTAACCGACTCGGCCTCGCATTCCGGGAGCCACTCGCTCGACGTGACGATCACGCCGTCGAACGACCCCGTCTCGGTGGCCGACGCCACGAAGACGGTGGACGAGGTCGGCGCCAACGGCGGCCCGAGCGTGACGGTGATCGGCACCGAGACCCTCGTGGCGATCGACCCTGAGGTAGCCGCCGGCACGCAGACGCCCGAGCAGATCGTCTACAGCGTTACGGACCTGCCGCGCTACGGCTATCTCGCCCTCGACGGCAACCGTCTCGGCGCGGGCTCGGTATTCACCCAGCAGGATGTGATCGACGGTCGCCTGACCTATGTGCACACCGCAACCGGCGCGGACCAGGACACGGCCGATGGCTTCGTCGCACGGGTGAACGATGGCGCCACGCCGACCGACCGTTCCGCCACGGTGAAGGTGACGCTGGAGATCCACGCCATCAACCAGGCCCCGACCATCGGCGGCACGGGCATCGTGTACGAAGGCCAGCCCTCGAACGCGGTCGATACGGGCAACGTGGGCCAGTACATCGTGGCGGACAGCGGCGGCGATCCGCAGGATACCGCGCTGCGCATCACCATCACGGGCCTGCCGCAGCACGGCACGCTGTACTTCAACGGCACCGCCGTCACCGTCGGCCAGAGCTTCGACTACGCCGACCGCAATCGGCTGACGTACGCCAACGACGGCGTGGATGGCGTGACGCAGGACAGCTTCGGCGTGCGCGTCACCGACATGGGCGGCGGCACGGGCGTGCCGGCCAGCACCGACGGCACGATCGTGCTCGACGTGCATGCGGTGGACGACGATCCCGTGCTCGACCCGACCAGCAGCCTGCATGCGGGCGTCACGCCGGGCGGCAACGGCAGCGCGGGCGCGTACTCCGTGGTGCTCACGCCGACCATGATCGGCGCGACCGACGTGGATTCGCCCGACCAGAACATCAGCTTCGTCACCAGCCAGCAGGGACTGACCCACGGTTACCTGCTGCTCAACGGCGAGCGCCTGCTGGATGGCGCCACGTTCACCATGGACGACATCCGCCATGGCCGCGTGCAGTACGTGCAGGTCTCCGGCGCCGCGACGGGCCAGCAGGACACGTTCCATTTCCAGGTGGTGGACAACACCACGGCGCTGCGCTGGAACCCTGACGGCAGCACGTTCACGCGCATCGGCGGCGAGTACACGGGTGGCACGCCGACGGATACGCTGCGCGACTTCACCTTCGTCATCGACCTCGCCGCCACCGCGGCGGGCAATGGCGGCAGCTTCCCGAACCACGACGTCACCACGGTGGAGCATGGATCCACCTATGCGGGCGTCGATCCGAGCGGCGCGGCCATCGGCACGGTATCGGAAGGCGGCAGCATCGTCCTGCACGGCACCACCACCAACGGCCAGCCGACCGACTTCACCAAGATGCCGGGCTTGAGCTACACCGCGCAGGGCGTGGATCCGTCGCAGGTGGTGTACACCTTCCTTGGATTTACCAGCGACGGCGCCGGCACGGGACATGCGGGCACCTTGCAGAAGCAGGTCGGCAGCGCCTGGGTCGATATCGCGACGTACGGCACCTTCACCCAGGCCGACCTCGACGCGGGTCGCATCCGCTTCCAGCACGATGGCGATAGCGAGGATTTCCACACCACGGCTAACTTCGCGGTGTCGGCGGGCCTGGTGACGGCGGTGAACGGCCAGCCGACGATGGACAGCTGGAAGCCGTCGTTCGATATCTACGTGACGCCGGTGAACGATCTGCCGGTGGTGACCGGTTCGTCGAACACGGTGATCGCCGAAGGCGATATCGCGTACATCACCAAGGGCCAGCTCGGCATTACCGACCCCGACGACGCAACGAGCGAGCCGTGGCTGGAGAATTCGCCGACGCTGCCCAACGGCGATCCCAATTACGCGTATAACAACGACGCCACGGGCGCGAAGGCACTGAAGTTCCTGATCACCAGCCTGCCGGCGGGTGGCAAGCTCCAGTACTCGACCGACGGTGGCCACACCTGGCTGGATGTCACGGCCAACACGCTGCTGGATGCGTCCATCATCACCGGCGACAAGACCACCACCGGTCTGCGCTTCGTGAGCAACGGCTCGGAAGTGCGCAGCACCAGCTTCACCGTGGCGGCGCAGGATCGCTGGGGCGAACGTTCCCTCAACGATGGCACCGTCGGCATCCAGATCACCAACGTCAACGATGCGCCGCAGATCGCGCGCGATCCGACGCAGGCCGACCCCGCAGTGCCGTCCGACTCGCCGAACAACATCGGTGGCGCGCCGGCCAACAATCCGCTGACGGTGGTGGAGGGCGATTTCGGTCGCATCACCGACGCGCTGCTCCAGGCCTACGATCCCGACAGCTCGGCGCGACAGGTGCAGTACACCATCACGGGTGGGCCGAGCCATGGCCGCATTGCGTACTCCACCGATGGCGTGAACTTCCATTTCCTCGGTGTCGGCTCGTCGTTTACGCAGGCGGACGTCACTGCCGGGCGCATCTACTACCTCAACGACGGTACCGAGCCGACCGGCACGGCCTATCCCGGTACGCCGGACGACCGCTTCACCTTCACCGTGTCCGACGGCGACAAGGAGCAGGCGGGCAACCAGTTCTGGATCTACACCTCGCCGGCCAACGATGCACCGACGGTCACGGCGCCCAATGGCCCGATCGACCTCGACAGCGCCGACCCGCGCTACAACCCGGTGCCGGGCTTCACGGTCGGCGATCCGGACCTGGCCACGCTGGGACCGGGTGAGACGGATTACCTGCAGGTCACCGTGCGCCTGCTGCACGCGGATGGCAGCGCATTCAGCGCGGCGGAGTATGCGGCGGCGGGTGGCGTGAGCATCGGCTACGCCAGCGGTGGCGGCGCCACGGTCGGCGCCGGTCACAACGGCAGCAACGACTACCTCGTGCTCAGTGGCACGCGCGCGCAGGTCAACGCGGCGCTGGCTGGGCTGACGGTCACCTTCGGCAGCGATCGTGACGCCATCTACCAGGTACAGGTAATCGCGGACGATCGCCTGCGCGACAACACCGGTGCGCTTAGCGGCGGCGCGAATGGCGGCAGCGTCAACCAGTCCACGACGCCCGGCACCGGTACGCCGACGACGGCCGTCGATGCGACCAACTACGACTGGTACCGCGACGCGGTGCCGGACAAGAACGGCAACCTTGGCGCCGCGACGGTCATCGTCCGTGCGTCCAGCGTCAACGAACCCGGCACGCTCGGCGGTCCGAGCGGCGCGACGGTATATGAGGACCAGGCCACGCCCATCGGTGGCGCGTTCGTTGTGAGCGACCCGGAGTCGGCGGCGTTCGACACCCCGGTGACGATCCGCCTCAGCGTGCCCAGCGGCGTGCTCGGCATCGGCGGCAACGGTGCGCAGACCAGCGCGACCGCTGCCGCGGCGGGCAGCCGTGCCGTCACCATCAGTGGCGACAACACCGGCACGCTGGTGCTCACCGGTCGTGCCAGCGACATCCAGGCGCTGCTCAACGACCCCACGCTGGGCCTGACGTACCGCACCGCGGCCAACGTCAACCACGATACCAACGGCGCGGCACCGGGCGACGTGACCCTGACCGTGCATTTCGACGATACGGGTTCGGTGATCGGTGGCGACGTCGGCGATGGCAGCGTTTCCAACAACCCGGCAGACATCCAGGTCGCGATCGATATCGTGCCGGTGAACGATCCGCCGAGCGTCGCCGTGGGAACGGGAACGGTCTACCTCAACGGCAGCACGCCGGTCGGTGGCTTCGTCATCGGCGATGTCGACTACACCGACGGTGGTGGCATCGCGGCCGGCGAGAAGGATTTCCTCCAGGTCACCGTGCGTATCGCCGATGCGAACGGCAACCCGCTGCCGCGCTCGGCCTACGGCGATATCGTGCTTGGTTCGTCCGCCGCAGGCACCTCCGGTGCGACGGTCGACGGCACCTACAGCGGTACGGATTCCGCGCTGGTGATCCGCGGCACGCGCCAGCAGGTCAACGACTACCTGGCCGGCTTGCAGGTCTCCATCGGCGGTACGCTGACCAATGTGGATCAGGCGTATCACGTGGAAGTGATCGCCGACGATCGCCTGCGCGACGTCACCACGGGGGCACTGGACGGTTCCGGTGCCGCCAACGGCGGGCAGAACGCCGCGGCGGCTGGCGGCGTGCAGGCCGTGCCGACCACCGTCGTCGATCCATACGCCAAGATACCGACGGGCCTCACCCAGAACGTGGCCCTGGGCTTCCGCGTGGTGTTCCCGTCGTCGATCAACAACCCCACGGCCATCGGCGTGACCGGGCCGAACGTCGCGGACGAAAGCGCCGCCGGGCTGTTTACGCTGGGTAACGTGAGGCTGTCTGATCCGGATGCCGGCGATGCGCCCGTGACCGCCACGATCACGTTGCCGAGCGGTTTCAACGTACACGATGTCGCTGGGGCCACGAGTGTTTCGGGACACTTCGGCGGTGCGACGTACACCTTCGGCACGGACGCGCAGGGACGCAGCACGATCACCATCACCGGAACGATCGGCGATGTGGAGGCTACGATCAACGCCGTGGGCGTGAAGCTGCCGCCCGCGGCGGCGGGTGACAACAACGGCATGTGGAACGGTACGTTCCAGGTGCTGATCTCGGTCAACGACAACGGCAACCATGGCGACCGTCCCAACCGGCAGACGCTGGATGATGACGCGGCGGCCAACGCGGGCGCCGATCCGACCACCATCGGCGACGAGTACGGTTACGCGGATGGCGAGGGCGGCACGTCGAACGCGCTGGTGACCACGCGCATCATCGATGTCACGGTGAACAGCCGGACCCAGGTCAGCGAGGCCGGCCTGGTGGACCACAACGGCAGCGATGGCGTGGATGGCGCGCAGTCCTTCGCGCTGCTCAACAACCTGGCCAGCGTGACCCTCGGCTCGCCCGCCGATGGCGCAGGCCACTACATCACGTTGACTGCCGCCCAGCTCAACGACATCGCCCACGTGGACCTGGCCGATCGCAGCTTCACGACAGCCAACGGCACCCTGGTCGTCACGGGCTACGTGCCCGGCGCGGACGGCGGCCACGGCACCTTGCTCTATCACTACAGCCTCAACGGGCCGGTGGCGCAATCCGCTGCCAGCAGCGTGGAATCGATCGCCTTCTCCACGCGCGACAGCGCCGGCGTCACGGACAACGGCAAGATCGACGTCACCATCGTCAACGACACGCCGACGGCACGCCCGGACACCGCGGACATCGACGAGGACGGCCCGTCGATCGGCGGCAACGTCGTCACCGGTGGTCCGGGGGCCGATCGCGTCGGCGCCGATGCGAACCCGACGCCGGTCACCGGCGTGGCGGTGGGCACCGTCAGCGGTCCGCTGAGCGGTCATGTAGGCACGGGCGTGGTCGGTAACTACGGCACGCTGACCCTCAACGCCGATGGCAGCTACACCTACTGTGCTGGACAACAGCAAGCCGGTGGTCAACGCGCTGAAGGACGGCCAGTTCCTGACCGAGACCTACAGCTACACCATCGTCGACGGTGACGGCGACACCAGCACCACGACGCTGACCATTACCATCCACGGGCATACCGACGGTACGCCGTCCGTGACGCCACACGACGGCAACGGCGCCGGCAATGGCCCGGGTTCGGCCGGGCATACGACGGTGTGGGAATCGGGCCTGACGCCCGACGGCCCGGCGGGCCAGTCGAACCGTGCCACCGACACCATCGCCATCTCGGCGCCGGACGGGCTGACCTCCGTCACCGTGGGTGGCGTCACGCTCACGACGGCCCAACTGGTGGCATTGAGCAGTGGCACCCCCGTCACGGTAATCACGCCGCACGGCACGCTGCAACTGACCGGTTTCACGCCGACCTCGACGATGGGCGGTGCGGTGCTGGAGGGCACGCTGACGTACACGTACACGCTGGGTGGAGCCATCGGCCAGGGAGGCACGGGGCATAGCCTCGACACGATCGCCCTGCGGGTGGATGACGCAGGCGGTGGCAGCGCCAACGGCAGCCTGGTCGTCGACATCGTCAACGACACGCCGACAGCACGCCCGGATACCGCGGACATCGACGAGGATGGCCCGTCGATCGGCGGCAATGTCGTCACCGGTGGCCCGGGCGCGGATCGCGTCGGTGCAGATGCGAACCCGACACCAGTCACCGGTGTGGTGGCAGGCAACGTAGCGGGTCCGTTAAGCGGCCACGTGGGCGCGGGCGTGGTCGGCAACTACGGCACGCTGACGCTCAACGCCGACGGTAGCTACAGCTATGTGCTGGACAACGCCAACGCCACGGTCAACGCGCTCAAGGACGGCCAGTTCCTCACCGAAACCTACAGCTACACCATCGTCGATGGCGACGGCGACACCAGCACCACGACGCTGACCATCACCATTCACGGGCATACCGACGGTACGCCGTCCGTGACACCACACGACGGCAACGGTGCAGGCAACGGCACGGAGACGACCGGTCATACCACAGTGTGGGAATCGGGCCTGACGCCCGATGGCCCGGCCGGCCAGTCGCATCGTGCGACCGACACCATCGCGATTTCGGCACCGGATGGCCTGTCCTCGATCACCGTCGGTGGCGTCACGCTGACCACGGCGCAACTGGCGGCGTTGAGCAACGGCACGCCGGTGTCGGTGGTCACGCCGCGCGGTACGCTGCTGCTGACCGGTTTCACGCCGACCTCGACGATGGGCGGTGCGGTGCTGGAAGGCACGCTGACCTATACGTATACGCTGGGCGGTTCCGTCAATCAGCCGGGCGTGGATCACAGCACCGACACGATCGCGTTGACCGTCAACGATGCGGGTGGCGGCAGCGCCAACGGCAACCTCGTGGTGAACATCGTCAACGACAGGCCGACGGCCCGTCCGGATACGGCGGACATCGACGAGGACGGTCCGTCCATCGGCGGCAACGTCGTCACGGGTGGCCCGGGTGCGGACCGCGTCGGCGCCGATGCCAACCCGACGCCGGTCACCGGCGTGGTAGCGGGTAACGTCGCGGGCCCGCTGAGCGGCCATGTCGGAACGGGCGTGGTGGGCAACTACGGCACGCTGACCCTCAACGCAGACGGCAGCTACAGCTACGTGCTGGACAATGCCAACCCCACGGTCAATGCACTCAAGGACGGTCAGTCGCTGACCGAGACCTACAGCTACACGATCGTCGATGGCGATGGCGACACCAGCACCACGACGCTGACCATCACCATCCACGGCCACACCGATGGCGGGCCGTCGGTCACGCCGCATCCTGGCAACGGGACGAACACGGGGGGCGACGCCACGGTGTGGGAGTCGGGCCTGACACCCGACAGCCCCACGGGGGAATCCCGCACGGCGAGCGACACGATCACGATCTCGACGCCGGACGGGCTGTCATCCGTCACCGTCGGTGGCGTCACGCTGACCACGGCGCAACTGGCGGCGTTGAGCAACGGCACGCCGGTATCGGTGGTCACGCCGCGCGGCACGCTGCTGCTGACCGATTTCACGCCCACCAGCGTGGTCGGTGGCTCGGTACTCGAAGGCACGCTCTCGTACACCTATACGCTGGATGGCGCCATCCATCAGCCGGGCGTGGATCACAGCACCGACACGATCGCGTTGACCGTGAACGATGCGGGTGGTGGCAGCGCCAACGGCAACCTCGTCGTGAACATCGTCAACGACAGGCCGACGGCCCGTCCGGACACGGCTGACATCGACGAGGACGGCCCGTCCATCGGCGGCAACGTCGTCACGGGTGGCCCGGGTGCGGACCGCGTCGGCGCCGATGCCAACCCGACGCCGGTCACCGGCGTGGTGGCGGGTAACGTCACGGGTCCGCTGAGCGGCCATGTCGGAACGGGTGTGGTGGGCAACTACGGCACGCTGACCCTCAACGCCGATGGTAGCTATAGCTATGTGCTGGACAACGCCAACCCCACGGTCAATGCGCTGAAGGACGGTCAGTCGCTGACCGAAACCTACAGCTACACCATCGTCGATGGCGATGGCGACACCAGCACCACGACGCTGACCATCACCATCCATGGACGTACCGACGGTACGCCGTCGATTCTGCCTGTCGACGGCAACGGTGCGGCGAACGCGCACGCGACCGTCGTCGAGGCGGGCCTCGCCGAGCATGACGGCAGCCAGTCGACCGGCGGCAACATCCTCATCACGGCAGATGACGGGCTGGCCGGCATTGTGGTCGGCGGCGTGACGCTGGACCTGGCGCAGCTCACCACGCTGGCCAGCGGGCAGCCGGTCACCGTACGCACGCCGGATGGCACGCTGGTGCTGACCGGTTTCCAGCCGACGGCGAGCACGGGTGGTGTGCCCACCGCCGGCACGCTCAGCTACACCTACACCCTCGACCATGCCGTACCGCGCGCGGGCGGTGGCACCGACACGATCGCGTTGAGTGTCCTGGATGCCGGCGGCGGCAGCTCGACCGGCAGCCTGGTGGTCGACATCGTCGACGACACGCCGACGGCACGCCCGGACACCGCAATCGTGCACGAGGACGGCGCACCGGTGAGCGGCAACGTGGTGACGGGCGGCCCCGGTGCCGATCGCATCGGCGCCGACACCAACCCGACCCCGGTGGCCGGTGTGGTGCATGGCGGTGCGAGCGGACCGCTGCATGGCAACGTCGGCAGCGGCGTGGCCGGCGACTACGGCACGCTCACACTCAACGCCGATGGCAGCTACACCTATGTGCTGGGCAACGCCAACCCGAAGGTCAATGCACTCAAGGACGGCGACACGCTCACCGAAACCTATAGCTACACGATCGTGGATGGCGACGGCGACACCAGCACCACCACGTTGACGATCACCATCGTCGGTCACACGGACGGCGCACCCGCGATCGTGCCGCATGACGGCAACGGTCCGGGCGAGGGCAGGGACACTACCGGCCATACTACGGTCTGGGAATCCGGCCTCACGCCGGATGGTCCGTCGGGTCAACCGCGTAGCGCATCGGACACTATCGTGATCTCCGCGCCGGATGGTCTTGCCTCGGTCACCATCGGCGGTGTCACGCTCACGCCGGCGCAGCTGGATGCGTTGGGTAAGGGTTCGCCGGTGACCGTCGTTACCGGCCAGGGTACGTTGCTGCTCACCGGCTTCACGACGACGGCGACGGTCGGCGGCGTGACGGTGGAAGGTACGCTGTCGTACACGTATACGCTCGGCGGCGCGGTAGCTCAGCCCGGCGCGGATCACAGCACAGATACCATCGCGCTGTCCGTCACCGACGCAGGCGGCGGTCGCGCCACCGGCAACCTCGTGGTGGACATCGTCAACGACCGTCCGCTGGCCCACGACGACGCGGCAAGCATCGACCGCGACGCGGCGCAGGGCAGCACGTCGGGCAACGTGTTCACCGGCACGGGAGCGAGCCACGACGGCGCGGACCGCATCGGGGCCGATGGCCCGGCCAAGGGTGGTCCCGTCACGGCCGTCACCTCGGACAACCTCGGCCATGCGGGTGCGATTGGCGGCCCAAGCCAGGGCCAGTACGGCACGCTGACGCTGCATGCCGATGGCAGCTACACCTACGACGTCGACCCGCGCAATCCGAAGGTCGCCTCGCTGGATGCGAGCCGCACGCTGAGCGAAGTGTTCGTCTATACGATCACCGACGCGGACGGCGACACCAGCCAGGCGCGCCTGGTCATCACCATCCGTGGCGCGACCCCGCCGATCCAGGCGCGCTGGGGCGATCAGATCTTCCCGATCGCCTACCAGCATCCGGACCGCGACATCCGCCAGGGCTACGAGCCGGGCCTGTTCGTCCTGCCGGCGGTGGATGGCGTGCAGCGCGATACGCAGCGCTGGCAGCTCGGTCGCTTCATCGTCGGCGCAGGCCACCAGGCAGACCTCGCCGCGATCGCACCGGATCCGGACAACGCGCAGTTCGTGCTGAACGACGGCGTGGCGTTCTCTCGGCAGTTGCTGGTGGAGGTCCGCAGCCAGTCCCGTGTCGCCCTGCGTGACGCCGGCCTGGGTTCGCGCGTGCTCTGGGACGACTTCACGCCGTTCGCACCGAATCGCATCGCGGAAACCCAACGCCACGACGAGGGCACGCGTCACACCGCGGAAAAGCCTGCGCATCACGCCGTGAAGCTGCCCAAGCCGGACGCCGTGCCCCAGGGCGCGCCGTCGCTGTCCGCCCGTCTCGCCTCGCTGGCCCATGGCGTACCCGCGCCGGTCGCCACCCCGAAGCCCACCCATCACTAATCGCGCACCGGCGGCGCGTTGCGCCGCCGGAACCGTCCACGAGGATCGAATCGACATGTCCCATCTCCATGCCCTGAAGCCGCTTCCGCTGGTGGCCGCCGTTGCCGCCGCCGTCTTCCTCGCCGGTTGCGGTGCGGTGAAACCCCGTCCGCTGACCCACGACGAGGTCGCCACGCGGGTGAAGAACGACCAGCAGGCGATGTACAAGGACCAGGAGCCGGTCAACGGCCCGATCACGCTGTCCGAGGCGATGGCGCGCGCGCTGAAGTACAACCTCGACTACCGCCTGAAGCTGATGGAGACCGCGCTGTCGCGTGGCCTGCTCGACGTGTCCGAGCTGGACATGCTGCCGAAGCTGATGACCGACGCCGGCTACCGCTGGCGCAGCAACGACTCGGGCGGCACCAGCATCGGCATCCAGGACCGCATCGTCAGCCTGCGTCCGTCCACCTCGGAAGAGCGCGTGCATTACCTCGCCGACGCCACGCTGTCCTGGGACGTGCTCGACTTTGGGCTGAGCTACTACCGCGCCAAGCAGCAGGCGGACGACGTGAACGTCACCGACGAACGTCGCCGCAAGGTATTGCAGAACATCGTGCAGGACGTGCGCGACGCCTACTGGCGTGCGCTCGGCGCGCAGCGCCTGCTGGGCGAGTCGCAGCAACTGGCCGAGGGTATCCAGGCGGCCCTGGAGAAGAGCCGCGAGGCCGAGCGGGCCGGCGTGCTGCCGCCGGTCGAAGGCCTCGAATACCAGCGTGCGCTGCTGGACGCGATGACCCTGGTCAACCAGAAGCGCCAGGAAATGGAATTCGCCCGTCGCGAACTCGCCGCGCTGATGAACCTGGCCCCGGGCACCAGGTTCGAACTGGCCGACGCCAGCGAGGCACCGCTCTCGCAGGTACCGGGCGATCTCGACCAGCTCGAACAGCTCGCGCTGGAACAGCGTCCCGAACTGCGTGAGGAAGACTACAAGACGCGCATCGACGCCATCGAGACGAAGAAGCAGATCGCGGCGCTATTCCCGAACCTGAACCTGTTCGGTGGCGTCGGCCACGATTCGAACAAGTACCTGTACAACGAAAGCTGGGCGCAGGGCGGCGTCAGCATGTCGATGAACCTGTTCCGCCTGGCTGGCATCCCGGCAATCCGTCGCACGAACGACGCGCGCATGAAGGTGGACGACGCCCGTCGCATGGCGCTCAGCATGGCCGTGCTGACCCAGGTTCGCGTTTCGGTCGAGCGCTACAAGCTCGCCGTATACGACCACCGCCTCGCCGAGGCAACGGCGCAGGTCGACCAGCGTCTCGCCAGCGTGGCCAAGGCCGGCTCGGGCAACCAGCTCACCAGCGAGCTTGAAACCCTGCGCACGCAGGCCCGTTCGATGGTCTCGCGCTTCCAGGAAGCGTCGTCGTATGCCGCCGCGCAGTCGGCCTATGGTCGCGTGCTCAACTCGGTCGGTATCGACCTCATGCCGGAGCAGGTCGCGGGCAGCGACGTCGCTACGCTGTCGAAGGCGATCCAGGACAGCCTCGTGGGCGGCGAGAAGCAGGTCTTCTCGCAGATCGCGGACGGCGTGCAGGTGGAGCGTCCGCTGCGCTTCAGCGTGAGCGGCCTGCCGGCGAAGGTGGAAGGCGACACCGTGCGCGGCGCGCTCGCCCACCTGATGACGGGCAACCACGTGACGCTGGGCGACGGTGCCGATGGCCTGTCCATGGCATTGCGTTTCAGCTCGGCAGCGGGCCGCACCTCCACGCGTGCGCAGTGGGACATGACGGTGCAGGACGCCGCCGGTAAGCCACTGCTCGAACGCAGCTACCTCAGCTTCGTGCCGAACGAAGTCACCACCCGGTCGGTCGCCGCGCTCGCGGAAGCCGCCGCGCTGTCGATCATGGCGGACATTCGTCGCCTGACCGCCGCCCCCGAAACGGCCGATACCGCCAAGCCATGAGCATCCGCATGATCCGTCTTAGCCTCGCGCTTGGCCTGCTGGCGACCGCGCTGCCCGCCGCGGCCGCCGATCCGGCGCCCGCGACTCAGGCTCCCGTACGCTTTCTCGTCGTGGCGAACCGCGAGAGCCCGCTCTCGGCCGTCGTTCCCGGGCGCATCGCACGCATCAACGTGCAGCTTGGCGATAGAGTCGCGGCGGGCAAGGTGCTCGCCTCGCTGGATTGCAGCGACCTGGAGGCACGTCGCGCCGCCGCCAATGCGGAGTACAACGCCGCCCAGTTGCGTTATGAGGCGAAGGCCAAGTTGCAGGGCCTGCAATCCGCCGCCGCGCTGGAAGTGGAACTGACCGCCGCCGATGTCGATCGCACGCGTAGCCAGGTGCGGATCTTCGACGCGCAGCTTGCGCAGTGCCGTTTCGTCGCACCGTTCGAAGGCCGCGTGGCTCGCGTGCACGTGAAGGAGGGACAGGGCGTCGCCGCGGGTGCGCCAGTGATCGATCTCGTGGGCGGCGGCGTGCCGAAGGCGCGCCTCAACGTACCGTCGAACTGGATCGGCTGGTTGAAGCCGGGAGCCCATCTGGACGCAATCGTGGACGAGACCGGCACCCGGTACACGCTGTCGGTTGCACGCATCAGCGGTCGTGTCGACGCCGTCAGCCAGACAGTGGAGATCGAGGCGGACTTCCAGGGCGACACCAGCCAGGTGCTGCCCGGCATGAGCGGCCGCGCCAGCGCGCCGAAGTCCCCCGGCCATGGCTGACGGCATGGACCCGCAGGCCGCCGTGCCGCCAACCGCCTCGCTGCGCTTCTATGCGGTCGCGGCAAAGGTGGAAGCGGCGACGCGTGCCGCCGAACTCGGCTTCACGATGTGCAACGACACGCGCACGCTCGTGGAGTACCGCCAGGCGGCGTTGCTGGAGCTATCGCCGGGACGTTCGCCGAAGCTGGTCGCGCACTCTGGCCTGGCGGAGAGCGATCCGAACACGCCGTATGCCCTCTGGCTGTCGGCCGTGGTGGCGCGCATCGCCAAGCGCTGCGAAAACCTGCCGGCCAACGCCCGCGTGCTGCCGCTGTCGCCGGGCATGCTCGACGAAGAACTGGCCGCCGGCTGGAACGAATGGCTGCCGCCTTTCGTCTGGGCGCTGCCGCTGACGTCGCCGGAAGGTGCCGTCAACGCCGTGCTGCTGCTGGCGAGGGAACAGCCCTGGCCGCAGACGCTAACGTCCGACAGCGCGGAGTACGCGTTGCTCCAGCTCGGCAGCCTCTACGGTTTTGCCTGGTGGTCGCTGGTGGCCAGGCCATCCGTCTGGCGTCGCGGATGGAAGGCGTTGATTAGCGGCAGGAAGCTGCGTTACGCGGGTGCGGCGATCCTGCTCGCGATGCTCTTGCCCGTACGCGAATACACGCTGGTGCCCGCCGAGGTGATCTCCACGCGCAGCCAGGTCATCGCCTCGCCGCGCGAAGGCGTGATCCATCGCATGGTGGTGCTGCCGAATACACCGGTGCATGCCGGCGACGTGCTCGCTGAGCTGGATGACACGATCCTGCGCAATCGCCTCGCGGTGGCCCAGGCGGAGCTCGCCACGGCATCGGTGGAGATGCACCAAGCCGCGCAGCAGGCCATCGAGACGCAGAACGC
This sequence comes from Luteibacter sp., assembly GCF_009912395.1. Classification (GTDB taxonomy): domain Bacteria; phylum Pseudomonadota; class Gammaproteobacteria; order Xanthomonadales; family Rhodanobacteraceae; genus Luteibacter. The sequence continues at coordinate 33,964 of NZ_WNDO01000027.1, read as the reverse complement.
CAAGGCCGACCTCGGTCTCGCCGAGGGCAAGTGGCGCGAGCGCCAGGTGGACGTGGCGTCGTTGCAGCGCGAGGTGGACAAGCTCGCCATCCGTGCGCCCGCCGACGGCGTGTTCGTCTATTCGGACCCCGACGAATGGGCGGGGCATCCGGTGCAGACCGGCGAGCGCATCGGCCTGCTCGCCGACCCGCATGCGCTGGGCGTGCGCGCCTGGGCGCCGGTGGGCGAGGCGACCAACCTCGGTCAGGGCGCCGCGATGAAGGTCTTCCTTAAGGTCGCGCCGCTGAGTCCGTTCGATGCGCACCTGGACTATGCCGGCTACCAGCCGGTCGAGGCACCGAACGGCGTGGCCAGCTATCTGCTGCGCGGCACGGTCGACGGCGCACCGGCGGGGGCACGTATCGGCTTGCAGGGCACTGCGCGTGTTTCAGGTGACTGGAGCGTGCTCGGCTACCTGCTGCTGCGCCGCCCGCTGGCGACGCTTCGGACCTGGTGCGGCCTGTGAGCGGACCGGCGCTGGCGATGCCGGCGGCTCCGTGGCCGGCGTTGCGCGAGGAACTGGACGTACACGTCGCGGGACGCAACCGCGACGGCTCGCCCGCGTGGCATCTCGCCGATCCGGTGCGCAACCAGTTCTTCCGCATCGGCTGGCTGGAATTCGAGATGCTCCGCCGCTGGCACCTGGCCGACCCTGAGCGGATCGCCGACGCGGTGGCGGCGGAGACGACGCTGATGCCGCTGCCGGAGGATGTCACAGGCTTCGCCCGTTTCCTCCAGCAACAGCAGCTCACCCGCGATACGTCGCTGCGGCCGCCGACCTCGGTCCTGCACTGGTTGTTGCAGAACTACCTGTTCATCCGGATTCCGCTGATCCGGCCTGAGCGCCTGCTGCGCAAGGCTTTGCCGTTCGTCGCCCCGATGTTCGGCATGCGCTTCCTGCTCGCGACGCTGCTGGCCGCGGTGATCGGGATCATGTTCGCCGTGCGCCAATGGGATACGGTGCTGGCGAACCTGCATGGCGCCATGAGCTGGGATGGCGTTGTCGCCTTCGCGGGTGCGCTGGTGCTGTCCAAGTGCTGGCACGAATTGGGTCACGCCTTCGTGGCGACGCGCCACGGGGTGAGGGTGGGGCATATGGGCATCGCCTTACTGGTGATGTGGCCCATGGCCTATACCGACACCGGCGAGAGCTGGAAGCTGGAACGCTCGCGCCGCCGCCTCGCGATCGCCTCGGCCGGCGTGCTCGCCGAGCTGGTGCTCGCGGCATGGTGCACGTTGTTCTGGGCCTTCGCACCCGATGGCAACTTCCGCAACGCGCTGTTCTTCCTGGGCACGACCGCGTGGGTGCTGACCCTGCTGGTCAACGTCAGCCCCTTCATGCGCTTCGACGGGTATTTCATCCTCGCCGATGCCCTCGACTATCCCGGCTTGCACGAACGCGCCGGGCGCTGGGCGAAGCGCTGGATGCGGCGTTGCCTGCTGGGCCTGGAAGATCCCCGGCCCGATGCCGTCTCGCCGCGTTTCGCCGCGTTCCTCACGGTGTTCGCGTTCGCGACGTGGGTCTATCGCCTGAGCCTGTTCGTCGGCATCGCCGTGGTCGTGTACCACGCCTTCTTCAAGGCCCTGGGCCTGATCCTGTTCCTGGTGGAAATCGTGACCTTCGTGGTGAAGCCGATGCTCAATGAGACCAAGGTGTGGTGGGCACGCCGAGACGAGATTCGCTGGAAATCGGTGCGCCGACGGCTGATCGTGCCGGTCGCGCTGGCGGTGGTGTTGTTTGTCCCCTGGTCGTCGCGGATCACCGCCGATGGCGTGGTCGAGGCGGGCTATGTGCAGGCCGTGTACACGCCATACCCCGCGAAGCTCGATAGCGTGCATGTGGTCGAAGGCGAGCGTGTGCGTGCGGGCAAGGTGATGTTCGAGCTGTCCGCGCCGTCACCGCAGGACGACGGCGACAAGGCCAGCGCGTTGCGTGATGCCTACGAGTCGGCCGCGCGCGGCGCCGTGGCGCTGGATCGTGACGGCGTGGCGAAGCAGGTCGTCGCCGACCGTATGGTCCAGCGCTATGCGGCGCAGGGCGAGGCGAGCGCCGCCGAACTTGGGCGCCTGCAGTTGATCGCCAGCGAGGACGGCATCGTCCGCGATATCGACTCCACGCTAGCCAAGGGCGGCTGGGTGTCACCCGGCACGCGTATCGCGACCGTTGTGGGTGGCACACGTTGGCGCGCCGAGGTGCTGGTGTCCGAGGCGGATCGTTCTCGACTTGCCGATGGGGCCGAGGTCACCGTCTACCCTCAAGGTAGCCTGCATCCCTTGCGTGGCTATGTGTCGATGATGGACGGTGGCGCGGTAGAACGCCTGCCGAGTCTGGTGCTCGCGAAGAACCACGGCGGCCCCATCGCCCTCAATCCCACCAAGCCGGTGAAGGAGCTGCGTCCTGCCGGCGTGTGGTATCGCGTGCTGGTGGAGGGTGACGGCCTCGACGAACCCTTGCCGGCCGAGCGGGCCGCCAGCGTACGGATCGATGGCGAACGGCAGAGCCTGGCCCGGCGCTGGATCGACAGCGCGTTGCTGACGATCCTCCAGCAGACCGGGCTCGGCAAGGACGGCTGAGCGGCTACAGGTTCACCTGCAACTTCATCCAGGCCGTGCGCCCGGGTTCGTTGACCCGGACCGTGTTCACGTAGCCGACGAGACCGACCGTCGCCGCATTGACGTGCTCGGCGTAGGTCTTGTCGAGCAGGTTGTCGATACCTGCGCTGAGCGTCATCTGCTTTGACAGGCGGTAGCCGCCGTTGAGCGAGAACACGCCGAAGCCGCCGGTGGGTCCGAGGTCCTGTCCGACGATGTTGCCGTCGCCGATGGCGACCCGATGCTGGGCGGCGGCCACGCGCCATAGGCCGCCGACCGACCAGTCGCCGCTGTCGTACGTGAGTCCCAGGCGGGCTTCGAACGGTGGGATCTGCGGGAGGGGACGACCGTCGCTGCGGTTTTCACCCCAGGCGTAGGCGAGCGTGCCGTCGATCTTCCAGTGCGGTGTCAAGGCGTAGACGGCACCGGCTTCGCCACCGGCGATGCGCGCCTGGATATTGCTGGCCCGCCCGCTGTCCATCATGCCCTGGCCGTAGCGCAGCAGGATGAAGTCATCCACCACACCGGCATAGGCCGACACCCAGGCCTGGAGCCGATCGGCCCGGTACTGCGCGCCGACATCGAGCTGTGTCGTCCGCTCCGGCCGTGTGCGACTAAACGCATCGACGTTCTTCGCGGCATGCTGGCCGAACAGTTCCCAATAGTCCGGAAAGCGTTCCACATGGCCGATGCCGGCATAGAGCGTGGTGCTGCGAATATCGCGCTCATAGCGGATGAATCCGGCTTTCAGCCAGGACGCGCGGCTCTCGTCCACGGTGGCCGGTGCCGCCATCGCCATGCCCATGCCCGGCATGCCACCTTGCGGGGCGACGGCAAGATCGTAGCCACGTGCCTGCGCGCGATCGAAACGCAGGCCGGCGATCACACGCTCGCGTTCGGCGACGTGCCAGGTGGCTTCGCCGAAGGCGCCGACCGTGGACATGCGTGCGTCCCGCTCGCGAGGCAGCGAGCGGTAGTAGGGCATCATGTCGTTCGGCGGCCCGCCATTGCGCGCGGTATGCGTGTTTCGCGAGCCGTCGACGCCGGTCACCAGGGAGAAGGAGCCCGCCCAGTCGAAGGTGCCCACGACACGTCCACCGACCGTGCGACGCGCCACGTCGCTTGCCATGGCCATCGGCATCATCGACGCGGGATCGGGATGGCGCAGGGTGTAGTTGTCCATCACGTGGTCGGCGTAGTTCATGTACGCCTGTACTTCCAGCTTGGTGAAGTGTTCGCTCAGCCGTTGGCGGATAAATTTCAGGCCGGCGCTCTCGCGCAGGAACTGCGCACCGTCCATGCCACTGAACGCATAGGCGGCCTTGCCATCGCCGCGACCGACGACCAGTTCGAGCCGGGTATCGTCGTCGGGCGTCCAGCCGATGGTCGCGTCGGCGTTCCAGCGGTCGTAGTAGGAGTGCACGCGACGGCCGTCGCCGTCCTCGTAATCCTGCGAATGTGTGTGGTTGGCGCTGATGCCGAGGTAGCCGGTGGAGGTGCCCCCGCGCAGATCGATCGACTGGTCGTTGCGTCCCCACGATCCGCCGAGCAGGTTCCCGTCGAGCGACACGGTAGGCGTGGTGTAACGAGTGAACTCGCGCTCGAACAGCACCGTACCGGCCGAATTGCCCGGCCCGTAGATCACCGTCTGCGGCCCCTTGATCACGGTGACCTTGTCGAAGGTCTGTGGCGAGATGTACGAGGTGGGTGGGTCCATGCGCGAGGGGCAACCGCCGCCGATCTGGCCGCCGTCCACGAGGATGTTCAGGCGCGAACCGCTCATGCCGCGCAGGATCGGATCGCCGTTGGTGCCGCCCTTGCGGATCGTCGAGAAGCCGGGAATCGACTTCAGGAAATCGGCGCCATCGCTGGCCGGCACCGGTTGGCGAGGAGCTTTGGGATCGGTGACCACCGTAAGGGGGCTGGTCTGCATGGGAGCCGTCACGACGATCGGCGTCAGCGATTCAGTGGGGGGATCGTCGCTGGCCATGGCCGGCGAGGTGAACGCGATGGCGAGGCACAGGGGTGACAGTCGGAAACCGGCACGCGCAGGGGCGCGCACCGCGAAGAGGCGATGGGACATGGGATTCCTCACAGGCAGGCGGATAGGACACGCCGGGCGGCATGTCCGTGATGTTCAGCGCGTACCGGTGGGTGGCCCTCGGGGAGCGACATTGAGCAGCCAGGGCGTGAACAACCTTGGCGTGATGGGAAGCGGCAGCCGATCCGGCGGTAATCCGGCGGGGGCGCGCATGAGGATCGCGGGAAGACCCGGCAACACCGGATGATGCGCGAGGAACGAGCAGTAGCCGCAGGCATCGAGCAGCCCCGCATGCGCCTTGTCCGGATGATGGACGAGGCCGTCGTGGCCCTCGCACCAGGCGTCGATGGCAATGCCATCCAGGACGCTGGCTCGAAGCTCGGACACCAGCGGCGCGAACGACAGCAGGCCGACCGCCACGAAGGCCAGCCAGCCAAACCAGCGCCGCCATGTCCGTCCTGCTTTCACGTCCCTATACACCCTGCGATGCCACGTCTTGCATGATGCCAGCGCGCGGGCGCTCGTGCGGGGCGGCACATTGCCGCGCTCCCGTCAGGCGACGAGGCGGCGGGTGTCGCTTTCGGACGAGCGTACGGGGAGGTAGAGCATCGTCGGGGGGTGGTGCATCAGGAAGTTCTGGTGGGAGATGTTCCAGGCGTAGGCGCCGGCGAGCGGGAAGGCGAGGCAGTCGCCCACCGCGAGTGCCTGCACGGGCTGTTGCCGGGCCAGCACATCCTTCGGGGTGCATAGCTGGCCGACGAGGGTCACCGTTGCCTCGGTGATGTCCGGCGTCGCGTCACCGCGCAGCACCACGAAGGGATGGTCGTGGCCTTGGGCGGGTGGTGTGCGGAAATGATGCGTGCCACCGCGGGCCACGGCGAAGAGTTCGCCGTGGCTTCGCTTGATGTCGAGCACTTCCATCACATACCAGCCGCAGGCGACGCTCACGTAGCGGCCCGGTTCGAAACGCAGGCGCAGGGTTTCCTTGCGCTCGTCGAGCATCGTCCGCAGGCCGTCGCAGAACGTGGCCCAATCGAAGGAGCGCGACGGATCGGCGTAGTCCACGCCGAAGCCGCCGCCCGCGTTTACCGTCTGGACGGTGATGCCATAGATGTCTTGCCAGCGATGGACCGTATCCAGATACGCCTGCACGAGGCGCAACTGCACCGCCGCGTCACGCTGGTGGGACATGAGGTGGAAGTGGAAGCCTTCCAGCGACAGCCACGACGCATGATGCCGGACAATCGCCAACGCGGCGGCGAGATCGGATTCATCCATGCCGAACGGCGTGGGTTTGCCGCCCATCATCAGCCGCGTATCGCCGACGCCTTCGATGCCGATGTTCATGCGCAGGAAGATGGATGCCGGCCGTTTCGATGCCTCGGCGATCCGGGCTACGCGACGCAGTTCGCCGAGGCTTTCCACATGCAGCGTGCATCCGGGCTGGGCCAATGCGTCGAGGAGTTCGCTGTCGAGCTTGCCCGGGCCGCCGAACAAGAGCGGATATCCCGGCTGGCATTGGCGTAGCCAGCGCAATTCGCCGCCGGAGGCCGCCTCGAAACCGTCGACCCAAGGCGCAAGGGTACGCAGGATCGGCTCATCCGCGTTCGCCTTGGCGGCGTAGTAAAGCTCGCAGCCATCGGGCAGTCGTTCGCGCATCCAGCGCACATGGCTGGCGAGTGCATCGAGGTCGTATACGTAGGCACAGACGGGTTCGGCACCGGATGCGCGTAGTCCGGCGATCGCCTCGCGGACGCGTGGCAGCGATGCGTCCACGTTCATGCGGCCACCAGGGCGTGGGCGGTGGCCGTGATCGGGCTGGGCAGATAGGTGTAGTCCGAATCGCGATCGGCGCGCTTGAACAGGCGGGTGCGCAGGTTGTTCTTGCTGGGTAGCGCCTCGCCGTCGATCAGGCCTTGCAGCAGCGGCTGCCGACCATGGCGGGCCTGCCAGCGCTCGGCGATATGGGCGATGGATTGCCACATCCGTTGTTTCAGCGCTTCGTCGTCGCCGGACAGGTGGAAGATCGCTTCGGCGAGGTTGTTGACCAGCGCGCAGTAGGCGACGCGCTTCCAGCCGAGTTCGGCCGGATAGAGCACGGACGCGCGTGCCCGCGGCGTCAGCGTGTCGAGGCGGTCGTCCGACCACAGGTGTTCGACGAGCTTGGTGCCTTCCAGGTCGCGGATCCACACCTTGGCGGGCATGCCGCGGTCAAAACCGACGACGGTGTTCTGCAAGTGCGGTTCGAGGATCGCGCCATGCTGGAAGAACGCCAGCCAGTTGCCTTCCAGCAGGATCGACGCATAGGCCTCGAACCAGCACAGCGCCATATGATCGTACGGGCCGCCGAGACGTTCGACCATGCCCCGGCAGACGCTGCGGCCCTGGCGATCGGTGGTGAACAGCGCGCCTGCTACCTGCGGTTGATAGCGCTTGCGGTGCAGCGCCGAGAGGTTCTCGCGATAGAGCATGCCGAAGCCTTCCGTGAGGTCGCGCAGCTCGTCGGCGTCGTCGGAGAACGCGCTGAAGTCCAGCGTCGTCGCCGCAGGCTCCACCATCACATCGAAGCCCGGGACATGGCGGCCGATGTCCTGCCATGCGGGCGCCAGGAGGGCGGTGAGCGCGACCGCGCTTTCCAACTCGTACCAGGCGTTCTTGCGCACGCAGTTGGTCAGGCGCACGTGGATCGACAGCTTGAGGAAGTAGTCGAGGTCCGGGTGGTACATTGTGCGGACGGACGATGTGGGATAAAGCTCGCGTCCGCGAGGCCCCAGGGGTTCGATCCAGCCTTGCGCCACGGCGGCGCGCATGGCCGGATGCGCGAGCAGGCGCGGTGCTTCCCAGGGGTGGCAGGGATACAGGTCCGGTGCGCCGCCGGCGGCTTCCAACGTGTCGCGTACATCGCGGCCCTGCTGGCGGAACAGGCGCGGGTCGATGCGGAACCAGTACAGCGGCACGCTGGCGCGGACTTCCGGCGACGCGTCCAGGACGGTGGCCACAGGCAGGCCTTCGCGACTCTTCGGCGTGGGATGCAGGGCGTGTCCCCAGAGCATGCCTTGCTCGGCGTCCAGCAGTGCGTCGTCGGAGAGCGGCGCATCCAGCGAACGGCTGAGGATCTCGCGGGCGATCTCCACGCTGTTCATGGTCTGCGCGAACAGCTCCGCGTTGAAGCCGCATTCGGGGGCGAGGCGTTCCAGCAGGAAGTGCACGGTCATCGCGGCGTCGGCGCAACGCCAGGGTTCGCCCGGCGATTTCAGGTACGGAGCCGAGGCGTAGTCGCAGCGCCCGAGGCGGCTGCCGCGCGAGATGCGGACACAGAGCGCGTGACCACCATCGGTGAAGCCGATGCGCAGCAGGCGTCCTTCGCCATGCAGCAGTCCGGAGGGCGCGTCCTGACCGCGATAATCCAGGTTCGCGAGACCGCGCGGCAGGGCGAACTCACGGAGGTAGCAGTTGAGCCAGCAGGCTATCGCCTGCGATTCGGCCTGGGCCTGGTGCCACTGTTCACGTATCGCTTGCGGGGACATGGAGCTGCCTCTTCTGGGGACGGAAGACGAAGGCGGCGACCGCCACGGCGACAAGGCCGGCGATCGAAGCCGCGAGGAAGGGAGCGGCGAGGCTGATGCGGGAGACCAGCGCGCCGGCGGCGACACCGCCCACCGCACCGGCCCATTTGCCACAGGCGTCGAACAGGCCGAAGACATGGCCCGCACGACCACCGCCCGCCCGCGCGCCCAGCGCACGGTTCAGGCCGCCGATGGCCAGCAGCATCCCGGCGCCGTAAAGGCATCGCGCGGGGACGAGCCAGAAAGGTGTCGTCAGCGACGCCTGTGCGACACAGGCCAGCGAGAACAGCGCCAAGCCGAGCAGCAGCGGACGCTCGGGTGCCGCCGCACTGCCTCGCCACCACGGCAGGGCGACGAGGTAGACCAGGTGCGGCAGGCTGTAAAGCAGGCCCGCGGCGCTGTCGTGCGCCACGCCCAGGTGTTCCGTGTACGGCACGAAGTACGGGAAGGTGACAACCATGGCGAAGCAGAACAGAAACTGCACGCCGAGCAGTCCACGCCAATCGCGCCATGCGCTAGGAATGGCCGTCGGCGTCGCTTTCGTGGGCGCATCGCCGTGCACGTCGTCCTTGGGCAGGCAGAGCGTCACCGCGAAGGCGACGAGCGGCATGAGCGCAAGGTAGCGATACAACTCCTGCGCACCACCCCAGGCCATCGCTACGCCGAGCAGGGCGGGTGCCGTGACCATTGCCAGCCGCGCCGAAAACTGGGTCCAGTCCAGCGCACGGGCAAGCGACCCCCGACCGGGTTCCTTGCTGAACTGCGTCGAGAGGTAGGCGTTGGCGGCGGCCAGCGAGCCGCCGCAACTGCCCTGGATCACCAAGGCGACCACGAACCATCCGATGTTCGGCGCGAACCCGGCCAGGGCGAAGCCCAACGCGAGCCCGGCCTGCGCGCGCAACAGCGAGAGACGGCGGCCGTAGCGATCGGCGAGTCGTCCCCAGGTCGTGGCGGTCAGCGCGGTACACAGCGTAGGTAGCACATAGAGGGCACCGGCCAGCCATGTCGGCGCGCCCGGTGCCAGTTCCGCCAGCACGCGCGGCATGAACACCGGCATGCCCAATGCGGTGAACGCCGCGAGGTAGTGGGCCGTCAGGACGGGACCGATGACACGCATCAGTCCCGACCTCGCAGGGCGGTATCGTGCATGAAGTTCGGGCCGCTCTGGCCGTAGAACTTGTTGATGTCGGCGGCGCCGGTGGCCTGCTTGCTCAGCAGGCTTCCCGCGCTGAGCAGGTATTTCACCGGCAGCGCGTCGGCATCGAGCAAGGCACGCGCGGGAGCGATGTCTATGCCTTCGCCGGCCAACGTCGTGAGCGTCGATTCCAGCGTATCGACCAGCGTGGCGTAGAACGGGCGCCGGAGGTCCGGCCGATCGTCGGCGACACCTTCGAGAACGGCGAGCAGGCAGAGTTGCAGCGTGATCGTGCAGAACATCCGTCCCAACGCCGCGTCCTCGTCCACCACGATACGCGCGTCGCGTGGCTCGCCCAGGGCGCGAAGCGCGGGCAGGCGAGCAAAGAGTCGCCCGGGCAGTACGCGCGCGGCGTCGTTGTCCTTCATCACCAGCGACGGCGCGACACCGGGGCGATAGGAGAGCACGGCGTTCTGTTGGTTGGACTCCAGCGCGATGCCGTAGCCAAGCCACAGGCGCAAATGCACGTCGCACAGCAGCGAGACGTAGGCTTGCCACCAGGCCAGCGCGTCGCCGTGATGGAAGCGGTCGGCGACATGCAGCGCGAGCGGTCGCCCGTCCGGCATGGGCGCGCAGAGCGCCGCCACCGGCAGGATCGTTTCGTCGTTCGGCGCCGGATAGGTGCGGACGATATAGGCCAGGTGCCGGGCATCCTCCACGTGTGCGCCATGCGACTCGTCCACATGGGCGTAGCGTCCGTCGAGCGCGGCGTCATGCGATCCGATGGCGCGGAGCACGCGTTCGAACCAGTGGCCGTCGTAGATGGTGGACGGCTTGATGAGGCGTAGGTTGAGCGCGCCCAGGGTGCGCATCAGCAGCGGCAGCTTCACGTGGTGGCGAGGATGGTCCAGTGGCACCACGGTGCGCACGGACAGCGTTGGCCGCACCGCCATGAACGCGCGCGGGGCGCGCACGACGCCAGCAGGAAGACCATAGTCGTCGAGCTGCCGCCAGGTCAGCGGATGGACGGGAATGGCGGCATGCGTGTCGCGCATCGACGCATCGAGCCCGATGTCCTCCATCGTTGGCCAGAACGCGGGCTGCTGTGTGGTCAGGGTCAGCGCGTCGTTCGGTACTGCGAGCCAGCGCAGGTCGAACGTAGGGGCGAACTCGGGTGCGTAATCGCGAAGGTCAGCTTCCGAGAAACCCGATTTGGCACGTGCCGTCGGATAGTACGGATGATCGCGATGGCTCGCGACCTGGTCGCAGAGCAGGGCGCGCTCGATGGCATCGTCATGGCTCAACGCCTGGGCGAGGCGGTCGGCACCCGCGGTGTAGCCTTCGCGAGCCAAGGTACGGTGCTCCGTCGCGCAGGCCGCTTCCTCCGCGTAGGCGCGATGCAACGCGAACGTTTCGTGATCCAGCCCTTCACCGAGCAGCGAGAGCCAACGCTCGGCAGTGTCTTCGTAGTGGACATCGCCGTTCGTCTCGCGCACCCAGCCATTGTGTGAGACCCCCAGCGCCTGCATGTAGTCGCGTCGCTCCACGGGTAACCAGACGCGACCACCGGGTAGGTGGTCGACCACCCACCATGTGCCGGGTGCGGCATGCGGCCAGGCGCGCAGCACGACGGCATCGGGTACCGCCATGCATCCCTGGCTGATCAGTCCGCGCAGGTTCTCGCGCAGGCAGCAATCCACGATGCGGCGCACGATGTAGGCTGCGTCGCCCGCTTCCACGGGAGGGCGCGCGGTCATGCGGCCACTCCCGGCGCGTGATCGACGATGTCCCAGCGTAAGGGCTCCTGGACGGTGGCCAGTGCGCAGCGCAGCGCGGCGTCGTCATCGGCCACCACGTTGAGGATGCCGAGGTAATCCTTGTTGGAATGCGACAACCGTATCTCGTCGCCTTCGCGACGCAGCGCCCGATAATCCGCATGCCAGCGTTCATTCGTCGCACTGCCATCGCGGCCGGCCTTCGCCAGCCAGCCCTCGCGCGTGGCGACGACGTAGCGGACCAGGGCGTGGTGGCGTCGCCGTTCGGGCAAGGCCAGCGATTCACCCAGGTGCGGACGGAGCAAGGTCTCGAACCAGTGGCCGCCATGCATGCGGTCGAGCATGAACTCGCGTCCGTCGCCGATGCTGCGGTAGTTGATCTCCACCAGCACGGGGCCCTGCGCAGTGAGGATGAACTCGCTATGGCAGATGCCGAAGGTCGCGCCAAAAGCCTTCACCTGCGCGAACGCCTCGTCGCGTCCCTGCGTCACGGCAGGACCGTTCCAGCGCGCCTCCAGCTCGATGAAGTGCGGCGGCTCGGACAGGGTCACGTCGAAACCGCCGATCACCTCGACATGCTCGCCATCGCCGAGGGTTTCCAGCGTGAAGAGCGGACCATCGAGGAAGGCCTCCAACAGCACGCTGCGCCCCGGATGGCGTTGCCAGAATGCCTTGAGGTAGCGTTCCAGCGCAGATGCGTCGGCGCATAGCGCGACATCCATGCTTGCGACGCCCTCGCGCGGCTTGGCGACCACCGGCCAGGGTGTGTCCAGCGGCACGCCGGCGCCTGGCGACAGGCTGTGGAACCACGGCGTGGGAAGGCCTAGTTCGAACAGGCGCTCGCGCGTGGCCGCTTTGTTCTTGGCGGCGTAGCACACGCGCCAGTCCTTTCCGGGCAGGCCGAAGCCTTCCGCGACCAGTGCGGCGGATGATTGCAGGTGATCGCTGTTGGTGAACACCGCACGAGGGCGGATGCCCGCGCTGCGCAGCGCATCGATGGCCGCCAGTGGGTTGAAGACATCGCACTCCACGATACGCGCGGGCATATGGTCGGGATGTTCGTCGAACCAGCGCAGATGATCGTGGCGATGATCCGTGAGGATCACCACGGGCAGGCCCATGCGTCGGGCGGCGGGAAGAAAACCGTCGGTGACGGCAGGGTGGCGCACATGGGCAAGAATGACGAGCGGATGCAGATCCATGACCACTTTCACCTCATAGGACGGGATTCGAATCAGGAAGCGGGAGCGCCGTCGCTCGGTTCGAGTTCACGGCGACGGGCGCGCAACGCGCCCAGCAACAGGCCGCGATCCTCGCCGGCAAGCACCCAGCGCGGTGCGCGGGCAAGCCAGTGGTCGCGTTGCTGCGGTGTGCGGGGATTGGGACAGAACGGGATGCCGGCCGCGTCGCAATGCGCGGCCATGGCAAGCAGTCGCTCCCATACGTCGGCATGCATCGGCTGCGGACCTAGACCCATGTCCAGCGCCAGGTCGAGCGCACCTTCCATGATGGCGCTGATGCCGGGCACGGCGAGGATGTCTGGCAGGGCGTCGACACCCGCGGCGCTCTCGATCATGGGCACGATGCGGATGCCATCGCGCGTGGCAGCGATGTAGTCCTCGAGCGAGGTGCGACCGAAACCCGTCACCCGGCCACCGGTGATGCCACGCCGGCCCAGAGGCGGAAAATGCGCCGCCTCGACGGCGCGTCGTGCTTCGTCGGCGGTTTCCAGGCGGGAGATCACGATGCCCTTCGCACCGGCATCGAGCACGCGACCGATCAGCTTCACGTCCACCTCGGGCACGCGAACCCATGGTTCGCAGCCACCCAGTTCACAGGCGCGGATGGCGTGCTGGAGATCGTCGGGCGACACCAGCTGGTGTTCGAGATCCAGCACCGCGAAATCGAACCCGGCGGCACCGAACATCTCGCAAAGCAGGGGGGATGGCACGGAGTTGAGCAGGCCGACAAGGCTGCGCATGGTCTGGGGACCGCTAGCTCTGGGGGCGTGCAGTATATCTAAATGAAAATCGTTATCAATTACATTTGACGTCATGGAATCCCGGACGACGGCATCTGACGATGCGTCGTCGCGGGAACTGTGACGTGGGTCGTGAAGGCCCGTGGGGGCAGGGATCGGTCATCCATGACCGATGCGTTTCAGTGCTGGTATGCCCCGGCATCAAGGCTGCCGTCGGTCGACAGGCGCGGCGATCCGGCCTGGTCGAGCAGCCCCTGGAGCGCGGCGCCCTTGTTGGTTCCGTAGGCGACGGCAGGCGAGCCGGACGCAATCTTCAGCGGATAGTCGCCCGTGTTGACGAAGCGCGGATCGGCCATCAGTCCGCGCACGGATGCCTTGCTTTCACGCTGGAAACGGTCCAGCGCGACGTACTCGACACCCTTCCATGTCCATTTCACCGCCGAGCTGTCGGCCGTGGTGAAGTAGAGGTTGTTCTCGAACGACGCCGGGGTGGTGTTGTCCTTGGGCTGGTAGCTCAGGAACAGTCCCTGGGCATTGGCCTGGAAGATGTTGTTGGCGACGAGGTTGTCCTTGGCGTTGTACTGGATTTGCAACTCGCCGGAACCGGAGGCTGAGGTGTCGTTGTTGAAGAAGGTGTTGTTGATCACCGAGCAGGACGTCGTGCCGCCCGCGGCCTTCTTGTAGCCGCCCATCGACAGGCCGGTGACGACGCTGTCCCGGATCACGTTGTTCCTGACGATGATTTGGCTGGAGATCTTGGCCTTGTGCTCGCTGGCCAGTTCGATACCGATATCCGCCGCGCGTACGCTGTTGCGTTCGATGGTGATGCGGGTACCACCGTCGACATAGATGCCACCCGCCGAGGGCGTGTTGTCGTAGGTCGGGTTGGTTGCCGAGGTGACGTCATGGATATCGTTGCTGGCGATCCAGCCGTTGCGGGCCTGGTCGTCCACGGGCGCCGTCGTCTCCAGCCCGATGGCGTCGATCCCGATGTTGTTGTTCTGGTAGATCGTGTTGTGGGTAACCTGCCAGCGCGTGACGTTGCCGTTGATCGGCAGCGATTCGCTCTGCCCGAGCGTGAGGTCGTGCAAGGTGTTTCCATCGATGATCAGGTCGCTGATCGGGGTGCGTCCCGTGCCGTAGACCGCCAGGCCGAAGGCGTTGGCGTCCTTGGTCTCGTCGGTCGTCCGGATGTCGTGGATATGGTTGCCGCGAAGCTCGATATGGCTGCCTGAGCCCTGCACATAGATACCGGCCGGCGCAAACGTGGAGGCATCCGTGGACTCGAAGTTCCTCAGCTCGAGGTTCTGGATGCGTACGTAGCTGACGTCGTTGAGCGTGATGAGGCCGACGGTGCCGGGCGAGCCCTCCGGCGCACGCCCCTCGCCATCGAGAATGGCCGGGTCGTTCGGATCGGCCGTGACGGTGATGAAGCCGGCCGAGGCCGAGCCGGAGCGGGCCACGGTCACTCGTTCGTTGTACACACCGCCCGCCACCTGAATCGTCGATCCGGCCGGCACCGTATCCACGGCATGCTGGATCGTCTTCCACGGCGCGTCGCTGCTTCCGGCGCCGCCGTCGTTGCCGTTGGTCGCCACGTAGTAGGTGGCCCCGGTCACCACCGGCGCGGCGACGGACATCGTCGTCGTATCGGATGACAATGGATCCGCCTTCGAGGTGGCCGCGACGGATACCTTGACGCTGCCCGGCTCGCCGGCGGGTGCCTGGTACACGCCATGCTCGTCGATGGTGCCGATGGCCGGTGCGCCACCGGGGACGCCGTTCACCGTCCAGACCACGTCGCGGGACGCGCCACCGGTGACGTCGGCAAAGAAGGTCAGTTGCCCGTTGGCCGGAAGCGAGGCATCTTTGGGCGATACCGCGACGCGGACCACGGCTGCCGCCGGGTCGCTGAGCGCCGCGACCAGCATGAAACCAGAAAACACGGAAGCACGTTGAATGGCGCTCTTTTTCATGGGAATCGATTCCGGCGTGGGGAGGGTGGGCGGAGCGTATCCGTCGCCCATGGCGCCGACTAGTTCGCCAATTGTCTAATGCCGGCGACGGAACCAATCGACAAATCCGTGATCCATGCACGGGGCTCCAAACACGATTGTCATACACCCTCCCGACAATGCGACCGAAGGGCCAGCCGGTCCGATCATCACGCACCCACGGAAACCCCATGACCGAGAACGGCCGCCGGAACTTCCTCAAGCTCTCCCTCGGCGCCGCAGGCGCGGCCATGGCTTCGGGCCTCCTGCCGCCATCGATCGCCAGGGCGCTTTCCGTGCCGGCGGCCAGGCGCACCGGCACGCTGGCCGACATCGAGCATGTGGTGATCCTGATGCAGGAAAACCGCTCGTTCGACCACTACTTCGGCAGCCTGCGTGGTGTCCGCGGCTTTGGCGACCCGCGCCCCTTCATGTTGAGCGCCGATCGCAGCGTGTGGGAGCAGCCGGTCAAGGCCGGTAGCGACGACTACCTCATGCCGTTCCGCCCGGTGGCCGACGATCTCGGCCTGCAGTTCATCGTCGACCTGCCGCACGGCTGGAACGACACGCACGCCGCCTGGAACCAGGGGCGCTACGACGGTTGGGTGCCGAGCAAGGGCACGACCACCATGGCCTACCTGACGCGAGAGGACATCCCGTTCCACTACGCGCTGGCCAATGCCTTCACGGTCTGCGACGCCTACCATTGCTCGCTGCTGTCCTCGACCGATCCCAATCGTTACTACATGTGGACCGGCTACGTCGGCAACGACGGCAAGGGTGCCGGCCCGGTGCTGGACAACGCCGAGAAGGGCTATTCGTGGACCACGTATCCCGAGCGCCTGGAGCAGGCCGGCGTGTCCTGGAAGATCTACCAGGACGTGGGGCAGGGTCTCGATGCCGCGGGTCACTGGGGCTGGACGTCCGATCCGTACATCGGCAACTACGGCGACAACTCGTTGCTGTACTTCGACAACTACCGTAACGCGCAGCCGGGCAACCCGCTGTACGAAAAGGCCCGTACGGGAACGAAGACATCGGACGGCCAATCGCTGTTCGAGCTGCTGAAGAACGACGTGCAGTCGGGCCGCCTGCCGCAGGTATCGTGGATCGCGTCGCCGGAAGCCTATACCGAGCATCCGAGCTGGCCGGCCAACTATGGCGCGTGGTACATCGACCAAGTGCTGGACGCGCTGACCTCCAATCCGGAGGTCTGGAGCAAGACGGCCCTGTTCATCACTTACGACGAAAACGACGGGTTCTTCGACCATGTCGTCCCGCCGTATCCGGCGGCCGCGCGATCGCAGGGCCTGTCCACCGTCAGCATCGATGGCGAGATCTACCCGGGAGGCGGTGGTTTCGTGTCGGGCGCCTACGGCCTTGGCGTGCGCGTGCCGATGCTGGTGATCTCGCCATGGAGCAAGGGTGGCTGGGCCTGCTCGGAGGTGTTCGACCACACCTCGATCATCCGTTTCCTGGAGAAGCGCTTCGGCGTGCACGAGCCGAATATCTCGGCATGGCGTCGCGCGATCTGCGGCGACCTCACCAGTGCCTTCGACTTCACCCACCCTGAAGGCGGCGTACCGCATCTGCCCGACACCACGTCCTATGTGCCGGACCGCCAGCACCACACCGATTTCGTCCCGACGCCGCCGACGGAGCAGCACCTGCCGAAGCAGGAACCCGGGCGTCGACGTACCCGGCCGTTGTCCTACATGGTGGAGGCCTCGGGTCGAGTCGATATCGACAATGGCCGCTACTGGCTCGACTTCAGCAACACGGGTGGTACGGGCGCGTTCTTCCATGTCTCGTCCGTATCGCGATCGGATGGTCCGTGGACCTATACGGTGGAAGCTGGCAAGTCGCTTTCCGATTACTGGACCAGCATCTACAGCGGCAACGCCTACGACCTGACCGTGCATGGTCCCAACGGCTTCTTCCGCCAGTTCGGCGGCAGCCAGCCGGACGCCGCTGCCGACAAGGCCACGCTGGCGCTGCCGGAGGTGAGCATCGTCGCCGGCCATCGACCCGACGAGCTGAAGCTTCTGCTGGTGAACCCGGGTGAGCGCGCCTGCACCATTACTCTCACGGCGAACCACTACGCGGAGGCTTCGCCGTCGCATTATCCGCTCGCTCCCGGCGCACGGCTGGAGATCGTTCGCAACCTGGCGTCCTGTGAGCACTGGTACGACCTCAGCGCCACCTGCGACACCGACCCGCGCTTCCTGCGACGCTTCGCGGGCCACCTCGAAACGGGGCATCCGTCGCTGAGCGACCCGGCGTTGTCCGGGCGGAGCGGCTGAAGTCGGGCAGGGGTGGTGTTACATTGCGTGGTTCTCCCGTCCCGACGAAGCGAACGACGCCATGACCGCGACCGCAGCCACGCCCCTGTCCATCGGTAAACCCGGCACGCCCTGGGGGCCGGAAGAGGTTGCGCAGTGGCGGGAGACGCTCTCCCGCAAGCGCCTGTATGCCGGTGAAGTGCTTCCGAAGATCGAGGCCCTGCGCGAGCGCTTCGACGTACACAGCTACGGTCATATCGAATACGGGCTGGACTCGTACGACCTGTTCGCCATCCGCAGCCGCCATTGGCATGATGACCTGCCATGCGTGCTGGTCACCGGCGGCGTCCATGGATACGAGACCAGCGGCGTGCACGGCGCACTACGCTTCGTCGAAATCTATGCCGAAGCCTTCGCGGGCCGTGCCAACCTGCTGATCGCTCCGTGCGTGAGCCCTTGGGCGTACGAACGCATCCAGCGCTGGAATCACGACGCGCTCGACCCGAATCGTTCGTTCCGTGAAGGCAGCCCCGCACGCGAGTCGGCCGCCCTCATGGCGCTGGTCAAGCCGTACCGGGGCCGCTTCGCGCTGCATATCGACCTGCACGAGACGACCGACTCCGACGAAAGCGAGTTCCGTCCGGCGTTGGCCGCGCGCGATGGCAAGCCCTTCGTGCCAGGCGGCATTCCCGATGGTTTCTATCTGGTCGACGACACCGCCAATCGCCAGCCGGCATTCCAGCAGGCGGTGATCGCGCAGGTGGAGAAGGTCACCCATATCGCGCCGGCCGACGAGCAGGGCGAGATCATCGGTTCGCCGGTGGTGGCGCACGGCGTCATCGAGTATCCGTTGCACGATCTTGGTCTTTGCGCCGGTATCACCGGCGCGCATTACACGACCACCACCGAGGTGTATCCGGATAGCCCCAAGGCCACGCCGGAGCAGTGCGACGAGGCCCAGGCGGTGGCGGTGCGCGCGGCCATCGATTACGCGCTCGCCCATCCGAAGTGAGCCGGCTCGTGCGATGCAGCACGCTCAATCGCCAACCCCGTCACGTTTTCACGGGTAGGTAAGCAAGGCGACATCGCGTTGTAAAGAGGGATGGGACAGGCATTCCGCCTTGTCCCAAGGTGAGGTGTGCATCAACCCGACCAACCCTCGAGGGGAACAACGCGATGCTTATACGGAAACGATCGGTATGGCTGCTCGCCATGGCGGCTGCCGGCATGGTCAGTGTCCATGCCCATGCGACGGAAAACACGGTAGCGGTCACGAAGGCCGCGACGGCAAAGGCCAAGAGCGATCCGCTGTACCGATACCAATGGCACCTGAGCAACCAGGGACAGAAAGTCTTCGCGGATACGCGCCCCGTGCCGGGCGTGGACCTCGATATCGGCACGCTGCATGACGCGAAGGTGCGCGGCACTGGCGTGATCGTCGCGGTCGTCGACGACGGCCTGGAAATCCGCCATCCCGATCTTCTCGACAACGTCGTCATCGGCGGCTCGAAGAACTTCGTCGACGGCTCCAACGATCCCACGCCCACCAATCCCAATAGCGAACACGGCACCTCCGTTGCCGGCATCATCGCGGAGGTGGGCTGGAATGGCGTCGGTGGCCGTGGCGTGGCACCGGAAGCCAAGCTCAAGGGTTTCAACTTCCTCTCGTCGGATGCCGACGGCATCGAGACCGACCAGGACACCAATATCCGCTATTCGTGGGGCAACGGCCCGGAAGCGCGCGACGCGCAGGTGTTCAATAACAGCTGGGGCATCAGCACGAGTTCGTTCCCGGCAGTGAACGTCGCGGAAACGAAGTCCTGGGAAAAGCTGATGTCGTCTACCCGTAACGGCAAGGGTGGCGTCTACCTCAAGGCGGCGGGCAATAACTTCAGCGCCCTCATCGTCAGCTTCCTCGGTTTCCGCTTCAACCTCTGCGCTGCCGACAGCCTGACCATCAACGTCGGTTGCTCGCTGGCGAACACCGACCCCACCAACAACTACATCACGACGACGGTCGTGGCGGCGGTGAACGCGGATGGCATACGGTCTTCCTATTCGTCACCGGGCTCGGCGGTATGGGTGTCGGGCATTGGCGGTGAGTATGGCTTCCAGAAGAAGTACTACCCGGACCTGACCAATATCGGCGACTGGGCGAAGGCCACCTTCTACCAGCCGGCCATTGTCACTACCGATCTCACCGGGTGCGCGGCGGGCTCCAACGCGGACCGCGCGAACGGTGAAGTCGACAACGCGCTGGACACTAGCCAGTCGACCATCGACAAGACCTGCAACTACTGGGCCGGCATGAACGGCACGTCCGCCGCCACACCGACCGTCGCCGGCGTGACGGCGCTGGTGCTGGGCGTGAACCCGAAACTCTCGGCGCGCGACGTGAAGTACATCCTCGCGACTACCGCCCGCCAGATCGATCCGTTGCAGCCGAAGGCCGTGTACAAGGGCGCCGTGCAGGACCCGGGCTGGATCACCAACGCCGCCGGCCATCACTTCAGCAACTGGTACGGCTTCGGCCTGGCGGATGCCTCGGCCGCCGTGGAAAAGGCACGCAACTTCAAGTCGCTGCCGGCCTTGCAGGATTCCGGCTGGCTCGCCACGGCGGACAAGCCGGTCGCCATCGAGGGCATCGGCAGCCAGAACAGCAAGCTCACGGTCGCCGTGACCAAGCGCATGAAGGTCGAGGCGGTGCAGTTCGGCTTTACCACCACGCACAAGACGCCGCGCAACCTGCGTGCGATCCTGACCTCGCCCAGCGGCACGAAGAGCTATGTACTGCCGGCATTCACCACCTTGTCGGCCACGTCCGGCGGCTTCGCGGTGGACCTGAGCTCCAGCAACGCCTTCCTCGACGAACCGGCGTTGGGTACCTGGACCCTGCAACTGCTCGACATGAACGACTCGTCCGGCAGCGCCCAGCTGCAGGCCTTCAACCTTCGCGTCGTGGGGCACTAACCGATGAAAAAGACAGCACTCGCCATCGCGCTGGGCCTGTTCACCGCCATGGCGGCGCATGCGCAGAACGACTACTCGGAGGCGTTGAACAAAGCCGCGACCGGTCCGCAGTTCACCGTCGGCAGCACGACCTTCCGGATCATCCCCGATGCGGGCATCCAGCGTGCAGCGCCTTCGGGTACCGCGCCGGCGGCCTCCGCGAGGATGAATCGCTCCAGTGGAACGCAGAGCCAGAACGCGGATGCGCTAGGCAGCGTGGGGCCGTTCGTCATCGTGCCGCGCCAGCCGGGTGTTGCCACGCAAAGGGCGGCGACGTCTCGTAGCGCGGCAAGCACGAAGACAGCCGATGGCAATCTCGACGCGTTCGGCGTCGCGGTGAATACGCGATCGGGACAGCCCGTGGTGGTCGCGCCGCGCGTGAAGGTGTTCGCCAACGATGCGGCTACATCGAGAAAGCTCGCCGCCACGACCGGCGGTGAGGTCGTGCAGGCTTCCGACCTGGATGGCAGCGCGTTGATTCGCTATGCCTCAGTCGCGGACGCACAGGCGGCGCTCGCCAAGATCAAGGGTGCGAAGGGCGTGGAGGATGCGCAGCTCGATGTGATCGAGAACTTCCGCGAGAAGCAGTGAAACGAGGCAACAGCGGAGGCCTCGGCCTCCGCTGTTGCCGTAAAAGCTTGCGATCATGTTGGACGAAGCAAGCGTTGTTGTACGAACAGGTTCTTGCGCTTGCAAGGCGTCTTGTTTCAGCTTGCCGCGTTATAATATAACCAGGGGGTTACAGGCCATCCGGCCATCACAGGACCCTCCATTGAATCCGTCCATCCTCTTGCGCCGTCGGCTCGTTACCGCCGCGCTTGCCATCGCCCTAGCCACGCCCGTCGTTGCCGAGCCGCCCGCGAAAGGCACCTACGCGTCGCTGCCCAGCGAGATTCCCGAACATTTCACGCCCGTACGCACCGCCTACGACTACGACGTGCGCGATGTCATGATCCCGATGCGCGACGGCGTGAAGCTGCATACCGTCATCGTGGTACCCAAGGGCGCGAAGAACGCCGGCATCGTCTTCACGCGCACACCGTACAACGCGACCGAGATGATCAGCGGCGTCGACAGCGGCAAGCTGGACGTGGCATTGAGCCACGACGATCTCGCCACCGACGTGCTGGTCGAGGATGGCTACATCCGCGTCGTGCAGGACATTCGCGGCAAGTACGGCTCGGAAGGCGACTACGTGATGAACCGCCCGCTACGTGGGCCGCAGAACCCGACGCCGGTCGACGATTCGACGGATACCTACGACACCATCGACTGGCTGGTGAAGAACGTGCCCGAGTCGAATGGCCGCGTCGCCATCGCCGGCATCTCCTATGACGGCTTCGAGCCGCTCATGGCGATCGTGCACCCGCACCCGGCCCTGAAGGCCGCCGTGCCGATGAACCCCATGGTGGATGGCTGGCGTGGTGACGACTGGTTCCACAACGGCGCGTTCCGCCAGCAGAACCTGCTCTACATCTACCAGCAGACGTCCACGCGCAAGAGCACCGAGAAGTGGTGGTCGAACTACGCGGACGACTACCAGCTGTTCCTTGAAGGCGTGTCGGCCGGTGCGGTCGCGAAGAGCTACGGCATGGAGCAGCTCGGCTTCTGGAACAAGCTCGTCAAGCATCCGGCCTACGATGCCTTCTGGCAAGATCAGGCCGTGGACAAGGCGCTTGCCCGCGAACCGGTCTCGGTGCCCACGATGCTGGTGGCAAGCCAGTGGGACCAGGAGGACATCTACGGCGCCTTCGCCGTGTACCACGCCATGAAGGAGCACGACACCGATCATCGCCTGTTCCTCGCGGTCGGCCCCTGGTTCCA
The DNA here is from genome assembly GCF_009912395.1 of Luteibacter sp. Lineage (GTDB taxonomy): Bacteria > Pseudomonadota > Gammaproteobacteria > Xanthomonadales > Rhodanobacteraceae > Luteibacter. The sequence goes on along the minus strand of NZ_WNDO01000027.1, from coordinate 11,726 downwards.
TGGGCAGGAGATCCGCGACGGCAGCAGCCTGGGTGCGGTGAAGTTCGGTAGCGACACATCGCGCTACTTCCGTGAACACATCCTGCGTCCGTTCCTCGCGCACTACCTCAAGGACGCACCGGCCACGATCGCGCCGGTGAATGCCTTCGTCACGGGTGATAATCGTTGGGAAAGTGGCGATGCATGGCCGTTGTCGCCGACGACCGCCGTGCGCCTGTCGCCCGATGCGAACGGCCGCCTCGACATCGGCGGCACCGCCTCGACTGCCGGCTCCGACAGCTACGTCTCCGATCCGGCACATCCCGTGCCCTATGTCCCACGCCCCGTCGGCGCGATGGAGGGGCCGTCCTGGCAGCACTGGCTCACGACCGACCAGCGCGAAGCCTCGTCGCGACCGGACGTCCTCACGTACACCAGTGCCGTGCTTACCGCGCCGCTACATATCAACGGCGCGCCGGCCGTGCACCTGGTTGCCAGCACCAGCGGTACGGACAGCGACTGGGTAGTGAAGCTGATCGACGTCTATCCGGACCGGGTGGGTGTGCAGCCGGAGATGGGCGGATACCAGCTCGGTATCGCCATGGACATCTTCCGTGGACGCTACCGCACGGGCTTCGACAAGCCCCAGGCACTCAAGGCGGGCGCGGCGCTACCGTACGACTTCAGCCTGCCGAACGTGGACCATGTCTTCCTGCCGGGCCACCGCGTGATGGTGCAGGTGCAGTCGAGCTGGTTCCCCCTGTACGACCGCAACCCGCAGAAGTTCGTACCGAACATCCTCCTGGCCTCGCCGGGCGACTATCAGTCGGCGACGCAAAAGGTGTTCCGCGGCGGCAGCGATCCGACCTACATCGCATTGCCGACCGTCAAGGCAAACTGAAGAAACAGGCGGGGGCGAAGGCCCCCGCCTTGTTCATGAGCGTCTGCGCAACAGGTGATAGAGCATCACCGCCACCGGTACGGCCACCAGCAAGACGGCTGGGAAACGCAGAAAGGTCGGCCCCAGTAGGGCCACGCCCAGGCCGGCGAGCGTGGCGATCGCGCACCAGGTCGGCGCGCCGCGCAACGGGTTCATGCGATCACCTCCTTGCGGCCACGACGCTTGCCGACCCAGATCACCAGGCCACTGACCAGCACCACGATGGTGGCAAGGTCCAGCACGGCCCAAAGAAGCTTCAGCGTCAGCCCGCCGTAGTTGCCGAAGTGGAAGGGCCGCGACAGTTCCAGCGTGCGCAGGTACCAGGGCAATTCACCGCGGGCATCGATGCGGCAAGTATCTGCGCTGACCAGTACCGCACTCAGCAGTTCCTTCGTCACCAGCGTATCGCCATGCGACCAGACCAGGTAATGGTACGGATGATGCGCGGTGGCACTGGGGAACAGCACACTGGTGCGACGACGACCGTCGGTAGCGGCATCGGCCGCGGCCAGCGCGCGCTCGGGCGTGCACTGGCCACCAACCTGGGCGGAGCGCCCCGTGTTGGCCAGCATCGCCTGGAGATCGGACGCCTGCCACACGGCGAACAACGGCCGCTCGAGCGTATTGATGACGCCCGTGAGGCCGACCACCGTCATCCAGGCCAGGGCGGTGATGCCAAGCAGGTTGTGCAGGTCGAGCCACCCCGCGCGACGGCTTTGCGCCATTCGTACCGTGCCGAAGGCGAGCTTGCGCATGAACGGTACATAGAGCACCAGGCCACTGATCAGCGCCGCGACGAACAGCAGGCCCATGACGCCGAGGAACAGCGTGCCGATCAGTCCTGCGACGAGGCTGTTGTGCAGGCTGAGCATCACGTCCATGAACTCGATGCGTCGACGCCCGTGTTCCATCGGGTCGTCTAGCAGTTCGCCGGTGACGGGATGAAACTTGAGCCAATGATTGCGCTCGTCCGGCGTTCCCGGATGCGAGAGCATGCCGACCGTCACCACGGCTTCGTCGTCGGGAAAGCTGAGGAACGAAAAGGCCTCGCCCGGATAGAGCGCCTGCGCCCGTGCCAGGATGCCCGTGATGGGCACGCCGGGGGCGACGTTGTCGACCCCGGCAGCCACGGGCGACGGATGCAGCCAGTCGTCGATCTCGTCGTGGAAGACGAGGGGCAGGCCGGTAATGCACAACAGCAGCAGGAACAGCGTGCACACGAGGCTGGACCACGTGTGCACCCACTGCCAGCGACGAATGGAACGTCCGTTGGCCATCGTCGGGTCAGAGCGTCTTGCGCAGGGTCAGTATCGTGCTGCGCGGATCGCCGTAGATGCCGTAGTACTGGGCGGGCACGCGAGCGAAATAGCTCTTGTCGAAGACGTTGTTCACCGTGAGTGTGAGCAGCCAGGACGGATTGAACTGGTAACCCACCTGAGCGTCGAACACCGTATAACCCTTCTGAGTGACGGTGCCGCGCGAGGTGCTGCTGACTGAACGCGCTCCACCACCGATGCGGAAGCCGTCCAGCGCATTGCCCGTGAACCGATAGGTGGTCCAGAGCTTGAAGGTCTTCTTGGGCTCCTCGGTGTCGAGGATGCTGCCCGGGCCGGTCGGATCCGACAGCACGCGGGTCAGCAGGTAGGTGTAACCGGCGTACACATCCCAGCCCGGCAGCGGACGACCGTTGATCTCGGCTTCCCAGCCCTGGCTTTGCGCACGCCCGGCGGAGAGGAAGTAGTTCGGATGGGCGAGGTCGTCGATCGCGCGATTCTCGTCGCGGATGCGGAAGGCGGCGAGGGAGCCGGTGAACATGCCGTCGAGGAAGGCGCCCTTGAGGCCCAGCTCGTACTGCTTGCCGGTGCGCGGCTTCAGCGTGCCGCCGCCGTAGCGGGGATTGTTCTGCGGTACGAAGATGTCCGTGTAGCTGGCGTAGGCCGACAGGTTCTTGTTGATGTCGTAGACCAGGCCGACGTAGGGCGCCGCCTTGTGATTCACATCGGGGTCGTTATTCCAGCCAGCCAGGTACGGATACCCGGACTGGGTGCGATTGCGATACCAGGTGAAGTGGCTGCCGACCAGCACGCTCAGTTCGTCGGTCGGGTGCAGGCGCACTTCGCCGTACACGCCGTACTGCTTGGTGAGCGTCTTGCTGTGCGAATCGAAGGGGATCTCTGGCGCGGGGATGTCCGGCAGATTGAGCACGTCGACGGGGATGTGGTTGTTGGCCGCGAAGCCGCCGCTATACCCGTCGTTGCGCTTCTGCGCGTAGTCGATGCCGAAGGTCGTCTCGTGCGTGCGTCCGAACAGGTCGAACTGGCCGGAGACGCTGGCATCCACGCCGGTCCAGGCCAGCTTCGTCTGCTGCCGCTGCAACCAGTACCCCGCAAGGTTCTCAAACGGGGAGATCAGGCCGTCAATATAGCCGTAGGTGGTGTGATCTGTGCTCGAACGGCGATCCACGGCGACCTTGGCCTGCCAGGTATCGGAGAACGCGTGGCGCAGCTCCGCGTAGAGGTCGCTCATATGGGGCTGGTCGGCGCTCCAGTCGGTGCCGTAGAACTGAGAGCGCGGGGCTTCCAGCACCTTGCCGTGCGGGGGGATGGCCAGCACGGACTGGCCCCAGTCGAGCGGGCCGTGGTCCTCGCGCTGCCAGGCGCCGGACAGCGTCAGCGTGGTGTCCGGCGTGAGGTCGAAGTCGACGATGCCGTAGAACAGCTGGTGCTCGGAGTGGGCCTTGTCGTAGAAGTAATCGGTGTCCTGCGCGGAAACCACCGCCCGGCTACGGATCGTGCCCGAGGCGTTGAGGCGATCCGAGATATCGATATTGCCCTGGAAGTTGTTCCAGGAGCCGGCCGAAACGGCGCCAAGCAGCGAGTAGGTATCGCCGGGACGCTTGCGCAGCAGATTCACCACGCCGCCGGGGCTGCCCTGGCCCTGCAGGATGCCCGCCGGACCACGAAAGATCTCGATGGCGTCGTACATGTTCAGGTCGAACTGCGACTGGTATTGCAGGCCGTTGTTCGCGGGGATGCCGTCGAACTGCACGTCGGGCTGGTAGCCGCGCGCCTGGAAATACGACGTACCCATGCCGTAGGGCACGGCGGTGATGCCGGTGGAGCGGTTGAGCGCCTCCGCCACCGTGATCATGTTCTGGTCGTCCATGCGCTGGCGGGTGACGACGGAGACCGAGCTGGGAATCTCGCGCGGGTCGGTTGGCAGCTTGCCAAAGTTGATCTGCTGTGCGGCGTATCCGACCGAGGTGGCGCGGACGTCCACGGCATCGAGGTTTTCGACGCGTCCGTGCGACGTCATCTTCGGACGCGTCGTCTTCTGGGGCGAGGGGGCGGTCGATGCCGGGGCGGTGTCGTGCTCGATGCGGACCGAGCCGTCGGCGCCGACGCGCGCGACCAGCGACGAGCCTGCCAGCAGGCGGTCCAGCGCCTGCGTCGGCTCATAGGTGCCGTCCACCGCCGGTGCCTGGAGGTAGCGGGTCAGCGAGGCGTCGTACAGCAGGGTCAGGTCGCTCTGCTGGGCGAAGCGGTTCAGGGCCTGGGCCATCGGGCCGGCCGGGATGTGGAATTCGGTGGCGCGCGGGGCGGACTCGGCGGCGCTGACACCACCCGTGGTCACGGCCAGCGCGGCGACGATGGCCAGGCTCATGGCGCGACGGAACAGGGGCGAGGAACGAAGGTGTCGACGGGGCGAAACGGGCATTCGGAAGGATCCGGGAAGTGAGACTCATTCCTATGACGGATGAGCCACCGAAAAGAGGATGTCCCGGATCAGACGTCGAGCGTCACGATATCCCCGGGCCATTGCTTGAGCCGTAGCCCGAGGTTTCGCTCGATGATGTGGAGGGCGTCCAAGGGACGCGCGGCGTCGAAGACACCGCTGACGCGGCGTTCGCCAGCGCGGGCGTCGAGCAGGACAATGCGGCCCGGGTAATAGCGCTGGATCTCGGCGACGACATCGGAAAGCGGCAGGTCTTCGAAGACCAGGCGGCCACGGGTCCAGGCGGTGAGGGTGTACACGTCCGCCGTGGTGGCATGGCCGGGGATGCCGTCGGCGTCCACGAGCAGGCTTTCGCCCGCGCCAGCGATCATCGTGTGGCCGGCCGCGCTGACGCTCACGCCCCCTTGGCTTACGCTGACTTCGGTCTCCTCGTCGCGCGCGTCGACCTGGAAGATAGTGCCCGTATCCACGATCTCGGCGCCACGGACCAGCAGGTGGAACGGGCGCGGATCCCCATGGCCCACCTCGATTTGTGCACGGCCGGTCAGCAGCTCGATGCCGCGATGCCCGGCGTCGTCGCGGTAAGCGATGGCCGTGCGGGCGTCCAGTTTCAGGGTGCCGCCGCCGGCCAGCGGCAGGATGCGGCTCTCGCCGGTACCGGTGTAGACATCTGCACGCAACCGGTAGCCGATCTCGTCACGCATGACTACGCCCGATGCCAGCACGAAGATGCCGACGACGATCGCTGCGGCCGCCCATGCGCGCCGACGCCGCGGGCCATGCCCACGCTTCATGCCGCGGAACTGGGTACGGCGACGCCTCACCGCCACGGTGGCGGCGGCGTCCAGGTCCGACCACAGCAGCAAGGCCCGCTGCAGTGCGGGGGCGTGGGCGGGGTTCTCCGCGAGCCATGCGTCGAGCCGGGCGTTGTCCGCATCGGTCAGGTCGTTGACGTCGATCCGGATGGCCCATTCGGCCGCCACGTCACGCAGAGCTTCCGCGTCGGCCTTGCGGCGCGCGTGCATCATCGTTCGAGCTCTTCCAGGCGGGCCTGACAGTGTACCAGCGCCTTGCGCAGATGCTTCTCGACCATGTTCCGGCTGATACCCAGCCGGTTGGCGATGTCCTCGGGATGCAGCAGTTCCACCTTGCGCAGGAAAAAGACCTCGCGGCAGCGTGGCGGCAACTCGTCGACGACGGAGGCCAGCAGGGCGAGTCGCTGTTGCGCGATCGCCCGGCGCTCGCCGCCCGGGGTGGCGTCGGCTACGTGCTCGGGGAGTTGGCCCGTCTCCATGTGCCGGTCGCGAACCTCCCGCTCCCGCAACACGTCGATGGACAGGTTGCGGGTCATGCGATGGAGGAAGGCCAGTGGATTGGTCACGGAGGCCACGTCGTCCATGGCCGCCACTTTCAGGTAGGCGTCCTGGACCACGTCGGCGGCGCAGTCGCGCGACCGCAGCACCCGGGCCGCCGCCGTCAGCAGGGCGTGGTAATGGGTCTGGAACGCGTCGACGAGGGGCGACCGCTGCGGTGATGTCGGAGTGGGGCTCATCGTCGGGATAGGGGATTCTGGACGCCAAGAACGCGAATCATTCTCATTGTATGGATTACGTCATGACGGAGCAACCGAGACGAAGGTATCGAAGGGGTCGGGCCGCTGTGTCGCCATACGGAACGCGAATAGTCGACTCGAATTCACTTCATGAAATATATGTAATGCATTGTATTTGAATAAAATAAAGTGAATAAAAAGGGCGCCTGCAACGCGAATTTCCGAAGTGCTGGATCGCACCTATGCTGGAAAAAAGCCTTTTCTTTCCCGAGCGAGAATTCCTTGTGTCTCAAACCCAACCACACCAGGGCGCTGCCCTGGATCCTGGCGTGCGCGCCATTTCCCGACTCATCCCGCTGACCCTGGCCGTGTTCGTGGGCTTCCTCACCATCGGCATCTCCTTGCCCGTACTCCCGGTGCATATTCATGAAACGCTGGGCCTGGGCACCACCGTGGTGGGCGCCGTGATCGGCATCCAGTTCGCTGCGGCCCTGCTGTCCCGGGCATGGGCCGGCAACTTCGCGGACACGCGGGGCGGGCGACCGTCGATGCTCCTGGGCCTGGTCGTCGCCTCGTTGTCGGGCCTGGTCTATCTGATGTCGCTGGCGTTCCTGGGCAGTCCTGATGTGTCCGTGGGCGTCCTGCTGGCGGGCCGCCTGCTGCTCGGTTGTGGGGAAAGCCTGATCGTCACCGGGGCGTTCGCCTTGGGCATCGGCCTCGTCGGGCCGCAGAACGCGGGCAAGGCCATGGCGTGGATGGTGTTACCTTGATTTCCGTGCAAATAGTGCCGCCCCCTGCATGACGCAACTCATTGAAATATATGATTATATTTATGATTTGCTGGCAAAACTAGCGTAAAATCAAATGGTTACTGTTAGGCTCTTACCTTCCCTTTCGGAAGGTTGGAGGCGGGCATGCAGCACTGGCAAAAGCCTTATCTTGGGCTGAGTTCGTTGCCTAAAGCGCTCAACCAGTTCGAGGTCAATGCCTTCTTCACCTATTCCCCAAAAGAACGCCGAGTCATTCTGGCCAAGCGTGAACCCCTGCATCGCCTCGGGTTGGCATTGCAGATGGGATTTATCCGGCTGACAGGCAGCGTACTCGCCTCCGTCAAAATGGTCCCTTCGGACTTATGGAAACACCTTGGAGAGACCCTCGGCATTGCCGCGCCGGACATTGCTTCGCTGCGGTCGTTGTACCGTGGTCGCCGCACGTTGTTTACGCACCAGAAGCTGGCGATGGAGACCTTAGGCTTCGTTCGTATGTCCGAACACCAGCGTCGCGCCCTGGTTCGGCATCTGCGTATCGAAGTCCTCTCCGAGTTTGACCGCCACCGGCTGATGACGCACGTCAAAACCTGGCTCTACGAGAACCACATCCTCATTGAGGGCGAGCGTCCTCTAAAAAGCACGATTAACGTCGCCTTACAACTGGCCGAGGAAGGGCTAGGTACATCCATTCAACAGGAGGTGCCCGCTACCGTTCTTGCTGCTTGGCGGAGTACATGTGATGAGCCCCATCGCTCGGGTCTCTCTCTCCAGGAGTGGCTTGCACAGGCACCGAGACGGCAATCGTTCCCTCAACTTCGTGAGCAATACGAGCGAATCCAGCGCCTGACTCAGCTCGGCGTTGCCGTGCACACGATGCCGTCCATCTCGGATCACATCAAGCGTCACTACGCCACCGCGATGATCGACCGTCCACCTTCGGTGAGCAAACGTATCAGCGAAGCGCGCCGGACGGTCGAAGTGGCCTGTTTTCTCCAAACCGCGCTATGCACGGCTACCGACACCTTGCTGGCGATGACACGACAGCATATCGCCGACCTTTGGAGCGGTGGGGTACGTGCCGTGGTCAAGTCGGCCGAGGAGCGCGTTCGAACGCTCACGGCCTTCGCGAAGGATATGCGCCAATTGGCGCTTAACCGCTCCCTGGGCGAAGACGAGCTACGCTCGGCCATTCTGAGCGCGGTGGAAAAAGTGGGCGGCAATAAGAAAATCACCCGTGCCCAGTTGACGCGCGAACAGCTTCTTGTGCAGAACAGTCGCCACTCGCGATCGCTGTTGAAAATGCTCTGCGCACTCCCGTTCGAGAGCGCGACACCGCATCCGGTCATTCAGGCGCTGGATGCCCTGCGTGAACTGTACCAACAACGAAAGCCGATGTTGCCCGAGACGATTCCCGTCCATCTGGGCAAGGTGTGGGACGACCTGCTCGGTGCTGTCGATCGGCAGCGGGCTTTACAGGCCTTCGAGGTCGCCACGTTGCTGGCGACCCGGCGCGCCCTGAAAAGTGGCAGCGTGTACATCGCGCACAGCTTTGGCTTCCGCAGCCGGGAAAGCATGATGATTCCGCCTGCGGAATGGGTTAAGACCAAGACACACCATTACGCACGGCTGAGATTGCCGCGGGACGTCAAGGAGTTCACCGGCCCCTTGGTGGAAGAGGTCGAGCGCGAACTGCGGCGTCTGGATGACGCTGCCCATGCCGGCGAGATTGCCATTGACCGGCAGGGTATCCACCTGGCGAAACAGGTCGCCGAAGACGTGCCGGAAGAGGTCAAACCGCTGCGGGCTGCGTTGATGGATCGCATCGGCACAGCCGAACTGCCGACGGTCATGATGGAGGTGGATAGCCACACGCGGTTTAGCTGGATTCTGCTGGGACGCGAGCCGCGCTCGGTCGATGAGCTGCGGTTGGTGTACGCCGGTCTCCTGGCCCACGGCACCGCCTTGTCGGGTGCGGACATGGCACGTATGATGCCCGGCCTCTCGGCGGAAGCCATCCATCACAGCATGCGCTGGACGGCGCAGGAAAAGCGGTTGCGCGAGGCGAATACGGCCGTCTTCGAGTACATGCAAAGCCATCCCGTCGCCGAAACCTGGGGACGGGCCGATCTGGCGTCCGCGGATATGATGAGCCGGGAGGTCGCCAAAGGCAGCCGTCTTCACCGGCGGGATCCGCGGACGAAGAAACGGTCGATCGGGATCTACACCCATATCCATGACCGTTGGGGCATTTTCCACGATCAACCGGTCGTTCTGGGGGAACGCCAGGTGGGCGTAGCGTTGGAAGGGGTGCTTCGGCAATCGGCGCTGGTCATCCGGCAGTTGGCTGTCGACACGCACGGTCAAACCGAATTTGGCCTATTCATGGGCAAATTGCTGCAGAAGGACCTGTGCCCGCGGTTACGTGACGCCAGCGGGCATAAGCTCTATGCCACGCAGGGCATGGTGGTGCCGGCCCGCCTGAGCGATGTGCTAGCCACCCGGCGGGCTCAACCGGAAAAGCTCGACCCGCTCTGGGATGAATGCGTGCGCATCGCTGCCTCCACGGCGATGGGCAAGGCCAGTGCCGTGGATATCCTGTCGCGCTTCGGGTCGGCCGCTGCGGGGGAATCCATCTATGACGCCGGTGTCCAGATCGGGCGCTTGTTGCTCACGCTGCACCTGTGCCGCTGGTTCACACGGCCCGCGTTTCGCCGCGAGATTCTGCGCACGCTCAATCACGGCGAGCGCGTGCATGTGCTGGAGCATGCGTTGGAGACGGGTAAAGTACCGCGGCATCAGATTCGTATGCCCGGCCGCCTTCGCAGCGTGTCGTCGTCCATCACCCTGCTCAGCAACATCGTGATGGGATGGACGACGGCCCGGATCCAGGCCTCCCTCACGACCCTGCCGCCAGAGATGGCCGCACTCGCTGTGCCGGACCATCTTCACCATATCGCGCCGGTACAGGAGGGATTGGTGAACTTCCGGGGACTCTTCCTGTTCCCGGTCGAAAGGTACCTGGCCAGGCTGTTGCCCACCCTCCAACCGCTACGCCCGGTGCTCCGGAACCTACGCTAACGACGCCGGGTACGCATGCCGTGATAGGTAGCGTTCTTGGGGCGCATGGCTCTGCCTTGGGCGCCCTTGGTGACCTCGCGACAAGGGATCAACGCGCCTTCACGGCCTCGATAATGATCGGCACATCCACTGCCCACTGGTCGATGATCCCATCCAGACGATCGAGCGCCGCGGTGTAATGACCCAGCACATCCTGCACAGGTCAGGCCGCTAACGCATACGCCTCGGCGGGTGCTTTCATCTTCAGCGCCTGATGCGGTCGCCGGTGGTTGTAAAAGTGGATCCAATCGCCGATCGTGCGCATGGCGTGGGTCAGGCTTTCGAACCGATGACGATGCACGCACTGCTCTTTCAACGTACGGATGACCCGCTCGACCATGCCGTTCTGCTGCGGGCAATGCGGCGTGATGAACTCTTGCTGCAAGCCATAGCTGCGGACCGGACTGGTGTATTTACGGCTGGTAAAAACCAAGCCGTTGTCCGATCGAAGAAGGAAGGGCGCGTTGACCTTGCCCAGGGTGCCGAAGCGGCTGATCAAGGCTTGCTCCAGCGCACCGGCGGCCGTGCTGGCCTGACCACTGCGCGACAGATGCCAGCCAAGAAGTTCGCGGGTATGGCAATCGATGACCAAAGCCAAGCTGAGCCAGCCGTCCTTGCCGCCCCAGACCCGGCACAGATCCGTTGACCAGCGCTCGTCCGGCCGGGTGGCGACCGACGGCAGTGCCTGGATACGTGGACGCTGACCAGCCGGCCGTTTGCGCCCCTGCCAGCCCTTGAGCTGAAAAATGCGCTGGACCGTGTTCTTGTTCATGCCAAGCAGGCCGGCGACGGTCCGGTAGCCGAAGGATGGCTCCGCTTCGATAAGGGCTTTCACCGGCGCGGCGACCGCCTCGTGGATCTTCGGCAATGCCTTGGTCGGGCGGTAATAGACCGTCCGCCTCGCCACACCAAACCAGCGACAGAGCTTGACCATCGAGACCTCGAAACCATCGGCAAGCAATCCCTGCTGAAGGGAAACCATCAGGTCTCGTCCTTGCCCAGCAGGGAGCTCAATTTTTTTCGTGCGCGCAGCTCCAGCATGGCCTCGCCATAGGCTTCATGAAGGTCCTTCAACTGCCGCTCGTACTGCTCGCGGACGTCTTCGGGCTTAGCACGCAGGGCATTCTCCATGCCGCGCTTCGCATCCTCGACCCAGCCCTCGATCTCCGAGGGCGGCAGGTCGAACTGACGACTGGCTTCCGATATCGACGTCTTACCTTGAATCACTTCAAGGACCAACGCCGACTTCCGACGGGCGGTCCAGCGTTTGATCTCTTCTCCTATCACGATGCTCATGGGGGTGTTCCCTTGGGAACGTGATCTTGCCCCCGTTTCACGGACACCCCTATAAGCGATTAACTATCGCAATAGGAGGTGGACGATGACCAAGAGCAAGGCAGGCAGAAAGGGGCAGGAGTTCAGCCTGGAGTTCAGGCAGCAGGCACTGTTGCGAGCGGCCACAGAAGGGGTAACCACGGTGGCTCGTGATCTGGGGTTGCAGCCTGCCCAGCTGTACAGTTGGCGCGCCCAGGCGCGGCGGCACGACCAGGACGATCAGGCACAACGCTTGGAGTTGGCCGAACATGCACGGCTCAAACGTGAAGTGGCGCGGCTGGAGGAGGAGAACGCTTTC
>NZ_WNDO01000026.1 GCF_009912395.1 Luteibacter sp. | reverse complement strand
GCGCGAGCACCGCGCCCTGTTGGAGCAATACGCTTTGATCGCCAGCATGAGTGCCAGAGGCAACTGCTACGACAACGCAGCAATGGAGAGTTGGAACCACAGTCTGAAGGTCGAGGCCATCCATGGTGAACACCTCGCCACACGGGAGCAGGCCAAGGCTCATGTGTTTGACTACATTGAGGTTGACTACAATCGGATCCGGCTGCACTCGACCCTGGGCTACCTCAGCCCAGAGCAGTACGAGCTGGCCAATGTCGCTTAGATAGGTGTCCGTAAATCAGGGGCAAGATCACCGTGATCTGCGGTGACGGGACTAATGATGGCCATCATGGTGTCGCGCGCAAGCGCGCTCTTACAGGGATGGCTAAGGTTTGGTTTTTCCCCGCGACACCGCGACACCGTTGGAAGGAGCCGTCGGGCCGGGGCCGTGGCGCGGATTGCGTAACCGAGGGTGGGTGGGAGGACAAGACCGCGCAGCGGGGCCGGTCAGGATGACCGGCCTTCTTCGCCGAGGCATGGAAGCCGAGTCGAAGAATCCCGCCCACCCGCCCGGGCCCGAAGGGGCGAAGCCATAAGACATGGGCCGCGCAGCGGCCAACCTTTCCCGAGGGACGGTGAAGCCGGAGCGACGCGGCCCCGGCCCGACGGCGCCTCACCGGCACGTCCGAGCGCCGCTGCGAGGCTGAAGGCGAGCCAAACCTACGAAGCGGCTGTACGGCGCAAGCCGTTAAAACATGGATCGCAAAGCGACCAACCGATTCCGAAGAACGGCGAAGCCATCAAAACATGAGCTGCGCAGCAGCTAACCGCTTACGATGCGCGTATCGATTTCGCCAGCCATCACCCCATGCCTGACGTGACCACCTTCCTACGCACCGCCCACCGCTGCCTGCTCGTCGCCCTCGCCCTGCTCGCGAGCGGCTGCGCCATGGTCAAGGTCAGCTCCGTCGCCTCCGCCGACTACGTGGCCCAGCGGCGCGGCGACATCCTCACCTCGCGGCACCTCAGCAATGGCACCGCGGAAGCGCTGCGCACCGCCGGGCTGTCTGTTCGCCCCTGCGAGCGCGATGCCCTGCCCTGCATCGACGCGCTGATCCACGTGACACCCATGGACGAAGAACGTCGCCAGTCGGCGCTCGCTGAGCTTTGGCTCGTCCGTGCGCGCGCGGTCACCGGCAAGGGCCTGCCGAAAGGCCAACTGGGCCCGGATGCGCTCGGCGCCTATCTCGAAGCCGCGCGCCACGCCTACGCCTACCTGTTCTTCAGCGAGCGATCGTCCTCCGAGCGATCCTTCGAAGATCGCCAGACCCAGGTGCGCGACTACTACAACTACTCGGTACAGCAGCTCACCATCGGCGTCACCCGCCTGCCCGATCCGCCCCATGCCATGCCCGAACAGCAATCGACGGTGACCATCGGCGACACGACCGTGCGCGAAGACGTCAGCGCGCTGTCCTGGGCCAATGCCCAGCCGCGCGATGTGGTGCCCGCTTCCGCGCTGCGCTTCGTCGGCATCCGTAGCGTCTACCGTCGCGACGGCCTCGGTGCGGAACTGGTCGCCGACCTCGGCGACGCGTCGAACAACGCCACCTTCAGCGCGATGCCGACGCCGTCGGCCACCGCCTTCCTGCGCTTCGACGGCGACACGCTGGACGAGGTGCTGTCGAGCCGGCACGCCACGCTCGCCGGTTACGACCCGTATCGACAATCCACCGTGCAGGTCGGCGCCACCACCGTGCCGCTCGCCGCGAACTTCACCGCCGGCTACGGCCTCTGGCTCGCCCACTCCGGCTTCGCCACGCAATCGCTACGCACCCTGTTCGGCCGTCTGCAAGGCATCGACAAACCGCATGTGTACCTCATGCAGCCCTACGATCCCGATCGTCGCGTGATCCTGCTGCTGCATGGCCTGGCAAGCAGCCCGGAAGCCTGGGTCAACGTCGCCAACGAAATCCTCGGCGACGAACGCCTGCGCCGGCACTACCAGGTGTGGCAGGTCTACTACCCCACCAATATGCCCATTCCGCTGAACCACCGCGAGATCCGCAAGGCCTTCCTCGACACGCTGCGCTACTTCGATCCCGACGGGAACGCCGCCGCCTCGCGCGACATGGTGATCGTGGGCCACAGCATGGGCGGTGTCATCGCGCGCCTGATGGTGTCCTCGTCCGGCGACGCCGTGTGGAACGGCATCGTCGAAGGCGACACCAAGCGGCGCCAGCGCATGGAAAAGCACGCCGACAAGCTGAAGCCCTACCTCGAATTCCAGCCGATGCCGCAGTTCACGGAAGCGATCTTCATCGCCGCGCCGCATCGCGGCACCGAGTTCGCCGGCAACAAGCTCGCGCGCCTGATCGCCAACCTGATCCGCCTGCCGCCGGCCGTGCTCACCAGCCTCGGCGGCATGATCGCCGACGTGAACGGCATGGGTAAGGACGCCCCCAAGGAGGGCGTGCGACTGGTACCCAACAGCATCGACAACCTCAGCGCCGACGACGCCTTCATCCGCGCCGCCGCCAACCTGCCGATCTCCCCGGCCGTGCGCTACCACTCGATCATCGCCCGGCGCTCGGCTGAGGGCCCGCTCGACGCCAGCGACGACGGCCTGGTGCCCTACTGGAGCTCCCACCTCGACGGCGCGGCCTCCGAAAAGGTCATCGTCTCGGGCCACAGCGTGCAGGAAACCCCGGCCGCCATCCTGGAAATCCGCCGGATCCTGGACGAAAGCATCGACCGTGATCGCGCCACGACAAGCCCGGCGACACCTTAATACATCTTTTCATCTCGATTGAAGGATATATACTGCGGCGAACCGACCGAGGTAGCCCCATGCCCGCCATCAGCTTCGAATTCTTCCCGCCCAAGACCGACGAGCAGCGCGACCAGCTCGACAAGACCGTGCGGAAGCTGAAAAGGCACTCGCCCGACTACGTCTCGGTCACCTTCGGCGCGGGCGGCTCCACGCTCAGCTACACCAACGAGACGGTGAAGAGCATCCGCTCCGTCCACGGCCTGTCGGTCGCCCCGCACCTGTCCTGCATGGGCGGCACCCGCGCCGAGATCAGCGCCCTGCTCGACGAGTACAAGGAAAGCGGCTGTCGGCGCATCGTGGCGCTGCGCGGCGACCTGCCCTCGGGCATGGCCTCGCCCGGCCACTTCCGCTACGCGGCCGAGCTGGTCGCCTTTATCCGCGAGCACTACGGCAACCACTTCCACATCGAGGTGGCCGCCTATCCGGAAATCCACCCGCAGGCGGAGAACGCCCTGGTCGATCTCCAGCACTTCAAGGCCAAGTGCGACGCCGGTGCGGATGGCGCAATCACCCAATATTTCTACAACCCGGATGCCTATTTCCGCTTCGTGGACGACGTGACCAAGCTCGGCGTGACTATCCCCGTGGTGCCCGGTGTGATGCCCATCGCCAATTTCAGCCAGTTGCGCCGATTCTCCGAGCAGTGCGGCGCCGAGATTCCCCGCTGGATCGTCAAGCGCATGCAGGCCCATGGCGACGACACCCAGGCCATCCGCGAACTGGGCGCCGACGTGGTGGCCGAGCTGTGCCAGCGCCTGCTGGACGGCGGCGCCCCCGGCATCCACTTCTATACGATCAACCGCGCGCGGACCACGGAAGCCGTGCTGGAGCGCCTGTCCTGACGCAAACGTGCGCGCCGTCACCCCATGACGGCGCGGCGCACGGGATGATGGCTGCTCGCGCCACCACCCGTGCCATCGATTGAAACGTGCCATCTTCCTGCTCCTGCTGCTGCCCCTGACGGGCGCCGCCCAGAACGTGATCCACCGCTGCCTCGGCAAGGACGGCAGCCCCGTCTACAGCGACCAGCCCTGCACGGCCGTCGGCGCCACGTCGCTGGCGCCTCCACCGGCCAGCAGCGCCGCGCCCATCGGCATCGACGGCACCCCCACCGCCGAAATGCTTTGCGCCAAGGACCTTGGCGAGTTGCGCGAAGGCCTCGCGCGGGCCTTCGCCAGCCACGACCCCAACCGCGTGGGCGCCCTGGTGCTCTGGAATGGCTACGGCAGCGCCGGGGCCGTGGAGCGCCTGCGCCAGCTCGACGGCGTGGTCCGCCAGCCGGTGCTCTCGATCCGGGGCGACGAAGCGGGCGGTCTGGACGTCGTCACCGGCGGTCCGGGCGGCGATGCGTCCAGCCGGCACATCCGCTTCGGCGTGGCCCGCGACTCCGGCTGCCTGTGGTTGCGGCCCCCGGCCTGACCGCCCCGCGCCACCATCCGGCCACGCACTGACGCGTCGCGCCATGTGCCGCCGGGCGGCAGCCGTTATCATGAGCGGTCCCCTACGGAGCGAACACATGTCGCAGAACTACCCCGAATGGATCTGGCAGAACGGGCAGATCAAGCCCTGGCGCGATGCCACCGTCCATGTCATGTCGCACGCCCTTCACTACGGTTCCTCCGTGTTCGAAGGCATCCGCAGCTATGAAACGCCTGACGGCGCGGCGATCTTCCGCCTCACCGACCATCTCAAGCGTCTGTACCTCTCGGCCAAGATCTACGACATCGAGATTCCCTACTCGATGGACGAACTGGCCGAAGCCTGCCGCCAGGTGGTGAAGAAGAATGACCTGAAGACGGCCTACCTGCGTCCGGTCGCCTTCCGCGGCCTCGGCGGCTTCGGCCTCTCGGCCGAATGCCCCACCGACGTGGCCGTGGCCACGTGGCACATGGGCCCGTACCTCGGACCCGAGGCGCTTGAGAACGGCATCGATGCCTGCGTGTCGAGCTGGCAGCGCTTTGCCCCGAACACCATCCCGGCCGGCGCCAAGGCCGGCGGCAACTACCTCTCGGGCCAGCTTATCGCCCGTGAAGCGCGCCGCCTCGGCTTCGGCGAAGGCATCGCGCTGGCCTCCACCGGCCTGCTGAGCGAAGGTGCCGGCGAGAACCTCTTCCTGGTCTTCGACGGTGCGCTGCACACGACACCGGCCAGCGCCTCGATCCTCACCGGCATCACGCGCCACACGCTGATGACCCTCGCCCGCGAGGAAGGCTACGAAGTGGTCGAGCGCGACCTGCCGCGCGAGTACCTGTACCTCGCCGACGAGATCCTGATGTGCGGCACCGCCGCCGAGGTCACGCCGATCCGTTCGGTCGACGGCAAGAAGGTCGGCAGCGGCAAGGCCGGCCCGATCACCCGTCGCCTGCAGGAACTGTTCTTCGGTCTGTTCAACGGCAAGACGGCCGACCGCTGGGGTTGGCTGGAACCGCTCTGAGCCCCCTCCTCCGGCACGCACGGACGCGCTAGCATGCGCCTGCCGACGCCGCCCGCTGGGCGGCGTCGGTCTTTACAGGGGATCTACATGCACAAAACGCTTTTCGCCGTCGCAGTGGCCATCCTGGCCGGTGCCGCCACGGCACAGGACGCACCGCCTCCCAGCGACGACATCGCCGCGCACGATGCGCGAGTCGGCAAGCCCATGTTCGTCGCCGCGCAGGATCTTTCCTCGCTGCACCACTGCGAACGCCTGCTACGCGTACGCAGCATCGATGGTGACGACGCGCATTTCTACGCCAGCTGCCCTTCCGGTGGTGCGCCCATCGAAATCCATTGCAACGGCACGAGCTGCCATGAGGCGGCGCCGCAGGGGTAGCCAGGTTTCCGCGTCACCGCGTTGTTGGCTTATCGCGCGCAAGCGCGCTCCTACAGTAGGAGCGCGCTTGCGCGCGATGCTTTTATCAGTGGCAGAAACCGTTCGGGTAGCTGGACGAGTGGTAGGCGTACAGCCAGCTCGTCTTGCCGCCGTCGTTGGCGATGTTCCAGCCGTTGCCGATCGAGCCGATGGTCTTGTTCAGCGTCTGCGAACGGGTCAGCACCGGCGTGGTGAAGTACTTGTCGGCGTCGGCTTCCACGCGGAACGACAGCTCGGCCAGCGCTGGCGTCGCGGCGCCGTCGACGTACCACAGCGTCAGCGTGAACGCAGCCACGGACTGACCGATGTCGGACGTCGGGCCATCGTATTCCTGCTGCGTGATGGACACGCCAGCCACCTTCGACAGCGAGGCCGACGAGATGTCCGACAGCGTCGATGCGCCCGGGAACTGCGTGATCAGCTCGGACACCTTGGCCGGCGTGGTCGAGTAGTTCTGCTTGGTCGAATGCGACAGGACGAGGTTGCCCGGCGTCACGTCGGTTTCGAACTTGGTCTTGGCCTTCTTGCCGGCGCCGGTGACGTCGGTCCAGTACGACAGCTCCTCATCCACATGGCGGAACTTGAACTGGATGTCCGAATGCGCGCCCGCACGGGTACGCACCGAGTAGCCGCGATCCATCAGCGAGCAGCTGCCGGCGGTGTCGTAGTAGGCCAGCGTGTCGCGGTCGCCAGCGCTGAAGCCGCCGCTGATCGTCTTGTCGAAACCGAGGTTCGACAAACGCACCGAGAGATCCTGCAGCAGGTTCGCCGCGGCCGACGACGGGTTGCTGGCGAAGCGCGAAGGATCGACCAGCGCCTTGTATTCCTTGCTGTCGACATAGGCCGGCGAATTGGCCTGGGCAGCGACGGAGCCGAACAGCAGGCTCGCCGACAGGAGCGAAAGAACCGTACGTTTCATCATGCTCGAAACCTTCAGCGTGGTTGGGAAGCGTTGGCGGCCGGGCGGCCGGGCAACGTCAGCCGGTAGACGAGGACGCGGCTGTCGTTGTCGATGGGCGAGTCGCAGCGCTGGCCATCCATGACACAGTGCTTGGCGATGAAATCGTTGTCGTTGTCGACCAGCAGGAACCAGTCGTCCGGATGCG
Source organism: Luteibacter sp. (assembly GCF_009912395.1). GTDB lineage: Bacteria > Pseudomonadota > Gammaproteobacteria > Xanthomonadales > Rhodanobacteraceae > Luteibacter. The sequence continues at coordinate 77,338 of NZ_WNDO01000026.1, read as the reverse complement.
CGGCGTCGAGCGCCGGCAGAAGGTCCATGGCTTCCCACTTCTCGGACATCTGCGCGAGGCCATCCTTGCCGGCCTCCAGGCCGAGGCCGAAGCGCTTGAGGTCGTCGGGATCGAGCAGGTTCACAAAAGGCTTGGAGGTTGCCTCGTGGATATCGCCACGCAGCTTCCCTTCCCCGTCGATAACCGGCACGGTCTCATTTTCGTAGCGGGTCCCGGCGAGGTTGGTGGCGCCATCGGTATCCACGAGCAGCACCTGCTTGAACACGATCGGCTTGCCGCCGTCGGCACCCCAGCCGTTGCCGTCGCGCGCCAGCATGAGGAAGCGATGGTCGTCGAGCACGCGCACTTCGCTCTGTGCCGCCGTGCGATCGGGTTTGCCGTTGGCACCCTTACCGTCGTATGCAGGCAGGCGAACCACATAGTGGCCTACCGGTTTCGCCGGCGTGGCGTTCTTCGACACGTCGTAGACCAGCACACGAGTAAGCGTGCGACCCGAGGCGTCACCCGGTGCGCTGTCCTGCACGAGCGCGCTTTGCAACACGACGAACAGGCGCTTGCCGTCCGGCGATAGCGCCATGCCTTCCACGCCCTGATTGTTTCGGCGGCCGGTGGCCGGCGGACGCAGGGACGTGAAATCCGGCTTGCCAGCCTTGTCGAGCGGACGCACCGCCTTCGGCGGCACGACGATACCCGTCAGGCGCCCCTTCGCATCGAAGCGATAGACATTGGCCGCGTACTCGTCGCCGATGTAGAAACCGCCGTCATGCGTGAACTGGAGCGATTCGGCGTCGAGCGAAACGTGGCCCGCACCGATGCCCTTGGCCGGAGACGGAAGGACGATGCCCCGCTCCGTACGCACGCCCTGTGCGGGCTCGGCACCGGTAAACGGCTTGCCGTCGAAATCCTTCAATTCACGACCGCCGTCCGGAACGAGACTCACCGTACCCCGTTGTAGGAGCGCGTCTTGCGCGCGATCCCCGGCTGCCGAGACGCCCGGTCGCGCGCAGGTTTCAGCCCCGCAGGACGAAAGCGTCATCGTGAAACGGAAACGATGCAAACGCCCGCGGTAATCGTAGAACTCGTTGTGCTCCGGATCGTTGCGGCCGCGATCGGGCAAGGTCCACAGCACACCGGTATAGGTGTCGCCGTCACGCTTCCACGTGCCCGGCTCGATCGACAGCGACGAGAACGAACCCAGCGTATCGCCGAGGAAATCCACCGTGCCCGCCGGCAACGAGCCGGCGGCGACCAGGCCATGGTCCACGTAGGTGACACCGCCGTCCTCGACGCTGCGCGGCAGCGGCGAGGTGGCGATGTCCGGTTTGCGCACCTCGAGGGACTGCGCCGCGGCGCCTCCCGCGAGGCCCATGGCGATCAGTCCCGCGAAGAGTGCGCGCATCAGAAACGGACATCCAGGTTGGCGAAGACCTGGCGCGGCGCCGACGCATGGAACACGTAGGCGGTGCCGTTCGGATCGCTCGGCCCGAAGGCGCTGGAGTCGAGGTTGCTGGCGTAGCGCTTGTCGCCGAGGTTGGTGACGTTGACCGAGAGGCGGACATCCTTGGCGACCGACACCGGACCGAAGTCGTAACCGCCCGACAGATCCCACGTGGTGAAACCGCCGAAGCCCTGGTCGTTGGTGTAGGTGTAGTAACGCTTGCCGGTGAACTTCCCGCGCAGCGACGCGAACCACGGGCCCTGGTTCCAGTCGATCTGCGTCGCGAAGAGCTTGGTCGGTGTGTCGGTCTGGATCTTGCCGCGGGTGTGCTGCACGACACCGGCCTGCGTGTAGTCGCTGGCGTAGGTCGAGCGGTTGTACGAGACCGAGTTGAACCAGCGCAGGCTTTCGATCGGCGTCCAGACGAAGGTCAGTTCCACGCCGCGGCTGTTCACTCCACCGACGTTGTAGAAACGGTTGCCGCAGGTCGGGCCCACCGGCTGACGCGAGTCGCAGGGGTTGTACTGGAGCAGGCGGTTGTCGAAGCGCACGTTGTATGCGGCGACCGACGCGGCGATCTGGCCGGCCTCGATGCGATAACCGGCCTCCAGGCTGCGCGACTTCTCGGGCTTGAGCGAGGCCTGGCTATCCCAGATGGCCTGGCTGACGGCCTGCGGACCAAGCTTGAAGCCGCCCTGGAACATCGCGATGTTCTTGGCGAAGCTGGCGAACACTTCCTGGCCTTCGGCGAGCTTGTAGCGCACGCCGAACTGCGGCAGCAGAGCCTTGCTGGCACTGAGCTTGCCGCTAGCGAACTGGTTGTTCGACGTGGGCACGATAGGCTTCTTGGCCACACCCGGAAGCGCCTGTGCTTCGGAGGTGATGTGCGGGCTCTTCACGCCCACGTCGACGGTCAGGCTGTCGTCGAGGAAACGCATGGTGTCCTGCAGGAAGGCCTGGCGCGTGTTCCACACGGTGCGCTGGTCAAACACACCGAGGTCCGGCTGCGTGTCGATCGGCGCGCTGAGGTCGCGCGGGCCGATCACGTAGCTGCTGTAGCGCGAGGCGGTCGAGATGTTGTGCTCGTACCAGACGCCGCCTTCGATGTGATGGTTGGCGATGTCCCAGCCGGCCGACAGCACGGCACCCGTGCGGTTGATCGTGTACAGCGTGTTGCGGAAGATGATCGGCAGCTGTCGCGCGGTACCCGGGAACGAGTACGTGCCGCTGTTCCAGTTATGGCCCTCGCCCGCATCCTCGTGGTGATAGACCTGGGCGTGGATGTTCACCGAATCGCTCGGGAAAAAATCGCCGGCGAGGTAGTAGACATCGTCATCGCGCAGGATCTGGCCGGCGGTGAAGGCGCCGTCCGCATCGGTATCCGCGCCGCTGCGATCGCAGAGCTTGGCATTGAGCGTGCCGCTGTTGCAGTACGCCTTGGCCACCGCCTTGTTCCAGTTCGGCGCGTAGCCACCCCAGTCCCAGCCGAGGCCACGGGCCATCTCGCTCTTGGACAGGTAGAAGTAGTCGGCCTGCGACGTGCGCGAGGTATCGGCGAACGCGGTCAGGCGCGCCCAGTCGAAATCCCACACGGCCTTGCCGTTGAACTGCTTGGTGGTCGACTTGTTGTAGGCGGTCTGGTCGTTCCACAGGTCCGACGTGGTGCGCGCGCCGGAGAGGTACATCGAGAAGCCGTTGTACTCGCCCGTGTCGAAGCGCGCGTAGGTGCGACGGTTCTGGTCGCTGCCGACGGTCTGCGTGACGCGACCGCCCATCTTCATCAGCGGATCGTTCGAGGTATAGGCGATGGTACCGCCCAGGTTGCTGGTGGACGGCGTGCCGAGGTTGCCGATGCCTTCGGAAAGTTCGGCACCTCCGAAGTTCTCGGAGATCAGCGCGCGGTTGATCGAAAGGCCGTTGTAGTTGTTGTACGCGCTGTCGCCGAGCGGCATGCCGTCCAGCGTGTAGCCCAGGCGCGTGCCGCTGAAGCCACGCAGGCTGAGCGTCATCGACTGTTCGTTGGCACCGAGGGCGTCCACCGACTGTGCGTTCACACCCGGCAGCACGTTGAGCACCTTCTGCAGGCTCGTGCCCGGCGGCAGCGCCTTCTGGTCGGCGGCGCGCAGGCGCTGCACCTGGCGGGTTTCGCCGGAGCCGATCACCGAGACGGTATCGAGGTCCTGGGCCTTGTCACGACGCACCGCCGTGGTGGTGTCGGCCGGAGCGGCGGTGTCGGTGTCCGCGGCGTAGGCGGCGGAAGCGAAGGCCATGCCGAGCGCGGCGGCCAGAACGGTCTGCTTGAACAAGAGCTGCGTCCTTACACGATCGGACGCGTCGCGGCGTACCTCCCCTGAGGCCGCCCATCACGCGCCGTTGAAGGCCCGCATGTTCCTGCGATCAAATGAAAGCTTCATGACAACTTCGATGACACTCAAGGTCACGTCCTGTGACACGGACATCGCCGCGACGCCGCGGCGATGTCGTCAGCGGAAGTCGATCGTGGAGATCGCGCCCGCCATTTCCGGACGCGGACGCAGCGAGACGTCCCAGCCGTAGAGGTCGCACAGGCGTCGCACGATGGCCAGGCCCAGGCCTGCACCGCCACCCGTGGCGCTCTCGCCGCGAATGCCGCGCTGGAAGAGTTTCTCGGCGTCTTCCGGCTTGATGCCGGGGCCCGTATCGATGACATCGATGCGGCCGTCCGTCACGCGTACCGTGACCTTGCCTTCCATCGTGTACTTGATGGCGTTGCCGATGAGGTTGGTCAACGCCACCGAAAGCACCGAGGCCGGCGCGTTCACCGACACTGTGCCGTCGGACACCAGCTCGATGTCGATGGGCTTGCCGCCCATCTGTGGACGCTGACTCTCGATGACGTCGGAAGCCACCTTTGCCACATCGGTGGTTTCACCACGCGTGGGCCCGCGGCGCTCGGCGCGCGAGAGCAGCAGGAGCGCTTCGATGAGCTCCGTCGCCTGGCGCGACGCGCGCTCGATACGCTTGAGGCGTTCACGTAGCTTGTCGGTGAGGTCGGGTGAACCCTGCAACAACTCGGTGGTGCTCGCAATCACGGCCAGCGGCGTACGCAGCTCGTGGCTCACGTCGGAATTGAACTCGCGATCGCGCTCCACCACGGAGGTCAGCCGCGTGGCGTACTCGTCAAGTGCCACAGCCAGTTCGCCGACCTCGTCATCCGCGAAGTGCGGCGCCAGCGCCTCGGCCTTGCCGACGCGGCGGAAGTCGCGCAGGCGACGAGCCAGGTCGGTGACCGGACGCAGCACGCGCGACGACAACCAGACGCCGAGCACCAGCGAGAACAGGCCGAACAGGAACACCGCCGCCACTACGCTGGTGAGCAACTGGCGCTTGCCCAGCTCGTCGCGCGAGACGTCGAACTGCAGGAAGCTGATGATGCCGTCCTTGCGACGCACGGCCACCTTGTAGTGGTGGCCCTTGCCGTCCTTGTCCGTCTCGTAGATGTCGTGCACGCCGGAGTCGAGGGCTTGCCAGGGCAGCGGCGCCTTGTAGATGGTGCGATCGCTGAACGTGGCTCCCTTGATGATTTCGAAGCTGATCGGCTCCTTCGCGCGCACTTTCTCGTTGAGCGAGTCCACCTCGTCCCGTAGGGCCGAGTTGATCAGCTGCTCTTCGACGCGGGCACGGATGTTGATGGCCGCGTACGCGAACAGCGCGCTCAGGCCAAAACCGAACAGCGTGAACGTGACGACCAGGCGGAACCGTAACTTACGCCTGGACCGCATCCGGATCGACCATGCGATATCCGATACCGTGACGCGTGTGGATCAGCGGTTTGTCGAAGGGTTTGTCGATGGCCGCACGCAGCCCGTGGATGTGCACGCGCAGCGAGTCGGAGTCCGGCAGTTCCTCGCCCCACACGCGCTGTTCGAGGTCCTGGCGCGTCACCACGGACGGGCTGGCCTCCATCAGCGCCTGCAGCAGCTTCAGGCCGATCGGGTTGAGCTGGATCGACTTGCTGCCACGGGTGACCGTGAGGGTGTCGAGGTTGTAGGTGAGGTCGCCCACCTTGAGCACGCGGCTCTGCGGCCCCTTGCCGCGACGGGCCAGCACTTCCAGGCGCGCCGCCAGTTCCTGCAGGGCGAAGGGCTTGGTCATGTAGTCGTCGGCGCCGGACTCGAAGCCGATCAGCTTGTGGTCCAGGGAATCGCGGGCTGTGAGCATCAGCACCGGGGTTTGCTTGTGGGCCTCGTGGCGGAGTTTCTTCGCCACGTCGAGGCCGTCCATGCCCGGCAGGGTGAGATCGAGCACGATGACGTCGAAATCATGGACCACGGCCAGGTGCAGGCCGGTGACGCCGTCGCCGGCGAAATCGACCACATGGCCTCGGTCTTCGAGGTAATCCCCGATGTTGGTCGCGATGTCGGTGTTGTCTTCGATGACCAGAACGCGCATTCGGCACTCCGTTGAGCGGTCGCTATGTCTTAAGTCTTAACAGTATTGCGACTGGAAGCTTAACGGGGAACCCGTGAAGCGGACAGCACTAAAAGAAAGGCCCGGGCGGGAAACCGCCCGGGCCGAAAAGAACTACTGCCCCGATACCGTCACCCCGCATCGCGGAATCACAGTGGGTCCTTTATAGGCGACCATCGTTTAAATCGCCGTTAACCCCTTGGGAGCCCTTGTGCGACGGGCCTTCGGGCGGACCGGCCGGGCGGCCAGGCTGGCTTCGCAGTGGGCGATGATCTCACCAGCCACGTCCACACCGGTGCTGCCCTCGATGCCCTCCAGGCCCGGCGAGGCGTTCACCTCCAGCAGGAGCGGCCCACGGCTGGAGCGCAGCAGGTCGACGCCCGCCACCTCCAGGCCCAGGGCCGAGGCGGCCTCGATGGCGACCCGGCGCTCGTCGTCGGTCAGTTCCACCGCGGCGGCGGTGCCACCCCGGTGCAGGTTGGCCCGGAACTCGCCCGGGGCGGACGAGCGCTGCATGGAGGCCACCACCTTGTCGCCGACCACGAAGCAGCGCAGGTCGCTGCCCTTGGCCTCGCGGATGAACTCCTGGACCAGGAAGTTGGCGTAGAGGCCACGGAAGGCCTCGATCACGCTCTGCGAGGCGGAGCGCTTCTCGGCCAGGACCACGCCGGCCCCCTGGGTACCCTCGTTCAGCTTGATGATGTGCGGCGGGTCGCCCAGCATGGCCAGGAGGTCGGCCGTGTCGTCCGGGTTGTCGCCGAAGGCGGTCAGCGGCATGTCGATGCCGCGCGCCGCCAGCAGTTGCAGGCAGCGCAGCTTGTCGCGGGCACGCAGCACGGCGTCGGACGGATTGGGCGTGTACACACCCATCAACTCCAGCTGGCGCAGCACGGCCGTGCCGTAGAACGTGCTGGAGGCGCCGATGCGCGGCACCACGCAGTCAACCGGCCCCAGTGGCTTGCCCTTGAAATGGATGGCGAACGACTGCGGCGCGATGCTCATGTAGCAGCGCAACGGGTCGATCACGCGCACGGTGTGCTTGCGCTTGCGCGCCGCCTCCACCAGGCGCTGGGTGGAGTAGAGCCGCGCGTTGCGCGACAGGATGGCGATCTTCATGAGGGTTCCCGAACGGCGCGACGCGGCGTCTGCGAGTAGGAAAGCGACGGATCGACCAGAAAGCGCCCGGCGAGGGCGGTCCGGCCAAGCAGGAGGGGAAAGAGCATGCGGCCGCGGTCGGTGAGGTTCACCTCCACGCGGAAGCACTGGCCGGCCAGCTCGACGTCCGCCTGGATAAACCAGCGCAGCGTGGAGTGACCGCCGGAATCGGTGACCGCCCGCCGGCCCGTGGCACGGGCCTCGCAGGGCTCGGAGAGCCCGCCCTTGCGGGTGGTCCGTACCTGGAAGCGCAGCCAGGTGCCATCCTCGCGCTCGTCCACCTCGAGCCATTCCACGTGCAGCGACGACGAGCGCGCGCCCGTGTCGAGCTTGGCCTTGAGGACGGGGATGCCGAGCGACGGAAGTGCGATCCGTTCGCGCCAGCCGAGGGTGATGACGTCAGTCATGGGTCTGGTGCGGAACGAGGGCGGGGGAAGACGGCGCAAGGATGCCGAAGGCAGGGGCGCGAATGCAACAGCACGGCGGCGGCCCCCCGGCCGCCGCCGTCACACGGGTGAAACACCCGTGAAGTGGAGGCTCAGCGGTGGTAGGGCGCCCGCCGGCTCGTCATCAGGTAAATGGCCGCCAGCACGCCGACCGCGGACACCATGGCCACGTAATAGGCCGGGCCCAGGCCACCCGCGTCCTTCGCCAGCAGGCCCACCACGACCGGGGTGGCGGCGCCGCAGATCGCATAGGCGACGTTGTAGGAGAGGGAAATGCCGGAGAACCGGATCGCGGGCGGGAAGGACGTGACCAGCACCGCCGGCACGACGCCCGCGACACCGGCGAAGAAACCCGCCAGCGTGTACAGCGCCATGAGGTTGCCCGCGCCCGAACGCAGGTCGAGGTACAGCGCGAGCGTACTCACGGCCAGGCCCAGCGAACCGATCAGCATTGCCTTGCCACGGCCGATCGCGTCCACCAGCAGGCCACCGCCGAAGCAACCGAAGCACAACGCCAGCGCGGCGAGGCTGCCTCCGGTGAACGCACGCGACTGCTCCACATGGAAGGCCGTCTGCATCAGCGTGGGCGTCATCAGGATCACCACGACGATCGCCGCGGTGAGCACCCAGGTCACCACCATCGACAGCAACACGGCGGGAAGGTGGTCCCGCACGACGACCCAGGCCGGCAGCTCCACCGTGAGTTCCTTGCGCTCGCGCATACGATTGAACACCGGCGTCTCGCTGAGCCAGCGGCGCAGGTACACGGCAAGGAAGCCGAAGACGCCACCGATGAGGAAGGCCGCGCGCCAGCCGTAATCGAGCATCGCGGCCTCCGACAGGCCGCTGCTGAGCCCGGCGGCCACCAGGGAGCCGATCAGCACGCCAGCGGTAAGGCCGGACGTGAGCGCGGCGCAGGCCATGCCCACACGACGCGATGGCACGTGCTCAGCCACGAACACCCAGGCGCCGGGAATCTCGCCACCGATGGCGATGCCCTGCACGATGCGCAGCAGCGTGAGCAAGATGGGCGCGAAGATGCCGATGCTGGCGTAGGTCGGCAGCACGCCGATCAGCAGCGTAGGCACCGCCATAAGGAAGACGCTGAGCGTGAACATCCGCTTGCGACCGACGCGATCGCCGAAGTGCGCCATCACCACGCCGCCGAGCGGTCGCGCGAGATAACCCACCGCGAAGATGCTGAAGGCCTGCAACTGCGCGACGAAATCGGACGTGCCCTGCGGGAAAAACAGGTGTCCGAGCACCTTCGCGAAGTAGGCGAAGATCACGAAGTCGTAGAACTCCAGCGCGCCGCCCAGGGCGGACAACAGGAGGGTCTTCGCATCGCCACGGCCCAGCGGGCGGCGGTCGACGATATCGGTATCGGTGTCGGAAATGACGCTCATGCGGTTATCGATAGCTCGGTAAGCGGAAAGTGTGAAGTGCTACCAAAGTAGTACGCGAACAGTCGTTCGACAGTCTTGCACGAAAGATAGTTGTCATGTCTAGAACCAGGCGTAGGCTCCGATGGAAATGGCCTGGGGCCAGCTGGCCGATCATGACTTCGCCACCTTGTCGATCGGGGCGAACGTCTGAGCGTGACGCGTTCCGCAAATTCACGCGACGCGATGGGTTCGTGCAAAACCGTGCGATAGCAGCGGCGAAACACTGGCGTTCCACACACGCCAGGTGATGCCCATGATCATGCAAGGCTCGTCCTTCCGTATCCACCGCCTCGCGTTCGCGCTCGGGGCCCTTCTGCTTGCCAGTGGCGGTGCGCACGCGGCATCCACGCTCGCCCCCTGGGTAGGTAGCTGGGCCACCGCGCAGAAGCCGATCGGCGACGCGTCACCCACCGGCAAGACCCTGCGCCACATCGTGCACACGAGCATCGGGGGCACCTCCGCCCGCGTGCACCTGACCAACGCCTACGGCGACGGCCCGGTCACGATCAGCGACATCCATCTCGCCGTCAGCGCGGGCGGTTCGTCGGTACGTCCCGAGACCGACCACCTCCTCACCGTCGGCGGCCAGTCCACCGTCACCCTCGCGCCGGGCCAGGAAGTCGATACCGACGGTGTCGACATGGCCATCCCCGCGCTGACCGATGTCGCGATCAGTTTCTATGTGCCGCAAGCGCCTGCCGCGCTCACCGGCCACGACTTCAGCGGCCAGACGCGCTACGACGCCACGGGCGACGTCGCCGGCCAGGCGACGATCAACGCGGCAGCAAGCCAGAACTACGTCTTCGTCTCCAACCTCGACGTGCAGGGTCCCGCCCCGCAAGGTGCCGTGGTCCTGCTCGGCGCCTCGATCTCCAACGGCGATGGTTCCTCGTTCAACGGCAATCGACGCTGGAGCAACGACCTGGCCGCACGACTTGCCGCCGCGGGCAAGAACGTCGGCGTCATCGACGAAGGCATCTCCGGCAATGCCCTGTTGCACGACGGATCCGGCCCGAGCGCCGCCAACCGTTTCGACCACGACGTGCTCAGCCAGCCCGGCGCACGCTGGGTGGTGTTCTCGGACGACCCCATCAACGACCTGGGTGGACGCCCCGTACCCTCCGCCGATGCGCTCATCGCGGCGGAGAAATCGCTGATCGACCGGGCCCATGCACAGGGCTTCAAGTTCCTCTGCTCGACTCTCACGCCCTTCCAGGGATCGGGCGGCTGGTCGCCCGACGGCGAAACGGCGCGCGGCGCGATCAATGCCTTCATCCGCGGTACCGACAGTGGTTGCGACGGCGTGGTGGACCAGGACCTCGCCACCCACGATCCGGCCAACCCGACGCAGTATCTTCCCGCCTATGACTCTGGCGACCACCTGCATCCGAACGACGCCGGTCACCAGGCCATCGCGAACGCCGTGAACCTCGATCTCTTCACGCCGCCAAGCCTGCCTGCCATCACGGCGCCTGCCGGTTGTGGCTCGCTCGCTCCGGGCGAAGGCATCCTGCCCGGCCAGAGCCTGACCTCCTGTGGCGGCGGCTATCATCTCGACCTACAGACCGACAGCAACACCGTGCTCTACAAGGCGTCCGGTGCGTCGATCTGGGTCGCATGGACCTACAACAAGGGAGCGGGCGAACTGCGCATGGACCCCGATGGCAACCTCGTGGTCTACGGCGCCCTGGGCACGAAGCTGTGGCAGTCAAACTCCGGCGGCCATGCGAACGCGCGCCTGTTCGTACAGGACGACGGCAATACCGTCATCTACGACGACAACGGCCCGATATGGAATACGGGCACCGCAGGGCAGTGATCCAAGCGCTTATCCCTTGCGGATCAGCGGCTTTGTCATCAGCACGGTGGTGAAGCCGCTGTCCCATTCCTCGTCGGGATAGGTATCCGTCTCCACGTAGCCATGCCGCCGATAGAACGCCCGGCTTCGTTCGTTGAACGTGTCCGTTTCCAGGCGGGCCATGGCGAGGCCTTCCCGGCGCATACCCTCTTCGGCGACCGCCAGCAGGCGGCCGCCGATTCCCTCGCCCTGGCAGGCGGGAAGCACATGCAGCGCATCGAGGAAGTCGCCCCGAGCGTGGACCATGCCGACCACCTGGCCGGCGCGCTCGGCCACCGTGAACTGGTCGAGATACCCTTCCACGTATTTGATGGCATGCTTGCCGGTTCCGAACCGCGCGGCTGCCTCAGGGCGCAGATGCGGCTCCCATGTGGCGTGGTAGGTGCCCATGAGGAGCGCGATGACGGCATCGGCGTCCGACGGACGCGACGGGCGGAGCGTGATGGGAGGCATGGAAGGGCGGTTCATGTCGGGTTTGTCTGAAATAACGTGAATTCCGTGTGCAGGCCGGGATTCGTGCATGCGAGGCCCGGTGCCTGGCTGCACGATGATGCCATCGGGATCAGGGAGGGATACAGCATGGATCCAATGGGCAAGCCGCTCACACACGCACGACTTGGCGATCTCGCCGGGGGTACCTGCGTCAAGGTCTGGCGAACGGATGGAAGCACGGTGCTGGGCATGGTGGATCACGCCGATACCCGCCGGGAAGAACTCGTCGTGGCGTGGCCCGACATCCACCCCGCCGCCTGCGCAGCGCAGGACACCGACTCGATCGTCATCCCCTTCCCCGACATCGTCGCCATGCGGCACTTCCCCGACGCCACCGTCGCCGTACTCGAAGCCCAGCTTGGCGAGATTCCCGCCGGCACCCGGCTCGCGATCCGCAAGCGCCCCGGCGACACCTCCGAGCCGACGATCAAGCAAGGCATCCTTGACTCCATCGACTGGGACGCACGCACGCTCGTGCTACGCGACACAGCGCTCGGGCATGCGGTGACGGTGTCGTTCGAGCGGATGCTATCCATCGACATCGTGCAGTGGCCACTCCGCTGACCGGCATGTAGTGCGATCCACTTCACAGATCGACCCCACCTCCTCCTTCCGAGGTGGGGTAACCGTGCGTACCTGCGTTTAGCAGCAAGGGGAGAACGAAGGATTTACGCACGGCCGCAGGGACGGCCATCACGGGAGGAGGAAAACATGCAGTATCCACGCAAGCGCCTGCTGAGCGCGCTCATCGCAGGCGGCTTTCTGTACGCGTCCGTCGCCAGCGCGGCCGACACGGCAGGTTTCTGGCACGAGTTGCCGCAAAAGGCACCCGCTGCCGCCGCATCCGCACGCAGCGCACGCGCCGTCGCCACGCCATCGAACGCGCCGTCGCACTATCGCGCCTTCACGCTCGACTTCAGCGGACTGGGCACCGAGCTGAAAGCGAGCGCACGCTCGATCCGGCGCGGCCAGAGCAACAACCTCGCGCTTCCGCTGCCCGATGGCGGCATGACCTACTTCACGTTGAGCGAATCCGACGCCCTGCCCGCGTCTCTCGCAGCGCGTTATCCGGACATCAAGAGCTACAAGGGCGAAGATGCCGAGGGGCGTCGCGTGCGCCTCGATGTGTCACCACAGGGATTGCGCGCCGCGATCTACGACAAGCACGACGTGTGGCTCGTGCAGCGCGCGGAACGCCTCGAAGGCAAGGCTGGTAAGGCATCGTCCGGTAGCGACGAGTACTGGAGCTTCCGTCGTGCCGACCTGCCGCTGGGCAAGTCGGGCTTCGTCGAATTGCCGACGGAACGCGATCTCCAGGCGTTCACCAATCCGCAGGCCAGTGCACGCGTCGCGGCCGCCAAGGCCGCCAATGGCGGCACCACGCTGTACAACTATCGCCTCGCGATGGCCGCGGCCAGCAGCTATACCACCAGTTTCGGCACCACGGTGCAGGACGGCCTCGCCGAGGTGGTGACCATGGTCAATCGCATCAACGAGGTTTACGAAACGGATCTCGGCGTACACCTGACCCTGATCGACGACGAAGACAAGATCATCTACACCGACGCGAAGAGCGATCCATACAACGGGATCTCGCCGGGATCGGACAAGATGAACGCGGCGAACGTCACGAACCTCGCCAAGGTCATCGGCAACGCGAACTTCGACGTGGGCCACGTGGTGGCCGGCGCGGGTGACGGCGGCATGGCCAGCATCGGCAGCACCTGCGACGACAGCCTGAAGGCATCGGGCAGCACCGGTCGGCCCGATCCGGTGGGCGACGCGTTCTGGATCGACTACGTCTCGCACGAGATCGGCCACTCCTTCGGCGGCCATCATCCGTTCGCCGGTTGCGACGGCTTCGCGGGATTCGGCGCCTACGACGACGCCAAGTTCGCCGCCGAGCCACGCAGCGGCACCACCGTGATGGCTTATGCGGGCGTCTGCGGATCGACCGACCTGCAACCGCACTCCGACCCCTACTTCAACGTCATCAACATCGACCAGATCCAGACCGCCATCGCAGGCGCCGGTGGCAAGTGCGCGGTGAAGAAGACCAACACCAACAGCCAGGCCGTGATCGACGACGCCTCGCTCAAGGCCAACGCCAAGTCCATTCCGGCGAAGACGCCGTTCGCGCTGAAGGTGAGCGCACGTCATGCCGACCCCAAGGCCGTGCTCAACTACACTTGGGAAGAAGCGGACACCGGCCACGAGGAAACCCGTGTCGCGGCGCTCTACGACGCCGGCTCCGGTCCGATTTTCCGCTCGTTCCCCGGCAACACTAGCGGCGAGCGCATCTTCCCGAAACTGGAAAGCGTGCTCGGCGAGCAGGCGCTGGACAAGGGCGAGGTGTATCCGGCCACCGCCCGCAAGCTCAACTTCCGCGTGACCGTGCGTGACGGTATCGCCACGTCGGATGCGGACAGCCGCGGCCCGACCACCGTCACCGGCAATGTCACGGTGAACGTGGTCAACACCGGCAGCGCCTTCGCGGTCACCGCGCCGTCGACGGCGGTGAAGTGGAACGCTGGCTCGGCGCAGACGGTCAAGTGGAACGTCGCCAAGACGAACGCCGCGCCGATCTCCTGCGCGAAGGTGCGCATCGATCTCTCGGTCGACGGTGGTCACACGTGGCTCGCTTCGCCGCTGGCCGCCTCCGTGGCGAACAACGGCTCGGCCAACGTCACCGTGCCGAAGAACGCCTCGACCAAGGCACGCGTCAAGGTCAGCTGCACTGACAACGTGTTCTTCGCGGTGTCGCCGAAGAACGCGACCATCTCGCTGTAAACACCCGCGACCACGCTTCCTAAGGGAAGCGTGGTCCCTTCAACGGCCTTCGCGGTGTACGCCGCCTTCGCGGAAGTTAGCCGGCGACGAAGGCAGGTCATTCCTGGCGAAGCTCCAGTACACGTCCCCATCAGCAGCCGGACCACCCGCATCGCCACCCAGCGTGGTCGCACGCTGCACCAGCCATACGCCCTTGGGATCGCCATACACGGCTGCCTTCAGCCCCTTGGGCGACAGATCGAGACGGACGCGCCGTCCCTGTCCGTCGCTGCCCTGGTAACTGCGGATATCCGGGTACTTCGCCGCAAGTGCAGCGGGAAGCGCGGAGGCCGGCGTGATGTCGAACGGATGCATGACGCCGTCCGGCCCCGGAAGATCAAGCCGTGCCGGCGATGCCGCCAACCGCCGTTTCAGCCCATCGAGATCGAGCGTATAGGCCATGTAGTGCGATGGAGCATGCGCGACGGCAGGCGACGCCTGGCTCGCATGCCAGACCGAAGCCGCATCTGTCGCCGCGCATCGCCCGGCGACGGTCATCGCGAAAGCCAGCGTGCCAACGGCAAGGATTCGTTTCATGACTGCTCCACGGCGAAGGGGCCTGGAAAGGCATGCTACGCGACACGGTGTCCATGAAGGAACCACCCCGACGCGACGGCGGCCCTCGTCCATGTCTCGACATCGGTGGGCTGGAAACCTTCCAGGCCCGATTCGCCTGCATAGGGTTGCGCAAGGATCGCATCGGCATCCTCGGGATGCGCGGCGAAATAGCGAAACTTGGAGGCCACTCGCCTACCCACGCCCTCCCCCATCGCCGCATCGACGTCGCGTTCAAAGGCGTCGAGCGATTGACCGCGATATCGGACGATCCGGCCAAGACCGGCGCCGACGCGAGCCACGAGCTCATCGCCTGTCAGGCTCTCCGGTCCGGCGATCCGGTGATCGCCACCCATCGCATCACGCTCCAGCAGCATCAGCGACGCCTCGACGCAATCATCGACCGATGTCCAGGCGATGCGCTGCGACGAGGGTATTGGCGGAGCGAAGACGCCCTCGGTGAGGATCTCCGCCCGCGCGGAAGGCTTCAGCAGATTCTCCAGATACATGGTGGGACGCACGATGGCGAAGGGCAGTCCGCAGGCCTGCGCAACGTCCTGCACCCGCTGATTGGCGACGAAGCTCGGTTCGTCGCACGGCGCATGCCGGCTCGCACTGGCAAGCCTGAGGATGACGGAGCGCACGCCTGCAGCCTTGCAGGCGAGCAGCGCATTTTCCGCCTGGGCTTGCATCCTCTCCGCCGAACCAAGCGGTACTTGGAGCACAGCGTGATGGATGCCTGCACAGGCTGCGCGCAACGATACAGGATCGTCGAGGTCGCCCTCGGCCAGTTCGACATTGGGTGCCATCAAGGCCGACGCTCGCGTACGACTGCGCACCAGTGCGCGAACGCTTAGGCCACGCGCCAGCGCGGCGTGCACAACGGCTTCGCCCTGCGTGCCGGCGGCAAGGAAGACCAGAACAGGTTTCGATCGATCGATGACAGACATGGGTAGCTCCTTCAACGGGGCCTGCCGGAGCGACATCGCGTCAAGTCACCGACCAGGCCCATAGGCACGACGAGCGTGCGGGACTGTCGGGGATCACATCCGAGCGATGTGAAGAGAGCTTTCCTTTAGTAAGGAAAGGGCTTGGGCCTACCCAGACCAAGCCTGCCATTTCGACCTGGGCGATTCTAGTTCCTTCCGGACCCGGGTCAAGTGGCGACTGCGGCTATCATGGCCGTCTCATCGCGGAGCGGCGACATGCATACGATCATCGACGGCGGCGACTACGCCGACATGCTATTCAAGGACATCGTGGCCGAGGACACCGTCTTCGAAGGTATCCGCTTCGAGGGCTGCACCTTCCGTCAGTGCCATTTCGACCGATCGACCTTCAGCCGCTGCCGGTTCCGCGATTGCGAGTTCATCGACTGCCACCTGGACCTGATTCGAATCGGCGGCACGCTTTTCGCCGAGTCGCGCTTCACCGATTGCCGCATGCTGGGCATCGACTGGACACGCGGACACTGGCCTTCGGTACAACTTCCCGAAACGCTTCGCTTCGAACGTTGCCTGCTCAACGATTCCTCGTTCTTCGGCTTGCGCCTGGAAGGGATACGCCTGCTCGCATGCCGCGCGCTGAACGTGGACTTCACCGATGCGGACTGCGCGGACGCCGATTTCGCGGGGACCGAGCTTCGCGACGCGATGTTCCGCCACACCCGACTGACCGGCGCCAACTTCGTCGACGCGATCGACTACACCATCGACATCCGCCAGAACGACGTGCGCCGCGCGCGATTCTCCCTACCCGAGGCCGCCTCCCTGTTGCGCGGACTCGACATCGACCTGGTCGAATAGCGACAGATAGTGTGCTTAGATGGAAATCCTTCCCGCTCGAAGGAGTCACCGATGCACAGGTTTTTCGGCATGCTGCTGGGGCTTGCCCTGGCCTCTCCGCTGGCAGCGATCGCCAGTCCGCCGGCCCTATCGCTCACCGTAGCCAAGGCCGCCGTGGTGAAGGACGATGCTAACGGCGCCCAACGACTCGACGTCGAGCTGGCGGATGCCTCTCGCGACGCGTTCGCTAACTTCACGGAATCACATGTCGGCAAACGAGTCAGTCTGCGGGCCAACGGCAAGACCCTGACCACGGTGACGGTGCAAAGCCCCATCACCGAAGGGAAGCTCACGATCGATCCCGGCCAGGGCCGCTACGGCCTGACCCCGGCCGAACTGGAAAAGCTCGCCCAGCGCCTCGGCTCTGGCAAGGAGCCTATCGAGGTGGTCGAGAAGGCGGCGGACTGATCCCTGCCATGGGATCGCGTCAGGCCGTGTGACGGAGTCCGCCGTCGCAGGTGAGCATGTGACCGTTCACGAAGCTGTTGCCAATCAGGAAGGCGATGGCCTGGGCGATGTCCTTAGCGCGACCCACCCGACCCACCGGCGTCTTCGCTGCGTATTCAGCGAACAGGGCTTGCTTATGCTCCTCGGGGACAACGTCCCACCATGGTGTATCTATGACGCCCGGTGACACGCCGTTGACCCGAATCGGCGCAAGTTCCACCGCAAGTACCGGCACAAGCGCCGCGACCGCCGCATTGGCAGCTGCGATGCCCGCGGTCCCCGGTGTAGCAGTTTGCGCGGCGAGCCCAGAGACGAAGATCAGACTGCCGTTCGCATGGATATATGGCAGGGCCGCCTGCGCGCAGGCTATATGCGCGTATACCTTTTCCTCGAAGCCGGCCTTGATGTTCGACAAGGCGATGGAGCCGAAGGGACCCACCCCTTTGCTACTCCCCAGCGCGAGCACCATGTGGTCGATGGGCGCGAGTCCGGCAAAGCCGTCGGCCAGCGCGGCTTCGTCGGTGGCATCCATCTGCACGGCCGAGGCTTGACCGTTCGTGGCATTCAAGGCGCTGTCCAATCGTGCCTTGCTTCGTCCGATCATGGTGACGCTATGGCCAGCACCCACCAGGTGCTTGGTCGTCTCCAGCCCGATACCGGATGACCCACCAACGACTACGATATGTTGCGATGACATGGATACAGTTCCTCAAGTAGGACAAAGCGCCCTTATTCGAGTGTCTCCTCCAACCACCAAGGCAAACAGTTCGCAGCGTATCCTGGTATGGAAAGTACTACGGTAAAGTCATGACCACGCCCAGCTCATCCAGCAACACCCTTCGCCAGCGCGAAGCGGGGGCGTTTCTCCGCTCCCGCCGTGAGCGCCTCACCCCGCATGAGGTTGGCTTGCCTGCGGGCACTCGGCGGAGGACGCCCGGCTTACGACGTGAAGAGCTGGCGATGCTCGCCGGTGTAGGAACCACCTGGTACACGTGGCTCGAACAAGGCCGTGACGTCCATCCATCAGGGGACGTGCTATTGGCGATTGCCGCCGCGCTCCGGCTGGATGCCGCGGAGCGGGAGCATCTCTTCGTCCTGTTCCGCGTCTCTCCGGACAACGATCGGGCGGTCGAGCCCGAGCGGGTAGAGGATCCCATTCGGCGAATGCTCGTCAGCCTCCAGGACCAACCGGCATTCGTACGTGGCCGACGGTGGGATATTCTCGCGTGGAACCGTGCAGCCGACGTCGTCTTCGGTCCTTACGAGGCACTGGAGGGCGACCAACGGAACGCGCTGCACCTGCTTTTTGCGAACCCAGGCCACCGAGCCATGCTCACGGATTGGGAACCCGTCGCCCGCGCGGCGATGGCCATGTTTCGCACCGACTTCGCGCGCCACGCAGGCGACCTATCCTTCATTCGACTCATCGAGAACCTGTCGCGCGCCAGCGAGGCATTCGCACAGTGGTGGGATCAACAAGCGGTATTGCGCCCCCAATCGGGCGAAAAGCGCATCAATCATCCGACTGCTGGCCCCATGACATTCGAATACTCAAGCCTTGGTATTGGGGATTCACCGGATCTGAAACTCATCGTTCTTACACCATCGCAAGCGGACGGAACCCTGGACGCACTTCGAAGATTGCTTTGAAGGTGAAGTTCAACCACCTTGGGACGCTATGGCAGGCTTCGGATACCCGCCAGGTTTGATGCGCAGTCCTTGGAGATCGGCGAAATCAGTTGAAGCTGCTGTACGGTGACTTGGTCGCGCCCCTGGGGCAGGAACGTTATGGTGCGACGAGTCTTCCCATCGAGCACATCCAGTCGATATGGCTTGCGTGAGTCGCTGGGGGACGCCGCGATTTTCTGGACGATGACCATACCCACGCGCAGGCCCGCCAGGTAGGCCTTGGTGCCGGGACCGACAACGGTCACCTTATGATCCTCAGAGGTATAGCCCACTTCCAGGCTGGGACGCTGCTGGGTGATCACCCGCGCGCATGGGCCGAATGTGTCAGGCTCGAGGGACAGGGTCTCGCCTTTATCGATGAAGCGCGACAGGTCTTCCTTGACGTCAAGGCCGTACTGAGAGGCTGCCTTGACGAAGAGATCGGTAGGCTGTGCGGATGATGTCGCGGCCATCCTGCGCTGCTCGATCAACACGGAACGCAGATCGACGGGCACGGCATGGGATGCGCCCACCTGTTTCTGGCGAAGCTGCGCGTTCCACCGTGCGGCCAACATGGCGCCTCGCAGGTAGGGCATCCGCTTGGCACCCTGGTCCTTGAAGAAGGCCGGCGCGAGCGTGGCCTCGGGCGCATTACGCCATGGCGAGTTGGCGTACTCGTTCAATGCGTCGTTCCATATATCGCGGAAGGCCTCCACCGTCACCGCTCCGGATCGAAGACTCAGCGCCTGGCCGAAGTAGTCGGTGAATCCCTCGTTGAACCAGGCGGCGCTTTGCTCGGCCGAGGCATCGGCATAAGGCTTACCCAGTTGACCCGGATTCCAGCTGTGGAAGTCCTCGTGCGCAATGAAGAAGCTGAGATCGTCGTTGCTTGATTTCGTGTTGACCCAAAGCGCGAAGCTGTCGTCGAAGCCCGCGCCGGAGATAAATCGGTTATAGCTCGCCGGTACCGGCGTGGTCGTCACCGTATACGGCCCCGGATCGCTTTCGTTCCAGAAATGCCGCTCCGCCGCTACGATGCGCCGCACCGCGGCGACGAACTCCGCAGGCTTGGCCACGCTGCCCGGAAGCATGCCCACTCGCGGCTCACTCTTGTTAGCCACGGCCGTCGCGCCGATCATGCCTGCGCCTCCGATCAGGGTACTCATCAGAATGTCTTCGGTCGTTCCCGGACGGCCAGCGGATTGCCCAGGTGCAGACAAGTGCTGAAGATCCGACACCAGGGGGATATGGGCCGAACCCGCCTGCCAGAGAAACGTGGCCGGACTTTTCTCGCTGCCATCGGGCCGGCCGAAGACGGCCATACCCAGCGCCGAAAAGACATTTCCGTGGATGATCGGGGCGCTACGATCGAACCGGCCCGGGTTTGGCGAAGGATCGGCGCCGGGCACGATCCGGTATCGCACCGTCAGCGGCCTGCCGCCCTGTGCATCGATGCGCCAGTGACCCGGGGCATCCTGAATCACCTGCGTCGCGCCATCGACCGTGAGATCGCGTACGTATCGGCTCAACTGGTGATCGCCGCGCCAACTTGCCAGCCATCCGAAACCCGTGGTTCCGGATGCGTTCGCCGGGAACCGCACAGACACCACGAACTCCGACAGCTCGCCATTCGCCATGCCTGGAGCCAGCGCGTAGTCGACCTGTTCGGCGCCGGATGCGCCTCGCGCTACTGTCAGGGACGACAAGGCAAGCGCAAAGATGATGGGCCACCTAAGCATGGGTTCTCCTCATTTATCGCGGCAGCACGAATACCGAATTAGCGGCTGCCTGGATACGGTATTGAAGTACGCCATCCATGAGTTACACCTCGCTGTCCATCACATATGGCGAGGCGGGCTTCATGTTTCGCGGCGATGAGAGCCTTTACTTTTGCAATCCTTGATGGTTACGGATCGTTTCCGACATCTCGTGGCCGATCGTTCGAAAGAAGCCTAATGGGTCGTCGCCGATCTGGTACAGGTTGTTGTGGGTACGTCCGGGAAGAATCCGCACGTCTGCTGCGTCAGGTAGCTCGGCCAACCGTCGAACCGCCCCATCGAGATAATAATTGTCTTCCGCACCGACGATGACATGAAGCTTTCCCCTGAGCCGAGGATCCGGATGCGCACGCAAATACGCCACGATGTCGTAGCTAGCCCACGCCGATGCGACAGCCTTATCCACCGCACCGGTGCGGTCATCAAATAGTGGCATGGGCCTACCATCGTCGCCGCGGGGTGAATAGGTCCATTCGAAGCTGGTCAACTGACCACCGCTACCGCCTAGAACCCGCTCGATGCGTGCGACGTCCTCAAAGCGCGCCACCACTTTGCCTCGCGCCCTGGCTGCGGGAATCGGCGTGCCGTCGGCGAAGCGGTACGCGTTGGCCACGTCTGCATAGATATCAACATTGAGGAAGGAGTGAAAATCGATGGGATCAGGGCCGGTAGACCAGGTGCCTCCAAACGTCTCGGGATGATGCACCTGCAACCAGAGCGATGACCAACCTCCTGAAGAATGGCCCGTCAATAACCGCTTGCAGGGGGATGTATCGACAGCATAGTGCCCTTCGATCCAGGGTATGAGTTCGTCGACGAATGCATGGTCCCAAGGACCGTTGTTGACCGAATCCACGAACTCATGGGTGCCTCCTGGCACAGAGTAGTCGGGAAAGACCCAGACCATGGCCGGCAAATCGCCACGCGCCATCAAGAGATCGATCAAGGTCACGTCAAAGCTGCGTCGTGCCAAGTCGCCGCTATAGGTCGATAGCGAATAAACCGTAGGGTATTTTTTCCTTGCATCGTAGCCTGGCGGTAAAAGCACCCAGCCACGCTGATCCACAGGACGGCCGAAAAATGCGCTAACCGATGAACTGTTGAACACATAGGGTCGAGCATTGGCTCGAGCATGTGGAATCGCATCGACGATGAAGCGCGCGGTCCGCGGATCGAATACCCAGGGCTGTACCGCAGGCCATACGCGGTCCAGCGTCAATTCAATATTCAAGGGCCGCCCATCGACATGTATGCGCCGGACCGGTCCGGTGAGGTCACCGCCCCCACGGCCGAAATG
Source organism: Luteibacter sp. (assembly GCF_009912395.1). Classification (GTDB taxonomy): domain Bacteria; phylum Pseudomonadota; class Gammaproteobacteria; order Xanthomonadales; family Rhodanobacteraceae; genus Luteibacter. Next base: position 55,637 of record NZ_WNDO01000026.1, on the reverse strand, counting down.
ACCATAGTCTCGACGTGTGTCGAGCAGGGCCTGCATCCAATAATCGCCCGCCGGCAACTTCCATGGCGATGTCGGCCAGGCAGCGTCCTCATCGTCGAGGCGGCGTGTCGCTCCACGCTGCATGCCATCGACGTCCCTGCCCATCACGGCGAGACCATCCTCTGGTGAAAAGGATTCGATATCAATCTGCGTGGGCAAGGTGCTCTCGGAGGGAGCCACACGGCGTGCGATAACCAGCAACCGCCCCGACATCACCTGGTCGGAAGAAACCTCATTACGCACCTGTATGTCTGCCGCAAAGGCGGGCAGCGCGATGAAAGCGGTGAGCGCAACCAAGCAATGCGACTTGAGCATGGCACCCCCTCATAGGCATGTGCCCCAGGGCGAGGCATAGCCGCATTGTCTTCTTGCAAGGTGTTGATGAGAAGTAGGTCAATAGGCACGGTACTGCCGGGCCTTCACAGCGATCTATACTGCCAGCGGCGCCAAAACGTCGATCATCTCCAAGCATTCCATCACCACGAGGAATGGATTCCAGTTCGCGTTTCGTGGATGACGTTCCTCTGGTCGTGCAACACGCATTCCGACATCTTACGAGTCGTATCTTGATGATATCGTTCGCAAAGACGGATATGGGCCATCAATGCCATGGCGCTTGCCAGCGACTTGGTCGTCATTGCCATGACGCGGCGTTTGCCACCGTAGTCTTGAGCGGCGGCTATATGGAAGCGGGCGATGAAGGTCGGCGCACGGTCGAAGCGGGCCACGTGTTGATCCATCGCGCTTATGATTCTCATACGGATTGTTTTTCACGGCACGGAGCCGAACTGCTCGTCCTGCCGGTTCCGACGAACTATCGCCTCCCGCTCTTTGGAACGACGACAGATCCTGAAGGACTGCTGCATATCGCACGACATTCGCCACGGGACGCATGGCATCACCTTGCGGCGACCTGGGATGCGTCCGAGCAACGGCACCAGGATTGGCCCGACCTGCTTGCTGAACGGCTTCGACAGGATGCGGACCTTTCCTTGCGGCAATGGGCCGAAGAGACGGGGTTGCGACCCGAGTCGGTCAGTCGCGGATTTCAGCGCGCCTATGGCACGTCACCGAAGGCGTTTCGTGCTCGCTCGCGAACTCGGTCTGCCTTGCAGCGCCTCTGCGAGACACGACAATCGCTGTGCGAGATTTCCTCGTCGCTCGGATTTGCCGACCAGGCACATATGAGCCGGTCCGTCCTGGCACTGACGGGCTTTACACCCGGCGATTGGCGCCGGTCGATCCCGTCGTCGCCCACCCCTGCTAAAACCTCCGGGACGCCACCGGTCAACTGGATTCAAGACGCACCCTTGGCACTCCCCTAGCGTGCGTGAGGCGAGCTGCGTCCACCGAGGGCGGCAGCGCACATCACATATCGTCTCTTCACGGGGTCATCCATGCGCCACGCATTCCTGGCAAGCATTCTCGTCATCACCGCGGGTATCAGCAAGGCTGACGATATCGACAGGCTTCTCGCCGCCAATCGCAAGGCAATGGGCGCCGATACCTGGTCCGGCAAGGAAACACTGGATAGCCAGTTTTCGTATGCGGGCCAGGGTCTCACTGGCACGATGTCGTCCGTCATCGATCTTCAGCGATGTGCGTTCGTCGATCGTTACCACATAGGCCCGAGTAGCGGCGCCACCGGTTTCGACGGCCAGAAAGCCTGGGAAAAGGAGACTTCGGGCATCGCGACCGAACAGGCCGGAGGCGACGTACGGCAGCTGGCCGTCAACGAGGCCTATCGCGGATGCAACCTTTGGTGGCATGGTGATCGAGCCGGCGCACGGATTCAGAACAACGGTCGAAAGACGGAAGGCAGGAAAACGTTCGATGTACTCACTGTCACGCCACGGGATGGCAAGCCCTTCGACGCATGGTTCGACACGGTGACGCATCGCCTGGCGCGAACCGTGGAGATCCAAAGTATCCAGGTCATCACGACATCGTACGCGGATTACACCGATGTGGATGGTGTTCCCATCGCGCATACGATCGTCGTGGATGATGGTAGCGGCGCCGCCAACCGCCAGACGATGACCCTGACAACCGCGCGGTTCGAACCGACGCGGTCGGCCGCCTATTACGCCTTGCCGATCACGGCGATGAACGACTATGCGCTAACGGGTGACAAGGGCGAAACGACGGTTCCGTTTCAACTGGTCAACAACCATATCTATGTCGACGCATCGGTCAATGGAAGCAAACCGATGACGTTTATCGTCGACACGGGAGGCCACGATATTCTCACGCCGGCGACCGCTCAGGTGCTCGGCGTCCACGCACAGGGTAGCCAGACCGCCGGAGGCGCCGGCAACGACGTCTCGCAAAGCGGACTTGCGAAAGTGGATTCCATCTCTGTCGGCGGGGCCACGCTCAACCACCAGGTCGTTACCGTATTGAAGTTCTCCAACGCGGCGGAAGGTATCGACGAACAGGGAATGATTGGCTACGAATTCCTCGCACGCTTCGTTACCCGCATTGACTATGGGAAAAAGCAGATCACCTTCATCGACAAGAAGCACTTCAACCCCGCGACGGCCGGCACGCCAGTACGCTTTCGTTTCTACCATCAGTTTCCCGAGGTCCTCGGAACGTACGACGGTATTCCGGATCGTTTTGGCATAGATACCGGTGCTCGCACTGCCCTATCGCTGAACCGCGCTTTCGCCGAGAAGCACCGTCTACGCGATCGCGAGCCTTCGGGGGCCGAAGCGCTCACCGGATGGGGCGTCGGCGGTCCATCACGGGGCTTCGTATTTCATGGAAAGGACCTGGAGCTCGACGGCTTCACGATACCCGCTCCCCTTGCCGAGTTCAGCCTGGACAAGGGAGGCGCAGGAGGTATGGAGGCATTTCCGAGCAACGTCGGTGGTGGTGTGCTGAAGCGCTTCGTTGTCACCTTCGACTACGATCACCAGCTCATGTACCTCAAGCCTATCCCGGGCCCGATCGAAGATCTGGATACATTCGACCGGTCCGGCATGTGGGTCAACGATAATGGGAAGGGCTTCGAAATCGTGGATGTAGGTCCCGGCACGCCGGCTGCGGCCGCTGGCCTCCGGGCGGGCGATATCGTCACGGAGGTCAACGGTGAACCGATTCAATCCATCAAGCTGTACGATTTTCGCAAGATGCTTCGCAATCAGTCGCCAGGCACAAAAGTCCAGCTGAGGTTCCTCCGGAAAAATGCCGTCAACCAAGTGCAGCTTACGTTGCGAGACTTGATCTAAGGCTTCAACGCGGTCTTTCCATCGCTTCGACTACAAACATCCACCCGCCCCGTTAACCTAGCGCTTTCGTGAGAAGGAAGTCCGCACGATCTGCAACGCTAGCGCGAGGCAACACGATGGGTGCGTATCCTGCGCTCACATAGGCGGATCGCACCCTCTCATAGTCGCGCAGGGCTTTTTCGAAACTATGCCGACGATCTTCGTCGTTCTCATAGATTTCGGGCCAGGGTGGCGCGAGAACGACGAGATCGTATCGATAACTCGCAATCTCCTGCGCCGGGCGTTCGTCGCCGGACGCCGTCATCGCGACCGCCGCATCCACGATACCTCGATCAAAGAAGGTGAGCCCCCGCGCCTCCTTATGATCCGCTATCGACATCGCCAGGGTGCGGCGCGCGAACGCCTGCGCGTTTGCCAGGGGCAAGGCATTCCCATCTCTACGTTTGTCCTCTGCCAGGATGCACCGGGCAGGTTCTTCGACAACACCCTGTCCCCGACGCGCAAGTTCAGCGATGAGGGTCGACTTGCCGCCTCCTGAACATCCCGAGATGATCACAAACACAAGACCCGCCTCATTTCACACCTTGGTCGTCGTAGGGATTTTGCCTCACGATGCTTCAGTCGACACATGGTGCGTTCAATGTAGTCTGGACAGGCCCGTGCCATCGTGCGCCGCAACAAGGGCTTACATCGATAGACGGTGCCTCTTGCCATTATTGAATCAATCAATTTTCTCTACGGTGATACGTTACTTATGATCCTGGGGAAGTGCCCTAGCCACGTCCCTCCGGCGATCGATCATTCGTCCCGGCCAAACCAGTGAGGAGTAGCGCGAATGTCGAACGAATCGAAATGCCCGATCAACCACACCGCCGGCGGCGGTACGACGAATACCGACTGGTGGCCGAAACGACTCCGCGTCGACCTGCTCAACCAGCACTCGTCCCGGTCCAATCCCCTGGACCCTGCGTTCAACTACGCCAAGGCGTTCAAGAAGCTCGACCTCGAGGCGGTTAAGAAGGACCTCAAGGCCCTGATGACCGACTCGCAGGACTGGTGGCCGGCCGACTTCGGCCACTACGGCGGTCTTTTCATCCGCATGGCTTGGCACAGCGCCGGCACGTACCGCACCGGCGACGGTCGCGGAGGCGGCGGTCGCGGACAGCAGCGTTTCGCGCCCCTGAACAGCTGGCCCGATAACGTCAGCCTCGACAAGGCGCGCCGCCTGCTCTGGCCGATCAAGCAGAAGTACGGTCAAAGCCTCTCCTGGGCCGACCTGATCATCCTCACCGGCAACGTCGCGCTGGAATCCATGGGCTTCAAGACCTTCGGCTTCGCCGGCGGCCGTGAAGACACCTGGGAACCGGACCAGGACGTCTACTGGGGTACCGAGACCGTATGGCTGGGCGGCGACGACCGCTACGGCAAGGGCGGCGCCAAGGGCGAGGACGAAGGCAAGCTGGTCGCCGATCCCGAGATCCACGGCAAGGAGAAGGACCGCACCGACGCCCAGGGCCGCAACCTGGAAAACCCGCTCGCCGCCGTGCAGATGGGTCTGATCTACGTGAACCCGGAAGGCCCCGAAGGCAATCCCGACCCGCTCGCCTCGGCGCACGATATCCGTGAGACCTTCGCGCGCATGGCGATGAACGACGAAGAGACCGTCGCGCTGATCGCCGGCGGCCACACCTTCGGCAAGACCCATGGCGCCGGCCCGGCCGACAACGTCGCCGCCGAACCCGAGGGTGGCGACCTGGAACAGCAGGGCCTGGGCTGGAAGAGCAGCTTCCACAGCGGCGTCGGCAAGGACGCGATCACCAGCGGCCTCGAGGTCACCTGGACGCAGACGCCGACGAAGTGGAGCTACTACTTCTTCGAAAATCTGTTCAAGTACGAGTGGGAACTCACCAAGAGCCCGGCCGGCGCACACCAGTGGGTGGCGAAGGACGCAGCAGAAGACGTGCCCGACGCGTTCGACAAGACGAAGAAGCATCGCCCCACGATGCTCACGAGCAACCTGGCGCTGCGCTTCGATCCGGCATACGAGAAAATCTCCCGCCACTTCTACGAAAACCCGCTTGCCTTCCACGACGCCTTCGCCCGCGCCTGGTTCAAGCTGACCCACCGCGACATGGGCCCGCGTGCGCGCTACCTCGGTCCGGACGTGCCGACCGAAGAGCTGATCTGGCAGGACCCGATCCCCAAGGTCGACCATGCCCTGGTGGACGATGCCGACGTGAAGGCGCTCAAGGAGCAGATCCTGGCGACGGGCCTGAGCGTGTCCGAGCTGGTCTCCACCGCGTGGGCCTCGGCCTCCACCTTCCGTGGCGGCGACAAGCGTGGCGGCGCCAACGGCGCGCGCATCCGCCTTGCCCCGCAGAAGGATTGGGCCGTGAATCGCCCCGAGCAGCTGCGCAAGGTGCTCGATGCACTGGAAGGCGTGCGCAAGTCGTTCAATGAGTCGAAGACCGACGGCAAGAAGGTGTCCCTGGCCGACCTGATCGTGCTTGGCGGTAGCGTCGGTATCGAGAAGGCGGCGAAGGACGCGGGTCACCACGTGAGCGTGCCGTTCGCGGCTGGTCGCACCGATGCCTCACAGGAGCAGACCGATGTCGAGTCGTTCGCTCCGCTGGAGCCGATCGCCGATGGCTTCCGCAACTACCTCAAGGGACGCTACAGCATCCCGGGCGAAGCGCTGCTGATCGACAAGGCGCAGTTGCTCACCCTGACCGCGCCGGAAATGACGGTGCTGGTCGGTGGCCTGCGCGTGCTGGGAGCCAATGCCGACGGCAGCGACCTGGGCGTCTTCACCGACCGTCCGGGCAAGCTGACCAACGACTTCTTCCGCCATCTGCTCGACATGCGCACGGAGTGGAAGGGCACGTCACCGAGCCGCGAAACCTTCGAAGGCAAGGAGCGTGGCACCGGCAAGCACAAGTGGAACGGCAGCCGCGTCGACCTGGTGTTCGGATCGAACTCGATCCTTCGTGCGCTGAGCGAGGTTTATGGCAGCTCGGACGGTGAAGGCAAGTTCATCCATGACTTCGTCGCGGCCTGGACGAAGGTGATGAACCTCGATCGTTTCGATCTGCACGGCTAAGCGTGTTGTTGAAAAGCCACCCCGGCTTATGGTCGGGGTGGCTTTTTTTGTTTATACGCCCCTACTACACCTGTAGGAGCGCGCTTGCGCGCGATGGGTGCTGCCGATACCTCGCATCGCGCGCAAGCGCGCTCCTACAACAGCGGGCCGTCCCAACCTTCGAGGTACTTCGGAAGGTTGTCCTGGATATCGGTCAGGCGCTGGCGATAGAACAGGTGCATGGTCGGCGCCCAGTGTTCCTGGATGCTGCCGTCCGTGGCTCTGGCGACCATGGCATTGGGCACCACGCGCATGCCGAGGCGATTCGTCCCGAACACGACCTCGCCACAGTTTTCGCAGAAGGTCTTGGTCATGTCCTTTTCGGGGTGCTTGAACGAACGCGTCGCACCGCTGTCGATCCGTACGTTATCGGCCTGCCAGGCCGTCGCCGAGAAAAGCGGCACGCCGTAGAAATCCCGGCACGACGAACAGTGGCAGTTCGCGCGGGCGGAAGGTTCGCCATGCAGTTCGATGGAAACCTTTCCGCACAGGCATGTGGTACGAAATAACATGGCGATTCCGGACACGTGATCGATGGACGCGCAGTGTACGCCGGCCCTGTCGTTCCTGTGCAGCTGAGAAGACGATAGGCGGGGTGCCGCTACCTCCAGCTCGTCGTTCCTGTGAAAACAGGAACCCAGCGCCCCGGTTCACCAGCACCGCGAGAACGTCGCATCGGCCTTTGCGTAGGAGGACTCGACGCGATAACCGATTGCCCCGCGCTGGGTTCCAGCGTGCGCTGGAACGACGGTTCGCCAGCTCGTCGTTCCTGTGAAAACAGGAACCCAGCGCCTCAGTTCACCAGCACCGCGGGGGCGTCGCATCGGCTTTTGCGTAGGAGGTCGCGACGCGATAACAGATCGCCCCGCGCTGGGTTCCAGCGTTCGCTGGAACGACGGAACTTAAGGTCATCGCGCTAAGGAACCTACGTTTTTCAGAAAGCCTTCGACATTCACCGCGTTCGCCATGGCCTTGTTCCCTTCGTCGCCGGGATGGAGATGGTCTCCCGAATCATAGATATCGCGAAGATGGTCGGGATGGCTAGGATCGCGAAGCAACGCATCGAAGTCGATCACGGCATCGAACAAATCACTTTTGCGGATCCATTCATTCAACCGCTTTCGCAGTGCATCCTTGTCCGCGTCGTAGTAGTCGGCCATCGGTGTACCGGGTAGCGCGCCTTCGAAAGGCGTGAGCGTGGCGCCGGTCACGCGGATACCGTGAAGATGCGCTTGCGCGACCAGTTGGCGGTAGCCAGCTTGCAGTGCTTCCAGCGTCGGCCGACGCTCCCCTCGCGCGAAGATCGTGCCGGGCCATGCGATGTCGTTGATGCCGATCATCACGACGAGGTCGCGCACACCCGGCTGAGCGAACACGTCGCGATCGAGGCGGGCAAGCGCGTTGACGCCCATCCCATCGCTGAGCAAGCGGCCGCCGGAAATGCCCGCGTTGACGACAGCGATCCCGCGCGGCGCAAAACGCGCAGCCAAAAAATCCGGCCAGCGACGATCCTTGTCGAGACTGGCGCTCGCGCCGTCCGTGATGGAGTCGCCCAGTACCACTACGGCTCTTGGCGTACTGATCGTCTCGACCTGGATACCCGAGAGCAACGGGCGGGCCGTCGTTTCCGTCGCGTCATGCAGCCCGGATGCCGCGACCTGGTCGCCCTGGGCGATCCATGCCGTCTGCTTGCCATCCCAATGGAAGCCCGTCACCGGCGTCGCCTCCGGTAGATAGACGCTGACTGCGACTTGCGACAACGCCGGCAACGTGAGCGCGATGGGATTGCTGACCAGGGAGGCGCCGGGCGGAAGGCTCGTCTCGGCGCTTCCGCCAAACGTGACGACGCGAAGACTATCGGCCACCACGGCACCCTTCGCCCCCGGTATCGCGACGGTCGCCTTGCCGACGCGCACCGGCTGTCCGCCGTACGTGTTCGACAGCACGATTCGCAGACGCGTCCCGCCGAGACTCACACGCGCCACCTGACGAATCGTCCGGTTGTCGAGGCTACCCGGAAGATACGTGGGAAACGGAAACTCCGTGCCCCACACCGGCTGCGGACTGGCCTGCCACGTCGCCACCCACGCGGGCCCGGCCGCCATCGCAGGCGCGGTGAAGAACAGGGCCAGGGTGGACAAACGGGAAAGGACGTGCTTGCTCATATCCAAGGGCTCATGACCGATCTTCCACCCATCATGGGTTCATGGCTCACTTTCAACTAGACTGGCCGAAGGCACAGCATTTGTGAAATGAATTCACCAAGGAGCAACGCGTGGCGCGTCTGGAAGTCAATCGATCGGGCGAGCTGGAAGTGTTCGTGCGGGTCATCGAGCTCGGTGGCTTTTCCGCCGCCGCCCGGGCCTTCGGCATGACGCCCTCGGCGGTCAGCAAGCTCGTCGCGCGCATGGAGCAGCGTCTGGGCGCACGGCTGGTGAACCGTTCGACCCGGCAACTCCAGCTGACCCCCGAAGGCTGCGCGCTTTACGAACGCGGTGTCCGCATCCTCGCGGACCTGGACGACGCCGAGCGTGGCGCAGGCGACCAAGCGACTCCGCAGGGACGCCTGCGCATCAATGCCAACGTCCCCTTCGGCCATCATTTCCTGCTACCCCTGGTGCCAGAGTTCCTGGAGCGCCATCCCGGCGTAAGCCTGGATATCGTGCTCACCGACGAAGTGGTGGACATCCTCGAACAACGCGCCGACGTGGCCGTGCGCGCGGGACCGCTCAAGGATTCGAGCCTCGTGGCCCGTCGACTCGGCAGCACGCGGATGATGATCGTCGGCTCACCGCACTATCTCCACCGCCACGGTGTCCCCGACACGCCTGCGGCACTGCTCGCGCACAATCGCCTCGGCTTCAACTACACACGGTCGCGTTCGGGCTGGCCGCTGCGATATCGCGGTGAGGACACCACCCTGCCGCCGGAAGGAAACGCGCAGGCCAGCGACGGCGAAGCGCTGCGACGACTCGCCCTGGCCGGCCTGGGTCTCGCCCGCCTGGCCGCGTTCCAGGTGCGCGACGACATCGCCGCCGGTCGCTTGATCGCCGTGCTGGAAGACTGCAACCCCGGCGATCTCGAGGAAGTGCACGCCGTCTACATCGGCCAGGGTGGATACGTCCCGCCACGCGTGCGTGTCTTCCTCGATTTCCTCGCCGAGCGGGTCGATATCGGCTAGAAGCTCAGGGCGCCAACCTGGCAGGCGTCGCGGCCGTCGACGCCGGAGCCTACTGCCAACCACCACCCAGCGCCAGGAACAACCGTACGCGGGATTCGGACACGCTGGATTCTGCATCGGTCAATGCGGCTTCGGCGGCCACGCGCGAACGTTCCGCGTCCAGCGCGCTGAGGTAAGGCGTGCGCCCATTTCTATAAAGCTCGCGCGCCTGCGCGGAGGCGGTCGTCGCCTCGTCGAAGGCCTGGCGCAACGTGTCCTCGCGGTCCAGCGCATGCGTATACGTGCTGAGCGCCGTCTGCGTTTCCTTCAACGCCTGCAGGACGGTCTCGTCTAAGTTCGCCAGCGCGACATCCGCGCCATCGCGCGCCAGCTGCACGCGCAGCTTCGACGAATGATCCGGAATGGACCAGCTGATCAAAGGCCCCAGCGACCAGTAATGTGCTGGCGCCTTGGCGTAGTCGTCCATCAGGCCATTGGTGCCCAGGCCCGCGCCGAGGCTGACCGTCGGATACATATCGCCGATCGCGACGCCGATGCGCGCCGTCGCGGCGGCGAGACGACGTTCGGCGGCGCGGATGTCCGGCCGCCGACGCAGCAAGGCCATGCCGTCGCCGACCGGAATCGGCTTGTCGATCGTGGGCGCGCGATGGCAGGACTTCGCGGCATCGGGGATATCGCCCGGTGTATGACCCAACAACGCGGCAAGCGCGTACTCCGCCGAATCGCGACGCTTGCGCAGCGGCGGCAATGCCGCTCGCGCGAGATCCACCTGGGTTGCAGCACGCGTCACATCGAGCTTGTTGCCCAGGCCTGCAGCGAACATGCGCTGTGCGACGTTGGCCGCCCCCTCCTGGATACCGACCGTACGCTCGGCGACATCGATATCATGCGACGCGTCGCACATCCCGATGTAGCTCTCGGCGGTTCGCGCCGCCACGGTGATACGAACAAGGTCGCGCGCAGCCTTCACGGCTTCGGCGTCGGCTGAGGCGGCTTCCGCCCCCCGCCGCAGCTTGCCGAACAGGTCGAACTCGTAAGACGCCTGCACACCGCCGACCGCGAGGTTGTATACGGGCAGCTTCTCGGTGTGCAGCAGCGATTCCGCCGAGATCTGCGCACGACTCACGCTGGCCGAGGCCTCGGATGAAAACCCGCCCTCGTCGTCTGCGATATCCAGCGCGGTATACGCCCGACGCAGGTTCGCATCGGCGGCACGCAGGGCGATGTTGGCCGACAGCGCCTGGCTTACGAGGCCATCGAGCACAGGATCGTCGTACAGCTTCCACCAGTCGTCGCGTGCCGTATGGGAACCATCCACGGCGCTCGCGTCCGTATCGACGAACGCGCCATTGGCGCGCGAGTCGTTGACCATGGCTTCGTCCGGCAGTTTGTAATCCGGACCGACGCTCGCACAACCGGCCAGCATGGCCGTCATCGCACCCACCAGGCAGGCAAGGCGATTCATGAACGCGACGCCGTCTTCGTGCTGTCGGTGCGGATGGTGACGGTCGCCGTGCGGCCCGCGATCAGCAGCAGGTCGTCGGACGCATGGTCGATGCTGATCCGTACCGGGATGCGCTGGGCGAGACGTACCCAGTTAAACGTGGGATTGATGTCGGGTAATTCGTGCGGACCGGCCGCGCGCTCGCGATCCGCGATGCCGGCGGCGACGCTCTGCACCGTACCGTGCAGATCGTCCGGCTCGCCCATCACGTGAATGGTCACCGACTGTCCCGGTTTGACGCCATGCAGACGCGTTTCCTCGAAGTAGCCATCCACATGAAACGAATGGGCATCGACCATCGCGAATGGTGCATGCCCCGCGGTCATGTAGTCACCCACGCGCACCACGCGATCATTCAGGATGCCATCGACGGGTGCCTTCACCACGGTGCGTTCGAGATCCAGCCGGGCGCTGTCCGCCGCCGCTTCGTCGGCATGCAGACGTGCTTCGCCCGCCGCGAGTTTCGCGGTGACCTGCTCTGCCGCCTCACGCGCGACGAGGTCGCTCAGCTCGCGATTGCGCGCCGCCTCGCGACGCAGTTGATCCACCACCGCGCGCTGCTCTTCCACCGCGGCATCCGCGCGACGCACGGCCAGTTCGAAGCGAGCACGGTCGACGACGAACAGCGGCTCGCCCTGCTTTACGTGCTGGTTGTCGTGCACGTAGACCTCGGAGACCCAGCCGGACACGTCCGGCGCCACCTGGACGACATCCGCACGGATATGCGCGTCACGCGTCCACGGCACGTCGTCGTAGCGGCGCCACATGTGCCACCCCGCGACCAGCGCCACGGCGACAACCATGCCGGTCACGGCCATCGGACCGGTCTTGCGAAGGAAACGGCTCATCGCGGCGCTCCCGAGGTGTACGCCATCACGCCGGTAAGGGCGAGCACATAGACCGCGAAATTGAATAGCGCCGGATGCCAGACCCATGCGTAGAAGCGGGTCTTGCCAAGGACGAAACGGACGCCGGTCTTGAGCACGTAGGCCAGGCCCATCAGGGCCAGGAGCGTGGGCAAGTAGACGCCGTGCAGGCTGAACTCACCGTAGATTGAGGTGTTCACTGGGGGATGACGGTCAGGGGTTGGTCGGAGGGAACGGGGGATTTGGGCGCCGCCGGCGGCAGCGCCAGCAACGCGAGTCGGTAACGCAGGAGGGTGGAAGCCACGCCGGGCGCATCGTCCAAGACGGCCCGCATGCCATCGTCGATCGCGGCCAGCAGCTCGCGCGGAGGCAGGAGCGCGGCGTGTTCGTCGATGCAGTCGTCGAAGTACGTCGCGCTCGCATCGAGCACACGATCCACCGCAGCGGTCATGCGCGGATGGGCGGTGACGCGATGGCGCAGTTCGATCAACGCCACGCAGACACGCAGGTCACGCAGCGCATCGAGATTCAACGGTCCAGCGCCGGAGAGCAACGCAAGTCGCGGCAGCCATTGGGCGGTGCGGTCGATCATCGCGGACAGCGCCGCGCGCGACGCTGGGGAGCGATCACGCCTGGCGAGCCGGCGCTGGTCGCGCCAGTTGGCGCGGGCCAGGCGACGCGCCGCGATCTCCACGCCGAAGGGGCGCGCGACGGCGCTCCATGCCACGGCGAAGATCAGGCCCAGGATGATGCCCAGGCTGGAATTCGCGAACACCTCGAAGTCGGCGGCAGAACTGTTGCGCAAGACCATGTCGCTGATGCTCTGCGAGGTCAGCAACAGCACGCCCATGTTGAACGAGGGTCGCCCCGTATACAGGCCGACGACGATCAGCGGCGGCGCCAGCGCCAACGCCACACCAGTGAACGTGGTGACCTGCGGCAGGATGTAGAACACATACACCAGGGCCACGGCGACGCTGATCGCCTCCCACAACAGGAACCGCCCGACCAGCGGCGCAGGCGTGTCGGAGGCCGCGAAGAAGGCGGTGGCGACCGCCACCATGACCACGCCACCACCGCCACCCGGCCAACCGCTGTAGAGCCATGCCCAGCCGGCGAGCACGAAGGCCATCGCGGGTGCGATGGCGGCATGTGCCATCAGCACATGGTCGTAATGGCGACGGCCATCGGGCATCACGGCGCGATAGGCCAGTGGTGTCGGCGCATGCTCGGGTCGCCCGAAGGCGATGCGCAGGGCCGCGCAGTCCTGCCAGAGGTCGACAACATCACCGAAGCGATCCACCGCATTGGCGAGCGCCAGTGTCTCCAGCGTCGGCGTACCCAACCCAGCACGTAGATCGGCGATGGCGAGGCGCAGACGATCGCCCTGCTCCGGCGTGGCATCGGCGCCCTCGCCGACCCAGGCCAGCACCTCGTCGAGGACGGCACGGCAACGTCGTGCGTCGTCACACTCGGGCATCGCGCGGATGGCATCGCCCAGCGACGCGACCTGGGGTACCAGCATCGTCATGCGGAAACGGATCTGCCGCGCCTCCTCCGTCTGCGCCTTGCGCGACGCATCGTAGGCGAGATGGGTGATGAGGCCGTCGAGCGCGGTGATGTCGCTGAGCAGGCGAAGGGTCGGTCGACCGCGGCGCTTCGGATCGGCCAGTCGCCATGCCACCCAGTGGGCCGCGTCGTTCATCAACGTGGCGAGGCGTTCGCCGAACACGGGCGAGACGCGGCTCGGAAACAGCACCGTGCTCACCACGCTCGCGCAGACGATGCCCAGGAGGATCTCCTCCGAACGCGCCACGGCCAGATCGAACACGTTACCCGGCGCCAGGATCGAGGGCACGGCGATCATTGGCGTGGTGTACGAGGCGAGCAGGAAGATGTACGTGCTCGGTTTGTTGTCGAGCAGCGCAAGGTAAAGCGCCACTGCGCTCCAGATACCCACCGCGAGCACCAGCATCATCGGGCTGGACGCGAAGGTCGGTACGATCGCCAGCGCCATCGCCGCGCCGATCAACGTGCCCATGGCCCGATACGCGGCCTTCGACCGCGTGGCGCCAGTCAGCGGATGCGACACGATGTACACCGTCGCGAACGACCAGTACGGGTTCGGCAGGGAAATCAGCAGCGCGATATAGAACGCGAGCACGGCCGCGAGGAAGGCCTTCCCCGAATAAAGCCAGTCGGATGCCGTCGGCAGGTTCATGGATCAGCTTTCTGGGTCGTCGCGCTCGCCGCCGACCACGTCCATCAGGGCTTGCAGGACGCGGACGGCCGCCTTGATGTCGTCCGGGGGAAGGCGGTCGAACACCTCGCGGCGCACGGCAATCAGCCGCGCCTCGAGCAGGTCGGCCATCTCCTGGCCGCGTTCCGTGAGCCAGAGGGTCTTCGCACGGCGGTCGCCGGGGTCGTTCTCGCGCACCACCAGGCCCAGCTCCACCAGCTTGTCCAGTGTGCGGACCAGGGTCGGGCCGACGACACCGACTTGCTCGGCCAGGGTCACCTGGTTGATGCCGCCCTTCGAGCGGCTGATGAAGATCAGCGGCACCACGGTGGCGGAAGTGACATCCAGGTCGCCCAGGCGCATGTCGACCAGACGCATCCAGCGCCGGCTCGTCGCCGGCACCAGGGTGGTCAACTGCATGTAGAGCTTGTCCCGGGGGTGCATGGCGAAAATGATAGAAGACTACTAATTGCCATGGCAAGCAAAAATTTCCAAATGGTAATTCGCCCCCTGCGCTGGAATGGCCAATCGCGATGGATTCGATCATGACCAGGGAGAGGCGCCGCGATATCACAGTGGCCCCCACCCATGAGATCCACCGATGTCGCTGCAAACGGACGCCACCTTCTTCCGCCTCCTGACGGACAGCTACGAACGCCTGCTGGGTACGTCCCTGGTGCCGGCCGGACTGGGCGTCGTACGGGGCGCCCGGTGGTTGTACGAATCGGCTCCCTTCGGCCTGCTCGCCCACGACACCACGGCCGACCCGGTCTTCATGTACGGCAACAAGCGAGTGCAGGCGATCTTCGGTTACGACTGGGACACCCTCACCGCCCTGCCTTCGCGCTTCTCCGCCGAAGCGCCGGAACGGTCCGAGCGCCAGGCCTTTCTCGACCAGGTGAATCGCCATGGCTTCGTCCAGGACTACCGCGGCGTGCGTATCACCCGGGACGGCCGACGTTTCTGGATCGAGAACGTCACGGTGTGGCAGCTGACGGATGCCGATGGCACCTATCGGGGGCAGGCCGCGATGATTCCCCTGGTGGTGGATATTCCAAGTGCTTGAGCCGTGAGCGGCATGGCGTTTCTTGCGCTTTGCGCACGCCCGATGCGACCATGCCGATCACGACGACTTGGATAAATGCCGCGGCAACACCGATGGCGAAAACGAACGAAAGCTTCGATAAGACGGTGCTCACCCCGGCCACCGACCGCTTGCTCTTCCTCATCAAGACGAAGGGACCCATCGCCACGGCCAGCCTGGCGCGCGAACTGGGCATGACGGCGGAAGCCGCCCGCCAGCAGGTACAGAAACTCGTCGGCGCGAACCTGATCGAAGGCCAGCAGGAAGCGCCGACCGGCGCAGGCCGGCCGCGGCAACTGTGGCGACTGACCGAGGCGGGAAACACGCGCTATCCCGACACGCATGCGCAGCTCAGCGTCCAGCTGATCGGCGCGGTGCGCGAGGTTTTCGGCGAGGACGGCCTGAATGAACTCATTGCCCGGCGCGAAGCCAGGATGCGCGCCGACTACCTCGGCGCCTGCGGCGGCGAATCGTTGGAACAGCGCCTGAAACAACTCGCCGTGCTGCGCTCGGACGAGGGCTACATGGCCCACGTGGAGCGCGACGGCAAGGACTGGCTACTCATCGAACAGCACTGTCCCATCTGCGCGGCCGCGCAGGTCTGCCAGGGCTTCTGCCGTAGCGAACTCGAGCTGTTCCGCGCCGTCGTGGGCACCGGCGCCACCGTCACGCGGGAGAAGCACCTGCTGTCGGGGGGTGGGCGTTGTGTCTACCGGATCGCACCGGCCACCGCCTGAGGCTCGTCGATCCGCCCGTCGACGATGGCGCGAAAATCGTCGCAGCGCGTGAAGTCCGCCTGGTCGCAGGTACACGCGTGCTGCAGGCCATCGCGCAATGCGCTCAACTGTCGAATCGTCTCGTCGAGCGCGTCCACCCGTGCCTGGAGCGCCAGCCGTTCGAGCGGCCTGTCGCCCCGCAAGGCGAAGACGGAGCCGATCTCCCGCAACGAAAAACCGGCCATCCGTGCCAGGCCGATCAGGTGCAGGCGCTCCAGCACCTCCGACGCGAACAGGCGTCGCAGACCCGAACGCCCCACCGAGGCGATGAGTCCACGTTGTTCGTAGTAGCGCAACGACGCGACGGGAATACCCGACAGGCGAGCGACGTCGGCGATATCCAGTGTCGTCATGGGCATCCCGGTGGCTCCGAAGACGGAAAAAATATCCAAGCGGTTACTTAGGATATTCCTCGCTCACGCCATTTAGCAAGTTATAACTTGTGTATTAAGCCGCTTGCACCGGTATCCAGGATGCGGATCGATGCGCCGCCGACAGGGCGGCGCATCGCCGGATGGATCACTTCACGCCGAACATCTTTCCGACATCGGCCTTGAACGCGCGGTTGCTATCCGGGCGCCCGTAGAACATGTGACCGCCGGGATAGATCGCCAACTTCACCCGTTCGGCCTGCCCGAAGGCCGGCATCTGGTCGAGGATCAAGCGTGACGCGAAGAACGGACACGACAGGTCGTTGTAGCCGTGCGCGATCAACACATGCATGTTCGGGTCGTTGGCAATGGCCTTGCGCAGGTCGGCGACGGGCTTGTCGTCGGGCGAACCACGATCCCACGCTTCGTTGACCTTGAACGACAGCGCTTCGTAATGCGCATCGGGCTTCCAGCCCACCTCGCGGGTGATGAAGTCCACCACGGCACTGGTAGCCGGCGCGATGATCGCCTCGAGGATCGGGTCACCGGACTGCTGCCGCGCGGCACCCGGGAACGGATCCCATGCGGTGACGTTGGAGTCGTAGACGCTGCCGATCTTCTTCTCCGAGCGATGCGCCTCGCGCAGGAAGGTACTGATACCCACGCGGCCGTCGAGCTTCGCCACCAGCGCGGGATCCAGGCCGGTATAGCCGGAAACTTTCTGCACCATGCGCGCCACGGCGCCCGGATCGGAACGACCGGCAAGGAAATCGACGACGAAGTCCTTGCGCACGTAGTTCTCGACCTCCTGGACGGCCTGCGGCGAGAACCGCCCCTGCTCTTCCAGGTGGCCGGCGGCCATGGACGGCAGGTTGATCATCCAGGGCAACGGCGACAGCGAATCGCCATCGCCAATCGCGGCCGGGTCGATGTACGGCGAAACCATCACCAGCCCGTTCACGCCCACGCCCATGCCGGTTTGCAGGGTGTAGGCGATGCGCGGCGCGCGGTAGCCGCCGTAGCTTTCACCGACGACGTACTTCGGATCGCGCAGGCGGCCCGACTTCACCAGCCAGTCGTAGACCACGCGCGAGAGGTATTTGATGTCCGCCTCGGTCTCGTAGAAATCCTTCTTCGTCGCATCGTCGTCTTCCAGCGAACGCGAGAACCCCGTACCCACCGGATCGATGAAGACTAGGTCGGTCATGTCCAGCCAGGTGGAGGGATTGTCCTTGGTCACCGCGGCGTCGGACGGCGCGTTGCCATCCATGCCGAACTGCACGCGCTTCGGACCGATCGCGCCCATGTTGAGGTACACCGACGACGCACCGGGACCACCGTTGAAGGCGAACGTCACCGGCCGACCCGGGCCCTTGTGTGGCACGACATAGGCGGTATAGACCACCTCGGCGATCTTCTTGCCCTTGTCGTTGCGCACGACGATGGTGCCCACCGTGGCGTCGTACGACAGCATACGGCCGTCCACGCGGACGCTCTGGTGGATCGTCTTGTCCGCAGGCAACGGAGGGAGATCGGACTCGCTCTTCTTGTCTTCGTGGGAGGAGGCATCGGCCTTCTTTTCTTCCGCAAGAACATGCGGCGAAAGCAGCAGCGATGCGGAGCAGAGGACCGCAAACCAGCGCGCGCGGCGGCTGGACGGCAACATCGGGAACGTCATGGCATATCCGGATTGAGCATTCGACAGCATCTGCCCGATGCGGGGCATCCCTTTCATTAACGCCCAGTCAGCTTCATTGCCCCCGTGCCATTGGTCATGAATGGCGAAATACATCGCAGCGGATAGGGCACGAGGCCGGGTGATCCCTTCGCGCCGGAATCGTTCCGCTCATGTAGCGATCGTCTCCAATGCGCGACATGGCGCCGTAAACACGCGTTTCTAGGACGAATCCGATAGGCGCATACGGCACGCGCCGATAGCTTGGGGGGCGCGGCGAATCCCCAGTCGTCGCGCTTATCCATCAGGAGTGATACAGAAATGAAAGCCTCCCACACAGCCGCCTTCCTTTCCCTTGCTGCGCTCGCAGCGCCCCTCGCCCAGGCAGCCGATGTCGATACGGACAGCCGTCGTACCGTCGTGGACAACCAACGTTTCAGCGGCAGCCTGTTTACCGGCACGCTGCATAACAAGTCGCAGGAAAGGGTGTTCACGCCCGATGGCAACCGGCTAAGCCAGCTGAACTGGCGTACGGCCTCCGCACCGGTAATCGGTGCCGACTTCCGATTCCGCATCGACGAGCGCTGGACCTGGGATACCCAGGCATGGACGAAGGTCGCCTCCGGCGGAACACGCATGAGGGACTATGATTTTGAAGGTATCGACGAAGGCCTGGCCGACTGGACCGATCGTTCAACGCACCCCCAGACGACATTGCGCAAAGCCTCCGGTATCGATACCCGCGTCGGCTACACCTTTGCCTCGACAGGCGACTTCTCGTTCCGTGGACTGGCCGGCTATCGCTACAAGGAGCTGAGTTGGGACGGCAACGGCGGAAGCGGTGTCTATTCCAGCCAGTATCAAGAAGCCGACGGCTTTCGCGACACCGTCGAGGCATTCGACGGCAAGGGCATCACCTATACCCAGCGCTGGCGCGCGCCTTACCTGGGTATCGCCACGGATTTCCAACGCGGCAAATGGACCGTGTCCGGGGAACTCACGGGTTCGTTGTGGGCTCGCGGAACAGATCGGGACAACCATATCCCGCGCAACTACATTTCCAGCCTTCGCGGCGGCAACTCGAAGATGATCGGCGCATCGGTCAAGGCGGACTACGCCATCGATAGCCGTTGGTCGCTATCCGCACGAACCAGCTACGAGAAGTACTACGAAACAAGAGGCACCGGTCGGGGAACCCTCGAAGGCGAACCTATCGCCCTCGGCGCGAGCGCCGCCAACCGCAGCATGATGTTCAACGTCGGCGCCACCTACCGGTTCTGATCCCACCACCCTTGTCCGCTCACGTGCGGAACCTGGTCATCCTACGGGGCAAGGGGATGGCCAGGTCTTTTTGGGTTCTCCTTCACTAGGGCGATCGACGGGAGGGAAGTCCGGACGGATCGAAGAACGACAACAACACCTGCCACCATGACATGGATTCGTCTTCCGGTGCCGTGTTGTCATCGGGTGGCGTCTCGTTTTCCCCAGGAATCTCGTCCACGGTATGCAAGACACCGACACCCACGAGGACCGCACCATTACCCGTGTGCCCCAGGCGCTCGGGCACATCGGGATGTTTGTTGAAAAAGCGGTATTGCGGATCCGCGATACTGGCCTGGTCAGCCTTGTCGGCCGCAGGCGTACCCGCCGCCGCGGTACCGATCGTCGCGAGGATGCTGGCTGCTGCCTTCAGTGCCGCTCGCCATCCCGGATGATGCTTCAACGCTTCCAGCGCCTCGCCGCTCTGCGCCACGCCGACACCGACGAGAATATAGACGCCGGATACCTCAACCATCGCCGCGCTCTTTGCGAGCTGCGGTGCGACGCCGTTGGCTACCAGGGAGTCGACGGCACTGGCATAGAGCAGGCCCGAGGTACCAACCGCACTTGCCACGTTCTCGACACCCGGCACCATGATCGCAAGCAAGGTCGCGCCCGCAGCCGCCGCAGCATTTCCCAGCAGGACCACGGCGGCTTTCTGCGACGCCGTAAGCGCGGTGACCACGCCAGCGCCGAAGACGAGCACGGCACCCACCACCGTGGCGACCTTTACCACCATGGTCCATGGCCGATAGGCCATGCCGTCATCGATCGCAGGCGGCTCCTTTCCGACCGGCGAGGAGGGCCTGTCGGACTCAACGGAACGTGGAGGAAACGTCGTGTCGGGGGAATAGGTGATCGAAGGAGAGGCACCCGACCCAACGGACGAGGACGGAAAAGAAGATGTTGCCGAGTTGCCGACCGTCGGAATCGCTACGTTAGGCAATGACGGCAACGCGTTCCGCACCGCCAGATCATCCATGTGAATGCACCAAAGCACATTGGCCGCGAAATCCGCCGTGCCGCCATCGATGGCGACACCTCGCGATGCAGCGCCCGAAACCACCCGGCTTCGCATCGATTCGACGAACCATCGCTTGCCCTCCTCATCAGGGCTCATCGGCAGCATGACATCATCGGCGTACAAGGACTTCAGATGGCCGGCTAGCTTTCCCAATACCCGCATCGCCACGCGCGACGATATTTCCTCCCGCGGAAGCGCCGTCACCCACCCCGTGAGATACGACATGCGGTGATCCGCATCGAAGCGGCGCGCGAACGCGTCTTGATCGATTGCATACCGGTACCCCCCGATATCTGCCCCAGGTATGACGTGACCATCGTCATTTCGATACAGCGAGGCAAACAACTCGAGCGCGCGCACCACTGACGCTGTCCGCGTCCTCTCCACGCCCTCCCCGTCGATACGTTCCAGCATACGGTCCAGCAGCATGCCATTCATCCTGGAAATACCGACCGCGTCATTGCCGATATCGCGTGCGAGAGCATAGGTGTAACTAAGGAGGATATCGAGCGATGACTTCCATTTCGCTGCGTCCGTTTCCAGGGCAAAAGGCCCTGTGAAGCGTCCCTGGCTATCGAATGGCCTGAAATGAATCTCGGTGATCCCGTCGTCATCTACCGAACGAAGGGAGAAGGTTCCATCCGGATGCGCGACCAGGCTTTCGGGATCAGCGTGATAGCGCCGACAGAAACGCCCGAACGTCGCATCCCTGCGTAGTTCGAGCCACGCCGCCGCAACAACGTTCTCGGCGTCTACGGGCGTTATATGGGAAGCCTCCACCCTCGACGCCAACGCCACGATGGCTGGCGGAGGAGGTGGCATGGGAAGCTCGAAGGGCATAAGGCGACGATCGTCCGTTGATCTCCGTCCATCCTACGCAGACGCCAGGATTGCGGACATCGCATCTTTCCCTGAATGGCGTCGTCCCCCGCCGCGTCTATCGCGCTCCCGGCATCGTCGCGAACAAGCGCAGCGCATCGGCGATGGCTCGCTCATGAGCCAGGGTCTGAGCCTTCGCCTTCGTACATTGCGGAACCACCGACCGGCCCGCCTCGGTGCAATCGGCGAGAAAGTCGTAATGCCCTACGCCCACCAGACGATCGATCCGTGCGCCAGGAATAGCGGACGCCGCGACATCGGCATTGGTGGCCGGCGGCGCGACATCGTCGCTCTCTCCTGCCACGATGCCTACCGGCATCCTTAGACGGGCAAACGAAGCGGGATCGATCCCCTGCACGATCGCGGGTGCCATCGCGAAAACCGCTTTCACGCCAGGAATCGAATGGTCCTTGCCGGCGTTCGGCAGTTGGGGGCCGAGCACGGGATCGCCGGCCAGCCTGTGCCGATCCACCTGGGCCAGTTGGGGTGCTTCCATCTGCGGACGACACACGCCATCGTCGGGATGCCTGTCGCAGAAAGCGACGAAATGAGGGACATTCACTCGCGCACCACCCGCCACCAGCGCGGTGAATCCACCCGCCGAGAACCCCGCGACACCCAGGCGATGCGTATCCAGATGCGCAGATACCGTGGCATCGTCTTGCACGGCCCGCCAGGCCGCCTTCAGATCTTCCGCGCGTTCCCACCACAATGCGGCACCGGTCAGGGTGATGTCGCCCCGTCCATTATTGCCAGGATGATCCACCGCCACCACGACATAACCACGTCGTGCGAGCGCCGTCCCGAACCATCCCATCATCCGCGCCGTGCCGCCGAAGCCGTGCGACAGCAACACCACCGGATAGCGGCCGGCGGCAAACGGCGCATCGGGTGCCGCGTGCCCGGGAAGAAACAGCGGCTTGCCAGGCGGCCCGATATCCAGTGGCATTTCCTGTACACCATCCACGGCGGGATACCAGACGGTGATCGCCAGGCGGTCCGAATGACCGGCGTCCCGCAGGGCCGCCGTCGCTGTCGTGGTCGTTCGGTGCAGCTCTCCCACGGTCGCCGCATGGACGCCGAGGGACGATATCGCCAGTAAGGCGAGAATCGTGATTCGCATGGTAGTTCCCCGTGGTGAAGACTGACGCTCAGTCGAGCGGCACCCATATCTCGACGCCGCCCCGTCCCGTGGCCGGATCAAAGGCTTCGTCATAGCGTTCGAATTCCGGCGCATCCGCTGCGATCAGGCCGGCGGCCGGCAACCATGACTGCATAAGTGCCCGCCAGGTCTGCGGAATGGAGCCGACATGGCCGTGATGACGGACGACGGCGTAACGGCGCCTTGGCAATCGAAGTCGCGTGTCATCCGTGCGCGCGCCGGTAAAACTGGCCACTTCGTAGGCTGCCAGATAATCAAAGTTGCCGTCGTCGTCGTTGTTAAAGCACACGCCATAGGCATACCGAGTTCGGCGGGACGGCGACAGACCCATCTCGAAACGCTGCCACTGAGCCGGAATGCCCGCTGTATCGGTGCCTCGATAGCGCGCCGCCAGGCCTGCGAGCAAAAGTGGCCCGGCATCGACCACCCGAGGCACCTGGGCCTCGGGTGGCGCATCCTGCATCACGCGGATCGCCTCGACCAACGTCACGTTGCCCAACCCGTGCTGCCGCACGTCCTCGGGCGTACGCCCGAACTGCTCGCGGAATGCCCGCGTGAACGCCTCGTGCGAGCCATACCCCGCCGCCAGTGCCACCGAGAGGATGTCACGCGCGCCATCGGCAAGTTGGCGCGCGGCTTCGCTCAATCGACGAGCGCGCAGATACCGCACCACCGGACATCCCGTGACGGACTGGAACACCCGGGCCAGATGGTAAGGCGACACCCCCACCGCCCGGGCGACATCCGCCAACGCCAGCGCCTCGCCGGAGTGGCTTTCGATGTACCAGACCGCCTTCTGCACCACCGCCATGCCCGCCCCCGGTTCGCTCTACGGGAACGATCCTACCGGTTCCGCCTGGACGGGGATTTGATCCGGATTGACATGGCCCCGGCCGGCCGCTGTTTCAGGACAAAAGCGTCGAGGACTCCGCCATAGCCCCGGCATTCGCACGCTGTCGGGTATCGGACACGATACGACCGGCGTCCAGCTTCACGACGCGGTCGGCGAGGTGGAAATAACGGTCGTCGTGACTGATCGCCACCACGGTCTTCCCGCGCGCCTTCAGGTCCGGCAGGAGCGAGCGGTAGAAGTAGTCGCGGAAGTGGACGTCCTGGTCGGCCGCCCATTCGTCGAAGAAGAAGATATCGCGGTCTTCCGCATAACACTGGAGAAGCGCCAGGCGCTTGCGTTGCCCGGTGGACAAGGTGAGCTTCGATAGCTCTCCGCCTTCCACGCTCACCAGCGAGCCCAGACCCAGCGTCGCCAGCAGTTCGCGGATGCGCTCGTCCGGCAACGGATCGCCCTTATCGTCGAGCACATGCGGAAATAGGAAGAAATCACCGAACACACCGGTAAAACGGCGCCGATGGTGATCGATATCGGCTGCCACGGGCGCACCATCGACCAGGAGTTCGCCGGAACGCGGTGCGATGAGCGACGCCAGCAGAAGAAGGAGGGTCGACTTGCCGCTGCCGTTCCCCCCCACGATGAACAGCAGCTCCCCACGCCGCACTTCCAGGTCCACGGGCCCTAAGGCGACACGGTCTTCCTGGTCACCGGGATAGGCGTAGCTGACATCACGCAACGCGATTCGATGCCACGAGCAGCTATCCGCCGCGAGGCTCTCCTCCTGAATCGGAATCGCATCGCTATCGAGGTCCAGACCGACCTTCTGGAGGTGCCGCAGGGCCGCGGTACCCACGCCAACCTGTCGCGCCGCGCTGACGATGAAGGCGACCGGTCCGCTCAGGAACAGGGCACCGATCACGAAGCGGAGGATGGTCGCCTGGGGCAGCGAAAGCGCGGCGCTTCCCAGATAGACGATCACGAACACCGACGCGTACAGCATCACCGCCGACCAGGCCTCGTTGAAGCCGAGCCCCGTATGCACCTGTACCGTCAGGCGGCGGGCATGGAAGATCGCCGGACGGATCAGTTCCCGTTCGACATGCCGCGCCCTCGCGGTGTTGAGGGACATTTCCTTTTTCCCCTCGCTGATGAAGCGAAAGTACTCATACAGTTTTTCATTAGCCGCGCGCACGCCGTCGAAGCGATGACGAAGTAGACGTTCGAACACGATCGAGGTCAGCGCCGTCGCGCCGAGGAACACCAGCATGACGCCAAGCAGTGGCAACGAGACGCTGCCAAGGTAGACGACGTAGAGAACCAGCAGCAGGCCGTTGTAGGCAAGCAACGGCGCCACGAGCACCAGCGGCGCGATGCTGGCCACGTCCTCGATGAGCGAACCGAAGACCGTGTGCTTCTCATTGGCGAGCTTCTCGTATTCCAGGTCGATGAAACGGCGCGAAAGGTCCAGGCGCAGTTGCGCCACCAGATCGCCGCCCAGGCGAGCGAGAATAAATTGCGAGGTCGTGCTGGCTGCCAGCACAGCCAGCAGCCACCCGGCGCCGGCCAGCAGCGGGCCGACACGATCGGTACCGATACCGTGGGCGGCGAGGTCGTTGATGCGCGAGAGCAGCATCATCGTCGACAGCGCGCTCGCCGCCGATAGACCCACCGCAGCCAGCACCAGGCCGCGGTGCCGCATGATGAAGCGTTTCAGGATCATCGAGGTGTCCTTCCCTCCTTCGCTGGCCGGTAACGTGCATCCTGCCAGAGAGGCCGTGCGGATACCTGTCGCGTTCGCCATGCAAATTCGGCACGTAACGCCAAGTCCTTGTCCGCGACTCTGCAGAATGATCCGATGGCGTCGTCGCGGAAGCGCCCGCTGCGATGCACGTCCTTCTCATTCCGGGCGCAGACCCATAACACCAGGGAGTACTCCAATGCAGACCGACAAGATCCTTGTGGGTTGGTTGAGTGGTGCCGATAGCGTAGGTGGGTATGACAATCCGGCGGGCTCGCTTTACACCGAGGGCCTGACCAACACGATGATCGCGATGACCAACGCCGAAGTGGCGCTGGACTCCCGCTGTAGCTCCTGTACGGCCTCCCGGCCGGGTGCCTGCTGCTAACAAGCAGCCGTAGCACCGATAGCCGTGGCAGGCCGCCACGGCTATCCCTTCTCCTTCGGTCTTACCACGGGATATCCGGGACGGTCCATGGACGCTTCCGCGCCGCAGAACGCATTCGCTCCTGTCATCGCCTTCCTCACGACCGACGTGCGTCGGCAACTCGCGGCGGACATCGCCTCCCAACCCGGCCTCGACGACGACGAACGACGCCTCGTCTCCGATATGGCGGATCGTGCGTTGCTGCTCAATGCCGAGCGCAAGCTCAATCGCGTCCTCCTACTCGAACTGCATGCCGCCAAGCTTGGCGGCGAGCTGCCGGAAGGTTCCGACGACATCCGCTTCGCCGCCTTCATCGCCCGGGCCACCACGAGCGAGTTCATCGAAGCGATCGAGCGACGCTATCCCGCGCTTGCACCACGATTGACCCGCGTACTTGAACAGCAGCGCCAGGCCATCGTGACGATGCTGGACCGGATCGCCATCGACCGTGAGGCCCTGTCGACGTTCAGTGGACACACGCTTGGCGCGCTGCGCGCGATCCATCTCGGCGAAGGCGATGTCCACGACGCAGGCCAATCCGTCGCGAAGCTGGACTTTGCCGGTGGCACGCTCATGTACAAGCCGCGCTCGCTCCGCGTGGACGCGGCGCTGGAACGCTTCCTCGATACCGTATTCCCGGGCGATCCCTCGCGCATCCGCGTTCCCGCCGTGTTCGATCGGGGAGCGTACGGATGGGCCCATCACGTAGAGCACGTCCACTGCCGCGACGATGCCGAGCTGGACATCTTCTATCGCAACGTCGGGCACTGGCTCGCCGTCATGCGCTTGCTCGGCGGTACCGATATCCACTACGAAAACCTCATCGCTACGTCGATCGTCCCGCACGTGGTGGACGTCGAAAGCTTGTTCGTCACCGAGGTGCCGCTACCTCCCTCGGGCAAGGGGCAGGCCGTGGATCTCGCCCAGGCACTGATCCGCTCGTCGGTATTGCGCACGGGACTTGTCCCCTTCCGCTCGCCCACCCTCGGCCTGGACGGCGTGGATATTTCCGCCATCGGCGCCCTACGCGGCGAACAGCCGAAGATCCGCGTGCCGGAAATCGTCAACGGCGGCACCACCGACGCGCGTGTCGGGCTGGTCAGCATCGACCTGGACGCGGCCAAGAACCATCCCTGCGCGGATCCGGACATTTCGCGCTTCTGGGAACGGATCGTCGATGGTTTCCTGAGCGTCACGGCAACGCTGTCGGAAATGCATCGCCAAGGCGCACTCAAGCCGCTTCTGCACGCCTTCGTCGGCTGCCGCATCCGGCAGATCCTGCGACCCACCCAGGCCTACGTAGAAGTGATGCGCATGCTCTGGCACCCCGCATCGCTGCACGATGAAGCCGCCGCGGTAGCGCGGGCCACCGAGCTGCTCTCGCTCAACGCCGCCGCCATTCCTATCGCCCCGTCCGATCCGACCATCATCGCTGGCGAGATCGACGACATGCGCTACGGCGATGTCCCCGTCTTCGCCAATGCCCTCGATCCGGCCCAACTGGGCGAGGTGTTCCAGGCCTGGCTGGACATGCGCCTCGAACTGGAGGAACTGACCATTCGTGGCGCGCTCGTGACCGCGCATCTCAACGTGCGCCTCAACGACGACAAACGCCTCCCCTACGATCTTGCCGCCCGGCATCCGTATGCCGCCGACCTCGACCGGCGTCGGCGGGCGCTGCTGCGACGGACCCTGGAACAATTGCTGCGCCTGTCCGTACGTGGCGACGACGGCACGATCACCTGGATCAGCCCCATCCTCGGCCGCAGCGGCTGGACCATGCGCACCTTGCAGCCAAACCTCTACGTAGGCCTGGGCGGTATCGTCCTGACGCTCGCCAGCTACGCGGAAGAGGTACGGCACGGCCGCGCCGATGCCATCGAGGGCGTCGACGAGGCCCTTGAGGGTGCGCTGCGCGTGCTCCGCGCCTCCGAGCGGATCGACGATGCCGACGCGGTCGGCGGTTTCATTGGCCTGGGATCGCAAATCCAGACATGGCTTACCCTCGACCAGGTCCGCCCGAACGAGGGATGGCTGGACGAAGCGATACGGCAGGCCGTTCGTCTGGAACGCAAGGACATCGAGAACGAAACTGTCCTCGATATCCTCGAAGGCGTCAGCGGCATGATCGTGCCCCTGCTCAATCTCGCGGAAGCCACGCGCGACCGACGCTGGCTGTCGCTGGCGGCGCGTGCGGGACACCATCTGGAAGCCACCGCGATCGTCGATGCGCAGGGCGCACGCTGGCCCGCTTCCGTCTTCGACGAGCCGCTGGGTGGGTTCGCCCATGGCGCCACGGGAACCGGCTGGGCCCTTGCACGCCTGGGCCTCAGTCGCGCGGGTGACGATGATGACCGGCGGCGCTGGCTGTCCCTCGCCGAGCGCGCCTTCGACTTCGAGGAATCGCTGTGGCATGACGCGTCGGGCAACTGGATCGACGTACGCAAGCCCGAAAGCCGCGACTTCGCCGACAGCTGGTGCCACGGCAGCGTAGGCATCGGTTTCGCCGCCTGCGATCTGTACGAACGCACCGGCGATCCCCGCCATCTGCATACGCTTCGTCGCGCCGTTCGCGCGGCGGCGGCCGGTGCCTGGGGGCACAACCATACGCTGTGCCACGGCGACCTCAGCGTATGGGAACTCATGGATCGCGCCGCGCGCATCGATCCGGCTCTGGTGCCGCCTGTTGAGATGCCCGGTGTGGCCCTCGTGCTCTCCAGCATCGAAGAGCACGGCATGGTCGGCGGCCTGGCCCGCGACGCCTACAATCCCGGCCTGATGAGCGGCGTCTCCGGTTCGATCCTCCAGTTGGGCCGCATGCATCCGGAGTGCCGCTTCCCCTCACCCTTGCTGATGGAATACCGGCTGCGCACGGCGGCCGTGACATCGATCGGCGAGCGTGACGAGGCCATCGCCTACTGAGGCTTGCCGGACGCCTCCACCGACGACACCGCGGCATCGAGTCGCCGCGATGCCACGGCCTGCGCATCGCGGCGCCGGCCCTCGCGTTCACGCTCCGCTGCGATCTCGGTCCTCGCCGTGGCGATCATGCGGCGCACGGCATCCGGCGCGGGGCCGCCCTCGCCATTTCGCCTGGCCACGCCACGAACGGGATCGAGGGCATCGCGGATAGCGGCATCGGATATCGTCAGGCCGTGGCCAAGCTGGGCCTTGGCGGCACGCTGGATCATCGCGTTGTCGATACGGTTCGCAGTGACACCCTTGTCGATCGCTTCGTTGACCACCCGCGCGATCACCTCGTGCGCCTCGCGGAAATCGATGCCCGTTTCCCGGACCAGAGCATCCGCCAAATCCGTCATGGTAGAAAAGTTCTCCGCCGCGTAGCGCAGCATGCGCGCCTTGTCCGGTTGCAGCGTTCGCACGACACCGGTCATGGCATGCGTGGCCGCCATCAGCGCATCGATCGAGCGCGGCTCCAGCGGCACGCGCACGACGCTGTGCTGGTACTCGATGGCGTTGAGCGAGGTGAGCACCGAGGTCAACGCGCCGACGCTGTTGGCGGCGATCTGCCGGGTGCGTTCCAGCGAATCGGGGTTCTTCTTCTGCGGCATGATGGAGCTGATACCCGCGAAGGCAGGGTCGAGCTCGGCCGAACGGTACTCGTCCGTCGACCATAGCTGGATCTCGGAAGCCAATCGACCCAGACCACTGAGGTAGATCGCGTTGTCCGAGGCGAACTCCGCGATATGGTCCCAACCCGCCGTGCCTTCGATGGTATCGACGACCAGGCCATCGAAGCCGAGCAAATCGGCCGTGCGCTTGCGGTCCAATGGCCACCCCGTACCCGCCGATGCCGCCGCGCCCAGGGGACTCTGGTTCATCCGCGCATACAACTGCTCGTAACGGTCGATGCTCTTGCCGAGACTCTCCGATATCGCCATGAGGTAATGCGCCAGGGTGATCGGCTGGGCCTCCTTGCGGTGCGTGTAGACCACCATCACCGTATCGAGGTGATCCGCCGCCTTGTCCACCACCGTGGCACGCAGTGCGATCAACGCGGTGATGACCTCGTCGAGGCGTTCACGGTAGTACATGCGATTCACCGTGTTGGCCAGGTCGTTCCGGCTGCGCCCGGTGTGCATGCGCCCGGCCACCGGGCCAATCGCCTTGATCAATGCGGCTTCGAAAGGCAGGTACGTGCGCAGCGACGCATCCGTTTTCGCCCGCGCATCCACGACGTCGAGGCCGCGGAGGATCTTCGCGGCGTCGGTGTGCCCGATGATGCCGCGCTCCGCCAGCATCACGACATGGGCACGGTGGACGCGCACCTCATAGGGAAACGTGGCGTCCGGCAACGTCTGGGCCGCTGCGTCGAAATCGTAGAGCTCCTGGAATTCCGCTGCCTTGGGCACGCTGGTCCGACCGATGCGCGTGGCGTCGTTCGACGTCCCGGCATAAGCGAAAGGCACCATCGCCAGCAAGGTCGCCGTCGCGACGAAACGAAAACGAGCAGTCATATGCGCACTCCAATATTGTTACAACATAACATGTTTGGCGCGAACTCGTTTCGTCTGCAACCTTCATCGCGCACGTCGCGACCACCGCAAGCGCACCGTCTACCTCGTCGCGACGCCTATTCGGCAAGAGTGTCCACGACGTTTGCCCGGAAGGTACTACGTCAAAAAAAACCCTGTTTGGATCGTGGCACTCTTGAGCCACACCCCACCGACGAAGGAACAGGCGTGAACGCAAGTGCGACTCACTGGAACCGCTGGGGTCAGCACTTGGCGATCGCCGGTGCCTATGCTGCGTGCTATGAACTCGCTCGGTATGTGTCGTTTTCCCATTGGATACTGACCGCCGGATTGCGCCTGGCCTGCCTGCTCCTCTTACCTGTGCGCTACTGGCCTGCACTGATACTCGGCGAAACATTGCCCTTGATCGAAAACGCCGTGCTATGCGCGCCACGCTTCGGAACACCCTGGGCGATCTCGGCCTCCGTCCCGATGGTCGTGTTGTGCATGGCGTGGGTAAAACCGCTGCTTCGCCATCGCCCCTTGTTCAACCGCAACGGTCAGCTACGCATGGGCGTGCTCCTTGCCGCCACGCTGGGATGCTCGCTCATCACCGCCGCGTCGACCTCGCTCACCATGCTCGCGGCGCTGCTCGAATCGCCAGGCAAATGGCCCGACATGTCGGTGCCAGCCTATTTCTGGATTTTTGTGCTTGGCGCCTATCTTGGTGCACTCACGGTCACACCCACCGTGCTTGCCTTGCACGAGCGGATACGTCGCGCACCGGGCGCGAATATCGAAACGCTCTGGCACAGCCCCCTCTTCCGCGACTTCGTCCTGGTGGCGTTGCCCCTACTCGCCGGACTGGCGTGGATCGCCACGACCACACAGGACGAGACGATACGCCAGGTGGCACGCATGGCGATGATGCTGCCCATCGTCTTTGTGGGATGGCGCCATGGATGGCACGGAAGTGCCATCGTCGGCATGGCGGCGAGCGTCGCGCTCGCCGCCACCGGGTCGGCTCTGCGCGACCCCGACATGATCCGAAGCCAGGTCGTGCTGGCGCTATTGATCTCTGGCGCCCTGCTGGTCGGCGCGCGTTCGTACCGAGCGGCACATCACCTCACCGCGTGACGTTCGATCAGGGTGAGGACGGCACCAGCGGGTTCTTGAGGCTGCACTCCGCCGGATCTCCATGGCAGTCCACCGGAGCGGCAGACATGAGCATCGAACCGTCGGGCTGGACCGCCACGGTGATCGTCATGACATCGTCGCTATAGACCGTCACGCCGTTCGCCATCCGCGAGGGCACGTAGGTACCTTCCGTGGGGGTTACCCAATGGCTGGCATCCGTACCGACCGGCAGGCCCCCGATGCTCTTGCCATCGTAGGCGATAGCGCCGCGCACACCGCCCGATGCGTCGTTGACCTGGACATAGCGCACGCCGAGACGCTGGAACACGTAGACGTGATAACCAGGATTCGCACTGGCGTCGGTGGTGTTCGGCCAGGACTGGCCGAGCCCGGTGACGGGCGGCGTGGACGCCGTGGCGGAACCCGCGGCAAGCCATACGGCGAGCCCAAGAGAGATGGAAAGACGTACGCGCATGACGGAACTCCGGACGATAGTGGGCAATCGGCAAGAAGCTATCGCACCAGCGTGTGGTAAGCCGGCAAAATGCCCAATTCGCCCATCGATGTAATGCGATCCCTTTACCCCGCCGGTATCCCACCCCATACTCGCCACGCCCGGCGCTGCGCGCTGGTCCACGACTCGTCAGATACGTTTCCAGGGGAGGACACATGGGTTTTTACGGGGACATCGTCATCGCGCTTCCGCAGATCGTCGGCTTCCTGGCGTCCATCGGCATCCTGCTTTTGATGCTGAACGCCTGGCAGAGAACCCGCAACCAGGGCTTTGTCTGGCTGGCCGTCGCCACCACGCTGGGTGAATTGCATTTCATCAGCATGCGATTCGGCTACAACCTGTTCGGCTTCGGCGACATGCAGACCTCCATGGCGGTCCACCTGTGGGTCACCACGCTGCTTACCGTGGGCAGCTTCATCGGCTGGCTGGTGCTGAACCAGCAGCTCAAGGCGAAGACGATCCAGCCGCCTCCGCCCTGAGCTGGGCACCGGTGGTGTCGGTCAGAAGAACTTGTAGTTGAACGACACCGTCCAGGTCGATCCGGGCGCGTAGTACAGGTTGCTGGCGTCATCCAGCACGAAGTATTTCCTGTTCAACAGGTTGTCGCCGTTGAACTGGACGGATGCGTGGTCGTCGATCGCATAACGGGCCATCGCGCCCAGCAAGGTCTGCGAAGCCTGATGCAGGCGAACCACGCCGTGCCCGTCGTCGATATCGGCCTTGGACGGACCCTGCCAGTTCACGCCACCGCCCACCGTCAGGCCGCTCCACGAGCCGGGCAGCGTATAGGTGGTGAAGACGCGCACCAGGGTGCGGGGCAACGAAGGCCGCAGCGCGCCACCGTCCGGCGACTTCACGTTGAAATGCGACCAGCCCAGCGTCGCGTTCCAGCTGCTGGACAGCGCACCCGACGCCTCGAATTCGTAGCCACGTGAGCGTGTACCGTCTACCGAGCGATACGCCTGCGTGGTGCCGTCGGGCAGGAAGACACCCGGCAGCGCGTCCGCCACGTGATCCTGGCGGGTATCGAAGAACACCAGCGAGGTGTTGAGTGCGCCATCGAAATGCCGTCCCTTGATACCGGCTTCCCGGCTGGTGCCAAGCACCGGCTGGAGATAGCTTCCGTCCGCCTTGCGGTTGGTCTGCGGATCGAAGATCTGCGTGTAGCTCACGAAGGCCGAATACTGGGGCGTGATGTCGTAGATCAGGCCGGCATAGGGAATCGTCTTGCTGGCCTTCTCATGGTAGATGCCGGCCGTGCTGTCGTTGGTGTCGTTCTTCCAGCGGGCGTAGCGCGCACCTACGATCAGCTTCAATGGATCGGCCAGCGATAGCCGGGCCGCCGCATACGCACCGCTCTGTTCGGTACGGGCAATGGATACCCGCTCGCTCGCCGCCGAGAAATCTGGATACGGATAGTTGCCCGTCCAATCCAGGAAATTGCCGATATCCGGAAGATCGCCATGCGGGTGATTGAAGTAATCGTTCCGGTAATGCGATCCGGTCAGGCCAACCACCAGCTCATGCTCCCTTCCGAACGCGCTGAACGGACCGGACGCGTAGAGATCGAGGTTATTCTGGCTACCGCGCTGGAAGCTCTTGTACGCATACGGCGTGAGGCCCCCACCCGTCTGGCGATCCGGTGCGCCGAAGACGTAAAACAGTGTGGAGTCCGCATCGGTCTTGCGATGACTGGCCATCGCGTGCACCTGGCAGCCATTGGCGAACGCGTGCTTCAGGTCGACGAAGGCCGTCTGCGTGGTGTTGTTCCAGTGCGTCCAATCCGCAGCCGACGAAAAGCCGCGCGGCCAGTGGATGAAACCGCCATCCGAGAACAACACCGGATAGGAACCCCAGGTGACGCCGGTAGGACGGGTCTTCTGCCAGTCGTAGCCCACGCTCAGCGTGGTGTTGTCGTCCAGGTCCGCATCGATGACGCCATACGCCACGTTCTTCTGGCTGTGGTAGCGGTCGATATACGAATCGCCATCCTGGTGCGCCGCCACGAAACGGCCGCGCACGCTACCCGACGCATTCAGCGGCACGGACGCATCCACCGTCTCGCGCTGGGTGTTCCACGAGCCATAGCTGACCGACACCTCGGCCTCGGGCGTGCGGCTGTCCGCATGCTTGCGCACGAAGTTGATCATGGCCGACGGACTGCCGGCGCCGCTCAACAGGCCCGTCGCGCCACGGACCACCTCGATGCGTTCGTAGATGGACGGATCGAGCGACGAATCCGCCGAGCTGATGTTGAGGCTCGACGCGATGGGTACGCCGTCGTACGACATGTTCTCGATCTGGAAACCGCGCGACCAGAACACCACTCGTTCCGAATCGTAGGCGGTGGAATTCACGCCTGTCGTGTTGTCCAGCACCGCGCGCAGGCTGGTGAGGTTCTGGTCCTTGATGCGCTGCTCGGTGATGACGCTGATGGACTGCGGCGTGTCCTGCAACGTGAGCGGCAGGCGCGTCGTGGCAGCGGAACGGTTCACGGTATACGTCGGCGCGGATTCACCCTGCACCTTCACGGCGTCGAGCGTCGTGGCCTTCTTGTCCTTGTCGTCGACATCCGGATCGACATACGCGTGCGCCATGGTGGGAACCGCGACGATCAAGGCAAGGCAAAGCAGGGAGAGCCGTGGTCGGCCCTGGATACGATGAGACATGATGAAAACCCCGAGATAGAGACCCCGGGCGCCCACGCGTGGCGCCCTCGTTCGTGTCACGACTGGGGCTTGCTCACGGGCTGGCTCATCGTTTGGACGGCGATCTTAACAGATTAAGAACATTCTTACATCGACAGGATGGCGGGCTCGCCATCAGTGGCCATGCTCTTCCGAGGTACGACGGAACCATTCCACGTCCTCGATATGAAACATTCCATGGGAGTTCGCGACAGAAGCACCGGTGAAGTGGCCTATGACCCGGACATCGAAAGCGCGCAAGGATCGATCCATGACGTCTCCGGTCAAGGCTTGGTCGAACGCCTTCATTCGCGTGCCCTCTGGTACATCGCCGGCGAATCGAAAGTCGATCGTTTCTCCCGCGCGACAGGTAGAAGACTTCAACATGGCCCCATGACCGCGATCCATCCATGCAGTCGCGACAACGCGTATGCGACCCGATGGCGCGTTATTCCGACTTTCGTACAACTGGCACACGGTCATGTCATTCGCTGCAAAACAGGTCGTGCTCACCAAGGCCATGGCAAGCAGTCCGATGCGATGCGTCCATGTACTCGTCACTCCCACGCTTTCACCCCAGTGCCCCTATCGGGGCGAAGGTACCCGATCGACAAACAACGGACCAGTGCGCGCCTGCGAATCCTACATTCCCCACCTTGAAGCCAGTTGTAGATAATAGGCCCGGGGAATCATCGGGATCCGTATTACCTTCAGAGGAGTTGGTCCATGTCTTGGAAGTCCCCGCTCGTCCTGCTCGCGCTACTCGCCTCCATGCCTGCCCTCGCGGAATCCGACCGCGAAGTGGTGGAGAACATGGTGACCCGTTCTGCCAACGTCTGCCCGGGCCACAGTACCGAACGCACCACGCCGACCGTGAAGGCCGTTCCCGTGGGTGCGCTACGTGTGATGCTGGAACGCGGTCTCGTGATGTGCCCGGATCGTCGCCTCGACGCCGATGCACCGGCGGCCTTCTACGGCCGGGTGGGCGTGTTCGAATGGAACCCCGAAGTGAAGGAAAGCACGGCGGTGATCGTGAAGCAGATCGACGCCATGACCCGCAAGGACGACTACCCGCAGGATACCCTGGTCTGGGACGCCAAGGGCCAGCCGCTGAAGCAGCGTACCGTGCCAGCCTTCGAGGCCAAGCCGGGTGCCGCGGTGCTCTATCACGTAGAGTGACCTCGCCCCCATGCGCCGGGCCCGACCGGCCCGGCGCATGGTCGCGGAGTGCCACCTGCCTCACAGAACGGACATCTGGCGGGTGCCCGTCACCGGTCCGCAAGAATTTTGCAGCGGATCGTAAATTATCCTGACGTACCGTGCGCGGCCGCAGCCTCACACGCGGAAACCACTCCGCACCATCGTCAGGGAACAACATGGAACTTCTTGTCCGGCGCCGCACGCTGTGCGTGGCCATCGCTGCTCTGTTCGCCGTGGGCGCCGTCCAGGCCCAGAACACCTCCTCCTCCATGAGCGGCCGCGTGCTGGACGCCAGCGGCGCCCCCGTCTCGGGCGGCACCGTGAAGATCGTCCATGTCCCCTCCGGCACCACCCGGGAAGTGACGACCGACGCCGATGGCCGCTACCGCGCGCAGGGCCTGCGCCTGGGCGGCCCCTTCGAGGTGATCGCCACCACGCCCGCCGGCACGGCGGAGCGCGACGGCGTCTACCTCCAGCTGGCCCAGGACACCAACCTCGATCTGTCGCTGGCCACCCCGGCCTCCACCGCGACGAACCTCGAGAACGTGCAGGTGCACGCCAACGCCTCCGACGTGGCGATGGCGCAGACCTTCAACGCCGACAACAAGGGCATGGGTGTGCGCGTATCGCGCCAGCAGCTCGACGTGCTGCCGGTGCCGAATCGCTCTATCCAGGACATCGCCCGCCTCAATCCGGCGATCACCATCACCAACAAGAGCAAGGGCGAGATTTCGGCACTCGGCCAGAACAGCCGCTACAACAATATCACGATCGACTCGGTGCCCACCAACGACTCGTTCGGCCTGGAAGACAACGGCCTGCCCGCGCTGAACCAGCCCGTGTCGCTGGACGCCATCGAGGCGTACAACATCAACACCGCCGACTACGACGTGGTGAACAAGCGTGCCGTGGGCGCGAACATCAACATCGTGACCAAGAGCGGCACGAACGATTTCCACGGCTCTACCTACTACGTGTACCGCAACGCCTCGAACATGGTCGGCGACGACCGCGCGGGCAACGAGTTCAAGGGCTATACCCGCCAGTGGACCGGCGGCGCCACGTTCGGCGGCCCGATCATCAAGGACAAGCTGTTCTTCTTCGCCAGCGTCGAGAAGTCCAAGACGGTCGCCTCCGCGCCGAACTTCGGCCCGCTCGGCTCCGGCAAGGGCAATATCGTCCCCATCAGCCAGGGCGACATCGACCGCATCTCGTCCATCGCCAGCCAGCTGGGCATGAACCCGGGCACGGCCACGGCCAGCGGCGCCAACCAGGAAGAAAAGCGCGGCCTGTTCAAGATCGACTGGAACATCGCCGACGGCCACCGCCTGAGCCTGCGCTACGACAAGACCAAGAGCGAGCAGCCCAACCTCAACGGCTACAGCACCTCGTCAACCTCGCCCAGCCTGAGCCTGTCCAGCTACTGGTTCACCAAGCACCGCGAAGACTCACAGTGGGTGCTGAATACCTACGACGAATGGAATGATTCGTTCTCCACCGAAGGTTCGTTCTCGTATTCCAAGTACGATGCCTCGCCGACCGTCGCCACGCGTCAGCCGCAGGTGCGCGTCTACACCAACGGCACCATCACCGGTAACACCATCACCGGTCCGTCGGTGAACCTGGGCGAGGAAGAATTCCGCCACTACAACATCCTCGGCATCCGTTCCTACAATGGCTTCTTCGCCGGCACCTGGAACGTGGGCGACCACTCGATCAAGGCCGGCCTGGATTACCAGCGCGACGAGTTCTACAACCTGTTCGGTCGCACCGAGTTCGGCGCGTACGTGTTCCCGAGCATCGACGCCTTCGCCAACAAGAACTACTTCAGCTACTCGGTCTATCGTCCGACCGACGGCGATCTGTCGAGCATCGCCGCGAAGTGGGACCTGACCCAGTGGGGCTTCTTCGCCCAGGACACCTGGCAGCTCGGCAACCTCTCGCTGCAGTACGGCCTGCGCTACGACCTGCCCAAGGTCAGCGGCTCGCCGATGGCCAACCCGACCTTCAACGCCGCGTTCCCGGGCTACCCGAACAACGCGACGATCGACGGCAACGGCGTGCTGGAACCGCGCGCGTCGTTCAACTACGCGTTCGACAGCGAGCGCGCCACCCAGCTGCGCGGCGGCATCGGTCTGTCGGAAGGCGCACCTCCGGGCGTGTGGCTCTCCAACCCGTACACGAACAACGGCCTGTCGCTCACCAGCTATTCGTCGTCCAACGGCACCGGCTTCACGGCCGACCCAATGAACCCGCTGATTCCGAACAACGTGCGCAAGGGCGGCTCGCCCGAAGTCGACGTCACCGACCGTAATTTCAAGATGCCCACAGTGTGGAAGGCCAGCCTCGGCTTCGATCACCAGCTGCCGTGGTCGAACCTCGTGTTCACCGCCGAGGTGGAGCACCTGGAGACGAAGAACGGCGTGCGCTTCCAGGACCTGAACCTGGGCGCTGCTACCGGCGTGCTGCCGGACGGTCGCCAGAGCTACTGGACCACGACCGATCCCAACGCCTTCCGCACGGTGGGCAAGACGGCCACCGGCCAGGCGATCTGCGCCACGCAGGGCGGCATCTGCGCCGCGCCGCGCGCCAACCGCGATCCGCGCTTCGGCAACGTGATCTACCTGAGCAACACCAGCAAGGGCCAGGCCACCTACGGCACCTTGCAGCTGTCCAAGCCGTTCACGTCCGACTCCGACTGGTCCGGCTCGCTGGGCTTCGTGTTCGGCAGCTCGAAGGATGTGAGCTCGGGCAATGAGAAGGTGGCCGCCAGCACCTGGGCGAACGATGCCGTGTTCAATCCCAATGCGGATGCCACGGGCCATAGCAACTTCGAGGTTCAGCGCCGCATCATCGCGTCGCTGAGCTGGCAGCACCGCTTCTTCGGCGACTACAACACCAGCGTCTCGGCGTTCTACGACGGCCACACCGGCCAGCCATACAGCTGGGTGTTCGGCAACGACGTCAGTGGCATCGCCGCCACCGGCACGTCCTCGCCGCTGGGCCTGGCGTACATCCCCAAGCCGGGTGACGTGCTGTTCCAGGCGGGTACCAAGCAGGGCACGATCGACCAGTTCTACAGCTACATCGGCCGCGACAGCTACCTGAAGGACAGCCAGGGCCGCGTAGCCCAGCGCAACGCCGCGCACTCGCCGTGGGTGAACGAGGTGGATCTCTCCATCCGCCAGGAGATCCCGGGCCTGTTCAAGGGCAACAAGGGCGAGCTTCGCCTGGATATCTTCAACGTCACCAACCTGATCAACAAGCGGTGGGGTCAGGTGCGCGATATCGGTTACCCGTACATGCGCAGCCTGGCCAACTTCGTGGGCGTGGATCCGGCGACGGGAAAGTACGTGTACGCGCTACCGGTGGATGCGAAGGGCAACTACAACCCGGGCACGTACGTCACGGAAGACGATCGTGCACAGTCGCGCTGGTCGCTGCAGCTGACAGCCCGCTACTCGTTCTGACGTAACACCCTGTAGGAGCGCGCTCGCGCGCGACCCGCGGCAGCGGCAATCTGGCCCGCTGCCGCGGGTCGCGCGCAAGCGCGCTCCTACTGGTCAGCGGGGTGCAGAGCTCAGCACTACGCACACGCAACATCCCGTGCCTGAATCGCTTCGAGCAGTCCTCTCTGGATGCGTTCAGACTAGCCTGTCGAATGACCGACGAAGCGCGCTTCAGGAAAGGCGTCCTTCACCCGGACACGCTCCGCCTCGGAAAGTCCTATCAACAAGACTTCTCCGCTATCCCAGAAAACAATCTCGAAACGGGCGCCGTCGATCTGTGGTTTTGCGCCGGGCTCCCAGACCGAGAGATTTCCATCGGCCCATGGCAGAATCTCGACATCCGTCCGCATCCCTACAGGGAATGCATCGAGCACGCCCCAGAAAATTTGTACGGGCTCCACGAGAAGGCGCTCCGACAACTCGCGACCGCTCAGCCAACCCTCTCGGTTGTCAACAGGCCAAGGCACGGCCTCCATATTCCCAACATGCCAGTCGAAATCTTCCAGCGAAGAGCCCATGGCTCGGACAAGCTGACATATGTCGGGAAGCGGATCGGACTGGATGGCGATGTTCATTGAGGTTTTCCCCTTCGACGGACACGTTGGCTCAGGCGAATCGCCTTCCGCATGCAACGGATCCGGAAAAAATCCGCCCATGGATCGTTTGACCGCTTCGAGCATTCGCTCGAAAGGCACACCAGCGATCTTTCCACTCCGAAGAAGGAACTCAATGGCCTCTACAGTAGGCACGGTGTTTCTGTTGAGCTCCCCCCACACAAGGCGTTCCCTCGCTATGAATGATGCGTCGGTCCCTGATGGATAGCTGCTTCCGACTCGCCCTGCTAATACATGTATCCACTGGTCGGCTTCAGTGATTTCCCCCGACGATAGATACCGATGGGCGGCCGCCAATGCATTCTTATGGGAATCGCAAAAGGAGTCGTGAATTGCGTCGCAAAAACTCGCGGCAACAAGCGGAATGGTCCGGAAGTCGCGGGATACGTCGATTCGATCGATTGCCTCATAGATACAGGCTACGAGTTGCACAGCATTGGTAGGATCGGCGTACATCGATTTGATCCGAGTCATTTTGGCGATACAAGGTTGACACCAAGATACTCCGATACGGAACGGAACGAAGGACACGCCTCCCATATCTTGAGCGCGTAGCCTCCTGGCACTCGTACGGCGGCCGCAGCCCCCCCCTGGATCTTCGTCCCGGTATTGAGAAGGTTGCTGTAAGCGTTGATTTCCCCGAAACAACCGTGAAACAGCGGACGAATATTTTCGGTACCGCGTCCAGTGCCTCTTTAACTAAAGGATTCGTCGCCTCCCCGGGGCCACTACAGCTTGCGCTCGATGCAGGCCGCCGCAAGCCCCATCGCGCGCAAGCGCGCTCCTACAGATGTTTTTGGCACGACAAGCCTCGCAGACTGCCCATGCCAGCTCTTGTAGGAGCGCGCTTGCGCGCGATGCAGGCCGCCGCAAGCCCCGTCGCGCGCAAGCGCGCTCCTACAGATGTTTTTGGCACGACAAGCCTCGCGGACTGCTCGTGCCAGCTCTTGTAGGAGCGCGCTTGCGCGCGATGCAGGCCGCCGCAAGCCCCATCGCGCGCAAGTGCGCTCCTACAGATGTTTTTGGCACGACAAGCCTCGCAGGCTGCCCATGCCAGCTCTTGTAGGAGCGCGCTTGCGCGCGATGCAGGCCACCGCAAGCCCCATCGCGCGCAAGCGCGCTCCTACAGGTGTGTGCGGGAGGCGATGCAGAAGCCGAGCGCCGAGGCTGTCGTCAATGCCAGGCCCACGCCCGTTGCCTTGAGCACGGCCAATGCCACGTTCGTCATCGGATCGATCCACGCATGCGTCGTGAGATCGAGCAACGCGAACGTTCCGGCGAGAAAGAAAGCAAACGACACATAGCAAAAATCCCGCGCGCTCTGGCAGGCCCGGGAACGACCGTTCATGCGGTCGAGGTAGACCATCACGTTCACCGCGAGCAGCACCACACCGCCGGTGAGAATCGGAACAACAGGTAGATCCATCATTGCGCACCCAGCACGGCCTTCGCATCCCAGATACGCCGCACCTTTGCTTGCGCCACGCATTGCATACCCATGCGCGTCAGCAACGTACTCGCACCCAGAAGTCGAATCAGATGGCGCCTGTTCGGTACATCGAGATCGGCAAAGCACTCGGCCAACACTTCGTTGATGCCTTCCGCATACGCCAGCCATTCGCCCGCGTCGTCCAGTAAGGTATCCAGGCCGACCTCCGGATCGAGCACGTAACTGCCCTCGCCAAGCCGCTCGGCGTCGTTCGGTGCGTTCATTGAGATATCTCCCCAGGGTACCCGGACCCGAGGTGCGGCACGTTTGTAGCCGTGCCACACCCCGGAGCGCGCCTCTCGACGCGCCCCTCATCGCTCGGGTGACAAGCGCTGGCTCCCGTGCCTCCCCCATCGGGAAGCCGGCGTCCAGCGCAGTGATTCGGCGTCAGGCGACCCCTTCCGCCCACACGGCAACGCGCCGGGCAGGATCGGCAAGGCAAACAGGCAGGTGATCGCCAGGGCGCCGAGGCGCGTCAGCTGCGTCCGGAAGGACTCAGGGCCGGGCGATGATCGTCGGGGGGAATGCCGCGTCCAAGCGGTGGACACGGGAATGACGTAGACTTCGACATTGCTTCAGCCTTGTTGTGAAAGGTTGAGGAAGTGGCCGTTCGGGTGTTGCAAGCACCCGGGCGGCTGCGCTTATCACCCATGGGGTGAGCGAGGTTGCCTGTGCTTCTTCTTTGCATCCGATCCACAGGCAACGAGGCGAAAGTATCAGATCGCTTTCGTCATGTCTGTAGGTGCGTGGGGAATTTGCAACTTATCGTTGCATCTTTTTTTGCTTCGACGCATACCGATGGGTGTCGCTTCCATGAAAAGCACGGCGTCGTATCCATCGATCCGAATGCCCTGTCTGAAACGTTTCCACGCATGGCCGTGGACAACCGGTTCTATCACCGCAACATCTGAGCGCAGCCATGTCCAAAGCCATCCGTTTCAGGATTCGCCCGGTGTATCACGGTAGCGAGTTGCTTGTTGAGATCATGGACGATCACCGGGAAGAAGGCTTTCCCAACATCGGCTTGATACTGCGCGATGCGCTGGGCGCAACCCAGCTCCGCCATCCGGAAGGCCTCGACGATCCCCATATCGCAATGTCCCAGGATCGTTACTTCGGTTACTGGCGCTACCCTGGCGGCCACTACGAGATCGACGACGATATCTGGGGTCTTTTCATCTCGGCGAAGGTCAACAACACCGCCGTGATCGCAGATGTCGAACGCGTGCTGACCGGCACGGGCCACTTCGTCAAGGAGCCCGTGGACTTCGCTCAGTTCAAATAACGCACCCGTCCACGACGAAGACACTACCGCCCAATACGACAAAACCCGTCGCGCCCTGAATCCGGGCACGGCCGATATAGGCGCTTCCTTTCTCGACCCTGAGGGGAAGCGGCGCTCCCGAAAGTGCGGTCGCATAGGCAACCTGCCCTTCCCTTACCGACTGCACGGGACTGCTGACCGGCACCCAGTTCGCTATCACGCGTTCGCCCTCAATGACGCCGAGGGTCCTGGGCCGATCGACACTTTGCAGGTTGACCTGGCCCTTGACGACATGGCGAAATACGAAGTCACGAGCTTCCGTTTCGGTGTGAAGCCCACTGAAGCTTCCGTTGACCTGCGCGATACGACACGCATCGTCGTCGGGGACCATGACCGTGATATCACCAAGCTTTTCGAAGATCCTCCATCCTCCGGCTTTGGTCACCGCCTCCTGGAAGACTTGGGTGTTTTTCCTTTCCTGGATGATGCTGGAAATGTTCTCTATCGGCGGCTGCGGTGCAGTCGATATCCACTGGGCCGAAGCAGGTGAACCGCATGTGGCAGCAGCCACGCCTATAACGCCATGAAGAATCCAACACCCTCTATTCATAGGTAAATCCGATTCCATGGTTTGACGTGTGCTTGGGGTTCGACGCCTCACCGTCGCGCTGCCAAGGATAGCAATGACCGCATGGCGCGCATACTCGAAAACCAGATATGCCCACCCCGCCCATCGATTATCATCATGACAATGTCTTGATGTAGCTCCATGTACAAAATCTCATTCTTATCAGGGTCATGCCGCATGCCTTCGACACCACTGTCCCGAATGATCGCCACGCAGAGCAAGTGGCTCTTTCTTTGCCTACCGCTTTCCCTGACGGGATGCGCCACGAACACGTCCCTTGATCCGATCCCCGGCCCCTTGATGATCAAGACCGTCGACGCGCTCGGCGTTCACTCGTCCTCCGAACTGACCTTCGACAGCCTGGAGAGCACCGCGCCGGGCAGCATACGGCCGCAGACGCTCACCTATCGCACCACCATCAAGCGCGATGGCCGCACCTTTACCTGCTCGGACCTCAAGATTCCTGGCATGGCTGGCGATGAAACGATCTACACGCCGCCCAAGTGCGTGCCAGTGGATACCAGCAAGCCCTAAATCGCACTATCTTTCATGTAAACCCTTCCCGGGCCGTTCGCATCGAATGGGCTTCTCGAACCGCCCGGGCTCCGATCGTGAAATTCATCCTCTCGTGCGTGGCCCTCGGGGCCTTATGTACTGCCACCTTTTCCGGCACGGCCATGGCCACCGAGCCTCAGGTGGTCTCCCTGAATGCTTATCTCGACCATGCACGCGATACCGGCACCCTCAACGGTAATGTCCTGGTCGCCGACCGGGGAAAGGTGATCCTGCGCAGGGCGGTTGGCTATGCGGACGCTACACGCAAGGTGCCGCTCTCCCTGTCGGACCGGTTCGATATAGGTTCCATCGCCAAGGAGTTCGATGTTGTCGGGATACTGATGCTCGCCCAGGAGCACAAACTGTCGCTCTCCGACCCCGTGTCCCGGTTCATACCCGACCTTCCGTCCTGGTCGAAGAGCGTCACGATCAACGACCTTCTTCACTACACGAGCGGCCTGCCTGACATCGACTGGAATACGGTGAACAACGACGCCGATGCCTTTCGAAATCTTCGCGCGCTGGAGAAGCTCGATTTTCCGCCCAGGACCCATTACGCGTACAACAATAACAATACCTTCTTGCGTCGCCGGATCATCGAGAAGGTCAGCGGCATGGGCTTCAACGACTTTGTCAGAAGCCGTGTCTTTCCGAAGGCCAAGGTCACCGATGCCGTCATCGACCCCGTCGAGGGCACGCCGCGCGTAGCGCGCGGGTTCAGCGCTAACCTCACGCAGGACACCCTGAAGGTCTATCTCTCGGGCTGGCCGGCGCTGACCGTGGATGACCTTTTCCATTGGTCCAACTGCATCACGATGTTTTGCCTGATAACACCCGAAAGCACGCGTCAGATCCTGGCCAGCCCTGACCCCAAGCGACAGACCGGCCTGGGCCACGGCGAGATGGATGGCGACCGGCTGGTGAAACATGTGCA
Source organism: Luteibacter sp. (assembly GCF_009912395.1). Classification (GTDB taxonomy): domain Bacteria; phylum Pseudomonadota; class Gammaproteobacteria; order Xanthomonadales; family Rhodanobacteraceae; genus Luteibacter. Next base: position 11,124 of record NZ_WNDO01000026.1, on the reverse strand, counting down.
TGACGGGAACGATCACAACTTCGAGGCGCTGCTGATGGTTTTCCCCGCAAAGGGGCGAACCATCATCCTCATGACCAGCCAGAACCGGAACGATGTCTATGCCATTGCGGATGCCATCAACGGCATACTCGATGCCCCGAAAGGGCAGTCCGTTCTTATACAAGCACATGGCGCAAAGTGATCAGGGAGGACACGTTCGGCTAGGCGTCTCGATCATGGATGTTTCTGGCCAGAGCCCCCGGCCGTCCATTGGTCGAAGGTAGCGTAAAAGCGTTCCTCTCCACCGACAGGCGGCCATCCCGAAATCTTCTCAACGACCTTGCCGTCTTCCATGAAGTAAAACGTCGGGGTCTTCCAGTCGTCGAGTATGGGCCAATCCGACAACCGTGTAGCCAAGGCCATGGCCGCTTCAGGATGGTCGCGATTCCACCCGGTGATGGCAGTGAGGGACAGATTCATCTCTGGCGGCGTCATCCAGCGCATGCGCTTTAATGCCTCGACCGTCGCTTTGCCTCGCGCTTCCATGGCATGCATGGCATTGACGGAGAAGTGGCAGAGCGGGTGAGCGATGACGATGACCTGCCGACCGTGCAGCGATGCATTCGCATAATGGAGGGAGAGACGATCATCGGAGGGCACCAGGTACGATGGCGAGGTACCCTGATCCACCCAGCCCTCAACGCGCGGCACGGACTGCATGCCTTCGACCGGATGGCTTCGGGCTATCGCGATGGCGTCCTTGAATCGCCGATGCATCACATCGATGCCTTGCATTTTGGCGTACTGTCGATCGCTGGCGGCATGCAGCGTTTCGAGCCGAGTCAGATAGGCATGCATCTGGTCGACGTAAGACGAATCGCTACCGTAGAAGGCCGCCACCTCGGCGGCATCGAAACCCTCCCGCGCGGTCGCCCCATCCATGCGGGAGACCGATTTTCGATCGAAGGGATAGAGCCTCTCGTATGCCTGGGTGATTTTCAAACCCGATGACCGGTCTGTAGCCTCCGCCGTGGACGCTGCGCGCTCTATCGCTATCAGCTGATCGAACCGACTTACGCCTTGCCCGAATACATCCTGATGCACGCCAGTAAGAGCGATACAGGCGAGCATGACCAACCGTCGACCTTTAGCCAGCATGAGCAAGTCCCTTGCACTTCTGTGGGTGAGAGCCCGGACTTTTAACCGGAGAGGCGCCTGTCCTCACTATAGCGCCAGCATCCGCGTCCGGGGATCCACCGCGTCCATAGGGCCGTAACGTCCTCCTGAAGGCAACGCCGGCCACCCCAGGCAGGTTGGCGCGATCGGATTTGTTCCGCCCCATGAGGTTACCTATGCTGGCCCCATGGCATCGCCCTCGACGTTCCCGGTCTCCCCCCTCGCCCTCGCGCGTACCGGCATCGCGTTCGATGCGCTATGCGCACAGGCCGGCGTCGTCCCGGCACCGTCGCTGGGCACCGAGGATTTCTTCCGCCTCTGGACCACGGCCGAAGAGCTCCTTGACGATCGTTCGGCCGGGCTGCGTTTTGGCGAAAGGGCGGTCGCCGAAGGCTTCAGCCACGCCGCCATCGTGGCAACCCACGCCCCCGACCTTCGGCGCGCCTTGCTGGCACTGGCCCGCTACAAGCGCCTTACCTGCCCAGAAGTGGTGGACGTGGAGGCCGCAGGCACCGAGATACGCGTGCGTTACCGCTGGCTACACGCCAAAGAGCGCGTACCGCGCCTTCTGGTCGATACCACGATGGCCTCCCTGGCCGCGATGATCCGGCAGGGATCGGAAGGACGGGTGGCGCCGATCCGTATCGAGTTGGCGCGACCGGCAGCCGACGCCGCTCTTCTCCAACAACACTTCGGATGCACCGTAACGTTCGGAGCGATGGTCGATGCGATGATCCTGCCTATCGACGTGCTGTATGCGCCGTTCGTCGGCGCCGACGAGCACGCCTTCACCCGCATCATCGACGGGCTTGAGCGCCAGCTCGTCGAGTCTCGCGATGCGGACGCGCTGGTCGACGACCTGCGCGTGACCATCGCGCGGCAACTCAGTGAAGGTCGCCGCACCAGCCTCGCCCACGTCGCGACGCGCATGGGCATGAGCGCTCGCACGCTCCAGCGACGACTGATCGCCTGCGGTACCAGCTTCCAGGCGCAACTGGACCAGGTACGCCGCATCACGGCCAGCCGTCTGCTCGTCAACACCGACCTGGACCCGATCGCGATCGCCATGCTGGTGGGCTTTGTCGAACCCAACTCTTTCGCGCGAGCGTTTCGAGCATGGGAGCGGACGACACCACTGCGATGGCGTGCACGGCACGGCGCCGGTTTTCGTTGAACCCTTGAGGAACCCCATGAGTCACGTCCACGTGCTGGTCACGGGCGGCTCCGGCTTCATTGCCGGGCATTGCCTTCTTCAACTACTGCAGGAAGGGTACCGGGTGCGTGCCACCCTTCGGTCTCCCGATCAGGAAGCCCGCGTTCGCCGGTCACTCACCGACGCCGGCGTACCTCACGGCAGCAACCTGAGCTTCGTGACGGCGGACCTGCTCCGCGACGAGGGATGGGCCGAGGCCACCCACGGCGTGGATACCGTCATGCATGTCGCGTCGCCCGTACTTCCCGGACATGTGGACCATGAAGACGATGCGATCGTACCGGCCCACGACGGAACACTGCGCGTGCTGCGCGCCGCTCGCCGGGCCGGCGTCCGGCGCGTCGTGCTGACATCGGCGTTCCATGCCGTGAGCTGGGGTCATCCGCGCCATAGCCACGCGTTCACCGAGGCCGACTGGTCCAACCTGCAAGGTCCGGGCGTGGATGCCTACACCAAGGCCAAGACCCTGGCCGAGCGTGCCGCCTGGGACTTCATCGCGAGGGAGGGCGATGGCATGCAGTTGGCCACGCTTTTGCCGGTCGCCGTCGTCGGCCCGATCATGGGACCGGACATCTCGGGCGCCAACCGCGTGATCCTGCGCATGCTCATGGGCGATATGCCAGGGCTACCGAACCTTCACCTGCCCATCGTCGACGTCCGCGATGTCGCGCGAGCGCACGTGCTGGCCATGAGCATCCCTGCGGCAGCCGGCGAACGCTTCCTGCTATCGAATGGCCCCACCCTGCCGATGCGGGAGATCGCCGACATCCTGCGCGCCGAACTCGGGCAGGCCGCGTATCAGGTACCCCACCGCCTCATTCCGGACTGGGTGATGCGGATCATGGCGATCTTCAAAGCGGAAGTCCGACCGTTCGTGCATGACCTTGGCTATGCCAAGCGAACCAACAACGCCAAGGCGACGCAGCTCCTGGGATGGCATCCCCGCAACGCGCGCATCGCCATTGCCGCGGCCGGACGTAGTCTCGCGGCGATGCGTGCTTTCGATGACACGCAGGTCTCCGCGCCACGCTGAATCACACCGCCGCGTGGGCGCTCGCGAGATCGGCCAGCGGCGGCGTACCGAACATGCGCTTGTATTCGCGACTGAACTGGGACGTGCTGAGATAGCCCACGGCATAGGCCGCGCCCGATACGTTGATGCTTCCCGACATCAGCATTTTCCTCGCTTCCAGAAGGCGTACATGACGCTGGAAGGCAATCGGGCTGTAGCCGGTGACCACCTTGAAATGACGATGGAACGACGTGAGGCTCATGCCCACCGACGCGGCCAGGTCGGCGCCGACGAACGGACTATCCAGGTTTGCGCAAAGCCAGTTGGCGGCGGTCTGAATCTGGCGTATCCGACCGTTGCCCTGGCCGAGCTGCCTCAACGTATCGCCCATCGAACTCTGCAGAAGCCTGTAATACAGCTCGGCCTCATGATGGGCGCCGAGCACCGGGATATCGTCGGGTGATGACAAAAGCCCCACCAGGCGAATGAAGGCTTCTCCCACGGCGCCGTCCAGTTTCCCCCCGGCCGCAGAACACACCCAGCGGTCTTCCCGCTTGGGCATATCGAGCATGACCCGGATAAGGAGGGCGGTGTCGAGTTGGAGACATGTCGCCACATAAGGCGCCGTATGGCTCACCTCGACCAACTGGCTGGTAAAAGGCAGGCCGAACGAAGCGGCCGCGCAGTCGCCCGAGGTCAGCTCGAAACGATTGCCACCGACCGTCAGCGCCTTGGTGCCCTGTAAAACAGCATAGAACACCGGGCAGAACGTGGCCTGGGCCGGTGGCGTCGGGCGCGTGCTGGACCACACCGTCAAACGAGGAATGGGCGTGGCCAGCCCCGGTGCATCGGGCTGGTAAGCCACGAAAGGGGCGACTTCCGCCAATACGCGGCTGGCCATGTTGGTCCGAGGGCTCATGGGCGCACGGTAGATGGAATGGAAGAATTAGGCAAATGTCCGGCACGATCGGGAATGCCGCTTCCGACCCGTCTTCCTACGATGAGCCTCCTCCCACGAAGGCACTCTCATGACGGCTGAACGCATCGCCCTGATCACGGGCGCGAACAAAGGAATCGGACGTGAAACCGCACGCCAGCTTGGCGTGCTGGGCCATACCGTTTGGCTGGGATGTCGCGATGTAGATCGCGGCACCCGCGCTGCGGACGAGCTGCGTGCGGCCGGCATCCAGGCGCACTTCGTGCAACTCGACATCACCGACGAGGCCAGTGTTGGCGCGGCCGTGGCGCATGTCGAGGCACAGTCCGGGCGGCTGGATGTCCTGGTCAACAATGCGGGCATCGGCAGCGGCTTGCAGTCACCGCCCAGCGAGGAAGACCTGGGCAGCATCGCCGCCGTCTTCGAGGTCAATTTCTTCGGCACCATGCGCGTCACCCAGGCATTCCTGCCCTTGCTACGCAAGTCAAAGGAAGCACGTATCGTCATGATCAGCAGCGGACTGGGCTCGATCTCACTCACCGCCGACATGACCGCCCCCATCTGGAGCCTCCACGCCACCGGCTACTCGGCGTCGAAGACCGCGCTGAACATGTTCACCGTGAAGCTGGCGAAGGAGCTTCTGAACGAAGGCATCAAGGTCAACGCCGCCTGCCCGGGGTCGGTCGCCACTGACATGGGTGGTGAGTGGGCGCCCAGGACGGTGGAGCAAGGTGCGGTGATTGCAGTTCGCCTGGCGACGCTTGGGTGGATGGGACCTACGGGTGGGTTCTTCCATGATGGGGATGGGCCGCGGTTGGCGCCTTACGGCTGGTAAGTCGTCGCTGGAGACATCTGCTGCGCGCGACAAACGAGGGCGCCTAGCCCTCGAATGTCATCCATGGTGTTCGGACATGGTGCGATGGAGGAGTTCGGCAGCGTCGATATCACCCATCGCAAGGGCTACCTTCAGCCAATGGATGGCCCAGCGTTTGTCTCCCCTGGCCATATAGCTGACCCCGAGGTTGTATGCGGCCTCGGGCATACCGTTCCTGACGGCGCGCTTGTACCAGTAACGCGCCTTATCAAAGTCGCGCGCAATACCATCCCCATTGTCGTAGATGTTGGCGAGGTTGACCTGTGCCTGAGGATTGCCTTCGGAAGCTGCTTTCTGGAAGAGCTCGATGGATCGGGTGCGATCACCGGCTTCAAAGAGAGCGCATGCCTCTTCAAGCCATTGTCTCGGGTTGGCTACCGGTGAGGAAACGCTTTTTGGCGATGTGTGATGGGACATGACAGGCCTTCATGAAAGCAAGCGAATCATTCAAAAGGTGATCAACTACCCATCCATCACCCCGCTTGAACGAAACGGCAAAGCAATGGGACAAAATAACGGAAAGTGTCCATTCGTTGTTAGCACGAAGGAGGTCCGTACGTGCGTAATCGCCCGTTCTTGCAGATGAACTCAAACGTGTGGCGACCACGGCGGATCCACCTACCAGAATCGCATCCTTGAACGTTTTGGACAGTAGAATGGGACTGCTAGCACAAGATTGATCCAGCGCCGCATTTGGCTAAGGCCCCTGGGGAAAAGGATGACTACTGCCCTTCTGATTGTCGACATGCAATCGGACTTCTTCGTCCATGACGAGCTTTTCAAGCGACGAAGCAAGCTTATCGCAAGCACAAATGACTTGATCTCTCGTGCACGGCGCGCAAGCGTCAGCGTGATTTGGGTGAAACAGGAATTTTCACCGGATCTGAGCGATGCCTCGCTTGAGGTAAAACAGCGAAAATCAACGTGGTCATTGCGGGCACAGCGGGAGCGAAAATTCTTCCTGAGTTGGATATGCAAGACCATGACCAAGTCGTTGTGAAGAAACGCTACAGCACTTTCTTTCGAACCGACCTGGATGACCGGCTATCTCGATTAGATTGCTCGCAGCTCATCGTTGCCGGCGTCAATACCCATGCATGCATACGTACGACTGTTGTTGACGCTTATCAGCGAGACTACAAGATAATTTTGGCTAAAGACTGTATCGGATCACACGATATTGAGCACCATGAGATCACTTGGCGATACATGGATGGAAAGCTGGGCATTGGAATGTCCAACAACGAGATCAGCGTGCTTCTAGCAGCTAGTTAGTTACGTACACAAGCTGGTGTTAACCCCACGACCACACTCTTCCCTCGCGGATAGGACGCCAGCGCAGTTCGCGGAAGCATTCCGCAAGGGATCAAACCCGCCGACAGCTCCAATTTAAGGTGCTAACGATTTGGGGACAGGTTCAACGGAGAATTGGATTCGAAACCGGCTACTACTCAAGTCTGGGGGTACGCCACCCCTTCATGTCCGACTCGAAAGTGCCATCCTCCCTTAAGTAGATGTGGCATCCCCAGACAATGGGCGACTCCTCCTTGTCTGGAACATGCCCAGACGGCGTGAACGTTAGTTTTTGCATACTGCCCCCTTTTTGCACCTCTGAAACGTCATCACCAAATATAACTATCATCCTGATACGTCATATCCGCTCTCTCTTCTTAAAACCACGCAGTGACATCGTCAGAGGGATAAATAGATATCCTTGGCCAGCTATCTAAATCACGCCACCGGAGATTCAGTGGAAAGAATCAAAGAAATCGATGCCGCACTTGCTCGGCTGCACACGGCAGTTCATAAACGCCGAAGGCTCAGAACCTGCCTAAAACTCTGGAGCGAATTCATTCGGACACGGGATGGCAATCGATGCGTCCTATGTAAAGAAACCAAAGGCATATCGGCACACCACATCTGTCGAAAGAGCTTCATGCCAGAGATGCAATTGATGACAGGGAATGGAATTTCCCTATGCCCAGATTGCCACAAGGAAGCCCATGAAGGATTCAACGGCCGCCCTAACCTTCAACTCCCCATGGATGCACAAGGTGGAGAGAAGATTGAAATCATGACGGACTTGTATGGTGAACTTTGCCGGGATGCGACGGAGCGTAACCTACTCGGTGATGATTACTACTTCCTGAGTGATCTGGTTCTCAGCAAGTTCAAGATGTTTCAGGGCTTCGATCCGTTCACCCACTTTCCTGGTCTTTGCGTTGAGCAGGCCTATCTCATTTGGTTGCAAACTCCTCTGAACACCAAGAACGCACTCTTGGTGGCCAATGGGTTCCCTCCCACTTATGAGCCAGTCTTACCAGGAATCACGATTCGTACCATCCAACGGTGATACAGCGACCCGACTCGCCCGAAAGCCCGAAACTTTCAGGTCGTCATCACCTATCAAATCAGACTGACCCACCCAAAGCAAACCTTGACAACGCTGGATAAATCTTGCCGGGGAGGTCTACCGGTCTGGATCTATCTGGCCGCAAGAATTGTCCCCGCCAGGCCTAGTTCTCTGGCGACTCTTCGACGTACGTGTAAAGAGGGGCAACTAACTGCGCAGCATATATGCCAGAAGGTCGTATAGACCACGCCTTTACACCGTCGACCGAGTTGCTGCGCCCGACAATGACTGCTACTGGCCAGGGCATATCCACGTGGTTTCGACGACCAAATGATTTGAAGCTTGCGATGTCTTTTCCAGAAAGATGAGGAACCGTCTCGGGATGCGAATGCCAAAAGCCGATCAACCTCAGCCCACGCTCATTGGCTGCTTCAATCTCTAACCGGCAGCGAGTATCGCTGAGCAGAAGCGCATATGAGTCGGCTTTATCATCTGGGTGCGAAGGCGTCACCAGGGATAAGATCAGCCCCCGAGCGTCGCCGCTATCAACGAAGAGAAGCCCTCCTCGCTCGATACCGCCGAGAGCTTGACGGCCCGCATGCAACACATCGCGCGCCGCATTACTCACGAGGAGATCCACGCCAAAGTCCGGCCATGACCAAGTCCACGAAACCGGTGACCCGTTCAAACCATTGCCTCGGGCCAAGGCATCTCACGTTCAAGAAAATGGGCTCCCTCAGGCAAACCGGGACCTTCGTAAGAGCCTCCATATTTGAATAGCTGATCCAGATTTCCTACCGTCGAATGCCACCTAGGATTGGCAGGCTGCCCCATCAACGTAGCTAATGCCAACTGAGCCGTCATTCCCGCGATGCGGGACAGCGCAACCGGCGCCCCCGGAATGTAACTTGCCCCGCACGCGGGCAAGGCATACACGCCATTGTTCGGCCAATTCGAGAACCGAGAGGTGAACCTCCCTCGGTCAAACAGCCTACGGGCATCATAGCTACCCGACGGGGCAACCAGGGCGTGGCCAACAAAACCATGTGGCTCACTCCACGCATGAATTAACGACCAATTTGCCCCGGCCGACTTCAAGCTCCATAGATATTCTTCCGATGGCCAGTTCGCAGTGGTAACGATAACAACGTCTGCCCTTTCAAGCTCTGATTTAAGCGCAGCGCCGCCGGCCTGAACGGGACATGGAATAGCCGTCACGGAGACACTTGGCACGTCCCTAAGAATACGGGCACGCAAAGCTTGCACTTTGATTTCGCCAAGCGCTTGCGTGCCCAGAACGTGCCGACCTATGTTGACGTCTTCAAACCGATCCGCATCCACAAGCGTCAAGTGGCCCACGCCTGACCGCGCCAATAGCACCGCGGTCTCCCCTCCCAGAGAGCCGGCGCCGACCAATACCGTGCGCTTTCCCATAAGAGCTTGGACCCCGGGTCCGGCGCGATGATGAATCACTATCGGATCCATGACGTCAGTCGGCGTGAACTCTGCGGCGTAACTTCTATTTGACGCCTGAATTGATGCTCGCCGGGTTGAACGACGCCCGTATACACGGGCCCGTCTGCGGTCAATTTCCGAGCTACGAAGGTGAAAAGTATGAATCGCGAGGCCTTCCACGGGAAGACTAACGACGAGCCAACGCGAGGCGAGATCAACGCTGTCTTTCGTCCACCGCATGAATGCGGGGACATCTTCCTCGACCATGTGAGGTATCAACCACGGAATGAAGTCGGCTGCTGGCAGCCGCGGAGGCGGCGAACTGCTCAGTCGCGCAAAAAAACCGGCCTGGGCCGTCGAACGCTGCGACAAGACGCGCCTATCGAATCGCTGCTCGAACGACGAGATTTCTTCGTAACTCGATGCGGCAACGTATCGAAAATTTCTTCGCTGCAAGTCCGATCGATCACTAACCACATAGAGGGGCCCACTGCATGCCGGCACTCCCACCAACGTCAATCGGTATGGCGTGACTGCCTGCTGCATCATCCAGTAGGATCGAATTTCCCTGGAAAATTCCGCATCGCGTCGGCCTTGGTCAGCTTCGGCGAGGGAAAACCGAATCAGCGCAAAAGCCTTTTCGATCGCCTCATCCACCGCCGCTTCGGGCGTCGATGTAACGGGCTGCTCACCATCGGTGTAAAGGCAGAGCCCGCCCTCCATACAATGCGGCCAATCCACACGTGGAGAAGGCGTTATCGAAAAATCCAACGGAAGATAGGGAAATGCTGTCGGAAATCCAATTCTTAGGCGACGTTTTATTCCAAGGTAATCTGGCGGAAGAGCAAAACAGAAGGCAGCGGCTTCACCGCCCACTGCCTTCGTTTCTTCGAGATAAAGCGCGGCATCACCAAAGCAACGCCTGAGTTGTTGGACGCCGCGCTGAATTGCCGGACCCACCGCCATCTCAGCCAAGGCGATCGACCGAACCCACGTGGCGCTGAGAGGCTCGACTGGCCACAGCCTCCCCGCTCAGCGCGCTCAATGCAAGCGATGCCCGCGTTACTCCGGGGGCCAGACCGGGAATGCTCCAATTCGCGGGAATATCCTTCAACACACTGTCAAGCAAGGTTCGATTAGTCCCGAACGATCGGCTCATGTCTTCCTGGAACGATTCAAGCGACGCAGTCTCGCGAAGACCCAGATGGAACGATTCTTTCGCGCTCCGGTGCCAATCGAAGAAAGCAGTCCGGTATTTATGACCGTCGGGCCTGTTCCATTTCTCGGCGAAGTTTTCCCCATCGTCCACAGGATTACAGACCTGCCAGTGGTCCAAATTGCCGTTGATGAATTGCGGCATGATCTCCACCAGTTCCATGATCGCCTCGATCGGACGACGAACGATCAGAGCGGATCCATGCGACATGTGCTCGTAGGCCCGTCCCGCGAGCGTCGTGAGTACTGCGGAAATCGGCCGATAGTCTCGCAGCGGATTTTCAAGAGCCCACATATCCCGGTGGCGCTTCAACAACTTGATGGTCGCTCGCAGGACGTTCGCGTCCACATATTCGCCATAAGCTGGCATGTCCTCCTGAGAGGCGTCGAACGTCATCGCTCGAGCGGTAAGCGACTCCATTGCAAACACGGGCAGCGTCATGTTGGCCACTTCGTCCAGCCAGTCGCAATAAGCAATCGGGCTGCTCGCCTTCCACCCTGCTGTCCGATCAGGAACTTGAAGGGCGCCGTGACCGTGTTTTCCGCTATTGCCATGAACGTTCCGAGCGGGAGTCACATCGATGTGGAAACCCGGATTTTCATCTGCGTAAACGATACGAATGCCTCGACGCAGCGGCTGTATAGGCGCGTTCACACGTGTACCTCCTTCGAACCGTGATCTTGCCCCTGATTTACGGACACCTATCTAAGCGACATTGGCCAGCTCGTACTGCTCTGGGCTGAGGTAGCCCAGGGTCGAGTGCAGCCGGATCCGATTGTAGTCAACCTCAATGTAGTCAAACACATGAGCCTTGGCCTGCTCCCGTGTGGCGAGGTGTTCACCATGGATGGCCTCGACCTTCAGACTGTGGTTCCAACTCTCCATTGCTGCGTTGTCGTAGCAGTTGCC
>NZ_WNDO01000025.1 GCF_009912395.1 Luteibacter sp. | reverse complement strand
AGATCGACTCGCCCGCCTTGCCCTCCGACGCGTTGCCCAGCATCCCCCGGGCACCCAGCGCCTGTAGCGAGGTGTTGTCCAGTCCCAGACCGCTTCCCGTGACGATGCCGACCATGATCCCTTCCTTATTGCCTGATGAGTCGCCGCCCGGAAAAAGGTCGGCCATGGATAGGTGATCCACGGTTTGTGAAATTTGTTTAGGGGTGATGTCCGGGCTGGCGAACAGACCACCTCGCCCTGTACCGTTCGCTCCGGGAACCATCCAGGGAACACATCGTGCAGACCACCATCTCCCGTTCCGAACGCCTGCGGGCGCTTCTCGCCCAGGATCCGGGCAACACCGGCCTCACCCTCGCCGTGGCGACGGCGCTGTACGAGGAAGGCGACTACCGGGAGAGCGACACGACACTGGCGAACCTGTCCGGTGGAGATGTCGAAGTGGAACACCTGCGTGGCCTGGTCTCGCTGTCGCTATCCCGTTTCCCGGAAGCGGTGGCGATCTTCTCCTCGCTGGAGCAGGTCGACGCGTCGGCGACCATTCGTTACAACCTTGCCTACGCCCTGGCGATGCTCGATCGTCACGACGAGGCCCTGGCACGACTCGACGATGACGTATACGCGGTGGCGCCCGGTGCGACCGTCCTGCGCCTTCGCGTGCTCCATCGCCTGGGCCGATTCGACGAGGCCATCGCCCTCGCGCGACAGGCGCCCGCGATCGCCGAAGGCCAGTCGCTGCACGGTGTCCTGTCGATGATCCTGTTCGACCAAGGCGACCTGCCGGGTGCCGGCGCGGAGGCTGCACGTTCGCTGGAGTCTGCCGAAGGCGCCACCACGGCAGGCATGCTGGCCCTGGAGGACGGCGAGTCCCGCCATGCCGCCCGCCTTTTCGAACAGGCACTCGCGCAAAGCCCTCACAGTGGACGCGCGATGCTGGGCCGCGGACTGGCCCAGACATCGCAAGGCGATTTCGCGAGCGCGGGCGACACCTTGGAAACCGCCGCGACCATGCTTCGCGACCACTCCGGCGCATGGGTCACCGCCGGCTGGGCTCGATTGATGCAAGGCGAACTCGCCTTCGCGGAAACCGACTTCCGCAAGGCCATGGACATGGACCGGGGCTTTTCCGAGGCGGCCGGTGGCCTGGCCATGACGCTTTTCCAGGATGGGCGTCGCAACGATGCGCTGCATTACGCCCGCGTCGCGCTGCGCCTGGATCCCGCCAGCCTCTCCGGCCAGTACGTCAGCAGCTTGCTGGCAGCGGCGGACGGCGCAACGGACAGCGCCAGCGAACAGATGGAAAGGCTTTTGAATCAGCCCGTTGGAAACAACGGCCCCACGCTCGGCAACGTCCTCGCACGATATCGTCGCCCCGCGTAAGAAATTTCTCCAAGAACCTGCACCGACGATTCATCCCGTGCTACGCTGATTCGGCAAGGGGAATCCGAAGTATGTCTGCAGATCAAGCGCTCCAGCTGGTCTCTCAATTGTTGTGGACCAGTTTCCTGATTTCAGGACCGATCCTGGGTGCAACCCTGGTCGTCGGACTCCTTATCAGTGCCTTCCAGGTCGTCACGCAGATTCAGGAAACCAGCCTCAGCTACGTCCCGAAGCTCGCCGTCGCCGCGATCGTCATCGTGGTATCGGCCTCTTGGATGCTGGGGAGGGTAACCGGCTTCGCCGCGAGCCTCTTCCGGTCGATAGCCAATATGAACTGACGGAACCCCGTAGCTATGGATAGCTCACTCGCAACAGGAACCCTGCTGCTGTCGTTGCGGCTCGGACCACTGCTCACCTTCGCTCCACCTTTTTCCCAGTTGCGCCTGCCGCTGCGCGTGCGCGTCGTGCTGGTGCTCGCCATGGCGGGTTCACTGGCGATGATCGCGCCGGCCACGCCGGCCGGCGTGCATTGGATTACCGCCGCGGCCACCGAGCTGTTCCTCGGCATGTTGCTCGCCTTCGGTTTCCAGGCGGGATTCGCCGGGCTGGATTTCGCCGGGCGGGCCTTGGACATCCAGGCCGGCTATGGCCTCGCCCTGGTCATCGATCCCGCGACGAGTAACCAGGCACCCTTGTTCGGCACCGTGCTGGCCCTGGTCGCCGGCCTGGTGTTCTTCCTCGTGGGCGGTCATCTCGAGTTGATGCGCATGCTCGCCTTGCTCGTGAAGCTGGTGCCGCCCGGTGGCGCCCTCACGCCCATCGCACCCACGCGACTCACCGCCTTCCTCGGCGCCAGCCTGCTGACGGGACTGGGAGCCATCGCCGCCCCCATGCTCGCGTTGTTCCTGGTCGATGTCGCCGTTGCGTACCTTTCCCGCGCGCTGCCGCAGATGAACGCCTTGCTGATCGGCCTGCAGGTGAAGACGGTGGTCACGCTGATCGTCACGGCAACCGCCATCGGCCTGGCCGGCCCGGCGATCATGCGCCTGATCCGACAGTCGCTGGAATTCGTGCCGTCCCTGGTGGCGCCATGAGCGACAGCGAACTGAACAAGTCGGAAGATGCCAGCCCCTACAAACTGGAGCAGGCGCGAAAGAAAGGCATGGTCGCACGCAGTCCCGAGCTGGGTCTCGTGCTCGCCGTGGCCTGCTGTGCCGGCTACCTGTGGTCACGCGGCGACGAACTCGGTGTACGCATGGGGCGCATCGCGGCACGCAGTTTCGCCGGGGCCGGATCGGTGAGTTCAGGCGAACACGCCTTGCTCAGCTGGATGGGCGCCATTTTCGCCGATGGCTTCCAGGCCATTCTTCCACTGATCGCCGCCATCGTCCTCGGCACGCTCGTCTCGAGCCTCGCGCAGGTGGGATTCCTGTTCGCGCCGTCCGCGCTGAAGGCGGACCTCAACCGGCTCAATCCACTGACCGGCATCAAGCGGGTGTTTTCGCTCCAGGTACTCATCGAAGCCGCCAAGACCGTGGTGAAGGTGGCGGTCTATGGGTGGCTGGCGACCCACGTGATCATGGATCTGGTCACCGCCGCGAGCCGCTCCGCGACGCCCGCCACGAGCCTTCCATCGTTACTGGCAAGCGGCGCCATCCGCCTTCTGTTCCTGATGGTAGGGGCGGCACTGGTATTCGCCGCCATCGACCAGTTGCTGGTGCGGCGGATGTTTGCCCGCAAGATGCGCATGAGCAAACACGAGGTGAAGCAGGAGCATCGCCAGCGCGAAGGCGATCCCCGCATCAAGCAGCGCCGCAAGCAGCTGCAACGCGAACTGCTCAAGCGCTCGCGCAGCATGCGCGGCATCCGCGGCGCCGACCTCGTCGTGGCCAACCCCACACACCTGGTCGTGGGACTGCGCTATGAAGCCGGACGCATGACCGCGCCGGTCGTGGTCGCCAAGGGTGCGGGTGAATTCGCGCTGCGCCTGCGCAAGCTCGCCTTCATCTACGGCATCCCCGTCATCGAATCCAAGGCCTTCGCGCGGGAACTCTTCCGCGGCACGGATCTCGGCTCGGAGATACCGGCTCCCCTCTATCGCACGGCGGCATCGCTCTACATGCATATCCGTTCCCGTGGCATGAGGACGGTCGCATGAGGGCCATCCTCGACACGATGCGCAAGCAGTCGGACCTGGCCCTGGTCTTCGCGGTGCTCGGCATCCTTCTGATCCTGTTCACGCGCATCCCGCCGGTCGTGCTCGACCTGCTGATCATCGTGAACTTCGCATTCGGGCTGACCATCCTGCTGCTGACGTTCTACGTGGAGCGGCCCGTCGACTTCTCGACCTTTCCATCGCTGCTGCTGATCGCCACGTTGTTCCGGCTATCCCTCAACATCGCGGCCACGCGCCTGATCATGACCGGCGCGGATGCGGGCCAGGTCATCGGCGCCATCGGCGAATTCACCGTGCGCGGCAACTTCGTCATCGGCCTGATCGTGTTCTTCATCCTGGTGGTCGTGCAGTACGTGGTGGTCACCGCCGGCGCGCAGCGTGTCTCGGAAGTGGCGGCACGCTTCGTGCTCGACGCGATGCCCGGCCAGCAGATGAGCATCGACGCCGACCTCAACATGGGTCTTATCGACCAGGACGAGGCGAAGCGTCGGCGCAAGGGCCTGGAGAAGGAAGCCGGGTTCTATGGATCAATGGATGGCGCCAGCAAGTTCGTCAAGGGCGATGCCATCGCCGGCATCATCATCCTGCTCATCGATATCCTGGGTGGATGGGCGATCGGTGTCGCACAGATGGGCATGTCGTGGCGCGATGCCATGCATACCTTCACCATGCTCACGATCGGCGACGGCATCGTCACCCAGATTCCCGCCCTGATCATCTCGGTGGCAACCGGCATCATCGTCACCCGCTCGGCGTCGGACAGCCAGCTCGGCGGTGAAGTGGGACGCCAGCTGGTGCGTTTTCCGAAGATCCTCTGGATGGTGACGGCCGCACTGATCGGTCTTCTGCTGCTGCCTGGCATGCCACGCTGGCCCATCCTCCCGCTGGCCGTCGCCGCGGGCGCCGGCCTGTGGTTCGCGCGCTCGCGCCAGCGTGGGGACGTCGCCGGTAGTGACGCCGACGAAACACCCGGTGAGGAAAAGGCCGCGGACGAACTGGCCCCTCCACCGCCCATCGAGGTGCTGTTCGGCGCCTCGCTGTCGCAGGCCTGGTCGCCGATGCAGGACATACTGGCCGAGCGCGTCTCTACGTTCCGCAAGCAGCAGAAGACGGAGATGGGCTTCATCGTGCCCCCGGTGGTGTTCCGTGACGGCGCGGGGATGCCCCCGAACGAATACCGGGTGCTGCTGTATGGCGACCGTTACGCGCAAGCTGTCCTGGAACCGTCGAAGACACTGGCCATCCGTGCCTCGGACAACGTGCGCCGGTTGCCCGAGCCGGAGATACGCGATCCGGCGTTCGGCCTTCCTGCCGTCTGGGTCGAGAACGAACAGGCCGCGGCTGCGCGCGCCGCCGGCTACACCCCCGTGGACGCGCTGACCGTGCTGGTCACCCACGTGACCGAAGTGATCAAGGGCCATAGCGCGCAGTTGCTCTCCCGACCGGCCGTGGTGGGATTGCTCGATGGCGTGCGTACGCGCCAACCCGGGCTGGTCGAGGAACTGGTTCCCGCCGTCCTCACCATGAGCGACGTGCAGGCGGTGCTGCAAGGCCTGCTCGACGAGCACGTATCCATCCGCAACATTGACCTGATCATCGAGACGCTCGCGGATGCGGGGCGCCATGAGAAGGATCCAGGCCGGCTAGGCGAAGCGGTACGCCAGAAACTCGGCCACACGATCTGCCGCCAGCTGGTCGGTGACAGGGACACGCTGCCGGTGCTCACGCTGGACCCGAACCTCGAAGCGGCGATCCTGCGCAATATCCAGGGCGCCGACGGTACCGGTGGCTTCGTCATCGACCCCCGCATCGCCGAAGCCTTCCTCGGCCGCCTGCTCGCGCAGATGGACGCGATGATGCGCAAGAACCTTTCGCCGGTGCTGCTGTGCCGTGCGGAAATCCGCCGTTCGCTGCGTACCTTCACCCGGCGCACCGCACCGCGGCTGGCCGTGCTGGCGATGACCGAGGTACCGCACACGATCACCTTGAGTTCCTTCGCGACGGTCGCAGTGGAAGCACCGTCGCCCCAGGCAAGCCCCTCCACGGTTCCGCCAACGACGCAAAGGAGTACCGCCCATGGATGACCTGATGGTCACCGCCCGGGTCTTGATGGCGCAGGAAACGCGTCGCGTCGAGGCTTCGGCACACAACATCGCCAACGCCTCCACGCCGGGGTTCAAGGGCGATGTCGCCTTCCAGGACCTTCTTCCCGATGCGTCGCTCGCCGGGCCGGATGCCGCTTCCGCGATTCGCCTGGCCACGGACTTCCGTCCGGGCAAGTTGGTGCACACCGGCAACCCCTACGACATGGCCATCGAAGGTGGCGCGTTCTTCGCGGTGAGCGCCCCGGGCGGCACGGCCTACACGCGCGCCGGCAACTTCCATCGCGACAAGGATGGTCGCCTGGTCACCGCGCAGGGTTGGTCGGTGCAGAACGACGGCGGCGGCGACATCGTCCTCGGCGGCGGTCCGTGGCGCATCGCCGAGGATGGCAGCGTCATCGACGACGGCACCCCGGTCGGCACGCTCGGCATGTACGAGACACCCGATCCATCGCACCTGCAACGCACACCGGACGGCCTGTTCACCGGTGAGGGCATGCAGGCCGTCGAGACGGCCCATGTACGTCAGGGTTTCGTCGAATCGTCCAACGTCGTGGTGGGCGACGACATGGTCCGCGTCATGGCGGCGATGCGCCGCGTGGAAAGCGGCCAGAAGCTGGTGCAGGCCTACGACGACATGATCGGCAACGCCATTCAACGCCTGGGAGAGATGTAACGCCATGAACGGGATCTTCTACATCGGCGCCACCGGACTCGACGCGCAACAGACGGCGGTGGACATCGTCGCCAACAACGTCACCAACATGAACACCAACGCCTACAAGCGTGCCACGGTGTCGTTCTCCGAACTGCTGGTACCGCCCACGCAAGGCGTGGCCTCGGGTGGCGTCGACGGCGGCGCGACCCTTGCCGGCGTGAACGCATCGATGGGCCTGCGCAACTTCGCGGCCTCCGAACTGCATCCCACCGGCAACCCCATGGACATCGCCGTGCGTGGCGACGGATTCATTCCGCTGGCCCGTTCCGCCGAAGGACACGCCACCCTCTGGCGTGGCGGCACGTTGCATGTCGGCGCCGACGGCTACCTCTCCGCACCCGATGGTACCCCGCTGGACGCCATGATCTCGGTGCCACGCGACGCCACCACGATCACGATCCAGAAAGATGGCGAAGTCCTTGCCGAGGTTCCCGGACAAACCGGCGCGTTGTCCATCGGGCAGATCGAACTGGTGACCGTCGGCGATCCCGCGCAACTGGTCGCCGCAGGCAATGGCACCTACACGCTGGACGAAAGCACCACGACGCTCTCGACCGGACGACCGGGCGAGGACAACGCCGGCGCGCTGGCACAGGGTTTCGGCGAAGCGTCCAACGTGCAGCTTTCGGACGAACTGGTGAACCTGATGGTCTACCAGCGCGCCTATGCCGCGAACGCCCGCCTGGTCCAGATCGGCGACGAATTGATGTCCATCGCCAATGGCCTGAAGCGCTGACCGATGCGGAGCCTGTCGTTCATCGTGCTGTCGCTGCCATGCGCCGTGGCCATGGCCGCCGACCGTGAGTGCCTGGTCCTCACCACGCCCACGGCGCGTGGCGAGGCCATCGTGGCGGAGCGGGTCGAGCGGGCGACCTGCCCTGCCGAGGTCGCCGCGGTGCTCTACGATCCGGCCTCCGGCGTGGTTCGCGCGTCGACCGATCTCCAGGCCGGCGATGCCATACGCCTGGTTCCGGCCGACAGGCTCGCCAACGCGACCCGTGGACAACGGGTGATGGCGATCCATCGGGAAGGCGGCGTTACCGTGTCCCGCCCGGTCACCTTGCTCACCGACGCGCCGCAGGGCCGCCCCGTGCTCGCCACGACCGACGACGACCGCCGTGTCCGCGGAGTGCTGCAACCATGAGAAAGGCAAGGTTCCTGCTCGCCCTCACGCTCGTGCTATTGCCGCTGGCACGTGTCGCCCATGCGGACGACCTCTACCGTCGCGACAGCTACCAGGGGTTGATCTCCGACCGTCGCGCGACCCATGTCGGTGACATCCTCACGATCCTCGTCTACGAGAACTCCACCGCGAGCAGCAGCGCGGATACGTCGACGAACACCTCGACCGGCCTGCAAGGCTCCGTCACCACGATGGCCGACACGCGCCATGCGCCCCAGCTGCAACTGGGCGACAGCTATGGCGGGCGTGGACAGGTGCAACGACAAGGCCGACTGCTCGCCCAACTGAGCACCACGGTGGTCAAGGTCTGGCCGAACGGCGACCTCGGCATCTCGGGCGAGCAGACGATCAACGTCAACGGCGAGCGCACCCGCATCCGCCTGGGCGGCCGTGTCCGCCAGGCCGATATCTCCACCGCGAACACCGTGCTGTCCAATCGCCTGGCCGACGCCACCATCGATTATGTCGGCGATGGCTTCGTCACGGACCGCACGAAGCCGGGGCTCATCCCCCGCATCCTGGGATGGCTGGGACTATGGTGACGCGTCTCCTCATCCCCCTGCTCGCCGCGCTTGTGCTGGTCTGCGCGCAGCCCATCCATGCGGCGACCGCGGAAACGCTGTCCACCGTGCGCCTCAAGGACCTGGGACGCTTCCTGGGTTCGCGCGACAACCTGCTCGTCGGTTATGGCGTCGTCACGGGCCTGTCCGGCTCGGGAGATACCCCGCGCAACGTCGCCACGCGCCAGGCCATGTCGAACATGCTTTCGCGTTTCGACATCGTGCTTCCCCCGGAGGATATCCAGAGCCGCAACGTCGCGATGGTGATGATCACGGCCACGTTGCCGCCAACCTCCAGCATTGGCGACAAGCTGGACATCAACGTCACCTCGACGGGCGACGCGCGCAGCCTGGCGGGTGGCACGCTGGTAATGGCCGAGCTTCGTGGACCCGACCGACAGGTCTACGCGCTCGCGCAGGGTGCCATCACCGTCGGCGGCTATCGCTTCGACGCCAATGGCAACCTGCGCCAGAAGAACCACCCCACGACGGGCGTGGTGCCTGACGGCGCGATCGTGGAAACCGACGTGCAAGCCGATCTCGTGGGCCGCGACGGGTTCCTGCGCTTCGTGCTGCGCGACGCCGACGCCACCACCGCCGAACGCATCGCCGGGGAGATCAACCGCGGCATGGGCACGCACGTCGCCGATGCGCTCAACGCGCGCACGGTGCGTATCCGTCCCCTCGGCGGTGGCAACGACACCAATATGCTGGTCGCGCGCATCGAAGGGCTCTCCGTGGTGCCGGACCAGGTATCGCGTGTGGTGATCAACGAACGCAACGGGACGGTCACCGCCGGTGGCGACCTGCGTATCTCGCCCGTGGCGATCTCCCACGGCGACATCCGCGTTGCCGTGGATACCGAGTACAGCGCGTCGCAACCGGAATTCATCGGCCGCGCGGGTGCCGGCGTGCGCAGCATCGTCATCGGCAACAGCGACCTGCGCGTGGACGAACCCGGCCAGCAGGTGGCGGGCACGTTCCGCCAGACCACGGTGGGTGACCTCGTTCTCGCCTTGTCCAAATCCAACGTCAGCACCCGCGACGTCATCGCCATCCTGCAGTCGATCAAGGCCGCAGGGGCGCTGCACGCCGACATCGTGGTCCAGTAGAGGAAGATCGCATGAGCATCGATGTCATTCCCGCACTCGCGGCCAAGGCCCTCGACGGCCTGTGGGTTCGCCAAGCGGCCACGGCACAGAACATCGCCAACGCGGGAGCGGATCGCTACACGCCGGTCCGCGTGTCCTTCGAAGAAACGCTTCGCCAGGCCTGGGGAAACGCCAGGGTCTCGAACGATGTCGGATCCATCACGGCCCTGGTGCCGCGCATGGTCGAAGACACCTCCATCGGCCTGGACACCGTGCGCCTGGATAGGGAGATCGCCTCGGCGTCGGAAACGAGCGCGTGCTTCGCCATGCTCACCGGCATGGTGTCGCGCATGCACCAGCTCGACGACATGGCCGTCAAGGGAGGTTGAGCATGAGCGACTCCATCTTCGCCATTTCCCGCTCCGGCATGGACGTCGAACGCGAGCGCATGCAGGTCATCGCGCAGAACCTCGCCAACGCGGGCGCGGCCGGCACCACGTTCACCCCGATGCGCCTGGTATCCGGACCGTCGGTGACCTCCACGTTCGCGGACCTGATGGGGGGTGCCACGCCTCGCGTGGGCAACCTGCACGGCGCCAGCCCGGCCGCTACCGGCGGCACGCAGGTGTACGGACTGGAGCCTTACACGGGCGAACCCCGCAAGGTCCACGAGCCGGGCAACCCCCACGCGGACGCCCAGGGCTTCGTCACCTATCCCGGTGTCGACCATGCGGGGGAGATGTCGCTGATGGTGCAGACCGTGCGGATCTATGAAGCCAATGTCGTGATGTACAACGCCGGGCGCTCGATGTTCATGCGCGCGCTCGATATCGGAGCACGCTCATGAGCCTTCCCCCGATCCAGCCCATCGAAGCCATACCATCGCCCGAATGGGCGGCATCGGCCTCCCCCGTCGCGCAAGGTGACTTCGCCAACATGCTCGGGCAGGGCGTCGCCGAGGTGGAGAAGCGCATCCAGGTCGCCGAAGAAGGTGTCGCCCGCTTCGCGACGGGCGATGACATTCCTCCCCACCAGGTGATGCTCGCGCTCGAAGACGCCCGCATGTCGCTGCAGTTCGCGCTGCAGGTGCGGACGCGCCTGGTGGAAGGATTCCAGGAACTGATGCGGATGCAGCTCTGACATGAATGTCGCACTTCCCCGTTTCGACGATGGCCTGTCGCGCCGCAGGCAATGGCTTTATGCAGGCCTGGGCACGCTGCTGCTTGCCGGTATCGCGGTGGCGGCCTTCGTCACCCTGCGCCCCGGCTACCAGGTGCTGTTCCGCGACCTGAAGCCACGTGACGCCAGCGCCATCGTTGCCGAACTGGACAAGCAGAAAATTCCCTATCGGCTGGACGAGTCGAGCGCGGCGATCCTCGTTCCCGCGGACGATGCGCGAGCGGCAAGGGTCAAGCTGCTCAGCGGCGATCTCAAGTTGTCCGGCGTGGTCGGCCTGGAGCTGTTCAACAATTCCGATCTGGGCCTCACCGACTTCGCCCAGAAGGTGAACTACCAGCGCGCGCTGCAAGGCGAACTGGCCCGCACGATCATGACCCTCGACGAGATCGAGCTGGCCCGCGTGCATCTCACGCTGCCGGAAGTGACGATCTTCCGTCGCGAGCAGGCCTCGCCGAAGGCCTCCGTCGCCGTCTTCGTACGCGACGGCGAAATGCTCACCCCTGCCACCGTCCTCGGCATACAGCGACTCGTCGCCGCCGCGGTGCCGGAAATGAAGCCCACGGACGTAACCATCCTCGACAGCCGTGGCACCACCTCGGGTACGGATGCGCCGCTGCAGGTGGTGGACGACCCACGTTTCGCCCTGCGCCAGGCGATCGAAGACCGGCTCCAGCGCAAGGTCATGGACGTGCTCGCCGCCGTGCCGGGACAGGAACATGCGACCGTCAGCGTGACCGCCGACATCGACTACGATCAGTCGCGGATCACCCGCGAAACCCATAGCGCGGACGGCCATGCTACGGATGCGCCCACCACGGCGGAGGTCGTGAACGCGACAAGCCGCACGGCCCTGCCCCCGTTGCCTGCGGGTGGCGTGTCCGGTGGTGCCACCCCATCCTCGCCGACAGCGACCCAGCGTACCTTCGAGCAGGTGGTCGGCACGCCCGGCACCATCCGCCGACTGTCGCTCGGCGTCGCGCTCGCGGGAGAGGTGAATGACGCCCAGCGCGAGAAGCTGCGTGCGCTGATCACCGCCGCCGTCGGTCTCGACGCCAAGCGCGGCGACGTGCTCACCCTGGTGCCATTCGCTTCCGCTCCGGCCCGGCTTTCCACACCCACTCCCGTCGCCACGTCACCGGCGCCGGCAGCGGTGCCCGTATCCGCCAGGACGATGACCATCGAAGGAAGCGACACGTGGCTGCCCTGGCTGGCCATGGTGGTGATCGCCCTGGGCGCTACGTCTCTCGCTCTGTTCCGCAGGGGACGATCGCGCACGGCCCCAGTGAAACTTTCGGTGGAGAACCGGGCGGCGCTTGCGTCTCGCCTGCGTAACCTGCTCGACGAAGAGGACGCCGGCCATGCGCGACATTGAATCGCGACGGCTACGCCTTGCCGTGACGCAGCTCGCCACCTGCAGCGACGAGGATGTCGAGTGGATCATGTCCACGTTGTCGCCCTCGCAAAGGGAACGGTTGGCGACGCTGGTAGAAGATGCCGAGCCCTTATCCGCGCCCGCGGTCGATGACGGTGTTCAACGTATCGAAGCGCTGCTGCATTCGGTGGACGGTCCGCTGTCCGCTCGTCTGCGGCTGTCGATGGGGCTCGACGGCGGCGACGGCAGGCTCACGGCGCATACCCGCGAAATCCTCAGCGAGGTGACGCGCGATATCGTCGCGCAGCTACCGCCCCGCATGGCGATGGCCACGACGCCGTCCACGACACGCTGGACGTGGCGCGGACTTGGTCGGCGCCTGCGCCGGGGAGCACGGGGATGACCCTGCTGAAAGCGGCACAGGTATCCGCCTCCGCGCAACGACTCAACCTCGCCCGGGAAAGCGCGCCGACGCCAGCGGTGGCCGTGACGGTACCGACAGAAGCCGAGCGACGCCTGGCTCGCGTCGAGGAAGCCCTGCGCGAAGCGCTCGCCCGCGAAGAGATGCTTCGTCGTCAGAACGACGAAGACCGGCAGGAGGCCCATGAACAGGGCCGCATCGAGGGCGAGCGCATCGCCAGCGAGCGTTTCCAGCGCGACTGGAACCAGCGTAGCGAGGCGTTCCTCGATGCCTTGCAGGGGGGTATCGCACAGGTCGATCGCCGTTTCACCGAGCTGGAGGCCTTTGCACTCGATCTCGCGGAAACCGCGCTCGCGCGCGTCATCGGCGACGCCGGGCTTCGTCCGTCGTTGCTCGCCGCGACGATCGCCCACCATGTCGGCGATCTGGCGGCGGACACCGTCATTGCCATCCACGTGTCCGTCGAGGATGTCGAGGATGCGGAGGCGCTCGCCGCCACGCTGCCACCTTCGCTTGCGTCGCGCCTGCGCGTGTCGAGCGATGTCGGCGCGGGCGAATGCCTCCTGGAGCTGAAGAGCGGTCGCATGGATATCGGCCTGGACATGCAGGCCCGCCAGCTCGCCCTCACGATGGAGCGCCTGCGCTCGTCATGAGCGACGGCCTCTTCCAGCCCGATCATTGGAAAGCCGCGTTGAGCGCGGTGGAGACCGCGCGCGCCTATGGCCAGGTGCGCCGCGTGAGCCCCACCCATATCGAGGCCGACGGTCCACTGGGCACCTTGGGCGCGACCTGTCTCATCGGCGGGAGCCTCATGGCGGAAATCAGTACCGTGGACACCACTGGCGTGACGCTCATGCCCTACGGCGCGGTCGATGGCGTGCGCGTCTGCGACCGCGTGGAACTCGCAGGTTCCGGCGCACAGGTCGATACCGGCGATAGGTTGCTCGGACGAGTGGTGGATGCCCTCGGACGTCCACTCGACGGGCAGCCACTCATGCTGGATGGGGCACCGACCTGGCCGCTTGCCGGCCGACCCACGTCGCCGCTGGACCGGGTCACGCCCACCCAGGCGCTGGAAACCGGCGTACGCGCCATCGACAGTCTCCTCACCCTGGGGCGTGGCCAGCGCGTCGGTATCTTCGCCGGCAGCGGTGTCGGCAAGTCCACCTTGCTTTCGAGCCTGTGCCGACACATCCGCGCCGACGTCATCGTGCTCTGCCTGGTCGGCGAGCGTGGACGCGAAGCCCAGGACTTCTGGTCGGGCGCACTCGACGATACCTCGCGCAAGCGTGCGGTCATGGTGGTGTCCACCTCGGACGAACCCGCGGTCATGCGTGCGCGTGGCGTCCATGCGGCCCTTGCCCATGCGGAGTACTTCCGTTCCCTGGGACGACACGTGGTGCTGTTGGTGGACTCCATGACGCGCTACGCCCAGGCCTTGCGCGAAATCGGCCTTGCCTCTGGTGAGCCGCCGTCGATCAGGGCCTACACGCCGAGCGTCTTCGCGGCATTGCCCCGCGTCGTGGAGCGCTGTGGCGCGCTGGCATCCAGCGGCGCAACCACCTCGATCATGACGGTATTGACCGAGACGGACGATGTGGACGATCCGATGGCGGAGTCGCTGCGGGCGCTGCTCGATGGCCATATCGTGCTCAGCCGCACCCTCGCCGAGCAGGGGCATTTCCCCGCCATCGACGTGCCCCGCAGCGTCAGCCGCGTTTTTCGCCAGGTCAACGAGCCAAGCGTACGCGCACTGGCCACCGAGGCCGTGGCGCAGCTATCGAACTACGAGATGTCACGCACGTTGGTCGAATCCGGACTCTACGCCGCCGGAACGCAGCCCGCGCTCGACAAGGCCCTGGCCTGCCGCCCGGCGCTGATCGATTTCCTCCGCCAGGACAGCATGACCGCGACCGGCATGACGGAAGACCGCGCCACGCTGGAAGCAGCCATCGGAGATGGCGCATGACGTCGCGGCATCCTGCGGTCACTTTGCGCGAGATCGCTCGCATACGTGAGTTGCAACGCGAACGGCGCGGCGCCGAGGCGGCGCCCCTCTTGCGCGAAAGCGAACTCGCCAGCGAGGTGGAGCACACACAGCGAGCCACGCTTGATGCGCTGGAGCGAGGATGGTCGCAGGCATTGACGTCCGATCGCCTCGATCCGGCCCAGGTGGCGGGATGGGCCGGAATCGCCACACATGCGAGGGACGAGGCCGATCGGCTTGCCATGCTCGCCGCGGAAGCCAGGATGGCATCCGACACGGCACTGCATGCCTTCGCCAGCGCGCAGACCATCGCCAACGACGCCATGCGCCGTGCCGACCAGGCGGACATCGCACGCCGCCGGGACCGCGATGAACGTCTCGATATCGCCTTGATGGAACTACGACTGGCCAGGAGCCATGCCCGATGAAGATCGGACACGCCATGCTTCCTTCCGACACGCCACCGGCGCAGGACATGCGTCAACGGCTTGGCACGGAAACCTGTTTCGACAGCACGCTTCGCGACCTGGAACACGCCATGTGGCCCGGTTCGCGTGCCGGTCGACAGCCCACGCCGCACCTTCCCACGGAGCACATGAC
The DNA here is from genome assembly GCF_009912395.1 of Luteibacter sp. Taxonomy (GTDB): domain Bacteria; phylum Pseudomonadota; class Gammaproteobacteria; order Xanthomonadales; family Rhodanobacteraceae; genus Luteibacter. The sequence goes on along the minus strand of NZ_WNDO01000025.1, from coordinate 71,251 downwards.
GGCGTTCCAAGAGCCTGCACCGGAACGATCGATATCCCGTTCCACCTCGATACCGACGGCCATGGACGAACCTGCCCCGCTTGCCATGCAGGGAATGGATCCACAACACCCTTCAGCCGTCGTGACGCCATCATCGTCCGCGAGGATGGCCTACGCGATGCCCGATGAAACCAGCGAGGCCACGCTATCCGCCACCGCGTCGGTGCCCGCCATGCCGCATCTGGATACGGCAGAGGACGCGGAAGGCACGACGCCGGTACGGAGTGCGACGCGGTGGCAAGAACCATCTGCACAGCCGCAGTCGCAAGCCACCGTCGTCACCTGGACCGAAGGCTCCACTGGCGCCAGCCTGGTCATACGCCAGGGCGCCACCGATACCGATCACACCGCCGCCGATGCGCTCGCGCAGGTACGCCGTCATGGGCTTTCGCCCCGGCGCGTCACCGTCAACGGCGTCACCACCGAACATCCGCATCACGAGGACGAATCACCATGAGCGTCAGCCCACCCGTATCCGTCGGCGATCTGAACGCGGGCCTTTCCGCGGGCGGCCTCGATACCGAATCGCTCATGAAGATCATCCTGACCCAGCTCACGTATCAGGATCCCCTGAAGCCGGTCGACAATTTCGAGTTCGTCTCGCAGCTCGCCCAGTTCATGTCGCTGGAGCAGTCGCGCGAAACCGGATCGAAGCTCGATAACCTGCTGGGCGTACAAGCTGCCACTCAGAGCATGGGCCTGCTCGGGCGCACGGTCGACGTGCAGACCGGCACGGCGCTGGTCAGCGGCACCGTCAAGAGCATCTCGTTCAAGGGCGACCAGCCCGAACTCACGATCACCTCCAGCAGTGGTGAAGTACTCACCAACGCGACGGTGTCCCAGGTCGTACAGGTCCGTTAGGAGTAATCAGCCGTGCTCGAAAACATCTATGTCGGAATGAGTGGCCTGACCGCGTATTCGAAGGGCCTGCAAACGATCAGCAATAACGTGGCGAACATGAATTCGCCGGGTTTCAAGGCCACGGTGCCCAGCTTCGCCGACCTGTATTTCAGCCCGTCGTTCGCACCGGGTACGAGCGATCATTCCAGCTCGATGCGCTTTGGCACCGGCGTGGAATACGGCTACGCATCGCTGAACTTCCACCAGGGCGAGCTGCGTCCGAGTTCCGGGCAGCTCGACCTTGCCTTGCAGGGCGATGGCTTCCTCGCCGTCGTCGACGACACGGGAACGCATTACATACGAACCGGCCAGTTCACCGCAGGCGACGATGGCTTCATCACCGACAAGGTGACGCATATGAAGCTGGCCGCGCTGGGTGCGAATGGACGCCCTGAAGCCATTTCCCTGGTCGGCAAGACCATAAGCGCGCCCGAGGCGACCACCTCGGTGAGCTTCACGGACAACCTGTCTTCGAGCGCCACCGCCTTCTCGATCCCGAATGTCGAGGTCTATGACGCCGCGGGCGGAAAGCACACGCTGACCGTCGCCTTCAAACCCGACAGCGCCACCTTTCCTGGCCGCTGGGCGGTCACGGTGACGGACGAGAATTCGACCACGGTCGCCGAAGGCCCGTTGCAGTTCCTCGGAGGCATTCCCGAACCGGGCATGGATTCGCTGGACGTGCACCTGGCCGCCGCCGGTACGACGCCACTGAATTTCAAGCTCGACTTCTCCTCGGGCGTGACCAGTTTCTCCTCCGGCAGCACTTCGACCTTGCGCGTCAGCAAAAGCGACGGCCATGCCTCAGGCAGCCTTGCGACCCTGACCGTCGACGATGCCGGCGCGCTGACCATCGGCTATTCCAACGGCAAGAACGCGAAGCTGGGCACGGTGGCGCTGGCCAGGTTCACCGACGAGCAGGCCCTTTACCAGTCGGGCAACGGCCTCTTCGACGCGTCGCATACCGCACCGCCCGCCTATGTCGGCAGCGGTACCGGAGGCGTGGGCAAGCTGGTGTCGGGCCAGCTCGAAAGCTCCAACGTCGACCTGTCCACGGAGTTCGGACGGATGATCCTGATCCAGCGAGGCTTCCAGGCGTCGTCGCAGGTCATCAGCACCGCCAACGAGATGCTCGTGCAGCTTTTCCAGATGCGGGGTAACCAGGGGTGACGCTGCCATACCGCCCCTGGTGGCCAACGTCCGCCGCCGATCTGTCGCGCCTTTGTGCCGCGCTGACAACCATCGTCGACGCATGGCATGCCCGCTGGATCGTCCAGCCGGAACCGCTCGCAAGCTGCAGCGATACGGCGTCAGGCACGTTGGCGGTTCGCCGGTGGCACGACGATGCAGGCGTGGAACTTCGCGTGGTGGAGCGATCCTTCAACCGACTGCTACGGAAGGCGCTCGATCTGCCGACCGGCATGTCGCTGCCACCCGTCGGCCACGCCGCGGACATCGTCGAGGCGTTCTCGGATGCGATGCTCGCCGATCTCGTGACCCGCATCGGCCAGGGCCTGTCGACAAACGGATGGAACGAAGGCGGCCGGGAAGCGGACGACCACGAGCAGGCAAGGCTATCCGTGACGATCGCCCTGGCCGATGACGAGGCATTGCTGCACCTCTTCGTCACGCCCGAATGGATCCGCGACAATCTCCCTCCGGCGACCGTCCACCCGAAAACGCCCACCACGTCGCGACGGTCCGCCCTGGCTGAATCGCGCGTCCGCCTCACTGCGATCGCGGGGTCGTGCGACATCAGCGCCGCCGAGCTCGCGGGACTCGCCGTCGGCGATGTCCTTGTGACCGGCACGTCGCTGGACCAGCCGATGTCGCTCGCGCTGTCCTCGTCGATCGACGGCACGCATACCCCCGTCGCCCAGGCCACGCCGATACGCAGGGAGAGCCGCATGGTCATGGCCGTCACCTCCGTCGAACCCATTCATTGATTCCGGACTACCCACGATGAACGCAGAAATCATGCATCTCGAACTGCCCGAACATGCGCCCAAGAGCGACGCTTCGGCGGCCAAGCGCCTCGATCCGGCCCTATTGAACGATGTACGGGTCAACCTGGACATCCGCCTGGGCACGCGCGAGATCCCGGTGCGGGAACTCATGGCCCTCCAGGCTGGAAGCCTGGTGGAGATGGATCGCGCCCCGCACGACGACGTGGATATCCTGCTTAACGGCCAGGTGGTGGCACACGGCCAGATGGTCGCTGTCGGCGATCACTTCGGCATCCGGGTCACGGCGATCCGCTCGGAGGACTGAACCGCGTGCCGTGCCTCATCATCGCGCAGGCAGCGGCGCTGCCGCTGTCCAACGGCATCGACTACGTACGGGTGATCCTTTCCCTCGTACTTTGCCTTGCCCTCGGCGTCGGCATGGCCTTTCTGGCCCGCCGCATCCACCGACACCGGGTAACCGGCGCCACGCCGAACCTGCGCGTGCTGGAAAGCATTCGCATCGATACGCGCAGTGCGGTTCATGTGGTCCGCTACGGTCACACGCACGTGCTCGTCACCACGCATCCAGCCGGTATCGCCGTCACGCCGGTCGAGGCACCCAGCGGCACGCCGACCACGGAAGATGCGCCATGATGCGTCGCCTGCTTCGCCCGCTGGGACTGCTCCTGGTCGGCCTGACCCTCTTGCTTTGCTCGCTGTGCGTCGCCCACGCGACGGGAACCACGCCCACGATGCCGGCACCGGCCAACGGTCCGTTCGACATCAACGACCTCGATGCGGGATCGAACACCGTGCGCATGGCCACGATGCTCACCCTCCTGAGCTTCGTGCCCGCGCTCGTGGTCTCCATGACTGCGTTCATCCGCATCGTCATCGTGCTTTCCATGATCCGTCACGCCTTTGGCATGCCGGAAACACCGCCGACGCCGGTGCTGATCAGCCTGGGTCTGTTTCTTACGGTGTTCGCGATGCTGCCCACGCTGGAGAAGATTCAGACCGATGCCCTTGGCCCCTATATGGAAGGCAAGGTCAATGTGACCGTGGCGGCCACGAAGGCCAGCGTGCCTCTTCGCGATTTCATGCTCAGGCAGGTTCGCCAGGATGAACTGAAGACCATGTACGACCTGTCGGGAAAGCCGCTTCCGACGTCGCCCTCCGAGGTCGGGCTGCTTCAGCTCACGCCCGCCTTCATCCTCAACGAGCTACGTGTCGCGTTCCAGATCGGCTTCGTCGTCCTGCTGCCCTTCCTGCTCATTGACCTCGTAGTCTCCAGCGTGCTTCTGTCCCTGGGCATGCTGATGGTGCCGCCGGCGACGATCTCGTTGCCACTCAAGGTACTCATGTTCGTCCTCGTGGATGGATGGAGCCTGATCCTCCAGGGCGTGCTAAGTAGCTTCAGATGACCGGGAGCCAGGCCGGTTCACTGGATATCGCCGGAGCGGCCGACGCGGATGATGCGCCGGACGAACTTCTTGCGCAGTGGATCGCCTTGCGTGAAAGCCATGCCAGCGAGGCGCGCGAAGCCATCTTCGTGCATTACATGGGTTATGCGCGATCCATCGCCGCGTCTTTTATGGCGACGAAGGTGGCCCGATCCGCTGAATACGACGATATTCTCCAACTGGCCTACATCGGCCTCATCGAATCGATCGGCCGCTTCGATCCGTCACGTGGCGTGCGCTTCACGACGTTCTGCACGCCACGAATACGAGGCGCCATTCTCAACGGTCTCGAAAACCTCAGCGAAACCCAGGAGCAACTCTCCTTTGACCGCCGTCGCAAGGCCGACCGACTGGATTCGCTTCGTGGCGAACGACGTGGACTTCAGCGACTGCAGACCCTGGGTGAGCTGACGGCCGGGCTGGCGATTGGCTTCATGCTTGAAGGTACCGGCATGTTCGTGCCATCGGAAAGCCAGCCGTCACCTTACGCGGACAGCTACGAGACAGCCGAATGGCAGCATCTCGGACATCGCCTGAGCGAGGCCATGACGAAGCTCTCGCCCAATGAGCTGAAAGTCATCTCGTTCCATTACTTCAACGCGATCGCGTTCGAACAAATTGCCACGCTTCTCGGCCTCAGCAAAGGCCGCATATCGCAATTGCATCGTACTGGCCTCGGCAAGCTTCGCGAGGCCCTTCCGCCCGACACCACCTTGCAGATCACCGGATAGCACCTGCCATGGCCGACATGCACCCCATATCCTGCGACCAGGACACTCTCGACACGCTGGCCGTATCCGTCACCCAGGATCCACCGAACCGCGCGCTGGAACTGCTCGACCAAGCCCTTGAACGGTACCCACGCGATGCGCGGATCCTGCTGCTTCGAGGTTCGATCTACGCCAGCATCCGGGATACCGTCCATGCGCGCGCGGATTTCACGCGGGCGATGATTTTGTCCCCCGCCCTGGAAGAAGCGCGCCTGATGCTCGGCCAACTCGAATACGACGAAGGCATGGTGGATGAAGCCCGCGCCGTCTGGTCCAGCTTCCTGTCAGATACCAACCCGCGAACGGCGGTGACCCTGGTCGGCCAGGCGATGGTATGCCTGCTCGATGGCCTGGCGGAGCCCGCCGAAAATCACCTGCGTGATGCGCTGCTCGCTTCGCCCAGCGAGGCCATACGCACCTATATCGAGCAATTACTGGGCAGACTCGATACCCGGGATGCTGGTGGCGTGGGCGATGGCCCATCGCACTATCTCTTGTCCGACTATCTTTCCAGCCAGTCCAGGCACTGACTACCCCTTTTTTCAGACTAATCCTATGCGCACTCTGTGATGCGATTCTCGCTCATGCGCATCGGTGGGCGACGCTTCTGGCCGACCTCCCGTCCAACTGATTACATGCAGATGTTTTCCGTTCGACGAGGTTTATCTCATGGCCATCCTATTGCGTCGCCGTGATTTTGCTCCGCTGCATACGTCCTGCGCGCACCCCGCCTGTCAACGCGAGCTGACGGGTGGGGCCTGGTTTCTCGATCACGATGGAGACGTGCGTACATTCCATACGATCTGCGCCCAGGAGACCATGGGATATCCCTCGTTCCAGGAGCAGCGTCGCCACGTTCCCGACCTGACCACCCACGATCACTCGCATCGTGACGTGGATGCGATGGATGTCATTGTATCCGAGGGCGATGAGGCACCCTGTACGAAGAGCATGGGCGAGCGACGCCGTCAGAACGCCCTGAACTATCTCGCGCTTCGCTGCTCGACGCTGGCCGAGCTGCCCCATATCCACCCCGTGGTCGGCGCCGATGCCTCATTGCATGAAATCCACGGCAGTTATGTCACTCGTGGTTCGTTGATTGCCGGGGAAATCAGCACCGTTCTCGACATCGAAGGCACCGCTCAACAGGCCTCGCCGTTATTGGCGCGGAACAACTTGATGAACGTCTACACCGCTTATTACCAGCTCAAGTGCAAGCGGCGTGACATCGCTTTTCATCGGATAGATGCCATGGCATGCCCGCTGCCCAATCCAGTTGCGCAGGAAAAACGGGTGGCCATGCTCGATGCCAGCCTTTCCTTCATGGACAGCATAAGCCGGCAGTTGCTTCGGAAGCTTTGCCTGACACCGAAGCAGCTTTTCAGGTTGAATCTTTCGCTCCCGGTCGATGCCTTTCCTCCAAGGATGGTCTATGCCTCCCGCTCGTGGGGGCGCGGACTTGCCATGTAGGAGCGCGCTTGCGCGCGATCCGCGGTAGCGGCAACCCGGCCCGCTGCCGCGGATCGCGCGCAAGCGCGCTCCTACAGTGGTGTAAAAAAAAGGGCGGTGGATCGCTCCACCGCCCTCTTCGTTTCTCTTACGTCACTTGCTCGTGCTTACCAACCGATACCGAGTTCCAGGTGCTCGGGCTGACCGTCGATCAGCGACGAGCTTTCGTTCTCGGTGTCATCGTAGGAGAAGCCATAGGCCTTTCCGCCGATGTTGTGGTTGTGCCAGAAGCGCGAGTAGTAGTTCGACGGCGCCTGCAGGTAGAACTGCGACGGGTCGTTCCACGCGGTCACGTCTTCCGCCACGTGGCGGTTGAAGGCACCGCACAGCTGGGCTTCCAGCTGCGTGAGGATGCCCCACGGATCGGCCTTTCCGGTCAACGCATCGATACCATTCGCCAGCGCGCCCTTGCCTTCCAGCACGTCCTGCGTGTTGGGCATGGCGATGGAGAACGTCGTACCCTGGGCCTCGCCCGGCTGGGCGCTGTCGGCCCAGTTGGTGTGGTTCAGGGTCAGGACGCCGTTGGCCACGGTGCCGTCGAACTGCATCGCGCCATCCACCATGTGCAGGTTATGCGTCTGGTAGTAGGTCCACACTTGCTGGATATAGGCGTCGAAGTAGTTCGCCTGCGCCTGGCCGGCGTTGAAGGCACCCTTGCCCGGCGCGATGATGCGGAGCGGGTTCGGATCGGCGAGACGGAATTCCGCGGGCACTTCCTGGTTGTATTCGCCCAGGATCTGCGCACGGCTCTCCGTGATACCACCGCTCTGGTGGCTGGTCTTGTTGTCACCGTACAGGTCTTCGGTCAACGGAATGCCGAACTGGTCCACCTGCGTGGTGTTGAACCACATGCCATTGCTGCCCCACGTGAACTCGTACCAGTCGAAGCGGATGTTGGTATTCGGATCGGTCGGATTGTTGAGATCCGGACCGGCGAAGCCCAACGTGCCATCGGCCGCCATCACGTTCTTCATGTAGAGCGGCTTACCGAGCGACACGAAGATACGACCGGCGAACACCATCGGAATCTTGAGCAGCTTCGATTGCGCGAGGGTGAACGAATAGTTCGGGAACGTATCGCCGTTCTTGGTGAGATGACCCGGGCCGGTGTTGTCGTTGACCGACATCGCCACGATGGTGCCGTCCGGCTTGAGCCACGAGTACGCGTTGTTGTTGTTCGGGTCCTTCGCGATGACTTCGACGTAGATCTGGTCGTCGCTCCACACGCCGTTGGTCAGGTTGCGCAGCTGGGCGCCCACGAAGCCCGGGAAGACATCGTAGTTGAAACCCTGCGACGGATCGTTCGAGCCGCTGCCGGTGCCACCGCTCGTGCCAGTGCCCGTCTGGGTGCCGGTGCCCTGGTCACCCGTGCCTTGCGACGCCGCCGCGACGGTGAGCACCGCCGGGTTGCTGGTCACGCTCTGGCCGAGGCCATTGGTCACCACCACGTCGTAGTTGCCGGCGTCCGTCGTGGCCACCACCTTGGTGTAGGTCGCCTGGGTCGCACCCGGGATGTTCACGCCGTTGAAGCGCCACTGGTACGCCGGCTGTCCGCTGGCCTTGACGCTGACCGTGAACGTCGCCGTCTGGCCAGCCGTGAGGGCCTGAGCGGACGGCTGGGTCACGAACTGCGGGGTGACCGGATTGTACACCTCGAACTCCCACAACGACACGCCATAACCGGCCGTGTTCTTCGCCAGGCTATGCATGCGAACGTAGCGTGCGGTCTGCGCCGGGAAATCGACGCGTTCCACGCCACCCTGGCCCGCGAACGGCTGCGCCGTCACCGGCTGCCAGTCGTTGTCATTGCCGGTGTTGGACACCTCGATGTTGTGCGACGTCGAGTAGGCATTCTCCCAACGCAGGATCACGTGGTCGAAGGTCTGCGGCGAACCGAGGTCGAGCGCGATCCAGGCTTCCGGATCGAACGACGAACCCCAGCGCGTGGTGAAGTCGCCATCGACGGCGTTGGCAGGACCGAGGTACTGGTCGCTTTCGTTCTTCAGCGACGTGGCCTTGGCGTGCAGTGCGACGTTGACGCCGTTCTGGCCGTCACCCGGCGTACCCGGATTATCCGAGTTGCCCGTGCCGTTGTTGCCCTGGTTGCCGCCGGTGTTCTGCGGCGGGGTTTCCCACGACGGCAGGTCGAAGCCGCTGTTGGAGTTGTCCACCGTCAGCTGCACCGTGGTGCTGAGCGTGGCGATACCCTGGGCGTTGGTCACCTTCACCTGGTACTGCGCGGTGTTGTCCGCCGAGGTCAGGGCCGGCGTGGCGTAGGTGCCGTCGTAGGTCACCGACACGGAGTCGCCGTTCTTGAACCACTCGTAGGTCATCTGGCCCGTGCCAGTGGCCGCCACGGCGAAGTGCGCCGAACGTCCCACGCCAGCGGTCTGTGCCGTCGGCTGCGTCGAGATCACCGGCGCCGCGAGCGGAGCCGCCGAACCGGACACGCAGATGGCATTGCCCGGATAGTTCTCGGCAAGCTGCGGGGTGACGTCACCGGAACGACTCACCATCAACGCCTTGTCGGCATCGCCCGGGTCGTTGTCGGAGGTCCAGGTGGACCAGTCTTCCGGGAACGCGTTGGTCGACAGGTTCTTGCCCGTGATGGCCAGTGCTTCGGCCGCCGACGGAATGCGGGCATTCACCTTGCCGCAATCGCCGATCGCATTGGACCGCTTGTATTGCGCGCCCTGGTCGGCAAAGCCGCGCTCGTGGCGCTCCCAGGTCAGGCCGCTCAGCGTATCGGTGACATGGTTGTCGTCGATGACGTTGAAGCGGTCGTTCGTGCTGCAGCAGCTGGGCGTGTTGTACACCTCGAACTCATACATCGAGTAGCCGTACTGCGTGCCACGCTTCACGCCCTGCATGCGGACATAGCGGCCGGTCACCGGCTGCGGGAAGCTCAGATCGTCCGTACCACCGACGCCCGTCGAGTTCTCCAGCACGTCGGTAAAGCCCGTGTCCTTGTCGTTCGACACCTGGATCTTGTAGTCGGCGCCATAGGCGGCTTCCCACTTGATCACGACATGATCGAAGGTCTGCACGGCACCCAGGTCCACTTCGAACCAGGCGGCGTCGCTCTTGGCCGGATCGGAATCCTGCTCCGATGCCCAGCGCGTCGTGCCATCGCCATCGACGGCAAACGAGGACGGCGTACCGTTCGCGTCCTGCACACCGCTAGCGTAGGTCACCTTTTCACGCGCCAGGTTGGCACCCGGGGGAGCCAGGGTCAGCTGCGCCACATTGCTGGTCGCCGCCGACGCGTCGCCCAGGATGTTGGTCACGATGACCTGGTACCCACCCACGTCGGTCTGGCTGACAGCGGGAATCGTGAGCGTCGGCGAATCCGTACCGACGGCCAGGTCTCCATGCTTCCACTGGTAGTGGAACGGCGCGGAGCCGGTCACGCTTGCCGTGAACGAGGCAGACTGGCCGAGGTTGGCGCGGACATCGCCCAGGGACGTGGTGAACACCGGCGGACGGGCCGCATTCACGGTCAGCGCCACGGGACCCGAGGTCGCCGGAGCCACCGGGTTATCCACTTCGACCGAGAAGTTCGCCGCGTCCGAAGCCTGCGCCGCGGAGATGTCATACGACGGGCCATCCGCACCCACGATCTGCGTTCCGTTGCGGAACCACTTGTAGCTCAGCTTCGGGGAACCACCGGCAGCGACCTGGAAATGCACGGGCTGGCCGGCATCCACGGTCACGGCCTGCAACGGCTGCGTGATGGTCACGGCCTGCGCCGGGAACACGTGCAGCGTGGCGGGTGCCGAGTCCGGCGTGTCGCCGAGGCCGTTGTGCGCAGCCACCGTGTAGGTCGAGCCATCGTCACCCAGTTGGGTAGGCGGCGTGTCGTAGGCCGACGTCGTGGCGCCATCGATGACCACACCGTTCTTCTTCCAGGTGAAGGTCATCGGCTGGGCACCGGATACCGCCGCTTCGAAATGACCGCTGCTACCCACGGTGACCGAATCGTCCTGCGGAGTCGCGATCAGCGACGGCGGACCCGCCGGCGTCGACGGCTGCTGCACCGACGAGATCTGGAATGTCGCCGAACCCGGCAACATGCCCGCGGCGGTCGCGGTGACCGTCACCTGGCCCGGCGTGAACTTCGTGCGCAGCGCAATCTTCTGCAAACCGCCCTCGAACTTCAGCTCAGGATTGCCGGGCGCGTGGTAGCCATGGATCGGCTCCTGCGAACCATCGGAGTTGGTCGTCGAACCGGCAGACCAGTCCACCAGCTGCTGCGTGCCACCCTGGTAGGTCACCAGCGAATCGCCCGTGGTCACGGCGAAGGTGACGTTGACGTCGCCATCGACGGGTACGAGCACGTTGTTGGCATCGAGCACGCGGGCTTCGATGAACGCGGCGTCGGAACCGTTGGCGGTGACGGCGAACGAGCTGCCATCCGGCTTCGTCAGCGCCACGTCGGGCACCACGGTGAGCAGGATGTGGTCCGGCTTGCCGGCCGTGGTCAGCACGTCCTCCACCGGCTGGCCGTTGGCATCCTGCACCACGTTGCCGTCGGTGCCGATGCACTGCAGCTTGGCGGTACCGGCCTGCCAGGTCACATCCCAGTGCACCTGCTGGGGCAGCTTGGTCGTGGCGGCAGCCTGGGCCACGTTCTGCATCTTGCCCGTGGTCTCGCTGGGACCGTTCGGATCGCCCGCGTTGCCATTGACGAGGTTGTACGAGGCCTGGTCGATGCTGGTCCAGTCGTTCGGCTGCTGGTCGGTACCCTGCTGCACGTCGTTGACGAGCAGGCGTGCCGCCGGGCAGTTGGTGAAGCCGCTCACGCGAATATCACCCGAGCGGTTCCAGGTGTTGGCCAACTTCACCACGGGCTGCAGCTGGAACGGCGTCCAGAGCGCGTCGTAGATGTAGTAGATCATCTTCGGGAAGCGATTCTGGTCGACCATGGAGTCGCCCAACGAACGCACGTTATGCGCGAAGTTCTTGATCTTCGTACCGTCGGGATACGTCGCGATGGGCTGGTTCGGATCGCCGTTGATGTGCTGGTAGACCCAGTGCGTTGGGTCTTCCGTGCCTTCGTCGAAGTTGCCGGTTTCACCCGGGGTATCGGCGAAGTACCACTGGGCCATGCCGAAGGTGCCCACGCTGCGCGCCTGCGAGTAAGGCACCAGGTAGTTGAGCGCCATGGCGAGCTGCGCGTCGTAGGCCTGGCGCTGGGAACCGATGCCCCAGTACTCGGCGCCCCAGACGGGCAAGTTCTTGAAAGCGCCCGCCTTCATCGATGTTTCGCAGCCGGCCTTGCTGCAGCTAAACAGGTCGCCATTGAGAATGGGCTGACCGGTCACCGGATCCGTCGCGCCGCTGCGATCCGATGCCGCGCGAGGAGCGATGTCGTCCCACTTCGCGGCCAGCGCACGCAATTCCAGCGCGAAGGAGTTGAGGATCGAGCCGTTGTCGGTTTCCCAGGCGAGAATCGACGGATGACTGCGATCGCGGATCACCATGTCGCGATGCACTTCGCGCTTGACGTTGCGCATGTACAGACACTGCGACACCGCGGTGGCGTCACCCTTGGACGCGCACTCCTTGTCAAAGCCGCCTTCGCCGTCGCCGCTGGGCTGGATGATGAACACACCCAGCGCGTCGGCGGCGTCCACGAACTCGGGGCTCGACGAGGAATGGCCCGGACGCCACATGTTGCCGCCACCGGCGGCAAACAGCTGCAGATCGCGCCACTGCTGTTCTTCCGGCACCGACGAACCCAGCGCGGGGTAGTCGTAGCGACCGGAAGCGCCATCGGCGCGAATGCGCTCGCCGTTGACGTAGGGATAGCTCTTGTCCCAGGTGATCGTGCGGATGCCGAGGGTGCTCTGCTTGGCATCCACGATGGCACCGTCGATGCTGACGATATGGAACACCTTGTACATGTACGGACGCGGGCGGCCCGTGTCGCCAGCACGCGGCACGTTGTGCAGGCTGCCGTTCGGCCACCACAGATGCAGGTCGCCACCCGACACCGTCAGGTGCTGGTCGAACACCGGCGTGACGTCGCTCGGTGCCTGGTGCGGTGCCAGCTCCTGCTGCTGATCGCTGGCCACCACCTTGCCATTCTCGTCCACGATCTGCGTGGTGAGGGTAACCGTCTTCGGCACGTCGGAATCGTTGACGACGTTGGTCTGAACGTCGATCACCGCCGACTGGTTGTTCTGACCGAGACTCTGGGTGCCGACGTAGGTACCCCAGGTGTTCTGGCCTTCGTACACGTTCTCCGGGATGTGCACGAGATTGGTCACGTGCAGCTTCACCGGACGGAAGATACCCGCCTCGGACTGGCCGAAGCGGAACGCGCCGCCGAAGCCCGGATCCTCGAAGATATCGCCGCCGTCACGCTCGACCTTGACCGCGATGACGTCGGTGCCGTCGTAGCGCAGGTAGGGCGTCAGGTCCACGATGTGGGGGATGAAACCGTAGACGTGGGTCGCGTTGGCGTTGGGCTGGTTCGGCTGATTGAGTGCGCCAGTGCCCGGGACGAACGTGCCGTTGACGTAGACACGGTCACCCGTGTGCACGCCTTCGAATTCGAGCATCACCTTCTTGCCACGGTACGACGCCGAATCGGTCAGTACCTTGCGGTACCAGCTGAGGCTACCGTCCAGACTGCCCTGGCCACCGCCGGACTCCTGGTTGATAAAGGTGGTGAAGTCGTTGGCCGCGTGCGGCAGACCGACGGTCAGCCACTTGCTGTCGTCGAGATTGACGGCCGCACCGTCATCCCCGTTGGGAAGCGGTGCATAGACGGTGGGATCGTTCGGATTGACGGTCGCCTGCTTGGTGTACTTCCACGGCGTGGCGCCGATATTGATGTCCTGGCGATCCGACGGCGCCAGGGTCACGGCCTGGGCCGTGACCGTCGCGCCGAGGAGCGCCATGGCGATGAAGGCGGATAGCCTCCGTCGCCCGGGGCTACCCGGGGGAGATGCGGGGTGACTCTTCATGGGGCGTTGGTTCCCTGGTTGAAGTCGCTGGAAGACAACGCCCGCCCCAGGTCCGGGCATGGCCGGAGGCCGTCGCCGTCGGTGTCCGGACGGATGTGACGGCAGATCCCTGTTTGCGCGTCTGCATACTCCCACCACTGGAACGGACGAGGGCACCGGAACGCTGTCGCGGCGGAGGGTAGGCATACCTCGTCATCACGACATACCCACTCAGGGGTAGGCGATACCACGTCGGTCCATCGCGTCTTCCGTTCCTTGAACTTCCCCGCACAACGGATGCATCGCGCGTAATCGTCCTATACGTCGGCCCTCGCCTTCATCACGCTGCACGCCAGGCACGAGTTTCTGCGAGACGACACGAACACCTCAGGAACTTGCCTGCGTGGCGGAGCCGGTCATGTCGCTGGTTTCCTTCCGGATATCCGCGAGGGGTCGCCGCTGCGCGCCGGACGCATCGAAATTATCCTCGGACAGCCATTGGACGAATCCCGCGCGCACGGCTTGCCATTCCCCGTCGATCACCGAGTACCACGCGGTATCCCGGCTGCGCCCCTTGTAGACGATGGCCTGCCGAAAGACGCCTTCGAACTGGAAGCCGAGACGAAGGGCGGCATCACGCGACGGCCCGTTGAGGCTGTCGCACTTCCATTCATAGCGACGGTAACCCAGGGTATCGAAGACGTAGGCCATGAGCAGGTACTGCGCTTCGGTGGAGATCGGCGTCCGCCTGAGGGATGGCGAGAACACCACGTTGCCTACCTCGACGACACCGTGGGCGGGATCGATCCGCATGAGCGACAACGTACCCAGCGCCTTGCCGCTGTACCGGTCGACCACCGCGTAGTGCAGCGGATCCTCGCTGGTCGCCGCCTGCGCCAGGTAATGAGCGAACGCCGCCGCATCATCGAAGGGGCCCACGGCAAGATAGGTCCAGCCACTGGCATCCATGGCCTGTGAGTGGGCATGCCATAGATCGGCGCCGTGCCGTGCCGGGTCCAAGGGTTCGAGACGGCAGTGGCGTCCCTCCAGGACAACGCGTGCGGGCCGTGCCCGGGGTTGCCACGCGGCCATCGATTCGCCAATGGGTTGCCCGAAGGCGTTCAGACGGGGGGCCATGGATATCTCCAGAGGAAAGGACCATGCCAGCCTAGGCGTCGCTGGACCTTCCGGTGGTGCCACGATGGACCGATATGATGGTGCCAGCACGCCCAGGATCCCTGCCCCATGACCGCACAGCGCGACGACGCCACGTGGACCGACTTTCTTGCCGGCTCGCTTCGGCCGCGAGGCACCGGACTGTCGTTGCAGGGACAGCTGCTGCGGCACCTGCGCACCGGCATCCTCGATGGACGACTTCCGGCCGGGAGTCGCCTCCCAGGATCGCGCCAGTTCGCCGCCACGATGGGCGTGTCCCGAAACACGGTGACCGCCGTGTACGAACTGCTAGGCGCGGAGGGATACATCGAAGCGGATCGGTCGGGCACGCGCGTCGCCGACCTGCGCCGCCCGGCGCCCCCCTCGGCCGCCGCGCATGTCGCCCGGTCGCCCTCGCTTTCCGCCAGGGCGATGCGCATTCCCCGCCGCGCCGCCGTAGCGGGCGACGGATTCGCGCTGCGGCCCGGTGTACCCGCGCTGGATCGCTTTCCCGTCGCCGCCTGGAAGCGTTGCCTCGATGAAGCCATCGCACGCCGCGGCCATGAAGCACTTGGCCATGGCGATCCGTGTGGCGAACTCGAACTGCGTGCGGCCGTCCTGCGCCATCTGGCGATGGCGCGTGGCGTACGCGCGACGCCCGACCAGGTCGTGATCACCAAGGGCGCACAGGAAGCACTAGCGCTATGCGTGCGCCTGCTGGCCGACGTGGGCGACACGGCATGGATCGAAAACCCGGGCTATCGCGGCGCCCAGGACGCGATGGCGGCCGGTGGCGTGGATGTCGTCGCGTGTGCGGTGGACGACGCCGGGATCGTCATTGCCGACGACGACTGGGCTTTGCGGCCGCCGAAACTCGTGTACACGACGCCCTCGCACCAATATCCCCTGGGCTCGGTGCTGTCCGCGAGCCGGCGGCTCGCGTTGTTGCGCAACGCGGCGGCGCACGGTGCATGGATCGTCGAGGACGATTACGACAGCGAATTCCGGCGCTCGGGCGAGTCGATCGGCGCGATGCAGGGCCTGGTGCCCGATGCTCCCGTGCTCTATGTCGGCAGCTTCAGCAAGACGATGTTTCCCGCATTGCGCATGGGTTTTCTCATCGTGCCGTCCTCGCTGCTGCCCGCGATGCGGCCCGTGCTGGGCGAATTGCTGCGCGGTGGGCGACGCTTCGAACAACTGGCCCTGGCCGACTTCATCCGTGACGGACGGTTTGGCCGGCACGTGGCCGCGATGCGCCGCCTTTACCGTGAACGCCGGGATGCGTTGCGGGATGCGCTGGGCAAGCATCTGCGCCTCCCGCACACGATCACTGGAGGCGACAGCGGCATGCACCTCGCGCTGCATCTTCCCGCACAGGTGCCGGATCGCCGTGTCGCCTTTCTCGCCCGCGAGCACGGCATGGCGCCGGAAGCCCTCTCGGCCTTCGTCTCCTCGGCGACACCCACATGCAACGGCCTCGTGCTCGGCTACGGCAACACGGAGGCGTCGCGCATGGACGATCTGGTCGCGACGCTGGCGAGGTTGATCGATCGATCGCTTACTGGCGACCGGCGGTGACGCCACCGTCCACCGGCAGCACCGTGCCGGTGATCCAACCCGCCTGCTCGGAGGCGAGGAACAGGATGGCCTCGGCGACATCGGCCGGCTGGCCGTTGCGTCCCAGCGGATGGAAGGCATCGAACGTGGGCAGCACTTCCTTGACCTGCGCGTCGCTCATGAAGGTGTTGTACACCGGCGTCTCCACCACGGCGGGTGCCACGGCATTGATGCGGATGCGGTACGGCGCCAGCTCGATCGCCAGGTTGCGCACCATCGCGTGCACGCCGGCGTTGGCGGCGGAATACGCGGCCGACGGCGTGGCGCCGATGGCCTGGATCGCCCACATGGAACCGGTCTGCACGATGGCGCCGCCACCGCTGTCCTTCATCGCACGGGCCGCGGCCTGCGCGGTGAAGAACTTGCCCTTCAGGATCGTGTCGAGGTACCAGTCGTAGTCGGCCTCGGTAAGATCAAGGAAGGCCTTCGGATTGAACACGCCTGCATTGTTCACGAGCACGTCGAGCCGATCGAAGCGGCGCACGGCCGTGTCAACGAGGGTCTGGCCGGTGTGCGGATCGGCGATGTCGCCATCGGTGACGACCACGCGGCTACCGGACGGGTCGATCTCCTTCGCCGCGGCGACAAGCTTCTGCCGGTCGCGTCCATTGATGACCACGCTGGCGCCTTCGGCCACGAAGCGACGCGCCGTTTCCTTGCCGATACCCGAACCGCCACCGGTGATCGCGATGACCTTATTTTCAAAACGCATGTCGTTTGTCCTTTCGTTCCAGGGAAATATCAGAGCTGGGCGAAGCCGCCATCGACGGCGATCTCCGCACCCAGCATGTAGCGGGAAGCGTCACTGGCCAGGAACAGCGCGGCCTGCGCGATGTCCTCCGCCTCGCCGAGGCGACCGAGCGGCACGCACTGGGCGATGCGCGCCTTGGCGGCGGTGACGTCATCGGCCTGTTGGGGGCCATGGATCGGCGTGTCGATCGCACCGGGGCTGACCGCGTTTACCCGGATACGACGCGACAGCAATTCAGCCGACCAGGTCCGTGCCAGCGAACGCACCGCCGCCTTCGACGCTGACAGCATCGACAGGCCGGACGTACCCACGTCGGCAAGCCACGACGTGTTGAGAATCACCGAGGCGCCATCGCGCAACAGCGGCGAGATCGCCTGCATCGAGAAGAAGACGCCCTTGACGTTGGTATCCATCAACTCGTCGTATCGAGAGACCTCCGTACCGTCCAGCGGCGTGCCAAAGGCGACGCCAGCATTGGCGAAGAAGATATCCAGGCCGTTGAATTCCGTTTCCAAGACACCGCGCACACGACGCAGGTCATCGAGCGACCGCACATCGGCCACGATGGGGAGCACGGCCGGTCCGAGTTGCTGCGCGACCTTCGCCAGCTTCGCTTCGTCACGCCCGGTGATCGCCACGCGTGCGCCTTCGCGAACGAACAGCGCAGCGGTGGCGAGTCCGATGCCGCTGCTGCCTCCGGTAACGAGGGCCGTCTTGCCTTCAAGCTTCATGGGATGACTCCGGTAGGGCGACCGACGACGCTGTCGCGGAAGGGATGAGGCCGATCGCACGATTGGCACCCTGTCGCGCGGCTTCCACCGCGCCAGCGATATAACCCGGCATCGATGGCGACCATTCGCTCGCGATGCCCGTCAGAAAGTGTTGCCACGGGCCGTCGCCGTGACCGATGGCGGCGGCGGTGTCGTGGTGCCCACCTGCCATCTGGTCGGCCTGCGTTGCCGTGCAGGGATCGGCGGCCCAGTCCTTCACGTACTCCGCCCGCGGTTCGCCGGCACGTGGGCCGAACAGCCGCACCAGCTGCGCGCGACATAGCTCGCGTAGCGCGGCGTCGGGCATCCGCCGTCGCATCGTCGCGGGGACACCGATGAAACCGAACAGCGCGCCCTCGCCATCGTCCGCCGAGGCGTCATGGATCTCCACGAGCGGCCCGGTCGTGCTCCGCGCATGTCCGGAAAGGCCTTCATGCCGCCAGAAAGGTGTGTCGTAGACCGCGACGTACTTTGCGTGCGGCGCCATCCAGGTACCGACGGCATTCCACTGCCGTTGCGTTCCCGTGGACAGGGCGGGCTGCATGTCGATCGCCGTCGCGAGCCGTGGCGGTATTGCGAGCAGGACATGATCTGCGTGGAAGACGACGAACGCACCATCGTCGCGGATCGCCCGCACGGTGACGCCGTCCCCATCCGCCGTCATGTCCGCTACGCGATGCCCCAAGCGCAGGCGATCTTCTGGAATACGTCGCACAAGCGCGTCGGCCAACGAGGCCATGCCACCCGCCAACCGCATGGAAGGTGGCGCGGAAGCAAAGCCGGTGAACCGATCGGGCGAACGCGAGACCGTACGCTCCACAAGCATGTCGCCGGCTTCGTGCTGCGCCAGCGTGGTAACACCCAGCCGCGAAATGAGCGCATGCAACTCGTCCTGCATGGCCGGCCAGTACCACGTCGCGCCCAGGTCGTAACGCGTGGATCCCTCGGGAAGGGACAACACGCGACCGCCTATACGATCCCGTGCTTCCAGTACCAGGACCTCGTCGACGCCACGCTCCAGAAGATGGACGGCGGCGTAGAGGCCGGCGATCCCCGCACCGACGATGACAACGCGGAAGCTCAACATGGCGGGTGCCCTGTCTTGATATAGGCGGTAAGGCCCGCGTCGCCGGCGCGGAAGCCGTCATGGTGGCCGGCGGGAAGACGCAACCAGCTGCCTGCGGGGAAACGCCTGTCTTGCTCGCACAGTTCGCCGACGAGGATGAGTATCTCCACGAGCATCGAACGGTCGTATTCCAGCACCTGTCCCGCGGGTAGTCGGCGCAACGCGACGCGTTCGCCATCGTGTTCGTGCAGCGCGCACACCGCACCGCCGTCGATGGACGACCAGTTTCCGGGATCCTTCGTATCGATGCGGACGCGGCGAGCGTCCATGGGCGACATCTGCCGCAGTTTCACGAAGATCGTGGCGCCCTGCGCGCTGGAGGGCGCGTGGCACGAGTCCGAGGGATGACGCAGGTAGCTGCCGGCCGGATGATCGCCACTGTCGTCGGAGAACGTGCCCGACAGGACCAGGATTTCCTCGCCACCCGGGTGGGCATGTCGCGGAAAGATCGAACCCGGCGCGTAACGCACGATGCTGGTCGCGCGGGCGCACTCGTCACCGACGCAGTCGAGCATCATGCGCGTCACGCCTGCTTGCGGCGAGGCGACCCAGCGATAGTCGTCGGGCGTGACGATCGCGGGAAGCGAAAGGTCGGCATGGATGCGCATGGCTCAACGGCTCGCGATCTCAGGCGGACGGTAGCGCGTCGAACGCGTCCAGCGTACGGGCCGTGTAGGTCAGCGCGGCACCCGCGTTGAGCGCGATGGCCGTGCCGAGGGCTTCGGCGATCTCCTCGCGGGTCGCGCCGTGCTCGGCAGCGGCCTTCACATGCGTCGCGATGCAGCCGTCGCAACGGGTCGTCACGGCAACGGCCAACGCGATCAGTTCGTGGATCTTCGGACCGAGGTGGCCGTCCTTCTCGGCGCCCGACATCATGGACAGGCCACGCATCACGGGCGGGTTGAGCTTGGCGAAATCGCCGACGGTGCGATGCAGGGCGTCGCGGTAGGTGTTCCAGTCGACCATCATGATCGGGTTCCCGATGGGGGTTGGCGGTTCAGAAAAACTTTCCATGGCCTCAGCGGCCGCTGGAAGCGCTTTCCTGGCATGCCCGCATCTTGATCGCCGCCTGGAACCCCCACAAACGGTATATTCTTTGCCTCATACAAAGAATTTCTTTGCCGCCATGAAATCGCCCGTGTTCCTCAACGCCTTGCGCGCCTTCGAGGCCAGCGCTCGGCACCAGAGCTTCTCGGCCGCTGCCGCCGAGCTGAGCGTGACGCCCGCCGCGGTGGGCCAGCTGGTCCGTAGCCTTGAAGACTGGCTGGGCACCGCGCTGTTCCATCGAGGCACCAGCGGCAGGGCGCGACTGGTGCCCACGGAAGCCGCGGAACGTGCGCTGCCGGATATCCGCGCCGGATTCGATCGCCTTACCCTGGGCTTGAGCCGCCTTCGCGAATCGTCCGCCAGCGGCGTGCTCACCGTGACGGTAAGTCCTGCGTTCGCCGCGAAGTGGTTGCTGCCGCGCCTGGAGCATTTTCAGGTCGCTTATCCGGATACCGACGTGCGCCTGGACACCAGCCTGAAGCTCATGGACTTCACGGCGCAGGGCATCGACATCGGCGTGCGCTACGGCCGTGGGGAATGGCCGGGGCTGGTGGCCGAGAAGCTGATGGACGAACAGGTCTTTCCCGTGTGTTCGCCACGCTGGCTGGCCGAACACCGCGATCTACGCGCACCCTCCGACCTCGCCGCCAGGACGCTGATCCACGATCAGTCGGTGGACACCCATATCGGCTTCGCGTCATGGCAGGCGTGGCTGGAACATGCCGGAGCGGCGAACGTGGACACCACGCGCGGCCTGCGCATCAACAATTCCGCCGCCGTATTGCAGGCCGCCATCGACGGTCATGGCGTCGCGCTCGCGCGCAGCGTGATGGTGCGCGACGACCTCGCCAGCGGTCGGCTGGTGCGCTTGTTCCCGGAGATTGAGCAGGCTTCCGAACTGGCCTACTACGTCGTCAACCGGGCCGAGTGCGCATCGCTGCCCAAGCTGCAGGCCTTCCGCGACTGGTTGCTGGGCGAGGCGCGCGGCGTCGCCGGGTGACTCAACGCGCGGTGCGGAAGGTCAGGTTAAAGCGGTAGCGCTCCGTCAGCGGATGCGAGGCTTCCTTCAACGGCGCGATACCGTGGTAGTTCATGCGCGACGGCCCGCCCCACACCACCACGTCGCCGTGGAAGAGCGGCACGTCCAGCGGCTTGACGTCACGTCCCTGCCCGCCGAAGCGAAACATCGCCGGTATGCCGAGCGAGACGGAAACGATCGGCTGCGTATCGCGACGTTCGTTGCGATCCTGGTGCATCGAAAGCTTTGCGCCCGGCGCATAACGATTGACCAGACAGGCATCGGGAACGAAATCGTCGAAACCCAGTTCGGCCGCCGCACGACGCGCCAGCGCCATGAACGCTTCCGGCATGGTCGGCCACGGATTCCCGGTCAACGGATCGGTGGGCGAATAGCGGTAGCCACGTGGATCGCTGATCCACCCCAGCGCGCCGCAGTTGTTCATCGCCACGCTCATGGTATGGCCGCCTGGCGTCACCAAGTGACGGAACGGCGCCGCGTCCGCGATGGCATGCACCTGCGCCAGCAGCGCCTCGCCCTGCATGTAGGCGAAGCCACGCAGCACGGCGGCACCCTCACCGAGCGGAACGATGCCCTCGGTCTGCGGGCGATGTGCATCGAAAAGCGATGCCGTCACGCCACGCCCTCGCGACGAAGCAGCTCGCGTTTCTTTTCCACGCCCCAGTGATATCCCGAGATGCCGCCATCGCTACGGACGACGCGATGGCAGGGAATCACCACCGATAGCGGATTCGCACCGCAGGCTTGCGCCACCGCGCGCACCGAACCGGGGGAACCGATCTGCCTCGCGATATCGAGATAGCTCGCCGTTTCACCCGGCGCGATCGTCAGCAAGGCGTTCCACACACGCTTCTGGAAATCGGTGCCGCGCACATCCAGCGGTTCGTCCAGGCCCGAGCGTGGGTTTTCCACGAACGCCGCCACCTTGTCGACGATCGCCACGAAGGCAGAATCCCTGCCGGCGGGCATCGCACCCGGAAAGCGATGGAGAAACTCCAGCGTCATCGCGTCCGCGTCGTCACTGAACATGAGCGCCACCAGCCCCTTGCCGCTGGCGGCGACGAGCAGCGTGCCGAGGACGGAAGGCCGCGTGGCGTAACGGATCGTCGTGGATGTGTCGTTCATGAAAGTGGCCGTGGTCGCGTCGGATCGACGATGCATAAGCGGATCCCCGTCATGACATGGGTGTGAAGACAGGCGGGAACAAGTCGTGGACGAGATACCGCTTCGTCCAGTGGGCTCATGGTAAGCCGGCCTGGCCGGCCGGAAACTCCGTTTCTTGCGCGGCATGTCAAGGCATCGTCACGAAGGCCCCACGGCTCGTTCAACGACACCCCGAGAGTCTGGAACCTCCGCACGGAGCCAGCCCATGGCCAACGAGAAGAACCGTCCGCCGCAACATCCCGGCCAGAACGATCCGCCGGAGCACCCGCGCAACTCCATCCGCCAGCGCGATACGGACGCCTCCGGCGATCCGAAGGACGACTCGGGCGAAGACAACCAGCAGAAGAAGTGATCCCATCGGAGGACGTCCATGCTCCAGCTCAATCCGCCGTTACCGCTGAACACGCCCAAGGGTGAGGGCTTCGCGCACTTCCTGATCGACTATGGACCGGAGTCGGACCTCTACTGGACGGTGTTCATCACGGCGACGGGAGAAATCTGGACGTTTTCCAACCGCGAGGTTCGCGCCTCGAAAAACATCACCCTCGGTCGCACGGCACCGACATCGCCGCGCCCTGCGCCGGTGCGACGCACCGAGCCCAGCGAGGGCGCCGTAGTCGCGCTGGGAACGAAGGAGGCCAAGTGAGCCATCACGCCGCGTAGCCATGCTCCGCAAGCATGAAGCGCGCGGCCTTTTCGCCGATGACCACGCAGGGCGCCATGGTGTTGCCCGTCGTCACGCGCGGCATCACGGAACTGTCGGCGATGCGCAGTCCGCGTACGCCATGGACACGCAGGTTCGCATCCACCACCGACATGGCGTCGACACCCATCCTCGCCGTGCCAGCCTGGTGCCAGTAGGTGGCGGCGCTATCGCGGATGAACGAACGCAAGGCGCCACCGGATAGCGGCCCGGGCATGATCTCCCGGCGGACGAAAGGACGCATCGCCTGCGCGTTTCCCAAAGCGCGGCACTGGGCCACCGCTTCGATGAGCGCATCGACGTCTTCCGATGCCTCCAGGGCACCGGTGACGATGTTCACCGGATCGTCAGGGCGATGACCCGTGATGGCGACGTAGCCCCGACTCTGCGGGCGGACCAGCCCCGGTAGCAGGGTCCACGCTTGCGGCGGTGCGCCGAAGTGGGCGGTTTCCGGTGTGATGACCGGCGATTCGACGAGGACGGTCTGCAGATCTGGTGCCACGAGCAACGGCGAACTGCGGTGGAAACAGGTCGCCTCCGCACCGTTGTTCCGCCTCGGCACGAGATCCGGACTCTCCCATACGCAACCGATCCGGATATGGTCCTGGAAATTCCGACCCACGCCGGGAAGGGCACGCCACACGCGAACACCGGCGGCGTCGAGCACCTCCTCGGCCCCGATACCCGACTGCATGAGCAGCTTGGGTGTCTGGATCGCCCCGCAGGCGAGGATCACCTCCTTCGTTGCCCCGATCGTCAGCATGCGCCCGTTCCAGGCGACGTCCACACCGGTCGCACGATCGCCGTCCATGACGATGCGCGTTACCAGGGCATGGCTCAGGACAGCGAGATTGGAGCGGTCCATCACCGGATGGACATAGGTACGGAACATGGAAAGACGACGACCATCGCGAATGCGTAGGTTTACCAGCGCGGCACCTTCACTCTCTTCCATCGCTTCCCCGTTGTGGTCGTCGAACACGGGCATGCCGATCTCCCGTGCCGCGTCGAGGAACGCGTGAACGACAGGACTCGGATCGCCGGCCGGTTCGACATGCACGAGACCTCCCCTGCCACGGCGTCTTGCGTCAGCCACGCCCTGCCAGTCCTCGATATCGCGATACACATCGAGGACCGACCGGTAGGACCAACCGGGATCGCCCGTCAGTCGCGCGAACTCGTCCCAGTCCGAGGCGTGGCCACGCGCCCAGATCATCGCGTTGATGCTTGAGCCCCCGCCGAGCACCTTGCCCATTCCAAGTGGCATGCGCCGCCCATTCACGGCAGCCGACGGCTGGGCGACGAACCCCCAGTCGCGCTCACTGCCCAGGTTACGGCCCCACTGGCCTGGCTCGGTGATCGTGGGCGCATTGTCGTCGCCTCCGGCTTCCAGGAGAAGGACGCGCACGCCCGCGTCCGTCAGCCGTCGGGCGACGACCGACCCTCCGGTGCCCGATCCGCAGACGATTACGTCGTAGGACGGGCTCAGGTGATCGGCAAGGTACGCCTGGTTCTTGCGAACCCGTTGCTCGAATGCCTCGGCGGCGTCGTGTACGAAAGGTTCCATGACGATGCGCTCTCCGTAGCGTGGATAGTCATCGCGATGCTAGAAACGTCCATTCGCCGGGGCTTGGAAAAATCGGACAATCGATGCCTTCGCGTCGTCCGGCACACCGTGGCTCCATGCCTTCCGTGAACGCTTCCCGTCATGCCTGCGCCCCTCTCATGCTCGGGCACCCCCTTCCTACCGACTCGACCGGACTCGCATCCCGCCGCGCGCATCCGCCGATCGACTGGATCGACAGCATCGGCGAGTGGAACATCGCCGACGGCGAGGTGGCCCGCCAGATCGAGATTCGCCTGCTGCCGGGAACCTGTCCTTATCTCGTCTTTCCTTTCCGTGCCGCCCCCGCGTCATCCCGTCGGTTCGGTGACAAGGCGCTCGAGCAGGCCTACGACGTACCCGTGGTTACCCATATTCGCAGCGGCTACGTGGCGATTCGGCCGCACGATGCGCTTGGCGCGATCGGCGTGCGCCTGAAACCCTGCGCGGGGATCGCGCTGTTGGGCGATGCCGGCGACGCGTGCGGGGACACCAAGCTCGATATCGCCCTCGCTTTGCCCCGCACCGATACGGAACGGCTCGCGGCGCGGCTGGCCGAGGCGCCCGACGCCCTGTCCCGCTACCGGCTGGTCGTGGATTTCCTGGCCCGCCTGCCCCTTCGTCGCCCCATCGATCCCCTGGCGGCAGAGGCGTGCGATCGCCTTGGAAAGGAGCCGTCGCTTCGCGTATCCACCCTTGCAACCGCCCTGTCCGTCAGCGAGCGAACCCTCGCACGGCGTTTCCTCGCGGGCACGGGCATGGGTATCAAGCGATTCGCACGACTCGCTCGCATGGAAACGCTGTTCACGAGCCGACGTGACGGCGAGCGCTGGATCGACGTCGCCCAGGAGGGCGGATACTTCGACCAGTCGCACATGATCGACGACTTCACCCGGACGGTAGGCGCACCGCCGGCATCGGTGATGACACCACCACGTGATCTCGATCGTCCGATCACGCTGATCCGCTGCTGATCGATCGGCGAGAGGCGATCCGCCGTTCAGCGAAAAGACCTTCCCGTAACGGGTTTTCTTTGCGATAATCACGAGGTTCCGTCAACGGCAGGAACGGCCTGTGGGGAGGTCGCTCCATTCGAAAGGACCTTTTCGCATGGCATCGAACGACACCACCCCCGCCTTCGGCATCGACGCGAAGGCAAAGCTCGACAGCGAGCTGAAAACCAAGGACGCGAGCGCCACGCTCACCGCGGAGGGCGAGGCTCATCTTCGCGTCGAGTCCAACGGCGGCTACACGTATTCGGACAACACGCGTCTCGAAGGCTCCGCCAAGGCCAGCCTCGGTCCCGTCTCGCTCGATGGTGGCGCGGGCCACACGACGGCAAGCCAGGCCAGCGAGACCTACGATGGCACGGGTACCCACATCGTGGTCGGCCACGAGGTCGGCGACTGGATAAAGGGCGGCATCGGCGCGGCCGGGTACGGTTACTCCGGCAAGTTCGAGCATGGCGAAAGAGCGACCTACGAGGTCACGGTCCCTGCGCCTTACAAGGTCGATGCGAAGGCGATCAATCCCTACGATCCGACGACGCTGCCCACCGGCACGGTGATCAGCTACGACTCCACACGCTACGACAACGAAACCTCCGGCATCACGTTCGGCAAGGCGGTCGGCAACGTGGGCGTCCACGGCGACCGCAAGCATGACGACGGCGTGACGATGCGCATCGAAAAGACGGGCGACCATACCGTTCGGGTCGCCGTCACGCAGAACGACCGCGTGGACGATACCTCGCGTATCGGCCCCGAGCTGGGCAAGCTTTCCCCGCAGCTCGGCCGCGACGGCAAGATGACCCTCGCCACGACGACGACCGCCGAGTTCGACCTGTCCACGCGCGAGGGACAAGAAGCCTATGGGCAGGTATTGGCCGGCCAGGCGCTGCCCCAACGCGACGGTCAAGGCGTTTCGGGGGTGTCCACCACCCAGAAACTCGGCATCGACACGCAGCCACGCGCAGGGCTGAAGGGCGTCGGTGAGACGGACATCGGCAAGCATGTGGATACTTCCTATGAACTGGTCCACGACAAGGACCGTTCGGAGATCACCTTCCACTACGACGTGCCCGGTGCGATCTCGGCCCGCTCCACCTTCCCCCTGGGTGACGACCACCAGCCCGACATGAGCAAGGGGAAGTATTTCTCCATCACGCTCCCCCATATGGACGTCCACCAGGCGGGCGCACTGCGCACCGCCTTCGGTGGCACCGCCGGCACGCGCGGCCTGGAAGACGGCCAGCCCGTCGAGATGAAGTTCACCGGCGAACAGCTCATGCAGATGCGCCAGCGAGCCCGGGACTACATCGAGCATCACGGCCAGCCCGGTATGTTGCGCGACCTGGACGCCGGCAAGGAGTACGGTGGCTCGGCGGACATGATGGCCATGGCCGCCATGGCGACGGCAAAAAATCCTCGCGAAGTCTTCGATGCCATGCAGATGCAGGACGGCAAGTTCCTCGCCGCGAACCTCACAAAGCTGGACGTGGGCATGACGGCGCCCAAGCCCCCCCTTCCCGGCACGCTCGAGATCCAGCCATCCGCGGCCATGGCCAGGCAGCTGGCATCGATGCCCGAAGGACGCCGTGCCGAGGTCATGGACGAGTTCTACCGGGCGCCCGCGTTGGCCACGGAGGCGTCGCTCGGCCTTGGCGATCGCTCGCATACCGACGACGCACGCTACGAACAGGCGCGGGCCGGCGTACGCCAGCTCGACGCGACGATGGGCCGGACACCCGATGTGTCCAGCGAACGGCTGACCGCCGCGCTGGCGGCCGCCGGTCGACGCGATGGCCTGGATCGCATCGACCACGTCGTGCTGTCCGGCGATGGCAAACAGGCCTATGCCGTGCAGGGTGAGTTGGATTCGCCGCACAAGCGCATCGCCGTGGTGGATACCGGCACGGCGGTCCAGACACCCGTTGAACAGAGCAACGCGCAGTGGCGCCAGGCCGAGCAGGCAAAGCCTCTCGAACCGGCCATACAACCCGAGGTGACGCAAGCGACACCCATGCGCTGATCGCCCCTCTTACCGTCGCACGCTTTGCGACAGTCATGTGGCACGCCATCTCCGATGGCGTGCGCCAAAGGCATCGTCGCGCATAAGTTTGTGGATAAGTCGTCACATATCCACAGATTCATCCACGGGCCTCGCGTCCGCTTCACCGAGCCGGCGCCACGCTGACATGGAGCTGTCATATCGAATCGCGTGAAGGAATTTGCGAAGCCATGTCCAGACGAGCCACCGTGACCCCGGATAGCCGGGAACCCCACCTCACCGCCCTGCGCAATCTCAAGATGGCCCGTTCGGCGCATGCCTTCGTCAGGGGCAACACGCAGCAGTTCTACGAGTGGCTGGAAGGCGCCAACCGCACGCTACCCGCCGGACCGGACCTGTGGATATGTGGCGACTGCCACGTGAGCAACATCGGTCCCGTGGCCGATCGCGAAGGTGGCATCGATATCCAGATACGCGACCTCGACCAGGCGGTGATCGGCAATCCTGCCCACGACATCGTGCGCCTGGCGGTGTCGCTGGCCACCGCGGCACGCGGCTCCGACCTTCCGGGCGTGGTGACCGCAAGCATGGTCGAGCGCCTTATCGCCGGCTACGAACGCGGCATGGGTGGCGGGCGCAAGCTTTATCGCGTCGTCGAGCGGCCCGGCACGATCCGGCTGGTGATGAAGGCGGCACTCAAGCGGCGCTGGAAGCATCTCGCGCGCGAACGTATCCAGGGCATCCGTCCGGACATTCCCGAGGGAAAGCGCTTCTGGCCGGTCACCGCGGAGGAGCGCGACGAACTCGAATCGCTCACCGCCACCGATGGCATGCGCGCCCTGGTCACGCACCTGGTCCACCGCGACGATGACGCGAAGATCGAATTGCTCGACGCCAAGTACTGGGTAAAGGGATGCAGCTCGCTCGGCCATCTCCGTTACGCGCTGCTGGTACGCCTATCCGCCAAGGGTACGGCCGACGAGTTGTGCCTGGTCGACGTGAAGGAGGCCCTGAAGGCGGCCGCGCCGCATGCGTCGGATGCCAGCATGCCGCGCGACAATGCCGAGCGCGTGAAGCAGGGCGCGCTCCATCTCGCCCCCAACCTCGGCGAACGCATGATGACCGGCCGTATCCGCGGCCGCACTGTCTTCGTGCGCGAACTGCGCCCCCAGGACCTCAAGATCGATCTGGAACGCCTCGACGAAACCGAGGCCATGGATGTCGCCCACTACCTCGGCAACGTCGTGGGACGCGCCCATGCAAGCCAGCTCTCGTGGCCTGACCGCAAGCGTTGGCTCGGTGAGCTTGCGCGCAACCGGCCCAAGAGCATCGACGCGCCGTCATGGTTATGGCGCAGCGTGGTCGAACTGGTGCAGGCGCACGAAGGCGGCTACCTGGAACACTGTCGACGCTTCGCCAACGAGATACGCGCCACCCGATGAGTCTGTGGTTTTCCTTGTGGATAACTGCATAGATATCCACAAGGACATCCACATGGTCACTGCGTGACCAGCAAGCCACCGATGACGTCGTCGATGGTGCGCCGCCCACGCACGTGTTCGGTCGTCGCATCGGCAAAGGCGATATGTCCGTTGTTGAGCGCACGATTCATCGTGATGAAACCCTCGATGGCGGTACGGGAAAACGGATGACGCGCCAGAACGCCAGCCCATTGCGCCTCGTCGATCGCCACGGCGGACACCGAACGTCCCAGCGCCTTGGCAAACGCTTCCGCGATATCGTCGGGCGAGTACGCACGCGGACCGTCGAGATCGACGATACGGATACCCTCCCACGACTGACCGATGATGTCGGCCGCGCTAGCGCCGATATCCTCCGTGGCGACCATGGGTATGGCGCGGTCCGTCGGTGACAACAGGCTGGGCAGCACGCCGTCTGCCCTGGCGGGTTCGATCACGCGTGCCCAGTTCTCCATGAAGTACGCGGCGCGAAGAAAGGTGACGGGAATACCCAGCGTCGAAAGCCGTTGTTCGGCCAGGCGGTTGGTCGCGATGACGCCGACACCGCTCTCGCGATCGGCGCCGATCGACGACAGGAGCACCAGCTTCGGTACTTCGGCGCGACGCACGGCTTCCGCCACCGCGTCGGTCGTGGCCTGGGCGTGTTCGAAGAGATCCTCCCGGTCGTAGCCGGGAGGCTTGACCAAGTAGGCCCCCGTGGCTCCGCTGAACGCGGCGGTCATCGCCGACATATCGGCCAGGTCGGCCACCGCGACCTCGGCACCGCGCTCCCGCCAGGCCTGTGCCTTGCCCGCATCCCGCAGCACCACGCGCACCGCTTCGCCGCGTTCGAGCAGGCGATCGGCGACGACCCGGCCCGTGCGGCCGGTCACACCCGTAACGACATACATGTTCTTTTCCGATGGCATGCCCGAAGCGGGCGACGCACCTAGAATGGTGTCCACGTCACGACGCCCCAAATGCGGCAAAGACATAACCGACATGCACCCGGTGGATTTCGCCTCAATCGACCTCAATCTGCTGAAGCTACTCGACGCGCTGCTTAAAGAGGGCGGTGTGACGCGCGCTGGCCAGCGGCTGGGCCTCAGCCAGCCCGCCGCCAGCCGCGCGCTGGCCCGGTTGCGCACGCTGCTTGGCGACCCCTTGCTGGTGCGCACGACGCACGGCCAGGAACTCACGCCGCGGGCCCTCGCCCTGGCCGAGCCCCTGGAACGCCTGTTGTCCGGGGTGCGAGATATCGTCGCGCCGGAGGACTTCGATCCGGCCACCCTGCAGGGCCGGTTCACCCTCGCCAGCATGGACCACCTGTCCACCCTGGTCGTGCCGGGACTGGTGACGCGACTGGCGCGACTCGCGCCGCTGGTCGGCGTCGACGTGCTTCCTGCACGAGGCGACAACGTGGACCTCGTGGCGCGCGGCGATGCGGACGTCGCGATCGGCCGCTTCGATGCCGACAGGCTTCCCGCGAACATGCATCGACGCGCGTTGTACGAGGAAACGCTTGTCTGCGTGCTGCGCCACGATCATCCCGCGCTGGACCATCCCTGGACCCGCGACACCTTCCTGTCGCTATCTCATGTAGCCACCACGATCACGGGCGATGGGCCCGGCTTGGTCGACGACATGCTGGCGCGACAGGGGCTCGCCCGGCGCATCGTCGTGCGCTTGCCGCAGTTCCTCACCGCGCCCATGGTGGTGGCCGAAAGTGACGTGGTGGCCGTGCTGCCGGCACGGCTGGCCCGACGCATGGCGGGGCCACTGTCCCTTGCCGTGCGCGACGTACCGCTGGATTTGCCGGGATTCACCCTGTCGATGATCTGGCACGCCCGCACGCACCGCGACCGCGCGGGCGCATGGCTGCGCGACGCCGTATCGGCTGTGGTCGACGAGCGCGAGGAGGAGCGTCAGCCTCCCATCGTCGGCTCCAGCGCCAGCACGCCCGGCTCGCGCTTGGCGAAGCGGTCGAAGGCGAGATAGATGACCGGCGTGGTGTAGAGCGTCAACAACTGCGATACCACGAGGCCGCCGCAGATCGCGACGCCCAGCGGCACGCGAAGCTCGGCACCCGCGCCATGGCCTAAGGCCAGCGGAATCGCACCCAAGAGCGCCGCCATGGTCGTCATCAGGATCGGGCGGAAGCGCAGCGCGCAGGCCTCGCGTATCGCTTCGAACGGTGTCGCCCCATGCCGTTCCCGTTCGATCGCGAAGTCGACCATCATGATCGCGTTCTTCTTGACGATGCCGATCAGCAGCAGGATGCCGACCAGGCCCATCACCGAGAGGTCCTCGCCCGCCAGTTCCAGCGCCAGCAGCGCGCCGAGGCCCGCCGAAGGCAAGGTGGAGATGATCGTCAGCGGATGCACGGCGCTCTCGTACAACACGCCGAGCACGATGTAGATCACGGCGATGGCCGCCAGGATCAGCCAGGGCTGGCTGGCCAGCGAATCCTGGAAGGCCTGAGCCGTACCGGCAAATGCGCCGGTGACGGAGGCCGGCATGCCGATCCGGCGCGTGGCCGCATCGACGGCAGCAACCGCATCGCTGAGCGACGTGCCGGCGGACAGGTTGAAGGACAAGGTGATCGACGGGAACAGGCCCTGGTGGTTGACCGTGATGGGGGCGACGCCGTCCACGACGCTTGCCAGCCCGTTCAGTGGCACAAGGTTGCCTGTCGACGAGCGCACGTAGAGATGCGACAGCGCCTCCGTGTCCAGCTGGAACCGGGGCGAGACTTCCATCACTACGTGGTACTGGTTGTTTTGCGTGAACAGCGTGGCGATCTGGCGCTGGCCGAAGGCGTCGTAGAGCACGTCGTCGATCGCCTGCACGGTAACGCCAAGCCGCGAGGCGGTATCGCGATGGATGTCGATCGTCGCCGTCTTCGACGCCGGCTGCTGGTCGGAGTCGAGATCGCGCAACTGCGGCATCCGGCGAAACTCGGCCATCAGGTCGGTGGCCGCCTTGTCGAGCGCGGCAAGGTCGGTGGATTGCAACGTGTACTGGTACTGCGCGGCACTGGAACGGCCGCCGATCTGGATGTCCTGGCGTACCTGCATCTTGAGGCGGATGCCCTCGACCGATGCGGTAGCCGCCTTGAGCTGGTCCAGCACCGTGGCTGCGTCGTCGCGGCCCGAACCGAAGTCCTTGAGGTTGATCATCATGCGGCCCTGGCTCAGAGTCGGATTGGGGCCGATCCAGAAATACACGTTGGCCACGTTGGGGTTCCGCCGGACGATCTCGCCAAGCTGCTGGATGTGGCGGGACATTGCGTCGTAGGAGATGCTCGACGAGGCCTGGGCGGTACCGATGATCAGGCCGGCGTCTTCCTGCGGGAAGAATCCCTTGGGTATCTGCACGAAGAGAAGCCCGGTGAGGCCCACCGTGCCCAGCAGGGACAGCAGCACGGCCTTGCGATGGTTCAACGCCACGTCGAGCGAATGGGCATATGACCGGCCCAACGCGTCGAAGAAGCGCTCCAGCGCCATGTAGACCCGGCCGTGCGGGCGATCGTGGTCCGGCCGTACCAGCCACGCGCAAAGCATAGGCGTCACCGTGAGCGACATCACGCCGGAGATCAGCACCGTCACACTGATCGTCACCGCGAACTCGCGGAACAACCGGCCGACGATGCCGCTCATGAAGAGGATGGGGATGAACACGGCGATGAGCGACAGGGTCATCGAGACGATGGTGAACGCCACTTCCCGCGTGCCTTCGATCGCCGCGGCCAGCGGCTCCTTGCCCATCTCCCTGTGCCTGACGATGTTCTCGATGACGACGATGGCATCGTCCACGACGAAGCCGACGGCGATGGTCAGTCCCATCAGCGACAGGTTGTCGAGGCTGTAGCCGAACAGGTACATGACGGCGAACGTCGTCACCAGCGACAGCGGGATGGTGAACGCGGGAATCAGCGTCGCCCACAGGTTGCGCAGGAACGCCGCGATCACAGCCACGACCAGGAGGATGGTGGCGATCATCGTGTACTGCACATCGTCGACCGATGCGCTGATCGTCTGCGTGCGGTCGCCGACCACCTGCACGTGCACGGACGGTGGCAAAGCAGCCGCCAGCTGAGGCAGCCGCGCCTTGATCGCCGCGATGGTGTCCACGACGTTGTAGCCGGGCTGCTTGTGGATATCCATGATGATCGCGCGCTCGCCTTGCAGCCATGCCGCGCTGCGCACGTCCTCGGAGGCCTCCACCACGGTACCGGTATCGGCGACGCGTATCGGCGCGCCATCACGATAGGCGATGACGAGGTTGCGATAGGCCGCCGGATCGAGCAACTGGTCGGTGGAGGCCAGCGTGATCGCCTGGTGCGGACCGTCCAGCGTGCCTTTGGGTGCATCCACGGTCTGCGTCGCCACCGCCCCACGGATGTCATCCAGGCCGAGGCCCAGCGCCGCGACCTTGTCGGGATCCAACTGGAGCCGTACGGCCGGTCGTTGCTGGCCGTGGTAATCGACCAGGCCCACGCCCTTCATCTGCGACACCTGCGCCGCCAGGCGCTCCTCCATGTAGCGATCCAGCTCGGTGAGCGGCAGCGTCGGCGAGGTGAGCGCGATGGACATGATGGTGAAGTCCGCGGGATTCACCTTGTAGTACGTCGGCGGGTTCGGCAGGTTCTTGGGTAGCAGGCCGCCCGCCGCATTGATCGCCGTCTGGACGTCCTGCGCCGCACCGTCGATATCCCGTGACAGGTCGAACTGGAGCACGATCTGCGTGCGCCCCAGCGAACTGGACGAGGTCATCTCCGTCACGCCTGGCACGTCGGAAAGCGAACGCTCCAATGGTGTCGCGACCGACGAGGCCATGGTGTCGGCGCTGGCGCCAGGTAGCTCTGCGCTGATCTGGATGGTAGGAAAGTCCACCTGCGGCAGCGGCGCCACGGGCAGCAGCCGATAGGTAATCGCACCAAGCAGCAGGCACCCGGCCGCCAGCAGCAGTGTGCCGATGCGGCGGCGGATGAAGGGCGTCGAGATATTCATGCCCGGGTGGCCGGTCGCTCGGTGACGTGCATGCCCGGTTGCAGATCGGTCTGTCCCTCCACGACGACGCGCTCCCCGGCCTGCACGCCCTCGTCGACGGCGGTGTAACCATCGGATTGCCAGCCAGCATGAACACGTCGCGATGTCACACGGCCATCGCCATCCACGACATAGACGAAGTCACCCGTCTGGTCGCGTTGCAACGCCTGGCTCGGGATCGTCACCGCCTGGGCCTGCGTGGAAAGCAGTAGCTTCGCGGCGACGAACGCTCCAGGCCACAACGCATGGTCGTGGTTGTCGAACTGTGCTTTGAGCAGCACCTGGCCGGTCGCCGCCGATACCTGGCTGTCGATGAAGACCAGGCGTCCGTTCGCCAGGGTGGCCGACCCGTCGCGCGTCATCGCGAGCACCGCCAGCTCACCGTCGCCCTGGGCACGGGTCACGTCGGCGAGCAGGTCCTGGGATACCGGGAAGGTGACGGTGATCGGCTCGATCTGCGTGACGGTGACCAGCCCCGTGGCATCCGACGCGTGCACCTGTGCACCCTGGTCGACAAGGCGTTGTGCGACACGCCCAGCGATCGGCGCGGTGATCCGCGTGAACGACAGGTTGAGTTCCGCCGCGTCCGCCGCGCCACGATCCGCCGCCACGGAGGCGAGCAGCGATTCCGCTTGCGCCTTCTGCGCGTCGAGCTGCTGGCGCGGCACGACCTGCAACGACGACAGCTTGCGATAACGCTGGAGGTCGAGTTCCGCGTTGCGACGCTGTGCGTCGTCACGCGACACCGTGGCCTTCGCCTGGGCCAAGGCCGCCCGATAGGGCCGAGGATCGATCTCGGCCAACAGGTCGCCCGCCTTCACCATCTGGCCTTCGGTAAAGGCCACCCTGTCGAGCTGGCCATCCACGCGTGCCTTCACCGCCACCACGTTGAGTGGCGTCACGGTCCCGATACCTGATACCCAGTGCGGCATGTCGCGACGCGAGGCGGGCGCCGTCCGTACCAGGGCCGTCGTCGGCGATGGCTTGAGGACGGCGGGAGGCCGCGCATGCCGGTACACGCCAAACGCGACGAGGGCGAGGACGGGCAGGATCCAGAGAAGATGGCCGCGCCGGGAGGGACCAGGCGGCGGGAACGGCGATGGAGCGATCATGGGGACATCCGGCGACACATGCGCCAAGGATCGCTTCCCTACCTTAGGGTCTCCTTCGGGTCAGTCTCCCACCATGTAGCCGAAGCCACGCACGGTGCGGATCGATTCCTTGCCCAGCTTGCGGCGCAGTGAATGCACCAGTACCTCCAGTGCGTTGGGCCCCACCTCGGACTCGCAACCGTAGACCGAGCGCTCGATGGAATCGCGCTGCACGATGCATCCCGGCTTGCCCATCAGGGTACGCAGTACTGCAAATTCGCGACGGGTGAGCATCACCTGCCGACCGCAGACCGACACTTCGAGTCGGGACAGATCCATATGGATGGTACCGGCCTGCATCTGGTTCACGGCCATGCCGCGATACCGCCTTGCCAGACAACGGACACGCGCCGCGAGTTCGTCCGGGTCGACCGGCTTCACCAGGCATTCGTCGGCGCCCGCGTCGAGCGCGGCGACCCGGTCGCCCACGCGATCCAGCGGAAAGATGAGCAGGACCGGTGTCGACACGCCCAGGCGCCGGGCTTCACGCAGCAGGTCGATGATGTCAGCGCCCGGCGCACCCATCACGACGAGGTCGGCGTCGGGATGGCGCAAGGCCTCCAATGCGCATGAGATATTTCTTATCCACAGGACCGTGCACGCCATGCGCTCCAGCGCTTGTTTCATCGCCAAGCCCACACGATGGTCTTCTTCGAACAACACGATGTACATCAATCGATCACTCCCTCCCCAGGGAGTTCGATTGTGTGATGTTTTCGGGACGGCGTGTTGCACGTCTTCGGCTCGAGGGGTTCCGGCGAACCCCTCGGCGTCAGTGCGCCGATGGCCAGTCGTGGCAATCCATCCAGGTCACGCCGGTCGAACGGGTCTGGCCGAGCACCCACGGCACGGCAACCTGCGCCTTGGCATGGATGTCATGGAACAGAATCACGCCATGACGCCACAGCAACATGAGCGCCAGCACACGCTGTTTCACCTGTTCGGCGTCGACCTTGCTGTTCCAGTCCTGCGAATCGATGTTCCATAGCGCCACGGTCAGATGCTTCGCCGCGAAGAAATCGCCGCTGTCGGCCTTGCGCTGTCCATACGGCGGACGGAACAGGGGCACATAGGATGCCGGGAAGGTGTCCTTCACCAACGCGCTGCCACGCGTGACGGAGTCCTGCCATTCGGGCCACGCGCTATGCGACTTGTGTTCCCATCCATGCGAGGCGACGCACATGCCCTCGTACGCCTTGGCGAGCGCGGCGGCGTCGGTCTTCTTCAGGCGCGTTTCGAGATTGCCACCGAGCAGGAAGAAGGTCGCCTTCAGGTGGTTCGCGCCAAGCATCGCCAGCGTCTTGTCGGTGTTGCCACCGGCAACGGTCGGGCCGTCATCGAACGTGAGCAGGAAGTGGCGGTCGGCAGGTTCGTTGCCGCTGAGTTCATTGCCGGAAAACGTATCCACCTCGCTGCTGATGCGCGGGAACAAGGCAGCCAGGCGCAGCAGTTCGTCGAGGTAGACCCGATGAAAGACGGTGGCGTTGGCATGCCACGCGTTGTAACGCGTGTCGTTCGCCGCCGTGAAGGCCGTCGCGGCCGCACGAAACGCTGCTTCGTCTTTCGCGGCCGGGCAGAATGGCTCATCGGATGCGCAGTGGGCCGAGGCAAGCGCGTAGCCGGTGGCAAGGCGCTTCCAGTACTTGGCGCGGACCGCGTCGACGGACGCGCGATCGACCTGTTTCACTTTCAGGCGTTCGAGTAGCTGGGTGTCGTCGAGCGATTCGCTCGCGGCCAGTTCATGGCCGAAGACCAGCATCTCCGCGCGGGACGCGCGGTCGAACGACGCCTCGCCATCGATGGCATCGGGCCACAGGCTGCGGTCCGGTGCCGCGACAGCGCTCGGTCCCACGGCGAAGGCGGGTGCGCTCGCGACGGCGAGCAGGAGGGTAAGGATGAACGTGCGCATCGGGTGCTCCTTCACGAAGAGGCCCCCGTCGCCGGGGGCCTCGTGGTCGATCCGTCAGTGGTGCGGATTGAGACGTTCGACGGCGTTGTCGTAGACCGGATTGGCCTTCTCGGCCCTCGCGGCCATGTAGGCGGTCAGGGCTTCGGACAGCTCGTTCGCGTCTTCGTAGATACGGCCGATGTTGTAGTACGCGCCGGCGCGGATGGTGGCCGCGTTGGGGCCCGAGGCCAGGGCCAGGGCCTTGCGGTTGGCCCAGATGGCTTCGGCCGAGCGGCCGGCCTTCTGGTACACCAGGCCGAGGTTGCCGTAGGCCTGGCCATAGGCACCGTCCAGCTCCGTGGCTTCCTGGAACAGGCTGATCGCATCGTCGAGACGACCTTCGCGATAGGCCTTTTCACCGGCCACGTTCTTCGCCTTGGCGCGCGTTGGATCGGACGTGCGGTTTTCGGCGACCACGCGGGTGGCATCGTTGGTGTAGCTGGCGACCTCGCTGCCGATCGTCGCCGGATTCGCGTTCACGCCGCGAATGCTGTTGATGTCCTGGATCTCGCCTTCGCCGGTGATGCGGAACACGGTCCACAGATTGCCCTTCTTGCCTGTGGGCACGTAATAGGTGCGCACCAGCGACTGGCCGACGTAGACGAACACCTTCGCTTCGCTCCTGGACAGCGCATCGGTGTCCGGGATGTTCACGTCGGAGTAGTCGTGCACGGAATAGACGTAGGTCTCGCCTTCGTGCTTCTTCGACAGGGTGATCGTCTCCGGACCGAAACCATCGCGATCGTCCACGTCCAGCTTGCCGTCGATACCGCTCTTGCTGTTCCAGTAGATATGGTTGCCGGGATAGGAGATGTGCGAATCCAGATCCTGCGGCTGCGCGCCCCAGGTCAATACGACGCGCATGCCGTCTAGGTTCTTCATCACCGGGCTGAGGGCATAGGTGAGGCCATCGCAGGGGCACTTGGCCACCAGCGTGGAGTAACCGTCCTTCTTGATGAGCAGCAGCGTGTTTGCGTCGTCGGTGTAGCCCGTCGGCAGGGTTACTTTTCCTTGGGCATCGGTCTGCGTGGTGGCGGAAGCCGCGCCGTTCTTCTGCAGGATCACCGTCGCGCCGGCGATGGCCTGATCCTTCACCGTGGCGCTGAGCACCTGCACGGAAGCCGCATGGGCGGCGGGCACGCTGAAGCACAGCATCCCCAGGATGGAGAGCTGCTTGCGGAACATGGAAGCCATGGATCGTCCTTGTGGTTGGATACCGTCAACGGGCGGCATGCCCGTCCCCCGGAAGTCGTGCGCGGCGGAGTATAGGCCAACGACCTTGCACGGAAACAGGGCAAAACGCGGGCAAACGATGGCAAGGCAGAGGAGTGTGCGCCATGCCACGTTTGCGCCCGATCGATATCACTTCGGCCCGAGGATGCTCTCCAGCCCACCCGTGCGCGGCATGCCGCCGAACTTCACCAGCTTGCCGTCCGGGCCCTGCAACACGATGCCCGGCGTACCCTGGATGCCGAGCGACACCATCATCATCTGGTTGTCGTCGAGGGTCTTCTGCGCATCGGCGGGAATGGTCTTCAGCGCGGCGATGCCGCCCTTGCTGAAGGCTTTTTCGTTGCGGATCAGCGCCTCGGTCGGGTTCTTGTCCGTCAGGATCGCGGCGGCCTTGTTGGGGCTGTCTTCGCGGATAACGCCCACGACGAGATAACGGATACGTACCTTGCCGCCATCCACCCAGGGACGTGCCGCATCCCAGAATGCGTGGCAGTAAGGGCAATTGGGATCGGTGAAGACATACACCACGCGCGGCGCGTCCTTCTTTCCTTCCTCCACCCACTTCGCCTCGGACAATTGCTTCATGACCTTCGTCGTCATGGGCTTCAAGGTCAGGTCGTCGACCTTCTGCTCGTCCAGGCGACGGCCGTTGGCATCGACGCGCGTACCCACGATGGCGTTGCCGTCCGCCGTGACGTAGATCGCCATCGGATGGTCGTCGACCAGACCTGCGAAGCCACGCATGTCCTTGCCGGCGTCGAACTCCGTGATCTGGGTGAGGCCCTGGGCCTCAAGCGCCTTCAGCACCGGCGGCGGTGCCTTGGTGTCCGCGGCGAAGGCGTGGCTGGAAAGGAGGGCGCCAAGGACCGTGGCGGCCAACGCCCGGCGGGATACTCGGATCATGTTCGTTCCTTGCTGTTCGTATCGGTGATCGAAGAGGGAAAGAGTCGTCGCAACTGGGTTCGCAGCGGTGGTAGCGTCAGTTCGCCGAGATGGGAATCGAGCAGGTGTCCATCGGCATCGAAGTAGAACGTGCCCGGCACGGCCTTCAGGCCGAAGGCCTGCATCATTTTCGAGTCGGGATCGAGCAACACGTGGGACGCGCCCAGCGACTGCCGCGCGAGGACAGCACGCACCGTATCGACATCCTCGCCCTGGTTGAGCATGAGAAAGACCACGCCAGGGAAGGCTTCGGATGCCTGGCGGAATACCGGCATCTCCCGTCGGCAGGGCGGACACCAGGTCGCCCATACATTGACGACGACGGGACGTCCGCGGAACGACGACAGGTCGACCGCTTGCCCGTCGAGCGTGGTCACGGAGAAGGCCGGCATCGGAGGCTCGGACTCGCGCATGTGTGCCACCACGGCGTCCAGGCCGAACCACGTGAGGACACCGACCAGCAGGGCGGCGAACGCGGGACGGCGCGTCGCCGGCGTACGCCGCGAGCGCGACCACAGGAAGATGGCCGCCACCGCGAGGCCCACCTGCCAAAGGAAGCCGCCATCGGCGATGGTGATGATGGAGATCGGGCTATCGAGATAGTCGCGCCACCAGCGCAGCACGAAAGCAATGCGGGCGCTGACGACGCCGAGGAAGATCGCGTCCAGGATGAACGACGACGCCTGCCCGCCGTCCTTGCGGCCCAACAGCTTCGCCGTGAGCCATGCGACGAAGAACGCGATGGCGGCGAGCACGGCCACCACGGGAAAGGGACCCACGCCCGTCACGATGCGGGCGGCCGGTGCCGGTAGTTATCCACAGGTTGGGGATCCATCGTCCTTCGCTGTTCGTCGATCTTGTCAGGCAGACCGGCGCATCCCGTATTTCATGACAGGACGGACGAACTTCCGAGCGGCATCACCCTCTCGGGCCACGACATGCCGCCCTGATCGGGGTGGACGGCCTGCCCTTAACGATAGCCGATGCGCCGGCCCAGCTCGACATGGGGTGCCGGACGGGTGTATCCCCTGATGTACGGCGATAGCCGCCGTCACGATCCGATGTGAACGGCCGGATTGGAACTGCGCCAGCCGCGCCGATCCTGGAAATTGCCGTACTCGTCGACGATCGCGCCTTGGGGGCCGGCCATCATGAAGTGCCAGCTTTCCAGCCGCCTCAGGGAGAGCACCTCGCCCGCCCTGTGGATATCCATGTGGGTACTCTGGATGGGTCCGAAACGCTTCGGCGTCGCAGGCAGCGAGACCGAGGCCGGCCCGACGCTGGAGAAGTTGTACGCCCAACCGTGCAGCACTCGCCAAGACTCATGTTTCGCGGGACGAACCGGCGGTTCGGCGATGGGCAGGTGGCGATGCTCGGGAAGCATCTGACCCGGCAACAGGTACATGGTCATCGCGTAATAACCTTCGTCCTGTCGATTCACCCAGGTGATGCTCGACAGCCCAAGGTGTTCAAAGTCGCCCATGCCGAAGTCGCTTATCCACAGTTTTTCCCGCATCGCCGGCGTGAGGTGGTCGCCGTGCGCTTCGAGCAATGCCGCGATGGCGTCTTTCGCCACTTCTTTCCGGAACACGCCACCCACGTAGAAGTCGGCGTTGCTATACCGGCGTGGATGCGTCGTCGCACTGTCGACGGCACCCGCGGCGGAAGCCGACCAAAGTAGCCATGCCACCATCGGCCAGAACGTCGCCCGAATCGTTTTTGTCACGTCAACCACCCTGGAACCCTTGGATGCGAAGGATGCTAGGACAGGAGGCCGGCGAACCCCGCTCAACGGAACAATGAGATCGGACACTTGCCATCCACTCAACGAGGCTGTTGAATCGTACTCAACAAACCGTTGAACAACTGCGTGATTTCAGGCGTTTTTCCATTGCTACCTTGGCAACGGAACATCCGTCCCTCCTGAGGAGAATCACCATGTCCGATGCTACTTCACGCCGCGACTTCCTCCGCCACGCCGCCGTCGGAACCGCCGGCCTCGCCGCCATGGCGATGGCAGGCACCGCCGCCGCTGCTGCTGCCGCTGCGACCGGCGACGAAATCGGTCCGCTCGACCACATGACGAACCCGTACGACATGTATCCGCGCCCGCCCTTCGTGCGCCAGCCACAACCGGTGCCTGGCCTTGCCTCGCGGATGGTGCCGCGGCCGGACCATGGCGAAACCAGCTATCGGGGTTCGCGCAAGCTCGTCGGCCGCAAGGCGCTGGTGACCGGCGGCGACAGCGGCATCGGCCGCGCCGCGGCGATCGCCTATGCGCGTGAAGGCGCCGACGTGGCGATCAATTACCTGCCCGTCGAGGAATCCGACGCGCGCGAAGTCGTGGAGCTCATCCGTAAGGAAGGTCGAAAGTGCGTCGCCATTCCGGGCGACATCCGCACCGAGGAGTTCTGCCGCCAACTGGTCGAACGGGCCGTGTCTGAACTCGGCGGCATCGACATCCTGGTCAACAACGCAGGACACCAGCAGGCCTACGACGACATCCAGGACATTACCGCCGCGCAGTTCGACCAGACGATGAAGACCAACGTCTACGCGCCCTTCTGGATCACCAAGGCGGCCCTGCCCCATATGCGTGCCGGCTCGGCCGTGATCCTCACCAGCTCCGAGCAGGCCTACCAGCCATCCGCGAACCTGGTGGACTACGCACCGACCAAGGCGGCGAATATCGCCTTCGTGAAGGCGATGGCCAAGCAGCTTGCGCCACGCGGCATTCGCGTCAACGCCGTCGCGCCCGGCGCGACCTGGACGCCCCTGCAATCCAGCGGCGGCCAGCCACCGGAAACGGTGATGCGCCTGGGTGCCGACAATCCCATGGGTCGCCCGGCGCAACCGGTGGAGCTGGCGTCCATCTACGTAACGCTCGCATCGCCCGGACTGTCGTTCTCGACGGGCCAGGTGTTCGGCGCCAACGGTGCCACCGGAGCCGCCTGACGAGGTAACGCATGTCCAGGTACGAACGATCCGAGCTGGCCGACCTCCGCGTGTTCATGACGATCATGCGCTGGGGAAGCTTCCGCAAGGCGGCCGGGGAACTCGGCCTCACGACATCCGCCTTGAGCCACACCATACGCAAGCTGGAAGAACGCCTGGGGGTGCGGTTACTCAACCGCACCACCCGGGCCCTCATCGCGACCCCGGCGGGCGCGGCGCTCACCCAGCGCCTGGAAAGCGGCTTCGCGGCGATCGACGAGGCGCTGAGCGAACTGGAAAAGCTTCGGCACTTTCCCATCGGCACGTTGCGCATCAACGTGCCAAAGGACGCGTCGCGCCTTCTGGTGAGGCCCGTGCTGGCGCAGTTCAGCGCGGACTATCCACAGATCGATATCGAAGTGAGCGTGGATGATCGCTTCGTCGACATCGTGGGCGAAGGCTATGACGCCGGCATCCGTTACGGCGAACGCGTACCCAAGGACATGGTGTCCGTTCCTCTTACCGCGCCGCTGAACTGGGTGGTGGTGGCGTCTCCCGATTTCCTTGAGCGACATGGGCGCCCCACCTCGCCGCAGGAGCTGCTCGGCAAGCCCTGCGTCCGCACGCGCCTGGGTGACGGCACGCTGTTCCGCTGGGAGCTGGGTAACGGCGAACGGATGATCTCCCTCGACGTCAATGGGCCGGTCTGCCTCAACGAGACGATCGCACGGGTCGACGCCGCACGCGACGGTGTCGGCTTCGCCTATGTGCTCGAACCCATCGCGCAACACTACGTGGAGCGGGGCGAGTTGGAGATCGTCCTGCCGGCATGGGCCTCCCAAGGACCGCCGCTATGCATGTACTACCCCAGCCGACGGCAGATGCCGGCCGGCCTGCGCCAGCTCATCGATCTCATGCGCGCATGCTCCGGGTTGCAGGGCCTGGACGCACCCAAGCCCACGCGGCCACCGTCGCGTGCCGCGAAGCGATGACGAGGCATCGCTACACGCCTACTCCGGAATCGCCTCGTGAGCGGCGAGACGATAGGCACGCGGCGACTGCCCCGTGGCGCGCTTGAACGCCGTGCTGAACGCGCCTTCCGAGGCGTAGCCCAGCGAATCGGCGATGGAGGAAACGGGCCGCTTCTCCTCGCGCAGCGCGCGCTCGGCCAGGCGCATGCGCCAGCCCGAAAG
This sequence comes from Luteibacter sp., assembly GCF_009912395.1. Lineage (GTDB taxonomy): Bacteria > Pseudomonadota > Gammaproteobacteria > Xanthomonadales > Rhodanobacteraceae > Luteibacter. Next base: position 27,775 of record NZ_WNDO01000025.1, on the reverse strand, counting down.
GTAGGTCAGCGGCGCCACCCCCGCCACCTTGCGGAAATGCAGTGCGAACGTGGTGCGCGACATTGCGCACGCCGCCGCCAGTTCCTCCAGATGCCACGGACGCGTGGGCTCGCCGTGCATCAACTGCAGCGCCGGCGCGATGCGCGGATCGCCCAGCGCGCGCAGCCAGCCGGGTGCGACGAGATTCGCCGTGTTCAGATGGGCGCGAAGGACCTGGATGAAAAGCAACTGGGCCAGTTGGGCCGAGGCCAGCTGTGAACCGGGCATGGGAGCACTGCGCTCCTCCACGAGCAAGTCGAGCAACCAACGGAATGTCGACGCTTGCGGCGACGATGCCCCGACATGGATCCACGGTGGCAGCGCATCGGCCAGCAGGCTGCCGCTGATCGGATCCAGCAGCACATGCCCTCCGATATGCGCGAACTCGCCGCCGCCTCCCAACGTGGCCTGTTCGCGGCCGGCACCGGAAAACAGACTCATGGCATCCACCGGCGGCACGCCCGGGGCACTGGCCAGGACGAAGGAACGCCGTGCGGTCAGCAGACCGACATCGCCCGTGTCGAAGCGCACGGCATCGCCCTCGCCATCGATCCGTACCCAGCAATGACCCTTCACCACAGCGAAAAACTTGATCCGCTCCGGCACGGGAAAGCGGATGGCCCAGTCGCCGGCCGCCGTGAAGCCTCCCGTCACGAGGGTTTCGGCCTTCGCGAAACGGAGGATGTCGGAAAACGGGTCGCTGCTCATGGCCGAACTATCACGCAAGTAATGCGGACTCTCAACGATTCCGCGTTCGGCTGCCCTTTTTCAAACTACGCATTCCTTCATCTGACCGGGAATGCTTCATGACATTGCGCAGACGACGCCTTGGAACCGAGGGCCTGGAGGTGGGTGCGATCGGCCTCGGCTGCATGGGCATGAGCCAGTCCTACGGACCCGCTGACGACGTGGAGTCCATCGCCACCCTGCATCGTGCGATCGAATTGGGTTGCGATTTCTTCGATACCGCCGAGAACTACGGGCCATTCATCAATGAAAGCCTGCTCGGCAAGGCGTTCAAGGATCGCCGTGACAAGGTGGTGCTCGCCACCAAATTTGGCTCACGCTTCGACGGCGACCGGATCGTTGGCCTCGACAGCCGGCCGGAAAACATCGTCCGCGTCGTGGATGGCTGCCTTAAGCGACTGCAGACCGACCACATCGACCTGCTCTACCAACACCGCCTCGATCGCAGCGTGCCCATCGAGGACGTCGCGGGCACCGTCGGTGACCTCGTCGCTCAGGGCAAGGTGCGCTTCTTCGGCCTCTCCGAAGTAGGGGTCGCCACGCTTCGCCGCGCGCACGCGGTGCATCCGGTTTCCGCATTGCAAAGCGAGTACTCGCTTTGGGAGCGCAACCTGGAGCCCGAGATCATCCCCGTGCTACGCGAACTTGGCATTGGCCTGGTGCCCTTCTGCCCGCTTGGACGAGGCTTCTTGGCTGGAGGCGTGAAGCGTGCAGAGGACTATCCCGATGGCGACACCCGACGCATCGACCCACGCTACCAGGGTGCGAACTACGACACGAACATGGCTGCCGTCCGCGTCGTCACCGACATCGCCGCCAGCAAGGGGGCGAAGCCCTCACAGATCGCCCTTGCCTGGCTTCTGCACAAGGGCGACGACATCGTCCCCATCCCCGGCACCAAGCGACGGACGTACCTGGAAGAGAATGTCGACGCGGCGTCGATCGTGCTGGATGCCGGTGAGATGCATATCCTCGACGAAGCGCTGGCGGCCGGATCGATCCATGGCAACCGCTACGCCGACTGGATTCTCGCGACCATCGATCGATAGGCGAACGATCCTTGATCGTCGTTCCATCGGCTGCACGACGTCATGTTTTCACGTGGTTATCCACAGCCTGTCCACGCGTTGCCACCGCTGACCTCAGAACAGGATGGCGACGACGAACATCACCGTCGCCACCCATCCAGCGAGAAAGGCGAAGGTACGAATGCCGGGAATGCCGAGCGTGTACACGACGTAGTGCACAAGGCGAGCACCCAGGTACAGCTTCGCGGCGAAGGCGGTGCCTGGCGTGCTGATACCCGCCACGGCCGCAATCAACACCAATGGCGCGAACAGGACGAGATTTTCCACCGCGTTGAGATGAGCCATCCTCGATCGCTTCGCCCAAGCCGTCTCGATCATCCGCGCCGGGTCGGGCGTACCCAGCGCGGCTGCGCTTCCGTTCGACATGGCCCTGGCGATCACGTAAGGAATCCACATCATGGCGGTCGCGGCGACGGCCAGGGTCAGGTAGCGAAGTTCGGTCGACAGCGTCATGGCGAGTTCCTGGATCGAGGTCATGGAAAGTCTAGACGGGGCCCTAACCCACATATAGAGTCGCAAACGACATTATTTACATCGTTTGCGACATGAAGATCAGCGTACTTGCCCTCGATGGCGTCTTCGATACCGGCCTGACCGCGCTGCTGGACACGTTCGAGATGGCCAATGAACTCGCACGCCTGAAAGGCATGCGCGTCGCACCTTTCAAGGTGAGCCTCGTCGGCGTGCGTAAACGCCTGCGCACCGGCCTTGGCTTTTCCCTGTCCGTAAGCGGTGCGGAGCCAGACACGCGTCCCCACTGGGTCGTCGTACCCGCCATCAACGCCAAGCTGCCGGGGGCTGTGTTGGATACCCTCGCGCGCCGGGATGTGATCGCCGCCGGTGAGCTGCTTCGCTCGTGGCATGCCAGGGGTGCGGGTATCTCGGCCGCGTGCATCGGCACCTTTCTGCTAGCGGAAGCCAGTCTGCTCGATGGGCGCGAGGCCACGACCACCTGGTCGCTGTCGCCGATGTTCCGGCAAAGATATCCACAGGTTTCCCTCGATCACACGCGCATGATCGTGCCGTCGGGAAAGATCGTGACGGCCGGCTCGATGATGGGACACCTGGACCTTGCCCTGTGGCTGGTTCGCCAAGCGAGTCCGGACCTGGCCGAGAAGGTCGCCCGCTTCATGCTGATCGATCGGCGTGCATCGCAGGCCCGGTATGTCATCCCCGATCACCTGGCAAACGCAGATCCCCTCGTCGCGAAGTTCGATCGCTGGGCACGTGCCAACCTGGCCCGGGGCTTCTCCCTGACCGAGGCGGCGAAGGCATTGCACGTGCATGGACGCACGCTGCAGCGACGCACGGAAGATGTGCTCGGCAAGTCCCCGCTGGCGTTTTTTCAGGATCTTCGTCTCGAACGCGCACAGGAACTTGTCGCCGAGGGTATGCGCATGGATGCCGTGGCCAACGAAGTGGGCTACAGCAACACGGGAACGCTACGTAACCTGTTACGTCGCAAGCTGGGCACGGGTGTGAAGCAACTTCGTTCGTCCGGTCGCGCCGGGGACTAGCGGCTTGTGGCAAGCTCAATGCCGATCAGAAGCGGATCGAGAGGAGTCGCCCGCATGAAAGCGTTGCCTGTCCTTGCCTGCGCCATCGCTACACTCGCCTGCACGGCCGCCGGTGCCACGCCGACGTCCACCGATCCCTTGTTCGGCCGCTGGGCGCTCGATACATCGCGCCTTCCGATGCCACCGGATGCACGGCCGAAGCAGGTCGATATCACGTTCGCCGGTGCGCAGGGCGACCGCGTATCCATGGCCGTAGATATCGTCTATGCCCCCGGCAACGAAGTGCATTCGGTCGGCGCCGCCTCCCTAGACGGAACACCCATCCCCGTAAAGGGCAGCCCCGAAGCCGATATCGCCGCCATGTCGCGTCCACGGCCCGATGTACTCGTGGTGGTGCTGGGCAAGAACGGTGGCCCCGCGTCCACGCGGGTCTACACGGTCGCCGCGGACGGCAAACACCTGAGTGAAAGCGTCACCGCCTACGGCGGCGATGGACGCCCTACCCTCAAGACACATTACTTCACCAGGCTACCCTGATCTATCCGCTTTCAGCCTGGTGACGGAGCGGTGAGGGTTATCTCTATCCGCTCAACGCCCTTGCCCTGGTTCTTCCGCTTCAGGTGAACGGTGCCGATCTCCGCCGTGGTCTTCGGATGCGTGCCACCGCATGCCATGTGTGCAAAGCCTTCCACCGCCCAGTAGCGACGCTGCGATGCCTCGTCGCTATAGGCCGTGATGATGGGCGAGGCCGCCGCGACCAACGCGGCGACCTCCTCCTGGATCGCGTCGAAGATCGCCGCGATATTTTCGGCGGAGGCGAAGTCGATCCGCGCCTTGTTCGGTGAAATATGCGCGCCGACCCGCGCAATGCCCGGTCGATGTCGATAGACCAACTGCAGCACCATCTCGGCGGCAAAGTGATGCCGCATCAATCCATAGCGACGCTCCCAATCGATGACCACGTCGACGTCATCGCCTGCCGACAGTCCATGCCCCGATGGAAGTGTATAGACGATATCGAGGCCGTCCTTGGCGGCCTCGACGACGGGTATCCCGCCGATGGTGCCTGCATCGCTCTCCTGACCACCGGAAAACGCGAAGAAAATCGTATCCTCCAGGCATACGCTGTGGTCGGATGCATGGGTGACGCGCGTTCGAATGCTCGTGAGATACGCGTCGTTCCAGAAAAGTTTGCGGACCGGAGCCCGACGATCATTCGGTGCCATTGCACGTCCTTCGCCTGTACTTGGTGTTACACCTCGATCTGGCGACAATACACCGCTGGAGCGGTTGGCGACGATGACGCTGCCAATCACTTGAGCGTGGACGTTCGCAACGACCAGAGGAGGTATCCGAGTGCACTCGTCCTATCGAATTCGCCCGGCGATACGAACGGATGCCGATGTGCTGACCCGCCTGGCCTTTCTTTCCAAGGCTCATTGGGGTTATCCACAGGCATGGATCAATCTATGGCGGGACGATCTCACGGTCACACCTGAGATCATCGACCGTTCGATTGCCTATGTCGCGGACATCGATGGGGCGATCGTCGGCTTCTGGTCGCGCACGCCGCAAACCTCGAACGAGCCGACGGCCGGCTGGCTCTTCGTCCACCCGGACCACATGGGCCGCGGCATCGCCAAAGTCTTATGGCACGAAGTACGCCGTGAAGCTGCTGCCCGAGGCATCCACCATTTCATCATCGAGGCGGATCCGCATGCCGTATCCTTCTATGAGTCCCTGGGTGCCGAACACCTCCGGGAGAAGGAATCCTCCGTCATTCCAGGGCGAATGATTCCCCTGCTCCGCCTTCCCGTCTGATCGCCAGCCGTTCGACACGAGGAGCCCTACCGTGACCATCACCATCACCGCGTTCAACAGGTCGCCCGATGGCGGCAAGGGACTCGCCCGGGATACGCGGGTGCGCTGGGCCCTTGAGGAAACAGGGCTTGTCTACCAGACACGCCTGCTGTCCTTTGAAGCCATGAAGGAGCCCGCTCACCTGGCGCTGCATCCCTTCGGTCAGATACCCACCTACGAGGAAGGCGATCTCGTGCTCTTCGAATCGGGCGCGATCATCCTTCATCTCGCACAGCACCATCCCGGGCTTCTTCCCGTGGACGCCAACGCCCGGGCCCGGGGGACGGCCTGGATGTTCGCCGCGCTCAACACTGTCGAGCCGCCGATCCTGGATCTCACTTGCGTGAAGATCATCGAGGGCGACAAGCCCTGGGCGCAGGATCGCCTTCCCCTCGTCGTCGCGCGCATTCGGCACCGGCTTGACCAACTCACGATGCGACTGGGCGACGCGGAATGGCTGGACGGTGCGTTCAGCGCGGGTGACCTGACGATGGTGTCGGTGCTGCTCCGATTGCGGCCATCGGGCATCCTGGCCCAGTTCCCGGCACTCGACGCCTACGTTTCGCGAGGAGAAGCACGACCGGCCTACCAGCGCGCCTTCGCGGCCCAATGGGCGATCAACGGACCGCCGTCGCCCTAGGCGTCGTGTGCCTCGTGGAGGCGCGGTCGTAGCTCGTCGGCGATGGTATCGATATTGGTGGGGGTGACTCGCCAGCGCGTGGTTTCACCGTAGACGAAATCCACATTGAAGCGACGGGTGATCCGATTGAACTGGAACAGCATGGTGCTGAATCCTTCGTCGCCTTCCTTGCGTAACCAACGTCGATAGGCACAGACCGACCCGTCGATCGCGTCCATGTCGGGAAACTCGGGCGTGGATTCGCCTTGCTCGTCGTAGATGTAGCCAAACAGACCGGTGATGCCGTCATCGTCCACCTGGGCCACCAGGGTGATTTCCACCCAGTCGATGTCTTTCAGTTCATCGGACTGCACGATGTCCCTGGCGATATCGCCTACGAGATCGAGATTGCCGGTCATCGATGAGTCCGCTGCATGGGTGAGCGAACACTGCCATGACGCCGTTCGTCCAACAAGTGTCGCGCAGCTGACGCGATGGGTGGGATGTAGTACATCATGTGCTGATCGTTCCGGAGAGCCCAGATGTCGACATCGACAGGATCCCCCGTGGAGACCCCGCCTCGCCTTTACATGACGTGGATTGCCGCGTTCACGTCCTTGGCCTTCGTTGGCACCGTGGTGGTCCTGGCGATCGGCGGCCGCCCTGATCCCGCCGCGCTTCGCGCCGTCGCTCCCCTGGTGAACGGCCCGTGGCGCTTTCATCCGGGTGACGATCCGCGATGGGCCGCGCAGAACATGGACGACAGCGCCTGGGAAACGATCGACCTCAGCGCACCGGCCACAAGTATCGATGGCGATGTCGGCCTGCCCAATTATGTCGATGGCTGGATGGCGCATGGACATCCCGGCTACCAGGGTTATGCCTGGTATCGGCGCGACGTGACGGTGCCTGCCGGCGATCGCGCATGGGACATCCTGGGGCCGACCGCTGTCGAAGACGGTTACGAGCTGTACTGGAATGGGACGCGCCTGGGTGGCTCCGGCCAGATAGGCTCGTCGCCGCGGGTCGTCGGCACCCGTCCGCTGATCTTCCCACTACCTTCCGATGCTACCGGTACACGGGGCGTGCTGGCCATCCGCGCCTTCATGCAACCGGGAAGCGATGCCGCGCCCAATAGCGGCGGCGTGCATGTCGCACCCACGCTGGCACCTCGTCCACAAAGCGAGGCGCTTTACCGCGTCCAATGGTGGCGGACGATCGCGGGCTACATCGTCGAGGTCGTCGAGCCACTGGCGATGTTCGCCCTTATCGGCCTTGCGCTCGGCATCCGATCCCGCAGCAGCCAGCCTCGCTTTATCGTCTTCCTCTGCGTGGCCCTCGCCCTGTCGGCGGTGAAACGCCTCGACAACGCCATCGTCTCCTGGACCGACCTGCTCAGCCTTCCCACCTATGTATGGCTGAACAACGTCCTGTGGATGCCCCTGAGCCTATGCGCATGGACATGGACCTGGAATCGATGGACGCCGCGTCGATCGCCGGCGATCGATATCGGCGCACTGTTTCTGACCGCCCTTGGCGTGCTGGCTGGCGTGCTACGGGTCGCCACGATGACCCACGTCTTCCGATTTGGGATGTTGGCGTTGCTTGTATGGATCGCCCTGCGGATCGTCCGCCACGGCCCCATGCGAGGGATGGCCATGGTGACGATGCTGTCCATCCTGGTGTCGCAGTACACCGGGGAACTGGGTTCTATCGGCATACCGACCATCTGGTTTCCTTTCGGTATCGGCGTGACGCTTACCCAGTATGTCTACGCATGGGCGATCCCCTTGCTTGCGGTGTTGACGGTTAACACGCTGCGTTTTCGCCATCACAGCGTGCCCTGATGCACGTTTACGGCATAACTTCACAAACGTTCCAAAGATATTGCCGGTTAGACGCACGATTCGATGCACGCTATCGCAAGGAAGCATCGTAATTTCACGATCCCTTCATTCGACGAATGAAAGATCGGGCCTCCAGAACGCCGACGCGCTCGTCGGCCAAAGCGCTAAGACCCGCCAGCAGGCAGTGCGTCACGCTTTCGGGTAAGTACACCGACTCCGACCCATAACCATTCATTGGGCGGGAGCGATCGTGCGCATTCACCACAGTGAATGCATCCGGGGAAGAAACAAGGCCGAAAAGGAGTGCGATGGCGAACCAAGGGGTCATCTCTTTTCAAGGCCATGCGAATTTGTTGCTCGTGGAGCATCGCCATCGTGCGCTGCTCGGGTAAGTGCGGGCGACAGATGTGAGGAGAACGTAGGAAGGCTATCGATAGCCATTGCAGTGAGTAGAGCTCAAAACTTCAATCACTAAGGAGAAAACCGTGAAGATCAATCCGATCAAGGTCGCTGCCTGTTCGATGTTCCTGATGTTCGCTGGCAATGTCATGGCGCAAGATGTCCAGCAGTCGCTGGATACGAACGTGCTTCATGGCGTCAAGAGCGACACGCCCTTCCCTGCCGTCGCACTCGCCGGTCCTTACACGCACTTTTGCCGGAAGGACAGGCTGAAGGATACCGGTGGCACCTATAAGTGCAACTGGATGGAAAGCTTCGCCGCTACCTGCGAAATCAAGGATTTCGTGGGGGAAATCTACAAGGGTGCCATCATCGATGGACCCAAGGACCTCGGCGCCTGCCCTAACGGTGCCGTCGTCGTCATGGTGACCCACTACTGACGAGCCAAGGACGGAGCCTTCGGATCGTCGATCCGGAGGCTCTGTCTCCGTCGCCAGCCGGCATCCTAGAACAACTCGCCTTGTGGCGAATGCATACGCGGTGGCACGAACTGCCCCGTATCCAGCCACGTGTCCCAGGCACGGTGCAAGCCGACCTTTCGACACGCTACTTGCACGCGTTTGCGAATGACATCCGCGAAAATACCCTGCCCTCGCATGCGTGTCGCGAAGTTACTGTCGTAGTCCTTACCGCCGTTCATTTGCTGGATGAGGCTCATGACGTGCGTGGCGCGATCGGGGAAATGTTGTTCCAGCCATTCACGGAACAGCTGCTTGAGCTCATGGGGTAGACGCACGCAGGTGTAGCCGATGGAATTGGCACCGTTGGCTGCGGCTCGCTCGATGATGGCTTCGAGATCCTTTTCGTTAAGCGCCGGGATGATTGGCGCGACGAGCACGCCGACGGGAATACCTGCGTCACGAAGTGTCTTTACGGCTTGCATCCGACGATGCGGTGCGCTCGCTCGTGGCTCCAGCTTCGACGCCAGCTTGTTGTCGAGCGAGTTGATGGAAATGAACACCTGAACCAGGTGGCGCTCGGCCATTGGCGCAAGGATATCGATATCCCGCTCGATCAATGCGTTCTTAGTAACGATGGTGCAGGGATGGTGGCATTCATTGAGCAGCGCCAGCGCCGCCCGCGTAAGGCGCCATGTCTTCTCGATGGGCTGGTACGGATCGGTGTTGCTGCCGATGTTGATCGGCTTGCAGATGTAGTTTTTCTTCGACAGTTCACTGCGAAGGGTTTCCGCCAGGTTGGTCTTGGCGAAGAGCTTGGTTTCGAAATCCAGGCCTGGGGATAAGTTGAGGTAGGCGTGCGACGGCCGGGCGTAGCAGTAGATGCACCCATGCTCGCACCCCCGATACGGGTTAAGCGCCTGGTCGAAACCGATGTCCGGGGACTCGTTGCGGGAGATGACGCTGCGAGCCAGTTCCTCGCGCACCTCGGTGGCCGGCCGGTGTTCGTCGTCGTCGCGATACCAGCCATCGTCCTCGGCCTGCCGGCGCGTGGATTCGAAGCGGCCTTCCGGGTTGGAGACGGCGCCGCGGCCTTTGTGGACCTTGGTCATGGGGATCGGATCGGGCATCGTACAAATGTACGCCATTGCCGTCTCACCGCATGCGATCCCGCTCCTTTGACCTGTAAGTGATTGTCGGATAAAAAAACCGCCCTCGGCCCATGCGTGGCCGAGGACGGTAATCAGGGGATTTGCGCTCAGTTTCTTGGTTTTTACAGCGGAGTTCGGGCTACTTAGAAGTCGTACTGCACCGAGAAGCGAACCGCACGCGGAGCCGAGTAATCGACCGCACGCTTGTAGATCGCCAAGGGGTTGCCGCCGTTCGGGATGCCCGCCTTGTTATGGCTGCCATCGTCCACCGGACCACCCATCGCGCGCTCTTCATACACCGTGACCTTCTGCGTATTGAAGACGTTGAAGACGGTAGCGGTGAAGGCGAGCTTGTGGTCGGCAAAGGCCGGGCTCCAGGTCACGCCGAGGTCGAGAGAGTACGACCACGGCAGGTTGCCCTTCGCACCACGCGGCGACGGCGTACCGTAGCAAACATGGTAGGCGCCACCAGCCGTCGCACGCAGCATGTAACCCTGGGAGGGATCGGTGAACACGCCATTCGCATCACGGAACCATGCGCCGATGCAGCTCTTCGGGCGACCGGAGTTGGCAGTGGCCGTCGCGCTGAGCATCCATTCCGGGTTCAGCTGGTAATAGCCGAAGCCACGGATCTGGTGGCGACGATCGTTCGGCAGGTTGCCGTTCGCATACTGCATGAATTCGGGGTAATCCCAATCCTGCGAAGCGGCGACGTCCTGCTGCGCGATGTCGGACTTCACCTGGCCCTCGGTGTTGCCGTAGCTATGCGACCAGGTGTATTCGAGACGGCCGTACCAGTTATTGGAGAACGGATGCTCGGCGTACACGTTGAGCGACAGGTACTTGCGCTTCGGATCCGGCATGCCCAGGTCTTCCTTGGACAGCTTGATGCTACGCAGATTCACCGGCTGACCGGAGTCGGCGATGTTGACGTTGAACTCCGCACCACGGCCCGGATTGAAGATCACACCCTGGTAGTTGAAGTTGTTGAGGCAGTCCTGGACGCTGGAGTAATCGCTGTAGTGCGCGGCCATGTACTTGCAGACCGGACGCGGATCCGAAGTGTCATCCACCTGGGACTTCAGGTCACGGTAGATGGCACGGGCACCGACCGTGAACTGGTCGTTGATCTGCTTGTCCATACCGAGGATGTATTCATCCTGGTAGTGCGAGCGAAGACCCTTGATACGAGCCGTGGACGGATCGCGCGACTGGCCGAACTCCGAGTTGGCCGATTCCACCGGACCCAGCGCGACGAGATTGAGCGGCAGGTCGTTCGTTGGATCGATGCCGTTGAAGGCGAAGTTCTGCGTGGTGAACAGCGAACCACCGGCACCACGAACGGCAACGCCGGTCGGGAGGGCCAGATAGTAACGGCCGGCGTTGGCGTAGACCTTGAAACTGGAGTCGCCATTCACGTCCCAGGACACGCCCAGTCGTGGCGCCCACTGGTTCTTCTTCGACAGGAAGACCTTGTCGAAGCTGTTGTAGTTTTCGAAGGATTCGTTACGCACGCCGATGTAAGCCAGCCAGCGATCTGCGACCTGCCAGCTGTCTTCCAGGTAATACGACTTCAGCTTGAGCTTGTAGTTACCGCCGTTGGCGAGGCGCGTCTGCTGGACGATGCCCTGCGCGTAGGTCTTCGTCGGATCGGCCGTGTACAGATACTCACCACCGAAAGCGGCGAGGTTGGCTGACGCCTGGCCGGTCTTGGTCTTCATCGTCTGATGATCGACACCACCCTTCAGGTCGTGATCGCCCAGACGGTACTCGAGATCAATGCGCCAGCCATCCGACTTGTTCTCGCCATTGGAGGCAGGACGCTGGTTGGCGTCGGACAGGTAGTTGTGAATCTGGTTGACGACCGGGCTGTCCGAGTTGGCGCGGACGTAAGGTATGTTCGGAACGATAGACAGGTTCGGATCGATCGTACGGCTGCGACCATACAACGCGCTTACCGTGAAGTCGTCCGTGATGTAGCCGGTGTACTTGGCGATGTACAGGCGGTTGTTGTTCTTGCTGTTGGTGTCCTGATCCGGACGACGACCGAGTTTGCTGAGCGAGGCATACGACCAACCGTACACGTCGTTGTCGCGACGCGTGTTGTCGGCCATGCCCGTCAGTTCGAGGATATGGTTATCGGTGATATTCCAGTCGAACTTGGTATACCACTTCACCGCCTTGACGGTTCGGTCGCGGTAACCGGACGCCTGGTTGTTGGCCGTGCCGGCGGTAAGATTTCCGTTCTGGCTGTACGAAGCCAGGCCCGTAACCTCCTGGCCATCGTTCTTCTGGAAGCTGGCCGCCGCATACATGAACAACTTGTCCTTGATCAGCGGGCCGCTCAACTGCACGCTGTAAAGGATCTCGGTGTTCTTGGTCTTTTTGCGATACTGGCGAAGCTTGCCATCCGAGCCGAAGCGCTGGTCGATACCGGCGCCGCCGTGGTTGTAACCCACGAGGTCACCGTAGCCGGCGTCTTCCGGGTCCTTGGCGAAGTAGAGATTCTTGGGATCCGAACGCAGCGATTCCGGCGTCCAGTCAATGCGAACGCTGCCCTTCCATTCGTTGGTGCCGCGCTTGCCGACGATGTTGACCACGCCGCCCGTGCTCTGGCCGAACTGCGCGCCGGCACCGCCGGTCAGCACCTGGGCCTGGTCGATGGCGAAGAACGGCATTTCGAAGAACGTCTCGTTCGACTGCGGGTCGGTGACGTTGTAGCCGTTGATGCGATAGGCGTTCTCGGAAATACCCGAACCGCCGATAGCCAGACGCGCCTTGCCGTCGGTGTTGAAGCGCGAGTCGCCGGCAACCACACCTGGTGCGAGCAATGCCGCCGCGGCGACGTTCGTACCCACGGGAATCTTCTGCAGCTGCTCGGCGGTGAACACGGAGCGCGTATCGACCGACGACACGTCGATCTGCGGGAGGGCGGAAGCATTGACCGAAACGCCTTCGAGCGTCTGCGCGGCCGAAGTCGGGGTCGTGCCACCAAAGCCGACTTCGGTGGAGCCCGAGATGGTCACCGACACGTTGTCACGGGTGGACACGGCCTTGCCGCCGTCCATCAACGTCACGCGGTAATTACCGACCTGGAGCTGCGAGGCGCGATAGCGCCCATCGGCATCCACTTTCAGTTCGCGCTTCGAGCCGTTGTCGACGCTTTCGACGACCACGGACGAACCAGGCGAAGCGTTGGCAACCGTACCGAAGATGGCGCCGGTGCTTTGCTGAGCCATCGCCTCGCCTGCGATACCGGCAAGGCTCATACCAAGGGCGAGACTCAGGGCCGAGCGACGCCATACGCGTCCCCGGAAGGATTCGTTCGAAAACATTCGGTTTTTACTCCCCAGATAGAACAGAACATTCAACTTGAAGCCGCCCATGTTCCCCAACCGGACGGCTTCGAAAGAAAGAGCATGTTCCCTCACATGCTCTTGACGAACTTATACCTTGGAAAAGTTCCACTAGCAACAACTTGCGACAACCGTCACGAATTACGTGAATTCGAAAGTTTCAAAGGTTTCTGTCTATCAGATCGGAATTCGCCAATTTATCGATTAAAATCATCAAGATATGACTTGTTCGAATCGATCGATTCGTACGTCCTTGCCGAATTGGCGTATAGCTGGTTCGAACCGGCACGCGTCGATAGGGCGCGATTGCCGCTATTCGGCGGTCGGCACGAACGGGCTTTTTGAGAAATACCCTCCCCGCGCCCCGGCTCGACCTCGCTGTCAGGACCCAGCCAACCCTACCGTCACCCTGACCGGACCGTATTCGACGGCAAGGCTTCAGTGTCATCGATACCGTGCCGGTACTCGACGGAGCCAACACCTTCGATGTGTCGGAACACATCACCCAAGGCGGCCATTTGTCGAACGGAGACGGGACGCGAAAAGGCGATGAACAAGGTGTCGGGTCCCGTGTCTTCCCTGCGCAGCACGATCTTCGTCACTGGCATCGGGTGCCTGGCCAACGCATCCTCGCAATCGGTTAGCGCGGTCGGGCTCGTCAGCTTGACGATCATGCGCGGACGTCGTGCTTTCCTTCCGACGAGCCTTTTTTCCAGGGGTTTCAGGAGGGCGAGGATCACCCAGATGATGGCCGTCGCGATGACGGCGCCAACATAAAGTCCGCCGCCTGCTGCCAGGCCTACGGAGGCCACCGCCCAGAGGCTCGCCGCGGTGGTAAGGCCGCGAACAATTTGGTCACGCTCGACGAAAAGAATGGTGCCGGCGCCGAGAAAGCCGATGCCGCTGATCACCTGCGCGGCAATACGCGAGGGATCGAGCACGACGTGTTCCTGCGCCAGCACATCGGAGAAACCGAACGCGGAAACGATGATCGCCAGCGCGGCGCCGACGCCTACCAGCATGTGGGTACGCAGGCCCGCCGTCCATTCCAGGCGACCGCGGTTGACTCCGATGATGCCGCTAAGCGCGGCGGCGACGGCAAGGCGAAGAAAAATATCGAGCGGCTGGATCATCCGATCAGCATAGGGCGACGTGGGTATAGCTCGCGTGACCGTCGTTCGGACGCTTAAGCCCTTAAACGTTCCTACGGCCAAAATGTTGCAGTGCACACAATGGTGCCCCGCTGTTGTAGGAGCGCGCTTGCGCGCGATGCAGGTTTGCCGCAAGCACCAGAAGATGCCAAAAAAAATGCCCCCGCGAATGCGGGGGCGGGGAGAGCGAACGAACCGTCCACCGGTCAATGCTGTAGCGGAAGATCCTTGGTTTCGCGAACGAAGAAGAGGCCGATGACGAAGGTCATCAACGCGACCGCCACGGGATACCAGAGGCCGTAATAGATGTCGCCTTTCCAGGCCACGAGCATGAAGCCGATGGTCGGCACGAAACCGCCGAACCAACCGTTGCCGATGTGGTACGGCAGGCTCATCGAGGTGTAGCGGATGCGCGTCGGGAACATCTCGACCAGCCACGCGGCGATGGGGCCATAGACCATGGTGACGTAGATGACCAGGATGGCCAGCAGCACCACGAGCATCGGGTAGTTGGCCTGCGACGGGTCGGCCTTCGCCGGGTAGCCCGCCTTTTTCAGCTGCGTGTCCACGCTGGCGGTGAAGTCCTTGTTCTGCGCGGTGAACGCGGCCTTGTCGAGGCTGCCACCTTCGAAGGAGGCGACGATCTCGTCGCCGACCTTCACGGTGGCGATCGTGCCGGGGGAGGCCGAGACGTTGCTGTACGGGATGCCTTTCTTGGCCAGCACGCTCTTGGCCACGTCGCAGGAGCTGGTGAAGGTCTTCTTGCCCACCGGATCGAACTGGAAGCTACATGCCGACGGATCGGCGATGACGCTGACCGGCGCGGACGCGGCGGCGGCTTCCACGGCGGGATTGCCAAAGTGGGTGAGGCCCTTGAAGATCGGGAACATCGTGAGCGCGGCGATCAGGCAGCCCGAGAGCACCACCGTCTTGCGACCGATGCGATCGGACAGCCAGCCGAAGAACACGAAGAACGGCGTGCCGATGAACAGCGCGGCGGCGATGAGCAGGTTGGCCGTGGTGGCGTCGATCTTCAGGCTCTGGGTGAGGAAGTAGAGCGAGTAGAACTGGCCCGTGTACCAGACCACGGCCTGGCCGGCGGTGGCGCCGAGGAGAGCGAGGATCACCAGCTTCAGGTTCTTCCACTGGCCGAAGGCCTCGGTCAGCGGTGCCTTGGACTGCTTGCCCTCGGCCTTCATCTGCTGGAACACCGGCGACTCATGCAGCTGCATGCGGATGTACACCGAAACACCGACGAGCACCGCCGACACCAGGAAGGGCACGCGCCAGCCCCACGACTCGAAGGTGTCGCCGCCCAGACCCAGTCGCGTGCCGAGGATCACCAACAAGGACAGGAACAGGCCGAAGGTGGCGGTGATCTGGATGAAGCTGGTGTACAGGCCGCGCTTGCCGTCGGGAGCATGCTCGGCCACATAGGTCGCCGCGCCGCCGTACTCGCCGCCCAGCGCCAGGCCCTGCAACAGGCGCAACAGGATGAGCAGCACCGGTGCCGCCACGCCTATCGTCGAGTATCCGGGCAACACGCCGACCAGGAAGGTGGACGTGCCCATGATGATGATGGTGACGAGGAAGGTGTACTTGCGTCCGATCAGGTCGCCGACGCGTCCGAACACGATCGCGCCGAACGGCCGCACCGCGAAGCCGGCCGCGAAGGCGAGGAGGGCGAAGATGAACTGGCTCGTCTCGTTCAGACCGGTGAAGAACTGCTTGCCGATGATCGCGGCGAGCGAGCCGTACAGATAAAAGTCGTACCACTCGAACACGGTGCCCAGGCTGGACGCGAATACCACGCGCTTGTGACTGGTACCGATCGTGCCGTCAGCCCGCAGGCCGGATGCTGTCGTCGCCATGTGCTGTGTCCTCAGAACCGGTAATTGCCGTTGAGCGTGAACTCGTTGGCGGAGGTCTTCTGCCGGCCGAGGCCGTTGGTGGTGGTCGAATCGAGGTTGGAGTGGATCCACTCCACGCTGAAGTCGTAGGCGCCAGCGGTGTATTGCAGGCTGAGCGCCTGCTGGCGGTTCTTCAGCAGGCCTGCGGTATTCGGGGCGCGCCAGCGCAGCACATCGTCCTTGTCCGGCTTGCTGGCCGAGATGAAGCCGTAGAGCGTCCAGTTCGGCGTGAACTTGTAGCCGGCCTGGAGGTAGCCGCCCTTGTCCTTGATGTCGCCGAATTGAGAGAGGCCGCCGAAGATCTGGCCGATGGCGTTACCCGTGTAGACGGCGCTCTTGAAGATGAAGTCGCCCGGCGTCCACATGCCGCCGATCTCCACGGCGGTGCTCTTGATGTCGCTCTTGATCGGCGTGGCGGTCTGGCCGTCGACGCCGTGCAGGTTGAGCTTGGACCAATGGCCCACGACGAAGGCCTGCCAGTTGCCGCCCTTGGCGGTCAGGCGCGCCTCCACCTGCGGCTTGAAGCCCGCGTTGCCGGCGGTAAGGTAGTTGGTGGTCAGGCCCGGGCCGCTCCAGCTGCCTTCGAACGCGGCCAGGTCGAAGCGCCATTTCACGCCTTCGGAGCCATGGTTCAGGTCCTGCATCCAGATGATGCCGGGATAGCGCCAGCCGATCACACCGGTGCCATAGCCCAGCGGAAAGGCGATGTGCGACAGCGATTGCGGGATGTATTCCATGGGGAACATCAGGTCCCACATCTGGCCGATGCGGAACGTGGTGCCGGTCTCGGCGTTGGTGATGTCCATGTAGGCCTGGCGCAGGCGCGGCGTGGGCTGCTGCTGGCTATACGCGCCCGTGCCGTTGAAGCCACCGAAGAAGTCCATCTCGATGCGGCCGCCGCCGGACCAGCGGTCGTTGAGCTTGGCACCGGTGAAGTCGAGCCAGAAGCGCGTGTTGCGTACGTCCACGCCGGTCAGCGAGTCGTTGACGCGACCGCCCTGGCCGGGAATCGGGTATTCCGCGTTGGCACCGTTGCCAAAGGTGTAGCCCTTGCTCTGGCTGAAGGCGCTGGCGTTGATGAAGCCGTGGAAGGCCACGGACACGCCGGGCGCCGTGGTGAACGTGGGCTTGGCCGGTACCGAGGCAACGGTCTTCTCGACCTTGGTCACCTTTTCGTCGGTCTGCTGCGCCTGGGTCTGCGCGGCCTGCGCGGTGGCCGAGGCCTGGCTGGTGGCCGCCTTCTGTTCCTGGATCATGGCCTTCAGTTCGGCCAGTTGCTGTTCGAGTTGGTTGACCCGGGCTTCCAGCTCGGCCTCGTGGCTGGCGGATTTCTTCGACTTGGACTGGGCGTGCGCCAGATCCGGCAACGCTACCATCGGCAGCATGAGGGCGCAGGCAATACTGAAGGCGACGGCCTTGCGGCCCCCCTGAAGGCTCGGTTTCATCATGGTCTCCCCAACCATTGGCGAACCGAGCATGGGTCAGCCGTGGGCGAGGGTTCCATTGGCCAAAGGTCGAAACTCGACCAAAGTCGAACGGGCCATGCCATCTGTCGCAGTGCGTCAAGGTTACACTCGACAACTTGAGCCCCACGCATCCGTTCCGGCCCCGCCCGAACCCTCTTACGCAGGAGCACGCATGTCCGAGCAGCATTACCCGGTCGACCCCGCTTTCGCCGAGAAGGCGCGAATCCGCAAGGCCGACTACGAGCGCATGTACGCCGAATCGGTCCAGAATCCGGAAGGCTTCTGGAAGGCCATGAGCGAGCGTATCGACTGGATCGTGCCGCCGACGAAGATTAAGGACGTCTCCTACGATCCCGCGAACCTGCATATCCGTTGGTATGAGGATGGCCAGCTCAACGTGGCCGCCAACTGCCTCGACCGCCACCTGGAGACGCGGGGCGACAAGACTGCCATCATCTTCGAGGGCGACGATCCCAACGAGACGCGCCGCCTGACCTACCGCGAGCTGCACGGCGAGGTCTGCAAGTTCGCCAACACGCTGAAGAACCTCGGCGTGGCCAAGGGCGATCGCGTGGTGATCTACCTGCCGATGGTGCCCGAGGCGGCGGTGGCGATGCTCGCCTGCGCGCGCATTGGCGCGATCCACTCCGTGGTGTTCGGTGGCTTCTCGCCGGATTCGCTGGCCAGCCGCATCGCCGATTCGAAAGCCAAGCTCATCGTCACCGCCGACGAAGGCTGCCGTGGCGGCAAGAAGATTCCGCTGAAGGCTAACGTGGACGAGTCGCTGACGCGACCGAACACCAATAGCGTCGAGACGGTGATCGTGGTGCGCCGCACGGGTGGCGCCATCCCGATGCAGTCGCCGCGCGACCGCTGGTACCACACGTTGATGGAAGGCCAGTCCAGCGACTGCCCGGCCGAACCGATGAGCGCGGAAGATCCGCTGTTCACGCTCTACACCTCGGGCTCCACTGGCCTGCCGAAGGGCGTGCTGCACACCAGCGGCGGCTACCTTGTCTACACGAGCCTCACCCACGAACTGACCTTCGACCTGCGCGAGGACGACATCTACTGGTGTACGGCCGACGTGGGTTGGATCACCGGCCATAGCTATGTCGTCTACGGTCCGCTGGCCAACGGCGCCACGGTGGTGATGTTCGACGGCGTACCGAACTATCCCGATTTCAGCCGCTTCTGGCAGGTAGTCGACAAGCATAAGGTGACGCTGTTCTACACCGCACCCACCGCCATCCGCGCACTGATGCGCGAAGGCGACGAGCCGGTGAAGAAGACCTCGCGCAAGAGCCTGCGCATTCTCGGCACCGTGGGCGAGCCGATCAATCCGGAAGCCTGGAGCTGGTATCACCGCGTGGTCGGCGACGAGCGCTGCCCGATCGTGGATACCTGGTGGCAGACCGAAACCGGCGGTTTCCTCATCACGCCGTTCCCCGGCGCCACGGATCTCAAGCCGGGCTCGGCCACGCTGCCGTTCTTCGGCATCAAACCGGCCATCGTCGACTCCGACGGCAAGGTGCAGGACGGCGAGTGCAGCGGCAACCTCGTCATTACCGATTCCTGGCCGGGCCAGATGCGTACGGTCTACGGCGATCACCAGCGTTTCATCGATACCTATTTCAAGACCTACCCGGGCAATTACTTCACGGGTGACGGCGCGCGTCGCGACGCGGACGGCTACTACTGGATCACCGGCCGCGTGGACGACGTGATCAATGTGTCCGGTCATCGCATCGGCACCGCCGAAGTGGAAAGCGCACTCGTGGCGCATCCGAAGGTGGCCGAGGCGGCCGTGGTCGGTTGCCCGCACGACATCAAGGGACAGGGCATCTACGCCTTCGTGACCCTCAATGCAGGGGAGAGCGGCAGCGACGAGCTGAAGAAGGAACTGATCGCCGGCGTGCGCAAGGAGATTGGCCCCATCGCCGCGCCGGATCACCTGCAGTGGGCGCCCGGCCTGCCGAAGACCCGCTCGGGCAAGATCATGCGCCGCATCCTGCGCAAGATCGCGGAGAACCAGCCGGACCAGCTCGGGGACATCTCGACCCTGGCCGATCCCGGCGTCGTGAAGAGCCTCGTGGAGGAACGGCTGGTCCGCTGAGCATGTCCGACGTACTCATCGCCGACGATCACCCGCTGTTCCGCGACGCCCTCCAGCGCGCGGTCCTGGCGGCCGTGCCGGAGGCCACCGTGCACACGGCGGACAGCGTGCCCGCGCTGTTCGCCCTGATCGAATCGCTGCCGGATGCGGACCTGCTGCTGATGGACCTGCACATGCCGGGCGCGCGCGGGTACTCCGCGCTCGCCCATATCCGCGGCCAGTATCCGGGCCTGCCGACCATCGTGGTGTCCGGTCACGAGGAAGCGCAGGTCGCGCGCCGCGCGATCGCCCACGGTGCCTCGGCGTACATCCCGAAGTCAGCCGCGGTGGAAACCATCGTGGAAGCGGTGCGCACCGTACTCGACGGCGATGTCTGGCTTCCTCCGCAACTGGTCATCGGCCAGGTGGAGCTGAAAGCCGATGAAGCCGACATGGCGGCTCGCGTCGCGTCGCTCACGCCGCAGCAGTTCCGCGTGCTCAACATGATCGCGGAAGGCCTGCTCAACAAGCAGATCGCCTACGACCTCGGCGTCTCGGAAGCGACGGTGAAAGCGCACATGACGGCGATCATGCGCAAGCTGGGCGTCTCCAACCGCACGCAGGTCGCACTGGCGGCGAGCCACCTGGATGTTGAGAAGGAATCCCTGCCGGACGTCACCGACAGCCCGTGACCGTCAGGCCGCGTGTGTGCCGCCTCGCTTGGCGAGCGCGACCAGCAACGCGCGCAGCGCCGCAGGCTTCACGGGTTTGTGCAGCAAGGGATAGCCCAGCGCACGCGCACGCTGCTTGAGTTCGGTGCTGCCGTCAGCGGTGACCAGCGCGGCCGGGGGCATGAGCCCCCGTGTCGAGGCCAGTTGGCCGAGCGCTGCCAGGCCGTCGATGCCTTCGCCCAGGTGGTAGTCCGCCAGGATGAGATCGACGCGCGTATCGGCGAGGATCGCCTCGGCCGCCGCCACGTCGATCGCCGTGCGGCAATCCACGCCCCACCGCCCCAGCAACGCGCGCATGCCATCGAGGATCGTCTCGTCGTTGTCCAGGCAAAGCACGGTCAGGGGCAGTTGTTCGCCGCCCGGCCGCGCCATCGAGGGAGTGCGCTTGCGCGCCACGGCATCGGCCCTCGGCATGGTGATGGCGAAGCAGCTGCCATGGCCGACACGCGAATGCAGGTCGAGCGAATGACCGAGGATGCCGGCAAGTCGGTCGCAGATCGACAAGCCGAGGCCAAGGCCTTTTTCTCCCCAGGGCGAGGGTCGATCCAGACGCTGGAACTCACCAAAAATGCGTGCCCTCTGTTCGTCGGCGATGCCGGGGCCGCTATCCCAGACCTCGACGCGCACGTTGGCACCGACACGACGGGCACCGACGACGACACCTCCGACCCGCGTATATCGCAGCGCGTTGGACAGGAAGTTGGCGACGATGCGCCGTAATAGCTGCGCATCGGAACGTACCGCCAGCGTGGTCGGCGCGACGCGCAAGGAAAGACCGCGTTGCTCGGCGATGACCGCGAACTGCTGCTTCAACGAATCGAACATGTCGGCGAGCGCAAACGGTGCCACTTCCGGCCGATAGCTGCCGGCATCCAGGCGGGAGACGTCGAGCAGGGCATCCAGCAGGTCTTCCGCAGCGCGGAACGACGCATCGATACGTTCCGCCAGTTGCGTCGCTTCGCCATCGAGGTTCGGATGGTGGCGCAATGCCGACGTGAACAGTCGAGCAGCATTGAGCGGCTGGAGAAGATCGTGGCTGGCGGCGGCAAGGAAGCGGGTCTTGGAGGCGTTGGCCGCTTCCGCTTCACGGCGGGCGATCGCCGTCGCGTTGAGCGCTTCGCTGAGTTCGGCCGTGCGATCCTCGACGCGTTGCTCCAGCGTTTCGTTCGCGTCGATGAGCGCCTGTTCCACGCTCTTGTATGCGGTGACATCAGTGAACGTGGTGACGAAGCCGCCGCCGGGAAGCGCGCGGCCACGCATTTCGATCACGGTGCCATCCGGACGCACGCGTTGGAACACGTGGGGCGAGCCGGCGCGCATGTAGCGGATGCGCTTGGCGACATGCTCGTCCACTTCGCCAGGACCACACTCGCCATGTTCCGCGTTCCAGCGGATGAGGTCCGCTACGGGAAGGCCGACGTAGACCATGCCATCGGGATAATCGAACAATTCGAGATAGCGTCGATTCCAGGCGACCAGGCGCATGTCTCCATCGACCACGCTGATGCCTTGCGACACATTCTCCAACGTCGTCGACAACAGCTCGCGATTGAAACGGAGTTCCTGCGAGGCTTCGTCCATGAGCGCCATCGCCTCGGCGATATCCAGGCCCGTGCCCGACAGCGCTCCCATGAGGATGCGCCGTGCGCTCGCCGCGCCGACCGCGCTGGCGAGCAGGCGCTCGGTGAACTGGATCAGCGGCCGGTCGGCGGCATCGCCCGGCGCCAGCGTCACACCGTGTCGCTGGCCATACTCGTTGAATGCACGCACGGTGACGCGCTCGCCGACGATGCGGCCGGCGATCGTGCCCAGGTCGCGTACCGTCACCCGACCACGCCAGTCGCCGGCGCCGGTCGCGCTGCGCACGAAGGGATCGACGAAGAGGGCGGCATGCAGGCGTTCCGCCACGCTGGGCCGGAAACGCAGTGAGATAAAGACCAGGCAGGCGACGTTCGTGAGCAACGACCAGAACGTCCCGTGTGTTACGGGCTCCCATCCGCTCAGGTGGAACAGCTCGGTCGGTTTCAACCAGCCGATGCCGAACGGGCCATCGTCCAGCCATCGGGAGGCGATCCAGCCCGTGCGCGTCATCGCCGGTAGCAGCAGCGTATAGACCCAGACGATGAATCCGGCCAGCAACCCCACGTAGACACCGACGCGGCTTGCCCCTCGCCAATACAACGCAGAGACGATCGCCGGCGCGAACTGGGCGACGGCGGCGAAGGAAAGTAATCCGGTCGCGGCCAGGTTTTCAGCGCCCGCGATGAGGCGGTAATAGAAATACGCCATGGCAGCGAGGCCGACGATGGCGATGCGGCGCACGAACAGCACCACATTGGAAAGGTCGCCGCGTCGTTCCAGGCCCAGGCGCTCGATGCGCAAAAGCATCGGCATCACCAGGTCGTTGCTGATCATCGTCGCCAACGCGACGGCCGCCACGATCACCATGCCTGTGGCCGCCGAGAAGCCGCCGACGAAGGCGAGGAGGGCGATGCCGCTGTCACCCAGCGCGATCGGCAGATTGAGCACCCAGGCGTCCACGTGTCCCTGGGTGACCTGAGGCAGGGCGAGTCCCGCGCTGACGATGGGCAGCACACCCAGCGAGATCACCACCATGTAGATCGGGAACAGCCAGCGTGCGCGTCGCAGGTCGCGTGGATCCTCGCATTCGACGACGCCGATCTGGAACTGCCTCGGCAGGCAGAACATGGCGCAGAAGGCCAGCAATGTCTGCGCCGCGAAGCCCGGTGGCATCGCGCCTTTCTCCACCTGCAGCACGGGAGTGCGCAGCGTCTCGGCGATGCCAGGACCGTGCATCCATGCGTAGATGCCGATGGCGACGAAAGCCAGCAGCTTCACCAGCGATTCGAGCGCCACCGCCAGCATCATGCCGTGGTGATGCTCCGTGGCGTCGATGTTCCGTGTACCGAACAGGATGGCGAAGACGGCGAGCAACGCGGCACACCACAGGGCGGTGTCGCCGGTGGACCCACCGGCACCCAACACGTTGAAGGACATCGCCACCGCTTTGAACTGCAAGGCGATGTACGGAATGATCGCGATCACGGCGATGATGGCCACGAGAGCGGCGAGGCCATGCGACTTGCCGAAGCGTGCGGCGATGAAGTCGGCGATGGAGGTGATGTTGCGCTCGCGTGCCACGAGCACGAGTCGCTCGATCAGCCCGAAGCCGAGCACGAAGAGCAGCAATGGCCCGAGATAGATCGGCAGATAGGACAGGCCCGATCGCGCTGCCGTGCCGACGGCGCCATAGAAGGTCCACGACGAGCAATACACCGCCAGCGCGAGGCTGTACACGATCGGCCGCAAACGCGGTTGCCGCGGATACAGAGGGCGCCGGTCGCCGATGTAGGCAACGGCAAACAGCATGCCGACGTACAGCAGCGATACCAGCAGCAACAGCCAGCCTGCGATCACCTGTCGTGTTTCCCCATGGAACCCCCGGCCATTCTAGGGCCTGGGGCGTCGGGATGGAGGCTTCTGCGCTAGCATCCGCGTATGCATCACGATGTTCCCGCGCTTTCCCACGATGAAATCCATGTCTGGCGCATGGCCTGGTCCGGTACGGTCGAACCGCCGTTCGCGAGCCTGCTCGCCGCCTATGCCGGCCCGGATGCACCCGCCGTGGTCCGTGGCGAACATGGCAAACCGTTGTTTCCCGCTCCCTGGAACACCCTCGGCTTCAGTTGGTCGCACAGTCGCGACACGGCGTTGTTCGCCGTGGGGCGAGGTGGCGCCGGCTTCGAACTGGGCGTTGATGTCGAGCGCGTACGGCCCAGGCCCAAGGCGCTGGAACTGGCCGGACGATTCTTCGCACCGGATGAGACGTCCATGCTGAACGAACTGGCGCCGGAGGCCGTACTACCTGCCTTCCTCGCGCTGTGGACCGCCAAGGAGGCCGTGCTCAAGGCCCACGGCGGCGGCCTGTCCTACGGGCTGCACCGCGTGGCGTTCAGCCTTGTGGATAACCTGGCCCGCCCATCGTGCTTTGACGGCGACGTGGCGCCAGCCTCGGCCTGGCAGGTTCGGCCGCTGTCGCTTGGCGAAGACACGGTCGGTGCCTTGGCCTGGCGCGGTGCTGAACGACGGATCCGCGTCTTCACATCTCCGCTTTGAACCTTTTCGCAACGAGCTGTGTCTGATCCTACGTGTGTGTGGAGCCGTGAGTGCGCCACATGGACGTGGCGCGTTATGCTGGGAAGACAGTCATTACGCACGTCGCAATGGTGGCGTACGTTTTTTTTGGGACCGTCGATGACCCTTCTTAGCGTCAACCTCAACAAGATCGCCGTCCTTCGCAATTCGCGCGGCGGCAACGAGCCGGATATCGCCACCGCCGCCAATACCTGCATCGATGCGGGATGCGGCGGACTTACCGTTCACCCTCGCCCTGACATGCGCCATGTGACGCCGGCCGACGTACGCACGTTGGCCGGCCTGCTGCGTGGCCGTGTGGAGTACAACATCGAGGGCAACCCCTTCGCCGCGGCGCGCGGGGCCTACCCGGGCCTTATCGAGCTCTGCCGTGAAGTAAAGCCGACGCAGGTCACCCTCGTGCCCGATGGCGACGGGCAAATCACGTCGGACCATGGTTTCGATCTCACCAAGGACATCGAGCTGCTGAAACCCGTGGTGGCCTCGTTTCGTGAATTGGGATGTCGTGTCAGCGTCTTCGTGGACGCCGGCGGCGAAGGGTTTGCGGACGCCGTGTCGATTGGCATCCAGCGTATCGAGCTTTACACCGGCCCTTACGCCGAGGCGTTCCACCGCGGCGATGCGCGATCGGAACTGGCTTCCTTCGCCGATACCGCTCGTCGCGCGCAGCAAGCGGGGCTCGCCGTGAACGCGGGGCACGACCTCAGCCAGGCCAATCTCGGCACGTTCAAGGCGGCCATTCCAGGACTCGCAGAGGTGTCGATCGGGCATGCGCTTATCGGTGAAGCGCTCTACCAGGGCCTTTCCAACACGGTCCGTTCGTATCTCAACATCCTGAAGTAAGTGACGCCATGCCGTTGTAGGAGCGCGCTTGCGCGCGATTCGGGGTGCCCGCGAGCACCCGTCGCGCGCAAGCGCGCTCCTACAGGAATCGGACACAAAAAAAGCCCCGCCAATGGCGGGGCTTTTCAGGTCTAGCGGACGACCGACCGATCAGTTCGAGTTAACGAAACCGATCTTGGTCAGGCCCTGGCTCTTCGCGTCGGAAAGCACGCGTGCCACGACCTCGTACTGGACCGCGTCATCGGCGTCGATCTGCAGTTCCGGCTGGTTCGACTGCTGGGCGATGACCGCGATCTGAGCCTTGAGGCTCAGTTCGTCGACCGGTGCATCGTTCCAATAGAGCGAGCCATCCTGACGAATCTGCAGACGGACGGGATCCGGCGGATTCTCTGGGTTGACGATGTTCGGATTCGGCTGCGGAAGATCAATCTTGATCTTATGCGACAGCTGCGGCGCAGTGATCATGAAGATGATCAGGAGCACCAGCATCACGTCGACGAGCGGCGTGACGTTGATATCCGCCATCGGGCCACCGGAGTTGCCTGAGCTGAATGCCATGTTCGTTACTCCTTGCCAGTCGACATGAAGCCGACGTGGACCATGCCGGCGTCCTTGGCGTCGCCAAGGATCTTCTTCACCACCTTGTACTCGGTGGTGCGGTCGGCGCGGATCTGGAGCTCCGGCTGCGGCGACTTAGCCGCCGCAACCGCGAACTGTGCCTTCAGCTCAGCTTCGGTGACTTCACCGTCATTGAGGAAGTACGTACCGTCCGGCTTGACCGCGAGATCCATCGGCTCGACCGGGGTCTCATCCTTGGTATTCGGATTAGCCTTCGGCAGATCGATCTGGACCTTATGGGACATCAGCGGCGCCGTGATCATGAAGATGATCAGCAGAACCAGCATCACGTCGACGAGCGGCGTGACGTTGATTTCCGACATCGGACCACCGGAGTTGCC
This sequence comes from Luteibacter sp., assembly GCF_009912395.1. Lineage (GTDB taxonomy): Bacteria > Pseudomonadota > Gammaproteobacteria > Xanthomonadales > Rhodanobacteraceae > Luteibacter. The sequence goes on along the minus strand of NZ_WNDO01000025.1, from coordinate 1,363 downwards.
CCCGCTGCTCATAGCCATGGGTCAATTCCTCTAGCGGATTACTTCGTGCCTTCGACACGGGCACCGGTGGCGAAGAAGTCGTGCAGGTCGTGCGCGAATTCGTCGAACTTGGCGTAGGTCAGGCGGTTGGAACGCATGAAGAAGTTGTAGGCGAGCACGGCCGGGATAGCGGTGAACAGACCGAACGCGGTCATGATCAGCGCCTCACCGACGGGGCCTGCAACCTTACCCATCGAGGCTTCACCCGCAGCGGCGATACCGATCAGCGCGTGGTAGATACCCCACACCGTACCGAGAAGACCGATGAACGGAGCCGACGAACCGACCGTGGCGAGCAGGGTCAGGCCGCCTTCGAGACGCAGGCTCTCACGAGCCACGGCCTGGCGAAGGGCGCGATCGACGAATTCCGAACGCGACAGCGACTCGGCGAGGCGACCGCCAGCAGCCTGCTGGTGGTGGGCAACGGCCGAAGCGGCGTCGAGGGCGATCTTCGAGAACGGTTCGCCCTTCGGCTGCTCTTCGAGCACGCGGATGGCTTCCTGGGTCGACGCGGTGTTCCAGAAGCCCTGGATGACCTTGTCGGCGCGCGAACGCACCAGGCTGTTACGGATGAAGTTGGCGACGATGAAGTACCACGAAAGCACGGACATCACGACCAGCACCACGAACACGATCCAACCCAGGGGGTCGAAGTTGTGAATGAGGTGGTCGAAGCCCATCTGCTTGAGGGCATCGGCGTTGGAGTTCTGACCTGGATTAGCAGGCTGAGCGGAGGTGTCTTGCAACATAACGCTACCCTTGGGTAAATCAAACATTAACGGAGATGTAAGTTAAGTGTGAGGACTAACTTACAGCTGGTTTAGGTTGAACGTAACGGGGACACGTGCATAGCCTTCGACGGCCTGACCGCCTCGCTTGCCCGGGTTGAATCGCCAGTTCCTGGCCGCATCCTGCGCTGCCTTGTCCAGTTCGCGGAAACCGCTCGACTGGTCGATCTGGATGTCCTTCGGCGAACCGTCGACACCCACGAGGACCAGAAGTACCACCGTACCTTCATGCCGCTGACGGACCGCCTGCGGCGGATACTTTGGCGGATTACGCTGACGGTACGACAGATTCTCGCTCGGCGCGATATCCGCCGGCGGCTGCGGCGGCGCGGGAGGCGCCGGCGGCGGTGCCGGAACGGGATTCGAGCTCGCCTCGTCCACGGCCGGCGGCGGAGCCGGCGGCGGCGGTTGCGGAGGCGGCTGTTTCACCTGCTGGATGATTTTCGGCGGCGGCTGCTTCGGGGGTTCCGGCGGCGGTGGCGGGGGGGGCGGCGGGGGCGGCGGCGGCTCGATGACATCGACCTGAACAACTTTGT